>NZ_JASNJE010000001.1 GCF_030164465.1 Sedimentitalea xiamensis
GACGGCAAGATCGAGATCGACCCGATGATCACCCACACCATGGCGCTCGAGGACATCAACAAGGGCTTCGACCTCATGCACGAAGGCAAATCCATCCGCGCCGTCGTCGAGTTTTGAGGCGGCGGCCCTGGGCCGGGATGCCAGCCCGACACGGGTTTCGGCCCGGCCCCCAACTATTCTCCAAGCAGCCGCCGGCCCCTGCGGCGGCTGCAAATCGCGAAATCCGGATTCGGACCCGATACCGCCAACCAACTCCGGTTGAGTTCCTTTTTCCGGTAACGTAGAAAATCCGGGATCAAACGTCGCCTCAAGGAGGTTTCCCATGCCGAACCGCGCAACGCTCACCCTCATGGCGATTGCCCTGGCCTATTTCAGTGCGACCTTTCCGGCGCTCGCCCATACCGGCGAGGGATATGGCGGAGGCTTCGTTGCCGGTTTTACCCATCCCATCCTCGGCTGGGATCATGTCGCGGCGATGGTGGCCGTGGGTCTCTGGGGCGCATTCCTCGGAGCGCCCGCAATCTGGATCCTGCCGGTCGTCTTCCCGCTTGTCATGGCATTCGGCGCCGTCGCCGGTATCATCGGCATTCCCGTGCCCGCGATCGAAACCGGCATCGCGCTGTCCGCCGTCGTGCTGGGTCTGATGATTGTCTTCGCCCTGAAACCGCCGATCTGGATGTCCGCCGTGATCGTCGGCGCGTTCGCAATCTTTCACGGCTATGCCCATGGCACCGAGCTTCCGGCGACGGTCAACCCCTTCGCCTATGCGGTCGGCTTCGTGATATCGACCGGGTTGCTGCATCTTGCCGGTATCGCCTTTGGCCTGCTCATCCGGTGGCCGGCAGGGCGTGTGGCGGTCCGGGGCGCGGGTGGACTGATTGCCTTTGCCGGGATCGCCTTCCTCAGCGGCGTCGCCTGACGTGATCAAAGCCTGGCGTCTGGCCTGGCTTCCATTCGTCCTGGCGGCCGGCCCGGCCCATGCGCATAGCCCGATCCCCGGAATCAAGGGGTTCTATACCGGGCTTCTGCACCCGTTCTCGACGCCCTCGCAAGTGTTGTTGACGATCGGCCTGGGACTTCTCGCAGGCGGATTTGCCACCGAGACGGAAAGATATCGCCTCGTCGTCTTCCCGATCTCCGGCATTGTGGGGCTCGTCGTCGCTCCGGATATCGCGGAGCTTGATGCGGCGATGTTCGCGGCAGCCTTCGCGGCCTGTGCGCTGGCCGCGCTCGTGCCGGGCAGGCTCCATGTCCTGGCGGTCGTCCTGGTTGCGGCAGGAGGCTTTCTGATCGGCGTCGCCTCGATCCCGGACGATGGGCCGGTTCGGGATCGGCTGTTCACCATGTCCGGGTCGATCGTTGGCGCAAGTATCGGTTTGCTGTACCTCGCCGGGATCAGCCTGGCGATCAGAGAGCGCTATACATGGCCCTGGGTCGGAATCGCGTTCAGGGTGCTGTCGGCCTGGCTCGGGGCGATTTCGCTCTTGATGTTCTCTCTGGGGCTTGCCGCCGGGGAAACCTAGCCGCAACCGGAAAACAGGGAGATCGGTCCCGCATCGCGTGACATCCCCGCCTGATTTCACAAACCCCACGAAAGCCCGGCCTTCCCCCGCGATCTGCGGCGCGACCGCCCGCAGGCCGGGGCTTCGGCCTCCACCTGCGGACAAGGCGCGTTCCCGCCATATGATCGACATTCTTGCATCGCGGCGCGCATTGGCGAACACTCGGGCGAAACAGCCAGGGGGCAGGATTGAGCGGCACTCGGAACAAGCTGCGCGGGCTCTACGAGGGAGAGAGCGACCGGGCCTACCGGTTCCGCTACGCGATCCTGATCTTCGGCATCGTGACGATCCTCTTCGTGATGACCGGGCTGGTCCGTGCCACCCAGCATCTCGTCAATCCCGACATCCGGAACTATGCCGACGCGCTCTATTTCACCGTCACCGCGCTGACCACCACCGGGTTCGGCGACATCACCCTGCCGGGCACCACCGGCCGCCTGATCTCGGTGGTGGTGATGATCTTCGGCGTCACCCTGTTCCTGCGGCTGATCCAGGTGCTGTTCCGCCCCGACAAGCTGCGCCAGCCCTGCCTCCATTGCGGGCTGGTGCTGCACGAGGCCGAAGCGGTGCATTGCAAGCATTGCGGCGAGGTGATCCATATCGAGACGGAGGGGCTGAGTTGACCCTGATCCTGCGCCCGGCCCTGCGCGGCGCCGACGACGACGCGCTCTGGGCCATGCTCCGCCCGGTGTTCCGGGCAGGCGACACCTATGCGATCGACCCGGACATCGGCCGCGAGGACGCGCTCGCCTACTGGTGCGGCGCCGATCACGGCACCTTTCTCGCCGGGGAGGACGGCACCCCGCTCGGCAGCTACTACCTCAAGACCAACCAGCCCGGCGGTGGTGCCCATGTCTGCAACTGCGGCTTCGTCACCGCCCCCGCCGCACGCGGCAAGGGCGTGGCGCGGGCGATGCTCGACCACGCCCTGACCACGGCCCGCGCGGCGGGCTTCCGCGCCATGCAGTTCAACTTCGTCGTCGCCACCAACACCCGCGCCATCGACACCTGGACCCGCGCGGGCTTTGCCACCGTGGGCCGCCTGCCGGGCGCCTTCCGCCACCCGCAAAAGGGCTATGTCGACGCGCTGGTGATGTATCGCCGCTTGTGACGCGCCCGCCACTCGGATAGGCAGACTCATGACCAACCCCACCAAACCCCCGCTCCTCGCCGTCCTGATCGACGCAGATAACATCTCGGCCAAATTCGCCGAGGCGATGTTCGAGGAAATCGCCTCCCTCGGCGAGGCCAGCATCCGCCGCATCTACGGCGATTTCGCCGGCGGCGGCCCGCAGGGCTGGAGCAAGGACAAGCTCGCCCAGCTCGCCATCGTGCCGCACCAGCAATTCGCCAACACCACCGGCAAGAACGCGTCCGACATCGCGCTGGTGATCGACGCCATGGACATCCTGCATTCCGGGCGCTTCGACGGCTTCGTGCTGATCTCCTCGGACAGCGATTTCACCCGGCTCGCCAGCCGCATCCGCGAACAGGGGCTCGACGTGTTCGGCATGGGCATGCGCAAGACGCCGGCCGCCTTCGTCAAGGCCTGCAAGCGCTTCATCTATGTCGAGAACCTGGTCGCCGAGCCGCAGAAACAGAAGCCGAAACCGGCCAGACCCGATGAGTCCGGCGACGCCCCCGCCCCGCTCGAAGACCCGTCCAAGCTGGTGATCCGCGCCATGGACGCGATCGAGCAGGACGACGAATGGTTCACCTTGGGCCAGATCGGCCAGTACATCACCGCCGCCAACCCCGATTTCGACACGCGCAGCTACGGCAAACGCAAGCTCAGCGACCTGATCGGTACCCTGAAACTCTTCGAAACCAAGCGCGGCGAAGGCAACCAGATCCTCGTCCGCCGGTTGGATTAGGCCACGATCCAACCATCCCAGCGCCGCACCAGCCACTCACTCCAAAGGCACGGAATCAAGGGCCGCCGTTCCGGCGCTGGCACGGCTCGGATGGGCGGATTATCGTCGTTCGCCGCAGGTGCGACAGCACGTTCGGACCACTGCGGAAGCGGACATTCAGCCGGGAATCCACAGCGTCACCCGCTTGACCTACGGGAGAACACGCACCAGCTGGCTCGATAAAGCACTACTCCCGACGGCCTTGCTACTCGCCCCAATTAGAAGTTACATCCAAGGAATGTAGCGGGATTGCTGCGGCTTAGGGATTAGGGCTCAGGTGCTACGTGCACAGACACAGGGTCGGCCAGACGCTGCGGAATTGTCGCTTCAGTTCGAATAGTCTCTAATCAAGAAAGAATCAGGATCGACAGATGCGTGTTCCCTCGGCGATTGAAGAGCAGCTTGGCAGCAGCAATATTTTCGATACCATTTTCTTGGCAGTGGTAGCAATTATTGTTATCTTTGGCATATATCGTGCGTTCGCCTCGCGAAATCGGTAATGCGCAAATGGTGCATACACTGCAAATGGCCCGAGGGCATCGGAGCATGAGCGCAGCAGACAGTATTCGTGAAATCGCTCAGAGGCGTGGTATCACGAAGCTCCTTCACTTCACAGCATTGGAGAACGTAGAATCAATCGTCCAGCATGGGCTTCTGTCGCGAGCTGACATGGCTATCCGGAGCATAGCGACTCGAATAAGCGCTTCAGAGAGGATTGATAGACTTCGTGAGGCTATTTCATTGTCTATCGAGCAGCCCAACTTCGAGATGATGAAAGCCAAATATCGCCGTCTATCAGGGGATGTTGCATGGGTCCTGCTTCATTTGAGTCCAGAGATACTTTGGAACAATCGTTGTCGGTTTGCATACACCAACGCTGCCAAGACCGAAATTCTTCGGGGTGGAGCGCTGTCTGATGATCAGGCTTTTGAGGACATGTTTACCCGCCGTGGGCGTCACGTTCCGTATATCATTAGTGACAACCGGCCGCCGAGCCATCCGCTTGATCCGCACGCTGAGGTGCAGGTCTTGGAACGTATTGCTCCGCATCACATAACCGGAGCCGAAGTCTGGGGTTACAAGATTGCCGTAGTGGTGGACGACGCACTTAAATCCCTGCCTGGCGAGGAGCGAAATGTAGAATCTCAGTCAGATCGCATGTGTGACTACCAACCCTACGACTACGACCCTCCTGGCTATATTTGGAGACCCGGCCCGGACGGATCACTCAGTTACTCCAAGATTGATTGACCCGGAATTCGATAAGGCAATATCAGCATTGTCCCGATGGCGCAACCAGCCCGTCATCGTGAGACAGCCGGAAAATTCCAGCTTTCGGCGGCCCAAGGTTGGGGAACAGTGCAATTGTGAAAAAATTATCTGCGCAAGCCGACCCGGAACTAACGGCAACTTGGTTGCATCGGCTGGAAAAAGAATATCAACGCGTTGCCAATACCGGCTGGGGCTATGGCGACGAACTTGGAGGCTACCTTGAAGACCTCAGATCTTCGCAAGCATAGTTCCTATCCGGCCCGCTCAGTGCGGCGTCAATAGTGTCCACCCAGTACGACACAGATTTGTTCACCGCCCGGATTTGTGGCTGAGTTGAATGACCGGAACGACGGGCGGCAGCGCAGCATCAGGGTCGGTGGCAGTTGTCCGGAAAGGGCCGCTTTGACTCCACAAGAAGGCGCGCTACGCCTCCAATCACATTTTGCAACATCAACCCCGCCTCAACCTTTGCACCGCCCCTTGTGTTAACACCCGTCCCACCCACAAGCGGCGTGCATCGTCTGTGCACGGGATGTGTACGGCGTATGTACGCATGGCACACCCCGATTCGCCTGTAATCCAAGGGCGTTAACCTCTCGAATCGGGTCAGTCGAACATCGGGCACAAGATGTCGGGGGCGGCCTCACACCCCGTAGCGGGCGAGGAAGGTGTCCACGGCGTTCTCCACCACGTCGTCGATCTCCGCCTGCGTGAAACGCGTCTGGATGCCGAACACCGCCCGCACCCACAGCTTGGCCTTGCACAGTTCCGAGAACTGCTCCGCCGCCATTTCCAGATCGTCGATCGCCAGTTCGCCCCGCGCCTTCGCCTCGGTCATATAGGCCATCAGGCGGTTGCACCCCATTTCCGGCCCGCTGGCGAAAAAGGCGCGGCCCAGTTCGGGAAACCGTTCCCGTTCGGCCACGCAGATGCGGAACACCTGCTGCGCGAAATCGGACAGCAGGAAGGGGACGATCTGCCCCGCGGCGATGGTCAGCACCTCGCGTGGCGGCTTGCTCTGGTCGATCAGGTCCAGCGCCCGGTCCGCCATCCGGGTGCATTCCGTCGTCGCCACTTCGATGAACAGCAGCCTCTTGTCGGGAAAATAGCTGTAGAGCGTCGCCTTGGACACGCCCGCGGCCTTCGCGATGTCATCGACGCTCGCGCCTTCGAATCCATCCGTCATGAACACTTCGCGCGCACCGACCAGCACCTGGTCGAATTTGCGCCCGGTGCGCAGGATGGTCCCCGGATGGCTCATCTTGTCTCCCTGCGGATTGGTCCGCACCCAACATAAACCGATTGGTTCAGTTTCAACAACACCCGTCATGTCGCCGCTTGTCATTCCCGGCGCCATGGATATGTTTAGAATAGTTCTAAGTGAGGATGCTCATGCGATTCATGGCTCAACGCAAACGCTTTCGGGATCTGTCGGAACAGGAGATCCTTGCCCTGGCGATTTCCTCGGAAGAAGACGACGCCCGCATCTACCGGGGCTACGCGGAAAACCTGCGCGCGGATTATCCGGCCAGCGCGAAACTGTTCGACGGCATGGCCGCCGAGGAAGACGAGCACCGCGCCCGGCTGATCGACCTGCACACGCGCCGCTTCGGCAAGACCATCCCCCTGATCCGCCGCGAACACGTGGCCGGGTATTACAACCGCAGGCCGGTCTGGCTGGTGGAAAACCTCGGGCTGGACAGGATTCGCGAGGAGGCCGAGGCGATGGAGCGCGACGCGGAACGGTTCTACCTGTCGGCCGCCGCCCGCACGTCAGACGCGGCGACGCGCAAGCTGCTGGGCGATCTGGCCGCCGCCGAGGCGGGTCATCAGGCCACCGCCGGCGAACTGGCGGATGCGCATCTCGACGCGGCCACGCGCGACGACGAGGACATGGCCGCCCATCGCCAGTTCGTCCTGACCTGGGTCCAGCCGGGGCTTGCCGGGCTGATGGACGGGTCGGTTTCGACGCTGGCGCCGATCTTCGCCACGGCCTTTGCCACGCAGGACACCTGGACCACCTTTCTGGTCGGCGTCGCCGCCTCGGTCGGGGCCGGTATCTCGATGGGGTTCACCGAAGCGGCATCGGACGACGGCGAACTGTCGGGGCGCGGCTCGCCGGTCAAGCGCGGTCTGGCTTCGGGCGTGATGACCACGCTGGGCGGGCTGGGCCATGCCCTGCCCTACCTGATCCCCGAATTCTGGACCGCCACCGCCATCGCCTTCGCCATCGTGTTCTTCGAACTCTGGGCGATCGCGTGGATCCAGAACAGATACATGGACACCCCGTTCTTTCGCGCCGTCTTTCAGGTGGTTCTGGGCGGGTCTCTGGTTCTTGCCGCCGGCATCCTGATCGGCAGCGGCTAGGGCGTGAGGCCGCACATCCGGTCGAATCCCCGGCTCGGCGGCCCGATTCCCGGTCCCGCTCGATCTCTCCGGTTCCCGGCAAGAATCTGGCAGGACTGCAACGAACCCCGACATCGCCGCCGCGCCATCTTGCGGCCCGCCACGCGGCCCGTTAACCCTGCCCCATGCTCGAAATCTTCCTGCGAACGCTGCCGTTCTTTGCCATCATCGGACTGGGGTATTGGGCCGGTCGCACACGGTTCTTCAGCGAAGAGGCGACCGCCTACCTGACCAAGTTCGTCTTCTATTTCGCCTTGTCGGCGATGCTGTTCCGCTTTGCCGCGAACCTCCGGTTGGCCGAGGTCTTCGACGGCCGGCTGATCGCCGGCTATCTCTGGGGCACCGCCTTCGTCTACGGGATCGCCACCATCGTCGGCTTCCTGCGCAGGCTCGACCTGTCCACCGCCGCGATCGAGGCGCAATGCGCGGTGATCGGCAATGTCGGATTCCTGGGCCTGCCGATGTTCGTGCTGCTGTTCGGAGAGGACTCCATCGGCCCGCTGATGCTGGTTCTGGCCACCGACCTGATCGTGTTCTCCAGCCTGATCGTGATCCTGATCAGCGGCGCGCGCGACGGGCGCATCAGCTGGTCGATCGGGCGCACCATCGCGCTGGGCCTGGTGAAGAACCCGATGATCGTCTCGGTCGTTCTGGGCCTCTCGTGGTCGGCCCTGGCCCTGCCGATCCCGGACCCGATGAACGATTTCCTCGCCATCCTGGGCGGCGCGGCCACCCCCGGCGCGCTTTTCGCCATCGGCGCGTCGCTGGCCAGCAAATCCGCCGAGCGGCTCTATATCGCGGGCTGGCTCACCTTCTGCAAACTCATCCTGCACCCGCTTTTCGTCGGCGCCGCCGTCCTGTTCCTGTTCCCGCTGGACCCGTTTTCCGCGACCGTCGTGATCGCCGCCGCCGCCATGCCCGTGGCCGGAAACGTCTACATGCTGGCGCAGCATTACGGCATCGCCCCGCACCGGGTGTCCGCGGCCATTCTCGTATCCACCGCCGTCAGCATCCTGACCTTCCCGGCCATCGTGGCCTGGGTCACGGGGTCCTGATGCCGCCGCATCGGGCTCCCGGCCTTTACGCCGGGCCAAACCGCCGCTAGCTGACATGGAAACCCGGCAGAAAGGACTTGCCCATCATGAAAACGATCTCGGAAAACACCTGTTTTGACGGCGTTCAGGGCGTCTACAGCCATGCCTCAGCCGCCTGCCAGTGCGACATGACCTTCGGCCTGTTCCTCCCGCGCGAGGCCAGGGACGGCCCGGTGCCGCTGCTCTGGTATCTCTCGGGCCTCACCTGCACCCATGAAAACGCCATGACCAAGGCGGGCGCGCAGGCCTGGGCCGCGGATCAGGGCATCGCCCTCGTCTTTCCCGACACTTCGCCGCGCGGTCCGGGCGTGGCCGATGACGAGGCCTACGATCTCGGGCAGGGCGCCGGTTTCTACGTCAACGCGACGCAGGACCCCTGGTCGCCGCATTTCCGCATGTGGGACTACGTCAGCCGGGACCTGCCCGACCTGCTGACCGAAAACTTCGCCATCGACCCCGACCGCCAGTCGATCACCGGCCATTCCATGGGCGGGCATGGCGCCCTGACGCTGGCGATGAACCTGCCGGGCCGCTTCCGGTCCGTCTCGGCCTTCTCGCCGATCTGCAATCCGACCGGGGCCGACTGGGGCCGCAAGCAGCTTTCGGCCTATCTGGGCGACGACGAAACGGCCTGGGAAAAACACGACGCCAGCCTGATGATGTGCAAGGCCGGGTTTGACGGTCCGATCCTGATCGACACCGGCAGCGACGACCAGTTCATCGACCTGCTGCGCCCGGAAACGCTCGCCGCCGCCATCGCCGAACGCCGCCAGCCCGCGACATTCCGCCTGCAGCCGGGCTACGATCACAGCTATTTCTTCGTCTCCTCCTTCATGGAAGACCACATCGCCTTTCACGCCCAGGCGCTCTGGGCCTGATCCCTTGGCGGCGCTTTACATCGACGCCGACGCCTGCCCGGTCAAGACAGAGGCCGAGCGCGTCGCGACCCGTCACGGGTTGCGCATGTTCGTCGTGTCCAACGGCGGGTTGCGCCCCTCGGCCAATCCGCTGGTCGAGACCGTGATCGTGCCCGACGGCCCGGACGTGGCCGACATGTGGATCGCCGACCGCTGCGGGCCGGGGGACGTGGTGGTGACAGGAGACATCCCGCTGGCCGCGAAATGCGTCGCCGCCGGCGCGCAGGTGCTGCGCCACAATGGCGAGGCTTTCACGGCCGCGAATATCGGCCAGCAGCTTGCGATGCGGGACCTCATGGCCGACCTGCGCGCCGCCAATCCGCTGGGCGCGGGCGGGTCGGGCAAGGGCTTTACAAAGGCGGACCGCTCCCGTTTCCTTGACGCGCTGGAACGCGCAATCCGGGCCGCGGCCCGAAACGGATAGGACCAATCACCATGCCCACGCAGGCCGTCGTTTTCGACATCGGCAATGTTCTCATCGAATGGCAACCTGAACGGTTCTATGATCGCGCCATCGGCGCGGAGCGCCGCCGCGCCATGTTCGACAGGGTCGACCTGCACGGCATGAACGACCGCGTCGACCTGGGCGGGCATTTCACCGACACGATCTATGCCACCGCCGACGCCTATCCCGATTGGCGGGCCGAGATCCGCATGTGGCACGATCACTGGATCGAACTGGCGCAACCGGAGATCGCGCGGTCGGTCCGCCTGCTGCGGGCCCTGCGCGCCAGGGGCGTGCCGGTCTATTCGCTCACGAATTTCGGCGTCCAGAGCTTTGACTACGCCGCCACCCACTATCCGTTCCTGCGCGAATTCGACCGGCAGTATATTTCCGGCCACCTGAAGGTCATCAAGCCCGACCCGAAAATCTACGAGATCGTCGAAACCGACAGCGGCATCGCGCCGGACGCGCTGCTGTTCACCGACGACCGGCCCGACAATATCGCCATGGCCGCCAGCCGCGGCTGGCAGACCCACCTCTTCGAAGGCCCCGATGGTCTGGCCGCGCGGCTGGTGGCCGAAGGCCTGCTGAACGAAAAGGAAGCCGCATGACCGTTCCATTCATCCCTTTCGACGAGGGCGAGGCCCTGCTGGACTGGACCGGGCTGGCCGAAGCGATCGCCCGCGGCCACGATCTTCCCAAGGCCGCGATCGGCGACACGTTTCTCTACCGGGACCCGGACACGCTCCTGTCGCGCGCCGCCTGGATCGACGGCATGGGCATGGCCGTCAAGACGGCGACGATCTTTCCGGGCAATCCCGAACGCGGCGACCCGATGGTCAACGGCGCCGTCTGCCTCTATTCCGACCGCGACGGCACCATCGAAGCACTTGTCGACTTTCACCTCGTCACGAAATGGAAGACCGTGGGCGACAGCCTGCTGGCCGCGACACGGCTGGCCCGGCCCGACAGCGGGCGCATCCTGATCGTCGGCGCCGGAACCGTCGGCACCGGTCTCTGCGACGCCTTTTCCGCCGGGTTCCCCGATGCCGGGATCACGCTCTGGAACCGCACCCGCGCCAAGGCGGATGAACTGGCCGCAACCCTGCCGGGCGTCGCCGTCGCGGAGGATCTGGAACAGGCGGTGCGGGCCAGCGACATCATCGTGACCGCGACCATGTCCTCGACCCCGGTGATCCGGGGCGACTGGCTGCGCCCCGGCCAGCATCTCAACCTGATCGGGGCCTACCGCCCCGACATGCGCGAAGCGGACGACACCGCATTGACGCGCGGGCGGATCTTCGTGGACAGTTTCGACACCACCATCGGCCATATCGGCGAAATCCAGATCCCGTTGGATCAGGGAGTCATCTCGAAAGACGACCTGGTCGCCGATTTCTACGACCTCGCCGCCTTCACCCGGAACGGTCCTGACGACATCACGGTGTTCAAGAACGGCGGCGGCGCGCATCTGGACCTGATGACCAGCCGCTACATCCTTGAAAGATGGCAAGCGGCGCTGTGATCTGGGCGATCCTTCTGGCGGGCGTGGCCTTGCTCGCCGCATTGCCGGTCTGGCGGGAAACCCGGCGTCGGAAAATCGACGCCGCGGCCCGCACGGACGCGCCGGGCCGGTTCGCGGTTCTGTCGCAGGGCGTGACCCACTATCGCTGGACCGGGCCGGAAAAGGGACCGGTCGTCGTCTGCGTGCACGGGCTGACCACCCCGTCCTTCGTGTGGAACGGGTGCGCGGCGGCGCTGGCGGAACTCGGCTACCGGGTTCTGACCTTCGACCTTTACGGTCGCGGCTATTCCGACAATGCGCCGGGGGTTCAGGATGCCGCGTTCTTTCTGCGGCAAGTGCAGGATCTGCTGGACGACCAGAAGATCACCAGCGATTTCGTGCTCGTCGGCCATTCCATGGGCGGAGCCATCGCGGCCTGTTATGCCGCCGCGCATCCGGATCGGGTTCGTCATCTGGTACTGATCACGCCGGCGGGAATGGCGTTGCAAGCCAATGCCCTCACCCGCTTCATCGCCAAGACGCCGATCATCGGCGACTGGCTGATGCTGGCCTTCTATCCGCGCCAGCACCGTCTCCACACCAAAACCGAACGCGCCCTGCCGACATCGGTTCCGGGAATCGTCGATCTGCAACAGCGCGAACTGGACCGCCGCGGGTTCATCCCGGCGGTTCTGTCCAGCCTGCGCGGCATCCTGCGCGGGACATCGCGGGGCGAACACGAGCGCCTGCGCGACGCGGGCGTTCCCGTGCTGGCGATCTGGGGCGGCCGCGACCCGGTCATCCCCGCATCGGCCGGGGAAAGGCTGGCCGCATGGAATCCCGAGACCCGCCAGGAGGTGATCGCCACTGGCGGTCACGGCCTGCCCTACACCGACACCGGCGCGGTCGTCGCCCTTGTCCGGGACGCGCTCGGGCGGTGATCAGGCCATCGCCGCCGTCATCGGGCGCTCGCGGATCGGCAGATGGACCAGCGCGCTGAACGCGCCGACCGCCACCCCGATCCACCAGACCAGCGTGTAGTCGCCATGGATGTCATAGAGCCGCCCGCCGAGCCAGACGCCGAGGAAACTGCCGACCTGGTGGCTGAAGAACACCAGCCCATAGAGCGTGCCCATGTAGCGCAGCCCGTAGATATGGGCGACCAGACCCGAGGTCAGCGGAACCGTCGCCAGCCACAGCGCCCCCATTGACACCGAAAACAGCACCACCGACAGGGGGGTGATCGGCAGCAGGATGAACGCCGCCGCGACAATCGTGCGGCCGGTATAGATGCCCGCCAGCAGGTATTTCTTGGAGTACCGGTTGCCGGCCCAGCCGGCGATCAGGGTGCCGGCGACATTGGCGGCCCCGATCAGGGATATCGCCACTGCGCCCAGGGCCGAGGTGGTGGTGATGCCGATGCCGTGCAGGAGGCCGCCGGGCTGGATCGGGCCGCAGAGCTCGGTCACGAAGGCGGGGAAATGCGCGGTGATGAAGCCGAGCTGGTAGCCGCAGCTGAAGAAGCCGAGAAAGATCATCATGAAGGACGGGTCGCGCAGCGCCTGAACCAGGGCCTGGCCCATGCGCTGATCGATCTGCCCGGTATCGGGGCGGGCCGGGGCGCGCATCAGGGGCAGGGTGAAGATCATCGCGAGGATGGCGACGGCGAAGACCACGAAGACCTGTTGCCAGGGCAGGAAGGTCAGCATCCATTCGGCCAGCGGCGCCCCGACGATCTGCCCGCCGCTGCCGGCCGCGGTGACAAGCGCCAGCGACATCGAGCGGTTCTCGTCGCTGGCGGCCCGCGCCACCACCGCGAGGATGACCCCGAACCCGGTGCCGGCGATGCCGAATCCCACCAGCCAGGAATAGGCCTGGTGCTCGAACGGCGTGACCGACTGCGCCGACAACAGCAGCCCGAGAGCGTAGATGACCGCGCCCGCGATGATGGATTTGCGATCCCCGATCTTTTCGGCCAGCGCCCCGAAGATCGGCTGCCCGATGCCCCAGGCCAGGTTCTGGATCGCGATGGCCAGCGAGAATTCGGTGCGCAGCCAGCCGAACTCCTCGGCGATCGGGATCTGGAACACACCGTAGGAGCCGCGAATCGCGAAATTGACCAGGATGATGGCACAGCCAACAAGCAGGACCGGGGTGAAAAGGCGCGCATTCTGATCCATCGTGACCCTCCGGTGGAAATGGTTCACTGGTTAAGATATTTTCGACCGACGTCAATTCAGAAGATTTGTCCCGTCGCTTCACCGGCACTGATGCAATCCCGCCGGGGGCGCTTTCCAAGCCTTTCCGCCCGCGCTATGGCTTGCCAATGTCAAACGCCACGGCCCTCTATACCGCGCGGATCGCAGACGGCGCATTGCACCACGACCCGGTCCAGGAAGCGGTCCTTCCCGAATTCGACCGGATCTCGGCGGCGCTGGAAGCGCCGCGGAAACGCAAGCTGTTCCGCAAGACCAGCGGCCCGGTGATACCCGGTCTCTATCTCTGGGGCGGCGTGGGACGCGGGAAATCCATGCTGATGGATCTGTTCGTGGAGTCCCTGGGAGACATCCCGAACCGGCGTGTCCATTTCCACGCCTTCATGCAGGAAATCCATGCCGGGTTGCACGCCGCCCGCAAGGCCGGCCACGAAGACGCGCTGGGTCCGGTGGCGGAAGACGTGATCGCCTCGTCCCGCGTTCTGGCCTTCGACGAGATGCAGATCACCGACATCACCGACGCGATGATCGTCGGCCGTCTCTTCGAAAAACTCTTCGACGCCGGGATCGTCGTCGTCACGACTTCCAACCGGGTGCCGGACGATCTCTACAGGAACGGGCTGAACAGGCAGCTTTTCCTGCCCTTCATCGACCTCATCAAGACCCGCATGGTCGTGCACGAACTCGCCAGCCCGACGGATTACCGGCAGAACCGTTTGCAGGGCGCGCAGGTCTATTTCACCCCCATCGGCCCCGAAGCCCGGTCCGAAATCGGCGCGATATGGCAGGATCTCGGGGGCGACGATGCGGAACCGCTGACCCTGCACGTCAACAAGCGCGAGGTCACGATCCCGCGGTTCGTCAACGGCGTCGCCCGCGCCACGTTCTACGATCTGTGCGGCGCGGCGCTCGGCCCCGCGGACTACCTTGCACTCGCCGCCGCGGTCCGGGTCCTGATCCTCGAAGACATCCCGCGCCTGTCCCGTCAGAACTTCAACGAAGCCAAACGCTTCGTCACCCTGATCGACGCGCTTTACGAAGCGCGCGTGCGCCTGATCGCCTCCGCCGCCGATCAGCCGGAAATGCTCTATGTCGAAGGCGAAGGCACTTTCGAATTCGAACGCACCGCATCCCGGTTGCGGGAAATGCAATCCGCCGGCTGGGCGCTCTGAACCGGCGGTTCAGCCGTTGTCGCGCAGCACCCCGCCCGCCAGATAGAGCGACCCGCAGATCAGCACCCGCGCCTGCGGCGCCTGTTCCGCGATCCGCCGCAGCGCCTCGGCCACGCTCTCCGCCTCGTCGGCGCGCATCCCCACCGAACGGGCCGCGCGGGCCGTCGCCTCTGACGGCAGTGTGTTGGACTCGCCCGGAATGGATACCGCGGTCAGGCCCTCGACCTCTGCCGCGAGCGGGCGCAGATAGCCGGTGACATCCTTGGTGTTGAGCATGCCGCAGATCAGGTAGGTCGGCCGTTTCGGAAGCTCGGACAGGACCTTTTGCAGGGCGATGCCGGCAGCGGCGTTGTGCCCGCCATCCAGCCAGAGTTCCACCTCCGGCGCCGACCGGGCCAGCGGCCCGCGCACGATCCGCTGCATCCGCGCGGGCCACTCGGCCCGTGTGACCGCCGCCTCGTAGGCGTCATCGCCAAGGCCGAGATGCCGCAGCGCCGCCAGCGCGGCCCCGGCATTGAAAACCTGATGCTCCCCCAGCAGGTTCGGCAACGGCAGGTCGCGCAATCCGGTTTCGTCCTGATACACCAGCCGCCCGCGTTCCCGCGCGACATGCCAGTGCTGTCCATGGCACAGGAGCGGCGCACCGACCCGCGCGGCCACGTCCTCGATCGCGTCCTGCGCTTCCGGCTCCTGCGGCCCGACGATGCAGGGAACGCCGCGCTTGAGAATACCGGCCTTTTCGAACGCGATCCTTGCCAGCGTGTCGCCGAGGTATTGTTCGTGGTCCATGGACACCGGCGTGATCACCGTGAGCGCCGGGACCGGACAGACATTGGTCGCATCCAGCCGCCCGCCCAGCCCGACCTCCAGCAGGGTGAAATCCGCCGGCGTCCGGGTAAAGGCCAGCAGGGCGGCGCAGGTCGTGATCTCGAAATAGGTGATCGGATCGCCGCCATTGGCGGTGTAGCATTCATCTAGGACCGCCGTCAGTTCCGCTTCGCCGATCAGCGTTCCGGCCACCCGGATCCGTTCGTGAAACCGGGCCAGATGCGGGCTGGTATAGGCATGGGCGGACAGGCCCGCCCCTTCGATCCCGGCCCGGATCATCGCCAGCGTCGATCCCTTGCCGTTGGTGCCCGCGACATGGATGACCGGCGGCATCGCGTCCTGCGGGTTGCCCAGGGCCGCGAGCAGACGCCAGACCCGATCCAGCGTCAGGTCGATGATCTTGGGGTGCAGGGCCATCATCCGTTCGAGGATGACGTCCGATCCGGCCGCGGTCATGGCGTCTTGTCGGACTTTGGAGACGCGGGCGGAACGGATTCGGGCGCCGCCTGCTTCGTTTCCGGTTCGGGCGCGGGGGCGGCGGGGGCCGGCAGATCGCCGCGCACCGCCGGCGGCAGCCCCATCAGCAGGCGAACGATCTGGATCAGTTCGTCGCGCATCCTGGTGCGCGGCGTCACGCGGTCGAGCATGCCGTGATCCAGCAGGTATTCCGCGCGCTGGAACCCGTCCGGCAGGCGCTCTCCCAGCGTCTGCTCGATCACCCGCGGCCCGGCGAAACAGATCAGCGCATTGGGTTCGGCGATCTGCACGTCGCCGAGCATCGCGTAGCTGGCCGTCACCCCGCCGGTGGTCGGATGGGTCAGCACGACGATATAGGGCAGACCGGCTTCCTTCAGCATCTGCACCGCGACCGTGGTGCGCGGCATCTGCATCAGCGACAGGATTCCTTCCTGCATCCGCGCGCCCCCGGCGGCGGAAAACAGGATGAGCGGCCGTTTCAGTTTCACCGCCTCCTGCGCCGCGGCGATGATGGCGTTGCCGACATACATGCCCATCGACCCGCCCATGAAACTGAAATCCTGCGCCACGGCGATGATCGGCGTGCGCCCGAGTTCCCCGGAGGCGACCAGCATCGCCTCTTTTTCGCCGGTCGATTTCTGCGCCGCCTTCAGGCGCTCGGGATATTTCTTCTGGTCACGAAACAGCAGCGGGTCGGCGATCGGATCGGGCACGGGGATTTCCGCGAACACGCCGCCGTCGAACAGGTTCTGGAACCTGGCCCGCGGCGCAATCACCATGTGATGCCCGCAGCTTGTGCAGACGTTCAGGTTGTCGCTCAGTTCCCGATGGAACAGCATGGTGCCGCATTCATCGCATTTCTGCCACAGGTTCTCCGGCATTTCGCGCCGCGAAAAGATCGAATTGATCCTCGGGCGGACGTAGTTGGTGATCCAGTTCATCGCGTTGCCCCTGCTGGCGGATACTCGCGCCCAGATAAGCGCCCTGTCAGTGAAATGCAATCAGCGCCGGATCGCAACCCGTGCCGCCAGCCAGCCGACGATCAGCAGGGCGAAATCCACCGCCAGCCAGCTGCGCAGGGCTCCGGTGTCCGACATGGAATACGGCAGGGTGTAAAGCGCAAGCCCGCTCAGGCTGTCCGGCAGGGCAACGAACAGCAGCGCCGTGACATTGTTGAAGAGATGCAGCGCGATGGCCGGCCCCAGCGTGCCGGACCGGGCCGTCAGATCCGCCGCGAAAAGCCCGAAGGCACCGGACCACAGCGCGATCAGAACCGCGTTTTCCCCGGCTTCGGCAGGCAGGTAGTGGCCCAGCGCGAAAAGCGCCGACGGCAGCGCCATCCAGACCAGCGGGCTCTTGAAACGCGCGGCAAGGCTCTGCTGCACATAGCCCCGGAACAGGATCTCCTCCGCCGAGGTCTGGATGAGAACCGCCGCCAGCGACAGCGGCAGGAGCTGGACCCAGACCTGCGGCGGCAGGTTCGTCCGCAGTTCCGCCCCCATGTCGTAGGGCGGCAGCAGGGCGACGGTCAGGGCCAGGAGCAGCAGCCAGCGCGACACCTGCCAGAACTGCCGCAGGGCCAGCGGAAACGGCCCGATGACGCCCAGCGGCGGGCGACGCTGCACGATCCGCGCGGCGATCATCACGCCAAGGCTCACGAACCCGAAACTGCCCAGAAGCACCAGCAGCGACACCGGCGTGTTGCCGTCCTGAAACGCCTGCGGGGATTGCATCAGCCCCGGCGCCAGACCGAACAGGACCGCCTGCGCGCCCCGGCTGAAGGCGATGGCGACCGCCGCCACCAGCAACAATCCGACGATCAGCCGCCAGACCTCCGGGTGCCGCCGCGCCGGCGCGACCAGCCGTTCATGCGGTGCGTAGGGCGATCTATCCATCCAGTTCATCCATGACCTGATCCAGCGCCTCCGGGATGTCTCCGCCGCTGACCAGGTCGCGATAATCGATCTTGGCGTTGGACAGAACCTCGGACACTTTCACCAGGTTCCCGGCGACCGCTTCCAGAAGGCGCAGCGCCACCGAAGCATCGCTTTCGATCACATCGCGGAATTCATCGGCGCCGATACGCAGGAAGCGGGACTTGCCGACGGAAACGAGATCGAGCTGCCGGGTCTGGTGGGTGATGATCGACAGGTCGCCGATCAGCCTGCCCGGCTCCACGATCGAGATCGGCGGTTCGTCCCTGGGCCGGCCCGGCCAGCGCAGTTCGGCGGTGCCTTCCAGGCAAAGATAGGCGGCGTCGGGCGGCTGGCCATGGGCAAAGATCACCTGCCCCGGCCGGGATTCGAACCACTGTGCGCCGAAGGCCAGCAGACGCTGGTTGCGCGCATCCAGACCGGCGAACAGATCGGCAGAGGCGATGGCCTTCTGCTTGCGGCGCAGGTCTTTCGTTCCGGCACCGTCGGGATCGTCCGCCACCGACCGGGCGACGCCGTCGATCCGGCCGCCCTTGATCTCGACGAACATGTCATAGGAATCCGGATGGCTGAACCGGTCTTCCATGAAGATCATGGTCGTATCGGGCAACAGGTTGCGCAGGCTCATCCGGGTCTTGTGACGGCTTTCGCTGTCATGGCTCGCCAGGATCTTGTCGAGGATCAGGATATCCGGCCGCTTGATCGACGCCCGGCTGAACGCGGCGCGTTCCTGAAAGACGGTCGGCAGATTGGCCCCGCCCAGCCCCGTGGGCAGGTCGTACATGATCGCCGTGACCTTCTGGCGCAAACCGTGCCCGGCGAATATCTCGGCCACCACGTTCTCGATCTCTTCGGCCCTGGCCCCGGCCATCATGGCGACGCGCCCGTAAAGGGCGTTTTCCAACACCGTCAGACGCGGCACATAGACATCCGGCGTCACCGCCACGAACATGTCGCCCACGTGGCTGCGCAATTCCTCGGCCTTGGTCTTGCGCAGCGCCACGATCTCTTCCTTGAACCGGTCCGGGAAGCTCGGCCCGATCTGTTCCGCGGTCAGCAGGAACGGCACCGTCAGCAGCAGCGCCAGTTCCTCCTCGTTCAGGGCCTCGTCGCCGCGGTCACGGCGCTTGCGGGCGATATCGGACAGACGCAGGTACATCTCGTCCTCCATGCCCAGACGCCGGAACAGGGGGTGGTCGATCCCGTCGCGGCCAAAGGTCTGATCCAGGATGTCCATCACCGCCTGGCTGATCGTCAGGCCTTCCTTGGCCAGGCCCTGTTCATGCAGCATGCGGATGAACGCCCGGTTTCCGGCCAGCACCTCCTGGCTGATCCTGCGCGCGGGGGCCGCGAACAAAAGGTTGCCGCCCAGCGGGATCGACGGGTTGAACCGGTCCGGTTCAAAGCGGTGCACGCACTCGTCAAGTCCCTTTTCCTTCAGCTTCTCGTGCACCTCTTCGCGCAGGTCCACGATCTCGCCGGCCAGCCTGGGATGCTGAAGCGGGTCGAACCGCGACCGAAGGGTGCGGCGGAACATCGCCTCGTCGATCCCCATCGCGCCGACAAGCTGGAACCACCAGTCGCGAATGTCCTCGCCATCCTTCAGCCCGGCCAGTCCCGGATCGACCCAGTCGGCGTCCAGCACATCAAGGCTGTTGCCGGATTTCCGGGCCTCTCTCGCGGCCCGGTTCCGCTCCTTCGGGTCGCAGGATACCGGCTGAGGCTTGATCTTGAGCGGCATCAGAAGATTGTCGCCCAGCGTCCCGCCAAACAGGTAGGGGCGGGAATGGGCATAGCCGATCCGCGCCGCGATCACCGCCTGGTGCATCTCCGCCAGATCCTGCCCTGCCAGCGTCACATGGCCCCGGACCGGCAGGACCTCGCGGATCAGCAGATGCGCAAAGGCGGCACGTTCGACGGTGCTGGAACATTGGATCGCCACGCGGGCCCCCGGCGGAATCGTCAGGTCGATGTCTTCCAGAACGGTGTTGCCTTCGGCATCGCGCACCGTCACGTTCTTCAGTTCGATTTCACCCTTCAGATGCGGGATCTCCGCCGGCTCGCCTTCGAACAGCCCTTCGTCGATCATGCCCCGCGGCGCGAACCGTTCGGTCACGACCTCCCAGCGCAGGCTCATGTCCTGCACCTGGTTGTAATAGGTCAGAAGCTCTTTCCACGGGCTCGACAGGTCCTTGTAGGCCGCGATCGCCGCCACCAGCGCCCCGACCGTGATGTCGCCCCGGATCGCGAGATAGCCGCCCACCAGATAGAACGCGAAGGGCGTCATCTGCGTGATCGTGTTGTTCAGGAACTTCATGAAGAATTTCTTCTGATAGATCTGAAAGCGGATCTCGAACAGCCGCCCCAGCCGGTCGGTCAGCATCGCCAGCCGGTAACGCCAGCCGCCGTTCGCCCGCAGATCGCTGATGCCGGCGGCGCTTTCGCCGATCTCGCTGGACAGGTGGCGGATCTCCTGAATGCGGTCCTTGTTCAGCAGGTTGATCTGGCGTTGCAGCTTCGGGATCAGCCAGGCCTGCAACGGGATCAGGGCAATGGACGCCAGCCCGAACCAGAAGCTCTGCATGAACAGGAAGAACACGATGGTCATCATCTGGCCGAACTGGAACGCGGGCTGCGCCACCGCGTCGCCCATCAACCCGCCCATCGGCTCCGCTTCGGAGGTGATCATCGACACCAGTTCGCCCTGGCTGGTGTTCTGGAAATAAGGGCGCGGAAACCGCATCATCCGGCTGATCAGAAGATAGCGCAGCCGCCGGAGCAAGCGTTCGCTCAGCACGCCCTTCATCGTGTTGACCCGCATCTTCAACAGACCGGCGGCGAGCACCGTGCCGAGAAAGGCCAGGCACAGGACGAGCAGATACTGCACCTGCGATATCTCGTATCCCCACAGCCCGACCGTCGGCAACGTGGATCCGATCGCGTCGTTGATGATCATCTTCGGCAGTTCGAGCGACGCGTAGATGAACGGGAAGGTGATCAGCGTCATCAGCAACAGGACAAGTTGCTGGCGCTTCGAATACTTCCAGATAAAGGAAAACAGTGTGGGTTCCATCACCCGGTCCTCGGCGCTGCGCTACATCTCTTCGTCACAGGAACGCCCGGTCCCGGCGGCTGACTGACTGACGGTATACACGCGCCCGGCCGATTTCAAGGATTGGTCCTGCGCGGTCCGCCTTCGCTCTTGTGCCTTTACGGGTGCGCAGCTATTCCCGAGGGCAGCCAATCTTACCGGAGACCCGCCATGCTCAAGCGTCCGTTCGACAAGACGAAACTGCCCAGCCGCCACGTGACCGAAGGCCCCGAGCGCGCGCCGCACCGGTCCTATCTCTATGCGATGGGCATCAGCGACGAGGAAATCCACCAGCCGCTGGTCGGCGTCGCCACCTGCTGGAACGAGGCCGCGCCCTGCAACATCTCGCTGAACCGGCAGGCCCAGGCGGTCAAGCTGGGGGTCAAGGCGGCAGCGGGCACGCCGCGCGAATTCACCACCATCACCGTCACCGACGGCATCGCCATGGGCCACGAGGGCATGCGCAGCAGCCTCGCCAGCCGCGAGGCCATCGCCGACACCGTCGAACTCACCATGCGCGGGCATTGCTATGACGCGCTGGTCGGGCTGGCGGGCTGCGACAAATCCCTGCCCGGCATGATGATGGCGATGGTGCGGCTGAACACGCCCTCCGTGTTCATCTACGGCGGCTCGATCCTGCCGGGCAAGGCGCCGCAGGTCGCTGAAATCCCCGAAGATTTCCGCACCCGCGACCTCACCGTGCAGGACATGTTCGAAGCCGTGGGCCGGCACCAGAACGGCACCCTGTCCGACGCCGCGCTCGACATGCTGGAACGGGTCGCCTGCCCCAGCGCCGGCGCCTGCGGCGGCCAGTTCACCGCCAACACCATGGCCTGCGTCTCCGAGGCGATCGGCCTCGCTCTGATGAACAGCTCGGGCATGCCCGCGCCCTATGAATCCCGCGATCAATATGCCGAAGCCTCGGGCCAGGCGGTGATGAACCTCCTGGAAAAGAACATCCGCGCCCGCGACGTGGTCACCCGCCAGAGCCTTGAAAACGCCGCCCGTGTGGTGGCCTGCACCGGCGGCTCCACCAACGCCGGGCTGCACCTGCCCGCCATCGCGCACGAGGCCGGGATCAATTTCTTCCTGGAAGACGTCTGCGACATCTTCCGCGACACCCCCTATTTCGTCGACCTGAAACCGGGCGGCCAGTTCGTCGCCAAGGATCTCTACGACGCCGGCGGCATCCCCGTCGTGATGAAGGAACTGCGCAAGGCGGGCCTGATCCACGAAGACTGCATGACCGCGACGGGCCGCTCCATCGGCGAGGAACTCGACCGGATCGACCGCGAGGCCGACGGGCGCGTGATCTACCCGATCGACACGCCGATCACCAAGACTGGTGGCGTCGTCGGCCTCAAGGGCAACCTCGCCCCCGAAGGCGCCATCGTCAAGGTCGCGGGCATCGCCCCGGAAAACCAGGTCTTCACCGGTCCGGCGCGCGTCTTCGAATGCGAGGAAGACGCCTTCGAAGCCGTGAAGGCCCGCGCCTACAAGGAAGGCGAGGTCATCGTCATCCGCAACGAAGGCCCCGCCGGCGGCCCCGGCATGCGCGAGATGCTGGCCACCACCGCCGCGCTCTCGGGCCAAGGCATGGGCAAGAAACTGGCGCTGATCACCGATGGCCGGTTCTCCGGCGCGACCCGCGGCTTCTGCGTCGGCCATGTCGGCCCCGAAGCGGCGCAGGGCGGCCCCATCGCCCTGCTGAAGGATGGCGACATCATCACCATCGACGCGCCAAACGGCGAGATCAGCGTCAATCTGACCGACGAGGAACTCGCCGCCCGCAAGGCCCACTGGAAAGGCCCGCGCGACACGATCTACGCTTCCGGCGCGCTGTGGAAATACGCCCAGCTGGTCGGCGCCACCTACAAGGGCGCGGTGACCCATCCCGGCGGCGACGAGGAAAAGCACATCTACATGGACCTGTAGAACCATCGCGGCCAGGGCGCGACGCCCTGGCCGCCACCGGCACCGCGATGGCCGCACCACGGCAGGGAAATGCCCGCCGCCCGGACTTCCGGGTTTAACTGTCGATCAACCTTTCGCTACATACTGACCAGACGCCGACGCTTCGCGGACCGCGATGGGATGACTGATGGGCAAAACCTGGGATCGACTGTTGCAGACACTGGCCTTGCGCCGGTGGAAACGCCTGGCCGGGACCGCGGAACAGGCATCGCTTCCGGATCTGCGCGCACATCGGACAGAGGCCCGCGCCCTGCGCAACAGTCTTGACCGGCTGATCCACGCGGCGGACGGGCGGCTGGCATTGCCGGCCATCGGCTCTTCGCATTTTTTCCGCCCGCACGGCACCGACTGGTCCTGGCGTCCGGCCCCCTGGCGGGGTCCCTTGCCGATACCGGGGATTTCCCCGATCCCGGACAAGTTCAGCCTGAGCGATGACGTCAAGCTGTTCCACGACTCCGCTAACCCGGAACTGACCCTGCGCCAGGTGCGGAACCGGAGCGAACGGGACCTCGCCCCCTTCGGCCTGCGGCTCGACGCGTTTCACTTTGACGGATCGTTCCTCTCGCTGGTGGTCGATCTTCCGAAGGAAGCATGCGACGGGCTGAGCCTGTTCCATCTCGTCCGCGTGGACACGGTCATCGAACAGGAACGGCCCTCGGCGGTTCTCGCCCGCCTCAACATCGCGCACGGCCCGAACGTCGAACAGCTGGTTCTCGGAATTCCCGAAAGGAAACGGGACGCCTCGCTCGAATTCGACCTCGCCTGTTCGCGGATCAACGACAGGCGCATCAATGGCATCTGGCTCGACCTGATCCTCGAAACACCGCGGATGAACCAGATCATCCTGCGCGATCTGACCTTCGCCCGGTATCCGCGCGCCGCTCTCTGACAGGAAACAGCCATGACCCTGACGAAAATTCGATTTCTCAACGGCGTCTGGCACGGCCGCCTCGCCAGTGGCCGGAGCGCAGGCACCCCGCCGGAGGTGCGGGTCCGTTACAGGGACGGGCCGCTTCCGGGCGTGACCGTTTCCCCCGCCGATGCCTCGGGACAATGGGACATCTTCATTCCGGTCCCATCCGACGCCATCGCGGACGGGGTTCATACCTTCGTCGTTCAGGATGCGGAAACCGGCGGGAAGCTGGGGGACTTCACCCTGATCGCCGGTGACGCCGCGGCGGACGACCTGCGGGCCGAACTCGATCTGCTGCGGGCCGAACTCGATCTGCTGAAGCGCGCCTTTCGCCAGCATTGCCGGGATACCGGCGCCTCTTGACGGGCGCGGCCCGCGCCCCTATCTGGCGCGCAGGGTCATGGGCACCCGCCGCTCGCAGGCACAGCCACGGTGAAGCTCATACAGACAGGATCAACCGACTTCAGTTCTGCGGTCCGTTGGCAACGCGAGCACCAGCACAATTCCGCATCAGAACATGAAAGAGGTTTTTGATGTCCCATCCCACGCTCTCCCTCGCCGATCTCAAGATCCAGGCGAAAGCGCTGCGAACCGCGCTCGCCGGGTCCGGCCACGCGGTGTCGCACAGCCAGTCGCTCGAACTCCTGGCCCGCCAGCTGGGACACCGCGACTGGAACACCCTGCACGCCAGCATCGGCAACGCGCCGCCGGTTCCGTTCCATCTCGACCAGCGGGTCAGCGGCACCTATCTTGGCCAGCGGTTCCAGGGCGACATCATCGGCCTGCGCGAAATGGCGGGCGGGACTCACTACCGGATCACCCTCCGGTTCGAAACCCCGGTCGATGTGATCCGGTTCGAAGGCATGTCCAACTTCCGCACCCAGGTCTCGGCGGTCATCGACCGCAGAGGCCGGACAGTGGAAAAGACCTCGGACGGCCAGCCGCATCTGGTGCTCGACCCGGCCTGACACCGGGACCCGCGGCGCGCGTTCATCCTTTGGTGACGAAAGGCCGCGCGCGCGCCGTTAACCCGGCCTCGGGGCCGGATATGAGGCCCCGCGTATGCACGCCGTATGCACGCGGTCTGCACGCCCTGCACAGCCCGGTTTCGCCAGGATCCCCAGGGTTAACGGGCGATTCGCGCCCCCGGCGGGAAAACACCGCGCGCCCCGTTGCGCGACCCGGCCACGAAAAAGGCCGCGCCTCCGGGGGCGCGGCCTTGTCATCCGATCCGTCGCAACGCGCGGCAGGTCAGTCGTTCGGACCCAGTGCCGACAGACCTTTCAGGATGTCGATCGCATAGGCCAGCTGGTAATCCTCTTCCCGCAGTTCCGCGGCCTTCTCCGCCTTGGCGCGGTCTTCCTCGATCTGGCGCACTTCGTCCTCGGACAGGCTGTCGTTGTTCAAACGACCGCGCAGGTCGGCTTCCGAACGCATCCGTGCCGCGGTGGTGGGATCTTCTTCCTCCTCGGCGTCGGGCTTGCGGCGCGGCTGCGCCACGACGATGTCCGGCGACACCCCGAGCGCCTGGATCGACCGGCCCGACGGCGTGTAATAGCGCGCCGTGGTCAGGCGCATCGCGCCGTCGCCGCGCAGCGGCATCACGGTCTGAACAGACCCCTTGCCGAAACTCTTGGTGCCGACGACGATGGCGCGCCGGTGGTCCTGCAACGCCCCGGCCACGATTTCCGAAGCCGATGCGGACCCGCCGTTGACCAGCACCACGATCGGCTTGCCCTGGACGAGATCCCCCGGCGTGGCATTGAACCGCTCGCCATCTTCCACGTTGCGGCCGCGCGTGCTGACGATCTCGCCCTCCTCGAGGAACGCATCCGCAACGCTGATCGCCTGGGTCAGCAGCCCGCCGGGGTTGTTGCGCAGGTCCAGCACGATACCGTTGATGTTGTCTATACCGCCGGCGGCGTCGATCTGTTCCTTCAGGCCCGCTTCGAGGTTCGGCGTCGTCTGGTCGTTGAAGGTCGTGATCCGCAGAACGACGCTTTCGCCTTCCGTCCGTGTCCGCACGGCGGTCAGCTTGATCGTATCGCGGACGATGGACACGTCGAAAGGTTCGGTTTCGCCTTCGCGCACGACGGTGATGACGATCTCGGATCCGACCGGCCCGCGCATCATCTCGACCGCCTTGTCCAGCGTCAGGCCCAGCAGGCTTTCGCCGTCCACATGGGTGATGAAATCCCCGGCTTCCATGCCGGCTTCGTCCGCCGGGGTCCCGTCGATGGGCGAAACGACCTTGACGAAACCTTCCTCCTGCGTCACCTCGATGCCGAGACCGCCGAATTCGCCCCGCGTCTGCACCCGCATCTGCTCTGCGTCATCCGGAGACAGGTAGCTGGAATGCGGATCCAGCGACGTCAGCATGCCGTCGATCGCCGCCTCGATCAGTTCCGACGCTTCGACCTCTTCGACGTATTGCGCCCGGATGCGTTCGAAAATGTCACCGAACAGATCCAGCTGTTCATAGACATTCCCGCCTTTGGAGCCTTCCTGAGCCAGCAAGGGTCCGGCAATCTGAGTCGTCGCCACGATCCCCGCCACCGTGCCGCCCAACGCAGCCATCACGAATTTCTTCATTTTCGTTTATCCATCCTTTTCGGTTCGGAACCAGGTTTCCGGGTCCACCGGGCGTCCGCTCTCTCTCACTTCCATATAGAGCGTTTCTGAACGGTCAGTTCCAGTGCCATCACCGCTTGTTGACAGAATTGCCCCTATTTCAGGCGTTTCACCCCCCATCAGACCGACCGGAGAGCCAGCGGGAACCACCTGCCCGGCTTCGCCAAAGACGGTGTCCAGACCCGACAGCACGAAAAGCACGTCGGGCTGGGGTTCGAGAATCATCACGATACCCATGTCCAGCAGCGGCCCGCGGTAGCGAACCGTGGCCGCGACGGGCGTGGTGACGAGCGCGCGGGGCCGGGTCGCAAGGACCAGTCCGCCGCGCCGGATCCCCGCGGCGTCCGGTTCGCCGGCGCGCCGCAGAACGACGCCCTGCACCGGCAGGTCCAACTTGCCTTTCAGGTCGGTGACATCCGCCGACATCGGTGCGATTTCGTCTTCGGTCATCTTGGACAGGTCTTTGGCAAACCCTTCCAGCGTTTCCACCGAAGAGGTCAGGATCGCCGTGCGCACCGGATCCTCGGTGAAACGGCGCGGCAGATCGGTGCGCTCGGCGATGGCCTGTCCGAGATCGGCGCGGGCCTGCCGGACCCCGTCCAACCCGTTTTCCAGCACGGCGACAGCCGCTTCGCGGGCGCTTCGCAACTCCCGAACCTCGGTCAGATCCGCCCGCAACTGGTCGGCCCCTGCCTGAAGGGCGGGTGTGATCCCGACCAGCAACATGGCGGATCGGGCGGTTCCCAACGGACCGGCCGGATGCACGAGCAGGACCGGCGGCGAAGCCGTTTCCATGACTTGCAGCACGCCAAGAAGGTCGGAAATCTCGTCCTCGCGGGCCTTCAGGCTGCGGGACAGTTGCGCCTCGCGCTCTGAAATCCCGCGCAATCCGTCGCGCATCGCCTCCAGCCCGGACTCATGGGCCAATATGGTCGCGGTCAGGGCCTGCACGCGATCCCGCGCGCCATCGGCCCGTTGCAGGGACTCCGTCGCCGCCTGCATCTGGCGGACCGCAGCGGCCGCCATCTCGGCCGGCGTGGCCTGGGCCAGGGCCGCAGCGCCAGCAGACAGCCAAAACAGAACCGCAAGGCGCAGGATCATGAGATCAGGCTTTCCCCCGTCATTTCCGGCGGCTTGGGAAGCCCCATGAGGTCCAGCAGGGTGGGCGCCAGGTCCGACAGCCTGCCCTCGCGCAGCGTCGCGCCCTCGGGGCCGCCGACCAGGGCCACCGGCACCGGATTGAGCGTATGGGCCGTGTGCGGCCCGCCGGTTTCCGGGTCGGTCATCATCTCGCAATTGCCGTGATCGGCGGTGACGATCATGGCCCCGCCAACCTCGCGCAGGGCCGCGACCACGCGCGTCAGCCCACGGTCCACCGCCTCGCAGGCCTTGATCGCCGCGCCCAGGTCGCCGGTATGGCCCACCATGTCCGGGTTGGCGTAATTGACCACGATCAGATCGTACCCGGCCCCGATCGCCTCGACGAACCTGTCCGTCACCGCGTCGGCGGACATTTCCGGTTGCAGATCATAGGTCGCCACCTTGGGGGATTGCGGCATGAACCGGTCTTCGCCCGGTTCCGGGTCTTCCTTGCCACCGTTCAGGAAGAACGTGACATGCGGGTATTTTTCCGTCTCGGCAAGGCGGAACTGACGCTTTCCATGCGCCGCGACCCAGCCACCCAGCGTGTTGACGATCTCGGCCTTGGGATAGGCCGTGGTCATGTAGGTCGAATGGAGGTCGGAATAATTCACCATCCCCAGGAGTCCGGACAGCCGCGGCCGCGCCCCGGTATCGAACCCGTCGAAATCCGGCTGCCCGATCGCCGCCAGGATTTCGCGGGCGCGGTCTGCACGGAAATTCAGGCAGAAGACACCGTCCCCATCCCGAACCCCTGCAAAATCCCCGATGACCGTGGGGGTTATGAACTCATCCGTCTCGCTGCGATTGTAGGCGGCGGTGATCGCCGCATGCGCGGTGCCCGCCCGCTGGCCCCGGCCCCGTATCATCGCGTCATAGGCTTCGCCGATCCGGTCCCAGCGGTTGTCGCGGTCCATCGCGAAATAGCGCCCCGACAGTGTCGCGATCACGACGCCATCGGGCAGCTGGTCCCGCATCTCTTCGAGATAGCCGTAGGCCGATTGGGGCGCGACATCGCGGCCGTCGGTTATGACGTGCAGGGCCACCGGCACGCCGGCCCCGGCGATGGCGGTGGCCGCGGCGACGATATGATTCATGTGGCCATGGACGCCGCCGTCCGACATCAGCCCGATCAGATGCGCGGTGCCGCCGCTGCCCCTGAGCTTGTCAATGAAGTCCAGAAAGGCCGGGTTCTCGAAAAAGCTGCCGTCCTCGATCGCCAGATCGATCTGCCCGAGATCCATGGCCACGACGCGGCCCGCGCCGATGTTGGTGTGCCCGACCTCGGAATTGCCCATCTGCCCGCTGGGAAGCCCCACATCCGGACCGTGAGTGATCAGCCGGGCATGGGGTCCGGCCTGCATGATCGCATCGAAGGTCGGGGTCGCGGCCAGAAAGGGCGCGTTTGCGCTGGTGTCGTCGGACAGTCCCCACCCATCTAGAATGCACAGAACGACTGGTTTGGGGACGGTCATTGTCGGATTCCTTGGGCGGATTGGCCGCCTTCTAACCGCTGCACCCGCCGGGGTGAACCGGTTTCGCTCGGTCCGTGGCGTCTTTTGGCCGAAAAAGCGAAGTCCCGGCCCACGAACCCGCGCGAACAGTGGCAACGGGACCGCCCCCGCAATCGCCTTGGCCCGCCACAGCGCATCGCGGCGGGTCAGGCCAAGGCCGGCGAAGGCGTCCGCTGCGGTCAGGCGTTCGATCACCGCCGCACCCAGCCCGGCAATCTTGCGGAACCCGGCGCGCTCCAAGAAGAAGAGTCAGGTTCTGTTGTCGGCGTGAGACCTGGTCAGAGCCAGGAACACGTCCTCGAGATCAGCCTCTTCGGTGCGGACATCGCGAATCGTGATGCCCGCCCGGCGCACGGCCGACAGGACCTGATCGGCGCTGGTCTGACGGCTGCGGTAACGCAACACGAGCGCGCCGTCCGCGCGCAGCTGCGCTTCGACCCCATCGACGTCAGGCGGCAGATCGCGGATCGGCGTTTCGGGCAAGATCACCATGCTGCGCGCATCCAGCCGCCCAAGCAGGTTCGCGGTGCTGTCGCGCGCCACGACCTGCCCCTGATCCACGATTGCGATTTCATCGCACATTTCCTGCGCTTCTTCCAGGTAATGCGTCGTGAGGATGATCGTCATGCCATTCCGGTTGAGCTTGCGCACGTTGGCCCAGAGCATCTGCCGCAGTTCGATATCGACCCCGGCGGTGGGTTCGTCCAGCACCAGCACATGCGGATGGTGAACCAGAGCCTTGCCCAGCAGCAACCGGCGCCGCATCCCGCCCGACAGCGACCGCGCATAGGCGTCTGCCTTGTCGGTGAGACCGACCATCGCGAGGATGTCATCGCTCCTCCGGAGGGATTTCGGCACACCGTAGAGGCCGGCCTGCACTTCGAGAGCCCCCCGCGGGGTGAAAAACGGATCGAGATTCAGTTCCTGCGGCATCACCCCGATGGCGGCACGGGACTGGCGCGGATTGCGGTCCTGATCGAAGCCCCAGATCGTCACCTGTCCCGCCGTCTTTGTCACCAGCCCCGCCAGGATATTGATCAGGGTCGATTTTCCGGCGCCGTTCGGGCCCAGCAGCCCGAAGACGGCGCCACGCGGAACGGTGAGATCGACACCCTTCAAGGCCTGTTTCTCCGGTTGCCTGCGGACGCCGCGATAGGTTTTTTCAAGACCTTTCAGTTCGATCGCGAATTCGGACATTGCACCCCTGCCAGCCAGACATTGTTCCCTGCAAGCCGCGCGAGATCGCGGCCCGGCATCCGACCCGGATACGCGCAGAGAGCGATATGGGCAAGACATCCCAGCTGGCAGGCCGGGCGGCGCTCGCATCCGGCATGCGGGTCAGGCCCTGTCACAGCCGGGCTTCCGTCGCCGCCATGGGCCGAAAAAGATTTGTGGAACATGGGGTTAAGCTGTGATACTTTTGACTGATCACAATTGCCCTTTCTGTTCCTACCGGTTTGCAAACAGCTTTTTGATTTCCCATTTCGAAAAGGAGTCATCTTGTGAATGTTGTGACGCGCGGGATTTCGACGATAGAGCGTCTGATCGGCACATTGATCTCGAGCGCCTATCTTTTTTTCCTCTATGCGGTGACGCTTTGGCTCGTCGTCGGCTCGCTCAGCGCCATTCAGGTGCGCGACAGCTACAGCGACAGGCAACTGCCCTTCACCTTCGGACCGGAAGATACCGCAACGGCGCAGGATTACCTGTTCAAGGCAAAAACGCGCATTTCGGATGCGCTCTATTTCGGCGAGTTCTCCGATCGCGAACGCCGGATGTGGGTTCTGATCGACAGTATCACCTCGGCGTTTCCGGAAGTGATCGGACCGAACCAGGAATTCGGCCTGTCCGACTTTGTAAGTTCGTTCCGGTTCCGGGAACTCGAAAACGCCTGTGGCACAACCGAAGCCAAACGCGAATGCTCCGACGTGCGGCAGTTGCGGCAGGAATTCTCCGAATTCGAACGCATGAAGCAAAGCGGCGACATTCCGACCGAAGCGGAGTCGGAAGCCGCAGCGTTGAAGGAACTCGAAAGCCTGCGCAGATTTACCGAATTCGTCGAGTTGAACTATTTCTTCGAGAACCTGAACTACACCGTTTTCCTGAATGCCCCGCGCGAAGTCCTGGTCATGATCCTGACCATGGTGATGGGCGTTCTCGGCAGCGTCGTCACGATGACCTGGTCCTTTGTCCGCCAGGATACCGGATATTCGCTAAGGCGCATGCTGCTGTTGCCCTTTGTCGGCGGCATGAGCGCCTTTGTCATCCTCGTGTTCCTGAAGGCCGGCCAACTGACACTGACAGCGGGTGAATCCAACGATCCGCTCAGCCCGTTCGTCCTGTCCTTCGTCGGCATCGTATCGGGTCTGCTGTCAGAACGCGCCTATGCGCGCATGTCCGAAGTCGGCAGCAACTTTTTCGCGGTGAACGAGGACGTGCCGCGCTGGGGCATTCGCCTGGAGAGCGTGCTGGCAGCGCAGGACATGCAATATCAGGATGTTGCGCGATACTTGCAGACCGATGCGGTCAAGGCCAAGGACATCATCGACGGAAATGCGCCGGCCACACTGGCCGAGCAAAGGCTGATCGCCGCTTGCCTGCGGGCCGATCCGAGGGAAATTTTCACGGACCAGCCGCCCCGCGCCGGCCTTGCGGGCGACCATCCCGCCACGCCGGGCTGATATTTCGCACCACCGCGACGTGCTGGTCACTTGCCCCGGAAATGACCATGTCCCATAAACGCGTCGGGGCCATGGGGCCGAGGCCGAAAAGCAGAAGGACCGCACGACAATGACCATTCACGCGCCGGAAAGCAAGATCGTGGACACCTATCGCGTTGCCTGCGACGGCGGCGAAGGCGCGCTGGGGCATCCGCGGGTCTGGCTGCAGATTCCCAGGGACACCGGCTGGGTCGAATGCGGGTATTGCGATTGCAGGTTCATCCACAAGGATCACCAGACGGCAGAGTGACGGCGAGGCGCGCTGCCGTCGAAACCAAGCAGCCCCTGCCGATCGGCGCGGACATCGGCGGCACCCGGATCTTCAGGGTCCGGCTGGCATAAGACGGGTATGCGTTCATTCCCCGGTGCAATGCGTGACTTTGCGGGCAGACCGTTCCGAGCGTGAACGGATAGCCCCTAATGCGCCTCGGCCCAGTTCGCGCCCTGTCCGGCGTCCACGGTCAGCTTGACGTCCAGGCGCACTGCCGGATGGGCGGCGCCCTCCATCACCTCGCGGGCGCGGGCGATTACCTCGTCCACGGTGTCCTCGGCGACCTCGAACAGCAGTTCGTCATGCACCTGCAACAGCATCTTCGCGTTCAGGTCTTCGATGACGGGCGGCATCCGCACCATCGCGCGTCGGATCACATCCGCCGCTGTGCCCTGGATCGGCGCGTTGATCGCGGCACGCTGGGCGAAACCGGCGCGCGGTCCCTTGGCGCTGATCTCGGGCGTGTGGATGCGCCGCCCGAACAGGGTCTCGACATAGCCGTGTTCCCTGGCAAAACCCTTGGTATCGTCCATATAGGCGCGGATGCCGGGGAAGCGTTCGAAATAGCGGTCGATGAAGCCCTGCGCCTCGGCCCGCGGAATGCGCAGGTTGCGCGCGAGTCCGAAGCCTGAAATCCCGTAGATCACGCCGAAATTGATCGCCTTGGCCTTGCGCCGCACATCGGGCGTCATCTTGTCCATCGGCACGTCGAACATTTCACTCGCAGTCATCGCGTGGATGTCCAGCCCCTCGGCAAAGGCTTGTTTCAACGCCGGAATATCCGCGATATGGGCGAGAATGCGCAATTCGATCTGGGAATAGTCCAGACTGACCAGCAGATTGCCCGGTTCGGCGACAAAGGCTTCGCGGATGCGGCGGCCTTCCTCGGTGCGTACCGGGATATTTTGCAGGTTGGGATCGGTCGAAGCGAGCCGCCCGGTGCTTGCCCCGGCGATGGAATAGGAGGTGTGCACCCGCCCCGTGTCCGGGTTGATATGGGTTTGAAGTGCATCCGTATAGGTCGACTTCAGCTTGCTGACCTGCCGCCAGTCCAGCACGCGGGCAGGCAGGTCATGTTCGGTCGCGAGGTCTTCCAGCACGTCGACCCCGGTGGCATAGGCCCCGGTCTTGCCGCGCTTGCCGCCTTCGAGCCCCATCTTGTCAAACAGGATCTCGCCCAGTTGCTTGGGGCTGCCGACGTTGAAACTTTCCCCGGCCAACTCGTGGATTTCGGCCTCAAGTCCGGCCATCTTCTGCGCAAACGCGTTGGACATCCGGCTCAGCGTGTCGCGGTCCACCTTGATTCCGTTGCGTTCCATCTGCGCCAGCACCGGCACCAGCGGCCGCTCCAGCGTTTCATAGACCGTGGTCACGCGGCTCCGGTGCAGGAGCGGTTTGAACGTCTGCCACAGCCGCAGGGTGACGTCGGCGTCTTCCGCCGCATAGGGCACCGCGTCGTCGATCGGCACCCGGTCGAAGGTGATCGCCGATTTTCCGGTGCCCAGCAGCGGCTTGATCGGAATCGGCGTATGCGCGAGATAACGTTCGCTCAGCGTGTCCATGCCGTGCCCGTGAAGCCCGCCATGCAGCGCATAGGACATCAGCATCGTGTCGTCGATCGGGGCCACATCGATGCCGTAGCGGGCAAAGATCTTGGCATCGTATTTCATGTTCTGCCCGATCTTCAGGATCGCCGGGTCTTCCAGCACCGGTTTCAGCAGGTCCAGCGCATCCTGCACCGCCATCTGCCCCTCGGCCAGATCGTCGCTGCCGAAAAGGTCGCCGGTCGCGCCGGCCTTGTGGATCAGCGGGATGTAGCAGGCATGCCCCGGCTCCACGCACAGCGATATGCCGACGAGATCGGCGGTCATCTCGTTCAGCCCGGTGGTTTCGGTGTCCACCGCCACCCAGCCGCGTTCCTCGATCTGCGCGATCCAGCTTCGCAGGCTGTCGGCATCGCGCACGCACTCGTGGACCGCCGCATCAAACGACGGCATCTCCGGTGTCTCCACGGCGGTATCGGCGGGTGCGGGGACATCTGCGATCACCGGGGCCTCGACGCCCAGTTTCTCGGCAATCCGCCTGGACAGGGTGCGGAACTCCATCTCGGCGAGAAACGGCATCAGCACCTCGGGGTCCGGGTCGCGCACCTCGAGGTCGTCCAGACTGAAATCCAGCGGCGTGTCGCAATCCAGTTGCACCAGCTTCTTGCTCAGCTCGATCTGCTCGCGCATGTCGATCAGGGTCTGCCGCCGCTTGGGTTGCTTGATCTCTTCGGCCCGGTCCAGCAGGTTTTCGAGATCGCCGAATTCGTTGATGAGCAGCGCCGCCGTCTTGATCCCGATCCCCGGCGCGCCCGGCACGTTGTCGACGGAATCGCCCGCCAGCGCCTGCACATCGACCACGCGCTCGGGCGGCACGCCGAACTTCTCCATCACGCCCTCTCGGTCGATCCGGCGGTTCTTCATCGCGTCGAGCATTTCGACGCCGCCGCCCACCAGCTGCATCAGGTCCTTGTCGGAACTGATGATCGTCACCCGCCCCCCGGCCTCGCGCGCCTGGCAGGCGAGCGTCGCGATGATGTCGTCAGCCTCGTAGCCTTCCAGTTCCTTGCAGGCGATGTTGAACGCTTCGGTCGCCACGCGGGTCAGCGGGATCTGCGGGCGCAGTTCCTCGGGCATTGCCTCGCGGTTGGCCTTGTACTGGTCGTAAAGATCGTTGCGGAACGTGTGGCTGCCCTTGTCGAAGATCACCGCCACATGGGTCGGCGCATCCGGGCCGTGGTTGTCTTCCACATAGCGCTGAATCATGTTGCAGAACCCCGCGACCGCGCCGATCGGCAGGCCATCCGATTTCCGCGTCAGCGGCGGCAGCGCGTGGAAGGCCCGGAAGATATAGGCCGACCCGTCGATCAGGTGCAGGTGACACCCTTTTCCGAATGTGCTCATGGCCCGCTCTCCCTGTTTCCGGCTCTGCCCCGTCCTGCCATGAACCGGGGCCGGTTTCCAGTGGCTGCGCGCGCCGGGTGCCACGCACCGCGTCGCGCGGTCACTTCGGCGATGGTGCTTAACATGGCAATCAGGTAGGACGGCGACAGTCCGGCGAGTCGCACCGGAGGGAACCTGTCATGTCGTCAACCAACCAAGATACCGGGCGCGGATTTGCCTTCGCCGTCACCGCCTATGTCCTGTGGGGGTTCCTGCCGATCTACATGAAGGCGCTGGCGCATATGACGCCGACCGAGGTGATCGCGCACCGGGTGATCTGGTCGGTGCCGGTCGCCGGTCTCGTGCTTTGGGCGACGGGGCGCACGGCGGACCTTCGGGTTGCACTGTGCACGCCCCGGATGCTGGGCATGGCGGCGGTGACGGCGGCGCTGATCTCGGTGAACTGGGGCATCTACGTCTGGTCGATCGCATCCGGTCATGCGCTGGATGCGGCGCTCGGATACTACATCAATCCGCTGTTCAGCGTCTTCCTCGGGGCGGTGCTCTTGGGCGAACGGATGAACCGGGCGCAGATGGCGGCCGTCGCGCTCGCGGCGGCGGCGGTGGTGATCCTGACCTGGCAGGCGGGGCAGCTGCCGGTGGCGGCGATCGGGCTGACCTTGACCTGGGGCGCCTATGCGTTCCTGAAGAAGTCCCTGCCCATCGGCCCCAACCAGGGCTTCACGCTGGAAGTGCTGCTGCTTTTGCCCTTCGCGCTGGCCTATGTCGGCTGGCTGGTCGCGACCGGCGGGAACCATCTGTTCGCGGGCGACGCCTCCGACACCTGGCTGTTGCTCGGCAGCGGCCTGATCACCGCCGCGCCGCTGATGATCTATGCGAACGGAGCCAAGCTGTTGCGCCTGTCGACCATCGGCATCCTGCAATATATCGCGCCGACGATGATCTTCCTGACCGCCGTTTTCGTGTTCGGGGAAGACTTCGGGCGGGCGCGGATGATCGCCTTTCCGATGATCTGGCTGGCGCTGGTGATCTACACCGTGTCTCTTGTGAACCATGCCAGGCGGCTGCGGCGCGCCACCAGGATGCCCGACATCGTCTGACCGGCGATCAGGCGTCGGATTTCACCAGCACCGAAACCATGCGCCGCGTCACCGGGGCCACCACGAGAACGACCGGAAAGGCGATGGCCCAGCTGAAGGCCCAGGACGACATCCATTCGCCGAAGAACCCTTCGACCGCACCGAGAGCGCGCGCGGTGGCGATGCCCGAAACCATGCAGGACATCAGGCCCGACAGGATGAAGCCGAAAGCGACGGGGGCGAAACGGGAGGGAATCATGGCGCTGGCTCCAATCTTGGTCGCGCCTCATATGCACAACTATGAAACGGACATCCAGTGCAGGCTGTCTTCGGTGCGCCGGGTGGTCGGGTTGTATTCGGCGCTGACCCAACCGGCATAGCCATCGGCATCCAGGGTCCGGAACAGGGCCGGAAAATCAATCGGCCCCTCAGCGGGTTCGCTGCGGCCGGGCGCAGCGCCGATCTGGACATGGACGGCCCGCGCGCCGTGATCCTTCCAGACCTGCGCCGCGTCGCCATGGATCACCTGCGCATGGTAGGTGTCGTATTGCAGCCCGACATTGGGCCGGTCCACCGCGTCCAGAACCTCGGCCGCCAGATCGTAGTCGTCCATGAAATAGCCGGGCTGATCGCCGGGGTTCAGCGGTTCGATGGTGAATGTCTGTGCCGGAGCCAGATCGGCGGCCCATTGCAGGTTGCGCACGAACGTGGCCTTGGCGGCAGGATCCTTGGTGTAGCCGGACATCACATGCAGCAGACCGGGCTTCAGGCTCTCCGCATAGCGCAAGGACCGGCGGATATCGTGTTCGAACCGCCCCTCGCCGCCGGGAACCGCGCCGTAGCCGGGGGTGCCGCCGGTGTAGTTGGGCGGCGGCGCGTTCATCAAAACCAGTTCCAGACCGTTGCTCAGCAGGGCGCGATGGGTCTGTTTGGCGGGCACGTCATAGGGAAACAGGATTTCAACCGCCGCAAACCCGGCCCGAGCCGCGGCGTCAAAGCGGTCGAGATAAGGCAGTTCGGCAAAAAGCAGGGAAATATTCGCGGCAAATCTTGGCATCGGGATACTCGGAAAACGGGTCCGGCAAGTTTAGACCGCAATGCGGCGCGCTGCCAAGGCATGGAAATCCGTTGCGATTGTAAAAGTTTAGGGAATTCGCCCGCGCCGGTCAGGCGTCGCGCAGTTCGTCAGAGGGCGCCAAGCGAAAGAATGCCCCGGAGGACCAGAGCCCGAACCAGCCATCATGATGAACCCCCAGGTCGGCAACGCGGTAAAAGCTCTTGCGGTCGATCAACGCTTCGAGATTGGCGCGGATCAGCACATAGGGCAAAGGTTCACCGGTGTCCGGGTCGCGTTCCACGCGGATCGGGTGCTCCGGCCCCGCAACCGCCCTGTCGCCAACATGCGTGACGAAGGTCAGGACCTGTTCCGTCCCGTCACCGGCTGCATCAAAATCCACCGCGACGAAGGGGGCGTCTTCCACCGTGATTCCGACCTTTTCCACCGGCGTGACGAGGAAATACCTTCCCTCTTCCTTCTTGATGATCGACGAGAACAGCTTGACAAGCCCGACCCGTTCAATCGGCGAGCCAAGATAGAACCAGGTTCCGTCCCGCGCGATCCGCATGTCCAGATCCCCGGAAAACGGCGGATTCCACAGGTGAACCGGGGGCAGACCCTTGTCTTTCGCCACCTTGACCGACGCCGCGATGCTTTCCGGAGAAGGAGTAACAGCTTTTTGTCCGCTCATAGCTTTTGCCATTTCATCCGCGCGCGATACACTTACAGTCGGAACTATAAGCCCTGTGAAAGGAAAGTCATGTCCGACGCTGCCGATCTGGTCGCCGAAATCGAGGCGCTGGAGGTCAAACTGGCCGAAGCCAAGAGTTCGATCACACGCCGTTTCATCGGGCAGGAACGGGTGGTGGACCTGACCCTAACCGCGCTTCTCTGCGGCGGGCACGGTCTCCTGATCGGCCTGCCGGGGCTGGGCAAGACACGGCTGATCGAAACCCTGTCCACGGTGATGGGGCTGCATGGCAACCGCATCCAGTTCACCCCGGACCTGATGCCGGCCGACATCCTTGGCTCGGAGGTGCTGGACACGGCAGCGGATGGGAGCCGCACGTTCCGGTTCATTCCGGGGCCGATTTTCTGCCAGCTTCTGATGGCGGACGAGATCAACCGCGCCAGTCCGCGCACGCAATCGGCGCTTTTGCAGGCGATGCAGGAACGCACCGTGACCGTCGCGGGCGAAGACCGCCCGCTGGACGCGCCGTTCCACGTGCTCGCCACGCAGAACCCGATCGAACAGGAAGGCACCTATCCCCTGCCCGAAGCGCAACTGGACCGGTTCCTCGTGCAGATCGACGTGAATTACCCCGACCGCGCCACCGAACGCGACATCCTGATCGCCACCACGGGCGTCCAGGAAGATCAGGCGACACAGGTGTTCACGCGCGAGTCGCTGCTTGCGGCACAGACCCTGCTGCGGCGGATGCCGGTGGGCGAATCGGTGGTCGAGATGATTCTCGATCTTGTGCGCGCATTCCGGCCCGATGAACCCGAAGCCTCCGACCGGGTCCGGGAGACCGTCGCCTGGGGACCCGGACCGCGGGCCGCGCAGGCGCTGATGCTCACGGTGCGGGCACGGGCCTTGCTGGAGGGCCGACTGGCGCCCAATGCCGATGACGTGATAGATATGGCGCGCCCGGTGCTGAGTCACCGGATGGCGCTGAATTTCGCCGCCAGGGCGCGCGGCGACAGCCTTGCGGACCTGATCGAAACCACCGCCGCGGGCCTGACCCGAAGTCAGGCCGCCGCGTGAACCAACCCAACGCCCTTCGCGAACGTTCCGAAAACGAAGCCAGCCGGTTGCCGCCGCTGCTGGCGCGGGCGGAGCACCTGGCGGGAACGGTTCTCCTGGGAGATCACGGACGGCGCCGCGCGGGGCTTGGCGACGATTTCTGGCAATACCGCCCTGCGCAGTCGGGGGACAGCCGGCGCATGATCGACCACCGGCGTTCGGCCCGCGGCGACCAGCAGTTCGTGCGCGAACGCGAATGGCAGATCGCGCAGTCGGTCATGTTCTGGGTCGATCAGGGCGCTTCGATGCGCTTTGCTTCGCATGACAACCTCCCGACCAAGGCCGACCGGGCGCGGCTGCTGGTGCTGGCCACCGCGATCGTGCTGGTGCGCGGGGGCGAACGTGTCGGGCTGACCGGAACGGCACTGCCGCCCCGGCGCGGAAACCCGCAGATCCTGCGGCTGGCCGAAGCGTTTTCGAAAGATGCACCGCAGGACTACGCCGCCCCGGAACACCGGGCGATGATCCCGCACGCGCGGGCGGTGTTCATTTCCGATTTCCTGGGAGACATGGCCGAGGTCGAACTCGCCTTGACCAAGGCCGCCGACCGCGGTGTGCGCGGCGTGGTCTTGCAGGTGCTCGACCCCAGCGAGGAACTGTTTCCGTTCCGGGGCCGCACCATTTTCGAAAGCGTCGGCGGCACACTACGCCACGAAACGCTCAAGGCGGGCGACCTGCGGGACCGCTATCTGGATCGGCTGGCCGAACGCAAGGAACGGCTGGCGCAGCTCTGCCGCACGACCGGCTGGCATCTGGGGCTGCATCACACCGGCGACAGCGCGCAGTCGGCGCTGCTGTGGCTTTATCGCGCACTGGATCGGGGCACCGCATGACCATTCTGGCGGGCATCGGCTTCACGTCGCCCTGGCTCTTGCTGGGCCTGCTGGCGCTGCCGATCCTGTGGCTGATCCTGCGCGCGATTCCGCCCGCGCCGATCCGGCGCCGGTTTCCCGGCGTCGCGTTGTTGCTGGGCCTGACGGACGACGAAAGCGTCACCGATCGCACGCCCTTGTGGCTCCTGCTGTTGCGAATGCTGGCGGTGGCCGCCGTGATCGCGGGACTGGCCGGTCCGGTGCTGAACCCGCAGCAGGACCGCGGCGGCAGCGGTCCGCTTCTCATCCTGCTGGACGCAAGCTGGGCCGGGGCGACACGATGGCCCGAAAAGATCGACCTGATCGACGCACAGCTGACCGATGCGGGGCGCACCGGGCGCCCGGTGTCGATCCTGCGGCTGACCGCCCCGGAAGAGCCGGCGTTCCAGTCGGCGGATATCTGGGCCAGCCGCCTCGCCGGCCTTGCGCCGGCGCCCTGGCAGCCGGACTCCCGCCAGATCGACGCGACGCTGGCCGCGATCTCGACCGTCGATGGCGGCTTTGAGACGCTGTGGCTGAGCGACGGCCTGGCCCACGACGGGCGCGAGACCCTGCTGGCGGCGCTGGAGGACCGGGGCGCGGTGCGCGTGTTCGAGACCGGCCGCGAGGTCCTGGGACTCGCCCCGGCACGGTTCGAGGACGGCGCGGTGCAACTGACCCTGCGCCGCTCGCTCGGCGGGCCGGAACGGGAAGTGACCGTTCTGGCGCAGGGTCTGGACCCGGCGGGCACCGCGCGGATTCTGGCCACTGCAACCGCCGGGTTCGCCGAAGGCGGGACAGAAGCCCAGGCGGCCCTGTCGCTGCCGTCCGAATTGCGCGCCCGCATCACCCGGTTCGAGATACAGGGACAGCGGTCCGCCGGGGCGCTGACCCTGACCGACGACAGCCTGCGGCGGCGCGAGGTCGCGCTGATCGCCGGGCGGGAAGACCGCGAAGGACTCGAACTGCTGTCACCGCTCCACTATCTCAACCAGGCGCTGGCGCCGACGGCGGATCTGCTGGATGGCGCACTGCTCGACATCCTGCCCGCCAATCCGGATGCCATCGTCCTGGCCGACGTGGCCACCCTGTCCACCGCCGAGGAAGAAGCCCTGACCGACTGGATCGACGGCGGCGGGATGCTCCTGCGCTTCGCCGGGCCACGGCTGGCGGCCAGCGACATCAGCCGCGCGGACGAACACCCGCTGATGCCGGTGCGGCTGCGCGCGGGCGGGCGCAGCGTCGGCGGCGCGATGAGCTGGGGCGAGCCCAAGGCGCTGGCGCCCTTCGCCGAAGGTTCGCCGTTCTTCGGCCTGGCGGTGCCCGAGGATGTCACCGTTTCGGCGCAGGTCATGGCACAACCGGATCCGACGCTGGCGGATCGGGTGATCGCTGCGCTCAGCGATGGCACGCCTCTTGTCACGCGCAAGCCGCTGGGACAGGGCCAGGTGATTCTGTTCCACGTCACTGCGAATGCCGAATGGTCGAGCCTGCCGCTGTCCGGTCTCTTCGTCGAGATGCTGGAGCGTCTCGCCGTCTCGTCGTCGTCCAGAACGCCGCAGGCGGAGGATCTTGAAGGCACGACCTGGAGACCCCTTCAGGTGATGGACGGGTTCGGCAAGCTTTCGGATGCCGGCACCCTGCCCGGCGTTGACGGTGCCGAACTGGTTTCGGCCCCTGTCGGACCGGATCTCAGGCCGGGGCTCTATGCCAGCGAGGACCGGCGTCTGGCCCGCAATGTCCTCGCCGACGACAGCATGCTGACCGCGGCGGTCTGGCCCGACCGTATCCCGGTCGAAGGCCTGTCGGTGCGGAAGGAACTGCCGCTGGGCGGCGGCCTTCTGGGACTCGCCGTCGTGCTTCTGGCGCTGGATGCGATTGCTTCGCTGGCCCTGTCCGGACGGCTGGTCGCGACGCGGGCGACCGCAGCCATTCTGCTGACCGCCTTGTGGCTGGCGCAGCCGCAGCCGCTGCACGCCCAAGACGAATCCCGGACCCAGGAGCAGGCCGAAGCCGATGCCTTTGCCCTGGCCGCGACGGCGGAACTGGTTCTGGCGCATGTTCTGACCGGGGACGAGGATCTGGACCAGATCGCGCAGGCCGGGCTGCGCGGCCTGTCGGACACGCTGTTCTACCGCACCTCGGTGGAACCCGCCGCGCCGGTCGGGATCGACCTGGAACGGGATGAACTGGCGTTTTTCCCGATGCTCTACTGGCCGATCACGCCGAACCAGCCGACCCCGTCGGCGGAAGCCTATGGCAAGCTGAACGCCTATCTCCGGTCCGGAGGGTTGATCCTCTTCGACACAAGGGACGCCGATATCGCCCGTCTCGGCGGCACCAGCCCCAACGGCCGCAAGCTTCAGCAACTGGCGGCGCCGCTGGACATTCCGCCGCTGGAGCCGCTCCCGGCGGACCATGTCCTGACCCGCACCTTCTACCTGTTGCAGGACTTTCCCGGCCGCCACACCGCGCGCGAAATCTGGGTCGAAGCCGCGCCGCCCGATGCCCAGCAGATCGAAGGGATGCCGTTCCGCAACCTGAACGACGGCGTGACGCCGGTGGTGATCGGCGGCAACGATTGGGCCGGGGCATGGGCCGTGGACGGCAATGGCCGTCCGCTGCTGCCTGTCGGACGCGGCTTTGCCGGGGAACGGCAGCGCGAACTTGCCTATCGGTTCGGCATCAACCTTGTGATGCATGTGCTGACCGGGAACTACAAATCCGACCAGGTGCATGTTCCCGCCCTGCTGGACAGGCTCGGCCAATGACCGGAACCGTGATCTTCGATCCGCTGATCCCCTGGCCGCTGATCGGCGGGCTCGCAGCCGTCGCCGCGGCGGGCGTCGGCCTGGCGCTGTGGCGCGGTCTGTCGGGATGGGCGCTGCGCGGCCTTGCGGCGCTGGTGCTGCTGGGCGCGCTGAGCGGACCCGCCTACCAGGTCGAGAACCGATCGCCGCTCAGCGATATCGTGGTCCTGCTGGAAGACCGAAGCGCCAGCCAGTCCCTATCGGATCGTCCGGGGCAGATGGCGCAGGCGGCGGAAGCCCTGGCCGCCGAGATCGGCGCGCGCCCGAACACCGAATTGCGGCGCGTCACCGTGCCCGATGGCGCGGGCGACGCCGGCACGGAACTGATGACCGCGCTGGCCGCCGCGCTGGCCGAGGAACCCCGCGCCCGCATCGCCGGGATCATCGCGCTCAGCGACGGGCAGGTGCATGACATGGCCCGCGCCCAGGATCTGCCCGCACCCATGCATCTGCTGATGACCGGACGCGAAACCGACTGGGACCGCCGCCTGATCGTGCGCAATGCGCCGGCCTTCGCGATCATCGGCGAGCCCGTCACCCTGACCCTGCGCATCGAGGACAGTGGCGCGGCCCCTGAAACCGGCCCGCGCGCACCGCTGGAAATATCCGTCGACGGAGGCGAGCCGCAGAGTTTCGACGTGCCGATCGGACAGGACATCGAACTGCCGGTGTCGCTGCCCCATGGCGGACGCAACGTGATCCAGTTCACGGTTCCGATGGCGGCCGGCGAAATCACCGACCGCAACAACACCGCGCTAATCCAGATGAATGGCGTGCGCGACCGTCTGCGGGTTCTGCTGGTGTCAGGCGAACCGCATCCCGGCGGGCGCACCTGGCGCAACCTGCTGAAGTCGGACAGCTCGGTGGACCTCGTGCATTTCACCATCCTGCGCCCGCCTGAAAAGCAGGACGGGGTTCCGGTCGGCGAACTGTCCCTGATCGCCTTTCCGACGCGCGAACTGTTCCTGGAGAAGATCGAGGATTTCGATCTCATCATCTTCGACCGCTACAAGCGGCGGGGCATCCTGCCGGCGATCTATCTCGACAACGTGGCCAATTATGTTGACAACGGCGGCGCGGTGCTGGTGGCGGCCGGGCCCGATTTCGCGGGGGCCGACAGCATCTACCGTTCGCCGCTGGCGCGAATTCTGCCAGCCGAACCCAGCGCGCGGGTGATCGACCGGAAATACCGGCCGATCGTGACGGACCTTGGCCAGCGCCACCCGGTGACGGCGGATTTCCCGCGGGCCGAAACATGGGGATCGTGGCTGCGTCAGATCGACGTGGAAGCCCAGTCCGGGTCCGTCGTGATGACCGGCTATGACGAACGCCCGCTGCTGATCCTTGACCGGGTCGGGGAAGGCCGGGTCGCGCTGCTGGCCTCGGACCATGCCTGGCTCTGGAACCGGGGCTACGAGGGCGGCGGACCACAGCTTGAACTGCTGCGGCGCCTCGCCCACTGGACGATGAAGGAACCGGAACTGGAAGAAGAAGCGCTCTGGGCCGAAGCGACCGGGCAGACGATGCGGATCATCCGCCGCTCCCTGAGCGACGACATGGGGCCTGTCACCGTGACCCGGCCCGACGGGTCCAGCCTGGATCTCGAACTGACCGAAGTCTCGCCAGGCCGGTTCGAAGCGCTCTATGACGGGCCGGAGATCGGGCTTTACCGGCTGACCGAAGGCACTCACCAGGCCGTGATCGGCCTCGGCCCCGCGGCGCCGCGCGAGTTCGAGCAGACCATCGCTTCGCCTGACGTACTGGAGCCGGTCCTGACGGCGACACGCGGTGGCGCACTGCGGCTGGAAGACGGGCTGCCGGACATCCGCGACGTGCGCGAAGGCCGCCCGGCCGCCGGGCGCGGCTGGATCGGCCTGACCCCGCGCGACGCTTACGAGACCCTTGATGTCCGGCAATCGCCCCTGCTTCCGGCCTGGCTGGTGCTGCTGATGGCCACCGCGCTGATCGTTGGCGGCTGGCTGCGCGAGGGCCGCCGCTAGGTCCGGAAACGCTGCCTGCGACCCGTCAGTCCAGACGCACGGTGACACGATCCGACAGACCGTTGCGATCCACGATGACGAAGGTCGAAAAACCGGGGCCGGGGCTGGGCACCTGAATTTCCGCGTCGCGCACCTGCCGCGCCACGGGAACGCCGTTTGCCATCACCAGGAACGGGGCCTGTCCGCCCGCCAGCTTCAGTGGAACGGATCCCTCCAAGGCCGGCAGAACCGCACCTTCAGGCGGAAAAACCAATCGTGGCGCCTGCCCCGGACCGGCCGTCCGGGCGTCCTGCGGGCGGAACCTTTTCAGCGGTTCCGGCAGGTCCGCCGCGGCGACGATCAGGGTTGCGGGCGGCGGCGGGGGCAGAGGATCGAAGGCCGTTTTCAACCGGCCGAAGGCTTCGAACAGGACCGGCGCGGCAAGATCGCCGCCAAAAGCGCCCGGCACCGGCGTGCCGTCCGCACGTCCCATCCAGACACCGATCACATGCCGCCCGTCGAACCCGACGGCCCAGGCATCCCTGTGGCCGTAGGATGTTCCGGTCTTGTAGGCAAGCACCCGGTCGGGTGCGCCCGGCGGCGGCGCAAGGCCCGAGAGGATATCCCCCACCTGCCAGCTGGCCACGTCCGACATCAGCCGCTCCCCCGTCCGCGGCGCATCAGAAAGCGACGATCTCAGCAACATGCCCTGCCCGCCCCGCGCCAGCGCCCCGTAGCCTTGAACAAGGTCGTGCAGGCTGATCCCGACTCCGCCGAGGGCGATGGCCAGACCCGGCGCGCCGCCCGGCAGCTGCACTTCGGCGCCGGACCGTTCCAGAGCCGCCATCACCCGCGCCGGTCCAAGCGCCTGCGCCAGCTTTACGACCGGAATGTTCAGAGACAGCTGCAATGCCGCGCGGATACGGACATCGCCGCGGAACTGGCCGTCGAAGTTCCGCGGCGCATAGGTGCCGAAACTGACCGGCCCGTCATGGATCAGGGTTTCCGGGTGCACCAGCCCCCGATCGAAAGCAAGGCCGTAGATCAACGGTTTCAGGGTCGATCCGGGCGAACGGATCGCGCGGGTCATATCGACGAAGCCCTGGCGTCCGTCGCCGGCGTCATAGGCGGGCGAGCCGACCGATGCGACGATCTCTCCGGTCCGATGATCCACCGCGACCAGCGCTGCCGACAGGTTCCGTCCGGCCTGCCGCGCCGCCGCGCCGACCAGCCGCTCCATGGCGGCCTGGACACGGGCGTCCAGCGTCAGGTCATGGCGGCGGGCTTCGGGACGATCCGCCACCACCCGGTCGGCCAGATGCGGCGCGAGGCGGGGAAACGGCTGCATCCGCGTCGGCAGGGCCACGGTGCTCGCGGAGGCGGCTTCGGAACCTGCCAGCACCCCCTGCGCCCGCAGACGGCTCAGAACCCTGTCGCGCACGACCCGCGCCTGTTCCGGATGGCGGTCCGGCCTGCGGGTTTCCGGCGATTGCGGCAGCGCGACCAGCAGCGCGGATTCCGCCGGAGTCAGGCGGCGGGGCTCCTTCCCGAACCAGGCCAGGGCCGCGGCGCGGATGCCTTCGAGATTGCCGCCATAGGGTGCATGGGTCAGGTAGATCGTCAGGATCTCCTGCTTGTCCAGGTGCCGTTCCAATGCCAGCGCAAGGCGGATCTGGCGCAGCTTTCCAGCCCATTTGCCGGTGCTGCCATCTTCCAGCAACCGCGCCACCTGCATGGTGAGGGTGGACCCGCCGGACACCGCCCGCCCGTTGCCGACCGCCTGCCCGGCCGCGCGCAGCATCGCCAGCGGGTCGATGCCCGCATGGCTCCAGAACCGTTTGTCCTCGTAGCGCACCAGCATCCGGACGAACTCCGGATCGACGTCCGGCAGGCGCGGGCGCAACCGCCAGATGCCGTTCCCGACCATGAAGACCCGCAGCATGCCGCCATTGCGGTCCCGCACTTCGACCGAGGTCTCCGCCAGCGTCGGCGGCAGAACCGTCGCATCGATCCAGCGGTCCACGCCGTCCCGCGCCATGGCCCCCAGAAACAGGGACACGGCGAGGAACAGGATGGGCATTCGCCTCATCGGGTGACGACCAGCCGCCCGCTGTCCGTGCGCGCGCGGAACGCGGGGCGGTACATGTCCTCGACCGACGCCGCCGGGTGATGGAATCCGCCCGGTGTCACCGCGCGCGCCACATAGGCAAGCGTCACCGGCGCGCCCGCCCGCATGTCGACGGCGGCCAGGAAACGGTCGGAGCGGAATTCGACATGTTCCGCCTCGGACGGTTTCAGCCAGTCCAGCGCCCTTATGTCGCCGCTGCGCAACAGGCTCGGATTGTCGATCTCGACACCCGCGGGCAGCGGATCGTTCACCATCAGCCGGGCACCGGAGCGTTCAAAGGCCGTCACCTGCAACACGGTCACGAACCGGTCTCCGACGGCCAGGTCAGGCCGTTCGATCCGGGTTCCGTCCATCGTGTAAAGGCTGCGCGTGATGGCATAGCCCGTGCCGCCGGCCGCTGGCGGCGTTTCCGGCACACCGGTCGTGGTCAGGGTCACGTCGACGGCGCGACCCTCGGCGGCGGTAAGCCTCACCTCGCGCATGGCGTCATCGTCGTCGATCACTTCGACGAACGGTCCCTGCGCCGGAACGCCGTCGACAAGCAACCCGGCGGCTTCGGGGTTCTTGATCAGCGCCTGTGCGGCCAGGAGGCTCCAGGCCGATTCCTGGGTCGAGAACGGTGCGTCGGCCCGCGTTATCCGGGCGGCGAGCCCTTCCGCGTTCACGGCGGCGCTGCCAGCCTCTGTCGCCAGCGCCAGGACGCCGGCGGCATCGCGCAACGCAGTGCCGTAATCCGCCCGCCATTCCAACGGGTCGGGCGTGGCGGTGTCGGCCATCCGCGCGGCGCGGGCGAACATGGCGTCGGCGCGGGTCTGATCGCCATAGGCGGCCAGCGCCGCGCCCACTTGCGCTGCGGCCAGCGGGGTCGCGAAATCCGCGCCCTTGACATCCGCGTAATAGCGCAGATCGCCGATATCCGCCGTGCCGTCGCGGGCCAGCACCATCAGTGCATATGCGATGTCCTCGCCGCCGTTCTCGAAGTCGGGGGCATAGTTGATCCGGTTGCGAAGGTTGTCCATCGCCAGACGGAAGGCACGGTCCGGCACCGGATACCCCTGCGTCCGCGCGCGGCTCAGGACATCGGAAACATAGGCGTCGAGCCAGAAATCCCCGGTGTCTGCCCGCCACAGGCCGAAGGCCCCGTTGCCCGCCTGGCGCGTCAGGATGCGGGTGATCGCCGCCTCGACCTGCGCCCGGATCGCCGCGCCGTCGCCGAGTCCCGCGGATTGCGCCACGGAGGACAGGTAGAGCAGCGGCAGCACCTGCGACGCCACCTGTTCGGTGCAGCCATACGGGTAGCGGTTCAGAGACGACAGCAACCCCGGCACATCGAATGCCGCGAGCGGCCCCGCAGACAGGATTGCCCGGCCGGTGCCCGCGCGGAAGTCCGAGAATATGTCCGACGTGACCGCAAGCTCCTGCCCCGCGTCCAGCGTCAGCCGGCGGGTGCGGGCCACAACGGGATCGTTGGCGCGCACCGGCAGTGTCAGGGACTGGCGCAGATCCTGCCCGTCCGGCGTGGTCAGGACCATGTCGATCCGGGCATCGCCAGCGGTGAGCGCAGCAAGCGGAACCTCGAACGTGGCCTTGCCCTCCGGCGCCAGATCGAACGCACCGGGGGCCGGACCCGGTTTCAGCGAGGACCCTGCGGCGGTCAGTTCCAGCATCATCTGTCCCGCCGGTCCGTCGGCATGCGCCACGTCCAGACGGATCCGGCTTTCATCTCCCGGCGCGAGAAAGTTCGGCAGGCTGGCCGTGACGACCACCGGGTCGCGCACATGCATGTCTGCCGCGTCCTGGCCGACGGCCGTTCGCGACCAGGCCACGGCCATCAGCCGCACCGTCCCGTCGAAAGCGGGAAGATCGATGTTCACCGTTGCCGTCCCGTCCGGTCCGACCTGAACCGGACCGCTGAACGCGGCCATCAGGTCCTGGGTCGGCGGCGGAGACTGCATCCGCATGCCGGCGCCGTTGTCGCCTCCGGACCGGACCGTGCCCAGCGCGCCGTTCATGCCGTCGATCAGCCGACCATAGAGGTCGCGCATCTCGACGCCAAGCCGCCGCTGCCCGAAGTAATAGGTTTCCGGATCAGGAGACTTGAATCCGGTCAGATTCAGGATGCCCAGGTCGACCGCCGCCAGCGACAGCCAGACCGTTTCCCCCTGCGCCGCGCCATCAACTGTCACGCGCACGGGCTGTTCCTGCCGGGGCCGGACCACGTCCGGAACGTCGATGGCGACCTGAAGCACCTTGCCCGCCGGTTCGACCATGGCATGAGCCAGACCAAGCGCCCGCGCGGGGTTCTGCCCGGCGGCCACGTCCATCGGCCGGATCACGGTGGCGCTGACATAGGCGCCTGCGCCCCAATCCTCGGTCACGGTCAGCGGAATGATTGTTTCCCCGGCATCGACGGCAATCGTTTCCCTGTGAATGACGCGATCCGACAGGACCGCGATCTCGGCCAAACCGGCGGCGTTCGGAACGATGCGCAGACGGGCGGTGTCACCGGGCCGGTAACTGCCCCGGTCAAGCGACAGTTCCAGCCGGTCTGGCGTCTCCACGGCGTCTCCGGACCCATACCAGCCGGCCTTGAACCCGACAGACGCGGCGGCGTAGTCGCCTTCCGTGCGTTCCACCACCAGTTCATAATCGCCCCACGCGACCGGTTGCGAAATCGTCAGCGGGCCGTCCAGCATGGCGTCGCCGGTGGCGATGCGGGTGCGCCGCGTTGTGGGCTCCCAGTTCCAGTTGCCGTAAAGTTGATACCACTGGTAGCGCGTTTCGACCCGGTTCAGGGTCCAGCGCACCGGCATCGGCATCGGGGTCAGGTCAGGGGCGAGTCCGACCACGTCGAACATGGCGGTGCCGTCTTCGGCGATCACATCGTCGAACAGGGGTTTGATCCCGATGACCGGCGTGCCGGGTTGCACCGGCGCGCTGATCCGGCGTTCCACCGGACGGGCCGAACCATCGGCAAGCCGGGCGGTGACGGTCAGGTCGAGCGGCTGCCCCGAGACGGCGGGAACCGGCAGGTCAAACGCGATCGTCGCCTGCCCCTGCGCATCGGTCCGTCCGCCGCCGATCACCTCGCTGACGGGCTGGGGCCGCGCCGTATGGCGGCCAAAGCGATATCCGGGCCAGGCGGCCACCGTTTCCGCCGGCGCCAGCGTGGTCTGCCCATCTATGATCAGATCCGATCCCGGCGCACCGAACAGATAGCGTGCGTCGATCCTCAGGGTCGGACTGCTGCCGATGCGGATGGGTGCGTCCGGCAAGGCCAGATCGAAGTCGATCCGCTCCGGCAGGAAATCCTCGACCAGCAGCGTCTGGCTGGCCAGCGCGGGCGCGTCCGGATCGCCCAGGATGTCGAGCCGCCAGGTACCGCGCGGGGCGCTGGCCGCGACCGGCAGGGAAAACACATGGCCGCCCATGACTCCGCCATCCGAAACAAGCCGCGTGTATTCCACGCCATCGGGGCGTCTGAGCACGGCGATCAGCGGCAGGCCCTCGATCGCCTCGGCGGTGGGAGTCCGCGACAGAACCGTCGCATGAACCGTTTCCCCCGCCCGATAGGCGCCGCGCTCCGTGGTCAGGAACACATCGACCGGACCGGCGGCGGCCCGACCTTCGACTCCGCGGTCCGACAGGTCGAAGGCCGGATCGGACAGCGACAGGAACGCCGCGTCGGTTTCTCCCTGTTCCGCCAGGATCAGCGCCGGAGCCGCTCCGCCGCCGCCCCGCAGAAGGCCCGGATCGAACCTTGTCCGTCCATCGGCATCGGTCACGCGACGGGCCAGAACCACGTTCGCCCGCGATACCAGCGTCACCTCGACATTGGCGCGCGGCGCGGCATCCGACAGGCTCCGGACCGTGACGTCCAGCCCCCCGGTGCCCGACAGAGTCGCGATGCCCAGATCGGAGAGCACGAACCACTGCGTCGCGCCCGGATCGTCATAGGGGTCCGCACCCGGCACCCGCGCGGTCAGCGCATAGATTCCGGCAGGCTGGTCCGCGATCGCCGCCCCCATCGGCAGGCGGGTGGTCATGTCGCGGTTCAGCGTGTTTGCCACCTCGGCGGTGCCGGACCAGATATCCTCGGCGATCTCGCCGGCAAAGGTTTCGTCCTGCCATTGCGTCAAGGGACGGCCGAAATAGCCGTCCTGCATCGCGCGCAGCAGGTTGCGCTCGCTGATCCGGCGCAGTTGCAGATCCACGGTGCCCAGGTTGACCGTCTCGATCGGCAAGGCTGAATCGGCGGATTTCGGCAGGACGTAGGACCGCCCCGGAAACCGCAGGCCGGGGCTGCGGTCACGCACGTAATGCGTCAGTTCCACGTCCTTTTGCAGCAACTCGCCGTCAGCCGCAGGCAGCCCGGCCCGGAACGTCACGCGGTAGCGTTCGCCGTGACGGACCCCGTCGACGCAGAGTTGCGATCCTTCGGGCTGCACCACCAGCGCCGGGTCCGGCAGGCGCACGAAAGTGTCGTAATCGACGCCGGCAGGCACGAGCGGGCTGGAAAATTCGGCGCAGATGCGCGGTGCGGCGGAGTCGCTTTCCACCGTGCTGTCGACGATGCGGAATCCGAACATGCCGATCACGCGATCGAGGGCCCTGTCGATCTCCGCGCCCGGCAGCAGGCCTTGCGCCAGACGCAGCGCGGGGATCGCGACCGCGCCCTGCCCGGTGCGTTCGAGCGCCTCGGCCAGAGCGCCGAGAGCCGCCGCCCGGTCCGCGACCGTATCCGCGCGCAGGTAGCCGTTGATCGCGGCGCTGCGCGCCCGCTCCGCGAAGTCCCGCTTCGCGGTGCTGTTCTTGGCCTCGATACCGAGCAGCTGGCGGGCATAGTCCACCCAAAGGTCGGCGCGGTCGCTCAGCGATACGGCAAGCCCGGTCCAGGCCATCGCCTGCACCCGATCGCCCGAGTCGCGGCGCGCCTGGGCCGCGGACAGCACCGAATCGAGATCAAGCTCGGCATCGCTGCCGGCAGGGTGACGCAGGCCAAGATCCCGCGCATTGGCCGCCGCCTGCGTCAGATCCGCCCCGGACAGGAAACCGAGGCTTCCCCGCCGATCCGCCGCGCCGGACAGCACCGACGGTTCCGTCAGCATCTTGATCGCGGAAACAGCGCCGTCATAAGGCGTTTTCCGGCTGACCGCGCTTTTGGGGAAACAGGCGTTCGACCGGCGGTTGAAGGTGAAAGCGGCACAAGCCTTCTGAGCGGCGCAGGCCCGCACGCAACTGTCCAGATCGCTGTCAAACAGCGGTTCCAGGTCCGATCCATAGAAATCGACGCCCTGGGTGGCCACGAAGCGGAATTCCGGCACCGCCTCCTGCGCTGTCGCAGGTGCCGCAAGGACCGTCATTGCCGCAATGAAAGCTCGTGCCAAATTCCGCATATCTTTCTCCTGTTTTGCATTCAGGGTGGCACGTCCGGACCCCGGCTTGCAAGGATTCCGCCGAAGGGTTTCGCAGAGTCGCCTTTAAGGTCTTATTCACCGGGTTGTCCGATGCTGGCGACTTGAAATGCCCGTCCGGGCCAGTTGCGGAGCCTGCAAGCATGAGCCTTGCCAACAAACTCGCCGAAGAACGGCGCTCGCGCCTTGCCGCGGAGCGATTGCTGGAACTCAAGCAGGCCGAACTGTCCGCCGCGAATCGCAAACTGGGGCGCCACGCGCTGGCCCTGACCAAACAGATCGACGAAACCCAAGCCGAGGTGGCGACGGTCCGCGACGAGAACGAGAAGGTCAAATCCGACCTCACCGTCGCCAACGCGAAGATCGAAGTCGCGGAACGGCGCCTCTGGCATTCGATCCAGACGATCCAGGACGGATTCGCCTTCTTTGACGGCGACAGCAACCTGATCGGGGCCAATACCGCCTACCTGAACGCCTTTGACGGGCTGGAAGAGGTCGCGCCCGGCGTCAACTACATCCGAATCCTTCAGATCCTGACCGACGAAGGGCTGGTGAATACTGGCCGCCAGACCCCCGACGAATGGCGCGCCATGATGACGGAGCGGTGGTTGCAGCCCAATCCCGAACCTGTGGTCATGCGGATGTGGAACAATGTCTATGTCAAGCTGATCGACCAGCGGGGCCTGGGCGGCGATGTGGTCAGCCTGGCCCTGAACATCACCTCGACCGTCCAGTACGAGGCGCAGCTGAAGAAAGCGAGATCCAAGGCAGAGGCCGCCAGCCGCGCGAAATCCGCATTCCTCGCTAACATGAGTCACGAGATCCGGACCCCGATGAACGGCGTCGTGGGGATGGCGGACCTGCTGAACGACACGCCGCTGGACGAAGAACAACGGCTCTATGTCAACACCATCAAGAGTTCGGGCGAAGCGCTTCTCGTCATCATCAACGATGTGCTGGATTATTCCAAGATCGAAGCGGAAAAGGTGGTGCTGCACCCGGAACCCTTCGATCTGGAACGCTGCGTGCAGGAAATCGTCCTTCTGCTTCAGCCCATCGCGCGCGACAAGGGCTTGCCGCTGATCGTCGACTACGACGTCTTCCTACCGACCCGCTTCGTCGGCGATCCGGGGCGGATCAGGCAGGTGCTGACCAACCTCGTCGGCAATGCGCTGAAATTCACGCTGAAAGGCCACGTGATGATCCGCGTCACTGGTGTGCCCGACGATGGGGAGGGCGCCAGTTCCGTGTATATCTCGATCGAAGATACCGGCATCGGGATTCCGGCGGACAAGATCGATCACATTTTCGGCGAATTCAACCAGGTCGAAGACGAACAGAACCGGCAGTTCGAAGGCACCGGGCTGGGGCTGGCGATCACGAAGCGGCTGGTCGAGATGATGGGCGGCAGCATCTGGGTGGAAAGCGAGTCCGGCAAGGGGTCATGCTTCGGCCTGCAGGTGAACCTGGACCGGGCCGGCGACGAACGCCCCGGACCGCCGAGCCTGCCCGAAGGGCTGCGCCACGCGCTAGTCGTCGACGATCAGCCCGAAAACCGCGCGGTGCTGGAAAAAAAGTTGATCCAGCTTGGCCTGACAGTCACCAGTTGCGGGTCGGGTGCCGAAGCGCTTGACGCCATGTCCGACGACATCGACCTCGTCCTGAGCGACCACAACATGCCGGAAATGGACGGTCTCGAACTGGTCGGCGCGTTGCGCGCGAAAGGATGGTCAGACGTGCCGTTCCTGCTGCTGACGTCGAATGCCGGATTTGCCCAGAACGCTCCGTCGTTTGCCCTTGTGCAGGGTCTCTTGCAGAAACCGTTTCCCCGGCACGAACTGTTGGCGCGGCTGGCCGAGATCGGAACCCGGATCCGGCAAGGCCCGCGCCCCGGACACGTCGATGCGCCGGAGCCGGGACCGGCAGAGGAGGTCGAAACCGGGGCCCCCGAGTCCCTTGCGCCGGTTGCGTTCCGCCACACGTCCCTGCTCCCCATGAACGCGCCCCCGGACGAGGCCGAGATGGCAAAAGGCGCAAGCGCGCCGGAACCTGAAGCGCCGGTCGAACAGACAGAGATTTCAATCGCGGCGAATTCCCCCGCCTCACCCGCGAAACCGCCTCTGGACACCGATGCGGGGCTTGCCGGTGTTGGAAGCGATACACCGGCAGAGCCGCTGCGCCTGATGCGGGTGCTCGCCGCCGAAGACAACAAGACCAACCAGCTTGTGCTGCGCAAGATGCTGAAGGACCTGAACATCGATCTGCGCTTCGCCAACAACGGGTTCGAAACCGTCGCGGCCTTTTCCGATTTCAAACCCGACATGATCTTCATGGATATCTCCATGCCCAAGATGGACGGCAAGGAAGCCACCCGCGAGATCCGCAAGCTGGAAAAATCAACCGGAGGCCATATCCCGATCGTCGCCCTGACCGCACATGCCATGGACGGAGATTCCGAAGGGATTCTTGCAGCGGGGCTGGATCGCTACATGACCAAACCGTTGCGCAAGGCCGCGATCCATGAGCGGGTCGCCGAATATTGCCCGCCTGGCGTTCAGGATGTGCTGCCTCAGACCGAGGATACCCGCAGTTGAGCGCGTCAGGCCGTGTAGGGGCGCAGGAACACCGGGCGGTCCGGTTCCGACAAGTCGGTCGCGTAGGCATAGCCGCCGCTGTCGAAGTCGGTCAGGCCCGACGGATCGGTCAATCGTTTCTGGACAATGAATCGCGCCATCGCCCCGCGCGCCTTCTTGGCGAAGAAGCTGACGATCCTGGGTGTGCCGCCCTTGTCTTCCATGAAGACCGGGGTAATGACCCTCAGTTTCAGCGTCTTGCGGGCCACGGCGCCGAAATACTCCTGGCTGGCGCAATTCACCAGAATGCCGGTGCCGACGGCCTCTGCCTGTTCATTCAGCGCCTTGGACAGATCGTCCCGCCAATAGTCATAGAGCGACCCGCCGCGGCGCGTCTTCAGCCGGCTTCCCATTTCCAGCCGGTAGGGCTGGATCGCGTCGAGCGGGCGCAGCAATCCATAAAGCCCGGACAGGATGCGCAGGTGATCCTGCGCCCAGCCCAGTTCGTCGCGCTCCAGCGATGCCGCTTCCAGCCCCTGGTAGGTGTCCCCGGCAAAGGCCAGCGCCGCAGGACGGGTGGCTTCGGCATCCGGCGCGCCGGAAAAATCGCGGAACCTGTCTCGGTTAAGCCGGGCGAGGTCCGGGCTGATGTCCATCAGCTTCTGAAGATCGCCAAGGGTCAGGTTGCGGGCCGTCCTGGCCAGCCGGATCGCGTCGTCCCGAAATGCGGGTTCGGTCGTCGCCATGTCCCGCTCCGCCCAGTCCAGCCTCTTGGCCGGAGAAATCACCACCAGCATGTCACCCTCGCCTTGATCGTTCCATCGGGTCTATCCCGCGCTGCGCAGAACGTCCAGAAACGCGGCGCCGAAGCGCTCGGCCCGCCGGTCGCCCAGAAGCCGGTTCAGCCCCTGCGCGTCGTCGGGGCGAAGCTGCGCCACCCTGGCCAGTTGCGACGCCGAACAGCTCAGCGGCTTGTCGATACCGTCGCTTCCCCGCGCCAGGTCGGCCTGAACCGCGAGCAGCCGGTCATAGACACCGCCCGCATCGCGCCCCGCCAGCTTGCGGCGCACCGGGTGCAGGTCTTCCGCCGCACCGGTGATGACTTCGAGAAACGTGGCCCCGTAGCGGTCCAGCTTCTTGGCCCCGACGCCACCGATCCTGGCCATGTCATCCAGTGTCGCAGGTCGTGATTCCGCCATTTCGATCAGCGTCTTGTCGGTGAAGATCACATAGGCCGGAACACGCGCCGCCTCGGCCAAGGCGCGGCGCTTGGCTTTCAGCGCGCTCAGCAGCGGCGCGTCTTCGTCGGAGACCAGCGCCCGGACCGCCGGTCCGCGGACCGCCTTGCGGATGGTATCGCGGCGCAACTCGATGCTGGCTTCGCCGCGCAGGATCGGGCGCGCGGCCTCGGTCATGCGGAGCGCCCCGTGCCGGTCCGGGTCCGGGCGTACGAGGTCGCGGCCCATCATCTGCCGGAACACCGCCTGCCACTGGCGCTTGTCGTATTCCGTGCCGACGCCATAGGTCGGCAACCGGTCGTGGCCGCGCGCCCTGATCTTGTCGGTATCGGCCCCCAGCAAGATGTCGATCAGGTGGCCGGATCCGAACCATTCCTCGGTGCGCAGGATCGCCGACAGCGCCTTGCGTACCGCGGTCGTGGCGTCAAACACATCCGGCGGGGTGTCGCAGAGATCGCAATTGCCGCAATCCTCCGCGTCCTCTCCGAAATAACCCAGGAGCGCCTTGCGGCGGCAGCCCAGCGACTCCGCCAGCCCCAGCAGCGCGTTCAGGCGGGCGTGATCCGCCACCCGCCGCTCCGGCGGCGCCAGACCCTCGTCGATCTGGCTGCGGCGCAGGCGGATATCTTCGGGGCCGAACAGGGTCAGGGTTTCGGCCGGGGCGCCATCGCGTCCGGCGCGCCCGATCTCCTGGTAATAGCTTTCGATGCTCTTGGGCAGGTCGGCATGGGCGACCCAGCGCACGTCGGGCTTGTCGATCCCCATGCCAAAGGCCACCGTCGCGACCACGATCAGGCCGTCCTCGCGGCTGAACCGGGTTTCGACGATGCGTCGGTCCTCGGCCTCCATCCCGCCGTGATAGTGGCAGGCGCTGTGACCATCGTCCTGCAACGCCCTGGACAGCGTTTCCGTCTTGGCGCGGGTGCCGCAGTAGACGATGCCGGACTGTCCCCGCCGCGCGCCAGCGAAATCGAGGATCTGGCGGCGCGGGCCGTCCTTGGCCGCAAAGGCCAGATGGATGTTGGGCCGGTCGAACCCGTGCAGAAAGCTGCGCGGCACCATACCGTCGAAAAGCTTCTGGACGATTTCCTCGCGTGTTTCCTGATCCGCGGTGGCGGTGAAGGCGGCCAGCGGCACGTTCAGCGCCTTTCGCAGAGCCCCGATGCGCAGGTAGTCCGGGCGGAAATCGTGCCCCCACTGGCTGACGCAATGGGCTTCGTCCACGGCGATCAGACGGACGCCGACGCGCCGCAGCATCCCAATGGCGGACCCGGCGGCCAGCCGTTCCGGCGCCATGTAGAGCAGTTTCAGTTCGCCCCGCTCCAGGGCGGCCCAGACCGCATCGGTTTCTTCGGGCGTGTTGCCCGATGTCAGCGCGCCGGCGCAGACGCCGGCCTCCTGCAAGGCACGCACCTGGTCGCGCATCAGCGCGATCAGGGGGGAAATCACCACGGTCACGCCGTCGCGCATCAGTGCCGGCAGCTGGAAACACAGCGATTTGCCGCCGCCGGTCGGCATGATCGCCAGGACGTTCTCGCCGGCAGAGACGGCTTCCACGATCTCGGCCTGTCCGGGCCGGAAGGCGTCAAATCCAAAGATGTCGCGCAATAGCGGCGCAGCGTCCAACATGCCTCGGGCCTCGTGTGTTTCTTGTCTGTCTGCTCTTGCGCAGCACAGTCTCACACTCCGATTCCGTGGACAAGGCTGGCGTCAGTAAAACGCCGCCGCGTTGTTGACGAGGATGATCCGCAGCGCGAAAACGCCCAGCAGGACGACCAGAGGCGCCAGGTCCAGCCCCTGCATCGGCGGCAGGATCCGCCGGACCGGACCATAGAGAGGCTCCAGCAGCCGCTGCAACGTGTTCCAGATCTGCGCCACGAAGGGCTGGCGCAGGTTCAGCACCTGGAAACTGATCAGCCAGCTCATGATCACATGGGCGATGATGAAGAACCATACGACATCCAGGATCAGCATCAGGATTTGAAACAGCGATTGCATGGGAAACCTCGTTTGTGACCGCTTTCACCTAAGCGCCCGCGCAACAAAGGGCAAGACGCGCGGCAAAGGTCAGGCTTGATCGTAAGGGCAATCGCCTGTCTTATCCCGAAAACCCGAAGGCGGAGCAGGCATGGCCGATATTTCAACGCGCAAGCGCATCTGGGGCTGGTATTTCTTCGACTGGGCCAGCCAGCCCTATCACACGCTGCTGGTGACGTTCATCTTCGGGCCCTATTTCGCCGGCGTGGCCGCGCAGTATTACCTGTCCCTGGGCCTGAGCGAAGCCGCGGCCGACGCCAGGGCGCAAAGCGTCTGGGCCCTGTGCCTGACGATCACCGGCCTGATCATCGGATTCGGCGCGCCGTTGATGGGCGCGCTCGCGGACAGTTCGGGGCGGCGCGTTCCCTGGGTTTTCGGATTTTCCTGCATGTATGTGCTGGGCTCCGCGGCCCTGTGGTTCACCCTGCCCGATGGGTCGAACATGTGGGCGATGCTGATCGCCTTCGGGTTCGGGTTCATCGGGGCCGAATACGCGCTGATCTTCACCAATTCGCAACTGCCCGGCCTTGGCAGCGACGAGGAAATCGGCAGCATATCCGGATCGGGCTTTGCGTTCGGCTATGCCGGCGGGTTCGTCGCGCTTGCGATCCTTTTGCTGTTCTTCGCCGAACAGGGCAACGGCAAGACGCTGATCGGACTCGATCCGGCCTTTGGACTCGACCCGTCGCTGATGGAAGGGACCCGCGCCGTCGGACCGATCTGCGCGATCTGGTTCGCGGTCTTCATGGTGCCCTATTTCCTTTGGGTGCGCGACGAGCCGATGTCGGGAAAGCGCGCCAGCTTCGGCGGCGCGGTCGCCATGCTGCGCGATCTTGTCAAAAGCCTGTGGAAACGCCTGAGCCTGTCGGCCTATCTCGGGTCCTCGATGTTCTACCGGGACGCGCTGAACGGGCTTTACGGCTTTGGCGGGGTCTATGCGGGGCTGGTCCTGAACTGGGAGATCACCCAGATCGGCATTTTCGGAATAGTCGCGCTGATCTCCTCCGTCATCTTCAGCTGGCTTGGCGGCCGGGTTGACCGCCGGATCGGTCCCAAGCCGGTGATCAAGGGGGCGATCTGGGTTCTGATGGCGGTCTGCATCGTGATCGTTTCAATGTCGCGCACCCAGATCATGGGTATCCCGCTTGCGCCGGGATCGACGCTGCCCGATCTGGTGTTCTTTGGCTGCGGCGTTCTGATCGGCGGCATGGGCGGCGTCGTGCAATCGGCCAGCCGCAGCCTGATGGTGCGCCATTCGGACCCGGCCTCGCCCACGGAATATTTCGGACTCTACGGTCTTTCGGGCCGCGCGACCGCGTTTATCGCGCCGTCGCTGATCGGCGCGGTCACGGCGGCCACCGGCAGCGCCCGGCTGGGAATTTCTCCGGTGATCGGGCTTTTCGCGCTCGGTCTCTTTCTGCTAATCTGGGTGAAACCAGAAGGAGACCGGTCCTGATGAACCCCATGCGCCTTGTCCTTGTCCTGATTGGCCTCGCCCTCGCGGCGCCCGCCCCCGCCGAGCCGCTAGCAAAGTCGCTTTTCGGCGCGGAATCCACCGCGTCGCCCCATGCTCCGTCCCCCTTCGGCAGCTACTCCAAGGGATGCGTGGCCGGGGCCCGGCAGCTGCCCGAAACCGGCCCGACATGGCAGGCGATGCGCCTGTCGCGGAACCGGAACTGGGGCCATCCGGATACCATCGACTTCATCAAGGACCTGAGCGCCTTCGCCGCACGGCAGCCGGGCTGGAACGGGCTTTACATCGGCGACATCAGCCAGCCGCGCGGTGGGCCGATGCTGTCCGGACATGCCAGCCACCAGATCGGTCTTGATGTGGACATCTGGATGCTTCCCACATCCCGGATCAACCTGTCCCGCAACCAGCGCGAGAGTATCTCGTCGATATCGACCCGCCGGGCAGAGGGCGCTTTCGTCAATGGCAACTGGAGCCGGGCGCATCACGAGATCATCCGCGAGGCCGCCAAGGACCGGCGCGTCGCGCGGATTTTCGTGTTTCCCGGCGCCAAGGTGCAGATGTGCAAAGATGAGAAAGGCAATCGGAAATACCTGCGCAAGATCCGCCCCTGGTATGGGCATCACTATCATTTCCACGTGAGGCTGGCCTGTCCGCACGGTGAAAAAGGCTGCATCAACCAGGACGCCCCGCCTCGTGGCGACGGCTGCGCCGAGGCCCAACAATGGGTCAACAACATCCTGAACCCGCCGCCGCCGAAGAAAGCCGATCCCAACGCCCCGAAACCGAAGCCGCGCCGGGAATACGTGCTGGCGGACCTGCCCAGCCAATGCGCCTCGGTTCTGCGCTCCAACTGATCCTCGCCCTGACCTTCGGTTCGACCGCGGCCCTTGCGGAAAACACCCAGGCCCGGTTCCTGGGCAGTTTTCACTGGCAGATGCCGCAGCGCTGGTTCGGAGGCTTCTCGGGGTTGGAACTGTCCGCCGACGGGCGGCAGATGACTGCGATCACCGACCGCGGGCGCCTTGTTCTTGCGCGCATCCGGCGCGCGGGCGGTGCGATCGAGGGCATCGACGTTCGGCGCTCCTTTCCCTTGCGCGGTCACGGCGGCGCGCCGCTGATCGGCCAGATCGTCGATGCCGAAGGACTGGCAGAAGCGTCGGGCGGAACCGTCTTCGTTTCCTTTGAACGCATTCACCGCGTGGCCGGGTATCCGGAACCGTCAGCGCCGGCACAGGCGTTGCCCCGTCCGCAGTCGTTTCGCGACTTGCCCTGGAACGGCGGTTTCGAGGCGCTTGCCATCGACGGGTCCGGGCGTTTGTTCGCCCTGCCGGAAGACGTCCTGAGCCCTGACGGCGAAATCCCGGTTCATCGCTGGGCCGACGGATCTTGGTCGCAGCCCTTCGGGCTGCCCGGCGACGGCGATTTTCTGCCGGTGGGCGCGGATTTCGGCCCGGACGGGCGGTTCTATCTTCTGGAGCGCGCGGTCGGCCTTCTGGGGTTTCGGTCCCGCGTTCGCAGCTGGATCCTGACCGATACCGGCGGTCTGGACGAACGCCTGCATCTGCAGACCGACCGCCGCGACCACGACAATCTCGAAGGTCTCGCCGTCTGGCGCGATCCGGAGGGACGTATCCGCCTGACCATGATTTCGGATGATAATTTCCTGTTCTTCCAGCGCACGGAAGTGGTGGAATACGCGATCCCCTGACGAAAATCCGCCAAAAGGCTTGCGCGGCCGGTCCCGAACCGCTAGCAGCACGCTGCCCGTCCGAACGGCGGGACAAGTCGCCGCAACCTTGCAAAAAACGGGCACCCGAAATGACACGCGCACATCTTCCCGGCATTGTCGCGATGGCCGCCATCGTCGTGACGTCGAACATCCTCGTCCAGTTCCTGTTCGGCCAATGGCTGACCTGGGGCGCGTTCACCTATCCGCTGGCGTTCCTGGTCACGGACCTGATGAACCGGATCTATGGCGCCGGACCGGCCCGCACGGTCGTCTTCACGGGTTTCCTCGTCGGGGTCTTCTGTTCGCTCGTCGGCACGCAGATCATGGGAGAGTTCGGGCCGTTGGTGACGCTGCGGATCGCCATCGGGTCCGGGGTCGCGTTCCTGACCGCGCAATTGCTGGATGTCGCAATCTTTTCCCTGCTGCGCCGCGAAACCTGGTGGAAAGCGCCGCTGGCGTCGACCCTGATCGGATCGTCGGTGGACACGGTGCTGTTCTTTTCCATCGCCTTTTCGGCCAGCCTCGCCTGGCTGGAGCCGGCCAATGACACCGGCTGGGCCAACGAAGCCCTGCCGCTTCTCGGGATCGGACCGGTTGTTCCGCTTTGGGTCTCGCTTGCGATAGCGGATTGGAGCGTCAAGCTGGGCCTCGCCCTGATCGCCCTGATTCCGTTTCGCCTGATTGTCGGGCACTTGGATCCCCGATCTGTCCGGTAGTGAAGATTTTTCTTGGCGAAATCCGAAACCCGTGCGAGTCTGTGGATAACGTCAACAACGGAAAAGGAGGTGATCCAGTGTCGAGAAAGGTGTTGGAGCGAGGTGTCGGAACAACTTGGGAGGTTGCCCGCTAAGGCAGCCCTTGGCGGACAAGCCGCCCAAGGCGATCAGGTGATGGTCTGACCGACCCAGCCTCCGAATGACTTTCGAAGGGCCGTCCGGGCAATCGGGCGGCCCTTTCTGATCCCGCCGTCAGGCTGTATGGAACGCCCATGTTGCGCATCACCCAAGATATCGCCCTTCAGGACTGGGAACTGACCGAAAGCTTCGTCCGCGCCTCCGGCCCCGGCGGGCAGAACGTGAACAAGGTGGCGACGGCGGTGGAACTGCGTTTTGAAGCGGCCCGTTCGCCATCCTTGCCGGCGCCGGTCAAGACCCGGTTGAAACGCCTGGCCGGACGGCGCTGGACAAAGGACGGCGCGGTCGTGATCCAGTGCGACGAGACCCGCAGCCAGGCGCGCAACCGCGACATCGCCCGCCACCGGCTGGCGGAACTGGTCGCAAAGGCGCTCATCGCGCCCAAACGCCGGATCGCCACCAAGCCCACGAAAGGTTCGGTGCGCCGCAGGCTGGAGGCCAAGAAGGTGCGCGGCGAAATCAAGTCCCTGCGCGGTGCCGTCCGCGACGATTGAACCGCCCCTCGCGGCGGACCGTCCCGTCGGGCGATAAGACCCGTCATTTCGATTCAATTCCGAAACAAAGTGTCCTAACCTGCCCCGGATACAGAGCGCTTCGAGGGGGATTTTCATGCGACTGGACGGCAAGACGGCAATCGTGACAGGCGGTGCCTCCGGATTCGGGGCCGGCATCGTGCGCAAGTTCGTCGCCGAAGGCGCGCGCGTGATGATCGCCGACATCAACGGCGATGCGGCCCGCGCCATGGCGTCGGACATGGGCGATGGCGTCTTGGCGCAGACCGTGGACGTGGGCGATGGCGCATCGGTTCAGGCGATGGCCGACGCCGCTCTGTCGGCCTTCGGCGGGCTGGACATCCTCGTCAACAATGCCGGCGTCACCCATCTGCCAACGCCGATGGAAGAGGTCAGCGAAGACGAATTCGACCGGGTTGTCCGGGTCAACATGAAGTCGGTCTATCTCACCGCGCGCGCCCTGGTGCCGCATATGAAATCCCGTGGGACCGGGGCGATCCTGAACATCGCCTCCACGGCCGGCGTGTCCCCGCGGCCGCGGCTGAACTGGTATAACGCGTCAAAGGGCTGGATGATCACCGCCACCCGGACCATGGCGGTGGAACTCGCCCCGGACGGCGTCCGCGTCAACGCATTGAACCCGGTGGCCGGAGAAACGCCGCTGCTGAAATCCTTCCTCGGCGAAGACACCCCGGAGATGCGCGCCAAGTTCCTTGCCACGATCCCGCTGGGCCGGTTTTCCCAGCCCGAAGATCTCGGCAACGCGGCCTGCTTCCTCTGCTCGGACGAGGCCAGCATGATCACCGGCGTCGCGATGGAGGTCGATGGCGGCCGTTGCATCTGAGCGCGCGACCCGTTGCTTTCCGGTTCCACATACCGGCGTGCGCCCGGACCGGGTGCAAGCCGAACCGACTGCGTGCAAGGCACGCTCCATTAAACAGGACTGGCGCATGAGACCCGGCCCCCGCAACCTGATCACCGACGTGCCCGGCCTGCTGGTCGGCAATGCCCAGGACACAAGACTCAAATCCGGCACCACCGTGCTGCTCGGGCAGGACCGGCTCACCGCGTCCTATTCGGTGATGGGCGGTGCGCCGGGCACCCGCGAAACCGATCTGATGGAACCCGACAAGTCCGTTGCCCAGATCGACGCGCTGGTGCTGTCCGGCGGTTCGACCTACGGGCTCGACGCGGCCTCGGGCGTGGTGGCGGGCCTGCGCGACCGGGGCAGAGGTCTGCCGCTCCTGCACCTGCGCATCCCGCTGGTCCCGGCGGCGATCATCTTCGACCTGCTTAATGGCGGCGAAAAGGATTGGGGCGAAAACCCTTATCCGGCCCTGGGCCGCGCCGCGCTGGAAAACGCCCGCGCCGATTTCGAGATCGGCAGCGTTGGCGCCGGGACGGGGGCGCTGACCGGCATGCAAAAGGGCGGGCTGGGATCGGCGTCGCTGGTGCTCGAAAGCGGCGTGACGGTCGGGGCGCTGATCGCCGCGAACCCGGTGGGCAGCGTCACCACCCCTGGCGAGCGGCATTTCTGGGCCGCGCCGCTCGAGATCGACGCCGAATTCGGCGGCCTCGGTCCTGATCCGCGCGCTGGACTTGGCCGGACGTTCGAAAGCCGCAAGGCCGGGGCCTTCGCGCAGATGGCCAACACCGCCATCGGAATCGTGGCCACCGACGCCGGACTGACCAAGGCCCAGGCGAAACGGGTGGCGACCGTGGCGCATGACGGTATCGCCCGCGCGATCGTGCCGTCGCACATGCCCAATGACGGCGACCTGATATTTGCGGTCTCGACCAACGGCCGCCAGATGCGCGCACCCGAAAGCGACATCCGTGACATCGGCCATGCCGCCGCGCTCTGTATCGCCCGCGCGGTCGCCCGCGCGGTTTACCACGCCCGCCCGGCCCCCGGCGATCTGTTGCCCTGCTGGGCGGATACGGCGCCATGACCGGCAAGATCCCCGCATGGGTGGACGGCGTGCTGACCCCGGTGGACAAGCTCGCTGTCCACAGGACCGGCCTGCGGCACAAGGCGGTTTCGGTTTTCGTGATCCGCGACCGGTCGATCCTGATGCAACGCCGCGCGCTGGGAAAATACCATACGCCGGGGCTTTGGGCGAACAGCTGTTGCACCCACCCGGACTGGGATGAAACCGCCGCCGATTGCGCGGTCCGGCGGCTGCGCGAGGAACTGGGTATCTCGGGGCTGAGTCCCGAACACCGGCAATTGCTGGAATACCGGGCCGAGGTGGGCGGCGGCATGGTCGAACACGAAGTGGTGGATGTCTTCGTCGCCACCGCGCCGACGGAACTGACGATAACACCCGATCCCGGCGAGGTGATGGACACCCGCTGGACCGCCTATGCCGATTTGCTGGAAGACGTAGCCCGGCGCCCGGACCGATACACGCCATGGCTCAGGATCTATCTCGGGCAGCATTCCGATGCGATCTTCGGCAAGGACTGGACGGAAAAATGACGGGACAGCGCATATGACCGTTCTCATCGCCGGAGCCGGCATCGCCGGTCTTTCGCTTGGCCTGACGCTGCACCAGATCGGGGTGCCTTTCCGCATTTTCGAGGCGACCCGCGCGATCAGGCCGCTGGGCGTCGGTATCAACCTGCAACCCAATGCGGTGCGCGAGCTGTTCGACCTGGGGCTGGAACAGGACCTTGAAACCATCGGAATCAGAACCCGGCAATACGGGTTCTACAGCAAGCACGGGCTGCGCATATGGGAAGAACCGCGCGGAACATGGGCCGGTTACAACTGGCCACAGTATTCCGTGCATCGCGGCAGGCTTCAGATGCTGCTCTACGATGCGCTGGTGGCCCGCGCGAGCGCGGAATGCGTCGTCACCGGCGCGCGCGCCGCCGGGTTCGAAACCCACAAGGATCATGCGGTTCTGATCCTCGACTCCGGCGACAGGATCACCGGCGACCTCGTCATCGCCGCCGATGGCATCCACTCCGCCCTGCGCGCCCGGATGTATCCGGACGAAGGCGCTCCGATCTGGAATGGCCGGGTTCTCTGGCGCGCCACGACGCAAGCCGAAGCCTTTTTCGGGGGCGGCGCGATGGTGATGATCGGCCACGACGACCTGCGCATCGTCGCCTATCCGATTTCCGACCCGGACCCGGACACCGGCCAGGTCACGATGAACTGGATCGCCGAGAAGCGCTTTGACCCGGCGATCGGCTGGAAACGCGAAGACTGGAACAGGCCCGCGAACATCGAGGATTTCCTGCCTGATTTTGCCGGCTGGACCTTTGACTGGATCGACGTTCCGGCCCTGATCACCGGGGCCGCGCAGGTGTTCGAATATCCGATGGTCGATCGCGACCCGCTGCCGGGCTGGACCGTCGGTCGCGTGACCCTCATGGGCGATGCCGCGCATCCGACCTATCCGGTCGGATCCAACGGGGCGAGCCAGGCCATCATCGACGCCCGCATGATCGGAGCGGCCCTGGTGAGACATGGCATCGGCCCGGACGCGCTGACGGCATACGAAGCGGAGGTGCGCCCGGTCACGACAGGCGTCGGGCTGGCCAACCGCGGCAGCGGACCGGACGCGATTCTCCAGCGGGTCGAAGATCTCTGCGGCGGCCGGTTCGACGACATCACCGAGGTGATCCCGTTGGCCGATCTCGCCGCCCATTCCGAGCGCTACAAGACGCTGGCCGGATTCTCGGTCGAAGCGCTGAACGCCAAGCCCCCGATCCTGCCGCGAGACGCACGGATCGGCTGACAAAATCTCCTTGTATAACCCGGCGTCTCTGACAAGACTGAGGCCGGACCGAACCGTCAAACGGCATGATCTGACCGACAGGGAGACGCAACATGATCGATCTGAAGAAACTGGCGTTCGCCAGCACCATCGCGCTTGCCGCCGGGATCGGGGCCGCGCAGGCGCAGGGCGACCTGACCGTCGCGGTGCAACTGGAACCGCCGCATCTGGACCCGACCAGTGCCGCGGCGGGTGCCATTGACGATGTGGTCTATTCGAACATCTTCGAGGGTCTCACCCGGTTCATGAGCGATGGCACCGTCGTGCCCGGACTGGCGGAAAGCTGGGAAATTTCGGATGACGGATTGGTCTATACGTTCAAGCTGCGCGAAGGCGTGACCTTCCACGACGGCACCGCGATGGACGCCGAAGACGTCAAGTTCAGCCTGGACCGCGCGCGGGCCGAGGACAGCGTGAATGCGCAGAAGGCGCTGTTCACCAGCATTTCCGACGTTGCCATCATCGATCCGCTGACCGTGCGGGTCACGCTCAGCGAACCCAACGGGCTGTTCCTCTTCAACATGGCCTGGGGTGACGCGGTGATCGTCGCGCCCGAAAGCATCGACACCATCAAGACCAACCCCATCGGCACCGGCGCGTTCAGGTTCGTGAACTGGGTGCAGGGCGACCGGATCGACATCGAGAAGAACCCCGAATACTGGGGCACGCCGGCCAGGCTCGACAATGCCACGTTCAAGTTCATCAGCGACCCGACCGCCGCCTTCGCCGCGGTCATGGCCGAAGATGTGGATATGTTCAGCACCTTCCCGTCGCCCGAGAACCTGCCACAATTCGAAGCCGATCCGCGGTTCCAGGTTCTCGTCGGGTCCACCGAAGGCGAAACCATCCTGGCCATCAACAACAAGCTCCCGCCGTTTGACAACGTGAAGGTGCGCGAGGCGGTAGCCCATGCGATCGACCGCCAGGCGATCATCGACGGGGCCATGTTCGGACTGGGCACGCCCATCGGCACCCATTTCGCGCCGCATCACCCGGCCTATGTCGATCTGACCGCGAATTCCGCCCACGACCCGGACAAAGCCAGGGCGCTGCTGGCCGAGGCGGGATTCCCCGACGGGTTTGAAACCACGCTGCACCTGCCGCCGCCCTCTTATGCCCGTCGGGGCGGCGAGATCATCGCCGCGCAACTGGCCGCGGTCGGCATCAAGGCGGAAATCACCAACGTCGAATGGGCACAGTGGCTGGAAACCGTTTTCAAGGGCAAGAATTTCGGCCTCACCATCGTGAGCCACACCGAGCCGATGGATATCGGCATCTACGCAAGGCCCGACTATTATTTCCAGTATGACAACAAGGCATTCCAGGATCTGATCGCCGAGTTAAACAAGACGACGGACCCGAACGAGCGCACGGCATTGCTGCAACAGGCGCAAACCGTCATCGCCAACGACTTCGTCAACGGCTTTCTGTTCCAGCTTGCCAAACCTGTCGTCGCCAAGATCGGGCTCGAGGGATTCTGGGTCAATGCGCCCACCCAGGCCGTGGATCTGACCGCCGTAGGCTGGACCGAATGATCGGCCCAAGACATTCACCTGAGAGGAGACATTCGATGAGATCCCTAATCCTGAGCGCCGGTCTTCTGGCGCTCGCAGGCAGTGCGCAGGCCCGCGACGCGGCAGAATGCGAAGCGCTGCACAACACGGCCCTGCAAGGCGGTTTCGTGAGTTCGGCCCGCGTGGTCGAGGCGAGCGAGTCCCTGCCCGCCTATTGCGAGGTGCGCGCCACGGCGCTGCCGGCCATTTCCATCGAGGTGCGCCTGCCGATGGAGAACTGGAACGGCAAATACTACCAGGCCGGCTGCGGCGGTTTCTGCGGCATCCTGGGCCGGGCCGATGCGGCGGCGGGCTGGGTCAACGCGATGAAACCCGGTCTGGAACGCGGCTATGCCACGGCCACGTCCGACAGCGGCCACCATGCCCTGTCGGTGGTCGATGCGGGCTGGGCCGACGCCAACCCCCATGCGGAACGTGACTGGGGCTGGCGGTCGATCGGGGAAACCCACCGGGTTGCGCAGGCAATGATCGAACGGTTCTATGGCGGCGGGTCCGAACAGGCGATCTTCCAGGGCTGTTCCACCGGCGGGCGCATGGCGCATGTGGCGGCGCTGCGCTATCCGGATATGTTCGACGGGATCATCTCCGGCGCCCCGGCGATGGATTATCCCGGCCTCGTGGCCACCGCCTCCTCCTGGCTCGTCCAGTCAAACACCGATGCCGATGGCAACACCATTCTCAAACCCGGCAAGGACAAGCTGATCGGCGATGCGGTGATGGCGCAATGCGACGGGCTCGACGGGGCCGAGGACGGGCTGATCTCGGACCCGCGGCAATGTCCGGCCGATCTTGCGGCGCTGCAATGCGACGGCACGCAGGCCGAAGACACCTGCCTGACCCCGGACGAACTCGGCGTCATCGCCAAATGGCGCCAGGGTCCGGTCAACAAGGCGGGCGAACAACTCTACCCAGGCGGCATCCCGGCGGGCTCCGAACCGTTCTGGTGGCTCTGGCTGACCGGCAAGGATGAAAACTCCGGCGGCCTTATCCCGGCCTTCGCCACCGGCTTTGGCCGCTACATGGCGTTCGATGACGATCCGGGCGAAAACTGGACTCCGCTCGATTTCGATTTCGACCGCGATCCGGACCGGATGAGCTTCGCCTATGCCAATTACAACGGCGACAACCCGGACATCTCCGCCTTCCGCGAGGCGGGCGGCAAGATGATCGTCTGGCACGGCTGGGCCGACGCGATCGTGCCGCCCTTGAAGACCGTGGACTGGTATGAAAAGGCCGCGGAAACAGCCGGCGGCGAAGACGCGCTGAAGGAAGACGTCGCGCTGTTCATGATCCCCGGACTCGATCATTGTGGCCTGCTGCCGGGGCCGGGCGGCGTCTCGCAGAACAGCCTGGACCCGATGACCCCGCTCGAAGCCTGGCTGAACGACGGGGTCCGGCCGGAGTCGATCGCGGTCTCCCAATGATCCGGCGCGGGGTGGCCCGACGGGCCGCCCCGCACGACCCATTCAAGCGCGGGTTGGAAATGGCTTCCGGATTCGCGTTGGATTCGAATTCGTTGCCTGAATCCGTTCAGATCGGCATGATCCCTGTCACGGATACCCAAGCGGGACATGCCGGCTGAAAGGACATTCCATGGACCTGAAAAATTACGACGCGCCTTCGATCATATTGAAAAAATGCACAGGCGAAACCAAGATCGAGTCTTTCAAGAAGATATCGGAGCGGATGGACAAGGCCGCGGACGAGATCGACCGCGAGGCCGACAAGCTGGACAAGGCGATCAAACAGATCAATCCGCATACCGACAAGTTGCAGGCGCAGTTCAACAAGTTCTACATGCAGATGAGCAAAGCTGCCAATGCCGGATCGGATACTGCCAAGGCTATGGCGACCGCGGCCTCCACATTACGCGACGTGACCAAAACCTATACAAGGGAGCTTCGCGATGCCACCGAGACGTTGAGCGCCTTGCAGAACATGTACACGACGCTCGCCAAGGCCATCGCCAAGGCTGACAAATCCGGGAGTTCTGCTGACAAGATGAAAGCGGAAATCGCGGCCAAGGCCTATGAAAAGGCCTGCAAGGCCGGGGAAAAGAAGCTCTATATTCTCTCGTCGACGAACAAGTTTGCGCAGAAAGGCCAGGAAAAGTCGGCGAAATTTCTGAAGAACAATTATCTGAGTTCGGCCGAGACGATGGATCGGATCCTGACCCGCATGAAGGATTACCTCCTGAAGGATGAAGGGCTGGCCGGTAGCACCAGAGGCGAATTGGAAAACGCCCAGCGGGAATTGGCCTGGGTCAAGGACCTGTCGAAATAGCTTTCCCGCCGGTTTCTTCCCGATTGTGAACGGGCCTGACCGACCGTCCGGCCTGCTGTCCGGGAATGATCGGCAGGAGTCGATGGGTCCAGGCAAATGGCAGGACGCATGGCCCTCGCGGGGCGGTCTGACCCGCGCTCCCGCGCGATGGGCGCTGGACGCTGTCAACGGCCCGCCCTAACGTGGCCGCGATGCTGCGCTATGCTCTCAAACGTCTCCTGTCCTTGCTCCTCAGCCTGGCCGTGGCCTCGCTGGTCATCTTCTTCGTCATCGAAGTCGCGCCGGGGGATCCGGCGAGCTTCATGCTCGGCATTAACGCCCAGCCTGAAACGGTCGCCGCCCTGCGCTCCGAACTCGGACTCGATGTTGCGAAATGGCAAAGGTATCTCGATTGGACCGGCGGCATGCTCACCGGGGATTTCGGCACCTCCTATACCTACCGCACCCCGGTCGCCGAGATGATCCGAGACAGGCTCTGGGTGTCCCTGCCGCTGGCGCTCTATGCGCTGACCCTGTCGACGGCCATCGCCTTTCCGGCCGGGATCTACGCCGCGTCGCGCCGGGGCAAGCCGGGCGATATCGCGGTCATGGGGGCGACGCAGATTGGCGTCGCCGTGCCGAATTTCTGGTTCGCGATGATGCTGGTCCTGATTTTCGCCGTCAACCTGCGCTGGTTCAGCGCCGGAGGCTTCGCCGGGTGGGACACGGGCGTCTGGACCGGCATCAGATCCCTGACGCTGCCGGCGATTTCCCTGGCCTTGCCGCAGGCGGCGATCCTTGCGCGGGTCATGCGATCGTCGCTGCTCGACATCCTGGGCGAAGATTTCATGCGCACCGCCCGCGCCAAGGGACTGTCGCGCCGCCAGGCCCTTTGGCGGCACGGGATGCGCAACGCCCTGATCCCCGTCCTGACCATCATCGGATTGCAATTTTCCTTCTTGCTGGCCGGATCGATCATCATCGAACAGGTGTTCTACCTGCCGGGGCTCGGACGCCTCGTATTCCAGTCGATCAGTTCACGGGACCTGATCGTCGTGGAAAGCGTCGTCATGCTGCTGGTGTTCTCGGTAATCCTTGTGAACTTTCTGGTCGATCTCGCCTATGCGCTGGTCGATCCGCGGCTGAGGGCGCGGACATGAACCGCAACCTGATCATCGGCGGGTTGCTGTCCTCGCTCTTCGTGCTGGCGGCGCTCCTGTCTTTTGTCTGGACGCCGTTCGACCACGCCGCGATGGATATCCCGGCCAAGCTGAAACTACCGGGCGCACCGCACTGGTTCGGAACCGATCATTTCGGGCGCGACATGTTCAGCATGATCATGGTCGGCGCGCGCACATCCATCGCCGTCGCCCTGGTCGCGGTCGGTATCGGAATGGCCTTGGGCGTACCCCTGGGTCTGACCGCGGCGGCCCGCAAGGGCAGTTGGCTGGACGAACTGATCATGCGCGGCAACGACCTGGTTTTCGCCTTCCCGTCGCTGGTGATCGCCATTCTCATCACCGCGGTGTTCGGCGCCGGCGCGCTCAACGCGATCATCGCCATAGGCATCTTCAACATTCCCGTCTTCGCCCGGATCACCCGCAGCGCCGCGCTTTCGCTATGGGAACGCGATTTCATCCTGACTGCCCGCGTCTCGGGCAAATCCAGCGCCCGCATATCCTTCGAACATATCCTGCCCAACGTCATGAACCTCCTGATCGTGCAGGGCACGATCCAGTTCAGCCTCGGCATTCTGGCCGAAGCCGGCCTGTCCTATGTCGGGCTGGGCGCGCAACCGCCGACGCCAAGCTGGGGGCGAATGCTGGCGGATGCCCAGACGATGGTCAGCTTTGCGCCGCATCTGGCGCTGGTTCCGGGCATGGCGATCATCCTGACCGTTCTCGGGCTGAACCTGATGGGCGACGGGCTTCGGGACTATCTGGATCCGCGCCTGCGGGTGGTGCGAACATGAGCTTGCTGACGATTTCCGACCTGTCGCTGTCGATCCACAAAATCCGGATTCTCAGCGACGTGTCGCTGACCGTCGAACCCGGCGAAATCGTGGCCGTGACCGGGGAAAGCGGATCGGGCAAATCCATGACCGCGCTGGCCGTGATGCAGCTTTTGCCGGATCGCGCCAGGACGACCGGCTCCATCCGCCTGAACCGGACGGAACTGACCGCCTTGCCGGAACCTAACCTCTGCGCCATCCGGGGCAGCGACATCGGCATGGTCTTCCAGGAACCGATGACGGCGCTCAACCCGGTGAAGACCATCGGCGACCAGGTGATCGAAACGATCCTGGTGCACAAGGCCATGCCGCCGGCAGAGGCGCGCGCCCGCGCCCGCGACGTGCTGGACCGGGTCGGGCTGCCCGCCGACCGCTTCCCGCTGTCGCGCTATCCGCACGAACTGTCCGGGGGCCAGCGCCAGCGCGTCGTTATCGCCATGGCCATCGCCCTGCGACCGAAACTGCTGATCGCCGATGAACCCACGACGGCGCTGGACGTGACCACCCAGGCGCAGATCCTCGACCTGCTCAAGGGACTCGTCGCAGACTATGGCATGGGGCTGCTGATGATCACCCACGACCTTGCGGTTGTGGCGGAAATGGCGGACCGTATCGTCGTGATGCGCAATGGCGTCGTCGTCGAGACCGGGCAGACCCGGTCACTGCTGACCCATATGCAGCACCCCTATACCCGGATGCTGTTCGAAGCCTCGGGGCATCGCGTCAAACTTCCCCCGGCGCCGGAACCGCAGGCCTTGTTGCAGGTCCGGAACGTCAGCCGGGATTACAGGCTGCCGCGCACCCGGCTGCTTGCCGATCCCGGCAGGTTCCGCGCGCTCGATGACGTCAGCTTTACCCTGAACCGGGGCGAACGGCTCGGCCTCGTGGGCGAAAGCGGTTGCGGAAAGTCGACGCTGACCCGCGCCATCCTTGGCCTGGATCCGGTTCAGGAAGGGCAGATCCTTCTGGACGAAACGCCTGTCTTTTCGGGGCATCGGGCCAATTCCGCCGTGCGGCGCAAGATGCAGGTGGTGTTTCAGGATCCTTTCGGATCGTTCAACCCGCGCCACCGGGTCGAACGGCTGATCACCGAACCGTTCTTTCTGCTGCAATCTCCCCCGACCGGCGCAGAGCGGCAAGCGGCGATTGCCGAATCCCTTGTGGCCGTGGGCCTGAAGCCGGAAGACGGCGGGAAATACATCCACGAATTTTCCGGCGGGCAGCGTCAGCGGATCGCCATCGCCCGCGCCCTGATCATCCGGCCCGAACTGATCGTTTTCGACGAAGCCGTCAGCGCGCTGGACGTGTCGGTGCGGGCGCAGATTCTCGACCTGCTCGCCGATCTCTGCGTCGCCTACAATCTCAGCTACCTGTTCATCAGCCACGACCTGAGCGTCGTGCGCACCGTGACCGACCGGGTGCTGGTCATGAAATCGGGGCGGATCGTGGAACAGGGCGACACGGAAACCGTGTTCACCGCGCCCAGACATCCCTATACCCAATCGCTGATCGCCGCAGCCCCGCGCCTGCCCGATCTGGAAAGCCTGAAACGGAGTCCACACCATGCCTGATCTTCTCTGGTTCGATCCAGCCCTCTGCCTGATCGGCGGCCAATGGCTGCCCGCCGGAAGCGGCGAGACCTTGCCGCTGACGAACCCGTCCGATGGCAGCGAGATCTGCCGCATCGCCCGCGGCGGCGCCGGCGACATCGACGCCGCGGTCGGGGCGGCCCAGGCAGCCATCGCGGGCGAATGGGGCCGGATGAGCGCCCTGGAACGCGGCCGCATCCTGACCCGGATCGGGCAGCTTGTTCTCGACCGGGCCGACGACCTCGCCCGGATCGAGGCGGCAGATGTCGGCAAACCCCTGACCCAGGCGCGCGCGGATGCGGTGGCGCTGGCCCGCTACATGGAATTCTACGGCGGGGCCGCCGACAAGGTGCATGGCGAAACCATACCCTATCTTGACGGCTACACGGTCTACACCCTGCGCGAGCCGCATGGCGTCACCGGCCATATCGTGCCGTGGAACTATCCGATGCAGATCATCGGGCGGTCCGTCGGAGCAGCGCTGGCGATGGGCAATGCGGCGGTTCTGAAACCGGCGGAAGAAGCCTGCCTCACGGCGCTCGCCTTCGCCCATATCGCGCAGGAAGCCGGTCTGCCGGACGGCGCGCTGAATGTCGTGCCGGGGCTGGGTCGGGAAGCCGGGGCCGCGCTGTCGAGGCATCCGGGCGTGCAGCATCTGAGCTTTACCGGATCGGTGGCGACCGGCGCCCTGGTGCAGGCGGCCGCCGCGCGCAACGTGGTTCCCGTGACCCTGGAGCTGGGCGGGAAGTCGCCGCAGATCGTGTTCGACGATGCGGATATAGATGCCGCCCTGCCGTTTCTCGTCAATGCCGGGGTTCAGAACGCGGGCCAGACCTGTTCCGCCTCCTCCCGCATCCTGGTGCAGCGCGGCGTATACGACGCGGTCAGGGACCGCATGGCGGCGGCCTATGCCGACCTGACGGTGGGGCCGGCGGTCGATGACCTCAGGGTCGGGCCGCTGATCTCGACGCGCCAGAAAGAGATCGTCACCGGCTTTCTCGCCCGTGGCGCGGACCTGACCGTGGCCGCACGGGGCCGGATCGTCGATCATGCGCCCGCAAGCGGCGCTTTTGTCGCCCCGACCCTGTTCGCGGACGTGCCGCCCGACCATCCTCTGGCCCAGCAGGAGATTTTCGGGCCTGTGCAGGTCATGATTCCCTTCGACACGGAAGACGAGGCGCTGCGGATCGCCAACGGCACGGACTACGGCCTGGTGGCGAGCGTCTGGACCCGTGACGGCGCACGTCAGATGCGCCTGGCCAGGGCGCTGAAATCCGGCCAGGTGTTCCTGAACAACTACGGCGCGGGCGGCGGGGTCGAACTGCCGTTTGGGGGGGTCGGAAAATCCGGCCATGGCCGCGAGAAGGGATTCGAGGCGCTTTACGGTTTCTCGCAACTAAAGACGGTGGCGGCCTTTCATGGCTGACCCGCGTTGACCGCCCGTCCCGGCGACCGCGTCGGGCAAGCCATTCTTCTGTCGCTCACGGCGCTGGCCCTGTTCGATTTCATGGGGCTGATCATCAAGCACCTTTCGCCACGTTACGGGGCGGCGGAGCTGTCCGCCTATCGCAACGTCTTTGGCATCATTCCGGCCCTGATCGCGCTCTGGTCATCCGGACTCTGGCATTCGGGGGGCCGCAACCTGCGGCTCCGGCAGTGGAAAATCGCCATGTCCCGCGGGGCCTATGTCGCGCTTGCGCAGTTCCTGTTCTACTATTCGCTCGGCACGATGGCCTTTGCCACCGCGACCACCATCACCTATTCCAACGCGGTCTTCATGACGGCGCTCGCCGTTCCGATTCTCGGCGAAAAAGTGGGGGCCTTGCGGTGGAGCGCCGTGATCATGGGGTTCGTCGGCGTTCTCATGGTCGTCGGCCCGACGCGGGACAGCTTTGACTGGGTCGCCATCGCGCCGCTTGGCGCCGCTTTTCTCTACGCGCTCGCCGGAGTCTCCGCCCGGCTGTTCGACCCCGACGTTCCGAGCCCCCTGGTCAACCTGTATTCCGTAATCGTGGCGACGGTCGGCTCGGTCGGGCTTGCCCTTTTCGCCGGCGGGTTCTCCCCGATCCGGTCGGCGGCCGACCTGGTCATGATCGTCGCCATGGGCGGTTTCGGCGGCTCCGCCGTCCTGTGCCTCGTGGTGTCCTACCGGATGACCGAACAAAGCAACCTCGCGCCATTCAGCTACTTCGGCATCCCGATGGCATTCCTGTTCGGCTGGGTCTTTTTCGGCGAAGCCCCATTTGGCGACCTGTTTCCCGGCGCGATCCTGATCGTGGCCGGCGGGTTGCTGGTGATCTGGCGCGAAAGGCGTATCGCGCGGCGCTGATCAGACGACCACGGGTTGCCGCTGCTGCTGGCCGACCCCGAACACGCGCTTGTAGCGTTCGATCTCGTCCGGCGGTCCCATCGCCTTTTCCGGATTGTCCGACAGCTTGACTGTCGGTCGTCCATTGGCCGACACCGCCTTGCAGACCAGCGAGAAGGGCGCCAGCGCATCGTCGGGAACAAGCGACCTGAAATCGTTTGTCAAAAGCGTTCCCCAGCCAAAGGAAACGTTCACGCGGCCATCGAACTGCCTGTGCAGTTCGATGATCTTGTCCACGTCCAGCCCGTCGGAAAAGATGACGCGTTTTCGGGTCGGGTCCTCGCCGCGCGCACGCCACCAGTCGATGGCGATTGCGGCCCCCCTGGCCGGGTCGCCGCTGTCGATCCTGATCCCGGTCCAGCTTGCCAGCCAGTCCGGAGCGTTTTCCAGAAATCCCTTGGAGCCGTAGGTATCCGGCAGGATAATGTGCAGGTTGCCTTCGTGCTCGTCGTGCCAGTCCGACAGCACATCATAAGGCGCACGGGCCAGTTCCGCGTCGGATTTCGCCAGCGCCGCATAGACCATCGGCAATTCATGGGCGTTGGTCCCGATCGCCTCCACCTCGCGCCGCATGGCGATCAGGCAGTTGGACGTGCCGGTGAAGCTGTCGCCCAGCCCCTCGCGCATCGCCTGCACGCACCAGTCCTGCCAGAGAAACGAATGCCGCCTCCGGGTGCCGAAATCGGCAATGCTGAGCGTTTCCAGCGCCCGCAGCCGTTCGATCTTTTCCCAGACCCGCGTCATCGCCCGCGCATAGAGCACCTGCAATTCGAACCGGCCCATCCGGTTCAGCACCGCCCGTCCGCGCAGTTCCATCAGAACCGCGAGCGCCGGGATCTCCCAGAGCATCACTTCGGGCCAGCTGCCCTCGAACGTCAGTTCATACTGGTCGCCGCGCCGCTCCAGGTGGTAGGGCGGCAAGCGAAGCGCCTCGAACCATTCCATGAAATCCGGGCGGAACATCTGCCGTTTGCCATAAAACGTGTTGCCCCGCAGCCAGGTGCTTTCCCCCCGGCTCAGGCTGAGCGACCGGATATGATCCAGCTGTTCGCGCAGTTCACCCTCGTCGATCAGATCCGCCAACGGAATTTGGGTGGACCGGTTGATCAGCGAAAATGTGACCTGCGTATCCGGCTTGTTGCGGAACACCGACTGGCACATCAGCAGCTTGTAGAAATCGGTATCGATCAGCGACCTGACGATGGGATCGATCTTCCACTTGTGGTTATAGACGCGGGTCGCGATATCCAAGGCCGTCTCCTCCGGTTTGCCCCGTTAGATCAAGAGGCACGGGCTATGTCCAGAAGGCCCGGTCAGTCCAGCAGCCGAACGCCGGAGGACGTCATCTCGGCCACGGCGTCGGTCAGCGACCCGTCGAGATCGATCGCCCGGCAGGCCGCCAGATCGACCGTGACGGCAAATCCCAGTTTCGCCGCATCGACAGCGGAATAGCGGACACAGAAGTCCGTCGCCAGCCCGACCAGCGTCAGATCCGAAATCCCGCGTGTCCTCAGATACCCGTCGAGTCCGGTCGCGGTCGTCCGGTCGTTTTCGAAAAACGCGGAATAGCTGTCGATGTCCGGACGGAACCCCTTGCGCAGGATAAGGTCGCCATCAGCGCGCAGCCCGCGATGAAACGCCGCCCCGTCCGTTCCTTGAACGCAATGATCCGGCCACAGCACCTGTGGGCCGTAGGGCATGTCGATCATGTCATAGGGCGACGCGCCGGCGTGGCTGGACGCAAAGGACGAATGCCCCGCCGGATGCCAGTCCTGCGTCAGGATGACCGCGTCGAACCGATCCATCATGCCGTTGATGACCGGCACGACCGCGTCACCACCCGGAACCGCCAGCGCCCCGCCGGGACAGAAATCGTTCTGGACATCGATGACGATCAGGGCGTGGGTCATGCTTTGCTCTCCTGTCATGGCAAGGCATGGTTAGGCACCCTGCCGCATCGCGTCAATGCGGACCCTTGCACGGTCAGGGCCGCGCGTCTAAATCGGCGCGCATGTATGTCATCGCCGCACTCTATCATTTCACCCGGTTCTCCGATCCAGCCGCGCTGAAACCGGACCTTCTGGCCCTGTGCCTCGATCAGCAGGTCAAAGGCACCTTGCTGCTCGCCCCCGAAGGCATCAACGGCACGATCGCCGGGCCGCGCGCCGGCGTCGATCGCGTGCTCGATCATATCCGGGGACTGCCCGGCTGCCGTGACCTGGAATGGAAGGAAGCGGCCAGCGCAGAGCCGCCGTTCGGCAAGATGAAAGTCCGCCTCAAGAAAGAGATCGTGACCATGGGTCAGGCGGATGTCGACCCCCGCGCCCGCGTCGGCCACTATGTCGAAGCCGCCGCCTGGAACGACCTGATCCGCAGTCCGGACGTGGCCGTGATCGACACCCGGAACGATTACGAGGTGGCGATCGGCAGTTTCGAAGGCGCAATCGACCCGAAAACCCGGTCCTTCGGGGAATTCCCCGCCTGGTGGCAGGCCAACAAGCACCTGTTTCACAACAAGCGCATCGCGATGTTCTGCACCGGCGGTATCCGGTGCGAGAAATCGACCAACTATCTCCTTGGGCAGGGCGTTGATGACGTGTTCCATCTGAAGGGCGGCATTCTGAAATATCTCGAGGACGTGCCTGCGGACGAAAGCGCCTGGCGCGGGGAATGTTTCGTCTTTGACAACCGTGTCAGCGTCGGTCACGGGCTGGAGATCGGCCCGCATGACCTGTGCCACGGGTGCCGACGTCCGATTCTGCCGGAAGACAAGAAGCGCCCGGAGTTCGAAGCGGGGGTGTCCTGCCACCATTGCATTGACGAAACCGCCGAAACCGACAAGGTCCGGTTCCGTGAGCGGCAAAAACAGATGCGGTTGTCCAAGACCCGTAAGGAACGGAAAACCGGCTGACCGTCCGTCTCGGCGGCGGCTCAGGCCGCGACGGCGCGAGGACGGCGCGGTCTCGTGCGCATCAGAAGCATCAGCATGATCCCGATGTTCAGGCCGTTCCAGACGATCCCGTTGAGAAAAGCCATCCTGTAGCTGCCGGTCAGATCAAAGATCCAGCCGGACATCCAGCCGCCCAGCGCCATGCCCAGAATGGTCATCATCAGGACGAAACCGACCCGTGCCCCCGCCTCTTTCGCCGGCATGTATTCCCGCACGATCAAGGCATAACTGGGAACGATCCCGCCTTGGGACAGGCCGAAAATCGCACTGACGATGTAAAGCGACGCCATGCCATCGTAAGGCAGGTATAAAAACAGGGCGATGCATTGCAGCACCGACCCGATGAGCAGGGTCAGAACCCCGCCGAGACGATCCGCCGCAAGGCCGGAAATCACCCGGCTGACAACCCCGCCGAGCAGCATCAGGGACAGCATTTCCGCGCCCGCCGCCGGTCCATAGCCCAGTCCGACGCAATAGGCGACGATATGGACCTGCGGCATCGACATCGCGACACAACATGCGATTCCGGCCAGTCCCAGAATGTATTGCAGGGTGCGAGGCGAAAACCCCGCGGTTTGCGCGCGAAAGGAAGAGGCCGCTTCGGCAGCCGAATGCGCCTCGATCGGCACGCGCCGCCGCAACAGGAAGGACAACGGGATGAGGGCCGCCAGCGTGATCAGCGCCAGCGTGAGATAGACCTGCCGCCAGCCACCGTCGGCGAGCATCCCCGCGAGCAGGGTCGGCCATATCGCGCCGGACAGGTAGTTGCCGCTGGCGACCAGGGCCACCGCGATCCCGCGGCGTCGCAAGAACCAATGGGAAATGTCGGCGATCAGGGGACCGAACCCGACCGCGGTTCCCAACCCCAGGACCAGATGCGCCGCCGACAGCGTGAGTATGGATGGCGACAGAACGGACAGAAGATACCCCGCCGCGATCCCGAAGGCCGCGCCGGTCAGCGCAACGACGACTCCGAACCGGTCGACGACACGCCCGATCAGCAAGTTGCCGGCCGCGAACCCGATCATCGTCATGGTATATGGAAGCGACGCTTCCGCCCGCCCGATCCCGAACTCCGCCTCGACGGCCGGCATGATGACGATGATCGCCCACATGCCCACATTCGCAACGGTCGCGATCACGAGAGTTACGATCAATCGCATCCACGAATAGCGGCTGTCATGTATTTCGTCACCGGTCATGGCGCCACGCTAGGCTTGAGCGGTGCGTTTGCAAAGCCGCAAAACGCCTGAGCGGATCGGCTCGGACTGGTCTGCTGCGGGCCGTCCCCTCCCCTCCAAGCGCTCCAGGATTGCGTCGCGGAGGCAGCATCGCCCGTCGTGGACCGCAAGACCCCAAAGCCGCGCTCTTCCGGCGAAGCGATCGCCGATTTCCGGTTCTGGCCCCGGCAAATGCCGCGAGGCCCTGGACCCGTCGAAACCCGCGAGGTCCGATGGCCTACCTGACAACGAACTCGGCGTGGAGAGCGCCGGCGGCCTTCAGGCTCTTGAGGATATCGATCATGTCGCGCGGCGATACTCCCAGCGCGTTCAATCCGGCAACGACTTCGGACAGGGACGTGCTTTCCGGGACTTCCGCCAGCGACACGCCCTCGTCCTCTTCGATGGATGCCCCGGTCCGGGGAACGACGACCGTTTGACCGTCCGAGAACGGGTTTGGCTGGACGACTGCCGGGGTTTCCTCGATTCTCAGGGTCAGGTTTCCTTGCGATACGGCGACGCGGGACAGTCTTACATCGTCGCCCATGACAATCGTTCCGGACCGCTGGTCGATCACGACACGCGCCTTGCGCTGCGGTTCCACAAGAATGTTTTCTATGCGCCCGATGGCATGCGCGGTCGATGCGGATTGCGTCGCCGCGATGTTCAGTTCGATCGTTCCGGAGTCGCGCATGACCGCCACGGCACGGCGGTACTCTCCGTTGATTGCTCTTTCGATTCTTCCCGCCGTGGTGAAATCCGGTTCTCGAAGAGCCAGTCGCATCGTCGTCAGCGTCGCGAGATCGAATTCGATCTCCCGTTCCACGCGGGCTCCTGAGGGGATGATGCCCGACGTCGGCACGCCTTGCGTCACAGAGGCCGCTTCGCCTTGCGCGACGACGCCGCCGGCCAGGATCGTTCCCTGGGCGACCGCGTATATCTGCCCGTCCGCCGCGTTCAGAGGCGTCATCACCAGGGTCCCGCCCAGCAAGCTGTCTGAGTCACCGATCGCGGAGACCGTGACATCGATCTGGCTGCCGACCCGCGCGAACGGCGGAAGGCTGGCGGTCACGATGACCGCCGCGACGTTCTTCGGACGAAGCTGCTCTCCGTTGACGTTGACGCCCAGCCTTTCCAGGATGTTCTGCATGATCTCTTCGGTGAAAGGCGAGTTTCGCAAACCGTCTCCGGTGCCATTCAGTCCGACGACCAGCCCATAGCCGACCAGATCGTTCCCCCGGACCCCGTCGAATTCGACCAGGTCTTTCAGTCGGATCGCCCCGGCCTGCGCAGCCATCGGCAGCATGAGGCAAAGCAAGAGTGTCCTGAGCATGATCACCTCATGAAATTCAGCAGGGAAAGCTGCGAAGACCGCACCGTCACGGTATAGAGCGTTTCCAGTTGGAACTGGGCCTCTTCCAGCTTCGTGGCGGTCTCGAACGGATCGGCCTGAAGCAGCGTGTTTCTTGCGTATTCGAGGCCCGTGCGGGCCGTCGCGTTGCGGATGCCGGCCTCTTCGATGCGGGCTTCGGCGAAACCGAGGTCCGCCCGGATCCCCGTCAGTTGATCCTGGCTGCCCAGCAGACCGGCGCCCGCGGAACGGAACAGTTCGGTCTGCGTCGCCTTGTCCAGCCCGACCGCCGGGTCGCCCGCCAGAGCGGCGATCGCCATATTGCTCATCATGGCGCGGAACGCCGGGTCGTCCGCCTTCAGGCTGAGAGCGACTTCCTGACCCGAACCGATCTGAATAGGCGCCAGGGTGTCATCCGAACCCGCATACATGACCGCCTTGAAACCGGCGGGATCCGCAAACCAGTCCTTGACCGCGGCTTCCACAGCCGCTGCCGATCCAAGTCCGGCCACAAGGGTCTTCAGTTCCGACATCATGACATCCGCCGATGCCAGAGGTTGCCGATCGGTCGCGGTCCCCGCAAACAGGCTGCGGCCGCCTGCCGATCCATTCAGGGCCGAAATGGCCGATTCAAGATCGCTCATGGCTTGCGTGCCGATATTCCGGCTCACCGGATGCAGGCCGGACGGCGTGTTCGCCAGCAGCGCATTGCTCAGCGACGCCGACAGGTCTTGCAGCCGCTCCAGGCCCAGCTGCGACGCGTTGGTGAAGAATGCCGCTTCGCTTGCGGCGACCGAATAGCCGTCAAGACGCGCAAGGTTGCGTTCGATGTCGGAGAGGTATGAAAAATCGCCCCCCAACCGCGAAGACACGTCGCCGACCTGTCCGGTACCGAGTTCTTGCGACAGGTTGGAAATCGTCTGCTTTAACTCGACGCTGCGGTGCCGGAGCATCAGGGACTGGGCCAGATCGCCGATGGATGTCATGTTCATGTCTCAGAGCCTCAGCAAGGTGTTCATCATTTCATCGACCGCTTCGATCATCCGCGCATTGGCGGCATAGGCCTGCTCGATGATCATCAGGTTCTGCAGTTCGGCGTCCGTATCGACGCCTTGCGCCAGTTCCATTCGCGTCAGTTCGGTCTTGCTCGCGGTGGCGAAACTCAGAGCCTGGTCCGCGAAATGGCTATGTTGCGCGGCGCGGGACATCAGGCGCGAACTCAGTCCGGCGGCGGAGGTCCCGCCCGTGCCGAAAACCGATGTGGCCGGAACTCTCGTTTCGCTCAGGATGCCCGAGAACGCCTGCAACAGGCGGGCTTCGCCGGGCATGCCGGGCGAGGCCGCGCCCAGGCCTGCCCGAAGCCGCCAGCTTTCCCCTCCCTGCGCGGGATCGACAACACTGTTCAGACCGAGCCGTCCGGCAAGACCGACTTCCAGCAAGGGATCGAAAGCCGCGCCGTCGTCGGTGAACAGGCCGGGAGATCCCGGTGCCACGGTCGGATCCAGCGACGCGGTTTCGAAACGTTCGATCAGATCGCGCGCAACGGCGTCGAGGTCGGCCTGCGCCGAGACAGCGAGCGAATCGCGAATTTCGAAGTTCGCCGCCAGGGTGCCTCCGGCGATCGCCCTTGCGCTGGCAGGAATCCCATTTATCTGAAGCCCGGACAATCCTCCGTTCCCGATCGTCATGTCGGGCGTCACGCCATTGGCCTTGGAAAACGCGATCGTCGCAGGCTGTCCGTCCAGCAGGATCGCCCCGCCGTCCGTATAGAGCGCGATCTGCCCATGGTCCCGGTCGGCCTGATTGATCGGAACGATCTCGTTGATCTGGTCGACCATGGCCTGGCGTTGGTCCAGCAGACTTGCCGTATCGCTACCGGAAGACAGGGCGGCGGTGATCCGGAGATTGAGCTTCTGCACGTTCTGCAAAGCCTGGTTCAGGCGCTCGACCTGCAAGCTGATGGACGAATCCGCCTGTGATCGCATCTGGGCAAGGCCGCTGGCAGCCGTGTTTATCGCGTCCGAAAGCGCTGTGGCGGCGTGGACGACGCCGTCCAGGCGCTGGGTGGAATCCGGATTGCTGGCCGCCGTGATCAGGCTCGATTCGAATTCCGCCAGATGCACGCCGATCGATTGGGAATCCGTCGGCGCCCCCACGAGGGATTCGAAACGCGCATGAAAATCGGCAAGAAGCTTCGCGTTGGCGTATTCCGAATCCGCGCTGCGCCGCTCCGAAACCAGAACCGGGTCGGAATGCCGGTGCACGCCCACGATCTTGACACCCGGACCGGTGTCCGTCGAACTCGTCACCTCCAGCGTGCGCCGCGAATATCCCGGCGTCATGACGTTGGCGATGTTGTCCGAAACGACCCCGGACGCCCGGCCAGCGGCCGTCAGTCCGGACATCGCGCTGCTGAGTGCCGAAGATAGGCTCATGAATGCATCTCCTGAGTGGAAAACCCGGCCGACCGCTTTCTAGGTGGATCAGCGCTTGATGTTCGTGGTTTCCTGCAACATCTCGTCGACGGTCTGGATGACCTTCGCGTTCGAGGAATAGGCGCGCTGAGTCCGGATCATCGACGTCAGTTCACTTGCGACGTCGGTCGAGGATTCCTCGCGAGCGTAGGACACCACTTCACCCGTCGGACCATCCCCCGCGTTCCACATGAAAAACGACCCGCTTTCCGGCGATGGCATGTAGGTCTGATTGTCCAGGGCGATCATCCCGTTGGGATTGGGCAGATCGACCAGGGGAATCTGGAAGATGGTGCGCGTGGCTCCGTTGTCGAAAAAGGCGCGCACCATACCGTTGGCGTCCACTTCGACGCTCGTCATGGTGCCGACCGGAAAACCGTCCTTCTCGATAGAGATGGGGGCGAAGGTGTCGGAAAGCTGCGACAGCCCGCCTTCCAGCCCCGGTCCACCGATGGAGATTTCGATCGGCCCGCCGGCGACGTTGGCGATCAGGCTGCCGGTCGCGGGATCATATGCTCCGCCCGAGACGGTCGACACCGACGCCAGCGTCCCGCCGGCGCCGCGGGTGTCGTCAAAGGTCATCACGTATTCGCCGACGATCGCATTGCCGGACGCGCCGTCCCGCAGAACCATCGTCCACTCATTCGACGTTCCGGAAGCCGGAACGGTTGGCGTCATTTGCATCGACAGGTTCTGGGACATTCCGGTATTGTCGAAATATTCGATCGAAACAGACTGCATGTCCCCGCCCGAGGTCGACTTCGTGTCCGTCGCGGGGAGGTTCAGGCTGACAGCGATCGATGTCGTCGGTTCCGCCGTGACCCTGTTCACCTTGAGCTGCACCGGCGCAAGCCCGTCGGAGGTGTCGCGCGGGTAGCTTGGGATCGTGCCGTCGGCGAGCGCCGGCCAGCCGAGCAGAACCAGACCGGATTCGCTGGTCAGATACCCGTCCTTGTCGGTGCGGAAGGACCCTGTCGTGGACAGCATCATCGTTTGTCCGCCATCGCCGCTGACGACGTCGGAATAGGCGGCGACCGGCAACATGCCCCGTCCGCGAACCGCCAGGTCCGTCGCGTTGGAGGTGGAGACGAGCGGGCCGCGTTCGTCAATCAGGCGTTGTGACGTCGCCCTGACGCCACCGGCGGAATAGGACCCGCCCGACCCGGAAATCACCATCGAGTGAAAATCCGTCTCGACGCGTTTGTATCCGTAGGTGGAAGAGTTCGCGATATTGTCGGAAATCGACGCCAATCGCGTGGAGTTTGCGGACAGACCGGAAATTCCCGCGTTGAGCGAGGAGGAAATCGTCATGGACACGCCTTTCTGCTGCATCAGTCAATCTTGACGCAACAGCTAGCGCACGCGGACTTAACATCGCGCTAACGGCTAAAATCGCCCCTATCTCATCGTTTCGAGCGCAGGAGAATGATCTCGATCCGGTTGTTCCGATTCGCCATCGGGTCGCGCACCACCGGTTTCCTGTCCGCATGACCGGTCACGCGCTGAAGCCGTTTCGATTCGATTCCAGCCGCTTCCAGAAGGCTTCGGGTGCGGTCGGCCCGTGCCGTCGACAGTTCCCATACCGGATTGCTGGCTAGGACGACCGGATGGGCGCGGATATGGCCTTCGACGGCCATGTCGTTCGTCACCAGGCGCGACACCCGTGAAACCATCCCGATCAGATCGCGGAACATCGGCGTCGGATTGTTGGTGCCTTCCTCGAACAGCGGCGCGCCATCCAGCGCGAAGAGTTCGATGATCAGCCCTTCGTCGGTAACACGGGTCACGATATGCTTCAACGCATCTTCTGATACCATGCTCTCGCCGCTTCGCGCCGAAAGCGCTTCCTCGACCAGATCGAACTGCGCCTTGTCGTCCGCGTCCAGACCGGTCTTGTCCGATCCGATCTCGCCCGGAGTCTTGAACTTGTTGTCCGGAAACTTCTGCGACGCGCCGGTGCCGTCTTCCAGCAACTCCGCCTCCGAGAACATGTTTGTCCCCCCGAACGCACCGTCGCCGCCCCCGGACACCCGACTGATCGGGACGGATGGCGCGAAGTAGTCGGCCAGACCCTTGCGTTGCTTTTCAGTCGTCGCGTTCAAAAGCCACATCAACATGAAAAACGCCATCATCGCCGTCACGAAGTCCGCATAAGCGACCTTCCAGGCACCACCGTGGTGTCCACCCGCGACTACAACCTTTTTCCGTTTGATGATGACCGGCGCGACATTTGTCGACGCTCTCATCTCCACCACCTTTTCTCACCCGCAACCGGGATAGCAGCCGAGACATTAAGACAGAGCTAACAGGTAAAGTTGTCCGGGAATTGCCACCCGTCCGCGTCAGACCTTGTCATCCCACAGGACGTCGCCGAACTGCTCGCGCAGCTTGTTCTTGAGCACCTTGCCGGTGCCGCCGATCGGCAGAGCATCCACGAAAATGACCTTGTCGGGAACCTGCCAGCGGGCCACCTTGCCGTCATACCCCCGCAGGATATCCTGTTCCGAAAGCCTGACGCCCGGTTGCGGCACCACGATCAGGACCGGTCGTTCGTCCCATTTCCGGTGTCGCGCGGCGATGGCGGCGGCATTCGCGACACCGTCCTGGGCGATCGCGATATCCTCCAGTTCCACGGTTGAGATCCATTCGCCGCCGGTCTTGATGATGTCCTTGGACCGGTCGCGAATGATCATATAGCCATCCGGGTCGATGGTCGCGACATCGCCGGTGTCGAACCAGCCATCCCCGGTCGTGGCGGAACTGTCGGCCCGGAAATACGTGTCCACCACCCAGTATCCGCGCACTTGCAGATCGCCCTGTGTCTTGCCGTCCTCGGGCAGCACCCGGCCCGCGTCGTCCACGATCCGCAGTTCGACGCCGTAAAGCGGGCGACCCTGCCCCTTGCGGAGCTCCGCCTTTTGCGCATCGCTCAGTCCGGCATGTTTCTGCAGCAGCTGGTTCATTGTTCCGAGAGGGCTGGTTTCCGTCATGCCCCACCCATGGATCAGTTCGACGCCATACCTGTCCCGGAAGGCGGGGATCATCGAAGACGGCAAGGCCGAGCCGCCGACGATGGAGCGTTTCAGGCTGTCGATCCTGCTGCCGGTATTTTCCAGCGCCTCCAGCAGTCCCATCCAGATCGTCGGCACGCCCATGGCCAGCGTCACCCGTTCTTCGTCGATCAGCCGCACGAGGCTTTCACCATCCAGATGCGGACCCGGAAGGACGAATTTCGCCCCCACCGCCGCGGCCACATAGGGAACGCCCCAGGCGTTGGCATGAAACATCGGAACAACCGCCAGAACCGTGTCCTTCGCGGACAAGGCGATACCGTCGGGCTGGTTTGCGCCCAGCGTGTGAAGCACCGTGCTGCGGTGGGAATACAGAACCCCCTTTGGATGGCCCGTCGTTCCAGACGTGTAGCACAGGCTGGACGGCAGGTTCTCTTCGATCTCGGGCCACCGGAAATCATCGGATTCGGCAGCCAGAAGGTCGTCGTAGAACAGCAGGCCGGGGATCATCCCTTCCGCGGCGGCGTCCCCGGGACCCATCAGGATCACATGCTTCACCGTCTCCAGTTCGCCCAGCAACGGGGCCACCACGGGCAGAAAGGTCGCGTCCAGGAACAGCGCCTGGTCCTGCGCGTGGTTGATGATGTAGACCAGTTGTTCGGAAAACAGACGCGGATTGATCGTGTGGCAGACGAATCCGGCACCCGCGATGCCGAAATAGATCTCCAGATGGCGGCGGTTGTTCCAGGCGATGGTCGCGCACCGGTCGCCCTGTTTGATCCCGAGCCGCGACAGGGCTGCCGCGAGCTTTCGCGCGTTGGCTTCGATTCCGGCCCAATCGGTCCGCGACACGGGGGCTCCGGTTTCGACGGAAACGATTTCGGTCGCCCCATGATAGCGTGCGGCATGCGCGATCAGCGAACTGATCGTCAGGGGTTTGTCCATCATCTTGCCAAGCATGCGTGTCGTCTCCTCACCATTGCGGAGCAGGCACATGCGCCGCCCTTGCGCCAGCATGACCCGGCAGCGGCCCGGCGCGCAATTCCAATCGGACGGAGTGCGAACCGATTTTCGAACGAACCTCACAAGGTCCGATTCGTCGGCGCTGTAGACCATTCCGGCCGGTGAGACCACGGACTCCCGCACCCATGCTGAAACACCGTCCAAATGAAGTAATGCGGTCGGTCAGCGCGGTCGCGCTGGCGCACCTTCCGGGCAAGTGGCGATTCCGGCACGGTGTTTTTCCATTGAACAAATGGCTTGCATGTTTCGCGCCACCGCGACGCCGATCACGAGCGGGTCCGCGAAACACTAGCGTTTGACGCACTGTCTCCACCATGAGTAGAGTTAATCATTGATTAATACATTCCATGGCGTCGGCGTGCAGGCCGACAAGGAGCAACGCAATGGCGAACATTTTCCTTCCCGGTCAGCCCGTGTCGTTTTCCAAGGAAGAACAGGTCTGGCCCCCGGCCTCCGACGCGACGGGAGATTCCGACAAGTCGGCGGTTCTGAAAGTCAAGGTCATCGGGGCGGGCCGCCTGCCGCACGCGCGTGGCGGGGATGCCAAGGCGACCGCGTTCGAAGTGCCAAATGTCCGGCCCACGGATATCGTGGAAATCGAACTGAAGGACGGCCTCAAGATCTGGCAGTCGGTCGAAAGCACCGAAACCGATTTTCAGGGCGCCGAAAGCCGGTCCGGCGCCGATCAGGCCCTGCTCGTGCCGCGGCAACTGGCCTTCAAGGGCCAGGGCGCCGACAGCCGCGGGCTCGTCAGCCATGTCGTGCGCGCCATCCGCGTTCTGCGCGGCGATCCGGTGCAGACCGCGGGCAAGCTGAGCGCGGTGGCGCTGGCGCGAAAGATCGAGAACACCATAGATCCCGGCTTTCGCAAATGCGAACGACTGGTCAAGGATGGCGAAGGCACGATCAGGCTCTCGCCGGTCAAGACTGGCGACGTTCCCGCCGACCAGAAGATCCTGGTCTTTCTGCACGGCACGTTTTCCAGCACCGAAGGCAGCTTTGGCGATCTGGCGCTCGCACCCTATGGCGAGGTCTGGCAGAAACTCGAAGCCGCCCATCCCGGCGGCATCTATGCCTTGCAGCACAAGTCCGTGACGGAAAGCCCGGTCCGGAACGCCATCGACCTCGTTGAAGCGCTGCCCAAGGGTGCCTCTGTCAGCCTGATGTCCCATTCCCGCGGCGGCATGATCGCGGAACTCGTCAGCCGCGCGGCGCGAAAGGACGTGGCCGAAGCCGGCGCGATCGACGACATGGATATCGAGATATTTCAAAAGCTGAAAGACCGCGCGGCGCAATTGAACGAATTGAAGAAGCTGCGCGAGGTGCTGGACGAAAAACAGCTTCGGGTCGACCGGGTGGTGCGGGTGGCGGGTCCGATCGCGGGCACGACGCTCGCGTCCGAACGCCTGGACAGATACCTGTCGATCGCGCTGAACGTCTTTGAACTGATCCCGGTTCTCAAGCGGACCGGCGCCGCCGATCTGATGAAGGCGTTCCTGATGGCGCTGATCCGCACCAAGGCCGATCCGGCATCCTTGCCGGGGCTGGAGGCGATGATGCCCACAAGCCCCCTGACGCGGATGCTGAACCGCGAAGACGTCCGATACGGCAACGGGCTCTGGGTGATCGGTGGCGACACGCAGGGCGCCGGCGTGTTGCAGCGCCTGGGCGTACTGGCGGCCGATCTGTTCTTTCGGGCGGACCACGATTTCGTCGTCGATACCGCGTCGATGACCCGGGGCGCGGCGCGGGACCGGCAGGCCAAGCCGTTCCTGTTCAAGGGCCCGGAAGTGTCCCATTTCAGCTATTTCCACGAACCCGCCTCGCAGCGCGAGATCGTCGGCGCGGCGATCCAGGACGACACCAGCTTTGTGTTCCTGCCGGCGTCGCGCGGCGTTGCCTCCGGTGAGATTCCGGAATCCGAGAAATTCCCGGACCTGGCGTCGCGCGCCGGCAACAACGATCCGGTCTGCTTCGTCCTGCCCGGCGTGATGGGCAGCCATCTGTCGCAGGCCGGCGACTGGATCTGGACCAATCCGCTGAAAATTCCGTTCGGCGGGCTGGACAGGCTGCGCATCGAACAGCCGAAGGTGACGTCGAGCGGGTCGCTCAAGACCCACTACTGGGATCTCGCGCGATACCTGTCCCGGACCCACAAGGTCATCCCGTTCGACTACGACTGGCGTCTGTCCATCCTCGAACAGGGTCACAGCAATGTCGTGCGAAAGCTGGGCAACCTGGTCGAAGCCGAACTGAAACGCACCGGATCCACCAACCAGCCGATCCGGTTCATGGCCCATTCCATGGGCGGTCTGCTCGTCCGGGCGCTGTTTCAGACGCGGCCGGATCTCTGGGCGCGGGTCAAGCAACGGCCCGGCAGCCGGTTCGTCATGCTGGGCACGCCCAACGGCGGCGCGTTCTCCATGATGCGCACGCTGCTGGGCCGGGACAGCGCCATCCGCAAGCTGGAAATGGTGGACATCAAGCACGACCTGCCCGCCCTACTGTCGATTGTCGCCGGCATGCACGGCGCCCTGCAATTGCTGCCCAGCGACGAGGATGGGCGCTATCTCAGCGACCAGTTCTGGGATCAGCTGCACAGCCTGCACGGTGAAGACTGGGTCAAACCGACACGCGAAGCGCTGGAAATCGCGCGGAAAGGCCACCGGGCGCTGGCCGAACACGAACTGGACCCGGAGCTGACCTGCTACGTGGCCGGGTTCGGCGCCAGCAATACGCCGTCCTCGGTGCAACTCGACCCGGCCGCCGAAGGTGCTGACCGGATCAAGTTCTTCGCGACGCCGCAGGGCGATGGCACCGTGACCTGGAAGACCGGGATTCCGAAGAATATCCCGACCTGGTATCTCGATGCGATCCACGGCGATCTGCCACGAACCGAAAGCGCGTTTCCCGCCTATCTGGAACTTCTGCGGACCGGCACGACGGAAAAGCTCACCCGGCAACCGCTTTTCCTGAGCCGCGCGGATGGCGAAGCCGAAACCGAAGTCGTGGATACGCCGATCGAGATCTATCCGGATACGGACGAGATCCTGGACGATTTCCTCGGGTCCTCGTCGGTCAGCCAGGCGCCCTTGAAGAAGGAACAGAAACCGGTCCATGTCTCGCTGCTGCACGGCAATCTCCGCTTTGCCAGCTATCCGCTCGCGGTCGGCCATTACATCGATGCGCCGATGATGGGCGCGGAAGAGGCGCTGGACGAAAGCCTTGACCGGGAACTGTCCAAGGTGCGCGATCTCGGACTCTATCCCGGTGAAATCGAAACCTGCGAGGTCATCCTGCGCGAAGACCAGTCCCCGAAAGGGGCGGTCGTCATCGGGCTCGGCACGCTGGGCACGTTGTCGCCCGGCGGGCTTAAGGACAGCTTCAGGCAGGCCGTGCTGCGATACTGTCTGATCGTGCGCGAGCGCCGCAAGGAAAAGCTCGTCGCCGGATCGGACGAGGATCCGATCGAGCTATCGACGCTGCTGATCGGTCATCAGGGCACGAACATGTCGATCCAGCAAAGCGTCGAGGCCATCCTGCAGGCCGTCAGCGAGGCCAACCGGATTCTCGGGGACGGTCCGCGCATCGGACATCTCCAGTTCGTCGAACTTTATGACGACACGGCGCATGAAGCGGCGAGCGCCCTTGACAACGTGCGGTCGCTTGGCCGGGTCGGCAGGATCTTCGAATTCGACGGGCAGGTCCGCAAGATCCAGGATGCGCGGGTGCGCACCTACCTCGGCCGGCAGACCGACTGGTGGCGCCGCATCACCGTGACGCAGGCCGATGCGGAATCAAACACGTTGAAATACGTGGCGGTCAGCGGAACCGCGAAATCCGAACATACCGGGACGGTCATCCAGCCCAGGGTGTTCCAGGACCTGCTGAACCAGAGAGACACCGGAACCGCGACGAACCGGGAAGTGGGCAAGCTGCTGTTCGAACTGTTGGTCCCGAGCCAGCTCAAGACCTTCGCCCGCGAGAACCAGAACATCACGCTGGAACTGGACGAACACACCGCCGTCTACCCCTGGGAACTGATGGAGGACGATTTCAGAACCTACGAGTTCGTCGGCGCCCGCCGGACCGCAGAAGACGACGACGAGGCCGGTGAAGAAAACAAGCCGATGGTGATCCGCGCCCCGGTGATCCGGAAATTGATCACCAGCGGTCCGCGTATTCCGCGGGCCAGCGGAACACGGGCGCTCGTCGTCGGAGATCCAAAAAGCAATCTCTCGCCGCTGGACGGGGCGCGGCGCGAGGCGCTTGGCGTGGCGCAGTTGCTCAAGGAAAACAACTGGACCGTCGAGGATATCATCCGGCCGGAAAACGGTTTTGACATCATCAAGTCGATCATGCTGCGCCCGTCCCGACTGATCCACCTGGCCGGGCATGGGGTCTATGGTAGCGGCGCCCATGAACAGACCGGCATGGTGCTTGGGGAAGGACTCTACCTGACGGTCGCTGAAATCGAACAGATGCGGTATGTGCCCGAACTTGTCTTCCTGAATTGCTGTCACCTGGGGCATTCGGGCAGAAACGTGAGCGAAATCGCCGCCAGCCTGTCGGTCGCCTTCATCAAGCGGGGCGTGCGGGCGGTTATCGCCGCCGGTTGGGAAGTCGATGACAAGGCGGCCATGCTCTTTGCCGAAACCTTCTACACCGCGATGTTGGATGGCGTGCGGTTCGGCCGGGCGATCCATCTCGCCCGCCGCCGCGTGTTTGAAGAACATCCGGACAAGAACACCTGGGGCGCCTATCAGTGCTATGGCGATCCCAGCTACAAGTTCGACGAGACCGCGGATGACTCGGCCCATGAAACCGACGAGATAAAGTATTATTCCGTCTATCAGGCGTTGCGGGCGGCGCAGAATATCGCCGAATCCGCCGCGTCGGCGCGGGAAAAGCGCGCCTTGCTGATGGCACGTCTGGAAGCCATCGAAGAAAGCTCCCGGCCGTCCTGGTATGCCGCAAGCGACTGGTGTCACGCCATGGGCCGCGCCTATGCGCGGCTCGATGCATTCGACCGCGCGATCTCCTATTTCGAGAAATCGATCGACTACCCGGACGCCTGCGGATCGTTCGACGCCTTCGAAATGCGCGAGGATCTGCGGGTGCAACAGGCCACCCGCGCATGGCTGTCCAGCGCGCCCGGCGACGACCGCAAGGCCGCGGCCGATGTGCTGGTTGATGTCGTTCAGAAGGCCCTGGAATGTTATGACAGGCTGGATCAACTCACCGAGGGCAGGAAAACCACGCACCGGGAATGCCTGAAAGGCACCGCGCTGAAGCGGCTGATGCAGACCAAGCCCGAAGGATCGCGCAAGACCGCGCTGAAAAACATGACGGATCAGTACAAGTCGGCGATGGAAATGGCCTTCCAGAGTGATCCGGACCGGATTCACCTTGATGCCGGTATCAACTGGCTTGTCGGTGTCATGCTGTCGGATGTGGCCCTGCGCGGGCAGGACGGAAAATCGTCCGCGACGGAAAGCTCCGGTGTTTCGGTGGACGTCTGGCTGGATAGAATATTTGCCGAAAGCGTGTTTCAGGACAGGGCCGAACCCTGTTTCAAGCACGGCATCGTCCAGGCACAGACCGAAGTTCTGCGCGGATTGAACGACGCCAGTCACGCGACGGACCAGTCGTTGTCGCACATCCTGTCCACGATCGACAAGATATGGCGGCGCGGCGGTTCGTTCCAGCAGGCGCAGTCGCTGCGGGATCAGATCACCTTCATCAAGATGATGATGGGGCAGATCGATCCCCAAAGATCGGAATGGCTGAACAGGATCGAACGCCACGTGTGCGAGTTGACCGAGGGTTTCGGAATATAGGCGCTTGCGTTCCGCCCGGCGGAACGCGACCATTGTTCCTGGTCGGCTCGGGCGCAAGATCCGGGCGGCCGATCCCTGCCCCAAGAGACAGCCCGCGTGACCCGATACAAAGCCATCATATTCGACCTGGACGGCACGCTGGTGCACAGCGCGCCCGACCTGCACAGCGCCGCGAACGCGGCATTGACCGCATCGGGCCGCAAAACGCTCGATCTCGCGACGATCACGTCTTTCATCGGCAACGGAGTCGAGAAACTGGTCGAACGCTGTCTGCGGGCGACGGGGCCGTATTCGCAGGCCCTGCACGGGACCGCGATGACGGCGTTCATGGACAGCTACGACGCCAACATGACGACGCTGACACGGCCCTATCCGGGGGTTCCGGATTGCCTGACGCGGCTGAAGGACAATGCGGTTCCGCTCGGGATCTGCACCAACAAGCCCACCGAACCGGCCCGCAAGGTCTGCGACGGGCTGGACCTGTCCCGGTTCTTCACCGTGATCATCGGCGCGGAACGGGATCAGGCCCGAAAACCCGACCCGCAGCCGCTGCTGCGCTGCGCCGCCGAACTTCGGGCAGACCCGCGGGACATTCTTTATGTCGGCGACAGCGGCGTCGATCATGCCACGGCGCAGAATGCCGGCGTCGCCTTCCGGCTGTTTTCCGGCGGGTACCTGAAATCCCCGATCCCCGATCTGCGGGCGGATCAGATATTCGAACGCTGGTCCGAGAGCGGCCTGCGGACGGATCAGGCCGGTTTTGTAACCGTGGCCGCACATTAGCGCTTTGGGTTCTTCCCGTTCTGCTCTAGTTTCGCGAGAGGGAGGACATAAGATGAATACACTGAACGCTCTGATTTCCGGGGCCGCTCTGGCGGCCGGCCTGTCTATAGCGGCACCCGCGATGGCCCAGGATTGTCCGCGCGGCACGCTGGATGAACGGTTCTGCGACGTGGACGGCGATCTGATCGCAGACACCCCGACGGATGAAAGCCAGCTGATCGATCCGGACACGCTGATTTTCGCCTATACGCCGGTCGAGGACCCCGCCGTCTACAAGACCGCCTGGGCCGATTTCCTTGCGCATCTCGAAAAGGAAACCGGCAAGTCCGTCGTGTTCTTCCCCGTGCAGTCCAACGCCGCGCAGATCGAAGCGATGCGGTCAGGCCGCCTGCATATCGCCGGTTTCAACACCGGATCGAACCCGTTGGCGGTGAACTGCGCCGGATTCAGCCCGTTCACCATCATGGCCGCGCCGGACGGGTCTTTCGGCTACGAGATGGAGATCATCACCTATCCGGGATCGGGCATCGAAACGATAGAGGACATCAAGGGCAAGCAGTTGGCCTTTACCGCGCCCACATCCAATTCCGGCTTCAAGGCGCCATCGGCGATCCTCAAGGCGGATTACAACATGGTGCCCGACACCGATTTCGAACCGGTCTTTTCAGGCAAGCATGACAATTCGGTCCTGGGCGTCGCCAACAAGGATTATCCCGCCGCCGCCGTCGCCAATTCGGTCATGACGCGGATGATCGAACGCGACGTGGTCAGCAAGGACCAGATCGTGTCGATCTACAAATCCCAGACCTTCCCGACCACCGGCTATGGCGTCGTCTACAACCTCAAGCCGGAACTTCAGGAAAAGATCCGCAACGCCTTCTTCAACTTCGAATGGGAAGGCAGCAGCCTGAAGGAAGAGTTCCAAAAGAACGGCGAAGGTCAGTTTCTGGAAATGAACTACAAGGATTTCTGGGAGGTGATCCGCAAGATCGATACCGCCAACGGCGTCAGCTACGCCTGCGAATAAGACCCGACGGGGCGGTCGTCAAACACCGCCCCGTTCAATAACAAGGGGGCGGGCATGTTACGGCTGGAAAAGCTGACCAAGACCTACAAGACCGGCGACCAGGCATTGAAATCCGTCGATCTGGACATTCCCGAAGGCCAGGTTCTGGCCCTGATCGGCCCGTCCGGCGCGGGCAAGTCGACCCTGATCCGGTGCATCAACCGCCTGGTTGAACCGACGTCCGGCCAGGTTTTTCTCGGCGGCACCGAGTTGACGCATCTGTCCGCCGGCGCCCTGCGCCGCGAACGCCGGCGGATGGGCATGATCTTTCAGGAATATGCGCTGGTCGAACGGCTGACGGTGATGGAAAACGTGCTGTCGGGGCGGCTTGGCTATGTCGGGTTCTGGCGCAGCTTCCTGCGGCGGTTTCCGCAGCCGGACGTGGACGAGGCGTTCCGGCTTCTCGACCGCGTCGGGCTGCTTGCAATGGCGGACAAACGCGCCGACGAACTGTCCGGCGGGCAACGCCAGCGCGTCGGCATCTGCCGGGCGCTGATCCAGAACCCCGCAGTCCTGCTGGTGGACGAACCCACCGCGTCGCTGGATCCGAAGACCAGCCGCCAGATCATGCGGCTGATCTGCGAACTGTGCAGGGAACGCGGGCTGGCGGCGATCATCAACATCCATGACGTGGCTCTGGCACAGATGTTCGTGCAGCGGGTGATCGGCCTGCGCTTTGGCGCCATCGAATTCGACGGCCCGCCGAAAGACCTGACGCCGGATGTTCTGACCACGATCTATGGCGAGGAAGACTGGGAAGCGACCATCGAAACCGTAGAGGACGACGAGGACATCGAGGCCGCGGAATGAACACGGAACTGCAAGCCATCCTGGGCCGCGGCTGGAAAAAGCCACCTCTCATAAAACGCCCCTGGCTGCGCTGGCTGCTGCTGGCGGGCTTCGTCGCCTATCTCGTCGCCGCCTTCCTCACCATCGACGTCAACTGGGCGCGCGTCTACGAGGGCCTGGAACGCGGCAAGCAGTTCGTCCTCGCCTTCACCAGTCCGGACTTCGTCTCACGCTCCGGCGACATATGGGACGGCATGGTCGAAAGCATCATCATGACCGTCGCCGCCTCGGTCGTCGGCATCGCGATTTCCATTCCCATCGCTCTGGGCGCAGCCCGCAACGTGGCCCCCCTGCCGGTCTACCTGGCCTGCCGCGGCATCATCGCGATCAGCCGCGCCTTGCAGGAGATCATCGTCGCGATCCTGCTGGTCGCGATTTTCGGCTTCGGCCCACTGGCCGGCTTCCTGACGCTCAGCTTCGCCACCATCGGGTTCCTGTCCAAGCTTCTGGCGGAAGACATCGAAAGCATGGACCGGGTGCAGGCCGAAGCCATCAGGGCCTCGGGCGCGCGCTGGTCGCAATGGATCAATTACGGGGTGCAGCCGCAGGTCATGCCCCGCCTGATCGGACTATCGATGTATCGGCTGGACATCAATTTCCGCGAGAGCGCGATTCTCGGCCTGGTCGGCGCCGGAGGCATCGGCGCCACGCTGAACACCTCGTTCGACCGCTATGAATACGACACGGCGGCGGCGATCCTGATCCTGATCATCCTGATCGTCATGGCGCTGGAATACCTGTCCGGCATCATCCGGGCGCGGGTGCAGTAATGCCGGTCGGCGATAGGAACGGCGCAAAGGTCTGGCGGCGGCGCACCCAGACGGAAAGCCTGTCGCACTGGGCGCTCTGGCTGACCGGGGTCGCGATCTTCGCTTATTGCTGGCAGCAGATATCGGGCGCGACCACGTGGTTCTTCGTCTGGGACGCGCCGCGCATCGCCGAAGACATCTGGACCCGCGCGACCCCGCCGAAATGGGACTATATCACGCAGCTCGGAAAGCCGATCTGGGATACGATCAACATCGCCACCATGGGTACGCTGATCGCGCTCTGTCTCGCCGTTCCGGTGGCATTTCTCGCGGCGCGCAACACCACGCCTTCGGCGCTGCTCGTCCGGCCCATCGCGCTTCTGATCATCGTGTCCACCCGGTCGATCAATTCGCTGATCTGGGCGCTCCTGCTCATCGCGATCATCGGCCCCGGCGTTTTCGCGGGCGTCATCGCCATCGCCATCCGGTCCATCGGGTTCTGCGCCAAGCTGCTCTACGAGGCGATCGAGGAAATCGACAACACCCAGGTCGAGGCGATCACCGCCACCGGTGCCAGCCGCTGGCAGATCATGGCCTATGGGATCGTGCCGCAGATCCTGCCCGCCTTCGCCGGAATCGCGGTGTTCCGATGGGACATCAACATCCGCGAATCCACCGTGCTCGGACTGGTCGGCGCGGGCGGCATCGGCCTGCAACTGTCGGCCTCTCTCAATGTCCTGGCCTGGCCGCAGGTGTCGCTGATCCTGCTGGTGATCCTGGCCGCCGTGGTCATTTCCGAATGGGTGTCGGCCAAGGTGCGCGGCGCGATCATCTGACACGCAGCCGCCGGAACGGATGCCGATCAGAAATCCACTTCGATCGCAACGCCTTTCTCGACCGCCAGATCGACCACCGCCGAGGCGACCGCGAGATCCTGCAAGCCGACTCCGGTTCCGTCGAACAAGGTGATCTCCTCCGCCGACCGGCGTCCGGGATGGTCGCCATTCACGACCGCGCCGATCTGGGCGATGTCGCTCTCCCCGATCAGGCCTTGCGCTATCGCATGCTGCGCTTCGCCGATGCTGATGGATTGCGCGACCTCATCGGTGAAAACCGTCGCCTGCGCCAGAAGGCGCGGATCGACCTCCTGCTTGCCTTTCGTGTCCGTGCCCATGCAGGCGATATGGGTGCCCGGCTTCACATGCTCCGGCTTCAGGATCGCTTCAAAGGAAGACGTGATCGAAATCAGCACATCCGCGGCACGCAGCCCGTCGAGCTCCACCGCCTCGAAGGGCAGCCCGGCCTCGTCGGCAACCGCCTTCAGGTTCGGCAGCATCTCGGGATGGAAATTCCACCCGATCACCTTCTCGAACCGGCGCTGCTCCAGCGCCGCGCGCAACTGAAACGTCGCCTGATGTCCGGCCCCGACCATGCCGATAACCTTGGCATCGTCCCGCGCGAGATGCCTGATCGACACCGATGACGCCGCGGCCGTGCGCAATGCCGTCAACAGGTTCCCGCCGACCATCGCGACCGCGCGCCCGGTATCCGGATCGAAAAGGAACACCGTGGACTGGTGATTGATGATGCCGTGTTTCTCGAGATTGTTCGGCCAGTATCCCCCCGCCTTCAGACCCAGCGTCATGCCCGCCCGGTCGAACCCGCCCTTGAAACCGTAAAGCGCGTCCTCATGCCCGATCGCCTCGCGGATGACGGGGAAATTGTAAGCATCCGCCGACGCCATCGCGGCAAACACCTTTTCGACGGCGTCATAGGCCGCGTGCCGCGTCATCAGATCCGCTATGTCGCGTTCGGGTACGATCAGCATGGTCTTTCTCCTTTGCGGACCGGCACATGACCTCGTCCGCTCTTCCTCTTGCGCAAAATACTCTCAGGGGGTCCGGGGGCAGAATGCCCCCGGCCGGGGGGGGGGGGGGGGCGCGCCCCCCCCCACTCCCCGGAGTATTTTCGGCAAGAGGAAAACAGCGGCATGGGGTCAGACGATCCCGTGGCTTGCAGCGCGCGAACGGAAGGCGAATTCCGCATAGGTCGCGGGATCGAGGTCGGAGCGATTTCCGCCGGAAGCGCGCCGGCCGGGCGGGACGGCGGCGGCGCGACGAACGCCGCCGGAACCCCCGAGGCAGATCCGGTATTTCGCGAGCGTCATCCGCGCAGTCTTTCGTTTTCGGGATCCCAAAGTGGACGATCCGGCTGCACGATGGCGCGGCAACGGGTGCCGTAGATGTCCACTTCGATTTCGGTGCCGGGAATCGCCAGGTCGGCCCGCAGCATGCCAAGAGCGATGGACGCGTTGACGCGATACCCCCAGGCGCCGGAAGTGGTTTCCCCCACCACCTTTCCGTCCCGCCAGAGCGTCGACATATAGGGAGCGTCGGCCTCGCCCGCGTCGACCAGAAGGGTGACGAACCGTTTCGCGACCCCCTGCTGACGTTCATGCAGGAGCGCCGCCTTGCCCGGAAAGCCCTGCGGCTTGCCGAACCGGATGAACCGGCCAAGGCCGCCCTGCAGCAGCGAATAGTCGGTTGACAGGTCGCCCTTCCAGGCACGGTAGCCCTTTTCGATGCGCAAGGCGTTCAGCGCCCACATGCCGAAGGGTTTCGCGCCCGCGTCCAGCACCGTATCGTAGATCGCGGGCATGTCGGCCTTCGCAGCGTGGATTTCCCAGCCGAGTTCGCCGGCGAAGGACACCCGCGCGAGCACCGCCCCCTTGCCCGCGACCGTGGCCGGCTGATGCGTCAGCCAGGGCAGGGTCAGGTCGGCCTCGGCGATACGCGCGAAGAGTTCGCGCGATTTCGGCCCGGTGACGATCAGGGTGGAATAGTCCGCCGTGTGGTCGGTCAGGGTCAGGCCCGCATCGCGCGCCGGGCGCAGCACATCGAGGTCGTGCCATTGCGCGGTGGCGGCGGTGATCAGGGTAAAGGCGTCTTCGCCGTGACGCAGCACGCTCATCTCAGTGAGGATGCGGCCGCGGTTGTCGGCGAAATAGGCGAGGTTCAGGCGTCCGACCGCTGGCAAGGCGCCGGCGATGCGGGCATCGAGCCAGTCCGCCGCCCCCGCACCCGTCAGATCGAAGCGCGAGAAACCCGGCAGGTCGAGCACACCGACACCGTCGCGCACAGCGAGACATTCCTCGCGAATACGGGGCTCCCAGGGGCCGGCACGGTTCCAGGTGCGGGTGGCGTCGGACGAGGTGTCGTCCCCTTCCTGCGCAAACCAGTTGGCCCGTTCCCAGCCATTATACGCGCCCATCTGCCCGCCAAGCTGTTTCACCCGCTCATGCACCGGCGACAGTTTTCTGTCGCGCCCGGCGGGCCAGGCATGCCAGGGGAAATGCATGGCGTATTCGTGGCCATAGGTCTCCATGCCCTTGGCCACGCAATAGTCGCTGTCGGTATAGTCGGTGTAGCGGCGCGGATCGACCGCCCACATGTCCCATTCGGTCGCGCCTTCGGTGATCCATTCGGCCAGCACCTTGCCCGCCCCCCCCGCCTGGGCGATGCCGAAGGTGAAAACGCAAGCCTCAAAAGCGTTGGGTACGCCCGGCATCGGCCCCAGGAGCGGCAGGCCGTCGGGCGCGTAGGGGATCGGGCCGTTGATGACCTTGTTGACGCCGGCCTTGCCCAGCAGCGGCACGCGGGCCATGGCGTCTTCGATATACCATTCCAGCCGCTCCAGATCGTCGGGATAGAGCTGGAAGCTGAAGTCGTCCGGCATCGGGTCGTCCGGCGTGACCCAGTGGGCGCGGCAGTTGCGTTCATAGGGACCAAGATTCAGCCCGGTCTTTTCCTGCCGCAGATAATAGGACGTATCGACATCGCGCAGCAGCGGCAGCTTGCCGTTCTCGCGGGTATAGGCTTCGATCTCGGGGATCTCGTCGGTCAGCATGTATTGATGGCTCATCACCATCATCGGCACGGTGCGCCCGCCATGGGGCCGGAACCATTCGCCGACCCTTTGCGCATAGTATCCCGCCGCGTTGACCACGTATTCGCAGCGGATGTCACCCCTGGCCGTGTGGACGATCCATTCACCGTTTTGCCGGCTGACCCCCGTTGCCGGGCAGAACCGTTCGATCCGTGCGCCCATGTCGCGCGCGCCCTTGGCCAGCGCCTGGGTCAGCTGGCTCGGATCGATATCGCCGTCGTTGGGGTCATAGAGAACGCCGTGAAGGTCATGCAGTTCCATGAACGGATACAGATCCCGCGCCTCTTGCGGAGACATCGTGTCGATGTCCATGCCCTGGTAGCGGCCCATGCCGCGGGCGCGTTCGAACTCCTGCATCCGTTCCTTGCTGTGCCCAAGGCGGATCGATCCCGTGACATGATAGTTCATCGGGTAATCGACCTCGGCCCCGAGCCGGCGGTACAGCTCTGTCGAATAGCGCTGCATGTTCATGATCGACCAGCTTGTCGAGAAAGTCGGCACGTTGCCCGCCGCATGCCATGTGGATCCGGCGGTCAGTTCGTTCTTTTCCAGCAGCACGCAATCCGTCCACCCGGCCTTGGCAAGATGATAGAGTCCGGACGCGCCGACGGCACCGCCGCCGATGATGACCACGCGGGCCGTTGTCGGGAAATCGCCCATGGGTCAGTCCTCGCGCTGCGGAACGTTGTCCGCGATGTCGTAATAGTCGCCCTTGAAGGCGGTGAAGATGTGTTTCTGCAGGCGCAGACCGGTCGGCCCGTCGATAGCGCCGAGCGAGAAGGACATCCCGTCTTCGGCATGGGCCTTCCAGAACAGGAAACAGCCGCAGACCCCGCAGAACCCGCGCTTGGCGACCGGGCTGGTGTGATACCAGCGCGGGTCGCCTTCGATGTGGAAATTCCTGTCCGGTGCATAGCCCGACGCCCAGTGATGGCCGGATTGCTTGCGGCATTGGCCGCAGTGGCAGGCCGTCACACTCCGTCCGCCGTCCTTCACGGTGAATCGCACCGCCCCGCAGTTGCAGCTTCCCCTGAGCATCATACCCTCCCCTGTGGCGTGGCGCTGGTGCCCAGCAGGACACCGTAGACGATGAAGCAGGCGGCCATCACCCGGCGCACCCAGACGTTGAACACTGCACCCAGCGCCGCGCGTCCGAGAATGGCGCCAAGCGCCGTGAACCCGGTATAGCTGACTGCGGTGATGGTCAGGGCCGTGGGCAGGATGACACCCATCTGCTGACCGATGGGCACATCCGGCTGCACGAATTGCGAGAAGGTCGCCAGGTATCCGGCGACGCTTTTCGGGTTGATCGTGGCGATGGCGAGCGCGTGCAGGTAGACACAGCGGGCCGGGCGGCCGCCCGCCGGCACCGGCATCGCGGCCCGCATCCATCCGCGCACGCCCAGCCAGATCAGAAATCCTGCTCCGATCAGCCTGGCGATGAAGAAACCGGTGGGGGACGCGGCGATCAGCGCGGTGACCCCCGCCGCGGACAGGAGCAGGAAGCAGGTCGCCTGCGTCAGGATCGCCAGCACGCCGATCATGGCGCGCGGGAACGGCAACGTCATGCCATTGGTGATGCAGTTGACCGCGTTCGGTCCGGGCGTGGTGACGAAGACCACCCAGAACAGCGCGAAAAGGGTCCATGCCTGAAAGCTCATCGCGTCAATAGACCGGCGGCGCGATGACCCAGATCGCGACGGCGGGTTCGTCATGGGGGTTGGCCCAGCGGAACGGTTCGCCTCGAATGCGAAAGCTGTCTCCGGGATGGATCGTGAACGCGCGCGCACCAATGGTCAGTTCCAGCCGTCCGGAGACCAGAAAGCCGACCTCCTGCGTCGGGCGGGTCACGGTTTCCCCGATCTCGCTGTGCGGCTGAAAGGTGGAATGCACCATCTCGAAATCGTCCGTCAGGTCGGGCGACAGAAGTTCTTCAACCAGACCGGCTCTCGCACTGCCGATGGCGCGGCGCGCGCCCTGCCGCACGATATATCCGGACTCGGCCGCCGGCGCGGCATGGTTGCTGAACAGCATGGAAACCGGCACGTCCAGCGCGGCCGCAATGTGGCGCAGGTCGGTGACGGACGGATCCGACAGGTCGCGTTCGACCTGGCTGAGCCATCCGACGGACCGCCCCAGCGCCACGGACAGATCGGTCAGGGTCATGCCCCGCGCCTTGCGCAGGGCGCGCAGGTCGGCGCCGAGCGATGTGGACAGGCGGGGGTTCGATTGCAACATGCAATTTCCATGAAATTTTCTGCCTCATTTTCATTATTGACTGAGTTTATGAAATTTTCAAGGTTTTTTTCACGTCTCGCCGTGCAGCGCGAATTCCGGCCGGGCGGATGGGGCGCTGCCCCCTCTTGGCCTTTGGCCAATTCACCCCCGGAGTATTTTCCGGCAAGAGGAAGATCAGATGCGTTCGATCGCGATCGCCGTGCCTTCGCCGCCACCGATGCAGATCGCCGCCACACCTCTTTTCAGGTTGCGCTTTTCCAGGGCGTTGAGCAATGTGACCATGATCCGCGCCCCCGAGGCCCCGATCGGATGGCCGAGCGCACAAGCGCCGCCGTTGACGTTCACAATATCCCGCGGCAGGCCGATTTCCCGCATGAAAGCCATCGGCACGACGGCAAAGGCTTCGTTGATTTCCCAGAGATCCACATCGTCCTTGTGCCAGCCGATACGGTCCAGAAGTTTGCGCGCCGCAGGCACCGGGGCGGTCGGGAACAGCGCCGGAGCCTGGGCATGGCTCGCATGGCCCAGGATGCGGGCGCGGACCGACAGGCCGCGCGCTTCCGCCGTTTCCGCCGACGCAAGCACAAGCGCCGCGGCGCCATCGGAGATCGACGAGGAATTGGCCGCAGTGACGGTGCCGTCCTTGCGGAAGGCGGGTTTCAGCATCGGGATCTTTTCCGGCCGCGCCTTGCCGGGCTGTTCATCGGTGGTGATGATCGCTTCGCCGGATCTCGTGTGCAGGGTGATCGGGGTGATTTCATCGGCGAACGCCCCGCTGCGTTCCGCGTCGAGCGCATTGGACAGCGAGGCCAGCGCATATTGATCCTGCGCATCGCGGGTGAACTGGAACGCCTCCGCGCAGTCTTCGGCAAAGGTGCCCATGAGGCGGCCCTTGTCATAGGCGTCCTCGAGACCGTCGAGGAACATGTGGTCGATCACCTGGGCGTGGCCGATGCGGGCGCCGCCGCGCATCTTGGGCAGCAGATAGGGCGCGCCGGACATGCTTTCCATGCCGCCGACGGCCATGACGTCGCTTTGGCCGAGGGCGATCTGATCGAAACCGATCATCGCCGCTTTCATGCCGGAGCCGCACATCTTGTTCAGGGTCGTTGCGGGCACATCCTCGCCCAGTCCGGCGGCGAAGCCGGCCTGCCTCGCCGGGGCCTGGCCCTGCCCGGCGGGAAGGACGCAACCCATCAGCAGCTCATCGACCGTCTTTGCCCCGGCATCCCGCAATGCGGCCCTGACCGCGTGACCGCCCAGGTCGGCGGCGACGACGCCATCGAACACGCCCTGAAACCCGCCCATCGGCGTGCGGGCCGCTCCGGCTATGACAACTTCCTTCATGTCGATTTCTCCCCAGTCTCACGCCTGCATACCGAATGGTAAGGATTGCCGTCTAGCCTTGCCAATCAAATATTCACCGATAGAGGAGCACGCCGGTGACACTGACCAGCACCTTGACCGGCACGGCCAAGATCGTGACCGTCAACAGCAACCGTATCGACGCCGCGATGGCCATCCAGTTCAAGGAAGCGATGCGCGAACACACGGATGGCGGCCCGAGCCGCGTCATCCTCGACCTGTCGAGCGTCGATTTCATCGATTCCAGCGGCCTCGGGGCGATTGTCGCCGCCATGAAACAGCTCGGCGATGGCCGGAAACTGGATCTGGCCGGGCTGACGCCCACGGTCGACAAGGTGTTCCGACTGACCCGGATGGACACGGTGTTCAAGCTGTTTCCGTCGCTGGACGACGCCGTGACCGCGCAGGTCGGCTGAACAGGTGTTTACGTCGCGCCGGGGGCAATTCAGGTGACGGACGCAGCGACCGGCTTTTCGCACAGGTTCAGGGCGACGGAACTGGATGCGCGGGCCGCCCTCTGCGAGATCATCGGAACGTTGCAGGCCAGAGGCCTGGTGCAGGAACAGATCGGCGCCGTCGAGATCGCCTTGGCGGAGGTGATCAACAACATCGTGGAACACGCTTACGCCGGAACCGCGCCGGGCGACATCGTCGTCGATGTCGCCTTCCGGGAGGCGATCCTGAAACTGACCACGACCGACGGCGGCAAGCCGCTGCCGGACGGACGACTGCCAGAGGGCAGACCAGCGGATGTGACGGGCGCCGTCGATGACCTTCCGGAAGGCGGGTTCGGCTGGTTCATGATCCGGACGCTGGCGCGCGATATCAGCTATGCGCGCGAAAACGATCGCAACCGCCTGGAACTGACGTTCGACGTGGTTCCCGCGGTGGATCGCCATTGACTGACGCCGCCGCAAAACAGCCCCATTCATTCCCTACTGCTGCCGGAAATCACCGGCATCAAGACAGTGTAGCTGCAAATGGCTTCCCTCGGCGCCCTGCGCATCATAGCCCCCACCCAATGCATGGCGCCGAGGACCTTTCGCTTCCCGAACCCGGCAACCGTCTGGACCCTGCTTGGCAATCGCCGCAGCAGAGCCTAGTGTCCCGAGGAAACTACGGGAGACGCAAGATGCGGGATTTTCAGATACCAGGGCGATCGGCCGTTCTGACCACCAACGGGATGTGTGCGACCTCTCATCCCCTTGCGGCGCAGACGGCGATCGACATCCTGAAACGCGGTGGAAACGCCATGGACGCGGCGATCGCGGGCGCGGTCCTGCTCGGGATCTGCGAACCGCAGATGACGGGAATCGGCGGCGATTGCTTCGTCCTTTATTCTCCGGCCGGCAGCGATGACATCCATGCCATGAACGGATCCGGCCGCGCGCCCGCCGCTTCGGATGCGGACGCGCTGAGAGCCGGCGGGCTGACCTCCATCGCGCAGGACAGCCCCTACGCCGTCACGATTCCCGGCGCGATGGATGCGTTCTGCACCCTTTCCGACACCGTGGGCGTCCTGGGTATCGACGATCTGCTGGCCCCCGCGATCCACTATGCGGATGAAGGCGTTCCGGTCGCGCCGCGGGTCGCCTTCGACTGGGCCAAGGATGCGCCGATCCTGAACAGCCGGGCGCGCGACGTCTATCTGATTGACGGAAAGGTTCCAGAGACCGGCGCCCGCTTCCGCGTTCCCGGCCAGGCCGAAGTGCTGCGCCGCGTCGCCAAGTTCGGGCGGGATGCGTTCTACACCGGCGAGGTCGCAGAAGACATGGTGAACACCCTGGCCCGGATGGGCGGGGTGCACACGCTCGGGGATTTCGCCGATACGAGATGCGAGGCCACGACCCCGGTCAGCGGCCACTACAACGGCGTCGAACTGGTCGAGCATCCGCCCAACGGCCAGGGCGCGACGGCGATCCTGATGCTGAACATCCTGTCGCAGTTCGACATCCCGGACATGGATCCGTTCGGCGCGCAGCGGGCGCATATCGAGGCCGAGGCCGCCAAGCTGGCCTATGACGCCCGGAACCGGTTCATCGCCGATGCCGGCCACACGACCCGGCTGGACTACATGCTGGCCCCGGAAACCGCCGCGAAACTCGCCGCGCTGATCGACCCGAAAAAGGCGATGGCCGCCGCCGCGCCGCTCAGCGAGGCGGTGCACAAGGACACGATCTATATCACCGTGGTCGACAAGGACCGCATGGCGGTGTCCCTGATCTATTCGGTATTCCACGGGTTCGGCTCGGGCATCGCAACCGAGAAGTTCGGCATCCTCTTCCAGTGCCGGGGCATGGGGTTCAACCTGACGCCCGGTCACCCGAACGAACTGGGGGGCGGCAAGCGCCCGATGCACACGATCATACCCGGCATGCTGCGGGAGAACGGCCGCGTCCTGATGCCCTTCGGCGTGATGGGCGGCGCCTATCAGCCCAACGGGCATGCCCGCGTGGTCAGCAATATCCAGGATTTCGGCATGGACGGGCAATCGGCGCTCGACGCCCCCCGGTCCTTTTCGGATGCGGGCGACATGAAGGTCGAGCGCGGCTATTCCGATGCGGTGCGCCAGGAACTGGCCAACATGGGCCACGATGTGTCCATCCCGGAAACGGCGATCGGCGGCGCGCAGGCGATCAGGATCGACGAGTCCGGTGTGCTGATCGGCGCCAGCGATCCGCGCAAGGACGGCTGCGCGCTGGGATACTGACGCGGAATCAGGCGCTCATCCCGGCAACGGGGTGGGCGCAGCCTAGTTGAGCTGGAAGTGCAGCGGGTAGGATCCATCCTGAAACGGGCCGAACATGTCCGGGATATCGGGGTGGTCCACCGGTTCGCCCGAATAGTCCGCGACCAGATTCTGTTCCGAGACATAGGCGACATAGTAGGACTGGTCGTTTTCCGCCAGCAGGTGATAGAATGGCTGGTCCCGCACCGGACGGCTGTCTTCGGGAATCGCCTGATACCATTCCTCGGTGTTGGCGAATTGCGGATCGACATCGAACACGACGCCGCGAAACGGGTGCTTCCTGTGACGGACCACTTGTCCCAGATGATATTTCGCGCGTGTTTTCAACATAATTTCCGGCCCCTAACGGTAATTATTAGCTGGTTCAAGCCCTGCTTGTCCAACAAATGCGTTTAAAATTGGGGAAACAGTCTGTGAACTTCGGCTTGACAGTCGCATCGACTAAACCATGGCGAGAGTCGCGGGAAAGCCTTCCCCACAAAGTGGTTTCGCAATTGTCATTTCATCCAAAAGCGAGATGCGATAAACTGGGACGAAAAAGGCAAGAGGCACATGAGCAGAACGCTTCGCGCAATGATGGCAATGCTGATTCTGGCATCCTGCGGAGGTGGCTTTCAATCGCCGCCCCGCAATCTGAACGATGCTTGCAGCATTGCGGAACAGCGCCCGAAATATATCAAGGCCTTCAAGGCCACCGAACGCAAATGGGGCGTGCCCGTGCATGTCCAGATGGCGACGATCTACCAAGAAAGCCGGTTCCGCGGCGATGCCCGCACGCCCTACCGCTATGCGCTCGGCGTGATCCCGATGGGCCGCCAGAGCAGCGCCTACGGCTATGGGCAGGCGCTAGACGGCACATGGGACGAATACCGCGCCGACACCGGCCGGCGCGGCGCCAAGCGGGACAAGATCAGGGACGCGTCCGATTTCATGGGCTGGTACATGAACCAGAGCCGGGAAAAGAACGGCATCGCCCTCACCGACGCGCGCAATCAGTATCTGGCCTATCACGAGGGCAACAACGGCTATGCGCGCGGCAGCCACAACGACAAGAGCTGGCTGTTGCGGGTCGCCGGAGAAGTCGATGCGCGGGCGAACCTCTACCAGGCGCAGCTCGCCGGGTGCCGGTCCTACCGCTAACGGTTAGAATTGGTGCCGCCGCCGCCGGCCTGGGTGTCGAACAGGGAACGCGCCAGTCGGCCGCCCTTCTGCATATTGCCCAGAACGACGCGCGTCTGCCCGCCCGCGTCGTCATGAACGATCCATTCGCGCAGTTCCAGCGGAGCGCCCCCGAACATCAGGTCGATCCTGCCGTATTCCGGGTTCTCCGGATCCTGCGCGGTCACGACCGTCATGCCGTTGCGGGACTCATGCCCGACCACCATGTTCGCCCGCCCCAGATCCACCCGTGGCGACAGGATGATCGACAGCGGTGTTCGCTTGAGCGGATAGCTCTCCGGCGGCTGGTTCGATTTCGGATCGAAGATTACCACCGCCCCGGTTCCGGCGATAACAACCGGCGCATCCCGCCCGTCGTATTCGAACCGCATCCGGCCCGGCCGATGCACATAGAGCGTTCCGGAGGACCGCGACCCGTCGTCGTTGAACTGGGTGAACGGGGCCGACAAGGTGGTCAACCCGTTCAGGTAGGTCGATATGGTCGACAACGGAACCTTGCCCTGCGCCCAGGAGGCAGTGGCAAGCAGGCTCAGGGCCATGGCGAGGAAGACATGTCTCATGGCACCTACATAAGCACTCTGACGCCGAAGAAAAGCCGCCCCTACTGAGGTTCCGGCACCAGGATTTCGCGCTTGCCGACGTGGTTCGCGGGTGACACGAGACCTTCCTCCTCCATCTGCTCCACGAGGCGGGCCGCCTTATTGTAGCCGATCGCCAGCTTGCGCTGGATGTAGCTGGTCGAACATTTGCGGTCCTTGATCACGATCTGCACCGCGGTATCGTAAAGCGCATCCTCGCTGTCGGTATTGCCGCCAAGGCCGAGCACAAGGTCGATGTTGCTTTCCTTGTCCTCGTCGGGGCCTTCGACAACGCCGCTCATGTATTTGGGCGGGCCGAATCCCTTGAGGTGGTTCACGACTTCCTCGACCTCCTCGTCCGACACGAAGGGGCCGTGGCAGCGGGTGATCTTGGCGCCGCCGGCCATGTAGAGCATGTCGCCCATGCCCAGGAGCTGTTCGGCGCCCATTTCGCCCAGGATCGTGCGGCTGTCGATCTTGGATGTGACCTGGAAGCTGATCCGGGTCGGGAAGTTGGCCTTGATCGTTCCGGTGATCACATCGACCGACGGGCGCTGCGTCGCCATGATGAGATGGATGCCCGAGGCCCGCGCCATCTGGGCAAGACGCTGAATACAGGCTTCGATCTCCTTGCCCGCGACCATCATCAGATCGGCCATCTCGTCGACGATGACAACGATGAAGGGCATGGATTCGGGGGCGAATTCTTCGGTTTCAAAGATCGGATCGCCGGTTTCGTCGTCAAAGCCGGTCTGCACCGTGCGGCTGAACATCTCGCCCCTGGACAGGGCTTCGCGCACGCGTCCGTTGTAGCCCTCGATGTTGCGCACGCCCATCTTGGACATCTTGCGATAGCGGTCCTCCATCTCGCCGACAACCCATTTCAGGGCGACGACCGCCTTCTTCGGGTCCGTCACCACCGGCGACAGCAGGTGGGGGATTCCGTCATAGACCGACAGTTCCAGCATCTTGGGGTCGATCATGATGAGGCGGCATTCCTCGGGCGTCAGCTTGTAGAGCAGGCTCAGGATCATCGTGTTGATCGCCACCGACTTCCCCGACCCGGTGGTCCCCGCGATCAGCAGGTGAGGCATCTTGGCGAGGTTGGCGACCACGCTGCCACCGCCGATATCCTTGCCAAGCGCCAACGGCAGGCTCTGGTTGGTGTCGCCAAAATCGCGGCTCGCGAGGATCTCGCGCAGCACCACCTTTTCCCGGTTCTCGTTCGGAAGCTCGATGCCGATGACGGACCGTCCCGGGACGGTAGAGACCCGCGCCGACAGCGCCATCATCGACCGCGCGATATCGTCGGACAGGCCGATCACGCGGCTGGCCTTCAACCCGGGCGCCGGTTCGAGCTCATACATGGTGACGACGGGGCCGGGGCGCACCGACACGATCTCGCCTTTGACGCCATAGTCATCCAGCACGTTTTCCAGCATCCGGGCGTTTTCCTCCAACGCCTCGTCGCTGAGATGGTGGCGCTTGATTGTTGCCGGGCTCGACAACAGGCTGAGTGGCGGAAGTTCGAACGCCGCCGCGTCGTCGTCGAACGCCAGCGCAGGCTGGGCTTCGGCCTGGGCGCGGCGCGACGGGGCCGGCGTCTTGCGCGCCGGATTCTGCACGACCTTTCGCGGCTCCGGCACAGGGATCGGGATCGCGCCGGCCTCCGGTTCCGGTTCGCTCAGGGGCAGGCTGGCCTCCAGGACCGTGTCGGCGGCGGGCTCGGGATCGGTTGCCGCCATCACCTCTGCGGCGGCGGCCGTCAGCGGCGGCTCGCGGCGCAATCCGGCGGCGTTCAGGATGAGCGGGTCCGGACCGCGTCCGCGCCCTTTGGTCAACGGGCGGTCTGGGTCGGGCTGGGGCTCGTCCGGGCGCAAACGCGCACGGACAGCATCGGCGATCCGGGTGCGGATGCGGTCGTCGCCCGGCATGTCGTCATAACCCTCGATCTCGGCGGATTCGATCAGTTCGGATTCCGGCATCGCCTCGGGCCGCCGGATCAGCGAGGGCAGCCGCGACAGCAGGCCGCCCCGTTCCGATGCCGGATCCACGCCGAATCCATCGATCTTTCCGAAATCCGATGGCAAGGAAACGGCGGGCTCCGCATGGACCACGGGATCGATCAGCCCGCTGTCTTCAGCCGCCAGCCGCGCGGCATCGCGGCGCTCCGCGATCCTGTCCTTCTGGGCGCGCGCCGCCGCCATCGCGGATTCGGCACCCCGTCCCAGCAGGGTCATCAGCGCCGCATAGGACATGATGACCCCGATCAGGACCATCCGGGCGCCGCGCGCGATTTCCGCGCGGGTGAAACCGAGCACGAAGGCGGACAGGGCAACCATGCCCAGGCCGGTCAGGAACGACATCAACTTCAGCGCCAGGTGCGAGCCGATCGGAACCAGGGTCAGCAGGAAGCCCATGACCGTGTCTCCGAACAGACCGCCCAGCCCGAAACTGTGAGTGGACCGCCAATCCGCGCCCGGAACCAGCGTCGCGGCATAGATCGAGGTCAGCGCAATCGCGATCGGCGCAAATGTCAGGCGGGCGATGGCGCGGTCTTCGCCCCAATGCAGCGCGAACCGCAGACCCCAGACGAGGCAGACCAGGGCGAAGCCCCAGCTTCCCCAGCCCACGATCATGAACAGGGGGGCCGCCAGCGACGCGCCGAAATGGCCCATCCAGTTCTGAACCGGCGCGTCAGTCGATACCATCCAGTTCGGATCGTCAGGGGTGTAAGAGGCGATCATCGCCGCGACGGCAAGGCCGACACAGATCAGGAGGATCCCGAAAAGCTCTTTGCCGCGTTTTTCGATTGCAGCCTGCATGTTGCTATCCAGCAAAGGATCCCGTCCGCGTGAATGATATGCCATGCCTGCCCTCGTTTACCTGTACAAGCAGTCGCGCAGCCTGATCAGCCCGCTCTGCATTTCCGTTTTTGGGGCCACCATCGCGACCCGGATGTATCCCTCGCCGGGATTCGCCCCGGTTTCGCCCTGCGCCAGATAGGCCCCCGGAAGAACCCGGACGCCGGTGTCCTGCCACAGCTTCAGGGCGGCGGCTTCTCCGTTCTCGACCGGCAGCCAGAGAAAGAACCCGGCCTGCGGGGCCTGATACCCCTGCACCGATCCCAACACCTCATCTGCGATGGCGTATTTCTCGCGGTAGAGCGCGCGGTTTTCTTCCACATGAGTTTCATCCGCCCAGACGGCGGCCGCGGCCGCCTGCAAGGGGCCGGGCAGCGGCGCCCCGGAATAATTGCGCAATTGCCTGATCTGACGGATGGTTTCCGGCCCGCCAGCGACGAAACCGGAGCGCAGGCCGGGCAGGTTCGATCGCTTGGACAGAGAATGAAAGATCGTGACCCGTTCCGGGTCGGCATTCAAGTCCCGCGCGACCTGCAATGCCCCGGTCGGCGGCGCGTCCCGGTAGATTTCGGAATAGCATTCATCGGCGAAGATGCGGAAATCATACTGCTCTGCCAATGCGATCAGGTTGGCCCAGTAGTCGCGATCCGCCACCGCGCCCTGCGGATTGGCGGGGGAACAGACATAGACGATGGCGGTGCGGTTCAGCACCTCCGCCCCGACGCCGGCGTAATCCGGCAGGTGCCCGGTGGCCGCAGTGGCCGGCACGAAAATCGGCTCGGCTCCGACTGAAAGCGCCGCCACCATGTAGACCTGATAGAACGGGTTCGGCGTCAGCACGACCGGCTTTCGGCCATTCCTGGTTTCCGGGCAAAGCGCCATCGCGGCATTGTAGAGCCCTTCGCGTGTGCCGTTCAGCGCCATGACCTGAGTCGCCGGATCGAGCGCCACGCCATAGCGGCGGCCGACCCAATCGGCAACTGCGCCAAGCAGCGCCGGGCTGCCTTCGTTGACCGGATAGGAATTGAAGCCGGCGGCGTTCTGAACGATCACGTCCGTCACCCAAGCCGGAAAGGCGTGTTTCGGCTCTCCTATGGTCATGTGAACGACGTCGCCGCCCGGCGCATGCACGTCCAGCAACGCGCGCAGACGCGGGAATGCATATTCCGGTAGGTTCGAAAACCGCTCGGGTAAATTCATACTGGTGCCTCAAGGTCGGGATCGTTTTCGCCCCGTTTGGCAAGAGGTTACAGACCGGATGCGGCTCCGTCCAGAGTTTGCGGGCAGTCGACCCGCAGTTGTGGCTTTCAGGCCAAAGCTCTTTCCGCCGCCACCCCGAGACGCAAAAGCGCCTCTTCAGAGTTCGGCGCGGCCATCAGCGAAATGCCGCAGCTTGCGGTTCCCGTGGGCAGGGTCAGGGCGCAAAGCCCCATCAGATTTCCGATCCTGGTATTGCGCAGCGTCAGCAGGTTTTCCGTGACATAGTAGTCGCCGTCGCTGGCCAGCCGGTCCACGTTCGGCGGCAGATTGGGCGCGGTCGGGCAGAGCACGGCATCATAGCGAGCCGTGGCCCGATCCCAGGCCCTGCGCGCATCGCGCAGCTTTGCCCAGGCCGCCACGTAGTCCGGCCCGGAGAACTTTGCGCCAAGCCGGAACCGTTCCAGAACCTGTTCATACATGAGATGCGGATTGGCCTCGATCACGTCGCGCCAAAGACCGTAGGCTTCCGCGGTGTAGAGCACCCCGCTGAGGGGCATCACCTCGGCCAGTTCGGGAACATCGACCGTGTCGATGATGGCCCCGGCATTCGCCAGACGATCCACCGCGCCGTAAAAGGCCGCACGCGGGCCGTCACGCACGTCATCCAGAGCGACGGTTTGCAGCACCGCGAACCGACGTCCGGCCAGGGTTGCGCCGCGCAGATCCGGTGCGGCGCCGCCTTCCAGGAGCGACAGCACCAGCGCCGCATCTTCGACCGTGCGGGCCAAGGGCCCGATGGTGTCGAATTCCAGACACAGGGGCACGACGCCTTCCAGCGTCACCCGCCCGGCCGTGGTCTTGAGCCCCACAAGGTCGTTCCAGGCAGAGGGGATTCGCACCGAACCGCCGGTGTCGGACCCGATGCCGCAGGCGGCCAAACCGAATGCGACCGAGGCCGCCGCGCCCGAAGAAGAGCCGCCCGGCACCGCGTCCGCGTCGTTCACGCAGGGCGGCGTCGCGGTGGACGGGTTCAGGCCAAGACCGGAAAAGGCCAGTTCGCTCATATGGGTCTTGCCGAGACAGACGGCGCCCATCGCGGTGGCATTGCGCAACACGATCGAATCGGCTTCGGGCACCCTGTCCTTCAGCAGGGCGGAGCCGGCCTCGGTCGCGACACCCGCGCTGTCGAAAAGGTCCTTCCAACTGATCGGAACCCCATCCAGCAGAGACCGGCGACGGCCGGCCCTGGCCCGCGCGCGCGCCGCCTCCGCCTCCGCCAGGGCGCGGTCATGGGTGAGCCGCGCATAGATGCGGTCCCGCAACGGGTGCGATTCGATAGCTTCCAGGTAGGTTGCGGTCAGGTCCACCGGGTCGATGTCGCCCGCCGCGATGCCCCGCCCAAGATCCCCCGCGCTCGTCCACAGCCAGTTTTCCATGTCACCCCCGATCCGTTGTCGGGCGAAGCCTAGCGACAGGACCGCGCATGGACAATCCTGTCCGCAGCCCCATAGTGCAGGGCATGACACCAGAGACCGACATCATCATCGTGGGCGGCGGGCTGAACGGTCCGGCGCTGGCGCTCGCACTGGCACAGACCGGCCATCGCGTGACGGTGATCGACGCGCTGCCGGAGGCGGCGCTGGCCGATCCCGCGTTCGACGGGCGTGCCTATGCCCTTGCGCTGACGTCGCAAAAGCTGCTGCGCGCCATCGGCGTCTGGGAGCGGACGGAAGACCACGCCCAGCCCATGTTCGAGATAAAGGTGACGGATGGTCATGCCGGGTCCGGCCCGTCGCCGTTCTTCATGCATTTCGATCATGCGGAGATCGAAGAAGGCCCCATGGGTTACATGGTCGAGGACCGGCATCTGCGGCGGGCGCTTCTCGGCGCTCTGGATGACGCACCGCTGGTGACGCGGATCAATGGCCGGACCGTGGTGGCGCAATCGACCGGGCCGGCTTCGGCCGGCGTCACGCTCTATGACGGGGTCGAGGTGACGGGCCGGCTCCTGATCGGATCGGATGGGCGCAAGAGCGGCACCGCAGCCCGCGCGGGCATCAAACGGACCGGATGGGACTATGGCCAGACGGCGCTTGTCTGCGCCATAGAACACGAAAAACCGCATGGCGGAATCGCGCATCAGTTCTTCATGCCGCCGGGTCCGCTGGCGATCCTGCCCCTGACCGGCAACCGCAGTTCCATCGTGTGGAGCGAGCGAACCGCCAACGCGCTTCGGATTCACGCGCTGGATGACGCCGGATACATCGCCGAACTGCGCCCGCGCTTCGGCGCCTTTCTTGGCGACATTGCGCTGGCGGGCCGGCGGTTCACCTATCCGCTGAACCTGACCGTCGCGAACAGCTTCATCGCGGACCGCCTTGCGCTGGTCGGAGACGCCGCCCATGGCATGCACCCGATTGCCGGGCAGGGGCTGAACGCCGGATTGCGCGACGTGGCGGCGCTCGCCGAAACGGTCGCGCTGGCAAGCCGGCGCGGCGAGGACTTCGGGTCGCGGCAGGTTCTGGAGCGATACCAGCAATGGCGGCGGTTCGACACCACCGCTCTTGTTCTCGCGACGGATGCGTTCAACAGACTGTTTTCAAATGACAACCCCGTTCTCCGGCTGGGGCGGGACCTGGGCATGGGTCTGGTCAATTCCCTGCCCGGCCTGCGCCGCGGCTTTATCCGCGAGGCAGCGGGGCTGACCGGAGACCTGCCCCGGCTCATGCTCGGGAAACGGATCTGATCGGGCGCGGCGTCAGTCCAGAACCCGGGCTTCGTCCACCAGCATGATGGGAATACCGTTGCGGATCGGAAACGCGAGATTGGCGGATTTCGACACCAGTTCCTGCCGGTCCGCGTCATAGTCCAGGGTCGCATGGGTCTGCGGACAGACCAGCGCCTCGAGCATGCGCCGGTCGAATTCGGGATGGCTTTCGGTCATTGCAGGATTTCCTCGTTGGTTCCGCCGCGCAGCGAGAATTCTATCAGCGTCACCAGGGTTTCGCGCCGCGTGCTCAGCGACGGCGCTTCGAGCAACGCCTGCTTGTCCTCGGGTTCGAAATCCAGGAGCATCGACAGGGAGTTGATCAACAGTTCGTCGTCGGCATCCTTGATGCTTTCCCAATCCGTGGACAGGTCGCGGGCGCAAAAGAAGCGGTCCAGCTGATTCAGAAACGCCGGGCGGTCAAATCCAGGGTCGGTTTCCGTGCGCCCGAGATCGCGCGAGAACCCCTCCCAGCTGATTTCGCAGCGGCGATAGGGCGCGAACCCGTCATTTTCCTTCAGGATCCGGAACCGCGACACACCGGCCAGGGTAATCATGTATCGGCCGTCTTCGGTTTCCGAGAACTGGGTAACACGACCGGCGCAGCCGATCCGGTGCAGCGCCCCCTCCTTTCCGGCCAGGGGATTGGGCTGCACCATCCCGATCAGTCGCTGAGAAGTCTTCAGCGCATCTTCCAGCATCTGCAGGTAACGCGGTTCGAACAGGTGCAGCGGCAGTCTCGACCGGGGCAGCAGCAGCGCGCCGGGCAGCGGAAAGACGGCAAGCGTGTCGGGAAGATCGGCCGGTTTGATCATGACCTTCAGTGTAGCCCCGAAACGCCGTTAGGCAAATATCATCGAACTCAGCTTTCGCCGCCCGTTCAGGACCACCGGGTCATTGGGTTTCAACGCATCGAAAATCGTGAACAGTTGCGTCTTGGCCGCGCCGTCGTTCCATTCCCGGTCCCGGCGGAACATATCCAGCAACTGATCGACGGCCTCCTGCACCTGCCCGGCGGCATGAAGCGCCAGCGCCAGATCGAACCTGGCCTGCAGATTGTCGGGGTCGGCCTCGACGGCGGCGGTCAGATCTGCAACCGGACCCGCGTTTTTCGCCTGCCGGGCGAGTTCCAACTGCGCATGGGCCGCCTCCAGTTCGGCGCTCTGGGAGATTTCGGCGGGCGCGCCGTTCAGGATCGCTTCGGCCTGATCCAGGTCTTCCATGGCAATATGGGCGCGCACCAGTCCACCATAGGCACCGGCGTGGTTGGGGTCTTCGGCCAGGATGGCGGCAAAGGTCTGTGCCGCATCCACAGCAGCGCCTTCGGCAAGCATCTCTTCGGCGGCTTCGACGGCATCGTTCAGCGTGTCGGTCGGGGATTCCCCGCCACCGGCCGCGATCACCCGGTCCACGAACGCCTTGATCTCGGACGCTGGCAACGCGCCCTGGAACCCGTCGACCGGCTGACCCTTGAAGAAGGCATAGACCGTCGGAATGGATTGAATCTGCAACTGCCCGGCAATGCGCTGAGCCTCGTCGACATTGACCTTGACCATCTTCACCGCCCCCTTGGCGGCGGTCACGGCCTGTTCCAGCATCGGGCCAAGCGTTTTGCAGGGACCGCACCACGGCGCCCAGAAGTCGACGATAACCGGCGTGGTCTGCGACGCTTCGACCACGTCGGTCATGAACGTGGCTTCTGTCGTGTCCTTGATCAGGTCTGCGGGGGCGGGCGTGCCGGTCGACAGTTCAATCATCTGAGTCTCTCCTTCGAGCTTGGCCCTCTATATGAAAGCTGTTGCCCCGGAAACCAAGGGGGCAGTTGGCCGAAGCCGGATCAAAGGCGCCGCCGGGGCGGGTCACAGGTCAAAGGTGGCGAAGACCGGCGCATGGTCGCTGGGCTTGTCCCACCCGCGCGCGTCGCGCAGCACACGGCTGGAATGGGCCGCGCCGGAAATATCGGGCGTCGCCCAGACATGATCGAGCCGGCGGCCCTTGTCGGCTGCCGACCAGTCCTTGGCCCTGTAGGACCACCAGCTGAAAAGCGGCCCCTCCGGGATATCCTGCCGGGTTATGTCGATCCAGCCGCCCGCGTCCTGTGTCTCGGCGAGGTGTTCGACTTCAACCGGTGTATGGCTGACGATCTTGAGAAGCTGCTTGTGGTTCCAGACGTCGTCCTCGCGCGGGGCGATGTTGAGATCGCCGACGAGGATGGACTTGCGCGGCCTGTCCCCATGGAACCAGTCGCGCATCCCGGTCAGGTAGTCGAGCTTCTGGCCGAACTTTTCGTTCACGTCCCGATCCGGCACGTCTCCGCCCGCAGGGACGTAGAAATTGTGGATCGTCACGCCGTTCTCAAGCTGCCCGGCAATGTGGCGGGCATGTCCCAGATCGGCGAAATCCTCGGACCCGACCTCGGAAATCGGCAGGCGCGACAGAATGGCGACGCCGTTATATCCCTTCTGCCCGCGCGCGAGCATGTGGGTGTATCCAAGGGCCGCGAATCCTTCGGTCGGAATCTTTTCGACCGGCGACTTGCATTCCTGAAGGCAAAGCACATCCGGCGCATGGTCCTGCAACAGCTTCAGCACGATGGGTTCGCGCAAGCGGACGGAATTGATGTTCCAGGTGGCGATGGAAAAGGTCATGGGAACGCTCCGGCAGATGGTCGCCAGACCCTACAGGCAGCGGCGGGCGGCCTCAACCCGCACTGCGCCATCACGTCCAATCAAGGCAAGGCCGCCGGAACTGACCGGCTGGGATCTTCCACGCCGGACGCGGCGACAGGATCGGCAAAAAAAGACCGGGCGCTTGGCCCGGTCCAGTCCAACAGGGAGGTGTATGTCATAACCCGGACATACACGGGTTGCCTTGTTTCTAATCATGCCAACAAAATGTTGCTTTGATCTGAATCAAGTGGCTCAACCGTAGGGTGTGCGACATGACAAGTAAAGCGGTCTCGTCATGCAACCAGCCGATAGCCTCCGGATTCGGTGACCAGCAGGCGCGCGTTCGACGGATCGGGTTCGATTTTCTGCCGCAGCCGGTAAATATGCGTTTCAAGCGTATGGGTCGTCACCCCGGCGTTATATCCCCAGACCTCGTGCAGCAGGACATCGCGCGCCACGACGCCATCGGCGGAGCGAAAGAGAAACTTCAGGATGTTGGTTTCCTTTTCCGTCAGGCGAATCTTGCGGTCGTCTTCGGTGATGAGCATCTTCATCGCCGGCTTGAAGGTATACGGCCCCAGGGCGAACACGGCATCTTCGGACTGTTCGTGCTGGCGGAACTGGGCACGGATACGCGCCAGCAGCACCGGGAACTTGAACGGCTTCGCTACGTAGTCATTGGCCCCTGCATCGAGTCCCAGAATCGTATCCGCGTCGCTGTCGTGCCCGGTCAGCATCACGATCGGAGCCTTGATTCCCTGCTTGCGCATCAGCCGGCACAACTCGCGCCCGTCGGTATCCGGCAGCCCCACATCGAGGATGACGAGATCGTACAGCGCCTCTTTCGCGCGTTCCATTGCGCGCTGTCCGTCGCTCGCCTCGAACACGTCGAAATCCTCGGTCATCACCAACTGTTCGCTCAGCGCCTCACGCAGATCGTCGTCATCATCCACCAGCAGAATTTTCTTCATTTGCGCCATTGGACATCCTCCTGTGCTGTCCTTCACAGATGTGCCGGGACGTGGGTCCGGGCAAGTCATGCGGTCCGGTTTCACGCTGTCGTGTCCAATTCGGGGGAAATGTTTCACATTCCGGGAAACTGCGCTTAGGTAGGGGTCGGAAAACCGAACGGACCCGCGCCATGAGCCTCCTGCCCGATACGAACGAACTGCTTGCGCGGGCGCGCGGCGACCTGCGGATGGGACTCCCGGTGATCCTGAAGAAGAATGACCGTGCGATACTCGTGGTCGCCGCGGAAACGCTGACCAAGGGCCGGTTGGACGATCTGCGCGCCCTTGCCGACCGGCCCATCGTGACGATCAGCGCCCGGCGCTCCGAAACGCTCAAGGCGCGCGCCTATGACGGCGATCTCGCGCGCATCGTGATGCCCAGGGATGCCGAAACGGCCTGGGTGCGGGCGGTCTCCGACCCGGCGGACGACCTGCGGATGCCGATGAAAGGCCCGCTGGTCTCGGAACGGGAAGGCCCCGCCGACCTGCACCGCACCGCGCTGGCGCTGGTGAAGACGGCCAGGCTGCTGCCGGCAACGGTCGCGGTTCCGCTGCCGGACGCCATGGCGTTCGCCCGGCGCCATGCCCTGACCGTGATCGACGGCGCCGAAGCGGATCTCCATCTTGCCGCCGCGAGCCCGCTGCATCCCGTGGTCAGCGCCCGCCTGCCGATGGAGGTGTCGGAGGCCGGACGCCTGCATGTGTTCCGGCCCGAAGACGGCGGCGAAGAACATTATGCCATCGAAATCGGGCGTCCGGACCGGACCGAACCTGTTCTCGCGCGCCTGCATTCTGCCTGTTTCACCGGCGATCTGATGGGCAGCCTGAAATGCGATTGCGGCCCGCAATTGCGGGCGGCGCTGGCGCAGATGGGGGCCGAGGGCGCGGGAATCCTCCTGTATCTCAACCAGGAAGGCCGGGGCATTGGCCTTGCCAACAAGATGCGCGCCTATTCCTTGCAGGATCAGGGGTTTGATACGGTTGAGGCCAATCACCGGCTTGGGTTCGAAGACGATGAACGGGACTTCCGGATCGGCGCCAGTATTCTGAATTCGCTTGGATTTTCGAAGGTCCGGTTGCTGACGAACAACCCCGCGAAGATCGCGATGATGGAAAGGAACGGGATCGCCGTGACCGAGCGCGTGCCGCTCCAGGTCGGGGAAACCTCGCATAACATGGCCTACCTGGCGACCAAGGCCGCAAAGTCCGGACATCTTCTGTGACGTCATCGCACATGGTCCTGCTGCCGCGCGGCCTGTGGTTCCGGGGCCGCTTCTGGCCCTGTTCGATCGGACGGGCCGGCGTGGCGAACCGCAAGCGCGAAGGCGACCGGGCGACGCCGGCAGGGTTTCACCGGATCACGGGGCTGCTGTTCCGCCCGGATCGCATCCCTTGCCCCGCGCCCTGGGCACGGCCGATCGGGCCGCGCGACCTTTGGTCCGATGACCCGGAGGATCCCGACTACAACAGACAGGTGCGCGCGCCGCACGGTTTCAGCCACGAACGGCTGCGCCGGGGCGATCCGCTATATGACCTGATCCTGCTGACCGACTGGAATGCAGCGGCTCCGACGCCCGGACGCGGTTCTGCCATCTTCATCCACCAATGGCGCCGTCCCGGCTTTCCCACCGAAGGCTGCATCGCGCTGTCGCGACCGGACCTGCATCGCATCGCCCGCCGCGCGCCGCCGGGCACGCCGCTGATCGTGCCGCCTGCCCCGCAGCAGTCCTGAACGCCCGCAGGTTCCGGGCGTCAATCGCCGCCGGGGGCGGTCCGCTCTCCGAAGATCGCCGACCCGATCCGGACATGGGTCGCGCCATGGGCAATTGCGGTTTCGAAATCGCCGCTCATGCCCATGGACAGGCCCGACAATTCGTTGCGCGCCGCGATGCGGGCCAGCAGCGCGAAATGCAGAGCCGGCTCCTCTTCCACCGGAGGAATGCACATCAATCCGCGGATCGGCAGGTCCAGCCCACGGCACTCGGCCACGAAGGCATCGGCGTCATCCGGCAGAACACCCGCTTTCTGCGGTTCCTCGCCGGTATTGACCTGGATGAACAGGTCCGGGCAGTCGCCGCGTTCCTGCGCCAGCCGCGCGAGGGTTGCCGCCAGTTTCGGCCGGGCCACCGTGTGAATCGCATTGCACAATTCGACCGCCTGGCGCGCCTTGTTGGTCTGCAAGGGACCGATCAGATGCAGGTCGATCCCGTCGAACCTGTCTCGGAACGCAGGCCATTTCCCGGCAGCTTCCTGCACCCGGTTTTCGCCGAAACACCGGTGCCCTTCATTCAAGACCGACTCGATCCGGTCATTGGGCTGAACCTTGGACACGGCGATCAGCACCGTCGATCCCTGCGGGCGTCCCGCGGCGGTTTCGGCGGCGGCGATACGGGATTTGATATCTTCCAGCGGCATCGGTTCCCCTCTCTGATCCTGGGGCAGAGAAACACCACCACGGGACAAAAGAAAAGGGCGGGCCCGAAAGCCCGCCCGAATTTCAGGTCAGATGACTGTCAGCTTAGAAGCTGAAGTACACGCCGGCCTGGAACTGCTTCTGGTCCTGACGGTGTGCCGCGGCCAGTTTGTTTTCGCTGTCGACATAACCGGCAACGAAGGTCGCGCCGCCACCCAGGTCATACTGGTAGTTGATGCCCCAGGAGGTGCCATCGGAACCCAGATCGGTCGGGGTGCCGCCAATGTCGATGGTCTTGTTCGACGACGCATCGGTGACCCAGACCAGGATGTTGCTGGCTGCGCCGATGTCCATGTTGCCTTCCAGCGACCAGGCTTTGGTCAGCGTGCTTTCACCATAGGCGATCTTCGCGCCGAACTGGCCGAAGTCGCCACCGGCTGCCAGGAAGTACAGGTCGTTCAGGTCATCGCCACCGATGACGATGCCGTCGCTGGAGTCCTGGTAGGCACCGGTCACATAGTAGTCACCGAAGCTGTAGGTCGCCATCAGGCCCAGGCGGGTTTCGCCGGGAACGGAGATACCGTTGACATCGTCAAAGCTGGCAACGTCATCGTTGTCTTCGCTGTAGGAGATGTGACCGGTGAAGCCGCCAACGGTGTAGAGTGCCTCGACGCCGTTCACGCCCTGACCGTCGGAGTCATATGCGTCCCAGCCCACGTTCTTCAGCACGAGGCTGTTGAAGCCCATGCCGTCGATGCCGGTGCCGGCGGAACGGGTGCCGGTGGTGTACAGACCCGGTGCGTTTTCAACCGCGCCGATGATGTTGCCGACGTTGACGATCAGGCCGCCGTAGGTCACGCCGAAACGCGCGCCGTTGAAGCCGTTGTCGTTCGGGCGGGTAACGACCGGAACGTCATTGCCCACGCCATCCGGGCGGGTGATGATTGCGCCGGTCGCGTCACGCAGCACCACGACGCCGCCGTTGCTCTGGGGGGCGTTGTCGCGGCTTTCCGCCTGCATCCGAACACGTGCGTTGAAGCCGACGCCACCGTCGGTTTCGGCCGACATGTCCACCTGCAGACGCAGACGCGACGTGATGGTCATATCAGACACACCGTTGTAGTTGTCGTCGTTGGCATCGGTGGAGTTCAGGTCGTTGTAGTCCAGGCCGAAACGGCCATAGCCGCTCAGGCGAACGTCTGCTGCTGCCATGCTACCCAGAGCAATCAGCGCAGTCGTTGCGAAGAGAACCTTTTTCATAGTTTTTCCCTCGGTTTTCAAATCATACGCCCAAACCGGGGAATCCGGCGTGGGTATGACAGGGGTTTCGCTCTTTCGGGTCGCTTTTGGCAAGCGTTCGCAGCGAGTTCGGTTCAAAGTCGTCAGGTATGGTGCAGCTTTGCCACAGTAACCGCGACGTTAACCGGAAGTGCCGCGCAACCGCGGCGGGTGCCGCGGAACCCGGCCCGTCCGGCCCGCCGGTTCCTGCGCGGTTTGCAGAGGAAAGCCTTGCTCCGCCTTGTTTGCTTGGGTAGGAACCTGTGCAACACTGGTTCGGGATTTGAAAATGAAGCTCCAGACGGCGCACAGGGTGACATGGGTGGTTTCGATCTGCCTGGCTTTGACCGCGTGCGGAAACCGACAGGCACCGCGGGAAAGCCCGCCCCTGTCCAGTTTCGAAAGCAACAACCGCGATACCGCCGGATTTGCGAAAGATACGGACCCGTCTTCGATCTGGGATGTCTTCGGTCCCAGCGAAACGGATCAGATCGTCAACGTGAACCGGTATCTGTGGGCGGCGTCGCTCGATGTGCTCAGCTTCCTTCCGGTCACGTCTGTCGATCCGTTCACCGGCGTGATCATCACCGGATACGGCACTCCGCCCGGCGGCGGCCGGTCCTATCGCGCAACGGTCCACATCAGCGACCCCGCTCTTGACGCGCGGTCGCTCAATCTCGCGCTTCAGACGCAGGGCGGACCGGTGAGCGCCGCGACCACCCGCGCGGTCGAGGACGCGATTCTGTCTCGGGCCCGGCAATTGCGGGTTCAGGACAGCAGGATCTAGCGCGCCGCCGCCATACACCCTATCAAGACGCCGGGTTTTTCCCGGCGTTTTCAGTCAAAGGACCGCTTCTATGTCGCGCTATTCGGCCGCAGAAATCGAACAGAAATGGCAGCAGGCCTGGGACAAGGCCGGGATCTTCACGGCGACCCGCACGGCGGACAAGCCCAAGTATTATGTGCTTGAAATGTTTCCCTATCCGTCCGGCCGCATCCACATGGGCCATGTGCGCAACTACACGATGGGCGACGTGATCGCGCGCTACAAGATCGCGACGGGGCACAACGTTCTGCACCCGATGGGCTGGGATGCGTTTGGCATGCCCGCCGAGAACGCCGCCATGGCCATCGGCGGCCATCCCAAGACCTGGACCTACGACAACATCGCCGACATGCGCGCGCAGATGAAACCGCTGGGCCTGTCGATCGACTGGTCGCGCGAATTCGCCACCTGCGATCCGGAATATTACGGCCAGCAACAGGCACTGTTCCTCGATTTCCTCGACGCGGGCCTCGTCTACCGCAAGAACGCCGTGGTCAACTGGGATCCGGTCGACATGACGGTTCTGGCCAACGAACAGGTGATCGACGGCAAGGGCTGGCGCTCGGGCGCAGACGTGGAACGGCGCGAGCTGACCCAGTGGTTCTTCAGGATCTCCGACATGGCCGAAGAGCTGCTCGAGGCGCTGGACCGGCTCGACAACTGGCCTGCCAAGGTGCGGCTGATGCAGGAGAACTGGATCGGCAAGTCGCGCGGGCTGGAATTCTCCTTCGACCGCACCGATGGCGGCGATCCGATCACCGTCTACACCACCCGCCCCGACACGCTGATGGGGGCGTCCTTCGTCGGCATCTCGCCGGATCACCCGATTGCCCGGCAACTGGAGGCCGAGAACCCGGAAATCGCCGAATTCGTGGCCCGGTGCCGCAAGGGCGGCACCACCGAAGAGGCGCTGGAAAAGGCCGAAAAACTGGGTCTCGACACCGGCATCACCGTCGTCCACCCGCTGAACCCGGACTGGAAACTGCCGGTCTGGATCGCCAATTTCATCCTGATGGATTACGGCACCGGCGCGATCTTCGCCTGCCCGGCGCATGACCAGCGCGACCTCGATTTCTGCCGCAAATACGACCTGCCGGTGATCGACACCTTCCTGTCGCTGGACGACCCCAGGCCGGTCGAAACCGAGGCCTTCGTGCCGCCGAAAACCGAAAAGGTGAAATGGATCGACCATTTCGCCGGGCTGGATGTCGCCACCGGGCAGGAAGCGGTCGATGCCACCATCGACCTTGCAGAGAAACAGGGCTGGGGCAGGGGCGTCACCAAGTTCCGCCTGCGCGACTGGGGCCTGTCGCGGCAACGCTACTGGGGCTGCCCGATCCCGGTGGTGCATTGCGAAAGCTGCGGCGTGGTGCCCGAGCGCAAGGAAAACCTGCCGGTCCGCCTGCCCGACGACGTGAGCTTCGACGTGCCCGGCAATCCGCTCGACCGGCACCCGACCTGGCGCGACTGCGCCTGCCCGGCCTGCGGCAAACCCGCCCGGCGCGAAACCGACACGATGGACACCTTCGTCGATTCGTCCTGGTATTTCGCCCGCTTCACCGCGCCCCGCGCCGAAACGCCCACCGACCTCGCCGAGGCCGAGTACTGGATGAATGTCGACCAGTATATCGGCGGCATCGAACACGCGATCCTGCACCTGCTCTACTCGCGCTTCTTCGCCCGCGCCATGCACATCACCGGCCACCTGCCCGAAAAGGCGATCGAACCCTTCGACGCGCTGTTCACGCAAGGCATGGTGACGCATGAAGCGTACTCTACTATGGATGGCGAAGAACTGACGCCGGAAGAGCGCGACCGAATCGGCCTACTGAACCTGCCACAAATCTCTGCTAGAAAAACAGAACCGCTATATCCTGAGCAAGTAGAGCGACGGGAAGATGGCTGGTTTGTGAGAGGGACCAATAAGCGAGCTCTAAATTGGCCCGCAACCAAAATGTCGAAATCCAAGAAGAACGTGGTCGACCCGGTCAGCATCATCGCGGCTTTCGGTGCAGACACCGCGCGCTGGTTCGTGCTCTCGGACAGCCCGCCCGAGCGCGACGTGGAATGGACCGCCGCCGGGGCCGAGGCGGCGCACAAGCATCTCAGCCGCGTCCACCGCCTCGCCGCCGAAATCGCCGCCTCCGATACCCCGGACCAGCAAGGTGACACCGACCTGCTGCGCGAGATGCACAAGACCATCCGCGACGTGACGCTGGGGGTCGAATCCTTCGGCTTCAACGCCGCCATCGCCCGGCTCTACGCCTTCACCAACACGCTGACGAAATCCGGCGCCGGCACCGCAGCGAAAACCAAGGCCATCAAGACCCTGGCACAGCTCATGTCCCCGATGACTCCGCATCTTTCCGAGGAGATCTGGACGCTGACCGGCGGCGAGGACCTGATCGCCACCAGCCCCTGGCCCATCGCGGAGGAGTCGATGCTGGTCGATGACACCGTCACCCTGCCGATCCAGATCAACGGCAAGCGCCGCGCCGAAATCACCGTCGCCCGCGATCTCGACAAGGACGCGGTGGAACGGGCCGCGCTGGCCGCGGACGCGGTGCAAAAGGCGCTGGATGGCGCCGCCCCCAAGAAGGTGATCGTGGTGCCGGGCCGCATCGTCAATGTCGTTGTTTGACCGCCGAACCCTGCTGCTGTTGCCGCTCGCGCTGGCCGCATGCGGGTTTGAGCCGGCCTACGGTCCGGGCGGGACCGCCGGCGCGTTGCGGGGCAAGGTGCGGGTGGACGCCCCCGAAGGCGTGAACACCTATCTCCTGGTGCGCCGGCTCGAAGAACAGCTTGGCCGCGCCACCGCGCCAACCTATCGGCTGTCCATGGTTCTTTCGACCGGCATCCAGGGGCAGGCCATCACAGCCGAGGGCGCGATCACATTCTTCAGCCTGGTCGGATCGGTCCAGTATGCGCTGCGGGATATCGCGACCGATGAGGTCGTGACCTCCGGGTCCGTGGACAATTTCACCGGCTATTCCGCCACCGGAACGACGGCGGAAACCCTGGCCGCGCAACGGGATGCGCTGGAACGGCTGATGGTCATCCTGGCCGACCAGATCGCGCGCGAACTCTACGTCAGCCCCGACATTCCGGCATGAAACTGACCGGCAGGGACGCAAACGCCTATTTCGCCAAACCGGACCCGGACCGGACAGGGTTGCTGATCTACGGCGCGGATGCGATGCGAGTCGCCATCAAGCGCCAGCAGGTGCTCAAGGCGCTTCTCGGCCCCACGGCGGAAGAGGAAATGCGGCTGACCCGGCTGCCCGGAGCCGATCTGCGCAAGGACCCGGCCCTTGTTCTGGACGGGATCAAGGCGGTTGGATTCTTTCCGGGCATCCGGGCCGTGTTCGTCGAAGATGCCGGGGAAGCCGCCCTGCCGGCGCTGGAAAACGCCCTGTCCCAGTGGCAGCAGGGGGACGCGCAGATCATCGTGACCGCAGGGGCGCTGAAACCCGCGTCAAAGCTGCGCAAGCTGTTCGAGACCCACCGCAACACCTATGCCGCCGGCCTCTACGACGATCCGCCGGACAGGGCCGAGATCGAACGGATGCTCGCCCAATCGGGCATCGCGGCCATCTCCAGCGACGGCATGGCGGCGCTGACCGACCTCGCCAACCGGCTGGGTCCGGGCGATTTCGCGCAAACCGTCGAGAAACTGGGCCTTTACAAGCTGGGCGACGGCACAGATCTCGGCGTTTCCGACATCGCCGCCTGCATGCCGCAATCGACCGAAGCCGGACTGGATGACGTGATGAACGCGGTCGCGGAGTCGCGCGAGTCCGAGATCGGACCGCTCATTCGCAGACTGCGGGCGCAAGGGACCAATGCGGTTACGCTCTGCATCGGGGCGATGCGCCACTTTCGGACGCTCTACGCCGTTGCATCCGCACCCGGCGGGCCGGCCGAAGGCATCGGCCGGCTGCGGCCCCCGGTGTTCGGCAAGCGCCGCGACCAGCTTGTCCGGCAGGCCCAGACCTGGGGGCCGGACAAGCTGCAAAGGGCGCTGACGCTTCTTACCGATACGGACTTGCAGTTGCGGTCCGCAGGCCAGACCGCCCCGTCGCTCGCCTTGGTCGAACGGGCGCTGATCCGTCTGGCGATGCTCGGAAAACCGCGCTGAACCGCTCTTGACGCGCGGCGCCGAATGATCACGGTTGCGGCGACACACACCGACGGAGGAACCGCATGTACAAAGTCTATGGAAGCGTCACCAGCCGGGCGTTCCGCGTCCTCTGGATGCTTGAGGAAATCGGCGAACCCTATGACTACATAAAAGCCGGGCCGCGCAGCGAGGCCGTGACCGCGCTGAACCCCTCGGGCAAGATCCCGGTTCTGACGGACGGCAACGTGGTGATCACCGATTCCACCGCCATCCTGACCTATCTTGCCGACAAGCACCGGAAACTGACCTTTCCGGCCGGAACGATTGAACGCGCCCATCAGGACGCCCTGACCCACGCGATTCTGGACGAACTGGATGCGGTTCTCTGGACCGCCGCGCGGCACGGGTTCGTCCTGCCGGAGGAACATCGCGTCCCGGACGTGAAACCCAGCCTGAAATGGGAATTCGCCCGCAACCTGGACAGGCTCGCGGATCGGATGGCGGGACCGTTCCTGCAAGGCGAGCAGATGACGATCGCGGACATCATCGCCACCCATTGCCTGAACTGGGCGATCGGCGCGAAGTTTCCGGTCGAGAACGAAAAGATGAATGCCTACGCCAAGGCGATGCGCAGTCGCGACGCGTTCAAGCGGGTGCGCGGCCTCGACGACGCCTAACGGGTCTGTGCATAGGCCGCGGCAGCGCGCCCGGCCCGTTTTCCGGTGGCGAGACAGGCGGTCAGCAGATAGCCGCCTGTCGGAGCTTCCCAGTCCAGCATCTCACCGGCGCAGAACACGCCCGGAAACGCGCGCAGCATCAGATCGTCGGTCAGGGCGGCGCGACGAACGCCCCCCGCCGTCGAGATCGCCTCGTCCATCGGGCGCAACCCGGCATGACGGATGGGCAATGCTTTCACAAGCGCCGCCAGCGCAACCGCATCGGTCGGGAGTGGCCGACCGAATTCCTGCAAAAGCGCGGTGTGCACCGGCCCAAGGTTCAGCGCCCGGCGCAGATGATTGGACCAGCTGGACTTGCCGCGGGGCCGCGCCAGACGCCGCGCGATCTCCGCAACCGGAAGGTCGGGCATGAGGTCGATCATCGGCACCGCCCCCTGCCGCACCGCCCGGCTGATCGCATAGATCCCACCGCCCTCCAGGCCACGGCGCGAGATCACCGCCTCGCCGCGGGACCGCAAGGACCCTGCCGAAAGCGCGACGCCTTTCAGGGGTTCGCCGAGAACGGCGGTCATGTGATCGGACCAGGCAATGTCGAGTGCCGCGTTTGCCGGCTGAAACGGGGCAATGTCGATGCCACGGGCCGCAAGCAGCCCGCTCCACGCGCCGTCCGATCCCAGCCGCGCCCAACTGGCCCCGCCCAGCGCCAGGACCGTCACATCGGCGGACAAGGATCGCTGCCCGTCCGGCGTGTCGAAAAGCAGTTCGCCCTGGCTGTCCCAGCCTGTCCAGCGCCAGCGGCTGCGGCGCGTCACCCCGAATCCGTCCAGCCGGGCCAGCCAGGCCCGCAACAGGGGCGACGCCTTCATGGCCACGGGAAAGACCCGGCCGGTGCTGCCGGTGAAAAGATTCTGCCCCAATCCACGCGCCCAGTCCTGAACCGCCTCGGCGGAGAATTCCGCCAGCATCGGCGCAAGCCAGGGCGCCGCGTCTTCGTAGGCGGCGAGAAAGCGCTCCTGCGGTTCCGCCTTGGTCAGGTTCAGCCCGGATTTCCCGGCCATCAGGAACTTGCGCCCGAACGACGGCTTTGCATCGGCCAGAAGAACGGAACAGCCCGCCCGACCCAGTTCTTCCGCCGCCATCAGCCCGGCGGGACCACCGCCAATGACGACCGCCCGGCTCATGCGACCGACCCCTTCGTCAGCTCCCGCAAACCGTTTTCCGGTTGAATTTTCAGATCAAACTGCATCACTCTTGCCCGCAAGACCGCATGACATTCTTGAATGGAACCCTTGCCCCAGCGGTTTTCGAGGATCAAGCGCCATGTCCGACCCCGGCCCATACCCGCTGTGCCCGCTTTGCCAAAGGCCGATCCCGCCGGGCGTTCCGCAAAGCCGGCACCACCTTGTGCCCAGGCTCAAGGGCGGAAAAGGCGGGCCGACCGTGTTGCTGCACCACATCTGCCACAAGGAAATCCATGCCAGCCTGTCCGAAGCGGAACTGGCCCGGAGCTACGACAGCATCGACGCGCTGCGCGCGCATCCAAGACTGGAAAAATTCGTCGCCTGGGTGCGAAAACGCCCGCCCGATTTCCAATCCAGGGTCCCCGGCACGCGGCGCAACGGATGATCAGCCCAACGGTTTGCCGCACAGGGCCGCGATCCCGCGCGCCACGTCGGGCGCCGCCGCCTGCGAATCCAGCGTCAGTTCCAGCGCCGTCTCCATCAGGTTCTCAGGCGGCACGATCCGGTCGACCAGTCCGAACCGGAATGCCTCCTCCGCCATCACCTTCTGGCCCCCCATCAATATCAGCTTGGTGCGCGCCGGACCAATCAGCGCGACCATGCGCGCCGGATCGGACGGTTGCGGCATAAAGCCGAGCTTCATCACCGGATAGAAGAATTTGGCCGACGGCACCGCCAGACGCAGATCGCAGGCCAGCGCCATCCCCATCGCGCCACCGGCGAGCGTTCCGTTCAGCGCCGCGACGGTCAGGCACGGCAGGCAGGCAATTGCGCCGGACAGCCGTTCCCAGACCGGCGAGGTCGCCAAACCGGCGCGGGCTTCGTCAAGGTCGGCGCCGGCGCTGAAGACCTTGCCCGCACCGGTGAGGATCAGGGCGCGTGCCTCCGTGGCCTCCTCGGCAATGGACACGAGATCGTCCAGCATCGCCGCGGTGAGAGAATTGGCCTTGTCCGGGCGGTTGATCGTGACCGTCCAGAGTCCTTCGTTCCGGGCCAGGTCGATCATGCCAGTCCGATCCTTCTGCGGATGGAGTCGTCGCGCAGGGAGATCTCGGTTCCGACGCAGTCATCCGCATCCGGAGAACACATCCACAGCAGGGCGCGCGCGGGCCAATCCGCCGGGATGTGGTCTTCCCAGGCCAACTGGCTGACCGGGTTGATGCCGCTGGACTTGATTTCGCGCTGCATCTGCGTTGCGACAGTGCCCGGCGACAGGCCGATGGCCCGTATACCTCTTGCGCGGGTTTCCTCGTGCAGGCAGGCCGTCAGCATCGCGGCCCCCGCCTTGGAGGCGCAATAATGGCTCCACGCTTCGATGGGATGATGCGCCGCCCCGGAACTGACGGTCAGGATGCTGCCGCCACCTGCCGCGATCATCACCGGCAACGCGGCCCGCATGCCGTGAAACACACCTTTCAGGTTCACGTCGATGGCCGCGCTCCAGCCTGCCGGATCGGCCCTGGCAAGATGCGCGATCGGTTCGATCACACCGGCATTGTTGATCAGCACATTCAGCCCACCAAATCTTTCGACGCAGTTGCGCACGGCGGCCTCGATCTGCGCGAAATCGCGAACGTCGCAGGCCATGCCGAAAGCGGCGGAGCCGAGATCGTCCGCAATCGCCGCGACCTTGTCTGCACTGCGGGCCAACAAGCCGACATTCGCGCCCGCCAGCGCGAAGACGCGCGCGGCTTCCGCGCCGATGCCGCGGCTCGCGCCGGTAATCAGAACCGTTCTGCCCGTCATATCCATGAAACCCGCTCCTTCACTTTGCTGTGCTCGCCCTTGGTACTGTTCCGATTTGAACGGGTCCAGCCCTTGACGCCCGAACCCCAAAAGCCGACCATGTGCGGCACGATTTTAAGGAAGGGTTCGTCATGTCTGTCTATTCTGCGCGCGGTCTTGCCGCCGCAATCGCCTACGTCGCCGCCAGTCAGGTTGCCCACGCCGACCTGACCGGCCAGGACGTCTGGTCCGACTGGAAGGCCTATATGTCTTCGGCCGGTTATACCATTTCCGGCGAAGAACGGACATCGGGCAATGTGCTGACAATCGACAACATGTCGGTGTCGATGCCGATGCCGGAAGAAAATGGCAGCTTCACCGTTACGATTGATGGCCTGACCTTCTCGGAAAACCCGGACGGGACGGTCACGGTCGGCATGCCGAACAAGGTGCCGATGACGTTCCGAAGCGCGTTGGAAGGCGAAGATCCGGTCGACGGCATTCTGACCTTTACGCAGACCGACCACAGAATGATGGCCTCGGGAACCCCCGACGATCTTCTGTATACCTACACCGCTGCCGCCGCCGACCTGAGAATGACGGCGCTGACCGTGGATGGCGCGCCTGTTTCCGAAACTGCGGGGCGGGTATCCGTCACGCTGAAAAACGTCGCCAGCAGCACGCGCATGCAGGTGCAGGACAAGCGCCGCTATACCCAAAGCATGAGCGCGGATAGCCTGAGCTATGATTTCGCCTTCGACGATCCGGAATCCGAAGACAAAGGTGCTCTGGCCGGTGCCCTGACCGGAGTCGGGTTCGAAGGGCGCGGGGCGATCCCTCTGGCCATGGACCCCACTGATTTCAACAAGATGCTGACTGACGGATTCGAGGTCGACGGTGTCTTCGCCTACGATTCGGGCCAGTCCGCCATAAACGGGGTGGGCGACGGCCAGAGCATTGCTTTCACCAGCGCCTCCCAGGGCGGCAAGGTCGCGGTCAGGATGGATGCGGCGCAGATCGCATACGATCTCAATCAGGAACAAACCTCGCTGTCCCTTGCCGGCAGTGAACTGCCGTTCCCGATTTCCATGCAGTCCGCTCTCTCCGCCTTCAAGATCGCCATTCCGGTTGCATCGTCGGACGCCGCGCAGGACTTTTCGGTCGGCCTGACCCTATCGGATTTCACCATGTCCGAAATGCTCTGGTCGATTTTCGACCCGGCGGCGCAACTGCCCCGCGACCCCGCCACGTTGGCCATCGACCTGACCGGCAAGGCACGGGTTCTGTTCGATTTCCTCGATCCGGCGGTCGCCGCGTCCCTGGAGCAGAGCGACGAAGCGCCGGTCGAACTGAATGCCCTGTCGATCAACAAGCTTCTGGTGTCTCTGGTCGGGGCAAGCCTGTCCGGGTCAGGGAATTTCACCTTCGACAACTCCGACCTGACGACCTTTGACGGCATCCCGAGGCCCGCCGGACAACTCGACTTGCAACTTGTTGGCGGCAACGGGCTTCTGGACAAGCTGATCGCCATGGGATTCGTCGGAGAGCAGGAAGCGATGGGGGCCCGGATGATGATGGGAATGCTCGCCGTTCCCGGTGAAACGCCCGATACCCTGAATTCGAAACTGGAGATCACCGAGCAGGGTCATGTCCTGGCCAATGGGCAGCGTATTAAGTAATCGTTGGTTCCGGTCCGTCGCCCTGCCGGAAGAGGCCTGCCGCGCGGTTTCAGTCGTGCGCCGTCTCTTGCAGCGCACGGCGGCCGGGCTTACCTGAGCGTCAGATTTCATCCGGATGATCAAAGGCCGAACCATGTCAGAAACACTTGAATCCCTGGGCGATGCGCTTCTGACTGCCGCCCGCAAGGCTGGCGCGGACGCCGCCGACGCCATGGTTCTACAGGGCACATCGGTGTCGATCGACGTGCGATCCGGTGTGCTGGAGCAGGCGGAGCGGGCGGAAGGCACCGATCTCGGATTGCGCGTGTTCATCGGCAGGAAACAGGCGATCGTATCTGCCTCCGACAGCAGCGCGGCCACCATCGCGGCGATGGCGGAGCGGGCGGTGGCCATGGCGCGCGAAGCGCCCGAAGATCCGTTCGTCGGCCTGGCCGATCCCGACCAGCTCGCCACTTCCTGGGATCTGGCCGCCCTCGAACTGGCCGACGCCACGCCGGAGCCGACACCCGCCGACCTGCAAGACGACGCGCTACGCGCCGAAGCCGCGGGACTTGCCGTGGCGGGGGTGTCGCAGGTGCAATCCGCCAGTGCCTCCTACGGGGCGCACAGGGTTCACCTGTCCGCCACCAACGGGTTTTCGGGCGGCTATGCACGCACCAGCCGGTCGGTGTCCTGCGTGGCGATTGCCGGAACCGGCACCGGGATGGAAAGAGATTACGACGGGGATTCGCGCACGTTCCAGGCTGATTTGCGATCCGCCGACGATATCGGCCGCATCGCCGGGGAACGGGCGGTCGAACGGCTGAATGCGCGCAAACCGTCGACCGGCACCTTTCCGGTCCTGTTCGATGAACGGATATCCGCGTCTCTCATCGGCCACCTGCTTGCAGCGAGCAACGGCAGCGCCATTGCCCGAGGTTCATCGTGGTTGCAGGACGCATTGGGACAAGAGGTTCTGCCCACGTCGCTGTCCCTGATTGAAGATCCGCACCGCCCGCGGGCATCCGGGTCGCGCCCGTTCGACGGCGAGGGGCTGCCCACGCAACGCCGCGCACTGGTGGAAAACGGCGTTCTGACCGGATGGACACTCGACCTGTCGAGCGCCCGAAAGCTGGGTATGTCTTCGACCGGCAATGCCGCGCGCGGGGCATCGTCGCCACCGGCGCCCGCGAACTGGAACCTGGCCTTGACACAGGGCGACAGGTCGCGCGCGGACCTGATACGCGACATGGGCGACGGATTGCTCGTCACCTCGATGATCGGCAGCACGATCAACCCGAACACCGGGGATTATTCGCGGGGCGCCGCAGGCTTCTGGATCGAGAACGGGGAAATTTCCCATCCGGTCAACGAATGCACGATCGCGGGAAACCTTCGCGACATGCTGCGCCGCATCATACCCGCGAATGACGCGCGCCCCTATCTTTCGCGGGTGGTTCCGTCGCTGCTCATCGAAGGCATGACCCTTGCCGGCAACTGACCTCGACGTTCTGATCGCTGCGGCGAAAGCGGCCGGCGAGATCGCGATGCGATACTCCGGTCCGGCAACGCGGCGCTGGGACAAACCCGGCGGCGCCGGGCCGGTGACAGAGGCGGATCTGGCGGTGAACGACATGCTGCATGCGACTCTGTGCGCCGCGCGTCCTGATTATGGCTGGCTGTCAGAGGAAACCGAAGACACCGCCGACCGCCTGTCGCACGACCGGGTCTTCATCGTCGACCCCATCGACGGCACGCGCAGCTTCGCCGACGGTTCCGGCACCTGGGCGCATGCGCTGGCCGTGGCGGAACAGGGTATCGTTACCGCCGGGGTCGTCTACCTGCCGCGGCGAAAACTGATCTACACCGCTGCCGCCGGGGCCGGAGCCTTCGTCAATGGCGAACCGATTTCGCCCAGCCGGCAGGATTCGCTGCGGGCCGCGGACATCCTGGCCACCAAACCCAACATGGAAGCCGTGCATTGGAAACCCGGACAGGTGCCGGATTTCACCCGTGCCTACCGCCCGTCGCTGGCCTACCGCATGGCGCTTGTCGCCGAAGGGCGGTTTGACGGCATGCTCACCCTGCGGCCCTGCTGGGAATGGGATATCGCGGCCGGCGATCTGATCCTGCGCGAAGCAGGTGCTGCATGCACCGACAGGCGCGGTGCGCCGCTAAGGTTCAACAACCCACATCCGACGCTGGACGGCGTGGTCGCCGCGGGACCGGTGGTGCATCGTCTGATCCGCGATGCGCTGCATCCGTCCTGAAACCCCGGCTTGACCCGCTGTCCCCATTGCTTAGGTTGCAACGATCCCCGGCCCCTGTTCGGAAAGGATGCCCGACATGGTTCAACAGCTTCACCCTGTCCCCGGTGGCGGCTTGACAGCCCCGGCCCTGTCCGGCTGACCCGGTGGCCCGCTCGCTGGGACTTGCCGCCTATCGCGCCCTCGCACGGCGTCAACCGCACGCGGCGCGCCCCTTCCGGAACGCGCCGCGCCCGAAGGGCGAGCTTCTCTGGGCGCACGCAACGACCCGCGCACGATATTCGGCGCTGTGCGACCTGAGCCTGAGACTGCGCATCTTCCGCCCGGAACTCCAGGTTCTGATCAGCATGGAGGCCAACCGTTTCGACCTGCCGCCGGTGCCGCTGGACGGTTGCGATCATATCGCCATTCTGCCGTCCGATCATCCTTCTACGGCGCAGGAGTTTCTGGCGCATTGGAGTCCGGATCTCTGTCTTTGGGCCGGAGCCGACCTGATGCCGAACCTGATCGGCACGGCGTCGGACTCCGGCATTCCGATGCTGCTGCTTGACATCGACGACACCGATTTTCCGTTCAGGACCCGCCGCTGGCTACCTGACCCCACACGCACCGGTCTCAACTGTTTCAACGCGATCCTCGCGAACAGCGATGCAGCCGCCGCCAAGTTGCGCAGGCTCGGCGTGTCGCAGCCGAAAATCTCGGTCAATGCGCCCTTGCGGGCGAGCGCGACGCCGCCCTCCTGTTCCGACGAGGAGCTGAACGATGTCACCCGCGACATTGCCAACCGCCCGGTCTGGCTTGCGGCGCATCTGCGAACCGAGGAATTCGACACCGTGCTGGCGGCCCATCGCGCCGCCCTGAGGCTCGTGCACCGGCTGCTTCTGATCGTCGTGATCGACGATTCCGCCGACGCCGAAGATCTGAAAACCAGGCTTGCGGATCTGGGCCTTTACAGTGTCGACTGGGACACCGGCGACGTGGTCGAAGACGTCACACAGGTCGTGTTCTCGCGGGATCAGGACAATCTCGGACTCTGGTTTCGCGTCGCCCCGCTGACCTTCATGGGCGGTTCGCTGACGCCGCACGCCACGGAAAGCAATCCTCTGGAACCGGCGGCGCTGGGGTCCGCCGTGCTTTACGGCCCGCATGTGCAGACGCATGCGGAATCCTATGCCCGTCTGGCCGCCGCCGGGGCCGCACGCAATGTGCGCGACGGCGACGGCATGGGCAGCGCAGTGCTTCAGCTGATCGCGCCGGATCACGCGGCCGCCATGGCCCTGGCCGGGTGGGATGTCGTCACCGAACATGCCCGGATGACCGACATACTGGTCGATACGATCCAGGACTTTCTGGACTTGCGGGGCGGATCGCATGCGCCCGCCTGACTTCTGGAACAGCCCGCCGGACCGACCCGACTGGCGCGCCCGCGTGCTGGCGCCGCTTGGCCGGCTCTATGCGGCGGCCACGGCGCGACGCATGGCCCAAGGCGGCGCAATCGACCCCGGCGTGCCGGTCATCTGCGTCGGGAACCTGAATGCCGGCGGGACGGGAAAGACTCCGACCGTCATCTGGGTTGTGGAACACCTGCGCGGCATGGGGCACGAGCCGCATGTGGTCACACGGGGCTATGGCGGTGCGCTGGACGGCCCCGTGCGGGTAGACCCCTCGCGGCATGGCGCGGATGAGACCGGCGACGAACCTTTGCTTCTGGCGGCATTCGGCGAGGTCTGGGTGGCAAAGGATCGCGCCGCCGGGGCGCGGGCCGCGGCAGAGGCCGGAGCCACGGCTATCGTCCTGGACGACGGTTTCCAGAATCCGGCGGTGAAGAAGAACCTTTCGATCATCGTGGTGGATGCGGCGCAGGGCTTTGGCAACGGCCTCTGCCTTCCCGCCGGCCCGCTGCGCGAACCCGTCGAAACCGGCCTGGCCCGCGCCGGGCTTGTCCTGTCGCTTGGCCCGGAAGCGGCCCAGAACGGCTTTGCCGATCGTTGGGGGGATCGCATCGCGCCGCCGCGCGCCACCGGCGAACTGACACCTTTGCAAACCGGAATGGACTGGGCCGGCACGCCTGTCCTGGCCTTTGCCGGGATCGGTCAGCCGCAGAAATTCTTTGACACGCTGCACGCGCTCGGGGCCGATCTGCGCCGGTGCGAACCGCTGGACGATCATCAGCCCCTGACATCCGCCCTGATGAGCCGGCTCGAGTCCGAAGCCCGGGCGCTGGGCGCACAGATGGTGACGACGGAAAAGGATGCCGTGCGCCTGCCCCGGACCTTTCGCAACAAGGTCATCACCCTTCCGGTGCGGTTGCGGATCGCCGAAGAAGACAAAGTCCGTTCCATGTTGGCCGGGGCGGCGCCCTCGCCATGACCCCAGCGCGATCGCCGACGGACATGGACCGCAACGTCGCGTTCTATCCGTGGTTCAAGTTCCTTCAGGGCATGCTGTTCTGGCAGGCCGTCTGGTTTCTATACTTCCAGTCGGAACTGTCCGCGGCCGAAGCGGTCCTGCTCTACGCGATCTACGACGTTGCAACCACGGCAATGGAAGTGCCGTCGGGCTATATGTCCGACCGTCTCGGGCGGCGTGTGACGCTCGTTGCTTCGGCGGTCGCTGGTCTGGCGGGCGCCGCCTTGCTGGGCCTGGGAACAGGATTCGCCGTCTTCGCTGCCGCGCAGATCCTGTTGGGGGCCGGTTCCGCCTTTGCATCCGGCACCGACAGCGCCCTGCTCTATGAATCCCTGGCCGCCCGCGGTCGCGTCGACGAGATCGAACGGCAGGAATTGCGGGCCTGGCGGTTCTCCTTCGTCGCCCTAGCCCTTTCCGCATTCCTGGGCGGTCTTATGACGATCTGGAACGCCAGCCTGCCCTTTCTGGCCAGCGCCGCCGCCTTTCTCGGCGTTCTTCTCATCACCATCAGGTTCAGCGAACCGGTCCGCACCGACACGGAACTGCCGCAGGGCGCCGAACTGATCCGGCTCGGGTCCTTGCGAACCGCCTTGACGGAACCCGTTCTGGTCTGGTTCTTCGCCCTGGCGGTGCTGATGTATGTATTCAGCCACATTCTCTTCGTGTTCGGGCAGCCTTTCATCCTGCAAGCCTTGCAGGCACGGGGCCTTGAACAGGACGCCCCGGCGATCAGCGGTATCGTATCCGCATTGATGATGCTGATTTCCGTCCTCGCGTCGATGTTCGCGCCCGTTCTGCGCCGGCGGTTGGGTCTTCCAATGATCCTGCTGCTGGCCTTCGGGCTTCAGATCGCACTCAGCGGAACGCTGGCCGCCACGGATGCCGCCCCAGCCATCGCGGTGCTTTTCCTGCGCATGGTTCCGAACTCGCTGGCAAGACCGTTCATCCTCGCGCGGGTGCAGCCGATGCTGCAAAATGACAGCCGCGCGACCTACCTGTCGCTCCAGAGCCTGGCCGGACGCCTGATTCTCGCCGCGAGCCTCTATCTCGCGTCCTTTGCGATGGGCGATCAGGCCCGGATGGATCACGCCGACATCCGTCTCATCCTGGGGTGGTATGCCGGCACGGGAATTGTCTGCCTGTGCCTGCTGGCGGTTCTGGCCGGGCGACTTCCGATCGACGGGAAACGGCGCTAGCCGTCGTCTTCGCCCAGCTTCGGCGCGGGCCTGTGCAGGGCGAGTTCGGCATCCGAAAACCGGAAGGGCGAGCGGATCCCCGGCACGCCGTCCAGTTCGATCTGCATGCCCCGCGCCACCACCTGCGGGTCGGCCATGACCTCGTCCAGCGCGTTGATCGGCCCGGCGGGAATGCCCTGCGCCTCGCAGCCCGCCAGCAGATCCGCCTTGGACCATCCGACCGTCGCGCCGTTCAGTCGCGCGATCATGACCCGCCGGTTGGCCAGACGATCCTTGTTGTGCAGGAAGTCCGGCGCCTCGGCCATGTCGTCCAGCCCCAGCAGGCGGCAGAGGCGCTGGTATTGTGCATCGTTGCCGGTTGCGATGATGATATGCCCGTCCGCGCAATCGAAGGCCTGGTAGGGCGTCAGGTTCACATGCCCGTTTCCCATGCGCTGCGGCGGAACCCCGGTGGTCAGGTAATTCAGCGCCTGGTTGGCGGTCACGGCCACCGCCACGTCCAGCAGCGCCATGTCGATATACTGCCCCTTGCCCGTGCTCTGGCGCTGATACAGCGCCGCCAGGATCGCGGCCACGGAATAGACGCCGGTGAAGATATCGGTGATCGCAACGCCGGACTTCTGCGGTTGCCCATCCGGTTCGCCGGTGATCGACATAAGGCCCGACATGCCCTGGATGATGAAATCATAGCCCGCGCGATGGGAATAGGGGCCGGTCTGCCCGAAGCCGGTGATCGAACAGTAGATCAGGCGCGGATTGATCGCCGACAGGCTCGCATAGTCGAGCCCGTATTTCGCCAGACCGCCAACCTTGAAATTCTCGATGAAGACATCCGCATCCGCCACCAGGTCGCGCAGCCGCGCCTGTCCGTCCTCGGTCGCGAAATCCACGATGACGGATGCCTTGCCTCGGTTCGTCGAATGGAAATACGCGGCGGAAACGTCTTCGTCGCGAGTGACGAAGGGCGGGCCCCAGGCGCGGGTGTCATCGCCCTGCGGAGATTCGACCTTCGTGACCTCGGCCCCGAGATCGGACAGCGTCTGGCCGGTCCAGGGACCGGCCAGGATACGGGCCATTTCGACGACCTTCAGTCCCGCCAGAGGCGACGCCATCAGTTGCCCAGTTCTGCGTCGATCAGCGCCGAGAACTCTTCATAAGGTATGTTGGCAACCTTCTTTCCGTTGACGATGAAACTGGGCGTTGCGGTCACTTCGTCGACCTCGGCGTTGTCCTGGAACCAGGCGACAAGCGCCTGCGCCTTGTCGCCATCCTGAAAACAGGCATCCAGGGTGTCGTTGTCCAGACCGGCCAGGCGTCCGATCTTGCGCAACTCCTCGACGATCGCATTCGCATCCCCGGCACGGGTCCATTCATTCTGGCCCTTGTAGATCATCTCACTGATCCCGAAGAATTTTTCCGGCCCGCCACAGCGCGCCACCATCGACGCCCAAAGCCCGTAGCGGTCGAAATAGACCTCGCGATAGATCAGCCTGACCTTGCCGGTGTCGATGTAGTTCTTCTTGATGTCCTGGTAGGCGCCCGTTTGGAAGGCGGCGCAATGGGGACAGGTGTAGGACGCATATTCGATGATCGTGACCGGCGCGTCCGGATCGCCCTGAACCATTTCGACGATCGACGACGTATCGATTTCCTTCGTTTCCTGCGCATTGGCCGCCCCGACCAGCAGATGACCGGATGACGGGTCGGCAGACAGGTAGCCGCCGACAGCCAAGGCGGCGACGCCGCCCGACAGGAACACTCTTCGTTTCATATTGATGCCTCTCTCAATGTTTGGGCCTGCTTAGGACGTTGCGGCCCAGACGTTCAAGGGCTGCCCGCAATTCGTCGTTGTCGATTGGCCGCACCGCCTGCGCGGCATGGCTGACGATCTTCGGATCTTCGGCCGGCGGCGGGTCCGCCTTTCTGGGTTCGAACACCGCCTGTCCTTCGGCAAACCCGGTCGGCGCCGTCTGGGTGATGCGCACCCGGCTGATCGCGTTGTAGCCGTAGACCGCATTGACCTTGGCGCGCAGCTGTTCCTTCCGCATTTCCAGCATCGGGGCCTGCGCGCCCGTGGTGAGCACGGTCAGGGTCGCGCCGAACCCGCCGCGGCCATAGCTGACATTCACCGGGCGGGCGATGGCCGCGATCTCGGGTCCGGCGATTTCCGCCCAATGCGTCAACAGCCGCGATACGGCGAACCCGCGGCTTTCGCCCGCCCGCCGAATCTGATCGCTCAGAACGCTTGCCGTGCGCTTGAAGCCGCGCGTCGATGTTTCCCGTCGTGCCATTGTGGATTCCGCCGTGTCCTGTCCTATTGTAAGGAGCGGCAAGGCAGGCGCCAGCGAAACCGGAGCGGAAGACCATAAAGAATGCGTGACGGCCAAAGCATAGAGACGGACATCGCGACCACCATGCTGGATTGGTACGATCGCCATGCACGCGACCTGCCCTGGCGGACCTCCGCGGCAGAGCTGAACTCCGGTGCCCGGCCGGACCCCTACCGGGTCTGGCTGTCGGAAATCATGCTGCAACAGACCACCGTCGCCGCTGTCAGGGATTATTTCCACCGGTTCACCACCCGATGGCCGACCGTCGACGACCTGGCCGCGGCACCCGATGGCGCGGTGATGGGGGAATGGGCCGGGCTGGGGTATTACGCCCGCGCCCGCAATCTGCTGAAATGCGCCCGCATCGTCGCGGAAGAGCATGGCGGGCGGTTTCCCGACCGGTATGACGACCTGATCGCCTTGCCCGGAATCGGCCCCTATACCGCAGCCGCGATCTCTGCCATCGCTTTTGACCGTCCGGAAACCGTGATGGATGGCAATGTCGAACGGGTGGCGGCCCGGCTCTATGATATCCATACGCCCCTTCCGGCGGCGAAATCCGAACTGAAAGCGCGAGCCGAACTGTTGACGCCCCGGCTGCGGCCCGGCGACTATGCGCAAGCCATGATGGACCTGGGCGCGACGATCTGCACGCCGAAATCCCCCGCCTGCGGCATCTGCCCATTGCAGTCTCCTTGCGCCGCCCGGCGGGCGGGAACAGCGCCCGAACTGCCGAGAAAGATGCCCAAGACGGCCAAACCGACGCGGCGCGGCATCGTCTATCTGGCCTGCCGCGCGGACGGGGCCTGGCTGATGGAGCGCCGACCGGACAAGGGGTTGCTGGGCGGCATGCTGGGCTGGCCGGGATCGGACTGGAAAGACGGGGCGGCGGGCGCGCCCCCGGTGTCAGCCGATTGGTCGACCCTGGCGGCAGAGGTGCGTCACACCTTCACCCATTTTCATCTGGTTCTGACCGTGAGAACCGCAACCGTGGACATGGGCTGCGCCCCCGAAACGGGGTTCTTCATCCCGAACCGCGATTTTCGCCCCTCCGAACTTCCGACCGTGATGCGCAAGGCGTTCGATTTGTGCCGCGAGCGATAAACCCGTGCTTGGGGCCTGCCGCAGCATTCCGGTATAGTGGGCCAAAGTCCCGGATCCGGAGAACCCGATGATTGCCCCCGATACCCTTGCCAGGTGGCAAAGCGCCCTGCCGTTCTGGATGTCGTTCCTGCTGGTGCCGCTCGCCTGGATCAGCGCCACACAGGGCGGGTGGACGGTGCTGTTGCTGCCAGTCGTGACCTGGTATCTTTTTTCAGCGCTGGACGGGCTGGTCGGCCTGAATACCGAGAACGCCGACCTGCAAGCAACCGAGGAAAACCTGTTCTGGTACAAGGCGTTGACGATTCTTTGGGTTCCGGTTCAGCTCGTCACGGTGTTTGCCCTGATCTGGTATGTTTCGGGTGCCTTGCACCTGACGGCGCTGGAAAAGCTGGCCGTGTTCTTCGGTGTTGGCGTGATCACCGGCACTGTCGGAATCAACTACAGCCATGAACTGATGCATCAGCAAAGCCGGCTGGAGCGCAATCTGGCCGACGTCCTTCTGGCCATGGTGCTCTATTCGCATTTCCGCAGCGAGCATCTGCTGGTGCACCACCGCTATGTCGGCACGCCGCGCGACCCGGTCACGGCACGGTTCAACGAAGGGTTCTATCACTTTTACCCGCGCGTGCTGAAGGCATGCCTGCTGTCCGCTTTCGCCGCCGAGAAAGCCAAGCTGGCGCGCAGGAACCTGCCCTGGACAAGCCTGAGCAATCCGTTCTTCCGCTACTGGACCTTGCAGGCCGGCATGCTGGCACTGGCGTTTCTACTGGGCGGATGGATCGGTGTCGGACTGTTTCTGATGCAGGCCGGGGTCGCGATCTGGCAACTGGAACTGGTGAATTACGTCGAACATTACGGCCTGACACGCAAATATCTGGGCGACGGAAAATACGAACGCGTCCGCCCGAAGCATTCGTGGAACGCCGCTCAGAAGGTGTCGAACTGGCTATTGATCAACCTGCAACGCCACTCCGATCATCATTACAAGCCGGATCGCCGGTTTCCGCTGTTGCAGAACCACACGCCGATGGACGCGCCGCAATTGCCCTTCGGTTATCCGGTGATGACCATCGCCGCCATGGTCCCGCCGCTATGGCGACGCGTGATGAACCCACGGGTCCGCAGGTGGCGCGCGATGTATAACCCGGAGATCACGGACTGGAAACCCTATAACAAGTTGACCCTGCCAATGCCCCGGTAACGGAACACGCAACCGGGACCGACCATTGCCCGGCCATGCAAAAAAAGCCCCGCCAGATTGGCGGGGCAAGTCGGGTGCGCCATGACAGGCCACAGGCACCAGCGGTAAACGTGAATTCGGATTGGGATCAGTTCTGCATTTCCGACCGGATCTGCTGGCGCAACACGTCGATCGGCACGGTCTTGCCGTCACGCTTGAAGCACCAGTAGGTCCAGCCGTTGCACGATGGCGCGCCTTCGAGCGCAGCGCCGACCTGGTGGATCGACCCCCGGACATCGTCGCCTATCAGGGTGCCATCCGCGCGCACCTTGGCCTTGTGGCGATTGTTCATCGAATAAAGGCTTTCGCCGGGACGGAGCATTCCACGTTCGACAAGCTGCCCGAATGGCACCCGCGGTTCCGCCCGTTTCGATGCGCTGACCTGCAGGGCTTCGCGATCGAACTTGCGGGTGTCGGCGATCCGTTTTTCGGCGACCTTCCGGTAGGCGGCCTCACGTTCGATCCCGATGAAGTCGCGCCCGAGCATCTTGGCCACCGCCCCGGTCGTGCCGGTTCCGAAGAACGGGTCCAGCACCACGTCGCCCGGATTGGTGGAGCCGACCAGCACCCGGTGCAGCAGGCTTTCGGGTTTCTGCGTCGGATGCGCCTTGTCGCCATTTTCGTCCTTCAGCCGTTCATGGCCGGTGCAGATCGGCAAGACCCAATCGCTGCGCATCTGGATGCCTTCGTTCAGCGACTTCAGCGCTTCGTAGTTGAACGTGTATTTCCCGCCTTCTTCCTTGGACGCCCAGATCATCGTCTCATGCGCATTGGTGAACCGTTTGCCCCGGAAATTCGGCATCGGGTTGGATTTGCGCCAGACCACGTCATTCAGGATCCAGAACCCGGCGTCCTGAAGCGCTGCGCCGACGCGGAAGATGTTGTGATAGCTGCCAATCACCCAGATGGCGCCATCAGGTTTCAGCAGCCGCCGGGCCGCCTTGAGCCAATCGCGCGTGAACTGGTCATAGGCCGCAAAAGATGAAAACTGATCCCAATGATCGTCGACCGCATCGACCTGGCTGTTGTCGGGGCGATGCAGGTCGCCCTTCAGTTGCAGGTTGTAAGGCGGATCGGCAAAAATGAGATCGACAGTGCCTTCCGGCAGGCCATTCATCACCTCGGTGCAGTCGCCATCCAGAATCGTGTTCAAGGGGAGCGCATCGGCGCCCTGTCGCATTGTCTTTTTCATTTTCTGCCTCTGTCCCGGACGCTTGCTGCGTTCTCGTGGTTGACTGGCAGAATGAGTCAAAGCCGAATCCCGGTCAAATTCTTTTTTGAATCAGCGGTTTACAGATTTATCTTGATACAAGATATTGTGGACCGGCTTGAATGAACGCCTATGGTGTGGGGTTGCTCCCAGATTTTGGAGCGCCAACCTGTGACTTTTTGTTGGATAGCCGGCGTTGGTTTCCCAGCCATATCCGGGGTGTTGTTGCGCCAAGTCCACCATGATCCGATCACGTGCGATTTTTGCCACAATCGACGCCGCCGCGATCGAAACCGATCGGGTGTCACCCTTGATCACCGCCTCTGCCGGAATGGTCAGTCCCCGCAGCACGAGATTTCCATCGATCAACAGAAAATCCGGCAGCGGGTCCAGCATCGCCACGGCGCGCTCCATCGCCAGATGGCTCGCGCGAAGAATATTGATCGAGTCGATCTCGGCGACCGTGGCATGGGCGATGCCGACTTCGGCGCTTTCCCGGATCAAGGCGCTCAGGGCGTTGCGCGCAGGCGCAGACAGTTTCTTGGAATCGTTCAGGCCTTGCGGAATCCTGGCCATGTCCAGGATCACGGCCGCGGCGGTGACAGGACCGGCCAGAGGACCGCGCCCCACTTCGTCGATTCCGGCGACGCGCGAATAGCCCCGCCGTCTCGCGGCCCGTTCCAATGTTTCGTCAGGTCCGGTCGATCGCATTTCGGACCTACGCCCGCACCTTGCGAACCATTCCGCGCGCAGGATCGTAGCCGATCAGACTGCCGGCCATGAAAACGGCAAAGGCGACGATCACCCAGAGCAACGCCCAGCCGTTGAATTGCGCATAGAGCGAGAAACGGATCAATTCAACAGCGTGGGTGAAAGGATTGAAGGCGCAGATAGTCCTCAGAAGCGGCGAACTTTCCGCCATTTTCCACAAGGGATAGAGCGCCGTCGACATGAAGAACATCGGGAAGATCACGAAGTTCATGACTCCCGCGAAGTTTTCCAGCTGCCGGATGGTCGAGGAAATGAACAGGCCCAGCGCGCCCAGCATCAGCCCGCTGAGCACGAGCGCCGGAAACAGATACACGTATCCGATCGTCGGCATCACGATCCCGAAACCCGCGGCGATGGCCAGGAACACATAGACCTGCAGGATCGAGACCGTCACCCCCGCGAGAAGCTTGCAGAACAGCAGCCACCACCGCGGCAGGGGGCTGGTCAACAAAAGACGCATCGACCCCATTTCCCGGTCATAGACCAGCGACAGCGAAGACTGCATTCCATTGAACAACTGGATCATGCCGCAAAGCCCCGGCACGATGTAGACTTCATAGGTGATGTAGGTCTGATACGGCGGAATGATCGACAATCCCAGTGCCGCCCTGAACCCGGCTGCGAAGACCACCAGCCAGACCAGCGGCCGGACCAAGGCCGCCAGAAACCGGCTGCGCTGGTTGATGAACCGCATCGCTTCGCGGAAAACGATGGCGCGGAGGGCGACGAAATAGGCCGTCATTGCTCTGACTGGCCGGAGGTCATGGCGATGAACGCATCGACCAGAGGCTTTCCCGCTGCAATGTTTCGGGCTCGGTCGTGCGCCAGAACCTTGCCCTGATGCAGCACCACCACATCATCGGTATCGCGAATTTCATCGACCAGATGGGTCGCCCAAAAGACAAGAAGTCCCGTATCTGCCAGATCATGCACATGGGCCGTGATGGCCTGCCGGCTGCCGGTGTCCAACCCGACGGTCGGTTCGTCCAGCAAAAGGACGGTCGGGTCATGAATCAGCGCCCGAGCAATCTCCATCCGCCGGCGGTGCCCGCCGTTCAGCGCCCTGGCCTTTTCACCGGACCTTTCGCGCATTTCCAACCGATCCAGCGCCGCATCGATGCTCTTCTGCGCCCGTTTTCCGGACAGCCCCTGCAGGGCCGCAAAGTACCGCAGGTTCTGCGTAACCGTCATGTCCAGATCCAGCGTCTGCTGCTGAAACACCACCCCCATCCGTGCCAGCGCCGCGCGCGGTTCCCGTTCCAGATCGAACCCTGCGATCGAGATCGCGCCCTGGTCGGTCACAAGCAGCCTGGTCATGAGCGAGAAAAGCGTCGATTTGCCCGCTCCGTTCGGGCCGAGTAGCGCGCAGAACCTGCCTGAATCCAGGTCGAACGAAACCCCGTCCAACGCCGTCCTGACGCCATAGCGATAGGTCACATCGTGGACTCCAAGCGTGGTCACCACGGTCTACTCGATCGTGATATCGACTTTCTGGCTGTCGCCCTCCGATCCCGGTTGCTTCAGGACGTATCGGCCCGGCTTGATCGCGACGAATTCGATCTCCATTGTTCCGGCCTCGTCGAATTCCACGCTGTCGATGCCGTATGGGCGGATTTCCAACCCGTTTATGACGATTTCGTTGATCCAGATGGCCCGAAAGAAACCGGGCCCTTCCAGCGCCAGTTCGCCGGTTCCGTCCGAGGTGATCTCGATCTCATAGGCTGTGCCCGATTTCAGGACCAATGGGGCCTCAGCAATCGGCTTGCCGACGGAAAGCGTGAGTTCCGGCAGGTCTTCCTTGTTGGAGCTGGAAAGAATGCCGGCAAATCCGAAGTCATGCGCTGCGGCAGCATTCGTCAGCGCGGTTGCAAGGATCACGATCGGCAAAAAATGTTTCATGGCGGGAATTCTTCCTTGATCAGCTACGGCATGTTTGAACGTCAGATCTCGCATCATTGCACACAAGGCCGCATCGTCAAGCGCAACCAAAGGCGTATTCCAGGCCAGTCTTTTTCGTTCCGGCTCGTTACGCCGGCCGCCACGATCTGCCTGAAAACAATATCAACGAACCTGGCGACTGGGTGAGTGGCGCAGACCTTGTCGGGCGGACCCAGGCAGAGGATGCGAGCACCAGATCGACAAGAATCAGATCACATCCCACGTCGGACTTCGAGGGAATTGACGCCAGGAAACGTATGTTGCATGTAGCCGGATGCCCGCTCTGATGGTCAGCGCCCCGAGGCACGTAACAGGGTCAAAGCATTCGCCCCAGGCGAACCGGACGCACCCAGGTTCGCGATCTGGGACCTCGCCAGGAACAAGTTGGTCAGTTTTTTCACAGCGTCAGCATCGGAAAACTGCGAGACAGTGCCTTCGCCTGTCGCGTTACGGGTCTTGTCCCGAAAGACTTCGAGCTGCTGATCGATATCGATCTGCCCAAATGCCTGGGGAAGACCCAAGGCCGTTTCGAACATGGAGCGCAACGGCGGTAGCCCCATCAAGGAATACCACTTGGTTTCTTCGCTGACATCTTTCCCGGCCAACTCCGCCAATTCCCTTTGAGCGTAAAGCGCGATTCTCATTGCATCGTCCTGCTGTCCGACGGAAACTTCGAACTCCTGAACCCGGTACTGCGACACGATCTCGGCCATTTTTGCCTTGTCCGTGGTCGTCGCTGTTTCTCCCGGTCCGAAGCCAAAGGCCTTGCTGAGCTTCTTGTAGCGTTCGTCCGTCAGTTTGTTGGCGAGGGCATCGTCGCTGCCGGTCCCGTCCTGAAGGATCTTCTGAATGAAGTAGCGGTTATTGATGTCATCCTGCAATCCAAAGGCGCCCAGAGCGACAGACAGCAGCCTTCGGTCTTTTACCAGATCTTCGGCGCTCTGGATTTCACCGACTTTCTCGCGAAAATAGTCGGTGTCCCGTTGCAGTTGCGCCGATGCGTTGAACGCCTTGAACTGGGCGTCATAGGTGCGCTGGAGAAAGTTCCAGCCTGCCAGACCCGCGCTCGGTATGACGGGCTGGTAACTCATGCCGGACGCGATGCGATCAGTCTGTCTTCACGCGGCAACAGGCTGCGCAGCGCCTTGAGACACTTGTAATACTGATGTCCGATCAGGGATTCGGTCGCCTCTGCAAGACAGGCCCGGCTATCCGGGTCGGTGAACACCTGGCTCAACTCCTCTATGCGACGCAGAAGTGAAAACCGGGCGGTTTCGGGATCGCTGTCCCCGGTGAGGATCAACTGCGCCGAATAGCAGACCCGCCGCACCGGCGTCGTGGCTTCGTCGGGGTGGATTGCATCCCTGAGCCGCAGGATGTTGGCGTCTGGCGTTACGATCGACAGCCTGCTTCTGCGGTCTCCGTTCTCGATCACGGCCCCGTTGATCAGAACGCGCTCCTTCGGAGAAAGCTTCAATACCAGTCCACTCATCTCATTTCGCTCCAGTTCGCAGGCCTCGAAGGATGGCCGTGTTGATATCAATCAGGGGTTCGACCGACTCCTGTCTCGCCAGAACCTTGCTCGTGTGCTGGTTCGTGAACTCGGCCAGATAGAACAAGCGCGCCTTCAGGTCTTTGGGCAAGGGATTGCCCGCATCTGCGACATCCGTCGCAAATATGCCCCAAAGCTTTCTGTTGTCATGCAGGGCCTCGGCCAAAGCGACGAACCCGTCAGGACCCTTGTCATATGCCGCCCGGATTCGCATCGTAATGCGAGCAACGGCTTCGTATTCCGTGCCACGAGCGGTGCGCGTAGGCGCCGATGCGGCAGAGTAGGCGCGGTGAGCCTGGGAAAGCGCGTTCAAATCATGTCCTCACATACTTGAAACTGTGATCGGGTAGGCCGGGGCGTTCAACGCCCCGGCCGATGATTTAGCGGAACAGGGACAGGATGGTCTGCGGTGCCTGGTTCGCAATCGAAAGCGCCTGAACGCCGAGCTGTTGCTGCGTCTGGAGCGCCTGCAGACGGGCAGAAGCCGCTTCCATGTCGGCATCCACCAATGCACCGATCCCCGACTTCATCGCATCCGTCAGTTTGCTGACGAAATCGCTCTGATCATTGATCCGCTTCCCGGATGCACCGAGATTGGCGGCGCCTTCAATGGCGACCTGCAGAAACCCTTCGATCTCATCCATGGCGGTTTGAGCCGAAGCAGCGTCAGTGATCGCCGTGCGGCCAGCAACGTCAAGATCCGTTTCGAAATCCGCCGAAGCGACATCGATTGTGGCGATCGTCGGCGGGTTGCCATTGGACGCATCGTTTGCGCCGGCCCGATCCAGCGAAGACAGGACCGTCAGCTGCGTGCCGCCGTTTCCATCCACATCCGCCTTGAGCAGATTGACGCCGTTGAACTGCGACGCTTCGATGATGGACGTGATCTGCGCTTCCTTCTCGGCCATTTCGGCTTCGATCTTCGTGAAGTCTGCGGTTTCGCTCGCGCCGGCGACGGCAAGTTCCTTCATTTCCTTCAGAACCTTGACGATCTGTTCCGCGCCGGCCGACGCCACCGCGACCGTCGATTCGCCAATCGCGAGGCTGTCGGAAACGGCGTTGAATCCCGCGACGTCGGATTCCATCACCTTGGAGATAGCCCAGACCGCGGAACCATCCTTCGCGCTGGCGATATCCTTGCCGGTTGCGATCTGGTCCTGGGTCTTGGCCAGATTGGAGTTGATCCCTTTCAGGGTCTGCAACGCGACCATTGCACTGTTGTTTGTCAGAATACTGGACATAGCTTGTTTTCCTGTAGCTAAAGGGCCATTCCGCCCGATTTCCTGTCGCCCTTCGGAGGCGAACCAAATGTCTTTCTGACCAATGCGACCACCGGCTATCCGGTTCCGCGCCACCTCTTTCCAGAAGTGCAGGGCCACCATGTGGCGCGATATGCTAATGGAGTCCTAAACCGCGACCGAGGAATACTTCAGATTATTCTAAATCTGGACGTTATGCGCGTTTCTCCACTTTGGTCGCCGCCTGCAAACCATAGTTGGTCTTGCGACCGCTCCTGTCATAGGTTTCCAATCCGGCTCTGACCCGGCGCAGGTCGGCCATACGGTTCGCAACCGCGCGAATGCCTTCCAGCGCACTACCGAGAAGGGCCTGGTTTCGCGTCACCTTTTCATGCACATCCGTCAAACTGCCGTGCGCGACGGTGTGCAATCCGTTGATCTTTTCGATCAGCGTTTCCTTTGCAGTCATCAGGGCATTGATCTTTTCCAGATCGCCCTGCACGAGAGCTTTCCGCTCTTCATCCAGAACCTTGTCCAGCGAATCGATGAGCTGCTGCGGTGTTTCGTCAGTCATGTTTTGCCTCCTTGAGAGCTTTGAAAATAGTTTCAGCCAGACCGATTCCTCCGCCCTGGGCGATCTGGTCCGCCTGCGCACGCACGAGGAGAGAACCGAACTGGTCTTCGCCGGCGCCTCCACCCATCGATTCGCGGCTCTTCCCCAAACCTGCGGACTTGAGCATTTCAGCCAGAAACGCAGATTCCAGTTCGATAGCGGCTTTGCGAAGGGGTGCATGCGATGCCTTCGGACCCGGAGGAGGAGTTCCAATGCTCGCGCGAATGATATCGGTCATGAATTGCCTCGAATTGGACGGTTTTTCCAAACATGTGTGCAAGCCGGTTAAAAAAACCGTAACCGAAATGTCGGAAGGATCGCTGATCGAGATAGAACATCCGGGGCGTCATGCTGAACAATTCGACGCAGTTGCAGACTGCGATTCTTCCAAAGAAACCAAAGCCCGGCGCGGAGCCCTTCGACCATGTTCCGCAGAATTCGCCGGTCGGCCGGAACGGATTCGCGGCGATGTTCGCCAGCCTTGCGGAACGGTCCGAAGCGCCAGACACGCAGGTTCCGTCTACCGTTGAGTCGCCCGAAGACGTGGCGCTCAATCGCGGCGAGAGCGAGGATACCGAAATCGAAACAGGCCGGAACGACAGTCGTGAAGACGCGGCGTTGCGCCCAAAACCAGCCGAGGAAGATCTTGGTTCAGAGATCGCACCCGACCATGCGGAGTTGCCGCAAGACACCGAGTTTTTTCAGGAGTCTTCTCCTGGCGAACGGCGTGAGGCTCGGTCAGGCCAATCGCAGTCAGATCCCGGAACAATGATCGGCGTGACGTCCGACAGCCGGGCGCAACGGGATCCGGTTCGTGGCAGCGGAGGACCGCCTGCCGCCGAAACGGGGGTGGCTGCGCATCCTGGGGCAACGGCCCTGTCCGGTCCTTCCGGTTCGGGCGAGACCAGTGAAACGATCTCGCCTTCCTCCTCCGGGGCAGGGCCCATGATCGCCGAGCAAACCGGCTCCACGGGCAACGCAGCAAGTGAGTGGATCACCGGGGCGCGAAAACAAGATGGAAGCCTGAATCAACCTAGTCATGGGCTGCCGCCAAACGCGGCATCCATACCCGCAGATGGCCAGGAATTCCTGGACAAGAACTCGATGCGACAATCCGGAGGGTCGGGGGCGGAAACGAACCTTTCCACATTGGAAATCGGCCGACAGCTATTGGCACCGAACATGCCTGCGGGTTCATCGCGGTCCGGAGAAGCCAGGCTGGAAATACCTACTGGGTCCCTGGAACCGACGGCGTCTGAGACAAACGGGAACAAGCCATCTGCCGACCCGAAGGGGACCATCAAACTGGCAACGGTTCCCGACGCGATAGCCGCACCTTTCGCCAAAGATGCGACTGCACTTTTTTCTGAGATGTCTTCGGAGCCCTCCGCCAACGGCGGCAAGGACCCCGCAAATGTCTTGCCGTCCCGGCTCGAGCCGGGGCTGACATCATTCTCGATATCCGGCCTCGACCATGGAACCATACGCGCGGATTCGGTCAGAAATGCCGCAGCGCAAGCGGTGGAAGTCATTGTCCGTCAGGCCGGAAAGCCTGTCGAAATCTCGTTAAACCCGGAAGAACTTGGGCGGGTGCGGATGGCCCTCACCACAACAGAGACAGGCGTTACCGTCGTGATCACTTCCGAGCGGCCTGAGACGCTCGACCTCATGCGCCGCCACATCGACCAGCTTGCACAGGAGTTTCTTCGCCTCGGGTATGAAAACACCGCCTTCGAGTTCGGCAGCGACTCTGGAAACGACAACCCGGCGTCCGGGGATTTGCCGAACGCACCCGAATCCGAGAGGGATTTTCCGAACGGAGACAAAACCCTCCTCTCCGCCACTCCCCGCCTGGTTTCGACCGGGCTGGACCTGAGATTGTGACCCATGATTGATACGAATTCTTCGCTGGCGGCTGCGACTGCCACATCCGCAAAATCTCCCACCCTGACATCGTCGAAGCCGGAAGGCCTGGCATCGGATTTCGAAACCTTTCTCAAGATGCTGACCGCCCAGGCCCGATATCAGGATCCGCTTGAGCCGATCGATTCGACCGAATACGCAGCCCAGCTCGCGCAATTCTCCATGGTGGAACAGCAGGTTCAGACCAATGACACGCTGACGGCCTTGTTCTCGCAAATGGGCATTTCGAACATGGCGTCCCTCGCCGGATGGGTTGGAATGGAAGTTCGGGCGGATACTCCGGTCTATTTTGACGGAGCGCCGATTACGATCACGCCGAATCCGGACGCTGCGGCAGAACAGGCTTACCTTGTCGTCACCGATGCTTCCGGGCAAGAAGTGCAAAGGAAGGCAATCCCGGTTTCCTCGGACCGGATCCAATGGGCGGGCGTGGACAGCACCGGCGCGCCCTTCGAGAAAGGTGTCTATACTTTCACGGTCGAAAGCATGGTGGGCGACGACATCATCGCTTCAGGACCCACAGAGGTTTACGGACGCATCACCGAGGCACAGATCAAGGACGGTTCCGTGGTCCTTGTGCTCGCCGGCGGTCAAACCCTCCCCGCGACCTCGGTATCAGCCTTGCGCCAGCCCGAATAGGCCGGGAGCGAATACCGGTTGCAAGGAAAGACGCAACCGGCCACGCGAAAAGCGTTGGATTCCGCCGGTTGTTCCGCCTGGAAAGAGCTTGTCCCAAATCCATGAATCGGGCTGTCGCCAAAGGCCGGAAAAAAGAGAACCCGGTTGCTCGGCTACGGTTGAAGTTGCGCAGTGCGCACGCCTTGTCCGTCCGTTTCCGCACAGGCGGATCGCGCAAGGCGAGGTCCACGCGGCAAGGATGCACCGCCAGCAGGCCGCCTTGGGATTTCGTTCCGAATGTTGGTTCCCGGTTCGGTCCGAGAGAGGTTTCCGTTGCCTGCGGGACCAATCTGGACCTGTTCAGTCCGCACCCCTGAAGTCCGCCCGCCCCACTGACACGTATCTCAGGAATCCGGCGCGTTCCGCATCCTTGGCCGAATATATGTTCCGAAGATCGGCGAGCGCCGGAAAGGACATCTTGTCTCTCAGCCTTTCCAGGTCCAAGGCGCGGAATTCGTTCCATTCCGTGAGGATAACGACCGCGTCGGCATTCTCCGCAGCCTTGTAAACATCGTCGAACCACTGGACTCCCGGCAGCCGTTCGGCACCTTCGCGGCGCCCCTGGGGATCGACCACCCGCAGTTTGGCTCCGGCGCCGATCAGGGCCGGCACGATGGTCAGCGACGGCGCTTCGCGCATGTCGTCCGTATTGGGTTTGAAGGTGACGCCGAGCACCGTGATCGTTTTTCCGGCGACATGTCCGCCCATCATGTCGATGATCTTTCCAATCATCCTGCGCCGCAGTTCGTCATTGACCTTGATGACCGTTTCGGTGATCTGCATCGGCGATCCGTTTTCCTGGCCGATACGCGCAAGCGCTTGCGTATCCTTGGGAAAACACGACCCACCATATCCCGGCCCGGCGTGCAGGAACTTGTTGCCGATCCGACCGTCAAGCCCCATTCCCTTGCTGACCAGCTTGACGTCCGCGCCGGTGCGTTCGCAAAGGGCCGCGATTTCATTGATGAAGGTGATCTTGGTTGCCAGGAAAGCATTCGCCGCATACTTGATCATTTCCGCGCTTTCGAGATCCGTGGTCAGGATCGGAAAGTCGCGCAGATACAGCGGGCGATAGATCTCGGTCATGACTTCCGCCGCGCGGTCCTGCTGGACCCCGACGACAATTCTGTCCGGGCGCATGAAATCGTCGATCGCCGCGCCTTCACGCAGGAACTCGGGGTTCGAGGCCACGTCGAAATCCGCTTGCGGGTTCGCCTCTGCGATCACCTGCTTCAATTGTCGGTTGGTGCCGACCGGGACGGTCGATTTCGTGACCACCACGGTATAACCGGACAGCGCCGCCGCGATTTCACGGGCGGCCGCCATCACATAGGTCAGGTCCGCATGCCCATCGCCCCGGCGGGTCGGCGTCCCGACGGCAATAAAGACGGCTGCCGCATCGGAAACCGCCGAAACCAGATCGTCGGAAAAGGTCAGGCGGCCGGCTTCGACATTCCGGGCCATCAGAATGTCGAGACCCGGTTCGTAGATCGGCACCTTGCCCTGGCGCAGCATGTCGATCTTTTCCGGATTCTTGTCGACACACACCACTTCATGCCCGAAATCCGAAAAACACACGCCGGACACCAATCCGACATATCCGGTTCCGATCATCGCGATTTTCATTTGCCTGTCCTTCGGTGCATTTTTCGACGATCCATGGGCGATGCGTCGGGCTCTGTCAACATTCTGGCCGGATCTGGTTAACGATCCAAAAGGCCGTAATAGAGATATGCGAAGGGCATCACCAGGCGGCGCGCCGAACCGAGCGGGAACCGCGCCATCGGGGCCGAAAGAACGGCCGGCAAGGCAACATCCGTCGACCGGGAAAGGGCCAGGTCGGCCAGCATCTTTCCCGCGTAGCTACCCATCGCAACGCCGTTTCCATGATAGGCTAAACCGGCGAACATGCCGGGGCGTCCGGGAATCGGGCCGGCGAATGGCACCAGCCGCCGCGACAGGCAGACCATGCCGGACCATTGGTTCGCGGACGGAACGTGTCGCCAGGCCGGGAACATCCGTTCGAAATCCTTGCGGGTCCGTTCGCGGCTCCCGCGTTCGGATGCCGGAGACGCATGCAGTCCGCCCCGCATCCCGAAGAGAAACCGCCGATCCGGCATCAGCCGAAAATAATGCAGCAGGTTGCGTGTGTCATAGGCCATCTGGGCGGTGCTCCAGCCCTGATCCGCAATCTCCGTGTCGGTCAGCGGCCGCGTGACAAGGACATTGGATTGGCTCGGAATGTAGCGCCCTGCCAGCCAGTCGGGCATGTCTTCGCTGGAGTAGCCGTTCGTCGCAATCAGAACGGTTTGCGCGACAATCTGCCCCTTTTCGGTATGAACCCGGTTTCCCCCATCGGATTTTTCAATCCGCGCCGCTGCGCTCTTCTGAAAAAAGGCGGCGCCTTTGGACCGCGCCGCGCGGGCCAGACCGAAAAGATACTTGCGCGGGTTCAATGCAAACCCGACCGGAGTGGTCAGGGCCCCGAAGAACGGACCGTTCATCCCGTTTCGCGCCAGATCCTCCTTTTCGATGAGGATGGGTTCCGGATCGCTGCCCCGGACAATGCCATCGGCAGCCCTGCGCAACCTGTCCATGTCGCGCAATCGGTGCGCCAGTTGGGTTTCCCCTTGGGAATGCCTGTCAGCCTGAATCCGATGGCGGGCCAGAAGGTCGGCGACGAGGTTCACCGCATCTCTCTCGGCCTGCCTGTAGCTCCGCGCCGCCGCTGCGCCATAGGTTTCGACAAGCGCTTTTTCGCTGATCTTGGCTCCCCCGAGACAGCAGAACCCGCCGTTTCTCCCGGATGCGCCCCATCCGGGCGTCTCTGCTTCGAGCACTGCGACCGAACTGCCCGCCTCGGCCAGATGCAAAGCCGCCGAAACGCCCGTGAACCCGGCGCCGATCACCGCGACATCGACGCGCAAACTGTCCTGCAAGACAGGCCAGTCCGGGGCCGCGATGGTTTCGTCCCACCAGCACCCGGTCCTGGGGCCGTCCCCATAGGCAAAGTCGGGAAAGATGCGTTTCATTGGGCGCGAACAGCCTGCCGTTCTTCTTTCCTCTGACGGATCAGGTTCTGTTTCGAAATGAGCGAAGCGCTGATCACGCCCACCGTGACGATACCGATCATCAGGGTCGACAGGGCGTTGATTTCAGGACTGACCCCAAGACGCACGGCCGAAAATATCTTGATCGGCAGGGTCGTCGCAGAAGGTCCGGTCGTGAAGGACGCGATAACGAGATCATCCAGCGACAGGGTGAACGCCAGCAACCACCCGGAAATCACCGCCGGCGCGATGATGGGCAGAGTCACAAGCCGGAACGCATCCAGGGGCGAACAGCCCAGATCGAGCGCCGCCTCTTCCAGCGAGCGGTCGAAGGTGACCAGCCGCGACGACACCACCACGGACACATAGCACATCGAAAAGGTCGTATGCGCGAGCACGACCGTCATCACGCCGCGGTCCAGCCCGATCCCGATGAACAGCAGGAGCAGCGACAGGCCAGTGATCACCTCGGGCATCACCAGCGGCGCGTAGATCATGCCGGAAAACAGCGTTCGCCCCATGAACCGCCCGCCGCGCACCAGAACATGGGCCGCCATCGTGCCGAGAACCGTGGCCAGCGTCGACGACATCACCGCGACCTTCAGCGTCACCCAGGCCGCGCTCAGGAACGCTTCGTTCTGGAGCAGTTCGCCATACCACTTGGTGGAAAATCCGGCCCAGACCGTCACCAGTTTGCTTTCGTTGAAGCTGAAGATCACCAGAATGATCATCGGGATGTAGAGAAAGGCAAAACCCAGTGTCAGCGACACCACGTTGAACCAGCTGAGGCGCATCATTGTTCAGCCTCCGCCTGTTTCTGCTGGTTGCGCTGGAACAGGACAATCGGAATGACGAGGATAAGCAGCAGAACAACGGCCACCGCGGAAGCCACCGGCCAGTCCCGGTTGGAGAAGAATTCTTCCCACAGGACCTTGCCGATCATCAGCGTGCCCGATCCGCCAAGCAGCGACGGAATGACGAATTCCCCCAGCGCCGGGATGAAGACCAGGAACGACCCGGCGATGATACCGTTCCGGCTGAGCGGGACGGTCACGAGCCAGAAGGCCAGCAGACGCGAACAGCCCAGATCCTCGGCGGCTTCGATCAGCGATCCGTCCATCCTGTCAAGCGCGGAATAGATCGGCAGGATCATGAACGGCAGGTAAGTGTAGACGATGCCGATGTAGACCGCGGTATTGGTGTTCAGAATCGTCAGCGGTTCGCTGATGATGCCGGTCCAGAGCAGGAACTGGTTCAGAAAGCCTTCGCTGCTGAGGATGCCCATCCACGCGTAGACCCGGATCAGGAAGCTGGTCCAGAACGGCAGGATCACCAGCATCATCAGGGTCGGGCGCCATTCTTCCGGCGCCCGGGCCATGCCGTAGGCGATCGGATACCCGATCAGCAGCGTGAAAAACGTGGAAATCACCGCAATCTTGAGGCTGCTCAGATAGGCTTTCCAGTAGAGATCGTCTTCGGTCAGGAACAGGAAATTCTCGAAATCGAGCGCGCGGAAAAATGCGCCCATGTCCGACCAGTCGAATGTCGGCGTGTAGGGCGGGATCGACAGCGCCGTGTCCGACAGCGAAATCTTCAGGACGATGACGAACGGCACCAGAAACAGGATGAGAAGCCAGAAATACGGCACCGATATGAGCAGGAAACGGCGCATCATTCCGCCAACAAGACGCCTGCCGTCGCTGTCCAGGACAGCCAGACAGAGTCTTCCCAGGAGATGTTGCGCCGCGATATCCGCCGCGTGTTGGCGGTTTGCGCCTTGACGATCGTGCCGCCCGGTAGTTCGACGTGATAGGTGGACAGGTTGCCGAGATAGGCGATATCCAGCACCTTGCCCTCGACGGCATTGTCCGCTTCCGCCGGCCTTTCGGTCGAGATCGAAACCTTTTCCGGACGAATGGCGAGGTGGCATCCCTGACCGTCGGAAAACGGCGTTGCCGAGGTCGCCGTCAGCGGTGGCAGCGAATCCGACCAGTCGATGCGGTAGCGTTCCGGTCCGACGGAGGTGGCACGGCCTTCGATGATGTTCACGTCGCCGATGAAATCCGCGACATAAACACAGTTCGGCGTTTCATAGATCCGGTCGGGGGTCGCCACCTGGATCAGTCTGCCCTCGTCCATCACCGCGATACGGCTTGCCACGGTCATGGCTTCTTCCTGGTCGTGGGTGACGATCACGAAGGTGGTGCCGGTCTTTTCCTGAATGTCCATCAGTTCGAACTGCGTGTCCTGCCGCAGTTTCTTGTCAAGAGCGCCCAGCGGTTCGTCCAGCAGCAAAAGCTTCGGCGCCTTGGCGAGAGAGCGCGCCAGGGCCACCCGCTGACGCTGACCGCCCGAAATCTGATGCGGTTTCCGGCGTGCGAATTTTTCCAGCCGGGTCAGCTTCAGCATTTCCTCGACGCGGTCGACGATGTCGTTCTTTGGCATGTCCGAACGGCGCAGACCGAAGGCGATGTTGTCCCAGATCGACAGGTGGGGAAACAGCGCATAGGACTGAAACATCATGTTCACAGCGCGTTTGTTGGGCGGCACTGGAACGATGTCTTGCCCGGAAAGTTCGATCCTGCCCTGGGTCGGGTTTTCGAATCCGGCCAGCATTCGCATCATCGTGGTCTTGCCGCATCCCGACGGGCCGAGCAGAGCGAAGAATTCCTTTTCGTAAATGTCGAGAGACAGATCGCCGATCGCGGTAAAATCACCAAATTTCTTGGTAACATTCTGAAACCGGATCAAAGGTTTCTCGTTGGGATCATTCCAAGGCGCAAAAGTGACAGTCTGCAAGTTCCGGCCCCCAGCTGTTCGGAAAAACAAAAGGCGGGCCGTTTGGCCCGCCTTTTCGGATGTGTCAGGTGCCTGACTTGATCTTGGTCCAGAGACGCGTGACAGTACGCTGAACCTTGGCCGGGTAGGGGCGCGTCGTGAACAGGTTGTCCAGCGTTTCCTGATCCGGATAGATGGCTGTATCGCCGATCACATCCTCGACCAGGAACTCCTGCGACGCCTTGTTGCCGTTGGCGTAGTAGACATAGTTCGATGCCGCAGCCATGTTCTGCGCGTCCATGATGAAATTCAGGAACACATGCGCGGCCTTGGGATTGGGCGCATCGACCGGGATTGCCATCTGGTCGAACCACATCTGCGCGCCTTCCTTGGCAGCGTGATAGGCGATTTCGACGCCGTTGTCGGCCTCTGCGGCGCGGTCCCGCGCCTGGAGGATGTCGCCGGACCAGCCGACCGCGACGCAGATGTCGCCGTTGGCCAGGGCATTGATGTATTCCGAGCTGTGAAATTTCTGGATATAGGGGCGCACCGGCACGAACACTTCCTCGGCGCGCGCGATCACATCCGGGTCCTGGCTGTCCGGGTCTTCGCCAAGGAACTTGAGCGCCATCGGGATCATTTCCGCCGGTGCGTCAAGGAAATGCACGCCGCACTGTGCAAGCTTTTCCATGTTCTCGGGCTTGAAGACGAGATCCAGCGAATCGATCGGGGCGTCTTCGCCCAGCAATTCCGTCACCTTGCCGACATTGACGCCGATTCCGGTGGTTCCCCACATGTAGTTGATCGAATAGGCGTTTTCGGGATCGTATTGTTCCGTCCGTTTTTCGACCACATCCCACATGTTGGCCAAGTTCGGCAACTGGGCCGGATCCAGCTTCTGGAACGCGCCCGCCACGATCTGACGCTGTAGAAATGTGCCGGACGGCACGACGACGTCATATCCCGATCCGCCTGCGAGCATCTTGGTTTCCAGAACCTCGTTGCTGTCGAAAACGTCATAGATCAGGTCGATGCCGGTTTCTTCCTCGAACTTGGTCAGCAATTCTTCGTCGATGTAGTCGGACCAGTTGTAGACGCGAACTTCTTCGGCGATGGCAGCCGCGCCGCCGAGTGCCAAAGCCGCCGTGAGCGTCAGCGTGTAAGTCTTCATGAGTAACTCCCCTTTGAATGCCGGTTTTGCATCGGCTGACCATATTTGATCAAGTTTTGCCTTCTTTGGCAATCCAAGATATGATTTCATGCGCAAGAACGTGACGCAAGCGACCTGGACGCAAAAGGGATTTGGGCAGATGAACATGGTCAAGAAAACGGCAGATCCGGCCGGCGGAAACACCGTTCCGGTTCCCGCGCATGAACAGGTTTATCAGAAGCTGAAAGCGCAGATCCTGTTCGGCGAAATGGCCCCCGGACAGGCGGTGACGATTCAGGGGCTGACGGCCGCACTGGATGCGGGCATGACGCCGGTGCGCGAAGCGATCCGGCGGCTGATTTCCGATGGCGCACTGGTCTTTCAGGGCAATCGCAGGGTCAGTGTGCCGCTGCTGACAAATCAGGATATCGAGCAGATTATTTATCTCAGAAAAACAATTGAATATGAACTCACGAAGCGTGCCGTCGAACGGATGAAACCAGCGGTTTCGGAAGAGCTTTCACGGATCGACGCGGCATTGGATGGCGCCATTTCGACCGGAAATGTCGGACTCTATCTGGAGCGGAACTACCAGTTTCATGCGGTTCTCTACGCCCAGGCCGAAGCGCCGATCATGGCCGGTGTCGTGGACCGTCTGTGGCTGCGGTTCGGCCCGTCCCTGCGGGTGGTCTGCGGACGCTTCGGAACCCAGAGCCTGCCGGATCGTCACAAGGATCTGCTGGCGGCGCTCGGCGGCCGCGATTCCGAAGCCGCCGCGCGCGCCATCGTCCTGGACATCGAACAGGGCATGGATCAGATCGCGGCCGTGATTGACGCTGAAAACTGATTCGATTGACACTGAAGAATTTGATCATATTCTAGCCAGATACCCATATCGGAGTCTCCCGCCATGTCCGCGATCACAAATCACATGCCCACCGCCGAATTGCAGGCCCTGGATGCCGCGCATCACATGCACCCTTTCACGACCAACAAGGAACTGGCCGAAAAGGGCGCGCGTATCATCACCCGCGCGCAGGGGGTGACGCTCACCGACAGCGAAGGCAACCAGATCCTCGACGCAATGGCCGGTCTCTGGTGTGTCAACATCGGGTATGGCCGCCCGGAACTGGCCGAGGTGGCGTCTCGCCAGATGCGTGAACTGCCCTTCTACAACACCTTTTTCCAGACCACCCACGTTCCGGCGATCGCCCTTTCGAGCAAGCTGGCGGAACTGGCGCCGGGCGATCTGAACCACGTGTTCTTCGCCGGATCGGGTTCGGAAGCCAACGACACGAACATTCGCATGGTGCGCACCTACTGGGCGCTGAAGGGAAAGCCGTCCAAGTCGATCATCATCAGCCGCAAGAACGCCTATCACGGCTCTTCGGTCGGCAGCGGCAGCCTCGGCGGCATGACCTACATGCACGAACAGGGCGGCCTGCCCATTCCGGACGTCCATCATATCAACCAGCCGCACTGGTGGGCCGAAGGGGGAGAAATGTCGCCAGAAGACTTCGGTCTCGCGCGGGCGCAGGAACTGGAACAGGCGATCCTGGATCTGGGCGAGGATCGTGTCGCTGCTTTCATCGCGGAACCGATCCAGGGTGCAGGCGGCGTCATCATCCCGCCCGCGACCTACTGGCCGGAGATCCAGCGGATCTGCGACAAGTATGAAATCCTCCTGATCGCGGACGAGGTGATCTGCGGATTTGGCCGGACAGGGAACTGGTTTGGCAGCATCACGGTCGGAATCCGCCCCGACATCATGACCATCGCCAAGGGCCTGAGTTCCGGCTACCAGCCCATCGGCGGCTCGATCGTCAGCGACGAAGTCGCCGCTGTCATGGACAGCGCGGAATTCAATCACGGTTATACATATTCCGGGCATCCCGTGGCCGCGGCCGTGGCACTGGAAAACCTGCGGATCATTGAAGAGGAAAACGTCATCGGCCATGTGCGCGATGTTGCGGGCCCCTATATGAAGAAGAAATGGGAAGCCCTGGCAGACCATCCGCTGGTCGGCGAAGCCAGGATCGTCGGCCTCATGGGGTCGATTGCGCTGACGCCTCACAAGGACAGCCGCGCCAAGTTCGCCAGCGAAGCGGGAACCGTCGGGTTCATCTGCCGCGAACGCTGCTTTGCCAACAACCTTGTGATGCGCCATGTGGGCGACCGGATGATCATCTCTCCGCCGCTGGTGATCAGCACGGAAGAGATCGACACCTTGGTCGAACGTGCCACAAAGGCGCTCGACGAATGCTACGCGGAACTGAAAAAGCGCGACCTGCTCAAGGCGGCATCCTAGGCGGCATCCTCGACAAGGACCGGCGACCGGCACAGCCGGTCCAGCATGTCGAGGCAGGAACGCATCTGATCAAGGCTCACGAACTCGTCGGGTTTGTGAGCCTGTTCGATCGATCCCGGACCGCAGACGGCAACGGACATGCCCATCTGCTGAAACAACCCGGCCTCGGTTCCGAAGGACACAACATCCGCGCCATTTGCGCCGACAAGACCCGCGACCAGATCGCGGGCCGCATTTTCCGGCAACACTTCCAGCCCGACGACTTCTCCGATCACGTCGGTCACGATATCCGCCTGCGGATGGACGGCCCGCATCATCGGCAAAAGCCGTTCGTCGACAACACGTGCCATTTCCGCTTTCACGAAGGCGAAATCGCTGTCCTGAACCGGGCGCATTTCCCAATCCACCTCGGCCTTGCCGGCGATCACGTTATGCGCGACCCCGCCGGAAACCCGCCCGACGTTCAGCGTTGTCCAGGGCGGCTCATAGCGGCTTCCCTGCGGCGCGCGCAGCATCAGCTCACCGCGCAACCGCATCAGTTCGGTGACATATTGCACGGCGTATTCGGCCGCATTCACGCCCCGATGCGGAGACGACCCGTGCCCTTCCAGCCCGGAGAACCGGACCGTATATTCGCAACACCCCTTGTGCCCTTCGATGACCCGCATCCGGGTCGGTTCGCCGATGATCGCCATGGACGGGCGCAGACCCCGCCGCTGCAGATCGAGCACCAGCGACCGCGCACCAAGGCATCCGACCTCCTCGTCATAGGTGAAGGCGAAATGAACCGGCCGCCGGAGGTCGAGATTGGCCAGGTCGCGTGCCTTGACGGTCGCGGCGGCGATGAATCCCTTCATGTCGCAGGATCCGCGCCCGTAAAGCCGCCCGCCGCTTTCATGCAGCATGAAGGGATCGCTGTTCCAGTCCTGATCGGCGACCGGCACCACGTCGGTATGTCCCGACAGGACCAGACCGCCGGGGGCATCCGGCCCGAGAGTCGCGAACAGGTTGGCCTTGCCGCCATCCGGGGTTTCGAAAAGATCAACCCGAGCGCCGCTATCTTCCAGTCTCGACGCCAGTTCGGCGATCATCGCCAGATTGCCATCCGACGACACGGTGGGATAGCCGATCAGGCGCGCCAGAAATTCGACCGTTTCCTCAAGCCGGCCGCTCATGGTTTCACGAACAGTTGACGCGGCCGGTTGCAGAATGTCTCCGCCGGTCCGGAGTCGCGGATCAGAATGCTTTCGGTGATTTCAAGCCCCCAGTCCTGCATCCAGAGTCCGGGCATGAAATGAAAGGTCATCCCCGGCTGCAATATCGTTTCGTCCTCGCTGCGCAGCGAAATCGTGCGTTCGCCCCAATCCGGCGGATAGCTGAGACCGATCGGATAGCCGCACCGCGCGCCCCGCTCGATGCCGGCCCGTTCCAGCGGGGCCGCCAGGGCATTGGCGATGTCGCAGGCCCGGTTTCCGGGCCGCGCGGCGCTCAGCCCCGCCTCCAGCCCTTCGATCAGCGCCGCTTCGGCGCGGCGCAGGAAATCCGGCACCTTGCCCAGAAACAGCGTCCGGCAGAACGGCGCATGATAGCGGCGATAGCAGCCGGAAATCTCAAAGAACGTGGCCTCGCCGGTCGCGAACGGCCGCCCGTCCCAGGTCAGATGCGGGGCCGCGGCGTCGCTGCCCGACGGCAGTAGCGGCACGATCGCAGGGTAGTCGCCCCAGGCTCCGTCCACGCCGCGCACCGCGTCGCGGTAGATTTCGGCGACGATCTCGTTCTTCGGAACCCCCGCTTCGACACGGTCCAGCAACCCGTCCACGATCTTTTCCGAGATGCGCGCCGCCTTGCGCATGAACCCGATCTCGGCCTCCGATTTCACCGCCCGTTGCCAATTGACCAGCCCGGTCGCATCCACCCAGCGCACCTGAGGAAGCGTTTCGGAGAGAACAGACATCGCCTTCGCGGAAAAATAGTAATTGTCCATCTCGACCCCGATCCGCGCGATTGCAAACCCCAGATCGGACAGCAAGGCTGCAAGGTCTTGCATCGGGTGGCGTTCCGTGGACTGCACGAAACCATCCGCGTATCCCATGATCCGGTCCTGCGCCATCCAGACCGTGCGGACGGCGCCATTGGTATCCTGGCTGCGCCCCCACCAGATCGGATCGGTGTCCGGCAGCACGATGACCCCCTGATGCACATAGAAGGACCAGCCATCATAGGCGGTCAGCCATGCCTGGTTGGATGGGTCCGTAACGAACAACGCATCCAGTCCCTGTTCGGCCATCGCCGCACGGGTCCGGAACAACCTTGCGCCATATTCGGCCATATCAAAGGGCAGATCCGTTGCACCCATCGCGATACTCCAATTGTGGCGCGGCATTCAGACAGCATCGACATTGCTGGGAAGTCTTCCCTCTGTCCAACCAAATGCTTGGGCATAGTTTCTTTTTGTTCGATTTAGTATCGGAACGGTTGCAAGTTTTTCGATGCAGGTCGGAAATCGAACCGACTCGGTTGCATGTTCACCATCCGATGTGCTTACATTTGTTTATCAAAACGCAGGAAAAACTGCGAAAAGTCCAAGGGGAGCCGTTTTGGCTGATACGCAAACGTCCGATGCGTTCGTGGAATTCGAGCGCGTCCAAAAGAGCTACGATGGCGAGAACCTCGTCGTCAAAGACCTCAACCTGATCATGCCGAAGGGCGAGTTTCTGACGATGCTCGGCCCTTCCGGTTCCGGCAAGACCACCTGCCTGATGATGCTGGCGGGGTTCGAAACCGCGACCCACGGCGATATCCGGCTGGACGGGGTGTCCATCAACAACATCCCGCCGCACAAGCGCGGCATCGGGATGGTGTTTCAGAACTACGCCCTCTTTCCGCATATGACGGTGGCCGAGAACCTGTCTTTCCCGCTGGAAGTGCGCAAGCTGGGCAAGGCCGAACGCGAGACAAAGGTCAAACGGGCGTTGGACATGGTTCAGATGGGTGCCTTCGGCGGCCGTCGTCCGGCACAGTTGTCGGGTGGCCAACAGCAGCGGATCGCCCTGGCCAGGGCGCTGGTTTTCGAGGCCGAGCTCGTTCTGATGGATGAACCGCTCGGCGCGCTCGACAAACAACTGCGCGAACACATGCAGTTCGAAATCAAACGGATCGCGGATGATCTGGGAATTACCGTGGTCTACGTGACCCACGACCAGACCGAGGCATTGACCATGTCCGACCGCGTGGCGGTTTTCGACGATGGCCGCATTCAGCAGCTGGCCCCTCCGGACAAGCTTTACGAGGAACCGGAAAACAGCTTCGTTGCTCAGTTCATCGGCGAAAACAACACGCTGGAAGGCGTGGTCAAGGAAATCAAGGGCGACACCGCGCTGGTCCGGCTGGACGACGGCGAACTGATCGACTGCAAGCCGGTCAATGTCAGCGAGCCCGGTGAACGCACCCGCGTGTCGATCCGTCCGGAACGGGTGGAATACAACAAGGACCGGCTGCGCGAGGGTGTGCATACGCTGAAGGCCGAAGTCCTCGAATTCATCTACATGGGCGATATTTTCCGCACCCGCCTGCGCGTCGCGGGGAACGAGGATTTCATCATCAAGACCCGCAACGCTCCAGATCAGGATCGTCTGCAACCGGGGACCCAGATCGAGATCGGCTGGCTGCCCGAGGATTGCCGCGCGCTGGATGCGTAGCGGCCCGCCACGTCGCCCTGTCATCCGACGGGCGATGAACAAGGGGGCCGGACGATTGCCCGTTGCTCCACCCCCAAGAACCCTGAAACGGGCGACGACAGGGAGAATACCCAATATGAGACCGACAAGAATCCTTCTGGCTACCACTTCGCTGACCTTGGCGGCTGGACTGGCCAGCGCCCAGGACATGACCAACGACATGACCCTCGTGTCCTGGGGCGGAGCCTACCAGGCCAGCCAGCAGAACGCCTATGTCGAACCCTATCTGGCCATGCACCCCGAGGTGACGGCGGTCTGGGACGAAAGCTCCAACGAAGCCGTGGCCAAGCTGCGCGCGATGAACGAAGCCGGGAACATCACCTGGGACCTGGTCGACGTCGTGGCATCGGATGCGATCCGTCTCTGCGACGAAGGCCTGGCGATGGAATACGATCCGGATGAATTGCTCGCCCCCGGCGATGACGGCACCCCGGCATCCGAAGACTTTGGCGATCTGATCGTGTCGGAATGCTTCATTCCGCAGATCGTGTATTCCACGACATTCGGCTACCGGACCGACCTTGTCGGCGATACGCCCCCGACCAAGATCTGCGACGTGTTCGACCTCGACGCCTATCCCGGCAAGCGGGCGCTGGAAAAGCGGCCGATCAACAACATGGAATGGGCGCTGCTCTGCGACGGCGTGGCCAAGGAAGAAGTCTATGACGTTCTGGCGACCCCGGAAGGACAGGAAAAGGCGCTGGCCAAGCTCGACACCATCAAGGACAGCGTGATCTGGTGGTCCGCCGGCGCCGATACGCCGCAGCTGCTGGCCGATGGCGAAGTCGTGATGGGCTCGACCTACAACGGGCGTCTGTTCAGCGTCATCGAGGAACAGAAGCAACCGGTGGCAATGCTCTGGGATGCACAGGTGTTCGATCTTGACGGTTGGATCATTCCCGCCGGCCTGCCGGAGGACCGCCTGGCGCGGGTCAAGGATTTCGTCCGCTTCGCAACCGACACCCAGCGCCTGGCGGATCAGGCGAAATTCATCTCCTACGGTCCGGGACGTGCATCTTCGGCACCGCTGGTCGGCCAGCATGCGGAACTCGGCATCGAAATGGCGCCGCATATGCCGACCGATCCCAACAACGCGCAGAACACGTTCCTCTACAATTACGAGTTCTGGGCGGACTATCGCGACGACATCGACGCGAAGTTCCAGGCATGGCTGGCGAAATAAGCCCGGCCTGAACCTGTCCGGAGGCGGGCCTCCCGCCTCCGGACCTGACACCGGAACCGCTGGAAAAGCGCAGGCCAGCCATCCGAAGGAACAGAACCATGAGCGATCAAACTACGTCTGGACCCGTTCTTGCGGCTGACGGCACGCCGTTGAAACGCAGCCTGTCCCGCGCCCTGCGGCGCCAGAAGATGCGGGCGCTTCTGCTGATCGCTCCGCTTCTGCTGTTCGTTCTCATCACTTTCATCGCTCCGATCGCGGACATGCTGTTCAGATCGGTCGAGAACCAGATCGTTCAGGAAACGCTTCCCAAGACGGTAGAGGCGCTGGCCGACTGGGACCCGAATTCGGGACAAGCGCCCGACGAACCCGTATTTGCCGCCCTCGCAGCCGATCTCAAGATCGCGGTCCAGGAAAAGACCCACACCCGCCTCGGATCACGCCTGAACTACGAACTGACAGGAGCCTCGTCCCTGTTCCGCAAGTCGGGCCGCGCCGTCAACAGGATGGATCTGGAAACGGATGCTCCGTTCAAGGAGAAGTTCGCCGATATCGACAAGAATTGGGTCGAGCCGGATATCTGGCGCACCATCCAGACCTATTCGCCGCGCTACACCAGCGGCTACTTTCTGAACGCAATCGACATGCAGAAGGGCCCGGACGGCGCCGAAGCGCGCCCGGAAAACCAGCAGATCTACATCATGCTGTTCAAGCGCACCCTGTTCATGTCCCTGGTGATCACCGGCTCCTGCATCCTGTTGGGATATCCAGTCGCCTGGATCCTGGCAAACCTGCCGATGCGCACCGCGAACCTGCTGATGATACTGGTTCTCCTTCCGTTCTGGACATCGCTGCTTGTGCGCACCTCGGCCTGGAAAGTGATGCTGCAACAACAAGGCGTCATCAACGATGTTCTGGTCTGGCTGGGCCTCGTGGCAGATGACGCGCGGCTCGTGATGATCAACAACCAGTTCGGCACGATCGTGGCCATGACCCATATCCTGCTGCCGTTCATGATCCTGCCGATGTATTCGGTGATGCAGACCATTCCACCCAGCTATCTGCGCGCGGCGAAATCGCTGGGCGCGACCAACTGGACCGCCTTCTGGCGGGTCTATTTCCCGCAATCCGTGCCGGGCATCGGCGCCGGGTCGATCCTCGTCTTCATCCTGTCGATCGGCTACTATATTACCCCCGAGATCGTCGGCGGCACGACCGGGACGTTCATTTCGAACCGGATCGCATATCACATTTCCAGTTCGCTGAACTGGGGTCTGGGCGCGGCGCTGGGAGCGATCCTGCTCGCGGTGGTTCTGCTGCTTTACTATGCCTACGACAAGATCGTCGGCATCGACAACGTCAAGCTGGGAGGTTAAGGACATGGTCGCGCTCACGCCCATTTCACGCACTCCGATGTCCTTCTACCTGCCCGTCGTCGCGGCGGCTGGCGCCTTTGCCGGGCTACTGGTCGGAACCGCGCAGGACAGTTCCGCCCTTGGCGTTTTGGCCGGGGCGGTGGTGATGGCCGGCGTCGCCTTCGTCGTCACGACGATGGTCGACAACGAGAAACTGTCCCGCTGGGGGCTGGTCATCGCCCTGCTCGCCGGCGGGTTTCTCATGGGCGGCCTGCCCGGCGCCGTCATCGGCGGACTCTTCGGCTGGTTCTTCGGCTGGTTCATCTTCTGGCTCTACGAGGGGCGATACCGGGCCAAGCTGGCGCCCTATCTGACCCCCGGCCAGGTGCTGTGGCATTTCGCCTTCCGCGTGATCTGCGGGGCGATCTTCATCTTCCTGATCACCCCGATCCTTGTCGTGATGCCGCTCAGCTTCAACGCCGAAAACTTCTTTACCTTCACGCCCGAAATGCTGCGGTTCGATCCCGCCGGTTATTCACTGAAACACTACCGGGATTTCTTCACGAATTCGGACTGGCAACAGGCCCTACGCAATTCGGTCCTGATCGCACCGGTTGCGACGCTGCTGTCGGTGGGCTTCGGCACATTGGCCGCGATCGGGCTGAGCCAGCCGCACGTGCCGTTCCGGCGCGCGATCATGGCGATCCTGATCTCTCCGATGATCGTGCCGCTGATCATTTCCGCCGCGGGCATGTATTTCTTCTATTCCCGGATCGGGTTGCAGGGCACCTATTTCGGCGTCGTTCTGGCGCATGCGGCCCTGGGCATTCCGTTCGTCATCATCACCGTCACGGCGACGCTGGTCGGGTTCGACCGTTCGCTGACCCGCGCGGCGGCGAACATGGGGGCCAACCCCGTTACCACCTTCTTCCGCGTGCAGATGCCCCTGATCCTGCCGGGCGTGATCTCCGGCGCGCTCTTCGCGTTCATCACCTCTTTTGACGAGGTGGTCGTCGTCCTGTTCGTCGGTTCCGCCGGCCAGAAAACGCTGCCCTGGCAGATGTTCACGGGCCTGCGCGAACAGATCAGCCCGACCATTCTGGCGGTTGCGACCATCTTGGTGGTGGTGTCCATCTGCCTGCTGACGGTCGTGGAACTGCTGCGTCGGCGGTCCGAACGTCTTCGGGGGATGAGTCCGGGCTGAGGCGTCCCCCGCCCGAGAATCGGGCGGGCGCTCCGGGTCAGCGCAGGCGGTTCAGAAGCCCGAGCGAAGCATAGCCGTCGGGAGTCAGCCCCGAAGCCACCTGGAACGCCCGAACAGCCGAAATCGTCAGCGGACCGATCCGGCCATCGACCCCCTGCGTATCAAACCCCCTGGCGGTCAGCCGTTCCTGCATCTCCTTGCGTTCCTTCAGTGTCAGCGCCCGGTCGTCCCGTGGCCATGCCGCCTGGATCGCCGGCCCGCCCTTGATCCGGTCGGACAGATGACCGACCCCGATCACATAGGCATCCGCCGCATTGTAGCGCTCGATGACACTGAAATTCCTGAAGATCAGAAAGGCCGCGCCCTTGCCGCCCGCGGGCAGCAGGACCGAGGCGGCGCCATGGTCCGCGACCGGCTGCCCGGCCATGGAAACGACCCCGAGCCGCGCCCAGTCCGACGGAAGTCTTTCGATCTTGCGGTCCGCGAGCCGGTAGTCAAATCCCTTCGGCAGCCGCACTTCGACTCCCCAGGGCTTTCCCGTCTCCCAGCCGAACCTGGCCAGGTAGGCGGCAGTCGATGCAAGCGCGTCGGTCGGATCGTCGGACCAGATGTCGCGTTTCCCGTCGCCGGTGAAATCGACCGCATAGTCGAGGTAGGAGGTCGGGATGAACTGCGTGTGGCCCATGGCCCCGGCCCAGCTTCCGGTCATTTTGCGCGGGGTGGTGTCGCCATTCTGAAGGATCTTCAGCGCCGCAATCAGTTGCTGCTCGAAAAACTGGCTGCGGCGGGCGTCAAAGGACAGGGTCGCCAGCGCCCGGATGATATCGGTCTTGCCGCGGTAGGTTCCGTACGCGCTTTCAAGTCCCCAGACCGCAACCACGACTTCCTTCTCGACACCATAGCGTTGCTCGATAGCGTCCAGCGTCCGCCCATGTTGCGCGAGCGACGCCTTTCCGTTCGCGATCCGCGTCTCCGACGCGGCGCTGTCCAGATAGTCCCAGATCGTCTTGGTGAATTCGGACTGGTTCCTGTCCCGCTTGATGATATCGGCGTCGTAGGTCACGCCATCGAAGGCCTGCTCCAGCACCGTCTCGCTGATCCCTTGCGACCGGGCGCGATCCTTGAATGCGCCGATCCAGTTCTGGAACCTCTGGTTGGAGTCTCCCGATTGCACGGCTGGCTCTCCCTGTCCCGTTGCCGAAGGCCGCAGGGCCGGCCGCAAGGATTTCTCGACACCGACCGATGCCAATTGAACCGCACCCGGTTCAGATGCCGCTCGGCTGGAAGGATGGGGGGGTTCACCCAGGGGATCGGCCTGTGCCCCGCCTGAAAGGGCCACCGTCAGAACGGCTACGCTTGTCCATGCACGCATTTTTCGTGTCCTGATTTTTCTGCTCTGCCCCCAGCCTAACCCCGAACCCGCTTTTGAAAAAGAGAACAATCCGGACAGGCGCGATCTTTCGCCGCGCGCCGGTTTCGCGGGCCATCGGGCAAAGCGTCGGATCGTCCGGCGCAGACCTGTCACCGCTGGCGGCGTTTGCGCGCGACCTTGCGCTTGACCTTGTCCGCTTTCTTCTTGCCGCGGACCGCCTTTCGACGCGGGCTGCGCCCCGCCGGACCCTGACCCTGACCCTTGGGCAGGTTCCGACCCTCGACCGACAACAGTTCGAGTTCCAGCCCCCCCGTGACCGGCGTCGCCTGAGCCAGCCGCACCGTCACCCGTTGCCCGATCCCGATGGTAAAGCCGGTGTCGGCGCCCATCAGAGTGCCGGCATCGCTGTCGAAATGGAAAAACTCCCGCCCGAGCGAGCGCACCGGGACCAGCCCGTCCGCCCCGGTTTCGTCAAGCTTGACGAAGGCGCCGAACCGGGCGATCCCGCTGATCCGGCCGGTGAATTCATTTCCGACCCGTTCGCTGAGATAGGCGGCGAGATACCGGTCGGTCGTATCGCGTTCGGCCATCATGGACCGCCGTTCGGTATCCGAAATATGGACCGCCGTGTCCTCCAGCCCGTCGATATCCTGCGGCGACAGGCCGTCCTTTCCCCAGCCATGCGCCGAAATCAGCGCGCGGTGCACGATCAGGTCGGCATAGCGCCGGATCGGCGAGGTGAAATGTGCATAGTGCTGCAAGGCAAGGCCGAAATGGCCAAAATTCTGCGGCGAATAATAGGCCTGCGTCATCGAACGCAGGGTCGACATGTTGATCAGTTCGTCATTGTCGCTGCCTTCAGCGGCACGCAGAAGCTGGTTCAGGTGGCGCGTCTGAAGCACCTGCCCCTTGGCCAGGTTGAACCCGGCGGCCTGGGCGATCTCTCGCAGGCTGTCCAGTTTCTCGGGCGCGGGTTCCTCGTGCACCCGGAACAACAGAGGCGACCGTTTGGCGATCAGCGTTTCGGCTGCCGACACATTGGCGAGGATCATGAACTCCTCGATGAGGCGATGCGCGTCCAGCCGTTCCCGAAAACTGACCGACGTGACCTCGCCGTCTTCGGACAGTTCGATCTTGCGCTCGGGCAGATCCAGATCGAGCGGCTGACGCGCCTCGCGGGCGCGGGCCAGTGCGGCATAGGCGGCATAGAGCGGACGCAACACCGGTTCGAGCAGCGGCCCGGTCTTGTCATTGGGCGCCCCGTCGACCGCCGCCTGCACTTCGGCATAGTTCAGCGACGCCACGGATCGCATGAGCCCCCGGACGAAACGATGCGCGATCTTCCTGCCGTCCTTGTCTAGCTGCATTCGAACGGCGACGCAGGCGCGGGGCACGTTTTCATGCAGGCTGCACAGATCCGCCGACAGCCGGTCCGGCAGCATCGGAACCACGCGATCCGGGAAATAGCTGGAATTGCCCCGGTTGCGCGCTTCCCGGTCCAGGGCACTGCCCGGATGCACATAGCCAGCCACATCGGCGATGGCGACCCAGACCACATGGCCGTCCGGGTTCTTCGGGTCATCGTCGGGCAGGGCAAGGCAGGCATCGTCGCGGTCGCGCGCATCGACGGGATCGATGGTGATCAGCGGCAGGTCTCGCAGGTCTTCGCGCCCTTTCAGGCCCAGCGGCTTGCAGGCATCGGCTTCGGCAATGACATCGTCGGGAAACTGATCCGGTATGCCATGCTGGTGGATCGCGATCAGGGACACCGCGCGCGGGGCGCTGGGATCACCCAACCGTGAGATGATACGGGCGCGCTGCAGACCCAACCGCGTCCTGGGACCGGCCTGTTCCGCCTCGACCAGTTCGCCGTCTTTCGCGCCGAAGCGGTTGGCGTCCGGAACCGTCCATTCGGCGCCCTGCGCCTTGTCGATCGGCACGATCCGCCCGCCTTCCGAGCCCTTGCGGAACACACCGAGGATCTTCCTGGGGTTGGTCCCGATGCGCCGGATCAGGCGCGCTTCGTAGTTGTGATCTTCCGCCTTGACCACGGTCAGCCGGGCCAGGATGCGGTCGCCTTCGCCAAGCGCCGGATCGCTGGCCCTGGGCACCACGAGGACGATGGGCTCAACGCCTTCGCCATGCCATTCCAACGGGCGGGCGAACAGATCTCCATCCTTGTCCGGCGCCTTGACCTGTAGAACGCTGACCGGCGGCAGGCGGTCGGGATCGCCGTAAGACCGCTTGCGGCGTTCCAGGTGGCCTTCGGATTCCAGTTCCTTCAGCACCCGTTTCAGATCAATCCGCGCCGCCCCCTTGATGCCGAAAGCCTTCGCGATATCGCGTTTGGAACTCAGGGTCGGATTGGCGGAAATCCAGTCGAGAATTTCGGCCTTCGTGGGAATATGAGTCATGGTTTCGCCCTAACATGGCGGTGCTGACGCGTCATGGTCAAAAGCGACAGGTCGCGTATGCGTTCAAGATCGGCGGCGGTATCGACATCCTGCAATTCATCCACCAGTGCAACGGACAGGTCGGGCACCGTCGCACGGCTGTCCGCAAGGGCATGTTCGCATGACCAGCGGACGTTGTGAAACAACCTTGCGGGCATATGCCGGGGATGTTTCAGGCCGACCAGCCAGAAACCGCCGTCCCTGGCCGGGCCGAATACCGCCTGATGCCGGCCGAGGGCGGCAAAGGCCCGCGCCAGTTCCGGTTTGCCGACACCCGGAATATCCGTCCCGATCAGGCAGACCGGGCCGACGCCCACCCCGCGGATCGCCCGCGCCATCCGCTGCCCGAGATCGCCGCGCCCCTGCGGAATGCGGGCGAAACAGGAGGGCCAGATCCGGCTGACCAAACCGTCCCGGTCCGGCGACACGGCCAGGACCACGCGCCATCGCGGATCGCGGATGCGCCGCAACAGGGCCAGCGACTGGTGACGGAACCACCATGCGGCCGCAACCGGTCCGATGCCACGGGCCAGGCGGGTCTTCACCCGCCCCGGACGCGGTTCCTTCAGCATGACGATGACGGTGCGCCGCATGAGCCGGCTCAGCGAAAATAGTCCCGCAGGATCCGCGTGTAGATGTCTTTCAACTGGTGGATCTGCGCGACTTCGACCCGTTCGTCGACCTGGTGCATGGTCTTGCCGACCAACCCGAATTCGACCACCGGGCAGTGATCCCGCACGAACCGCGCATCCGACGTTCCCCCCGTCGTGGACAGGACAGGGCGCAGCCCGGTCACGGCTTCGACCGAGCCGGAGACCAGATCGGACAGCGGCCCCGGCGGCGTCAGAAAGCTTTCGCCCGAAATCTGGACCTGCATGTCGATCTGGACGCCGAACTCTGCGGCGACGGACTCTGCCTGCGACCGCAGCCAATCCGTCAGGCTGGCGCCGCTGTGACTGTCGTTGAAGCGGATATTGACGGTGCCGCGGCTCTGGGCCGGGATGACATTGGTCGCGGGATTCCCGGTGTCCATGGTGACGACCGCCAGCGTCGAGGCGTCGAAATGTTCGGTGCCCGTGTCCAGCGTATGCGACGCCAACCGGTCCATCAGCCGCGCCATCGCGGGAAGCGGGTTCCTGGCACGATGCGGATAGGCGGAATGGCCCTGTTGCCCCGTGACCGTGAACCAGGCGGTCATCGACCCGCGCCGCCCGATCTTGATCATCTCGCCCATGCGGTCCGGGCAGGTCGGCTCTCCCACCAGGCACACCGACATCGCTTCGCCCCGCTTGCGCATGTAGTCCAGCAATGCCGTGGTTCCGTCCACGGCGTCGCCTTCCTCGTCCCCGGTGATGGTCAGGACGATGGCCCCGTCAGGCGGCGTGTCGCGCACGAAATCGATCGCCGCGGCGACAAAGGCCGCAACGCCGGATTTCATGTCCGTGGCGCCGCGCCCGTAAAGGAACCCGTCCTTTTCCTCGGCTCCGAACGGCGGCATCGTCCAGGCGGTTTCATCGCCCAGAGGCACCACATCGGTATGGCCGTTGAAGCCGAATGTGCGGGCGTGCCCCTTGTCGCCCCAGCGGGCGAAGAGGTTGCTGACCGCGCCGCGGTCCACGCGGACGCAATCAAATCCCGCGGCGCTCAATTCCCGTTCCAGAAGGCGGAGCGCGCCGCCCTCTTCCGGCGTAATCGAAGGACAACGGATCAACCGGGCGGTCAGAGCGGCGGCATCGGTAGGCGGCATTCTGGATTTCCTTGCGTTCCGGGATCGGCCTTCCGGTCCCTGTCAGCGGCAACTTGGGCCGATCAGGGGGAAAATCCAAGCCGATCCGATCAGAATTCGGCGTCCTCATCCCCAAAGAGCGGAGTCATCTGGGCGACGATCACGGCATTTTCATCCAGCGCCCGCTGCATCAGGGCGCGTTCCTCTGTATCGATCTCGTGCCCACCGGCCTCGCGTTCCTGCAAGGTTCCGTATCCGGTCACGTCCAGCGGGGCGGTGTCGGCCTGTTTCAGGATGGCGACGGTTTCGCGCACGGCTTCCGCCTCGTCCACGCCACTGGCAAAACAGATCAGCGCCGCGCCGGTGGCCTTTGCAGGTAAACCGTCACCGGCCTTGCGGCCGATCTGGACAACCAGGGTATAGACCTGCTGGCGGGCGCGTTTCTTGTCTGTCATGCAACGTCCTCTACGCCATCGATCCCGAAGTGCAAACACATTCCAGACGATCCACGGCCTTTCGGTGTCACCGGGAAACCTGGTCGGAGGCGTTTTCCGCTTCACCCCGGCAGGCAGTCCCTGAACCGCGCCCGTTCAGGGACCGATGCCGATCTCGTCGCGCGGCGCGCCCGATCAGTCGCGCAGCAATTCGTTGATGCCGGTCTTTGACCGTGTCTTGGCATCCACGCGCTTCACGATCACCGCGCAGTAGAGGCTGATATTGTTCTTGGTCGGCATCGAGCCGGCGACGACGACGGAATAGGGCGGCACTTCGCCATACATCACTTCGCCGGTTTCGCGGTCGACGATCTTGGTGGACTGGCCAATGAACACGCCCATTCCCAGCACCGAGCCTTCGCGCACGATGCAGCCTTCGACAACTTCCGACCGCGCCCCGATAAAGCAGTTGTCTTCGATGATGGTGGGACCGGCCTGCATCGGTTCGAGCACGCCGCCGATGCCGACACCGCCGGACAGGTGGACGTTCTTGCCGATCTGCGCGCAGCTTCCGACGGTCGCCCAGGTATCGACCATGGTGCCTTCATCGACATAGGCGCCAAGGTTGACGAAGGACGGCATCAGCACCACGCCGGGCGCGATGAAGGCCGATTTGCGCACCACGCAGTTGGGCACCGCGCGAAAACCGGCCTGTTTCCAGTCCTTTTTCTTCCAGCCGGCGAACTTGCTGTCCACCTTGTCCCACCAGCCGCCATCCTGCGGGCCGCCGGGCTGCTTTTCCATGTCCTTGATCCGGAAACCCAGCAGCACCGCCTTCTTGGCCCACTGGTTCACGTGCCAGCTGTTGTCCGCCTGCTTTTCCGCAACCCGCAGCTTGCCGCTGTCCAGCGCCTCCAGCGTCGCTTCGATGGCGTCGCGGGTTTCGCCCTTGGTCTTGGGCGTGATCTTGTCGCGCGCCTCCCAGGCGGCTTCGATGGCGGCTTCCAGCTGGGTATTCGACATGGGGGGCGTCCTTTGGATCAGGGTTCCGAGAATTGGCGGCAGCTATAGAGCGGAACATCCGGTTCGGCAATCCGTACCGTGATCGCAGGCATGCGACTCGAAACGGGACTGAATCGGACGGCGCACCGCCGGACTCTCAATCTTCGGGAAACGGATCGGGCGCGATATTGCCGCCGCAGACGAGAACCGCGACCTTTTCGTCCGGTTCGGGACGGTAGGCGCCCGACAACAGCGCCGCCAGGGCTGTCGCTCCTGCCGGTTCCACCAGCTGGCGCAGTTCGCGCCACAATGACTTCTGCGCCGCAGAGATCGCTTCGTCGGTGACCAGCACCGAACGGAGCCCCTGGGCCTGTGCCAGATCGAAACAGATCCGGCCGATCCGGCGCGCGCCCAGCGCATTCGCGGCGACGCCGGACACGTCCACGTCCACCGGTTCACCTGCCTTCAGCGCGGCATGTAGGGCGCAGGACGTTTCCGGTTCCACCGCCACCACTTTGCGCGCGCCGTCCAGCCAGGCCAGCGCCCCGGCAATGAGCCCGCCGCCGCCCACGGCAATCAGCACCGTGTCGGCCTTCAGCCCCTGGCTTTCCCATTCGCGCAGGCACGTCCCCTGCCCGGCGACCGTGGGCACCGCATCATAGGCGTGGATCTGCATCGCCCCGGTGCCGGCTTCGTAATCCTGCGCCATCTGCATCGCATTGGCATATTCGCCGGGCACGACGGTCAACTCCGCCCCGATACCGCGGATCAGGGCGATCTTCGACGGGCCGGCGATTTCCGGAACGAAGATATGTGCCTTGTGACCCAGCTTCCGCGCGGCGAATGCCACCGCCGCGCCATGGTTGCCGCCGCTGGCGGCCACGAGACCCGCCGGGGGCACCGGTTGACCAAGCAGGGTGTTGAAGGCGCCGCGCGCCTTGAAGCTGCCGGTGTGCTGCATCTGTTCCAGCTTGATCTCGATCGGGAAGCCCAGACCGAACCCTGTGACATTCAGCACCGGCGTTTCGAACACCTGGCCGGATATGCGGTCCGCTGCGGCATCTATCGCGGATTTCCAATCCATCCCTGTGCTCCCGTTGCTGGTCTTGTCGGCGCGAACCCTATAGGTCTGAAGCAGACACGCAAGCAGGGGAACACCCAGCGATGAAAGAAGACCGCCAGAGTCCGTTTCGGGACGCCCATTCGGATCGGGACACCGCCCGCCATGTGCCGGACACGCCGCAGTCGCGATCGCCCGCCTACCGGCTGGCCTTCGCGGACAACGATTTCCTGTGCCGCGACGAACTGCGGCCGGTTCGCCTCCAACTCGAACTGCTGAAACCGGAACTGTTTCTCAACGAACGCGGGATCGAAAGCACGGTCGTTCTGTTCGGCGGCGCGCGCATTCCGGACCCCGCAAACAAGGAATCCGCCAGGACGAGGACCCTGGCCGAGCTGTCGCGCTACTATGACGTAGCGCGGGAGTTCGCGCGGCTGATGACGATCAAGTCCATTGAAACCGGATGCCGCGAACATGTCATCGTGACCGGCGGCGGTCCCGGCGTGATGGAGGCGGGCAGCCGGGGCGCGCACGAGGCGGGCGGGATATCAATCGGCCTCAACATCGTGCTGCCGCATGAACAGGCGCCCAATCACTATGTAACGCCGGAACTGAGCTTCAATTTCCACTATTTCGCCATTCGCAAGATGCATTTCCTGATGCGGGCGCAGGCGATCTGCATTTTTCCCGGCGGGTTCGGGACGCTCGACGAACTGTTTGAATCTCTGACGCTGATCCAGACCGGACGGATGGAACGGGTGCCGTTCCTGCTTTTCGGGCGCGCCTTTTGGGAAAAGATCATCAACTGGGACGCCCTGGCCGATGCCGGAACGATCTCCGAGAGCGATCTGGACCTGTTCCGTTTTGTCGATTCCGCGGAAGAGGCCGTCAGGCTGATCGACAACTGGAAACCCGCGCCGCCGCGCGACATCATTCCCGATCGCTGACCGCCCGATCGTGGCGAAGCTACGCCGGGTGGCATCCCGCGAAGGGAGTGCTTCTTTCCAGGTCGATCAGCCGTTCCAGGTCGCTCCTGTCGATCTCTCCGATCGCCAGGGTGCGGCCGACCAGAACGGCCGGGGTTCCGACGATTCCCAGAACCGCGGCGATGGCCTTGGTTTCGGCCAACTGCCGCTCCACGGACTCGCCTTGCGCGTCGCGCAAGAGCCGCGCCGCATCCATGCCGAACCGCGCGGCGAGCGCCGCGACCGGTTCCGGACCAGGACGCAGAACCGTGCGCATCAGGTACGCGTGCACCGGCAGGTATTGGCCCTGCCGCGCCGCCGCAACTGCGACGCGCGCCGCCGCCTCCGAGCGTTGACCGAGAACCGGGAGATCGTGCCAGACGGGCCGGATCGGCAGCCCTGCATCCGCAAGCGAGATCACCATGTCGCTGAGCCTGGGACAAAACGGACAGTTGTAGTCAGTGAACACGGCGACGGGCAGTTTGTCTTCGGTCCAGCCTTCCGGGCCAAAGGCCGCGATACAGGGGTTCCGCGCCGCCCAGTCGCGCAAGTCCTGCTGTTGCGGCGCCGCGGGAACCAGACCGGCGAAGACGTCCGACGTCCGCGAAAAGCCGCCGCCGTCGATCCGGCGAAACCCCTCAAGGCCCGGTATCGGCTGAAAGGAGAACCCCGGATCCCGGAGCGCGGCCAGCCGCGGCAACGCGATCACCGCCGCGACGGCACAGGTTGCTATGATCAGGTCCCGCCGTCGCATTGCCCGAGAATTTCCTTGTTCTTTGGACCCGCGGCCCCGGTTGACATACGAGATCTCCGGCTTCGCCACCATCCAGCAAACGCCACATTTCCGCCACTGTCGTGGCAAGCGTCGATCTGTTGCACGAGATGCGCCGCCACGAGTTCAACGAAATTCCTTACAGGTTTCAATGGCCGCCATGAAAATAGCTAAAATGTAGTTCAGACTCGCTGCGTCACATCCGCCCGCGCGGACAGGTCTGCCGGCTGAGAAATCGCCGCCGAGCGGCCAAAACCTGACCATATTGAGACGTCAGTGTGCCTCCGATCGAAAGATAAGGAGCACACAACGTGGCCAACGCCGTCCAAGACTACACCAGCCTTCTTGCCTATCTCGGACAGGACGCGCTGCGGTGGAACGCGACGACCAGCGTCGGAACCCAGGTCGTCGTCACCTACAGTTTCACCGCGACGGCGAACCTGCCGTCCTATAAGCAATACAACACCTCGACCTACTGGTCCTATTCCGACGAACAACGCGCGCTGTTCAGACAGGCTCTGGACAAGTTCGAAGCCGTCGGCGGCATCAGGTTCATCGAAGTCAGCGGAACCGCGATGATCAACGTCTTCGGGTCAACGGGCGCGACAGCAGGCGGATGGGCCAACTATTCCTATGTGGACGGATACAACGGCCGGGTGGGCCAGGGCATCCTGGTCAACAACTACGAGGCAATGGATCAGAGCGAATACGGCTTTCAGGTCAATCTGCACGAGCTGGGTCACGCGATGGGATTGAAGCATCCCCACGAAGGTGAGACCACCCTGGAACGCAGCCACGACACCCAGAGCAACAGTGTGATGACCTACAATATCCGCTCGCCCTATACCTCGGACCTCGGGGATTTCGACGTGGAGGCCCTGCAGCATCTTTATGGCACCGTGGACGGTTTCGACGGCTGGACCGTCCGTCTCAATGCCAACGACAAGGTCGTGATCAGGGCGACCGAAGCTGTCGATACGCTCCTTGCCCCCGACGCCGACACGCGCCTGTTCGGATTTGGTGGCGACGACACGATGTTCGGCATGCAGGGCGACGACATGCTGAACGGCGGCTCCGGAAATGACACGATCAAGGCCGGGCGCGGCAACGACAGGCTGCTCGGCGGCGCCGGCGACGACGAGCTGTCTGGCATGGAGGGCGCGGATACTCTCAGGGGAGACGAAGGAGCCGACATACTGATCGGCGGCGATGGCGACGATTCGCTCTGGGGCGGCGACGATGACGACATCCTGATGGGCGACCGGGACGCGACGGATCAATCCTATGGCGGCTTCACGAGCCACGACCGGTTGTTCGGCCAGGGCGGCGACGACATGCTGTATGGCGGTTCCGGAAACGATCTTCTGGCCGGCGGACCCGGCCACGATCTCTTGCGCGGCGGCGACGGCAACGACACCCTGTTCGGACGGTCCGGGTCGGACCGCCTGCATGGCGGCAAGGGGGCGGACACCCTGAACGGCGGTGGCGGAGCCGATGTCTTCGTCTTTGACGACAGCGACGCCTATGAGATTGATTCGATCACAGATTTCACTTCCGACGTGGACAAGATCGACCTGACCGCCTTTGGCTACATGACCATGGACACGATCGACATTCAGGCGACCGGTCCGGACACGTTCATATCCTACAGCGACTGGCTCGACATCCGGCTGGCGGATTTCACCGGCACCTTGACCGAAACGGATTTCCTGTTCGCCTGAACTGCCGGAACGTCAAAGCCCGGCATCCGCCTCGATCTGGCGGCGCGACTTGCGGGCCCGTTCCGTCGCCGACTTGAGCTGGCCGCAGGCGGCCATGATATCCTCGCCGCGCGGCGTGCGGATCGGGGTGGCGTAACCCGCCTTGTAGATGATGTCCGCAAAGGCCCGGATGCGGTTGTTCGAGGATCGCGTATAGGGCGCGCCCGGCCATTCGTTGAACGGGATCAGGTTGATCTTTGCGGGAATGCCTTCGATCAGACGGATCAGTCGGCGGGCGTCCTCGTCGGTGTCGTTCACACCGTTCAGCATGACATATTCCAACGTGATCCGTTCCGAATTGCTGGCCTTGGGATAGCTGCGCAAGGCGTCCAGCAGTTCGGAAATGTTCCAGCGCTTGTTGATCGGCACCAGTTTGTCGCGCACCTCGTCCGTGGTGGCATGAAAGGACACGGCCAGCTGGCATCCGATCTCCTGTGCGGTGCGGGCGATTTCCGGAACGACGCCGGAAGTCGAAAGGGTGATCCGCCGGCGGCTCAGCTGGATGCCTTCCGGATCCATCGCGATCTTCATCGCATCGCGCACGTTCTCGAAATTGTAAAGCGGTTCGCCCATCCCCATCAGCACGATGTTGGACAGGAGCCGCGTTTCGTCCTTGGGTTCGCCCGGCGTCGGCCATTCGTCCAGATCGTCCCGCGCCATCATCACCTGCCCGACGATTTCACCCGCGGTCAGGTTGCGCACCAGTTTCTGCGTGCCGGTATGGCAAAAGGAACAGGTCAGGGTGCAGCCGACCTGGCTCGATATGCAAAGAGTGCCGCGGTCTTCTTCGGGGATATAGACCACCTCGACCTCGTGCCCGCCCGCGATCCGCACAAGATACTTGCGGGTGCCGTCGGTGCTGACCTGCTTGCTGACCACTTCCGGAATCTCGATCACGAAGCGTTCCGCCAGGTCCGCGCGATAGGCCTTGGCCAGGTTGGTCATCGCGGAAAAATCGCGCACGCCCCATTGGTAGATCCATTGCCAGATCTGCCCGACGCGCATCTTCGCCTGCTTTTCCGGCGTTCCGTTGGCGATCAGAACCTCGCGCATGGCATCGCGCGTCAGACCGACCAGGTTGATCGGACCGTCCGGCAGTTTACGCGGTATGGTCATCACGTCCTGGGTGATGGGCGCGTTGGTGGGCATGGTTTTTCCCTCGGGCTACGGGCGGCAGACCGTTCCTATATAGGGTTTTCTCACGGTTTCAAAAGAAACTTGGCGTCATTCCCGCCGGAATCGACCCGTCCACGTCAGCCTTCGCAGCGCTTTTCCGCATCCTCGATGGCGGCCGTGAAGCCCAGCAGCGAAAACGTGTCCTTGGTCTGGGTTCCGCGCGCGGATCGGGCGGTGATCGTCGCTTGGGCGCCGCGTTTCATCGCGGTGATGATCTTGGCGTCATCCGCAGCCGTCGCCGGCCAGGCCCATTCGCCCTCTGCGAAAAGTTCGAACTCCGTCCCCGAGATGTCCAGGTTGACCGTCGAGCCGGGTGCGAAGGGATAGCCTCCGGTGAAGGTCACCTGGCCTTTGACCCCGGCATTCGGGCGGAAAAACACGAACAGCAGAATATCGCTGCGGCGCACAGCGACCACCCGCCCGTCGCGCGTGTTGACGGACTCCTTGGGCGCGGACACGCTCCAGCATTCTTTCGGGTCGGCCTCGACGAAAACACTCCAGTCCGTCTTTGCCGCCACCCGGTTGGAACTTTGTTCCTGAGCGACTGTCGTGGTGGCCATTCCGGCCAGACACAGGCCCGCGATTGCGCGGGCGATCTTCAATCCCATTTGTCCAGCCTCCAGACTGATCTTGACCTCAATAACACTCGGCGCACGCGCGGCCTTCCCGGCCGTCTGGATGCGCTGCCAATTGCTTGCCGACACAATCACACTTACGTAAGTTGCGCCACGAACGAAAGAGAGATTGGCAGGATTTCGCCAAGTTGTGAGGCCCGAATTGACCCACCCGATTCCCATGACCGAAGTCCGGCGCGGATCGTTACTGGAAAGCCTGCATCTTGGGCATGCGGTGGTCTGCGACGACACCGGCCAGATCGTCCGGTCCTGGGGCGATCCTGAAACGGTGATCTATCCGCGCAGTTCCTGCAAGATGGTTCAGGCGCTGCCGCTCGTCACCTCCGGGGCCGCTGGCAAATACGGGCTGACCAGCGAACATCTGGCGCTTGCCTGCGCATCCCACAATGGCGCCGCCATTCACACGGACAGGGTCGGGGCCTGGCTGGATCAACTTGGGAAGACCGACGGTGATTTTCGCTGCGGCCCGCAAATGCCGGCGGACGAGGAAGCCTGCCATGGGCTGATCCGCGCCTATGAGACCCCCTGCCAGGTGCACAACAACTGTTCCGGCAAGCACGCCGGATTCCTGACATTGAGCGCCCACATGGGGGCTGGGCCGGAATATGTGGACATCGACCATCCGGTTCAGCAGGCGGCGCTGAATGCGTTCGAGGAAACCACCGGCCTGTCCAGCCCGGGCTATGGTATCGATGGCTGTTCGGCCCCGAACTTTGCGACGACACTACATGGTCTGGCCCGCGCGATGGCGTTTTTCGCCTCGGCCCGGGATCGGTCCGACCGGCAGAGCCGGGCGGCGGCACGGCTCGTCGAAGCGATGGTCAGGCATCCGGAGCTGGTCGCCGGCGAAGGCCGCGCCTGCACGGAACTGATGCGGGCCATGAATGGCCGCGTGGCGATCAAGACCGGCGCGGAAGGCGTGTTCGCCGCCATCGTTCCGGAAATGAAACTGGGCGTCGCGCTGAAGATCCGCGATGGCGCCACCCGCGCGTCGGAATGCAGCATCGCGGCGATACTGGTGCGCCTGGGCGTGCTGGATGCCGATCACCCGGCAACCCGAAAATACATGAATGCGCCGATCCTGAACCGGCGCGGGATCGAGACCGGAATCATCAAGCCAACGTCGGACCTGATAGCCGGCTGATCACCCGGCAAATTCCGTCGCGGCATAGCCCTGCAGGAACAAGAGCGCCGTCAGATCGCCGAAGTTCACGCGCACCTCGCATTGTGCGGCGACCGACGGCTTGGCGTGCAGCGCCACGCCGGTGCCCGCGCGCTGCAACATGCCAAGGTCGTTTGCACCGTCGCCGACCGCGATGACGTCCCGTTCCGCCAACCCGAGTCGGGCCGCGATGCTTTCCAACGCGTCCACCTTGGCCGCGCGCCCGAGGATCGGTTGCGCAACTTTTCCGGTCAGCTTTCCATCCTGTGCCAGCAGGGTATTCGCCCGGTTCTCATCAAAGCCGAGCCACGCGGCGACCGATGCGGTAAAGGCCGTGAACCCGCCCGACACCAGCGCGGCATGGGCGCCGTTGGCCTTCATCGTGGCGACCAGCGTTTGCCCGCCCGGCATCAGGGTGATGCGATCCGCGAGAACCTGTCCGATCACGGATTCCGGCAGCCCCGCCAAAAGTCCGACCCGTTCCGTCAGCGCGCCTTCGAAATCGAGTTCGCCGTTCATGGCGCGGGCGGTGATCTCCTTGACCCGGTCGCCGACGCCGGCCACGTCGGCCAGTTCGTCGATGCATTCCTGCTGAATCATGGTGCTGTCCATATCCGCCAGAAGCATCTTCTTGCGCCGCCCCTCGGCGGGCTGCACGATCAGATCGACGCCCAGACGCTGCACATCGTCCCACACCTGCCACTGATTGCCGGGACGGCTTTCCATCGCGAATTCCGCCGCCTGGTCCGGAGCCAGCCACTGGATCTCGCGACCGCCCCAGGCATTGCGCAACGATTCAACGAGACTCGGATCGAGCTGCGGCGTCTTTGGATCGGTCAGCAGGGTTGCCACATACATGAACGAGTTTCCTATAGGCGACAGGCATGTCGCAATTGCAGGCCCAAGCGGCGCTATAGCGACGTTTTCCGTCTTGTGAAAGCCCGGGACTGGCCGTATTCCCGCCAGTGGGACACCCCTCCCCAACGAGGGGCGCTTATCTGGAAGGGTAGCTACATGGCTATTGCACAACCGGCAACGCGGCCGGCGAATCCGCGTTTTTCTTCTGGCCCCTGCGCCAAACCCCCCGTTTTCGATCTGACAAAGCTGGCTGACGCGCCTTTGGGCCGCTCGCACCGCGCCGCTGTCGGCAAGGACAGGTTGAAATCCGCGATCGAGGAAACCCGCGAGTTGCTGGGCATCCCGGCGGAGTACCGGATCGGCATCGTGCCGGCCTCGGATACCGGGGCGTTCGAGATGGCGATGTGGAACCTCTTGGGCGCGCGCCCGGTAGAGATGCTGGCCTGGGAAAGCTTCGGTTCCGGCTGGGTCACGGACGTGGTCAAGCAGCTGAAGCTGGATGCCACGGTCAAGACCGCGGACTATGGCGAGATCGTCGATCTCGCGGGCGTCGATTACAACAGGGATGTCTGCTTCACCTGGAACGGCACGACGTCGGGCGTGCGGGTGCCGAATGGCGACATGATCCCCGCCGACCGCGCCGGGCTGACCCTGTGCGATGCGACCTCGGCGGCCTTCGCGATGGACCTGCCCTGGGACAAGCTGGATGTGACGACCTTCTCCTGGCAGAAGGTGCTGGGCGGGGAGGCGGCGCATGGCATGCTGATCCTGAGCCCGCGCGCGGTGGAGCGGCTGGAAAGCTATACCCCGGCCTGGCCGCTGCCGAAGATCTTCCGCCTGACCAAGGGCGGCAAGCTGATCGAGGGTGTTTTCAAGGGCGAGACCATCAACACGCCGTCGATGCTTTGTGTCGAGGATTACCTGCTGGCGCTGGACTGGGCCCGGTCGGAAGGCGGGCTGACGGGCATGATCGCCCGCGCCGATGCCAATACCGCCGCCGTGACCGCGTTTGTGCAGGCGCATGACTGGATCGACTTCCTCGCCACCGACCCGGCGACGCGGTCGAACACATCGGTCTGCCTCAAGTTCACCGATGCAAGGATCGCGGATGGCGCCGGGTTTGCCAAGGCCGTGGCCAAGCGTTTGGAAGTCGAGAATATCGCGCTGGATATCGGCGCCTATCGCGACGCCCCCGCGGGCCTTCGCATCTGGTGCGGCAGCACGGTGGAGACCGCCGATATCGAGGCGATGCTGCCTTGGCTCGAATGGGCCTTCGAGGCCGAGATCGCGGCGCAGTCGCAAGCTGCCTGACCCACAAACCACAGGGCGGGGGTGTCCCCGCCGCTTCCCCTCTCTATTTCTCACGAAGGACCACGAAAATGGCTCCCAAAGTACTCGTTTCCGACAAGCTCTCTCCGACCGCCGTGCAGATCTTCCGCGACCGCGGCATCGAGGTGGATTTCCAGCCCGACCTCGGAAAGGACAAGGACCGGCTCGCGGAAGTGATCGGCCAGTATGACGGCCTTGCCATCCGCAGCGCCACCAAGGTGACGGAAACCATCCTGCGCAATGCCGACCGGCTCAAGGTCGTGGGCCGCGCCGGGATCGGCACCGACAATGTCGACAAGGACGCCGCCAGCAAGAAAGGCGTGATCGTGATGAACACGCCGTTCGGCAACATGATCACTACCGCCGAACATGCGATCGCGCTGATGTTCGCGGTGGCGCGTCAGATCCCCGAGGCCAGCGCCAGCACCCATGCCGGCAAATGGGAGAAATCCAGGTTCATGGGGGTCGAACTGACCGGCAAGACCCTGGGCGTGATCGGCGCCGGCAATATCGGCGGCATCGTCTGCGACCGGGCGCGCGGACTCAAGATGAAGGTCATCGCCTTTGACCCGTTCCTGAGCGAGGAGAAGGCGCAAAAGATGGGGGTCGAGAAGGTCGAACTCGATACGCTGCTGGCGCGGGCCGATTTCATCACCCTGCACGTGCCGCTGACCGACAGCACCCGCAACATCCTGTCGGCGGAGAACCTCGCCAAGACCAAGAAGGGCGTGCGCATCATCAACTGCGCGCGCGGCGGGCTGGTCGACGAGGCGGCGCTGGCGGATCTGCTGAAATCCGGCCATGTCACCGGGGCCGCGTTCGATGTGTTCGCGGTGGAACCCGCCACGGAAAACCCGCTTTTCGGCCTGCCCAACGTGGTCTGCACCCCGCATCTGGGCGCGGCGACCACCGAGGCGCAGGAAAACGTGGCGCTGCAGGTGGCCGAGCAGATGTCGGATTACCTGCTGACCGGGGCCGTCACCAACGCGCTGAACATGCCGTCGGTGACCGCCGAAGAAGCGCAGATCATGGGCCCCTGGGTCAAGCTGGCCGGGCATCTGGGCGCGTTCATCGGCCAGATGACCGACGAGCCGATGGAGGCGATCAACATCCTTTATGACGGCGTCGTCGCCGGGATGAACCTCGAGGCGCTGAACTGTGCCGTGGTGGCGGGTATCATGAAACGGGCCAATCCCGAGGTGAACATGGTCAGCGCGCCGGTCGTCGCCAAGGAACGTGGCGTCAAGATCAGCACCACCAACCAGGACAAGTCGGGCGCGTTCGACGGCTATATCAAGGTCACGGTCAAAACCGCCAAGCGGGAACGTTCCATTGCGGGCACCGTGTTCTCGGACGGCAAGCCGCGCTTCATCCAGATCAAGGGCATCAACATCGACGCCGAAGTCGGGGCGCACATGCTTTACACCACGAACGAGGACGTGCCGGGCATCATCGGCGCGCTTGGACAGACCATGGGCGAGAATGGCGTCAACATCGCCAATTTCACCCTTGGCCGGGCGGACAAGGGCGGCGAAGCGATTGCACTTCTCTATGTCGATGACGAGGTGCCCGCCCCGGTGCGCGAGAAACTGGCGGCGACCGGACTGTTCCGCCAGATCAAGCCCCTGACCTTCGACGTGGCCTGAACCTGACGCGCCGGCCCGCCCGCAGGACCGGGCAGGTCGGCAAAGGCCGCTTTCCTTTGCCGTCCGGCTGCGCTAGCCCACGCCCATGACAGACCCGATTTACGCCATTGGCGACATTCACGGCCAGATCGGCTTTCTCGAGGCGGCGCTCGACCTGATCGCCGCCGATGGCGGGACCGAGGCCGAAACTGTTTTCCTGGGCGACCTGGTGGATCGCGGCCCGGACAGCCAGGGCGTGATCGAGCGCCTGATGCAGGCACAGGCCGCCGGGCGCGACTGGCATGTTCTCAAGGGCAATCACGACCGCATGTTCCATCGCTTCGTTACCGAAGGGACGGAACATGACGCCCGTATCCTGTCTGGACTGGGCTGGCTCAATCCCCGGCTGGGCGGGCTGGGGACTCTGGCCTCCTACGGGGTCGATGTCGAGGCGATCGGTTCGGCCGAACTGCTGTCCGAGGCGGCCCGCAAGGCGGTTCCACAGGCGCATCTGGACTATGTGAACACCCTGCCGGTCTATCGGGAGCGTGGCGATCTTCTCTTCGTACATGCGGGGATCGCGCCGGGCGTGCCGCTGGCCGAGCAGACCGAGGACGACCTGATCTGGATCCGCGATCCCTTCCTGAAACATACCCGGCGCCATCCCTGGCTGGTGGTGCATGGCCACACCGCGCTCGACATGCCGTTTCACTTCGGCAACCGTATCGATCTCGACGGCGGCGCGGGATACGGGCGGCCGATCTACCCGGCGGTGTTCGAGGGGACAGATTGCTGGCTCCTGACCGAGGGCGGACGGATTCCGCTGGTGCCTTAACGCCACAGGTCGGTCGAAAGGTATTTCAAACCGCTGTCGCAGATCACCACGGCGATGCGCCCACCGGCTTCGGGGCCGGCCAGAAGCGCCAGCGCGGCGGCGACATTGGCGCCGGCGGAAAACCCTGCGAAAATGCCTTCCTCCCGTGCCAGCGCCCGCGCGGTGTCCCGCGCCAGCACGCCGCTGACCGTTCGGTAGCCCTGCACCAGATCCGCGTCGAGCAGCGACAGGTCGCTCATGGCATAGCCGCCGCCCTGGATCGGATGACCCGGTCGCGTCACCGGCTGCCCGGCCAGCGCCGCGGCACCTTCGGGTTCCACCACGTAGCCGCGCAAGGAAGGGTTGCGTTTTCTCAGCGCCCGCATGGTGCCGCCGAACGTACCGCCGGAACCCGCGAAATCGGCAAAGGCGGTCAGGCTGCACTCGCTGTCGGCCCAGAGCTCCGGGCCGGTGGTGTCGAAATGCGCCTGCGCGTTGCCGGGATGGTTGAACTGATCGGCCCGGAATGCCCCGCACGCCGCCGTGATGCGCCGCGCCTCCTCTTCGACCAGGGCGAGATCGGCACCGGAGACCTCTCCGGGGACGCTCTCGGGGGCCTGGTCGACCAGCACCACCTCGGCCCCGAGCGCAGCCATCATCCGCGCGCGTTCGGGCGAATTGCCCCGGCTCATCACCGCCACGAACGGGTGGCCCAGCACACCGCAGACGATGGCGAGCCCGGTGCCCATGTTGCCGCTCGTCAGTTCGACGACGCTCTGCCCCGGTTGCAGCGTTCCATCGGCGCGCGCCGCCTCGATGATCCCGCGGGCCGTGCGATCCTTCTTGGAAAAGCCTGGGTTCAGGTAATCCAGCTTGGCGAGGATCCGCCCCTCCAGTCCGCGCGCTTCAACCATCCGGTCGAGCCAGACGGACGGTGTCCGCCCGATCACCTCCACGATCGACGCGCCAGCCATCTCCTGCTCCCTTCATCTTTGGGAAAATACTCCGGGGGAGTCGCCCGGAACGGGCGACGGGGGCAGCGCCCCCCTTGCCCCCCAATTCAGGTCCAGTCCAGAACCACCTTGCCGCTTTGCCCGGATTTCATCGCCGCGAACCCGTCCGCGAATTGCGCGGCCGGAAAGCGGTGGGTGATCACCCCGCTCACGTCCAGCCCGTTCTGCAGCATGGCGATCATCTTGTACCAGGTCTCGAATATCTCGCGGCCATAGACACCCTTGATGGTGATCGCCTTGAACACGATGCGCGACCAGTCGACCGGGGATTTGCCCGGCGGGATGCCCAGCATCGCGATGCGCCCGCCCATGGTCATGGCTTCGACCATCTGGTCGAGCGCCTGCTGGTTGCCCGACATCTCCATGCCCACGTCGAATCCCTGTTTCATGCCGAGCCGCGCGATCACCGCATCGAGATCCTCCTCGGCCACGTTCACCGGCACCACGTCCGCGACGCGGGCGGCGAGGTCGAGTCGCGCGGGGTTCACGTCGGTGATCGCCACGTGGCGCGCGCCGACATGCCGCGCGACGGCGGCCGCCATGATGCCGATGGGGCCGGCGCCGGTGATCAGCACGTCCTCGCCCACGAGATCGAAGCTCAGCGCGGTGTGCACGGCATTGCCCAGCGGGTCGAGAATGGCGCCGATATCGTCGCTGATCTCGCCCGGCAGCGGCACCACGTTGAAGGCGGGCAGCCGCAGGTATTGCGCGAACGCGCCCTGTTCGTTCACGCCGATACCGCGGGTTTCCGGATCGAGGTGGAACTTTCCGGCGCGCACCTGCCGCGAGTGATGGCCGATCAGGTGGCCCTCGCCGCTACAGCGCTGGCCGATCTGAAGATCCTCGACGTCGCGGCCGATCTCGACGATCTCGCCCGCGAATTCGTGGCCCGTGATCAGCGGCACCGGCACGGTCTTCTGCGCCCAGTCGTCCCAGTTCCAGATATGCACGTCGGTGCCGCAGATGCCGGTCCTGTTGATCCGGATCAGCACATCGTCGGGGCCGATTTCGGGCACCGGCGCGTCGATCATCCACAGCCCTTCGGCGGATTGCGATTTTTCCAGCGCTTTCATCGTGTTCCTCATGAGATCACTCCCAATGCCCTGCCGGCGGTCGCAAAGGCGGCCAGCGCGCGGTCGAGTTCGTCCCGCGTCAGCGCCGCGTTCATCTGGGTGCGAATCCGGGCCTGCCCGCGCGGCACGACCGGAAAGAAGAAACCCGAGACATGGACGCCTTCCTGAAACAGCCGCGCCGCCATGTCCTGCGCCAGTCGCGCATCGCCCAGCATCACCGGCACGATCGGATGTTCACCGGCCAGCAACCGGAACCCGAGGTCCTCGAGTCCGCGCCGCCAGTAGGCAGCGTTTTCAAACAACTGCTTGCGCAGGGTGTCGCCGTCCTCCACCAGCCGGATCGCCTCCAGACCGGCAGCCACGATCGACGGCGGCAGGGAATTCGAGAACAGGTAGGGGCGCGCCCGCTGGCGCAACAGATCGATCACCACCTGCGGTCCCGCGACATACCCGCCGATCGCCCCGCCCAGGGCCTTGCCAAGCGTGCCGGTCAGGATATCGGCCTTGACCCCGAAATGCGCCGGGGTGCCCGCGCCCTTCGGCCCCATGAAACCGGTCGCATGGCAATCGTCCACCATCAGAACCGCGTCGAAACGGTCGGCCAGCACGCGGATTTCCGGCAGTCTCGCCAGGTAGCCATCCATGCTGAACACCCCGTCGGTGGCGATCATCACGTGGCGTGCACCGTCGGCGCGGGCCTTGCGCAGCTGGGTTTCGAGATCGGCCATGTCCGAGTTGGCGTAACGGTAGCGTTTTGCCTTGCAGAGCCGGATTCCATCGATGATCGACGCGTGGTTGAGCGCATCCGAGACGATCGCATCCTCGGGACCGAGCAAGGGTTCGAACAGCCCGCCGTTGGCGTCGAAACAGGCGGCAAAGAGGATCGAATCGTCCATGCCGAGGAACCCGGCGAGACGCTGTTCGAGGTCGCGGTGCAGATCCTGCGTGCCGCAGATGAAGCGGACGCTCGCCATTCCGAACCCGCGGGTCTGCATCGCGGCGCCTGCGGCGGCGATCAATGCCGGGTGATCGGCGAGCCCGAGGTAGTTGTTTGCACAGAGATTGATGACGTGGCGGCCTTCGACATCAATCTCGGCCCCTTGCGGAGACGAGATCGGCCTCTCGTTCTTGGTCAGCCCCTCGGCGTCGATCTGCGCCAGGGTTTCGCCGATGTGGGACAGAAACGCGGTAGACATGAACGGAACTCCCTATGGCGGCGTTCTATCACGACGGACAGGGGTCTGAAAACAAGAAAGTTCGGAAAAACGGAAAAAAATCCGCTACAACGGATTACCCCGCATCCTTGACCACCAGGAAGGCCCGCGCCGGACCGTCCGCCGCCGCGACGATACGGTGCGCGACATCGGCCGCGTAACGGGCCGTGTCCCCGGCTGCGAGCTCTTCGCGCGCCTGGCCAGAGGTGACGGTCAGCGCGCCCTCGATCACCGTCAGCTGTTCGCGGGCGCCCTGCCTGTGCGGCTGGCTCGTCAAATGGCCGCCGGGGCCGAACCGCAGGTCGTATATCTCGTGGCGTCCGGCTTCCTCCGGCGGCGACAAGATCCGGATCCGGCAATCCCGGCCCATGTTGTCGATGCTCGGGACCGCGCCGGCGCGCAGGACTTCGATCCGGTCGGGCTGGTCGACGCCGTCCAGCAGTCCGGCAAAGTCAACCTGCAAGGCCCGCGTCAGGTTCCACAGCGTCGCGATGGTCGGACTGCTTTCACCGCGCTCGATCTGGCTCACCATCGAACGCGATACGCCGGACAGGTTGGCAACCGCCTCCAGAGACAGCCCCTGAGACCGCCGCGCCTCTTTCAGGCGCGCGGGCAGAAGCGATAATATATCGACAGAGGTTTCCACCATGACGGACAGAAGGAGTGCGGAAGCACGGTTTGTCAATCCTCCGGCCCCCTCGCGAGTTGCGGTAACGCGGCGACACGCCGCTTTCCGCGGCGGGCGCGGCAGTGTAGAGGAGGGCCATTGGGGGCGGAAGACAAACACGCCCGCTTGTTGAAAAGCCCGACGCCTGTCCGGACAGCCCTTGCCGCGCGGCCATGTTTCGGGATCAGAGGAGAAGATCACCATCATGACCGACATCGTCATTCTGGATGGCGCCCGCACCGCCATCGGCACATTCGGCGGAGCCCTTGCCAGCACCGCACCGATCGATCTGGCCACGGTCGCCAGCGAAGCCGCCCTGGAACGTTCCGGCGTGGAAGGCGGGCAGATCGGAAATGTCGTGTTCGGCCACGTGATCAACACCGAACCCCGCGATATGTATCTGAGCCGTGTTGCCGCCATGCAGGCCGGTATCCCGGAAGCGACCCCGGCGATGAACGTGAACCGCCTCTGCGGTTCCGGCGCGCAAGCCATCGTGTCCGCAGTCCAGTCGCTGATGCTGGGGGATGCGGAATTCGCCCTGGCGGGCGGCGCGGAAAGCATGTCGCGCAGCCCTTTCATCATTCCGCAGCAGCGTTGGGGAGCAAAAATGGGCGACGTGATGACGCTCGACATGATGCTGGGCGCCCTGAACTGCCCCTTCGGAACCGGCCATATGGGCGTGACAGCGGAAAACGTCGCCAGCGAACACCAGATCACCCGCGAAGAACAGGACGCCTTTGCGCTGAGCAGCCAGACGCGGGCGGCGGCGGCCATCGAAGCCGGTCTGTTCGAGAGCCAGATCGCCCCCGTCCAGGTCAAGGTCCGCCGCGACATGGTCGATTTCAAGGTGGACGAACATCCCAAGGCGACGACCGCCGAAGCCCTGGCCGGGCTGCGCACCGTATTCAAGAAGGACGGCACGGTCACGGCCGGGAACGCCAGCGGCATCAACGACGGGGCGGCGGCCATCGTCATGGCGACGGCGGAGGCCGCCAACCGGGCCGGTCTGAAACCGAAGGCGCGCATCCTTGGCTATGCCCATGCCGGCGTGCGCCCGGAAGTGATGGGGATCGGCCCGATTCCCGCGGTGCAGAACCTGCTGAAGCGCACCGGCCTTTCGATCGGCGATTTCGACGTGATCGAAAGCAACGAGGCCTTCGCGGCGCAGGCGCTCGCGGTGAACAAGGAACTCGGCCTCGACCCGGCCAAGGTCAATCCCAACGGCGGAGCCATCGCCCTTGGTCATCCGGTGGGCGCGACCGGGGCCATCATCACGGTCAAGACGCTTTACGAACTGGAGCGGACCGGTGGCAGGAAGGGTCTGATCACCATGTGCATCGGCGGCGGCCAAGGCATCGCCCTGGCCATCGAGATGCTCTGACGGAAACGGCCGGAGGGGGCTTTCCGCCCCCTCTTGGTCTTCGACCAATTCACCCCCGAGAGTTTTTTTCGCAAGAGGAAGTTCGCGGGGATACCGATCCTAGAGCAGCGTTCCGAGCGAGAACAAGATCGCCGCGCCAAAGATCGCTCCGCCGACCGCCGCCGCCAGAAGCTTACCCCAGCCAGGCCCGCGCGGCTTTTCCGGCGGCATTGCCTGCCGGATCAGCGCCCGCTCCACCAGAGTGGGAAGGCGCGGCCCGAAGCGGGCCAGAACGCGCGCGGTGCGGGCCAGATCGCCGGCGACCGCCTTCGGGCCGATGGACTGCTTGATGTAATCCTCGACGACGGGGCGGGCGACCTGCCAGATGTTCATGTGCGGGTCCAGAGACCGCGCCACGCCTTCGACGACGACCATGGTCCGCTGCAACAGGATCAGTTCGGTCCGGGTTTCCATACCGAACCGCTCCGTGACCTCGAACAGGTAGCTGAGCAGCCGCCCCATCGAAATCTGGGTGGCGTCCATGCCGAAGATGGGTTCCCCCACCGCGCGCAGGGCGCGGGCGAATTCGTCCACGTCCTTGTCTGCCGGAACATAGCCGGCTTCGAAATGCACCTCGGCGACACGTTTGTAGTCCTTCCGGATGAACCCGAACAGGATCTCCGCATAGACCCTGCGGGTGTATTCGTCGATATGGCCCATGATCCCGAAATCATAGGCGACAATATCGCCGTTCGGGGCGACCTTGAGATTGCCCTGATGCATGTCGGCATGGAAGTAGCCGTCGCGCAGGGCATGCAGAAGGAACAGTTTCAGCACCCTTTCGCTGAGCGCCCGGCGATCGTGCCCGGCCGCATCGATGGCGGCGTTGTCCCCGAGCGGGACGCCGTCGGCCCACCCAAGCGTCATGACGCGCCGGGCGGACAGGCTCCAGACGATCGGCGGCAGCTGGAAACCTTCGTCATCCTTGGTATTGGCGGCGTATTCGGACGCGGCGGAGCTTTCCAGCCGCAGGTCCAGTTCTCCTCGCACGACCCCGTCGAAGTGTTCGATCACGTCCATCGGACGCAGGCGCCGGGCGCCGGGCGCGAAAAGCTCCACGATGCGCGCCGCGAAATAGAACGCATCCACATCCTTGCGAAACGCCCGTTCGATGCCCGGCCGCAGAACCTTGACCGCCACCATGTCGCCGGAGTCCGCAAGCCGCGCCTTGTGCACCTGAGCGATGGATGCGGCCGCGATCGATTCGCTGAATTCCGAGAACATCCGGTCCACCGGTTGGCCCAGTTCCCTGGCCACTTCGGCCTTGGCCACATCGACCGGAAACGGCGGCAGCTTGTCCTGCAGAACGCGCAACTGGTCCGCCAGATCCTGCCCGACCACGTCGGGCCGGGTGGACAGAACCTGCCCGAACTTGATGTAGGCAGGCCCCAGCGCGGTCAAGGCGCGGGTCGCCGGCGGCATCGACGGATCGCCCTTGTAGCCGAGCCATCTGAACGGCTTGCCCAGCGCGTGCGCGACGAACCGCAGCGGCCTGGGCGCTTCGAAAGCGTCCAGCACCACGTTCATGGCCCCGGTCCGTTCGAGTGTTGCGCCTGTCCGGACCAGGCGGATGATATTGTGGGGTCCGCGCATTTCAGAGTTTCCAGCCGGAGTGCAGCGCGGCGATGCCCATGCTCAGGTTCCGGTATTTCGCGTTTTCGAATCCGGCAGCGCGGACCATGGCGAGAAACGTCTCCTGGTCGGGAAAATTGCGGATCGATTCCACCAGATATTGATAGCTGTCGCGATCACCGGCAATCATCTGGCCCATGCGCGGAATGACGTTGAAACTGTAGAGATCGTAAAGTTTCTGCAACCCGTCGTTTGGCAACTGGCTGAACTCCAGCACCATCAGGCGACCGCCGGGCCGCAGGACGCGATAGGCTTCGTTCAGCGCCACCTGCGGGCGGGTGACATTGCGAATTCCGAAACTGATCGTATAGACATCGAACGTGTTGTCCGGAAACGGCAGCGCCATGGCGTCGCCGACGATCCAGTCGAGATTTTCGGCCATCCGTTCCGCATCGGCGCGCTTGCGGCCTTCGATCAGCATGGGTTCCGTCAGGTCGAGCACCGTCGCATGGCCGGCCCCCGCCCGTTTCAGGAACCGAAACGATATGTCGCCGGTGCCGCCCGCCACGTCCAGCAGCCTCTGCCCCGGGCGCGGCGCCAGCCAATCCATCATCGCGTCTTTCCAGAGGCGATGGATACCCGCGCTCATCACGTCGTTCATGATGTCATAGCGCGAGGCGACCGAATTGAACACGCCCTGCACACGCCCGGCCTTTTCATCCTCCGGAATGGTTTCAGAGCCGAAATGGGTGGTCTTGTCGGTATCGTTCGTCATTGGAACTTGTCGCCTTGCAGTTTCGACTTTGTTATAGGGCGTCAGGGACAGGCACAATGCGTCCCCTTGGACATGAAGAGACAGAATGCCGGAATTGCCAGAGGTTGAAACCGTCCGGCGGGGATTGGCCCCGGCAATGGAAGGTCAGGCGATCCTGCTTGCAGAGGTCAACCGCCCGGACCTGCGCTGGCCGTTTCCTCCGAACATGGCGGCCCGCCTGATGTCGCGGACGGTTCTGCGTCTCAGGCGGCGGTCCAAATACATCCTGGCCGATCTGGACAATGGGGAAACCCTGTTGATCCACCTTGGCATGTCCGGCCGCATGACGGTATCCGGCGATCCCCTGGGTCGGTTCGAGCATGACCATCCCGCCGCACAGAAACATGATCACGTCGTTCTGCACATGGCCAACGGCGCGCGGATCACCTTCAACGATCCGCGCCGTTTCGGGGCCATGGACCTGTTGCAGACGGCGACGGCGGACCGGCACAAGCTGCTTTCGGTCCTCGGGCCGGAACCGCTGGGCAACGGGTTCCACGAACAGCACCTGACAGAGGCGTTCCGGGGTCGGCGGAGTCCGGTCAAATCGGTGCTTCTGGACCAGAAGGTCGTGTCGGGGCTTGGCAATATCTATGTTTGCGAAGCCCTGTTCCGCGCCGGTATCTCGCCGCGCCGCCGGGCTGACGGCATTTCCCGGATCCGCGTGGCCGCGCTTGTCCCGACGATCCGGCAGGTCCTGAACGAAGCCATCGAAGCCGGGGGATCGTCCCTGCGCGATTTCCGCCAGGCCGATGGGGAGCTCGGGTATTTTCAGCACTCATTCGACGTCTATGGCCGCGCGGGCGAACCCTGCCACACCCCCGGTTGCGGCGCGCCCATCAGGCGAATCATCCAGTCCGGACGATCCACTTTCTATTGCGCGCAATGCCAAAGATAACTTGAACCCTTGCGATTGCATGTTAAGGAGTCGGGCCTGAACGGGAACAATCGAAAGCGGATTCCATGGCCTTTGAGACGATCAGCGTTGAAACCGAAGATCACGTTGCCCTGATCAGATTGAACCGACCCGATGCGTTGAACGCATTGAACACTCAACTTCTACGGGAACTCTGCCAGGCTCTTGAAGAGGCCGATGCCAACGACAAGGCGCGCTGCATCGTCGTTACAGGGTCGGAAAAAGCCTTTGCCGCCGGCGCCGACATCAAGGAAATGTCGACGATGAGTTTCGGAGATGTCTTTACGATCAATCTGTTCGCCGATGCAAGCGACCGCATCGCAAAGATTCGGAAGCCGATCATTGCCGCGGTCTCCGGCTATGCCCTGGGCGGCGGTTGCGAACTGGCAATGGCGTGCGACTTCATCATCGCAGCGGATACCGCCAAGTTCGGGCAACCTGAAATCAACCTTGGGGTGATTGCCGGAATGGGCGGAACGCAACGGCTGACGCGTTTCGTCGGCAAGTCGAAATCGATGGACATGAACCTGACCGGCCGTTTCATGACCGCGGAAGAGGCGGAACGCAGCGGGCTGGTCAGCCGGGTCGTTCCGGCCAAGAAGCTGATGGAAGAAGCCATGAGCGCCGCCCAGAAGATCGCGGAAAAGTCCCGCATGACCGTGATGGCCGCCAAGGAGGCGGTGAACCGCAGCTACGAACTGACCCTGTCAGAGGGCATTCTGTTCGAACGCCGGGTGTTTCATTCGATGTTCGCGACCGAGGATCAGAAGGAAGGCATGGCCGCGTTTCTTGAGAAACGAACGGCGCAATTCCGCGACAAGTGACCCGGCCAAGCGTTGGCGGACAAGTTTCGGCTTGGCAAGACCGCAAATCTTGGATACGAGCCACGCCATACATGCGCGTGCGGCCCGCTCAGGCTAGAATCACACCGTCGGATCATCCTTCGGATCGTGTTGCCCATTGCGCAGATGAAATGAAGCAACTCGAATGAAGGTTTGATAGAATGGCCAATTCGCCGCAATCCAAGAAAAGAGCCCGTCAGAACGAAACCCGCTTTGCCGTCAACAAGGCACGTCGGTCGCGGATTCGCACGTTCCTGCGCAAGGTCGAGGAGGCAATCGCCTCCGGTGACAAAAATGCCGCAACCGAAGCGCTTCGCGCCGCCCAGCCCGAGCTGATGCGCGGTGTTTCCAAGGGCGTTTTCCACAAGAACACCGCCTCTCGCAAAATGTCGCGTCTGGCGTCGCGGGTCAAAGCCCTGGGTTGATCCCGGACCAGACCGTTAAAAAGCGAGTAATCAAAAGGCGTTGCAGGTGCAGCGCCTTTTTTGTTGACCACCGAGGGTTGACCGGCGTTTTTCCGCCGACAGATTCTTTGTGTGCAAAACCCGAGTCAACAACAGAGTTTGATTGCCGCTTGTGCTCCTAAATTGCTACCACTGTTGCAGCGATTCACTTGCTTGGGGGGACAGGCGGTTAGGGTTCGAAACCGACGGGCATCGGTTTCAAACGTTAACTTTTGTTGAACGGTTCGGCTGCCATACCAACCGCTTCAGCCTGCTGCATCTATCGGTATCTACCGAAACGCGGCCCTGTCATAACATGAGTGTGTAACGGTAGTTTGTCGGTCGACATGTCATTTCAGACATGATCATCGGCGGCTATCAACACAACTGCAGCGCGAACTGACAGCGCATGCGGTGCCATCCTTACGGTTGGCGCAGTGCTTCCGTGCGGCGTGAATCCTACCGGATCTGCTCCGGTCAATCAAAGGGACAGGCCGCAAGGCCGCTATTGGGGATGCGTGAGGCGCTGAATGACACAAGAAAAATGGGGCCAACTCAGACAACGGCTGCTGAAGACAGTCGGCCAGAACAACTATACCACTTGGATCGAACCACTTGTCTTTTCCGAAGTGCAGGACGGAGTCGCGACATTCAATGTGCCGACGAACTTCATGGGCAACTACGTGAGCCAGAATTTCGCGGACCTGATCCTGTATGAACTGAACACGGCAGGCGCCAAGGTTCAGCGGGTGTCTTTCCAGGTTGCCGCCAATGTGGCGGCGCGCCCCTCTACGCGGGTCGCCGCGCCCGAGACTCCGCAGGACACTTCGCCGGCGCCGTTGGATGAACTGCAGGCCGCCCCGCTCGATCCCCGTTTTACCTTTGACAGTTTCGTCGTCGGAAAACCCAATGAACTGGCCCATGCGGCGGCCCGTCGGGTCAGCGAAGGCGGACCCGTCACCTTCAACCCCCTGGTCCTTTATGGCGGCGTCGGGCTCGGCAAGACCCACCTGATGCATGCGATCGCCTGGGAATTGCGCGCCCGGAAACCGGAACTGAACGTACTGTACCTGTCCGCGGAACAGTTCATGTACCGATTTGTCCAGGCTCTGCGCGAACGCAAGATGATGGATTTCAAGGTCCTGTTCCGGTCCGTCGACGTGCTGATGGTCGATGACGTTCAGTTCATCGCCGGCAAGGACAGCACTCAAGAAGAATTTTTCCACACTTTCAACGCGCTGGTCGACCAGAACAAGCAGATCATCATTTCGGCGGACAGGGCTCCGGGTGAAATCAAGGACCTGGAGGACCGGGTAAGATCCCGCCTTCAATGCGGTCTCGTGGTGGACCTGCATCCCACCGACTACGAACTCCGCCTCGGCATTCTGCAAACCAAGGTGCAGCAGTATCGCGGGTCCTATCCGGGCCTTGAGATCGCCGACGGCGTTCTGGAATTCCTGGCGCACCGGATTTCGACCAACGTCCGCGTTCTCGAAGGCGCGCTGACTCGCCTGTTCGCCTTTGCGTCGCTCGTCGGACGCGAGATCGACATGGAGCTGACGCAGGATTGTCTTGCCGACGTTCTGCGCGCCTCCGAACGCAAGATCACGGTCGAAGAGATTCAGCGCCGGGTGTCGGATTACTACAACATCCGCCTGAGCGACATGATCGGCCCCAAACGCCTGCGATCCTACGCACGTCCCCGGCAGGTCGCGATGTATCTGTCAAAGCAGCTGACCAGCCGGAGCCTGCCCGAAATCGGGCGTCGTTTCGGCGGTCGCGATCACACCACGGTCATGCATGGCTGCAAGCGGATAGAGGAACTGAAACTCACCGACGGTCAGATTGCCGAGGACGTGGAAATGCTGCGGCGCGCGCTGGAAGCCTGAATTCCCGAACCCGCGGACCAAAGGGGGCGCCAGGACCAGCGCCTCCTTTTTCGTTTCGGGCCTCTGTCCTGCGCCGGAATTGCCGCAAAGCCATAGATGGCAAATGCCTTTGGTCAGCCCCTTGACGCCCGAATCATTCCATCGGACAAATTGACAAAAACCTTGTGCTGACGAGGCAAACCGCTACGTTGCCCTTCCCGGCCCAACAGAGGATCGAACGAAATGAAGATCAGCATCGAACGCGGCGCGCTTCTGAAGGCCGTGTCACAGGCGCAGTCGGTTGTGGAACGCCGCAACACGATACCGATCCTCGCCAACGTGCTGATCGAAGCCGAAGGCGATCAGGTTCAGTTCCGCGCAACCGACCTGGATATCGAGGTCGTCGACAAGGCCGCCGCCATGGTCGAACGGCCCGGTGCCACTACGGTCGCCGCCACGACCCTGCACGAGATCGTCCGGAAACTTCCTGACGGGGCGCTGGTGACGCTGACCGCCGACAGCGCAGCCGGCCGTCTGACCGTGGAGGCGGGCCGGTCGAATTTCTCGCTCGCGACGCTGCCGAAGGAGGACTTCCCCGTGATGGCCTCGTCGGAATACGAATGCAATTTCTCCGCGCCCGCAGCGGTCTTGCGCCGACTGTTCGACAAATCGAAATTCGCGATTTCTACGGAAGAGACCCGCTATTATCTCAACGGCGTCTACATGCACGTGGCGGACGCCGATGGCGGCAAGGTATTGCGCTGTGTCGCGACGGACGGCCACAGGTTGGCCCGGATCGATGCGGACCTGCCCCAGGGGGCGGCGGACATGCCCGGCGTCATCGTTCCGCGCAAGACAGTCGGGGAGTTGCGCAAACTTCTGGATGACGATGACATGTCCATCGCGGTGTCCGTCAGCGAAACCAAGATCCGCTTTGCCACGCCGGACATCATCCTGACGTCCAAGGTCATCGACGGAACCTTCCCCGACTACACGCGGGTCATTCCGCAGGGAAATACCCGACGGCTCGAAGTCGATGCCAGCGAGTTCGCGCAGGCCGTGGACCGGGTCGCGACGGTTTCGTCGGAACGGTCCCGTGCGGTCAAGCTGCAACTTGACGAGGATCGGCTGATCCTGTCAGTCAACGCCCCCGACAGCGGCGCGGCAGAGGAAGAACTGGCCGTGGCCTATGGCGATGAACGGTTGGAAATCGGGTTCAATGCCAAGTATCTGCTCGAAATCGCCAGCCAGGTCGATCGGGAGAACGCGGTGTTCATGTTCAACTCCGCGGGCGACCCGACGCTGATGCGCGAAGGCAACGATCAAAGCGCGATCTATGTCGTCATGCCGATGCGCGTATAGGGATCTCCCGGCTCCGGCGGAACCATCCCCGCACAGAAGGCACGGGGCAGAGTCGGCGTGCACCTGACGGCATTGACCCTTTCGCATCTTCGGTCCCACAAGTCCGCCCGGATCGCGGTCGATGAACGCCCCGTGGCCATTGTCGGCCCGAACGGAGCCGGCAAGACCAACATTCTCGAAGCCATATCGATCCTGTCTCCGGGACGCGGTTTTCGCCGGGCCAGCGCCGAGGACATGACGCGCCGCCCCGAAGCGCTCGGCTGGAAGCTGACCGGGCTTGTCCAGTCCTTTGGGCGCATCCACGAGATCGAAACCTGGTCCGAGGCTGGCGCCGCGCGTCAGGTCCGGATCGATGAGAAGATGGCAAGTCAGGTCGCACTCGGTTCCGTGGCCCGAATCCTGTGGCTGATCCCGGCGATGGACCGGCTCTGGATCGAAGGAGCGGATGGGCGCAGGCGGTTTCTCGACCGCCTCACACTGAGTTTCGAACCCGCCCATGCGGATGCGGCACTCGATTACGAAAAGGCGATGCGGGAACGCAACCGCCTGCTCAAGGATCAGGTTCGGGACATGGCGTGGTATGGCGCCCTGGAAGCGAGAATGGCCAAGGCAGGCCATATGATCCACCGGAACAGGGTTGCCGCCCTGGACCTGCTGCGACAAGCGCAGGATCAGGCCGAAACCTCGTTTCCGGTTGCGGAACTGGAACTGGTCCAGACCGAAGGGTCGATGCCGGAAACCGAAGGCGACTTGCGCGACGCATTTGCGGAAAGCCGGTTTCGCGATCTGGCTGCGGGCCGGACCCTTGTCGGACCGCACCGGGCGGATCTGTATGGCGTATATGCGGCCAAGGGCGTGCCCGCGCGGGATTGTTCGACGGGCGAGCAGAAAGCCCTGCTGGTATCGCTCATCCTGGCGAATGCGCGGGCGCTGGCTGCGCGGATCGGCGAACCGCCGATCCTGCTGCTGGATGAGGTGGCCGCGCATCTGGACGTGAACCGCCGTGCCGCGCTTTATGACGAGATCTGCGCGCTTGGCGCGCAGGCGTGGATGACCGGAACCGAGGCGGACCTGTTCGCGGACCTGGGAACAAGAGCGCAGTTTCTCCGCGTGACCGATCAGGCCGGCGAGTCCACGGTCGCACCTTTCTGAATCCCGCCGGCAACCCCGCCAGCCCCTTGCCGGACACCATTCGGAGTCCCGTTCCGTGCGGCCTCGGCCTGTCGTGTCCCGGACCACAAAATATGGGGCACATGCGTGACATCCCCATCAATAAGCCGTATTAAAACGTCAGAATAACAAGGAAATGGCGGATGTCCGAAGTCACCAAGAAGCCGGAAGAATATGGCGCGGATTCGATCAAGGTTCTCAAAGGGTTAGAAGCCGTCCGCAAGCGTCCCGGCATGTACATCGGAGACACCGATGACGGGTCCGGCCTGCACCACATGGTCTATGAGGTCGTGGACAACGGCATCGACGAGGCGCTGGCCGGTCATGCGGATGCCGTGACCGTGACGATCCATGCGGATTCCAGCGTTTCGGTGAGCGACAACGGCCGCGGAATCCCGGTTGGCATCCACGAGGAAGAAGGCGTTTCCGCCGCCGAGGTCATCATGACCCAGTTGCACGCGGGCGGGAAATTCGACAGCAACTCCTACAAGGTTTCGGGCGGCCTGCATGGCGTCGGCGTGTCGGTGGTGAACGCGCTTTCCATCTGGCTCGAACTGCGCATCTGGCGCGATGGCAAGGAACATTACGCGCGTTTCGAGAACGGCGAAACCGCCGAACACCTGCGGGTTGTCGGGGAGTCCGGCGGGCGCACCGGCACAGAGGTGCGTTTTCTCGCATCGACAGAGACGTTCTCCAACCTCGACTATTCGTTCGAAGTTCTGGAACGCCGCCTTCGCGAACTGGCCTTCCTGAATTCCGGCGTGCGGATCATCCTGACCGACGAACGCCCGGTGGAACCCCTGCGCAGCGAATTGTTCTACGAAGGCGGTGTGCGCGAGTTCGTCAAATACCTCGACCGGTCCAAGAGTTCCGTGATGGACGAACCGATCTTCATCACCGGCGAAAAGGACGACATCGGCGTCGAGGTCGCCATGTGGTGGAACGACAGCTATCACGAAACGGTGCTGCCCTTTACCAACAACATCCCGCAGCGGGACGGCGGCACGCATATGGCCGGTTTTCGGGGTGCGCTGACGCGGACGATAAACGCCTATGCCCAGACCAGCGGCATTGCGAAGAAGGAGAAGGTCAATTTCACCGGCGACGATGCGCGCGAAGGCCTGACCTGTGTGCTGTCGGTGAAAGTTCCGGACCCCAAGTTCTCGAGCCAGACCAAGGACAAGCTTGTCAGTTCCGAAGTGCGGCCCGCGGTGGAAGGCCTGGTCTACGAAAAACTGTCGGAATGGTTCGAGGAACACCCGAACCAGGCCAAGGTCATCGTCGGCAAGATCATCGAAGCGGCCCTGGCGCGCGAAGCCGCCCGGAAAGCACGGGAACTGACACGCCGCAAGACGGCGATGGACGTGAACTTCCTGGCCGGCAAGCTCAAGGATTGTTCGGAAAAGGACCCGGCCAAGACCGAACTCTTCCTGGTCGAGGGCGACAGCGCCGGCGGCTCGGCCCAGACCGGGCGCGACCGCCAGACCCAGGCGATCCTGCCGCTCAAGGGCAAGATCCTGAATGTGGAACGCGCCCGTTTCGACCGGATGCTGGGCAGCCAGGAGATCGGCAACCTGGTGATGGCGCTCGGCACCGGCATCGGGCGGGACGAATTCGATATCAAGAAGCTGCGTTACCACAAGATCGTCATCATGACCGATGCGGACGTGGACGGCGCGCATATCCGGACGCTGCTTTTGACCTTCTTCTATCGCCAGATGCCCGAACTGATCGAGAACGGATACCTCTATATTGCCCAGCCGCCGCTCTACAAGGTCAGCCGCGGCAAGTCCGAGACCTATCTCAAGGACCAGGCCGAGATGGACAACTACCTGATCCATCAAGGCGTCGACGGCGCGCTGCTGCGGCTCGGCTCGGGCGAGGAAATCGCGGGCCAGGACCTGCTGCGCGTGGTCGAGGAGGCGCGGCAGTTGAAACGGGTGCTCGACGCATTCCCCACCCATTACCCGCGCCACATCCTCGAACAGGCGGCGATCGCCGGCGGTTTCGTGCCCGGCGCGGTCGATGCCGACCTGCAGGGTGCGGCCGACAAGGTCGCGGCGCGTCTCGACCTGATCGCGCTGGAATACGAACGCGGCTGGCAAGGGCGGATCACCCAGGATCACGGCATCCGGCTCGCCCGGATCCTGCGCGGCGTCGAAGAGGTGCGCACGCTCGACGGCCCGATGCTGCGCTCGGGCGAAGCGCGCAAGACCGGCAGTTTCACGCAGAGCTTGCAGGATACTTACGCGACCCCGGCGACCCTCGTCCGCAAGGACCGCAGCCAGACGATCTATGGCCCGCTCGGCCTTCTGGCCGCGATCCTCGAGGAAGGCGAGAAAGGCCTCTCGCTGCAGCGCTACAAGGGCCTCGGCGAGATGAACCCCGGCCAGTTGTGGGAAACGACGCTGGATCCCGACGCGCGCACGCTGCTTCAGGTCAAGATCGACGATATGGTCGAAGCCGACGATCTCTTCACCAAGCTCATGGGCGATGTGGTGGAACCGCGCCGCGAATTCATCCAGAAGAACGCGTTGAGCGTGGAAAATCTGGACTTCTGAGGCACGGCGCTGATCGCATTGCACGGTCGGCGTCCCGGTCCAGGGGCGAGTCGCGCCTTTCTGGCAAGTCCGGATCGTCCGGGGAAAACGCGCCGACCGGTGCGATCACCGAACTAACTTGCCGCATCCAGTTCCCGGACCAGGCGCTGTTCTTCGGCGACCCTGGGTTTGGACAGCCCGGCCAGAAGCAGGTAAGCGACGGGGGTCAGGTATAGCGTCGACAGGGTTGCCAGACCAAGACCGCCGACGATAACCCATCCCAGCGCCTCCCGCGCTTCGGCCCCGGCCCCGGACGACAGGATCAACGGCACCCCGCCAAGGACGGTCGATGTCATCGTCATCATCACCGGACGCAACCGGACCGTCGAGGATTCGAAGATGGCTTCGCCGACATCCCGTCCGGCGTCACGAAGCTGGTTGGCGAATTCGACGATCAGGATACCGTTCTTGGCCATGATGCCGATCAGCATCACAAGGCCGATCTGGCTGTAGACGTTCAGGCTGAGTCCGGTGAACAACAGGGCAATGATCGCACAGGCCAGCCCGATCGGCACGGTCGCCATGACCACCACAGCCGACACGAAACTTTCGAACTGCGCCGACAGCACCAGAAAAACGACAAGGATGGCGAAACCGAAGGTCAGGAAAAGACCGGCATTCGTCTGATCGAGCGTCGCCGCTTCGGCCAGCGGGACCAGGCGGTTCTGTTCAGCGAGAATATCCTCGGCCACGTCACGCACTTCGTTCATCGCATCGCCCAGCGACATCTGCGGCGTCAGCCCCGCAGAGATTTCGACGGACCGGTTCTGACCTTCCCGATCCAGTTCCGGGGCCACGGGCCTTTCGATCAGGTGAACGAAACTGGACATCGGAACCATCTGGCCGCTGCCGGCCTGCACGAAAATGTTCTCGAGATCGCCCGGATCGTCCACCGGGTTGGCGGTCGACAGCAGCTGGATGTCAAAGCTGGTGTCGTTCACGAAAACCGACCCGATGCTGTTGCCGTCCAGAACCGCCCGCAGCGCCTGCCCCAGGCCGGAAATGTCGATACCGAGGTCTGATGCGCGCTCCCTGTCGATTTCGATGAACAGCTGCGGTTGAGTCGTTTCATATTCCAGTCTGACCTGCCCCATCGCCGGATTCTGCTGGAGCCTCGCGACCAGCCGGTCCGACACGTCCGCCAGCTGCGCATAGTTGTCGCCCGTTACGGCGAAACTGAGCCCGCGGCCGGCTCCACGAATGCCCAGGCTGTTGGGCTGGATCGCGAAAGCGCGGATTCCGATGATCCGGGACAGCCGTGCATTGATGTCGGAAACGATCTGTTGCTGAGACCTTTCGCGGTCCGCCCATTTCGACAGGGTGAAAACCATGAAGCCGCGGTTCTTTGCCCCAAACCCCGTTATCGAAAAGACATTGGTGATCTCTCCGGACTCACGAAGGGGCTGAACCGCGTCCTCGATCTGCCGCATCTTGTCGATCGTGTAGTCGAGCGAAACGCCCTGGGGCGCTGTCACCCGCAGCAACACGACCGCGCGATCCTCGGGCGGGGTCAGTTCCTGCTTGATCCCGCCGGCCAGAAACCCGGCCGTCACTGCGAACAGGACGGCCACCAGAACCACCACCAAGGGCACCGCCAGCGCCGCGCGCAGTGTCAGGGCATAGAATGCCGCCAGCCTGTTTCCCAGCCACACCATCGGTCCGCGCTGCTCCGTTTCGATCGGGCTGCTCAGAAGACGGCTGGCCAGGACAGGGCACAGGGTCAGCGCCACGACCGAGGACAGCATTACCGCCATCGCCAGGGTGAATCCGAATTCCCGGAACAGCCCGCCAGCTTGTCCCGGCAGGAAAGACAAGGGCACGAAAACCGCCGCCAGGGTGGCGGTCGTCGTGACGACGGCAAAGAACACCTGCTGCGTTCCCAGAACCGCGGCGGCGCGGGGGCCTATGCCTTCCGCACGGCGGCGGACGATGTTTTCCAGCACAACGATGGCGTCATCGACCACCATCCCGGTGGCGAGAACCAGTGCCAGAAGGGTCAGGATATTGATCGAGAAACCGACCAGGTAGATCGCGGCGAGAGTGCCCACCAGAGCCACAGGTAAGGTCAGGGCGGGTATCATCGTGGCCCGGACGTCTCTCAGGAACAGGTAGATCACGGCGACGACGATCAGAACCGCCAGCCCCAGCGTCTTGAGCACCTCGTCGATCGACCCCTGAATGAACAGCGCGTCATCCGACGTCACGAAAATGTCGATATCGTCGGGCAGCGTCCGGTTGAGCTCGGCGATCTCGGCCCGGACGGCCGCCGAAATCTCCAGCGTGTTGGACGTCGCCTGCCGGATCACGCCCATGCCCAGCCCGGATCGTCCGTTCGCGCGCAGCACGGTTTCATTGGGCGCCGGGCCCAGCGTAACGTTCGCGACATCGCCAAGCAGGACATCGTCGGCAATCCTCAGGGCTTCGAAACCCGCGGGAGACGCGACCGTCGCGGTGGTGCGAACATTGATCGACTGGCGTGTGCCGGCAAGATCGCCGGCCGGCGCGTCAAAGGCGGCGTCCGACAATGCGCCGCGCAGGTCGGCAAGGGTCAGCCCGCGGCTCGCCAGTTCCAGAAGATCGATATCGACGCGAAAGATCGGTTCCCTGTCGCCGTAGATCTGAAGATCCGCGACCCCGTTGATCGATATGATCTGATCCTCGATGCGGTCCTGAACGATCTGCGTCAGTTCCTGCGGCGAACGCCCCGAGGACGTCACGGCGATGCGCATGATCGGGTCGGCATTGGCGTCCGCCTTGACGATCTGCGGGTTCTCGGCGTCTTCGGGCAGATCGTTCACGATCCGCGATACCGCATCGCGGACATCGGTCGCCGCCACATCGATATCGACGTTCTCCTGGAACTCGACCGTTACGCGGCTGCGGGCATATCGGGAATTCGATGAAATTGTCCGCACGCCGGACACCCGCCCGACGGCGCCTTCGATCCGCCCTGTCAGTTCCTGATCGACGGTTTCGGGCGACGCGCCCGGAAATGGCGTGGTGATCGTCACAACCGGGCGGTCCACGTTCGGCAATTCGCGGATTTCGGCCCCGAACAGGCCGGCGACGCCGGCCAGAACGATCAGCGCGTTCAGCACGAAGGCGAGAATGGGGCGCCGCACGAAAAGGGCGGTTTTTGAGTTCGACGCGTCGCCGGCTGGACCTCTGCGTGTCATGAGGGACTCGGCCTCACAATTTCGCCGAAGGCAGCAGAACCTGCTGCGCCGTGGCTTCGTCCGCGACGATCACCTCGGTGCCGGGGCGCAGGTTCTGGACACCCTCCGTCACCACCAGATCACCCGGTTCGAGCGCGCCTTCGACCAGCACGGTTGCGCTGTCGCGTTTTCGGATGCGGACCGGAACGGATTCCACCCGGCCATCCGTCACCCGCCAGACGAAAGACCCGTCGCCCGACCATTGCAGCGCCAGGGGATCGACCGCAAGAAGGGTTTCACCGGGAAAGGACAGGCTGACGGAAAAGGCCATGCCGACGCGCAACTGGTCTTCGCTGTTGTCGACCCGCCCCTGCACGCGAAGCGTGCGGCTGGTCCGGTCGACGATCGTGTCGATGGCACTGATTTCACCGTCGAGAACCAGATCACGCAAGCCCAGCGGCATGATCTTGATCGGCATTCCGACGAACATCTTTCCGATCACCCTTTCCGGCACCCGAAAGTCGATCAGGATCTGCGACCGGTCGGTGATGATGAACAGCGTTTCCTGTGCCGATACCCGGTCGCCGACTTCATTGTCGATGATCCCGACCCAGCCCGAAATCGGAGCAACCACGTTTCTCTGGCTCAGGTCGAACCGCGCCTGGCGCAAGGCGAGTTCGGCCGTGCGCAGTTCCAGCTCGGTTTCGCGCAGGCGGACTTCGGTCACCGCCCCGGACGTGCCGAGCCGGGCGACCCTGCGTTCCTCGTCCTGCGCATTTTCAAGTAGGATGCGCGCCTTTTCCAGCGCGATGGTTTCCGCTTCGTCGTCGAGCCGCACAAGCACGGCGCCTTCTTCCACACGGCTGCCGGATTCCGGCGCGATCATGGTTATGCGGCCCACCGCTTCGGATCGGACCGTCACCGACTTGTTCGCCCGCCCGTCGCCGATGGCGGTCACATGATCGGTCAGGGCGCGGTCTTCTACGGACGAAACGACGACCAGCTCCCGCTGTGGGCTTTGCTGTTCTTGCCCGGACGCGTTCTGGGTTCCGGATTGTTCCGCTTCAATACCCAGCAAGGCGAGAACTCCCAACCGGTCGAGAAACGCCCCGGCGGCAGGCACGTAAGTGACCCAGACATAGAACGCCACGGCAAACACGGCCATGCCGATCAGTATCTGTCGCAAAATAGCTATCAAGTCATACTCTCCCTGCGGGGGTCACTGGTCCGAAACAGATGATAGCACGTTTGCGGAAAAGTCATCCGGGCCAATCGACAGCAAGGATCTTATTGCATCGCCAGACAAGAGTGCAATCCGATCAAGGCCCAACGAACAGACGCCACACTGGCCGCAAAGTCGCGAAATTCCCGGCGGTCCGCAGGTGGATTGGTGACCCTGGCAGGGTTCGAACCTGCAACCTGTCCCTTAGGAGGGGACTGCTCTATCCAGTTGAGCCACAGGGCCATGCCATGCGGCGCGCAAATCGCGCCGCACGTCTCAGTAATCTGTTTCAGCCTTCGATTCAAAGCCCAATTTCCGAAAAATCGCCCCCAAGGGCGGCGGATCTTCCTGGCCGCCAGAACATCCCGGACCGGTCTTCGGCGCCACATTTGAACCGGCGGGCGCGCCTTGCGGGGATCCGGCGCCAAAAGCGGACATCGGGCATGCTGCGGATTGCTTGACCGCTGTTGATCACAAAGGTTTGTTCGCGATAACATCGTGCCCAAACAATATCGAAAGCCCTGACCGTGTCGCTTGATTCCAAACGCCCCCTGACCCTTCGCGACGTATCGGAAGCATCGGGGGTGTCCGAGATGACGGTGAGCCGCGTCCTGCGCAATCGGGGCGATGTCTCCGACACGACGAGGACCAAGGTCCTGGCGGCGGCCAAGGCGCTGGGCTACGTTCCCAACAAGATTGCCGGGGCGCTGGCGTCAAACCGCGTCAATCTCGTTGCGGTCATCATCCCGTCCCTGTCCAACATGGTGTTCCCGGAGGTCCTGACCGGCATCAATCAGGTTCTGGAAGATACAGAGTTGCAACCGGTCGTCGGCGTGACGGATTACATGCCCGAAAAAGAGGAAAAGGTTCTCTATGAGATGCTGTCCTGGCGCCCTTCGGGCGTGATCATCGCCGGGCTGGAACATTCCGAAGCGAGCCGGGCCATGCTGAAGGCCGCCGGAATCCCGGTGGTGGAGATCATGGATACCGACGGGATCCCCATCGATGCGATGGTCGGCATTTCGCACCGGCGCGCGGGACGGGAAATGGCGTCGGCGATCCTGAAGGCCGGCTATCGTCACATCGGTTTCATGGGCACCAAGATGCCGCTGGACCACCGTGCCCGCAAGCGGTTCGAAGGTTTCACCGAAGTTCTGGCCAAGAACGGCGTCGAGATCGAAGACCGCGCATTTTATTCCGGTGGTTCCGCGCTCGCCAAGGGGCGCGAAATGACCCAGGACATGCTGTCCCGGTCCCCGGAACTCGATTTCCTGTATTATTCCAACGACATGATTGGCGCGGGCGGGTTGCTCTACCTGCTGGATCAGGGGATCGACATTCCCGGACAGATCGGTCTGGCCGGCTTCAACGGTGTCGAGTTGTTGCAGGGCCTGCCACGGCAATTGGCGACGATGGACGCCTGCAGGCTCGAGATCGGGCGTCGCGCCGCGGAGATCATCGCCGCGCAGCTGTCGGATCCGCCGGACCCGGTGGAAACCAAAGTGGTTCTTGCGCCGACCATCGCCTATGGCGACACGCTGAAAAGACGGTGACAGCGGCCCGGCTTGAAAACCGCGCCGCACGCCGGCTGTTCATGGACCGGCATGCGCTGGCCGAGCCGCCCGCCGGGAGGGCGAAAGGCGACGATCTTCACGGGTTGATCCACCGGTTGGGGTTCGTCCAGCTCGACAGCATCAACACGGTCGCGCGCGCGCATGACATGATCCTGTATTCGCGCCGCCCGACCTATCGCACACCTAATCTCAAGCGGCTCTATGAGCGGGATCGGGCGTTGTTCGAACATTGGACGCACGACGCCGCGATGATCCCGATGGACTTCTACCCGCATTGGCGGTTGCGGTTCCGGCGGGATGCGGAAGCCTTAAAGGCGCGCTGGCGAAACTGGCGGCGCGACGGTTTCGAAGACCGGTTCCACACCGTTCTGCAACATGTCCGCGACCATGGCCCGGTGTGTTCCGCGGATGTCGGAACCGACGAGAAAAAGGGAAACGGCGGTTGGTGGGACTGGCATCCGTCCAAGACCGCGCTGGAATACCTGTGGCGCAGCGGTGCGTTGACGGTCGTTGGCCGGGACGGGTTTCAGAAACGCTATGACCTGACGGAACGTGTGATCGACACCGGCATGCAGAACGATCCCGATCCGGACGAGACGATCGACTGGCTGTGCAACGCGGCGCTGGATCGCCTCGGGTTCGCGACATCCGGCCAACTGGCGGCGTTCTGGGCGACCGTGACCCCAGCAGAGGCAAAGGCATGGTGCGACCGCAAATTGCGCAGCGGAGAAATCATGCCGCTGGATGTGATCAATGCCGACGGCACCAGCCGCCGCTGCATCACGCGGCCGGACGCTGCGGAAATCGCCGCAGAAATCGCTCCGCCACCGGGCCGTGTGCGCGTGCTCAGCCCGTTCGACCCGGTCTTGCGGGACCGGAACCGCGCCCAGCGCCTGTTCGGTTTTCACTATCGCATCGAGGTCTTCGTGCCCGCGCCCAAACGCACCTATGGCTATTATGTGTTTCCGGTCCTGGAAGGTGACAGCCTGGTCGGACGGATCGACATGAAAGCGCGACGCGACTCCGGCCGGCTGACTGTCACCGCCTTCTGGCCGGAACGCAGTGTCCGATGGTCCGATGGCCGCAACCGGCGCTTGGCGTCGGAACTCGACCGGATCGCCCGTTTTACCGGGCTGGCAGAGGTGGATTTCGCGGCCAACTGGTTACGGGAACCGATCTAGGCCTTGCCCCAGTCCGCGAACCTTCTCCCCGTCCTTCCGCAGTCCGCGATCAGCGGGCTGTCGGACCAGGCGATCAGATCCCGGCCCGACAGAACGTCAAGCCGTTCGGTGATCCAGCTCATGCCTCTTGCGTCGCCATAGGCCATCACCCCGACCCGGTCTGAGGGAAAGCCCAGTCCGGCGACCGATACGAGGTCGATATCGGCGGCGGTCCGCGCCGTCCCATCCGCCAGCATCAGCGCGCCTTCGTGGATCATCGCGATGTCCACGCCCGTCGGGCCACCGCCGAGAACCAGCGCGGAGCGGATAGGCATGTCAGGCCAGAAAGCCGTTTTCCTCGACCAGCGCCAGCAACTGCGCCAGAGAGGTTTCGACCGTGACACCGGATGTATCCAGCTGCCCGCCGGCCCTTTCATAGAGCGCTTCGCGACTGGTCAGGATCGTTTTCAGCTGTTCCATGGCCTCCGGATTGCCCGCCATCGGGCGTTCATCGCCCTGCGCCCTGACCCGCGCCATGTGTTCGCTGGGCGATGTCTTCAGCCAGACCGTGTGAAAACGATTCAGCAACGTCGCATAGGTTTCGGGTTGCTCTACGATGCCACCGGCAACGGCCAGCACCACGGCCTGATGGCCAGACGCCACGAGAGTCACGGCCTGGGCTTCGAGACTGCGATATCCTTCCTGGCCATAGAGCGCGATGACCTCTTCGACGGCCATGCCGCTCTGCCGTTCTATTTCCTGGTTCAGCTCGACGAAAGGCAGGCCCAGTGCCTGTCCCAGCAAGGCTCCCAATGTCGATTTCCCGGCGCCGCGCAATCCGACGAGGCAGATGCGATGCGCTTTGGTTTCCATTCCGCTGTCCGGCGCGAGAAGGCGCAATACCGCCTGGCGGGTGTCGGGACTCGCCGCGCGAAACAGGTCCGCGACCCGCGCGGAATCGCGGACCGACGCGTCATTCGTTGCGATCAGGCCCTCCACGCTCTGTCCCAGCGCCTCGGCCACGCGATGCAGCAGGCCGATCGAGATGTTGCCTTCGCCCGCTTCGATCTGCGCCAGATACCGCGGAGAGACGCCGGATCTTTCGGACAGCACCCGCCGCGGAATGCCGTTGTTCTCGCGCGCCTGTCGCACGCGGTCCCCCAGACGACGGATCATCGCGGTTGCGGTTTCGCCATCTGCCAGCGTGGATTCGTTTTGCATGCTGTTCCCGATATCGGTCATCTGTCTACCGCATGTGAATGATATTGCATCATCCTAGTGCGGCCAGCACGCGATCTCAATGCGGCCCGTAGAAACATGCAATATGATGCGCAAGAATGACCTTCCGGCGGAAGCCTGCCGTCCGTCAGTAGGTTTCGACGTGATAGCGCCCGTCTTCGCGCATGGCGTCGCGCATCTGCGACCAGACAAGCCCGACACCGCGCGCTATATCGGACAACGCCTCTTCGACGCCTTGTTCCATCGCTTTCAGTCCGCAGATATAGATATGCCCCTTCGGATCACGTATCAGGGCCGCGACGTTTTCGGCCTCGGTCCGCAACTTGTCCTGAACATACTGCTTCGGGTGATCCGGTTCGCGGCTGAAGGCAAACACCTTCTTCATGAACCCGTCCGGCACTTTCTTGAGCGGTCCGAAATAGGGCAGTTCCGCCGGACGGCGCGCGCCGAAGACCAGGACAAGGGATTCTCGCGTCGCCGGCGCCACCCTCTGCCGACGCATGGTGAATCCGCGAAACGGGGCCGACCCCGTCCCGGTGCATATCATCAGCAGGCGGGTTTCCGGATCGGACGGCAACAGGAAAGTCGCGCCGAACGGGCCGGTCAGCCTGACGCTGTCGCCCGGTTTCAGATCGCAGACATAGTTTGAACACAGCCCGTGCTCTTCGCGTTTCACGGTCAGGGACAGGTTGTTGAAGTTCGGCCGCTCGCCATCGCGCGGGCTGGAGACCGAATAGAGCCGGGGAAGATGCGGCTTTCCCTCGGCATCGGCCCCCGGTGGGATGATACCGACGCTCTGGCCTTCGAGAACCGGAAACGGCAGGCCGCCGAGATCCAGAATGATATGACGGACATCGCTGTCGCTGCCGGCATCCGTCAGCCTGTAGTTTCCCTGCACCGTCGCAACCGCAGGCTTTCCGGGATTGTACATGTTGATCGTCGGCCTGGACGCCGTGGCGGGCGCTTTCGCCTTGCCGCCCGCGCCCCTGTGCGCCTCGGCCAGCAGGGCCGCCATCGCATCGTCCAGCGCTTCCAGCCCCGTTTCGGCCTCCCCGCCCGCGGAATCGAGATCCTCCTGATCGGGCAGTTCGTCCCACCCGTATTGATCTTCCAGCGAATAGGGATCGATCACGACCCGCCATTCATCGATGGACCCTGTCGGGCAGACCGGTATGCAATCCATGCAGAAATCGCATTTGGAGACATCGACGACCACGTTGTTGTCGTCGTGTTCGATGGCCTGCAGCGGGCAGGTCATTTCGCATGTGTAACAGCGGATACAGATTTCGGGGTCGATAAGGTGCTGTTTCAGCGGTGCGGACATCAGGTTCCGTGTTTCCTGGACAGAATCACATCAGGCACGATCAAGGCTTCGATCAGTTCCTTGCACAATCCGTTGCAATCGGTGCACCCGACGCAGGGTCCGTTCAGCTTCGACAGTTCCAGGGACAGGGCGGCGGTGCGGGGCGCTGCAGCGACGAGACGGCTGATGTTCATGAAAAGGCTCCGATACAATATGACAGTGACAAAAAATGAAAAAATGAAGCACGACGCATGTCGTCCGACTCAAAGGGTATCATGTGCCCCCCAATTCCGGCAAATATTTGTTGACTTCGCGGATCATCTTCGGTCTCGCGCTGTTGTTTCGGCGGTGAAAGCGGGATCATTCCGGGTCAGGCCATGTGCAGTTTCACATACTCGAAATCGCCCGGCTTGTTGTCGATCCCGACCTTGGGGGGCGCGATCCAGCTGGCATATTCCCCCGGTTCCGTCACCGGTTTCATCAGGGACTTGATGAAATCGCCATCGGCATGGGTCGGCAGCCAGCCGGGCAGCCCCTTGTCATAATCCGCCCCGGACAGGAGATTTCCGTCGGGATCGAAGTTGTGGCCCGCGAACACACCGATCTTGCGGTGGAAGGATTCGTGCGGCAGCTTCATCTCGAAGTCCACCCCCGCTTTCTGGATCAGCTTGTTCCAGCGCCCGACGCCGCCCGCCGCGTCACGGGTGTAGTCGTCGCGCAGGCGCATGTTGATCGCGGTCAGGGCCGGAACCTCGTGATACACCATCTTGCCGTCGACCATGTCCCACACCTTGTAGGTGTCGTTCTTGAGCTGGTGATCGTCGTCGATCCTCATTTCCATATAACGGCCCTTGATCCCGGAATTGAACGCATTGGCGGCATTGGTCGATACCTCCTGACCGAACAGGTCCAGCGACAGGGTGTAGTGCAGGTTCAGTTTTTTCTGGATGGTGGGCAGGTCGATGACGCCCAGGTCGCGGACCTTGTCGATATCGTAAGGATCGCTGATCCCGGCCTTGTTCATCGCCTCGACCGTGGCCTGAATGGTGCGTCCGACGCCGGTTTCGCCGACGAACATGTGATGCGCCTCTTCGGTCAGCATGAACCGGCAGGTCCGGGACAGGGGGTCGAACCCCGACTGCGCCAGGCTTTCCAACTGCATCTTCCCGTCCCGGTCGGTGAAATAGGTGAACATGAAGAACGACAGCCAGTCCGGCGTTTCCTCGTTGAACGCACCCAGCATCCTCGGGGCTTCTTCCGAACCTGACGACCGGATCAGCAATTCGTTCGCCTCTTCCCGCCCGTCGCGGCCAAAATACTTCTGAAGCAGGTAGACCATCGCCCACAGATGGCGGCCTTCCTCGACATTGACCTGAAAGAGGTTGCGCAAGTCATAAAGCGATGGCGCCGTCAGCCCGAGGAATCGCTGCTGTTCCACCGATCCCGGTTCCGTATCCCCCTGAATCACGATCAGGCGCTTGAGCATGTTGCGGTATTCGCCCGGAACCTCCTGCCAGGCCGGTTCGCCCACATGTTCGCCGCAGGGAATGCGCCGGTCATCGACCTGCGGCGCCAGGAGCACGCCCCACCGGTATTCCGGCATCTTCACGTAGTCGAACTTGGCCCATCCTTTCGGGTCGACCGAAACGGCGGTACGCAGGTAGACCATGCTTTCCTGGAAATTCTGCGGGATCAGGTCATTCCACCAGTTGATGTAGCCCGGATGCCATTTTTCCAGCGCCTTCAGAACCTTCCGGTCCGAACTCAGCCCGACGTTGTTGGGGATCTGGGTGTCGTAGCTGACATTGATGAGGTCAAGCATGTCTGTCTCCTGTTGGATGCGGCGGGGGCCGGCCGATCACACGCGTTCCATGTTGTAGGATCCCCGGACGCCGGTGCCATATCGCTGCAGTGCGCCTTCGGCTCCGACCGCGTTCGGGCGCTGGAATATCCAGTTCTGCCAGGCGGTCAGCCGTCCGAAAATGCGGGTTTCCATCGTTTCCGGACCTGCAAAACGCAGGTTTGCTTCCATCCCGGTCAGGGCGTCCGGCGAAAAACTGGCGCGTTCCTCCAGGAAAATGCGCACCTCGTCCTCCCAGTCGATGTCGTCGAACGCTTCGGTGATCAGGCCCAGTTCCTCGGCGGTTTCTGCATCCAGAGATTCGCCGATGCGGCCCTTGAGCGCGGTTTCCTGTTCCGGCGCCCCCAGGAACCGGGTCTGAAGGCGTGTCAGGTCGTTCGCCATCGGATAGACGCCGAAGTTTGCCGGCGACAGGGTGATCGACGCCAGCGGACGATTGTTGCCTTCGAACTCCTCCAGCATCATGTAGCTGCGGTCTGCGGCCCAGATGAGTTCGGCCAGCATTCCGGCGTAACAGGATCCGTGTTCCACCAGCGTGACCAGGCTGCGCGAGGTCATGTCGATACGTTTGAGAAGCCGCTTCCAGTATTGCAGGATCTCGTTCGCCAGCCAGTGTCCCGCGTTGGCGAGCAGGAAAGCCTCATGCGCCAGAACGCGCTCTGCATCGCCCTGGGTCGTGAACACGATCAGGCCGGCTTCGCGTTCGTTCAGGCGCAGATGCAGGATCGCGTCGTCCAGTTCCCGCGCCAGCCGCAGCATGTAGGTGTCCGAACCTTCCGCCAGCAGGGCGCCGGTGTCGCCGGGCGCCGCGCCATCCGGTCCCTTGATCAAGATCGTCGCGCGATTGGCATCCCGATCCAGGTCCACCTCCAGCAGGGAATAGACTACCGTTCCGTCCGGATCGATTTTCCGGTCCAATGGCTTCAGCCGGATACCCTGCAAACCCTCGGGCTTGGACGACCGGTTCGCGAATTCCCGGGCGCGCTCCTGCACCACGTCGTCAAAGGTGGAATTGGCGACGACCTCGTCCACCAGCCCCCAATCCTTGGCGCGCTGCCCGCGGATGCCTTCTTCGATCGAACAGAATACATCCGCCCGATCCCGGCGCAGTTTGCGCTTGTCCGTCACCCGCGTCAGCCCGCCGGTGCCGGGCAGGACCGCCAGCAGGGGCACTTCGGGCAGCGCCACCGAAGACGTGCTGTCGTTGGTCAGCATGATGTAATTGCACGCCACGGCCAGCTCATAGCCCCCGCCGGCGCAAGCGCCTTTTACCGCGGCGATGTATTTCTGGCCCGAATCCCGTTCCGCCGCCTCGTAGGTATTGCGGGTTTCGTTGGTGAACTTGCAGAAATTCACCTTGTGCGCATGACTTGCACCGCCCAGCATCCGAATATTCGCTCCGGCGCAGAACACCTTGTCCTTTCCCGATTGCATCACGACGACGCTGACCTCGGGATGTTCGAACCTCATCCGCTGCACGATATCGGCCAGTTCGATATCGACGCCCAGATCGTAGGAATTCAGCTTCAGTTCATACCCGTCGAACAGGCCGCCGGCCTCGTCCACATCCATGAACAGGTTGGCGACCGCACCGTCATATTCCACGCGCCAGTGGCGGTATCGCGACGGGTCCGTCTGGAAATCGATGACTTTGCTCATGCGAACCGCCTTTGGGAAAGCCTGCATACGTTTTGCATCTTATCTTTCGGAATCGGTTCGGTAAACCCGATATGTGCAAAATATTGCGCTACTTGCAGGCTGATTTGATGGATTGTCTGCACTATATTGCATTTTTTCGTAGCGTTTCGATACGACTTTCCAGATCGTCCAGGGGCAAGCCCATCACATCCCGCACGCCGGAACCGCAGGCATGCAGGTGGGTTTCGGCCATGCCGCAAAGTCTGCGGACGGCATTGGGGCGATTCATCCGCGCCTTGAGCGCCGCGTTGGCCGTCTGAATCAGTGCCTGCACGGCATGGCGTTCGACGGAATTGGGGGCCGTGGCCATCCAGACCGGTTCCAATGCCTCGTGCGCTTCCCAATAGAAACCGTGTTCGAAGAACGCCCGGCCTGCCCGCCACGCCGCGCTGTTCGCGATCTCGGCGCCGGTCATGCCCACGCGGACGGAGTCATGCAGATCGTCGAACAGGGATGGATCGTGTCGCGGCGTCTGGCCGGGGACATAGGCATGGGGCGGCAGGTTCACCCCACCAGACCCGGCTGAACATCGACGGCTTCGATACGTTGCAGACGTCTGGCAAAGTCTTCGACTGCCGCGAGAACCCGGTCCGGCTGTTCCTGATGCGGCGCGTGCTTGCAGCCGTCCAGGATCAGCGTATCGACGGGGGAATAGGCGCGGTCTTCGATCTCGGAAATCTGCGCCAGCGTTCCATACTGGTCGTCGCGCCCCTGAATCGCCAGAACCGGTATGCGGAAATAGTCGATGGTGTCGGCCACATTCCAGTCCACGAAAGACGGGTCGAGCCAGGTTTCGGCCCAACCTCGAAATGCGCCATCCACATCCTTGTGATAGCGCGCCAACCGACGCCTCAGCACACCGGACTCATAGGCCTGCGCCGCCTTTGCGATCTGGGCAAGTCCGGACGGTTCGGTAAAGAAATGCGGCGCCATGAGGATCAATCCACGGATACGGTGGTCCGCGACACCACCCGCGTAAAGCGCCGCGATCGTCGCCCCGTCGCTGTGACCGAACAGGATACCCTTAGAAAAACCTATCTGATCCAGAATGCCCGGCAGAACGTCGCGGGCTTCTCGCGTCATGAAATCAAGCGGTCGTGGCAGCGGAACCGGATCGGAAGCGCCATACCCCTGACGCGAATAGGCGAAGACGCCCATACCGGTCCGTGCCGCGACCTGTTCGGGAAAATCCCGCCACAATTCGACGCTGCCCAGACCTTCGTGCAGCATGACGATGGTGGGCGAGCTGTCCGGCGAAGGCCCGTGGCAGGCATATTCCAGCGTCACGCCATTCACGACCAAAGCAGACCGTGGCGTCGATGACCAGTCCAGCATCGTCAGGACTCCTCACGCAGCTTGAATCGCTGAATCTTGCCTGTCGCGGTTTTCGGCAGGTCGCTCACGAATTCGATCCAGCGCGGATATTTCCATTTTCCGACCTTCTTCTTGACGAAGTCTTTCAGTTCGTCAGCCAGACCTTCCGCACCCTGATCCTGTTTCAAGACAATGAACGCCTTGGGCTTTTCCAGGCCGTCACGGTCGCGCCGCGCAACCACAGCCGCTTCCAGCACCGCCGGATGCCCGACCAGGGCCTGTTCCACTTCAAAGGGCGACACCCAGATACCCGATACCTTGAACATGTCATCCGTGCGCCCGCAATAGATGTATCGCCCTTCCGGGGTGCGTTCGTATTTGTCGCCGGTCCGGGTCCATTCGCCTTCGAAGGTCGCGCGGGACTTGGTTCGCTTGTTCCAGTAGCCATCCGCGGCCGAGGCGCCCCGAACCAGGAGTTCTCCGATCTGGCCCGGACCCACATCATCGCCACGCTCGTCCACGAGACGGACATCATAGCCGGGAACCGCGCGCCCGGACGTGCCGTAGACCACGTCGTCCGGTGCATTCGACAGGAAAATGTGCAGCATCTCGGTGGACCCGACGCCATCCAGGATATCGACCCCCCATATGTCGCGCCATTTGCGGCCGATGTCTTCCGGCAGGGCCTCGCCGGCGGAAATGCAGCGCCGCAGCGGAACATCCGGCCGTCCCGCGCGTTCAAGATGGGCCACGGTCGCGGCATAAAGTGTCGGAACGCCACAGAAGATCGTTGGCTGTTCGGCGGCGAGAATGTCTACCGTCCTGTCTGGTGTCGGACGACCGTCAAACAGGATCGCCGTCGCCCCGACGGACATCGGAAAAGTCATCGCATTGCCGAGCCCGTAGGCGAAAAACAGTTTGGCCGCCGAATAGACCACATCGGCCTCTTCGATCCCCAGGACCTGCCTGCCATAGGTGTCAGATGTCGCCTTCAGGCTGCCATGAACGTGGCGGACGCCTTTAGGCTGCCCGGTCGATCCCGAGGAATAGAGCCAGAAGGCGGTATCGTCGAGCGACGTTTCAACCGCCGCCACAGGCCCGCAACCCTGCATGAAATCGCCAAGGGTCTGCGTTCCATCCGGCGCGGTGTCGCCGATAACGATGATCCTGTCGAGGTAGGCGGACGATTCCGCCGCGGCCCGGATTTCGGGCCAGAGACTTTCGGACACGAACAGGCAGGATGCCCGGCTGTCCTTCAGAATGGCGTCATATACGGACCCGGTCAGCAAGGTATTGACCGGAACCGGGATGACGCCGGCCTTGATGCAGCCCCAGAAGACCGCGGGGAATTCGAGCTGGTCGAGCATCAGCATCAAGGCACGCGCCTCGCGCGGGACACCGGCGCGTTGCAGCGCCGCGGCGACGCAACCGGACTGCTCGGCCAGTTCTCCATAGGTAATCGCGCGTCGCTGACCGGCGGCCTCTCGAAATGCCGGTTTTGCGCCGCGCCCCTCGGCAACATGCCGATCCACGAAGAACTGCGCTGCGTTGCCCGTTGCTGTCATGTCACCCCCCCGATCCCAGTGGAAACACCCCCAGGAAGCCCGAACAGAGCCGATGCGGCCGCGATCACCCGGACATGGGTTCATAATGCATCCATTCCGGGATCATGCAACATACTGCCGCCATGTTGCGATATAATGCCTAGCCGATCCTGATAACGCCCCGATCATCGGATGTGTAAAGCCGGTCGACCAGGGATTTGCGCAGGTTCAGCACCTTGGCGAAATTCAGGTTTCCCTTGGCGGTGATTTCACCATCCGCCATGGACGGCGGGTCGGACAGAATCAGCGCCCGACAGATCCGGTCGGACGACCCCCTTGCCGGATCGGACAGAACCGCGAGCCGTCTGGCAATTTCGGACTGAACCGGCGGGCAAAGGCAGGCGCCGTCTTTCACCGTCAGCGCGGCGTCCGACAGGACGGCTTGGGACGGCAGGATCAGCAACCCGATCTCATCCCGCCCTTCGCCTGTCACCACGACATCCGACGCCAGGGGAGCAAGCATGGCTAGAACTTCGAGCCTCAAGCCCGCCGCGCGCACCCAGATACCGGTCGCGAGCTTGAAATCCTCGGACATTCTCCCGTCAAATCGCAGGCCGCGAGAGGGAACGCCCGTATCCACGAAAGTCATCGCATCGCCGGTCTTGAAGAACCCTTCGTCGTCAAAGGACTCCGCCGTGCGTTCGGGATCTCCAAAATATCCCGGCGTCACGTTGGGGCCTTTGATCCGCACCTCGTAGCGCGGCAAATCCTCGGGCACGAGCTTTGCGACGACGCCGGGCAAAGGCACGCCAAGAATGCCGGGGCTCGGCGCAGGTTCATGTTGAAAGATGCAGGCCGGGGCGGTTTCGGTCAGGCCCCAGCAGGTCGTGACCAAGGGCGGCTGACCCCGGACATCCGTAGCCATCGCGATCAGGTCGTCCCAGACATCGCGGGGCAGCGACGCCCCGGCGTAGAACAGCATGTCGAGATCCTTGAAATAGGTCCGGCGCAGGGCATCGTTGCCCCGCATCTCGTCCCGAAGCAGGGCGAACCCGGCGGGGACATTGTAGGCGATCGTACCATTCATCAGGAGATTGTTTTCGAAGGTTTTAGCAATCAGCGCTTTCACCGGCTTGCCGCCGTCGATGTAGAGGCTGCCGCCGTTGGCCAGCATCTGGTTGAAATTGTTCGACCCGCCAAACACGTGGTTCCACGGCAGCCAGTCCACCAGCCTCGGCGGGCGGTCGCGCAGGAACGGCAGGGCCCGCTCGTATTGCGCCTGGTTGGCGCACATCATCCGGTGCGTCGTCAGAACGCCCTTGGGCCTGGCGGTCGATCCGGAGGTCATCAGGATCTTGACCACAGATTCCGGCCCCACGGACAGGGCCGCCGCATCCACGTCGGACACGCCGCCGCGCAGCAGATCCTGAAACGCCGTCTGGCCCGGACCGGCTTTGCCGCTGACCACGGCGTCGATGCCCGCCAGGCTGTCGATTGCGAGTCCCTCCGCAAATCGCGCGCCGTCCTCGGCATAGACGAGCTGCGGCCCGATCAGGTCAACGATATGCGCCAGCTGTTTCTGCGCTCCGGGGATCAGCGAATATTGCTCGGCCACCGGAACCGTCGGGATACCGACCCAATGCGCCGCCAGCGAAAGGACGCCATGATCGATCCCGTTGCCGGACAGGATCAGGATCGGAGTGTCGGACGAAAGACCCCGGTCCAGCAGGGCCGCGGCGACGGCACGCACCTGCTGCAAGGCCGCGCGATAACGCAGTTCGCGCCACCCCGGCCCGCTGCGTTCCGCCAGAAAGACCGTGTCAGGCCGTTCGGCCGCCCACCTGCGCAGCCAATCGGCAGATGTCCGGACCGGTTCCGGCAGAGGAAAGGGCGAGTGCAGCAGGATCGTTCCGTCCGGTCTGTCTTCGCGCTCCACCCGGTTGGTGCTGTATCTGGCGTGCGTCGACATCCCTATCGCTTTTTCGGTCTATGTCGGAATCAGGAACAACGTGATCGTCGGGAACAGGACCAGGATCACCACCCGGACGATATCGGAGCCGACGAAGAACAGAACCGCCTTGTAGGTTTCCACCATCGGAGTCTGCCGGTCCATCGCGTTGATGATGAACAGGTTCATCCCCACGGGCGGCGTGATCAGACCGACTTCGACCACGATCAAAACGAGGATGCCGAACCAGATCGCCACCTGTTCCGGGGTCATCCCGAAGTCGAGCACGCTGATCACCGGGAAAAAGATCGGGATCGTCAGCAGGATCATCGACAGGCTGTCCATGAGACAGCCGAACAGAAGATAGAAAACTAGGATCAGCGTCAGAACCGTCCACGGGCTGAACCCCTGGCTGACCACGAAGTTGGACAGTTCCTGCGGAACCTGCGTCAGGGCGAGGAACCCGTTGTAGAACCCCGCGCCGAGGACGATGAAAAAGATCATCGCCGTGGACCGCGCCGTGACCATGAAGCTTTCCATCAGGGTCGACCAGTTCAGCCCCCCGTTCAAGAGCGCGATGATCCCGGTGCCGGCAGCGCCCACGGCGGCGCCCTCGGTCGGGGTGAACCAGCCGAGATAGATGCCGCCGACCACCAGCCCAAAGACCATCAGGACAGGCCATACCTGAAACAGGGCGGAAAACCGCTCGCGCATCGGTACGGGCGGGCGCGTCCCCGCGGACCCCGGATGGAGACGCACGTAGATCGAAATCGCGATCACGTAGCCCAGCGCCGCCAGAAGGCCCGGAATGAAAGCGGCCAGGAACAGTTTCGCGATGTTCTGCTCGGTCAGGATCGCATAGATCACCAGCACGACCGACGGCGGGATGAGAATGCCCAACGTCCCTCCTGCCGCCAGTGTCGCGGTGGAAAAGCCGCCCGCATAGCCGTATTGCCTGAGTTCGGGCAGAGCCACGCGGCCCATCGTGGCCGCCGTCGCCAGCGAGCTGCCACAAATCGCGCCGAAGCCCGCGCAGGCTCCGATGGCGGCCATGGCCACACCGCCCTTGCGATGCCCGAGGAAGCCTTCGGCGGCCTTGAACAGGGCCGAGGACATGCCGCCAAGCGTCGCGAAATGCCCCATCAGCAGGAACATCGGGACGATCGTCAGCGAATAGCTGGAAAAGGTCGTGTAGGTTTCATTCTTGAGGCGCGAGAAGGCGACATTCGTTCCGTCCGTCACGATCACGAGCCCGACGAGGCCGACCAGGAACATCGACAACCCGATCGGCACCCGAAGAAAGATCAGCGCCATCAGCGCCGGAAAAGACGCGATGCCAATTTCCAGCGCGGTCATGGATGGACCTCCACGCCGTCCCAGATCACGATGCGTCCGGTGGCGAATTCATAGATACGCACAAGCGCCATGTAGATGCCGACGATGGCTGAAATCACCGCTCCGAACAGGCTGGCGGCATAGGCCCACCAGATCGGGAACTGCAACAGGAACGTCGTCTCCCCATAGCGCATCTTGCTGACCATCCCGTCGAAAAGCTTCCAGGCGATCAGCACCAGCACGGCCGCGAACACGACTTCCGTCACCATCCGGAGGAACCGGTTGACACCGGCCGAAAAGGAGTTGGTCAGAATGTCCACCGACGCATGTCCGGATGTGATCTGGCACAGGGGAATGAACGCGAAAATCGCGAAGGCCACCCCGGATTCCACGAGTTCGAAGTCGCCGTTCACCGGGCCGACACCCAGGTCGATCATCCAGGCGGCGAACCCCGGCGCCACAGACTGCATGAACCCGCCATGGAAGAACCCGTTCAAGAGCCGGCCGGCGATGGACAGGCACGTGAGCAAGATGAGCAGTGTCAGAACGATTCCGCCCAGAACCGCCATGATCCGGGCCAGTCCCGACATGAATTTATGCATTTGCACGCCTCGCCCGTTCCCGGATACAGCACGACCGTGGCGATCTGGCCGCCACGGTCCGGTTTCCACGGTTTTCGCTTATTCCGTGTATTTGTCGATCAGCATCCGGGCTTCGTCGATCAGCGCCTGACCGTCGATTCCCTTGCTGTTCATGTCCGCGACCCATTCGTCGTAGATGGGTTGCGACGCATCGATCCAGACCTTTGTCTGCGCTTCATCCAGCGTGATGATGTTGTTGCCCCGGTCCACCGCCAATTGGCGGGCGGGTCCATCCGCATCTTCCTGGGTTCCGCCGGCAAAAACCGAAAACTCCAGGCCGGAGTTGTCGTCGATCACCTTCTTCAGGTCATCCGGCAGGCTGTCGTATTTCTGCTTGTTCATCGCCAGTACGAAAGTCAGGACATAAAGCGCATTGCCCGAAAATTCCGTGTGGTTGCTGACCAATTCCGGCACTTTCAGGGCGGCGGTGACTTCCCACGGGATCGTGGTTCCATCGATCACGCCCTTGGACAGACCTTCGGGAATCGCCGGGACCGGCATACCGACAGGTGTTGCGCCAAGCCGGTCCAGAAGCGAGTTGACCGAACGCGATCCGCCGCGGATCTTCAGGCCCTGCATGTCCTCGGGCGCCGTAACCGGCTTGTTCGAGTGAATCAGCCCCGGCCCATGCACCCAGGTGCCGAGGATGTGCACATCCTTGAACTCCGTATCCTTCATGTGTTCTTCGAACATTTCCCAATAGGCCCGGCTGGCGGCGCGGGCATTGGTCATCATGAACGGCAATTCGAACACTTCGGTGCTCGGAAACCGGCCGGGCGTGTAGCCGACGACGGTCCAGACGATATCGGCCACGCCGTCGATCGCCTGGTCCATCAGTTCCGGCGGCCTGCCGCCCAACTGCATGGACGGATAGCGATCGATCTTGATCCTGCCGCCCGAATCCTCTTCGACATTGTCCGCCCAGACGTCCAGAACCAGCTTGGGCACGTTCGCCTGCGCCGGCAGGAACTGATGCAGTTTCAACGTGACTTCCTGGGCCAGCGCCGATGTGGTCGCGAACCCTGCCGCGAGCGCAGCGACTGCCGCGCCGCCAATAAAGCCCAAAAGGCTTCTCCGGTAATTCATGTTTGTCCTCCCTGATTTGATGGTTTGTTACGACCTTAGGATAACTTTCGCACAATCGGCAACGTCCACCAGTATTGCGCGTCCAATCTTTCTCTTGTTCCCCTGTGGAGCGAGAGCGCCCTTCCGCTCCGACCGACGGTTTCAACCTTCCCGCGCCCGCCCGGCATCCGGCAACGGCGCCGGAAAAGCCGCGGATCCGCTTCCGGTTTTCCGAGATTGCAACCGAACCCGTGCCTTGCGCAAGCAGCGTTTGTTGTCACCATGCATCAGCAGGCCGGAAATCCGGGAGGCGCAACTGGCGCGCTGGCCTGGAATCGTCGCGAAGACATTCCGTTTCAGCAGTCACTCTGCCGGGGTCAGGGTTAGTTCGATCGGGTCCAACCCGTCGATGCCGCCGGTGAGGACATCACCGGCCTGCACCGGACCGACTCCGGCAGGCGTGCCGGTCATGATCAGATCGCCGGGGCGCAGGTGATAGAATCCGGACAGATGCGCTATGATTTCATCGATCTTCCAGATCAACTCGTCCAGCGTCGCATCCTGCCGGGTCTCTCCATTGACCTCAAGATGGATACGCTGATCCGCGACAGCCATCATGTTCTCGGCCTTTGTCAGAGGCGCGAAGACGGCGGAATTGTCGAAATCCTTGCCCAGGCTCCAGGGGCGCTGCTTGGCGCGTTCGCTCAGTTGAAGATCGCGCCGCGTCATGTCGAGCGCGCAGCCATAGGCATAAATGGCCGCGCTTGCCGCCTCTCTCGTCACGCGAAAGACAGGCGCGCCGATCGCGATCACGAGTTCCATCTCGTAGTGAAAGTTCCCGGTTCCCGGAGGGTATGGCACCCGCGCTCCGCTCAATACGGCGGACGCGGGCGATTTCATGAAATAGAACGGCTTTTCCCTGTCGACCTCCACCCCCATTTCGGCCGCGTGGGCCGCATAGTTGCGTCCGACGCAAAAAATGCGGCCGATCGGATAGGTCGCGGTTTCGCCCTTTACGGGAATTCCGGGGACCTGTGGCAGGTCGAACAGGGTTTCGGTCATCTTTGTCGTTCCTTATGGGAGCCTTGCCGCGACTGAAGCGCGCGGTCTTTTATACCCATCGGAAGCAGACCCTGTCTGCCCTCGGTTTCGGGTCGGCGATGAACGCATCATTTTGGCCTCACGTCTCGATTGGCCGTTTGCCTGGGCCGGGCTCTTTTCGGCGATCACGCAATGAATTCAGGAAGTCGGACGCAAGGGTGGAGAAACGAGCGACCGCCCTTGTCGCATCTGGCGGCAAGGGCGGTGCGGTTCATTCCGCCGCGGTCAGGTTGTCCGAGGACAGCGCGGACACGCGGCAGGCCGAAAACTTGAACTCGGGGATCTTGCCGTAGGGGTCGAGCTTCGGATTGGTCAGGATGTTCGCCGCCGCCTCGACATAGGCGAAGGGCAGAAACACCATGTCGGTCGCAACGGCGCGATCCGCCCGCGCCATGATCTCGATCCTGCCGCGGCGTGTTTCCAGCGCGATCATGTCGCCCGGCCTGACCCCCAGCTTGCGAAGGGTCTGCGGGTGCAGCGAAGCGTTGGCCTCCGGTTCCGCCCAATCCAGAACGCTGGCGCGGCGCGTCATGGACCCCGTGTGCCAGTGTTCCAACTGCCGGCCGGTGGTCAGGATCATCGGATACTCCTGGTCGGGAACCTCTGCGGGCGCGATGACGCTGGCGGGCGTGAACCTCGCCCGTCCGTCCGGCCGCGGGAAGCCATCGCTGAAAACGATCGGCTGGCCCGGATCGTCGGGCGTCAGGCTGGGATAGGTCACGGCCGTCTTTTCCAGCCGTTCCCAGGTGATGTTGTTCATGCTGGGCATGTTCAACGCCATCTCGGCGAAAACCTGTTTCGGATGGGTATAGGACCAGTTCAGCCCGAGGCGTTTCGCCAGTTCCGTCGTGATCCACCAGTCCTCTTTCGCGTCGCCCGGCGGCGGCACCGCAGGCCGTCCCATCTGAACCTGGCGGTTGGTGTTCGTTACGGTGCCGGTTTTTTCCGGCCAGGCCGAGGACGGCAGGACCACATCGGCGAAATTCGCGGTTTCGGTCAGGAAGATGTCCTGGACCACAAGGCAGTCGAGCTTTGCGAGCGCATCCCGCGCATGTTCCGCATCCGGGTCAGACATGGCCGGATTCTCGCCGAGGATGTACATGCCCTTGATCTGGTCCGCGTGAATCGCATCCATGATCTCGACGACGGTCAGACCGCGCTTGTTGGAAAAATCGCCGCTGCCCCAAACCTCGGTAAAAGCCGAGCGCACGCCGTCGTCTTCCACCGACTGATAATCCGGCAGGAACATCGGGATCAGCCCGGCGTCTGACGCGCCCTGGACGTTGTTCTGGCCCCGCAGCGGATGGAGGCCCGCCCCCGGCCTGCCGACCTGACCGGTCATCAGCGCCAGCGAGATGAGGCAGCGCGAATTGTCGGTGCCGTGGATGTGCTGGGAAACCCCCATACCCCAGAAGATCATCGCCGCCCTGGCCCCGGCGAAGGTGCGGGCCACGTCGCGCAGAACGTCGGCCTTGACGCCGCAAAGCGGTTCCATCTTCTCCGGCGTGAAGTCGGCGAGATGATCCTTCATCGCTGCCCAGTTTTCCGTAAAGGCGGCGATATACTGTTCGTCATACAGTTTCTCTTCGACGATCACGTTCATGATCGCGTTCAGCATCGCCACGTCGGTGCCCGGCCGGAACTGCAACATGTGCGATGCATGGCGTTTCATTCCGGTGCCGCGCGGATCCATGATGATCAGCTTGCCGCCGCGTTTCGCGAACTGCTTGAAATAGGTGGCCGCCACCGGGTGGTTTTCCGTCGGGTTGGCGCCGATCACGATCGCCACATCGGCGTTTTCGATTTCGTTGAAAGTGGCCGTCACCGCGCCCGAACCCACATTTTCCAGCAAGGCCGCGACAGAGGACGCATGGCAAAGCCGAGTGCAGTGATCGACGTTGTTGTGGCCAAATCCCTGGCGGATCAGTTTCTGGAACAGGTAAGCCTCTTCGTTGGAACACTTGGCGGAACCGAAACCGGCGATCTCGGTGCCGCGCCCCTTGAGCCCCTTGGCCGCAGCGTCCAGCGCCTCGTCCCAGGACGCTTCGCGAAAATGCGTCATCAGGTTCGCGGGATCGACGTTCAATCCCTTGGCGGGCGCATCTTCGCGCCGGATCAGGGGCTTCGTCAGGCGGTGGGGGTGGTGGATGTAATCGAACCCGAACCGGCCCTTGACGCACAGCCGGTTTTCGTTTGCCGGCCCTTCGACCCCATCGACCCAGGCGATCTTTTCGTCCTTGATCTTGAACGACAACTGGCATCCGACTCCGCAGAACGGGCAGACGCTCTCGACTTCGCGGTCAAAGCTCTTGCTGTCGCCGACACCGGATTCATCCAGAACCGTCGCCGGCATGAGCGCGCCGGTCGGGCAGGCCTGCACGCATTCGCCGCAGGCCACGCAGGTCGACGCCCCCATCGGATCGTCGAAATCAAAGGTGATCTTGGCGTCATGCCCGCGACCGGACATGCCGATCACGTCATTGACCTGCACTTCCCGGCATGCACGGACGCACAGGTTGCAATGGATGCAGGAATCCAGGTTGACCGACATGGCGACGTGCGACGCATCCAGCAGCGGAACCCGCTTTGCTTCGATCGGGGGAAACCGGCTCGAACGGACGCCCTGAAGGTCGGCCATGTCCCAGAAATGCGAGGATCGGTCATGCGCCCGATCCCGCTCCGGCTGGTCGGCGAGCAGCATTTCCACGACCATCTTGCGGGCCGTTTCGGCGCGGGCGGATTCGCTGCGCACGATCATGCCTTCGGACGGGGTGCGGATACAGCTCGCAGCCAGCACCCGCTCGCCGTCGATCTCCACCATACAGGCGCGGCAGTTGCCATCGGACCGATACCCCGTCGCATCCTTGTGGCACAGGTGCGGAATGGTCTTGCCGTTTCGCTTGGCGACCTGCCAGATCGTTTCGCCAGGGTTGGCCGTGACGTCCTGGCCGTCAAGGTTGAATGTGACTGTCTTGCTCATGGCTCAGACCTCGTCCGCAAAGTGTTTCATTGTCAGCCGGATGGGATTGGGCGCCGCCTGCCCCAAGCCGCAGATGGATGCATCGACCATCACGTTGCACAGATCCTCGAGCAGCGGCTTGTCCCAGGTGTCGGCCTGCATCAGCTTGACGGCCTTCTCGCACCCGACCCGGCAGGGCGTGCATTGACCGCAGCTTTCATCTTCGAAGAACCGCAGCATGTTCAGCGCCGCATCTCGGGCCCTGTCCTTGTCTGACAGAATGACGATCGCCGCCGATCCGATGAAGCTCCCGTGCGGCTGGAGCGTGTCGAAATCCATCGGAATGTCGTTCATCGACGCCGGCAACAGACCGGCGGAAGGCCCGCCGGGCTGATACGCCTTGAATGCATGGCCATCCAGCATCCCGCCGCTGGCCTCGATGATGTCCAGGATCGTTGAGCCGGCGGGCAACAGGTGAACGCCTGGGGACTTGACCCGGCCCGACACCGAATAGGCCCGAAGACCTTTGCGGCCGTTCCTTTCGGTGCCATTCAGGATCTCGGGGCCTTCGCGGCAGATCCGCGCGACCCAGTAGAGCGTTTCGACATTGTGCACCAGGGTCGGGCGGTTGAAGATGCCCACCTGCGCAACGAACGGCGGCCGATGGCGCGGGATACCGCGCTTGCCTTCGATGCTTTCGATCATCGCGCTTTCTTCGCCGCAGATATAGGCGCCGGCGCCGCGCCGCAGGTCGATGAATCCTTCCGGCACGATCCCGGCGCTTTCGAGTTCCGCGATCTCGTGGCGCAGGATCTCGAGCACTGCCGGGTATTCGTCGCGCATGTAGATGAAACAGGTGTCGGCCTGCACGGCCCAGGCGCAGATCAGCATGCCTTCCAGGAACAGGTGCGGCGTGCGTTCGAGAAGGAACCGGTCCTTGAACGTGCCGGGTTCGCCCTCGTCGCCGTTCACGGCCAGATAGCGCGGGCCGGCCTCGGCGCGCACGAAGCGCAGTTTCTTGCCGGACGGGAAACCGGCGCCGCCGAGCCCGCGCAGCCCGGCGTCGAGGACACGGTCGAGTTCGGCTTCCCAGTCGCCGTCGTTGCGCAACTGCACCAGCTTGTCATAGCCGCCTTTCGCCCGGTAGTCGGCAAAGCCTTCGTAGTCGGGCAAATGGGCATGCGTGTCGCCCGCCTCGATCGCGGCCAGCACCTTTTCCGGCGTGGCGTGATCGATGTGGTTGTGCCCGAGTTCCAGAACCGGCGCGGTGTCGCACCTCCCCATGCAGGGCGCGCGCAGGACGCGCACTTTCGCCGGGTCGAGGCCGGATTCGAGCGCAGACCTGAGTTGCTGCGCCCCGGCGAGTTCGCAACTCAGGGAATCGCAGACGCGGATCGTCAGCGCCGGTGGCGGAGTTTCGCCTTCCTTCACCACGTCGAAATGCGCGTAGAACGTCGCCACCTCGTAGACTTCGGCCTGCGACAGCCGCATCTCTTCGGCCAGCGCCCGAAGATGCGCCGACGACAGGCACCCGAACCCGTCCTGAATGAGGTGCAGGTGTTCGATCAGAAGATCGGACCTGCGGGGCCGGTCCCCCAGAAGCGCGCGGATATCGGAAAGAGCCTCATCGTCGAACTGCCGTCCCTTGGGCGTATTCCGGCCCTTGCCTTTTCCGGATTTCCAGACGCCGGGCTTCGTATTGACAACGTTCATGTCGAGACTCTCCATTCTTTCGGCTTCATGTCCCATTGTTACGTCATATGTTCAAATAGCGATTTCATAAGGTATCATCTGATTTTGTTATAATGAACTCCGCACGGCCTCTCGGAACGCCTTGATGATCGGCGGAACCGGCGACTGTTCCTTGATTGTCAAACCGATGGCCTGCGTCAGATGAGGCTCGACCAGATCCAGCTTTATGGCGTCCTGCGCCGCGAAATAGGTTTCGGCAACGATCCTCGGCGCGATCGTGGCGGCATTCCCGCTGACGATCTGGGCAAGGACGGCCGTGAACCCGTTCGCTTCCATGACCACGTTGGGGCTCGCTCCGATGGACCGAAAGGTTTCGTCCACGAACTGTCGGTTCCGCATGTCCTGAGTCAGCAGGCACAATGGCAGATCCGCGGCTTCCAACCAGCTGGCCCTGCCGCTGGACCGCGGCGCAAGCTGCGCAGGGGCCAGGAGCACATAGCTCTCATCGTAGAGCAATTCCGTGCAGTCGGGATCGGCTTCGTTGACATAGGTAATCCCTGCGTCCAGCGAATAATCGTTCAGACGGATTTCGATCTGGCGTGACGACAGCGATTGCAGTTGCAGCGACAGGTCCGGATGGGAGGAGCGAAGACGCGAGGATACACGGGCGGCAAAGGGCAAGGCGGTCGGAATTGTCCCGACGACCAGCTTGCCCGTCAGATTGTTGCGGAGCGCATCCATTTCCTGGCGCATCCCTTCGGTGTCGTTCAGCAGGCGGCGGGCCCATTTGAGAACTACCTCGCCCTCACGGGTGAAGCCGAGAAACTTGTTGCCACGCCTGACAAGCGGAATCGCGAATTCCTCCTCCATCTTCCGGATCCGCGCGGAAAAGGCGGGCTGGGAGACCCCGCAATCATCCGCGGCGCGCGAAAAATGCTTGTGATGCGCCAGCGAAACCAACAGTTTCAAGTCGCGTATTTCCGCCATCGGTTCTCGTGCACCCTATCACAGAAAGTCGTGACCGGCAGCCGATCATACGCCATCAGGCTAGGGTCGCGCGGTTCGGTTTTCCAGCGAATTCGGACGGAAACCGGCCGTTGTCCCGGCTCGGCGGTCAAGTATTCGCCCGGATAGAACCATCGTCTGCGGGCGATCCCAATCCAGGATTTTCCCGTTTTCCCGGTGCGAACGGGCGGTTGCCGGACCGGTTGCCGGACGGAGGCGAACTCGAAGCTTCCTCGGTACCGGGCTCCGCGCGCCTTCCCGTTCGGTCAGGGAAAATAACTGCGCACGAGCGCGCTTGCGATGAGGCTCCAACCGTCCGCGACGACAAAAAAGGCCAGTTTGAAGGGGAGCGAGACAATCGCCGGGGGGACCATCATCATCCCCATCGACATCAGTATCGCGGCCACGACGAGGTCGATGATCAGGAAGGGCAGGAAGACCAGAAATCCGATCTGGAACGCGCGCGCGATCTCTGACAGCAGAAAACTGGGAACCAGGACCGACAGGGGCGCGTCCGGCCCGACTTGGATGCCACCCGAATCGGGACGCAGATCCGCCATCGCGCGAAACGTGTCCGGATCGACCCGCGCCGCCATGAAACCCCGGAACGGGACCAGCGCCCTGGTCATCGCGGTTTCGACATCGATCGTTTCTTCCATCAGCGGGCTGATGCCGGTGTCCCACGCCTCCGTGAACACCGGCTCCATCACGAAGTAGGTCAGGAACAGCGCCAGGCTCACGATCAGCATGTTGGGCGGCGACTGCTGCAATCCGATGGCCTGGCGCAGAATGGCCAGCACCGTCACGAGAAACGGGAAACAGGTCACCATGATCGCGAGGCCGGGCGCGAGGCTCAGAACCGTGATCAGAAGGATGAGCTGGATCGAGCGGGCGGAAATGGACCCGTCATCGCCCAGAGACAATGTAATGTCCTGGGCCACAGCGGCGTCCGGCACGAAGACGCAGGCGAGAACCAGGCCCGCCGCGACGAGCGATCGGGGCACGAATGTCATCAGAGCCCGTTCTGAACGTCTGCGATCTCGGTCAACCTGACGGCCAGTTGGCCGGACTGTTCGCCCGTCAGTTCTTCCAGCTGCCCGCGCGCCACGAGACGGTCTCCGACATAAAGCTCGACCGGGTCCTCGACTCGTTTATCGAGGGTCAGAACCGCATTTTCCCCAAGGTTGACCAGGTCGCGGATCAGGGGGCGCGCCTTGCCGACCGAGACAGTGATCTCGATCGGCACCGCGACAAAGGGGTTCGTGTGGTCAGGCCCCGCATGCGTGTCCGGTTTCTTATCCATATTGTTTTGCCTCACTCAAACTGTAGGAGAACGCTTCGATCGACTCGCGGAGACTGGACAGAAGAAGGGTCGTGTCGATCTCGCGTTCTCGATCGCCAAGCCTAAGAAAAACCTGCCCCGCACCGATCCTGTCGCTCTCCTGAATATCGACCTTCATGGCCAGGTTCTTTTGTACCGCCGGCCGGATCGCCGCGCTCGATCCGACAGGGACCACCAGCTTTACCGGTTGATCAAGCTGGCCGGCGGCCAACTCCCGGCACTGCTCCACGATCTGCAAGCCGATGGTTTGCATCATGGCTTCCGGAAGGACCGTTTCGACCAGCGCCTGGAACACCGGTTCGACGGCCGCCATCATCTGCACGAGGGCTTCCTGGTAGGTGAACGACAGGTCTTCGAGATTCCGGCCCAAGACGCCCATGATGCGGGATTGATCATCGGCCTGCGCCCGGATCGCATCGTCCCAGCCGGCCTTGTATCCCTGCTCGAAGGACGCAAGCTTGACATCTTCCAGCCGGTCTTCGGTCATCAAGGTCGTCGGCTCCAGGTCCAGAGGCTTCAAGCTGAAGTCCTCCAGAAGATGAGAAATCGCCATCATGCATTCTCCTCGCTTTCTTCCAGCCAGCTGCGCAGTATCTCCACGGTTTCCTCCTGTCTTTCACCGATCATCGACCGCAGTCTCTCGACCGGCGACAATCCGTTTTCCTGCAGGGCCGGGACCGGGTTTTCAGTGGATCCGTCGCGCGCTTCGATCCTGCCCGGCGATCGGAACGCGTCAGCGCCTTCATCGTCTATTTCACCTGTCAGGACCGGGCCGTCGTTCAGCTCCGCAGGTCTGTCCCGTCCCTCTTTGGGCAACGCGCCGACGGCCGGGGCCGGGACGCTTTGCGGGCGGGCAAGAATCGGACGCACAACGAAGAGCCCGAGAACAAGCGCGACAAGAGCGAGCGCGCCCACCTGGATCAGTGACATCGCATCAAGACCGGTGCCGTCGAAGAAAGCGACGTTTGCGGCGGTCCCGAGCGGCGCCGCCGAGGGAAGATCCATCGACTTGAGCGTGATCACATCGCCGCGTTCCGCATCAAAGCCCACCGCCGAAGCCACGAGATCCCTGAGCGCCGACAGCTCTTCTTCCGAACGCTGCCGAAAGACCGGAGCGCCGTTTTCTGCGGCTTCGGTAAATCCATTGACAAGAACCGCCACGGTCAGCCTTTTCACGGCTCCCGGCGTCCGCAGGATTTCGTGTTCGGTTTCCGAAACCTCGTAGTTGACGCGCTCCCGCGTCTCGGTTGCATTCGCCTTCGATCCTTCTGCCGCCTGTTCTCCGTCCGGCAGGTTCGAAGCGACCGTGACATCTCCGCCGGCGGCATTCGTGGACGAATCGCTGCGCTCTTCCGTGTCGGTGCTTATCACGACACGGCCTTCGGGATCGAAACGCCGCTCCCGGATGGATTCGGTTTGGGTCACTGTATCGACGCTGACTTCGACAACGGCATTTCCGGCCCCGACCCGCGCCTCGACCAGGCGCAGGACCCGGTCCCTCAGCACTTGAGCCTTGTCATCCGCCGTGCTCGGAGAGGCGGCGGTTTCAGCCGATCCGATCAAGGTGCCGTTCGCATCGATCACCGCCACATTCTCGACCGCGAGTCCGGCGACGGCAGACGCGATCAGAAACCGGATCGCATTGGCCTGGGCCGGCGTGACCGGAGCGCCCGTCGGCACGACGGACACGGAAGCCGTGGGATCAATGGTTCTCTGAAACGGATTGGATCCGGTATTTGCAATATGAACGCGGGCCTGCGCGACGTGCGGACTGGCGACGATGGTCCGGGCCAGTTCGCCTTCCTTGGCCCGCCAATAGGCCGCATCGAACATTTGCGACGTCGTGCCGAACCCGCTGAGCGTGTCCAGCAGTTCGTAGCCTTTTCCGCCATTGGCCGGAAGACCTTCCCCGGCCAGAACCATCCGCAGTTCATCACGCTGATTCGCGGGCACATAGATCGATCCACCGCGCACTTCGAAGACGGTTCCTCGCTGCTCCAGGGCTGTCACCACATCCCCGGCAGATCCGACTTCCAGACCGGCGTAGAGCAGTTTCATCGTTGGCGCCGTCGCCATGCGCGACATGAAGACAAGGGTCGTCACGATGACCAGTGAGGCCAGGACGATGATGACTTGCTTGCGCCTGTCCAATGCAATCCAAGCGGATTTGATCTGCTGCACGGTGTCCTCCGTATCGCCGACGTTCTGCCAACGTTCCGCCATGTTTGGGCGATTGGCCTTAACAATCGGTTAGTTCCTGACTGGTTATGAAGAGACCCGAAGAACGGATAGGAATTACGATGTCGGATGCTGTTGCAGACACCCCTGAAGCGGTTGCGAAATCCAGAAAGCTCCCACTTTTACTTGGGGTGCTGTTCGCGATTCTCGGTGCCGGGGCCGGATATTACATCATGTCATCGGGGCTGCTCGGAGTAACGGACAATCATGTCCTGAGTGGCTCCGCGACAGAACGTCCGGCAGCCTTGCCGGACATTGCTTTCGTCGAAGTGGATCCGTTCCTGATCTCGCTGACCGGAAGCGAGACGGCCCGGCATCTGCGATTTCGCGCCCAGCTGGAGGTCGAGGCGGCGTCCAGGGATGATGTCGAACATGTTCTTCCACGCGTCACGGATGTCCTCAACGGATATCTCCGGGCTCTGAATGCCCATGATCTTGAAGAACCCCAGGCGTTGATTCGCATCCGGAGCCAGATGTTGCGTCGCGTTCAGATCGTGGTCGGAAAAGGCCGGGTGCGCGATTTGCTGATCATGGAATTTGTGCTGAGTTAGGAGGCCATCGTGGAAATGATAGCGGATATACTACTGGTCGCCGGGGCGTTGGGCGCGGGTTTCTATTGTTTTGTTCTCGCGCGCCGCCTGAAGCGTTTCAATGATCTTGAAAAGGGTGTCGGAGGTGCGGTCGCCGTGTTGTCCGCCCAGGTGGACGACCTGAACAAGACGCTGATTGCCGCGCGCGATGCATCCAACGGATCGACCGCCAGTTTGCACGACCTGACCGGCCGGGCGGAAGCAGTTGCGAATCGGCTCGAACTCATGATGGCTTCCTTGCACGACATACCGGATGCGGCCGACGCGCCGCAAAGATCCGAACCCGGAAAAGCGGCCCCAGAAGCCAACCCGCCGGCCAGGGCGACCGGTCCCATGTTCATGCGCCACGAGCGAACCCAGACGGGATTGTCGCAATGACCCGAAAGACACGCGGCAGCGCAAGGCGCAGGTTTCGCACCGGAACGCTGTTTGCGATATCCGTCTTGCTGATCGGTTCGGCATCGCTGCGCATCGGATTGCAGGCCGGACCGGCGATCGCACGAGAATCCGCCCCGAACCAGGCATCGCATGAACAGGCCGCGATGGCCCCGGCAGGTTCCGGCGCGACCTCGGAAGATCTGGGCGCGTTGATCTCCGCCCTGCAGAAGCGCGAACAGGATCTGAAGCGGCGGGAACGCCAGATCGAAGATCGCATGAAGGCGCTCAGTATCGCCGAAACGGCAATCGAAGACCGGATTGCGGCTCTGCAAGGCGCCGAACAGGCGCTGAGCGCGACGCTTTCGCTTGCGGACAAGGCGGCCGAGAACGACCTGGCTGGCCTGACGGATGTTTACGAGAAAATGAAACCCAAACAGTCGGCGGCGCTGTTTGAAGCAATGGACCCGGAATTTGCGGCGGGATTTCTGGCGCGCATGAAACCGGAAGCCGCGGCCAGCATCATGGCCGGATTGAGCCCGATGGCAGCCTACGCCATCAGTGTCGTTCTGGCCGGTCGAAACGCCTCCGTGCCGACCGAATAAACTTCGGGACAAGTCAGCGTTTATTAAGGCGAACACGAGACACTCCCCAAAGCCCAGTTTGAAACGGAGTCGAAAAATGATCGGCATGATTGGCATTGTCACGATTTTTGCTATGGTGTTCGGCGGCTATTTGCTTGCCGGGGGCAAGATGGCCATCATTCTCAAGAGCCTGCCGTTTGAAATGATCATTATCGGCGGGGCCGCCGCTGGCGCATTTCTGATCAGCAACGATTCCTCTGCGGTGAAGCACACGCTCAAGGACATCGGAAAAGTCTTCAAGGGGCCGAAATGGAATCCTCAGGACTACAGCGATCTTCTTTGCCTTCTGTTCGCATTGATCCGGATTGCGAAACAGAATCCGATCGAAGTCGAACACCATATCGAAGACCCGAGCAATTCGGCGATCTTTTCCAGATACCCGAAGATTCAAGCGGATGAAGAAGCCATTAACCTGATCTGCGACACCATGCGGTCGGCGTCCATGAACTACGACGACCCTCACCAAGTCGAAGAAGTTCTGGACAAGCGCATGGACGCAACTCTGCAACATGCGCTGCATCCGAGCCACGCCCTGCAGACGGTCGCCGACGGACTCCCGGCTCTTGGCATCGTGGCGGCTGTTCTGGGGGTCATCAAAACCATGGGATCCATCGACCAGCCCCCTGAAGTGCTCGGCAAACTGATCGGTGGCGCCCTGGTCGGGACGTTTCTTGGGGTCTTCCTGGCCTATGGTCTGGTCGGTCCCTTCGCCTCGAAGGTCAAGACTGTCGTCGAAGAGGACAGCCACTTCTACTTTCTTATTCGCGAGGTGCTGATCGCCAACCTTCACAATCATTCCGCCGCGATGTGCATCGAAGTCGGCCGCCAGAACACGCCCGCTCACATCCGTCCAAAATACGCCGAACTTGAAGAAGCTCTGAAAGCCGTCAAACAGGACGCAGCATGATCCGATTTGTCCTGTTTGCATTTGTTCTCGGACTTGCCGCGTCCCATGCGGAAGCCCGCACATCCGTTGTGAGGTCCGGTGAGCACCGAACTTTCACCCGGCTCACGGTGCAGGTTCCCCAGAATGCCAGATGGTCAATTTTCAATCACCAGAGTGTTTCCGAGATTTCAGTCGATCAACCGGAGATTCTTTTCGATACCAGCCAGGTTTTCAATCGCATCCCGAAGAAAAGACTGATTGATCTGGAACAATCCGGACCCGGAGGAGCATTGTTGTTGACTCTGGGCTGTGAATGCGACGTGACCGGATTCAAGCTCGACGATACGATGCTCGTCATAGACATCAAGGATCCAGAGGAAAACCCGACGACTGAAGCGACGGAACCGGCTCCGATCCAGGGCGGCCCATTCGGGTTCAGCCAATCCAACCCGCATGAAACCGCTGCCCGGAGAGAGGATTTTCGGTTGCCTGCACCCGTAGGTTTCAACCGGAACATGCAGCCTCAATTGCCGCCGGATCCTGCGGTCCCTGACGGGCTTGCTGAAAGATCCACAGATGTCGCAATCAACATCTCCGAGCAGCGGCTGCTGGAGCAGATCGCGAGAGCCTCGCAACAGGGTTTGATCACGCCTGTTTCTCCAAACCGGCCCGCGAAAGCCGATCCCGTAACGGCGACCGGGCAAATCGGCACAGCGGAGCAAACCTTTCCCGCTGCGCCGAATGTCAATATCGTGGCGGCCACTTCGATTGACAGGGACATGAAGAACGCAGCCGGACTCTTTCCCGCAACGGCGGCAAAACAGCAATGTCTTTCCGCGGACATGGTTTCAATTTCCGAATGGAGTGACGGGCGGACATTCTCGGAACAGATCGGCGAATTGCGGGCCGAAGTTTTCGAGGAGTTCGACCGGCTGGACAAAGCCGCGCTCAGAAATCTCGCCAAGACCTATCTCCACTTCGGTTTTGGGGCAGAAGCGACGGACGCCCTGCAAATGACGGGCAATCCTGAGCCGGAAGACATGGTCTTGCTGGCGCTGGCCAAGATCGTCGACGACGATCCGATCGAAACCGTCAATCCCCTGGATGGTCAAGAAAGCTGCACAAATGAAGCCGCTCTTTGGGCCGTCTTGAGTCACCCGGAACTTGCAAGCGCGGCAGACCCGGACACGATCCAGCAAGCTTTTGCGCGCCTGCCCTTGCATCTCAGAGCATATCTCGGTCCTCGGTTGAGCCAGGTCTTTTCCAGATCCGGGGATCCAAACCTGGCCGCCGCAATTCTGAGGGCGACTGACCGGTCAGGAGAAACTGCCGGCCCGGCGCAGGATTTCGCCCATGCCGTTCTTCAGAATTCTCGTGGCAACGTTGAAGACGCCCGTCGGAAAATGACCGACGCGGTCGATCAGAACACGGAGTTTTCGCCGGAAGCCTTGATTGAACTGATCGAAACCCATTGGGTGGAACGGCTGCCGATAGCGCCCGATCTGCCGGACCTGGCGGCTGCCTACGCGGTAGAGCTCCGTATGAGTGAAATGGCTCTTGCGATGCATCGCGCGCACGCGATTTCCCTGGCGCTTTCCGGTGCGTTCGATGCCGCCTTCGCTCAGGTTTCGGAAATCGCCGAACTGTATGGGGGTCCGGCGAAAGAACAGGCATCAATTCCCGTTCTTTTCCTGTTGGCCGAGAATGCGGACAACGTGACTTTTCTGAAACACGCCATGAATTCCGCAAGCGCGAATGAAACCGCCCTGCCTGTGGAACTGGAAGATGCGACAGCAAGCCGGCTTCTGGAACTCGGGTTTCCGGAAACGGCCATGACGTATCTTTCGGCGAAGGAAACCGGGCCGGCGTCATCCGGAAGACGTTTGATGCGCACCGAGGCGGCCATCGCATTGGGATTGCCCCACCGGGCGCTGATCGAACTCCTGGGCGTGACCGGGCCGGAAGCGGAAAGACTGCGGGCCGATGCAATGTGGCAGAACGGCGACGTCAAGCGCGCGAGCGAAATCCTGCAAGACTCCTTGGGCGACGAAGCCGCCAGGCGCGGATTCTGGTTGTCGGATTCCCTGGATCAGGTCGATACCGGCACAGACAGCAAATATGCAACACTGACAGAAATATCCCTCAGGCTTCAGGAAGAAGCGGCAGCGCCCGAAGCGTCGGCCCCCTTGGCCAGCGCGCGGGCATTGCTTTCTGGCAGCGAACGGACAAGAGAAGAAATCGATTCCCTTCTGGGTCTGGCACGAGACAGTTCCGCCGCAAACTGACGGGCGTCATACCGGCGGGAATTTGGGTTTGGTGACCAACGAACATGGCCGTCAGGAACCGCTGATAACCGAATCTCAATCCGACACCTATTAGCCTACCGAAACCTGGAACTGGGTATGGGATTGGCAGGATGCCGAGAATCGATTGCCGCGTCGGAAACACGAAGTCTGAAAATGCGCTTCTTTCTGTAAACGGGCACTTCGCGCGTCTGCTTGCGGCCATTGTCCTGGCATTTTGCACGATCGTCACGCCCGCACCGGCAGGAGCTGATCTCGGACCTGCGTCCAGCCTGTGTGACAACGCGGCCCGATCGGCATCGGCCTCACACGGCGTTCCCCATGATGTCTTGATGGCCATTTCCCGTGCCGAGACCGGAAGGTCGAAATCGGGCAGGCTGCAACCCTGGCCGTGGACCGTCAACATGGAAGGCGCCGGGAAATGGTTCGCGGATCAGGATGAGGCGCGCGCCTATGTGTTCAAACATTTCAAACGCGGTGCCCGAAGCTTTGACGTCGGTTGCTTTCAGGTCAACTACAAATGGCATGGCGCTGCGTTTCGTTCCATCGACGACATGTTCGATCCAAAGCTGAACGCGGACTATGCCGCCCAATTCCTGCTGGAGTTGTATAACGAATTCGGGAATTGGACCGCCGCCGCCGGTGCATATCACTCGCGAACGCCGGTGCACGCCAAGTCCTATGCGGCTCGGTTCGAAAAGATCCGGAACTCGATCGAACCGGCGGACGATCCAGAATATGCGGCCAACACCCGAACCCCGGATGACGAACCGCTGGTTGCCGGCGATCTCTTGAATGGCGGTTTCCGCAAGCCGTTGATCGGGAGCGGTTCCGCCAGGCTTGGTTCCCTGGTTCCGCTGCTCCGAAAGGACGAGAGCCAGGGCCGGGCCTTCGTGATGATGAACTAGGATCGACTTTCATGCCCAGATTTTCCGCAAGAGAGATTTTCAGCCCGACCGTGTTATTGGCGCTGGCGCTGATGGCCGTGATCGTCATGATGATCCTGCCGATGCCCGCCTGGGTGCTGGATGTCGGGCTGGCTGCGTCCTTCGGGCTCGCGATCCTGATCTTCACGGTCACCCTGTTCATCGAACGTCCTCTGGATTTTTCCGCGTTCCCGACGATCCTTCTCGCATCTCTGATGCTCAGGCTCTCCCTGAACGTCTCGTCGACCAAGCTGATCATCGGGCAGGGGCATACGGGGCCGAACGCCGCAGGAGACGTCATCGAAGGGTTTGCCCAGTTCGTAATGGGCGGCAGTGTCTTCCTCGGGTTGGTGGTGTTCGGCGTCCTGTTGATCGTCAACTTCATGGTCATCACCAAGGGGGCTGCGCGCATGGCCGAAGTCGGCGCGCGCTTCGCCCTGGACGGAATGCCCGGAAAGCAACTGGCCATCGACAGCGACATGTCGGCGGGCGCGATCGATCACAAGCAGGCCAAGGAAAGGCGGGAACTCGAACAGCAGGAAACGACCTTCTTCGGATCGCTGGATGGGGCTTCGAAATTCGTCAAGGGCGATGCCATCGCGGGCCTTCTGATCACGCTTCTCAACCTTGTCATGGGATTGATCATGGGCGTCGCGGTTCACCGGATGCCCATCGGAGCCGCCTTTGAAACCTATGCCATCCTGACGGTTGGCGATGGCCTGGTCTCGCAGATTCCGGCCGTCATCATCTCGATCGCTTCGGCCCTCCTTCTGGCCCGCGGCGGCACCCGCGGGGCCACCGATCTCGCGCTGTTCGATCAACTGGGGAAATTCCCGGCAGCGCTGGGGACTGTCGCAGTGCTTATGGCGCTGTTCGCTCTGGTGCCCGGCCTGCCATTCCTGCCGTTCATCCTGGGGGGCGGAGTCCTGGGCGTGGCCGCCTTCCTGATGAAGAAAAAATCGGATGGCCGGGCAGAGGAAGAGGAAGCCGAACAGACGCAGGCGCCGGTTCGAAAAGAGCTCGGAGATGTTCTTGACCTCGACGACGTGCACCTGGAATTCGCGCCCGACCTGGTCAGCATGATCCTTGACGCGGGCACCGGGCTGGACACCCGAATTGCAAACATGCGGACCCACGTCGCGGCGGTCTTTGGTCTCATTCTTCCGGACATACGGCTGACCGATCAGCCAGAACTTCAGATCGGCACCTATGTCATCCGCGTTCAGGGAGTCGAACAGGCGCGCGGCACGTTGCATCCGGATCTGGTCCTCGCCCTGATGCCGGAGGATCGGGGCGCGCTGCCATCCGGAACAGACGTGACCGAACCGGTCTACGGCGCCCCCGCCCGCTGGATATCCCCGAAAGACCAGGAATCCGCCGCTCTCGCAGGGGCGACCATCGTCACGCCGCCGGAGATTCTGGCCACCCATCTTCTTGAGATGATCAAGCAGAACTTCGCACGCCTTCTGACGCTCAAATCGCTCCGGCGTCTGTTGGCGGAAATGGGTCGTCTGTCCGACCCGGCCAGATCCGAGGCAAATCGCAAGCTGCTCGACGAACTCATACCGGACAAGGTTCCGATCGATACATTGCATAGCGTTCTTCGCCTGCTGCTCGAAGAACGCGTGTCCATTCGAAACATGCCGCTTATCCTTGAGTCGATCGCAGAGGCGCGGATTTTCACCACCCAGCCCGAGGGGATCTGCGAACACGTGCGCCAAAGGATGGGATTCCAGCTCGTCGCCGAACTGAAGCGCCAGGATGGCAGTATTCCGCTCGTGCAACTGGCGCCCGAATGGGAAGACACGTTCCAGGCCTACCAGGTCGAGACCGCACATGGCGGGTTCGATATCGCTCTGCCGCCAGAGCTTTTCAATCGGCTGGCGGATGGCGTGTCGGACCGACTGAACCAGACATCGCATCAGGGACTGTTTCCAGCCATCGTCACATCGACGAGAAGACGCCGGTTTCTGCGAACGATCCTGCGCGCCAGGGGCATAACCAATCCCGTCCTGTCCTTTGAGGAAATCGGACTCGAAGCACGCCCCTCCCTGGTCGGAATGGTCGCGGCATGATCTCGGTTCCGGCTGAACTTCTCGGCCTGCTGTCCGATTGGCTCTGGCAGACGATGATGGTTTTTATCCGGGTGTCCGCGCTGGTTTCCGTTCTGCCGGCCTTCGGCGAACGCGCCGTTCCGATGCGGATCAAGCTGGGGATCGCAATCGCATTTACCCTGATCATCACCCCGGCGCTGCCGTCAAGCCCGCTTTCGCCCGAGTTCCCCGCCCTGGCGCGACTAGCCGTTTCCGAAGCCATCGTCGGTCTGGTGCTGGGATTGGGAATACGCCTGTTCGTCCTGGCCCTGCAGACGGCCGGATCGATCGCCGCGCAATCCACATCGCTTTCCCAGATCCTCGGCGGCGCCGCGGCCGAACCGATCCCGGCGATGGGCTATGTTCTTGTGGTCGGGGGCCTGGCGCTCGCCGTGATGGCCGGCCTGCATGTATATGCCGCCGAACTCGTCATCAGATCCTACCTGGTGTTTCCGGCCGGGGAGTTTCCCTTCGCCCGTGACCTTTCGGCCTGGGGGATCGCGCGCATTTCCAACGCGTTCTCGCTGGCCTTCATGCTGGCCGCGCCATTCGTCATAACCTCGGTTCTCTACAATCTTACCCTTGGCGTGATCAACCGCGCCATGCCGCAATTGATGGTCGCGTTTGTCGGCGCGCCCGTCATCACACTGGGCGGCATGTTCCTTCTGTTTCTCTGCGCGCCATTCATGCTTGCGGTGTGGACCGAAGCCATGATCGCCTTTCTTCAGAATCCCATGGGACCGGCCCGATGAGCGGCGGCGACGACGAATCCGAAAAGTCCCACGAGGCGACACCGCAGAAACTCCAGAAAGCCCGTGAAAAGGGCGAGGTCGCCAAATCCGCCGACCTTTCTGTCGCCGCTGCATACGGAGGGCTCCTGCTGGCAGCGGTCGCTATCGGAGCGCAAACGCTCGAGGATCTCGGCACGACGTTCATGGTCTTGCTCGACCAACCCGACCGGTTGTCGGATCTGATGCTGAGCGGGCCGGCGACGGCCCCGGTCGGCGGCCTTCTGTCGGCGCTGGCAAGCCCGTTGTCGCCGTGGTTCCTGATGCCGGCGACCGCGGTTCTGCTATCCATCGTCGCGCAACGCGCCTTTGTCGTCGCACCGACCAAGATAGCACCGAAACTGTCGCGCATTTCCATCGTCTCCAACGCAAAGAACAAATTCGGCCGGTCGGGCCTGTTCGAATTTGCCAAGAGCTTTGTGAAGCTCGTCCTCTATTCCGTTTGTCTCGGACTGTTCCTGAACGCCCAACTGCCAGAGATCGTCGCGGCGACCGGTTCCAGCCCGCAGATGGCGGTGTCTCAACTCGTTCGACTTTGCATTCAGTTCCTGTTTCTGGTCCTGGTGATCGCCACGGTTATCGGCGGGATCGATGCGGTCTGGCAACACAAGGAACATCTCCGCAAGAACCGGATGTCGCGCAAGGAAGTGACCGACGAGGCCAAGGAGGCCGAGGGCGATCCCCACATGAAACAGCATCGCCGGCAACGCGGCCAGGAAATCGCCATGAACCGGATGATGGCCGACGTTCCAACGGCGGATGTGGTGATCGTGAACCCGACCCACTACGCCGTCGCGCTGAAATGGAACAGGACGCCGGGAGCGGCGCCCGTTTGCGTGGCCAAGGGTGTCGACGAGGTCGCCGCTTCCATACGCGAAGCGGCAAACCTGGCCGGCGTTCCGATTCACCATGATCCCCCGACCGCCCGCGCGCTTCACGCCACAATAGACCTTGGGCAGGAAATTTCCGAAGACCACTACCGGGCGGTCGCCGCCGCCATTCGGTTTGCCGAACAGATGCGCAAACGCGCGAAAGGAAGGGGGCGATGAAACAGGACAAGCTGGGGCAGATGGCGGATGTGACGCACGCGGTCTATCTGAACGAGTTTCAGAAGGTCAGAGGCATCCTAGAGGAAGAGTCGCGATTGCGACAGCAACTCGCGCGCGTCAAGGATCAGTCCAGACAGGGGCGCGAAGACATGAAGGAGGACGTTTCGATGCGTTCGGTCGGCGCGGATCTTCTGTGGCAGGCGTGGCTGACCCGCACCCAGCGCCAGCTGAACATCGAACTGTCCCAGGTCATGGCCCGGAAATTGACGGCGATGGGGCGTGTCCGCCGCGCGTTCGGCAGGCAGAACGCCGTCGCGGCGATGCATGAAACCCGGAAGGACGAAACCGAAAAGGCGCGTCGCAGGAAAGCCTTCGAACTCTTGATCCAGAACTCATCCATAGGCTGATCCGGACTTTGTCAAACGCGTCCGTGGCCCACCGACTTTTCCCGCGCTTGCGGCGCGAGACTTTCCAGCCTCCGTCGCCGGTCACGAGGATCAACTGTCCTGACGGGTGATATCGGTGATCAGAACGCTTTGCACATCGGCCCCGAGCTCCTTGCGCGCCACGTCGTTCAAGGAATTCCGGAGGATGGAAAGCATGTCGGACTTCGTGAACGCGCCGTTGAATCCACCCATGTTGGCATGGTCAAACAGAACTTGCAGAAAGGCGTCCCGCAGCCTGGGTTCCCGTTCATACACGACGTCTCTCATCGGGATTCGGGTCTCGATGCTCAGCGAAAGCACCACGAGCGACGCAACCTTTTCGTCTTCGATGACGGGAATGACGAACTGGTTGTTGAGCTTGACGAATTCGGTGTCTGTTTCGTCGCGGCCGATGTCGGCCGGCTTCCGTTCCGTACCCGGTCTGGCGTCCTCGGTTCCGAGCTCATCGGTCGGCGAGAGGACCAGCGCCGCGCCGACGCCTGCGCCGATACCCAGTATCAGCATGAAAACGGGCAGAAGTTTCAACAGCATGTCCTGTCCCTAGAACGGCAGAACCGTATCGAGTATCTGCTGGCCATACCGCGGTTGCTGCACATCGGTGATCTGACCGCGCCCGCCGTAGGAAACCCGCGCGGAGGCAATCTTGTCGTAGGTGATCTCGTTCTGGCGGGAAATGTCTTCCGGCCGCACATAACCGGTGACAAGAAGTTCGCGAAGCTCGAAATTCACCCGCAGTTCCTGCGTTCCGGAAATCGCGAGGACACCGTTCGGCAACACGTCGACAATGGTCGCCGCCACCCGCAGCGTCAGCTTTTCGTTGCGCTTGACCGATCCTTTGCCCTTGGTCGCGCTGCTGGAGCCGAGCCCCACCGCCTGGGCCATCGACGCGCCTTCCGGCAGGCTTTCATCCAGCCGTTGCGGCAATCCCAACAGGTTGGGCACCTTCATGGATTCCTCGCCAAGACGCGACCGCTGCGTGTCGTTGCTGATCTCGGCCTTCTCGTCGATTTCGATGACCACGGTCATGATGTCGCCCTTGCGCACCGCGCGCCGGTCGCCAAGCAGAGATTGACGTCCTCCGCTCCAGAGCGAAGCCTGATCGACGCTCCGCTGCGGCTGGGTCTGAAGGGGCAGGCCGGGCATGAGCATCGCCACATGTTCCGGCGTTTCGGTATTCGAACTGAACGAAGGCGCCTTGCCGAGATGATCCATCCGACCGCAGGCGGTCATGGCCAGAATGGCGGTCAATCCCACGAAACTTTTGAAATTCGGCTTGTGCATTATTGAACCTCTATGGATCCGTCGCCCGAAATGCGACCTGTCACGGTTGTGCGCGATGACAGGTTCATCGCGCGGATGGTTTCACCCAATGCGCCGCGCCCCAGCGCGCGCCCTTCGGTTTCGATGCGCAGCCCGCCCTTGAAGAAGACGAGCGTCACCACGTCATTGTTGCTGACGATGGCCGGCGGTCCGACATCGCCGGTGCGGACCGGCCGTCCGGGATAGAGCGCCACCCTTGCTTCCTGACCGACAAGGTCGCGCGGATCGGACAGGGCGCCGTCGATCTCGACCTCCTTGGGCACGAGATCTTCGGCGGCGATGATCTCCTTGGCGCGGATGGTGCGCGCCGGAACTAGGATGTCGGCTTTCAGTTCGAAGGCCGCCAGCGACATCGCGAGAAGAACGAGGTGCCTCATCATCGGATCTGCGTCGTCGCGCCCATCATCTGATCCGCCGCAGATATGACCTTGGCGTTCATTTCGTAGCCGCGCTGCGCTTCGATCAGTTCGGTAACTTCCCGCACCGCATCGACCGAGCTGGCTTCGAGATATCCTTGCCGGAATGTGCCGAGCCCGTCTTCACCCGGAGTCGCAACGAGGGCCGGTCCCGAAGCCTCGGTTTCCACGAACAGATTGCTCCCGATCGCCTCCAGGCCCTTGGCGTTGGTGAAACCGGCGATCGAAAACTGACCCAGAAGCTGACCCTCGGGCGTTTCATCGAAATAGGCATAGACCTCTCCCGACGCGTTGATCGAAATGCTGCGGGCATCCGTGGGGATCACGATCTCGGGCGCCACCGCATGCCCGTCGGACGTGACGATCATGCCTTCGGCGGATCGTTTCAGACTGCCATCGCGTGTATAGGCGGACTGCCCTGACGGCAGCGTCAGTTCGAGATAGCCCTTTCCCTCGATCGCGATGTCCAGATCGTTGCCGGTTTCTTCCAGCGTTCCCTGGGCCAGATGCACCGTCACGGAACTCGGCCGGACGCCAAGCCCCAGCTGCACCCCGGTCGGAAGAACCGTGCCGTCCGACGCATTCACCGTTCCCGCACGCGATACCTGTTGATAGTGCAGGTCGGAGAATTCCGCGCGGCGGGCGTTGTAGCCGGTCGTGTTCATGTTCGCGAGATTGTTAGAAATCGTTTCCACCCGCAGCTGCTGTGCACTCATTCCGGTGGCGGCAATACTCAGGGCACGCATAGGATTCTCCTTTGCTGGTTACTTGATCAGGGTCTTCACGGCGTTCCTGATGCGCTGGTCTTCGGTGTCCAGAAAGCTCTGGCCCATTTCATAGGCGCGCTGGATCTCGATCATGCGGGACACCTGGAGGATCGCGTTGACGTTGGACCCTTCGACGAACCCCTGCAGGACGGTTGCCTGTTCCGCCGGTTCGAAACCGCCGTCGGCCCGGAACATGACGCCATCCTCGCGGATCATGCCCAGCTGGTCGACGGGTTGCACCAGGCCGATCTGGCCCAGAACGCGCCCCTTGGCGCTGATCGTGCCGTCGGCCGCGACACTGATGTCGGCGGCGTCCGGCGGCACGAAGATCGGCGCCCCGCCCGAATCCAGCACCCGGTGCCCGTTCGGGTTCACAAGGTCGCCATCGGCATTCGGGGAAAAGCTGCCGGCACGAGTGAGCCGTTCGCCCGCCGGCGTTTCGAGAAGGAAGAAGCCGTCGCCTTCGATCGCGAAATCGAAACTACCGTTGGTCTGGGTCAGACCTCCCTGATCCATGGAGGTGTTGCGCACGCGCGCCTCGCTCATCGACAGGGACGACTGGTCCGGGGCGGACTGCACGTATTCCGAAAAGATCAGCCCTTCCTGCCGATAGCCGGTGGTCGCGGCATTGGCGATGTTGTTGGCCACGATCCGCATTTCACGCATCAGGCCCGATTGGCGGGACAGCGTGACATATCCGGCAGCTTCCATCAGGAACCTCCGACAATCAGGGGAATGATGTGGCCGTCAAAGAACGCGACCAGCGCCTGGGTCATGAATCCCATGGACAGCCAGAACACGATCACGATGGCCGCCAGTTTCGGAACGAACGTCAGGGTCATTTCCTGGATCGAAGTCAGGGCCTGGAACAGGCCGATCACCAGCCCCGTGACCAGGGCCACGGCGAGTATCGGGATCGACACGACGACGGCGACCCAAAGGCCCTGTCGCAACGTGTCATAGAAAATACCCTCGGTCAGCATGTCACACCGGCATCCGCAGGATTTCCTGGTAGGCTTCGACCACCTTGTTGCGCACCGTTACCGCCGTTTCCACGGCCAGTTCGGTCTGCGCGAGCGCCTGGACCAGCGCGTGGGGATCGGCGTCGCCCGTCATGGCGGCCAGGGCGGTGTCTTCACTGCGCTGCAACGTCGCGGCGAAATCCTGGAACGCGGACCGGATCTGCGATCCTGCTCCCTCCGCGTCCGGATCGACCCGGGTGGCGGGGCGGGCCGCCGCATAGTTCTGCATCGCCGAAAGACTGCGAACATCCATTCTGGATCTCCCTTATTTACGCAACAGGTCCATCAGGCTCGACGACATCTGCCGCGACTGATCGAACATCTTCAGATTGGCTTCGTAACTGCGCTGCGCCTCGCGGGCGTCCGCGATCTCGAGCATCAGGTCGACATTGGACCCTTCGTAGTGACCGGTTTCGTCCGCCATCGGGTGCGATGGGTCGTAGATCCGTTCCAGGTCGCTCCTGTCCAGCTTCACAGGGCCGGCGAAAACCTCCGCGGCGCCGTCCGGGCCACGCACGGTTTCAAAAGACACGGTCTTGCGGCGATAGCCCGGCGTGTCCGCGTTCGAGATATTCTCGGAAACGTGCCGCAACCGGGTCGCCTGCGCTTTCAGCGCGCTGGCCGAAACCGACAGGGCCCTGGAAAATTCGCTCATCCCGCCGCTCTCCCTCAGGCCCGGCCGAGGCTGGCGCGCAGCACGTTGAGAGACGACTTGTAGATGGCGAGCGCCCGGTCGTGCTGACGCTTGGCTTCGATTCCTTTCATCAGTTCCAGCTCGACGGACACGGAGTTTCCGTTCGGGTCCGTCTGTGAATCGGTCTGAAAGCTGTTCCACCCGGACTGGCCGTGCGTGCCGTTCATATGGCCGGTCCGGCTGGCACGCATGCCGGTTTCACCGTCGCTGCCATAGACCTGCGCAAAGGGCGCAATATCGCGCGCCTTGAACCCAGGCGTGTCGGCGTTCGCCATGTTTTCCGCGACGACAGCCTGACGCTGCCCTGCGTGGGTTGCCATGGCGTACGCGGTCTTAAAGACGTTCAATCCCTGGAACATCGGGGCTTCTCCCTCGATCAATTTCAATCAAGGCTTAACCCCGATTCGTTTAGAAACTGTTGTCAGTGAACAAAACGGGATCGCATCCATGACGATGAACCTGAAAACCCTGAAAACCGAAATTCGCAAGGCGCGCCTATCGCGGCCCGTCGGTCGCGTCGTTGGCGTGCATGGCGGTTCGATTCGCATTTCCGGCCTGGCGCAGGACGCGCATATCGGTGACCATCTCGTGCTCAGGCGCGATCCCGGCACGCCGCTGGGAGGAGAGGTTCTTCAGATCGACGGCGACTGCGTCTACATGCTGCCGGACTCGGCCGCCGACGGGGTTGCGATCGGCGACCGCGCCGTGCTGCACGCGATCCCCGCATTCGCCCCCGGCGACAATTGGATCGGCCGGGTGGTCGACCCCTATGGCCGCCCGCTCGACAGCAAGCCCCTGATGCCGGGTCCCGTGGCCCGGAACCTTGTCGCGCCGCCGCCGCCCGCCGTGGACCGGCGACCGCTCGGGGAACGGGTGGCGACAGGCCTGTCGGTCCTGAACACGATCCTGCCCGTCGTGCAGGGGCAGCGGGTCGGACTCTTCGCCGGCTCCGGCGTCGGCAAGTCCAGCCTTCTGGCGGACCTGGCGCGGAACATGCAGGCCGATGTCGTGGTGATCGCCCTGATCGGCGAGCGGGGCCGGGAAGTGAACCACTTCGTGGACCATGTGCTCGGACCCGAAGGCATGAAGCGGGCGGTGGTCGTCGCGGCGACTTCGGACCAGTCGGCCCTGACCAGGCGCCGTTGCGCCTGGGCCGCCATGTCCGTCGCCGAACATTTCCGGGATCTCGGGCTCAATGTTCTGTTCCTCGCGGATTCGGTGACGCGATTTGCCGAGGCGCACCGCGAAATCGCGGTTTCCGGCGGGGAGGCCCCGGCGTTGCGCGGCTACCCGCCTTCGGTCACGCCGCTGATCACCGCGCTGTGCGAACGCGCCGGACCGGGCCGCGCGGACCAGGGCCATATCACCGCCGTTTTCAGCGTCCTGGTCGCGGGCTCGGACATGGACGAACCCATCGCCGACATCCTGCGCGGCGTGCTCGACGGGCATATCGTACTGGACCGCGACATCGCGGAGCGCGGCCGTTTCCCCGCAATCGACGTCGGGCGGTCCGTTTCGCGCAGCCTGCCCGGCGCCGCCAGCGAATCCGAAAACGCCTTGATCCAGGACGTCCGCAAGATGCTGGGCGCCTACGAACAATCCGAAGTCATGATCAAGGCCGGTCTCTATTCCGAAGGCTCCGATCCGACGCTGGATCAGGCGATCCGGCTCTGGCCCGAACTGGACGCCTTTTTCGCCAAACCCGATCCGACCGGCATTCAGAACAGCTTTGACCGGCTCGATCTGATCCTGCGGCGCGCGGGCGGCACACCGGCCAGGCGAAAGCCCTGAATTTGGCGGTCAGCCGCCGAAAAACGAAATCCAGCGGCAGTTGAGTTTGCCGGGCAAAGCGCCTATCTCGGCAGGAACTCCGCAGGGGCGGAGAGACGAGGAACCCGAACTTGGCCAATCATCTTTATCAGAACGACCTGCCCGACGGGCTTGACCTGGGACCGATCGTTGCGATCGATTGCGAAACCATGGGGCTGAACCCGCACCGGGACCGGCTCTGCGTGATCCAGATGTCCGGGGGCGACGGCGACACCCATATCGTGCAGGTCGCGCAGGGTCAGACCGAAGCGCCCAATATCTGCGCCATGCTGGAAAACCCGGACGTATTGAAGCTGTTCCACTTCGGCCGGTTCGACATTGCCGCGATGTTCCACGCTTTCGGCGCGCTGGCGGCGCCTGTCTACTGCACCAAGATCGCAAGCCGGCTGGTCCGCACATACACCGACCGGCACGGGCTGAAGAACCTGACACAGGAATTGATCGGCGTGGACATCAGCAAGCAGCAGCAGATGAGCGACTGGGGCGCGGAGACGCTGACTCCGGCGCAGCTCGACTATGCCGCCTCCGACGTTCTCTATCTGCACCGGCTGCGCGACGAACTGAACGCAAGGCTGGCGCGCGAGGGACGGACCGAAATGGCGCAGGCCTGTTTCGATTTTCTTCCGATGCGGGCAAGGCTGGACCTGGCCGGCTGGCCGGAAACAGATATCTTCGCGCACGCATGAGCAGCACCTTTCAGGACACCGCCCGCCGCGTCATCCGGACGGAAGCAAACGCACTGGGTCTGCTGGAAAACAGCCTTGACGACTCGTTCGACCGTGCCGTCGACCTGTTGCTGAACGCACGCGGGCGCGTCATCGTCAGCGGCATGGGAAAATCCGGCCACATCGCGCGCAAGATCGCCGCCACCTTCGCCAGCACCGGAACTCCCGCGCATTTCGTTCACCCTGCCGAAGCCAGCCACGGCGATCTGGGAATGATGGCCCAGGGCGACGTGGCGCTGGTTCTGTCGAACTCCGGTGAAACGCCGGAACTGGCCGATCTCGTGGCCTATACCCGCCGGTTCGCAATTCCCCTGATCGGCGTCGCCGGCCGGCCGGAATCGACGCTCCTGAAACAGTCCGATGTCGCGCTTGTCCTGCCCGGCGCCGAAGAAGCCTGCGGAACCGGCATCGTTCCGACCACCTCGACCACCATGACTCTCGCGCTCGGCGACGCGCTGGCGGTGGCGCTGATGGAACATCGCGCCTTCACGCCGGAACATTTCCGCGAATTCCACCCCGGCGGCAAACTGGGCGCGCGCCTGTCGAAGGTCCGCGACCTGATGCATGTCGGCGACTCGCTTCCCCTGGTGCAAACGGACTCCCCCATGAGCGACACGCTGATCGAAATCAGCCGGAAAGGGTTCGGCGTCGCCGGGGTCTGCGGCACGGACGGTGCCCTGGCCGGAATCATCACGGACGGGGACCTGCGCCGCAAGATGGACGGGTTGCTGTCCCATAACGCCGGCGAGGTCATGACGGCCAACCCGACCACGATCGGTCCGGACGCATTGGCCGAAGAAGCGGTCGCCGTCATGAACCACCGCAAGATCACCTGCCTTTTCGTGGTCGATCCGAAAGGGCCGCCAAAGCCTCTGGGGCTGCTCCACATCCATGACTGCCTGCGGGTCGGTCTGGGTTGAAACGGGGTCCCGGATGGACAGGTATTCCCGCGCGGTCACCTTTCTCAAGGTTCTGCTGCCGCTGACCGCGCTGGCGATTCTCGCGACCGTCTTTCTTTTGTCCCGCACCGACGACCCGATCGCGAACATCCCCTTCGCCGACGCCGACATGACCGCCCGCATCAAGGACCAGCAGGTCACGAAACCCTTCTTTTCGGGCACGACTCCGAAAGGCGAGGAAATCATGGTGACAGCGGATATCATCCGCCCCGGCGGCGCGGGGCAACCGGGCGCGGCCGTCAATCTCAGCGCGCGTCTGAATTTGCAGGATGGCAGGCAGATCACACTGGATTCAGACGAAGGGGTCATTGATACGGCCGCCGACACGGCGACCTTCGACGGCAATGTCCGGATCGTGACATCGACCGGACTCGTGGTTCAGACCGAAAGGCTGATCACGGCACTCTCCGGGATCCGCGGCAACACGCCGGGCACCGTGACCGGCACCGGACCGATGGGAGACTTCACGGCGGGAAGGATGCAAATCGATGCAGAAAACGGCGACGGCGACGTGCACATGCTTTTCAAGAATGGCGTTAAGCTGATATACACGCCCGAAAAGCCAGAAAGATAATTCGTGTTCCGAGTTTCCGCCCTGATCCTGTGCCTCGTATTCGCGCCCGGCATCGCTGTGGCACAGGAGACGAAAGTGGCGTTCGGAGCGATCAAGGCCGACCCGACCCTGCCGGTCGAAGTCACGTCCGACACGCTTGACGTCAATCAGTCGGACGGGTCCGCCGAATTCATTGGCAACGTGCTGGTGGGACAAGGGGTGATGCGCCTGTCGGCCGACCGGGTTCTGGTGATCTACGACCAGGAGGCGGGCGGCATCGAGCAGATGCAAGCCACCGGCGACGTGGTTCTCGTGAACGGACCCGACGCCGCGCAGGCGGACCGGGCCGACTATAGCATCGCGTCAGGGGTCATCGTGATGACCGGGGACGTCCTGCTGACCCAGGGACGGAATGCCCTCACCTCCGAAAAGATGACGGTGAACCTGACGACGGGCACCGCCAACATGGTCGGCCGGGTCAAGACGGTTCTACAGCCCGGTGAAGACAATTGACGCCACCCGAACTGACAGTCACCGAAGGCTCCTCCGGACTGCGGATCGAGCGGTTGCGCAAATCCTACCGCAAGCGGGTCGTCATCCGGGACGTCACCATGTCGCTGGACCGAAGCGAGGTGGTGGCCTTGCTGGGGCCGAACGGGTCCGGCAAGACGACCACCTTCTACGCGATCGCCGGACTCGTGTTTCCCGAAGCCGGACGCGTGACCATCGACGGGCAAACCGTCACGTCCTTGCCGATGTATCGCCGCGCCCGGCTGGGAATCGGCTATCTTCCGCAGGAAATGTCGATCTTCCGCGGCCTCAGCGTGGAAGACAACATTTCAGCCGTTCTCGACATATCACAGAACGACCGCCACAAGCGGCGCGAGCGGCTGGAGGAACTGCTGTCCGACTTTTCGATCGAGCATCTCCGCCGCGCGCCCGCGCTGGCCTTGTCGGGCGGCGAAAGGCGCCGCGTGGAAATTGCGCGCTGTCTCGCGGCGGACCCGAAATACCTGCTTCTTGACGAACCCTTTGCCGGGGTCGATCCGATTTCGGTCGGGGACATACGCCACCTCGTCGCGGATCTGAAAAAACGTGGCATCGGGGTGCTGATCACCGATCACAACGTGCGCGAGACGCTCGAGATCGTGGATCGCGCCTATATCCTGCACGATGGTCAGGTCCTGATGTCCGGAACCCCTGCCGAAGTGGTGGAAAACGAAAACGTGCGGCGGGTGTATCTGGGCGAGAATTTCCGGATCTCCTGACCGGCCCCTCCGGCCATTGAACAAGTTTCGATTCCGGCCGGAATGACGCGGCTTTTGATTGACAGTCGCCCCGACTGTCGCCTCAAATGGGGCCATGGCAAATGCACCGTCTGATGCTGTCTCTGAATCGGCCTTCCCCCGAAGGATCGGCGATATGCCACAGACCGCATGGCCAACCCTCATCACGCGGCAGTAACGTCTCATGGGCTTGATGCGCCATGGTGCCAGGTGAATAATGCGAAGGAGAGCATATGCGTTACCAAATCAGCGGAAAGCAGATCGACATAGGAGAAGCTCTGCAAACGCACGTGAAATCGGAACTGACCGAGGTCGTGCAGAAATATGCGCAGCGTCCGACGGATGCGAATGTCATCTTTTCTCGCTCTGCCAGTGAGTTCGCCTGCGAAGCCACGATCCATCTGTCCACTGGTCTGACAGCGACCGCCAAAGCGCAAGCGCATGAAATCTATGGCGCTTTCGAGAAATGTGCCGACAAGCTGGAAAAGCAGCTGCGCCGCTACAAGCGCCGCCTGAAGGACCATCACAAGGATCGCACCGAACCGGTTGAACTCTTCGGCGCGTCCTCTTATATCCTCGCCTCGGAAGATCTGGCCGACGAAGCCGAGCCCGACACGCTCCAGCCGATCATTGTCGCCGAGATGGAGACACAGATACCGTCGTTGTCTGTGGGCGAAGCAGTGATGCAAATGGAGTTGGCGGGCGCGCCAGTGCTGGTTTTCCGGAACGAAGGCAAGAAGGGGTTGAACGTGGTGTACCGTCGCGAGGACGGAAACATCGGCTGGATCGACCCCTGAAGCCAGAATTTTGGCCCGCGCGCCTGACAGGTGCCAGTGTGGAGACGATGACAAATGGATCTGTCCGGCATCCTAAAGCCAGAAGCCGTAAAGGTGTTTGCGGCGGCTTCCAGCAAGAAACGCCTGTTTCAGGAATTCGGCGACATAGCGCATGGCGTCCATGGACTCGATGCCGCCGCGACCGTCGAAGCGCTGCTTGAACGCGAAAGCCTTGGCCCGACAGGTGTGGGCCATGGCGTCGCGCTTCCGCATGCGCGGCTGCCGAAGCTGGATCGGGTCGTGGGGGCGTTCATTATGCTGGAAAAGCCGATCGACTTCGGTGCCGTCGACAGACAGCCGGTCGATATCGCCTTTGCCTTGTTCGCGCCCGAAAACGCGGGTGCGGAACATCTGAAAGCGCTCGCACTGGTGTCGCGCACCCTGCGCGAATCCGCGCTCTGCTCCAAACTGCGCGCAAACCCCGATCCAAGCACTCTCTACGCGCTGCTGACCGGGTCCGAATCCGTACAGGCTGCCTAGGCTTTCCGCCAGGGGCCGAATCCGAACATCATGTAATCCCGCCGGTAGACATCCGCGACGCGCGATTCCAGCGAGCCGTCGTAGATATCGGCAAGGCGGCAGGCCGCCGGCGGCGCTCCGCCAAGGTCCCGAAACGTCGGGACCGACGTTTTTTCCGGTAGCAGAAACGGCAGCATCCGGGGCAGTTCGCTGTCTCTCAGGATGTGATCGGGCAGTGCGAACGCACCGAAATTCGCCAGGGCCGCCGCCTGCGTGCCCCAGGCCGGATCCAGGCGAACCGCCGTTTGCCCTGCGATACTGGTCTTCACGAAACCGAGAAAGGCGTCGAAAGCCTTTCGGTGGACCGCGCGGGCAAGGCTTTCCCCTTCTGGGTGATCCGGCAGATCGACATCGCATTGCCGCCGCAGGATCTGTCGAACCTGCGGGTTCGATCCGGGTCCGGCATTCAGAGCCTGTTCGCAGAACACCGCATGCGCCCGCGCGACCGGATGTTTCAACACGGTGAAACTGCGATGCGCGGGATGTTCGCGTTTCCACTGGCGCAGCTGCTTCTGCGACAGACCGGTCGGCAGGTCCTGAACGCCGACCCCATCCAGCTCCGCCATCCAGGTAAGGACGGCCGCATCCGCTTGCCCGCACAAAGGCATGTAGATCAGTCCGGACCGCGACGCGGCGACATAGGTCGGAATCCCCGGTCCGCGCCGGGGTTCGAAATTCGGGGTGCGGGTCAGATCGAAGCGATCCAGCCGTTCCAGCGCCGCCGACATCTCCGCGAAATTCTCCACCCTCTGATCGATCGGCACCGGATTCTGCGGTTTCAGGCTCTGATCGAGGCGACACAACCGGCCGGAAACCCCAAGCCATTTCGCCAGCCCGTTGAGGATCTCGATCTCCTGCAGGTCTTCATAGGCAAGATAGAACGCCGTCTGGCCGCTGATCTGCAGCCGGTTCAGGATCCGAAGTTGAAACGCCTGCAGTTCCCGGACATGGGTTTCGAACTCGGTCCCGTCGAAAACCGCCTGACCGGCCTTCCGGCGGTTCGCATCCGTGAGTTTCCACTGCCCGGTCGCCTGTGCGATCTTCAGCGAAAGATAGCTGTCCAACGGGTTTCGCGTCAGAATGATCTTGGCGCAACGGGGATCGTCCAGAAACAGGTCGAGCGCGCGCGGGTCATGATCGTGAAAGAAGCGAAAGCCGCCCAATCCGTCCGGGTCTTGCCGGATCGCGTCGATCAGCCGGGCAGGGTCCGTGTCCCTCTGCGCCCGCGTCACCTTCAGAATTTCCTGTCGCCTGGGATATCCGATGAAATGCGGATTGAACGCTTCCCCGTGGCAGGACAATCCGTCGATGGCATTCAGGTTGGTTTCCAGGAAATTGGACCCGGTGCGCATTTCCGCAAGCAGCACGAAATAGTCGAAGGCGCCGGACATCCCGCGATCACCGCACCAGATAGGGTCTGGCAGCTTCGGGCGTCGTGTCGACCGGGACCGTATCGACCGGGAAATCGCCGGTGAGATAGGGGTGCATTCCCTGGTTCTTCAGGTTCTGGAGAAACTGTCCGAACCCCGACAGGTCCGCCATGATCGGAACTTCCGTCAGGCGGTTCCGCACGGGCGCCTCTCCGGTTTCGGAGATGATCTGTTGCAGGGGCTCCATCGGGTTCTCGACGAACTCGGCCATGGTCCAGATCCTGACATGGGCCTGGGATTGTCCGGACCGCAGCAGCTTCAGGAATGCGCTCTCGATCTTCTGAAGCCGCGCGGCCTCTCTACGCAGATCGGCGAAGTTCCGGTTCGACTGAAACAGGGGGACAGCCCAGGCGCCGGAAATCACATGGATCCTGGCATTGCGGTCCCGCGCGAGAAACGGCGCAATCTGCTGCCGGTCCGACGGCGCGAACTGGAAACACTGCCGTTCGCCGCGCGTGTTCCAGATCAGGCTGGTCAGAAACGCCTCCGGCGCATAGTCGCGCTTGGCGGCGCTATCGCTCAGGGCACCGCGCGCCACGGCATGACCCGCGGCGAACTCGACCTTCTCCGCCGCGAAAAGATGCCCGTGCGCACAGGCGCCGGTCGCTTTCGCCAGCCAGTGATCGAAACTGCCGAAAATCGCGTCGAACCCCTGAAACACCGAATAGGCGTTGGCCGTGATCCCCTTCTCCCATCCCGGCCGGGGCATCCGGCTCTGCATGTACAGTCCCGGCCGTCCCGAGGTCCGCCGGTCGACGGCCCTGGAAAATATCCGGTCGATCGCACCGGGATCGGGTTCAACCGTCGATGTCCCGGTTTGGCCACCGGACAGGAATGCGCGGTAAAGACCGTCCGCACCGGGCCAGACCTTGCGGGCGACGAAAAACCCGGACCGCCGGAGCAGCTTGAGGTGATCGTCGTAGAAGATATGCGGCTTGCCCTGAAAATCGAACCTGGACAGGGTCAGGGAACGGCTTTCGATCTTGCCGGAAAAGAGCCGGGCAAGGGTCTGGAAATAGCTTTCATCGGGGATCCAGACCCGCCGGAAATAGCGGTCATAGACCGGCCTGTTCGGGTCCTGCAATATGGCGGACAAGGTCCGTCGGGTCAGGCACCACCACTGGCTTCCCATGTGCGGCACGAGGCCGGGCGGGATGCGCCGGCGCAGACCGAGACGGCGCTGCAATGCGACATAGCGGTCAAACAGCCTGCGGTTCCGGCGCCAGGAAAACGGAAAACGCAGCGTGAACCGTTCCTCGTCCAGCCCGCCGACCGTCCAGGGCACATCCTCCGTCGTCGCGCTCTCGATGAAATCCGTGCGCGGACGGGCCTTCAGATACTCCGCCAGGTCCCGCGCCGGACGCAACGGCAGGCAGGACCCGGAGGACAGGTAGACGTGATCCACCTGACCGAAGGTTTCGAGCATCAATTCCGACGCGGCCTGGGTTGCGGCAACGATTCCCCAGGTTCCCCATTGGCAGCGATGGCGCTTGCAGAACCGGACCAGGGGGTCATGCCCGAGCGCCGCCTCGAAGGCGCGAAACGCCTGATCCGGCGTGTTGCGATCCACATGCAGTACCACCGGACATCCGGCGGCGGTCCAGTGGCGCACGACCTGTTCGGCCCGTTCCAGGCCGTCATGCACCAGCATCACGATTCCGACCGTCATGCCCAGCTTCCCTTGGACATCAGGCCGAGGATCTCGATCTGCCGCCAGTTGACGTATTTCTCGCTCCGCCCGCACCACAGGTCCGGTTGCGCCGGAAGGCTCGCCGCATAGGCCCTGTATTCCGCCGAGGCCGCATAGTGCTGGTTTCGCGTCAGTTCTTCCGCCGCCTTGTCCGCGAACATGTCGAGAAACTTGGCATGCAGCAAGACACCGCTTGCCTTTTCGCCACCCCATTCGTCATAGACCTGGTTCAATCCCCGCGGCAGCAGCATGTGGGTCGAACTGACATAGGCATAGCGCCGATCCCATTTCACCAGCGGGATCTTGTTCAGCGCCGGCGCCTTTTCCGGCGCGCCGGCAAAAAAAGCCCGGCTGCGCGGTCCCCCCTGAATCCACAGGTTTCCGAACTTCCGGTTCTTCCTGATCGTGTAATTCCCGCTGTCGAACCAGCAGGCGATCTCCAGCGGGTCGCTCCCGGCCGTGTAGCGGCGCGCGTCCAGCGTCCCCTTGGGGTACATGTCCAGAAGCATCGCGCCGAAGGACTTGATCGACGACGCGTCGAGCCAATCGGTGAGGGCGCGCAACGGCCGGGTGTCGCAGAACGGATAGATCAGGAATTCGTCCGGATCGACGACCAGCGTCCAGTGGCCGTGGGCATGCCGGATCTGAAGCCACGTGACCCAGTCCATGCCGAACCGCGACCGGCTGTAACTCGCGTCCGTGCGCCAAAGCGAAACATCGCTCTGGTCGGCGAGGTAATCCGCCGACCCGTCGTCGCTGCCATTGTCGACGATCAGGAAATGGCCGACGCCCAGGGTTCTGTAATATTCAAGGAAATAGGGCAGGCGGACAGCCTCGTTCCTGAGGGTGCAGAACAAGAGAATATCCTGCGGCGCGATCTGCCCTGTGCGGTCGGCCACCGGGCGCAATTCCAGGGATTTCCGCAAGGCGCGCAGCCGCAGACGCTTGCGCGCCAACCGCATCCGGTAGGATTCCAGAATACTCACGCCGCTGCCCTTTTTGCCCCCGGCCTTCGGATTCACCGTGCAGCTACTGCATATCGGCGATTTACTGACACTTTATTACTTGTTGCCGGCGTCATCGCAATGGGGCCATTGCGGCGTCAAGCTACCATGGCCCGCGCTCCATCAAACCGAGATCGACAAGTTGCCGCCAGCCCTCATATCTGGTGGACTCCGCCTCCCAGAGATCCGGGTCCCGGCTCACCGCGTCATAATAGACGTCGTAATAGCCGGCATCGGTGAAATGCTCCTGGCGGCGTTTTTCGGTTTCCGCCCGCGCAGGGGCGTCGGGCAGGAATTTCGTGTGCAGCAGCAGGCCGGACGGACGGTCGGCACCCGCGGTTCCGTGCAGCCGGTTCAGGGCGACCGGCAACAGCATATGGGTCGAATTGACATAGGCTGTCGTGGCGCGCCACCGGACCAGCGGCACCTTGTTCAGGAACGGTGCGCGGTCCGGATCCTCCGCAAAGAAACACCGCGCCCGGACACCGCCCTTCAGACACACGTTCTGGAAATTCGGTTTCCGCTGGGCCCAATAGCCATGGGCGTCGAACCAGCCGGCGATCTCCGTCGGGTCCTGTCCGGCGCGGTAGCAATGCGTTCCCGGCCGGCCCCTGGGATAGAGTTCGAGCATCATCGCGCCCATGCTTTCGATCCCCCGCCGGTCCAGCCATCCGGTCAGGCTCCGCAGGTCGCGATTGTCCCAGTCGGGATAGATCAGCAGTTCGTCGGCATCCGCCACCACGGCCCATCGGCCCCGCGCGTGGCGGCGCAGCAGCCAGTTCAGCCAATCCATCCCGAACCGCGCGGCGCGATAGCTGGCTTCGGTGCGCCAGACCGTCACATCCGGTTGCGCGGAAAGCAGTTCGCCGGTTCCGTCGGTGCTGCCATTGTCGACGATCAGGAAATGGCCGACGCCCAGCTTGCGGTAATGTTCCAGAAAGAACGGCAGGCGCAGGTGCTCATTACGCATCACCGACAGCGCAAGAACGTCCTTGGCCGCGATGGCGCCCCGCCGGTCCGACACGATCCGCAGCTCCCGCCGCTTGCGGAAGGCCCGCCACAAGAGACGCTTGCGGTGCAGGCGGCGGCGATAGCGACGGCGGAGGTCCGAAAGGTCGATCATGCCGCAGGGTCGCCCCTATCTGTCGTAGTGACCCGCCTGGTGCCAGCGCCAGGCGTCCGCGATCATCGTCTGCAACGACGATCGGGTCGGCGACCAGCCGAGCTCCCGCTCGGCCCGGACCGACCCCGACACCAGCTTCGTGCAATCGCCGCCGCGCCGGGGTCCGATGACGATCGGCACGTCGCGATTGGTGACGGACCGGGAATGGTCGATCACCTCGCGCACGGAAAAGCCCGTTCCGGTTCCGAGGTTGAACACCCGGCTGCCCTTGCCCCGTTCCAGCCAGTTCAACCCCAGGACATGCGCATCCACCAGGTCGCAGACATGCACATAATCCCGGATACAGGTGCCGTCGGGCGTGTCATAGTCGGTTCCAAAGACCGTCAGGGCATCCCGCTTGCCATCGATGGCGTCCAGCATCAGCGGCACAAGATGGGTTTCCGGGCGGTGGAATTCGCCGACTTCGGCCTCCGGGTCCGCCCCGGCCACGTTGAAATACCGGAAGATCACGTGCCGCAGCCCGTGCGCCGCCTCGAAGTCCCGCAGGATATCCTCTATCGCGCGTTTGGACGCGCCATAGGAATTCAGCGGCGCCTGCGGCGTATCCTCGTCCAGAACCACGTTGTCGTGGTCCCCATAGGTGGCGCAGGTAGACGAAAAGACGAAATCCAGGCAGCCGGCCTCGACCGCGGCTTCGATCAGGCACAGCGACCCGCTCACGTTGTTGCGCCAGTATTTCCCCGGCTCCGCCATCGCCTCGCCAACCTGGCTGAGGGCGGCGAAATGCATCACGGCGGCGGGGCGGTATTGCGCGAATACCTCGTTCAGCCGGGCGCGGTCCAGCAGGTCGCCCTGCTCGAACGGCCCGAACTTCACCGCATCCCGCCATCCCGTCACCAGGTTGTCATAGGTGACGGGCCTGTATCCCGCCGCCGCCAGAGCCTTGCAGGCATGCGAACCGATATAGCCCGCGCCGCCGGTCACAAGAATGGTCTTCACTGACGAGTCTCCGCGCCGGCCTATTCGGCGGCCTTGTCCAGTTGCACCATTTCCCGCAGATACCGCGACAGTTCATCGCGCAGATCGTCCCGTGCAAGAGCGAAGGCGACCGTCGCCTGCAGGAAACCCGCCTTGGAGCCGCAGTCGAACCGTTGTCCACGGAAGCGGTAGCCATGGACGGGAACGCTGTTCTCGATATCCTTGGCGATCGCATCGGTCAGCTGGATTTCACCGCCCGCGCCCTGCCTCATCTGGTTGAGGTTGCGCAGAACCGACGGGCTCAGGATGTAGCGGCCGATGACCGCCAGGTTCGACGGCGCCTCTTCGGCCTTCGGCTTCTCGACCATGCCCTTGACCGACACGATCGAACCCATGTCCTCGGACACGTCGAGCACGCCATAGGAAGACGCCCGTTCCGGCGGCACTTCCATCGCGGCGACCATGTTGCCGCCGGTTTCGGCGTAGGCTTCCATCATCTGCTGAAGACAGGGGGTTTCGGCGGCGATCACGTCGTCCGGCAGCAGCACCGCGAAAGGTTCGTTGGCGATCAGACGGCGGGCGCACCACACCGCATGGCCAAGACCCAGGGCCTTGTGCTGGCGGATATAGGCGATGGCCCCGCTTTCCATGTCGGTGCTCTTGAGGATCTTCAGCAGTTCCGTCTTGCCCTTGCTGCGCAATTCCTGCTCCAGCATCGGCGCGTTGTCGAAATAATCCTCCAGCGCGCCCTTGCCCCGGGACGTGACGAAGATGAACTCCTTGATCCCGGCGGCGCGGGCCTCGTCGATGGCATACTGAACCAGCGGGCGATCGACGAGCGTCATGATTTCCTTCGGGACCGATTTGGTCGCAGGCAGGAACCGCGTTCCCATCCCTGCAACTGGAAAAATGGCTTTCGTTACTTTTCTGGTCATGGGTCTTCCTTGGTTCAACAATTCACGACTACAATACACGGCGTACTGTTACACCTTTTGATGACAAGTCACATCCGCGAACTTGTTTCAACCGGCCTGGCATCACGTTCCGCTTTCTGTTGCTTTTCCGACAGTCATTGCAATCCCCGCACTTCGCGGATCCGGTCGATCTCCGAACGCACACGCCGACCGAACGTCCAGAAGGAAATCAGGGGTTGGGTTCTTTCGCTCTTGCCGAACATGCCGCCAGTCTGTTCCCAATACCCGTCGTTGGTGAATCGGACCTTATGAAACAACCCGGTCGGCGACAATCGGATCACTGTGACCGAGCCATTTTTCGCCAATGCCTGCGCCCGAAGACGCGAACGGGACCAGAAGCGGCCGCTCAGAACCGATGGCGGCCCGAGCTTTTGCCAGACGAAGGGGCGAAAGGCCTCCTTCGGATGCGCCAGCCGCGGCATGAGCGCGCGCTCCCGCGCCAGTCCGGCGCGCCATCCCCTCTCGAAGCTTTCCATCAGCCGGCGCACGTCGCGCGGCTCAAGCCTGCCATCGATCATCCGGGTCAAAGCGCGGCGGCGCTGATCCGCCTTCAGGCGGCGCAACAGATCGGGCAGCCGCGCTTCATCGCAATGTTTGCGCAGGAACACCGCCCAGCTTTCCCCCAGATCGGACAGGTCCCGCGCAACTCCCTTCGCGCGCCGCACGTCATTGGCGCCGCGATGGACCTGCGCCAGCGGTGCAATCGCGGTGCAATGTCCCAGGTCGGCCAGCCGCAGATTGAGGTCCGTGTCCCCCAGGCCGGTGCGAAACACCGGATCGAAGCCGCCGATATCCGCCAGGACCGACCGGCGCACCGCCATGTTGGTGGCCACGGTCCGGATCGCCCGGTCCGCGGTGGCCGAAAACATCACGCTGCCCTCTCCCGCCAGTTCGATCGGCCCGGTCTTTCCGGTTCTGTCGACCCATTCCGCCTTGTTCCGGAACGAAATGCCGTTGCGGCCCCGCACGAAACCGCCCGCCGCCACGACCTCCTGCCGGGCAAAGGGCGCGATCAGGTAATGCAGCCACGTCGGTTCCGGCACCGAAATATCGTCGATGAAGGCCACGATCTCCCCGGCGGCGGATTCGATTCCGACATTGCGCGCCGCCGAAACATTGGCGGTGTCGCATGCGACCAGCCTGGCATGCGCCGCCTGGGGCAAATCACGCATCGCCGTGCAACTGTCCGGATCGGCAACGACCACCACTTCAAAGCGATGATACATCAACTGCGCCACCCCGGTCAGGCACCGGCGCAGGGCTTCCGGCCGTTGCCTGCTGACGATCACCACGCTGACCGTCAGCGCATCGCTCATTCCAGACCCATCTCGCGCATCATCCGCTCCAGCCGCGGCACGTCCTCGGGATTGTTCAGCTCCCAGAACTGGCGGCCCCGCGCCTCGACCTCGACGCACAGAACCTTGCGGCCGTTCTCCATGAAGCGCAACTGCTCCAGCCCTTCCAGCTGTTCGAGCGGGCCGGTGGGCCAGGCCGGATAGGCCGCCAGCGCATCCGGTCGGTAGGCATAGACACCGACATGGTGGAACACCGGCGTCTCCTCGTCGTCGCCGTAGCGCCGGGAGGTGAAGGGAATCACCTCCTTGGAGAAATACATCGCGCTGTGATCCGCGGCGAAGACGGCCGTGGTTCCGCCGACGCGGCCCTCGCGCCGGTCCGCGAGAAACCCGTTCAGCGCCGCCCCGTCGCAGCGCAACACCGGCGTGGCCACGCCCGCATCGGGGGCGGCGCGCAGCCCGGCGACCAGATCCTCGATGAACCAGTGCGGCGTCAGCGGCGCATCCCCCTGAAGGTTCACCACGATGTCGAACCCTCCGCCCAGCGCCGCGTGGGTTTCGGCGCAGCGTTCGGTTCCGTTGGCGCAGTCCGAAGAGGTCATCACCACCTCGGCCCCGAACGCCTCGCAGGCTTCCCGGATACGCGCGTCATCGGTCGCCACGACGACGCGGTCGACACCCGACACCTCCCGCGCGGCGCGCCAGGACCGTTCGATGAGGCTGCGCGAAACGCCCGTTGCCCCGGTCAGCGGAACAAGCGGTTTCCCCGGATAGCGGGTCGACGCGAACCGCGCCGGGATGGCGACCAGGACCGGCATCACGCCTCCTTCAGACCGACGCCCGGCGCATGGGCGATGAAGAACGGGTTGGCGTAGCCCGGCTTGCCATAGGTCAGCGGGCTGTGATCGTCAAAGCGCACGACGCTGCCGCCGGCGCCGGCCAGAACCGCATGCCCTGCCGCCGTGTCCCATTCCATGGTGCGCCCGACCCGCGGATAGAGATCCGCCTCGCCGGTCGCCACCAGGCAGAATTTCAGCGAGGATCCCGCGCTCTTCATGTCCTTGACCGCGTATTTTCCGATGTAATCGTCGGTGGCCTGGTCGCGGTGCGACTTGGACGCCACCACCATCAGCGCCGCGTTGTCGGGCTTCGCCACGCGGATCGGGCTGGTCGGTCCGGCAGAGCCCTTGTCGAGCGCCCCGGTCTCCTCGACCGATTGCCCGTCCGCCAGGGTGTAGAACATGCGCCCCTTGGCCGGGGCATAGACCACGCCCCGCGTCGGAACGCCGTTTTCGACCAGGGCGATATTCACCGTGAAATCGCCGCGGCGGTGGATGAACTCCTTGGTGCCGTCCAGCGGATCGACGATCAGGAACGTGTCGCCGCGCGCGCTGTGACTGTCGGCCTGTTCCTCGGTCACCAGCATCATGTCGGGAAAGGCGGCGCGCAGACCGGCCGAGATGATCACATCCGCCGCCTCGTCCGCCGCCGTCACCGGGCTGTCGTCGGATTTGACCTTCACGTCGAAATCGTCGGCATCGTAGATCTCCATGATCTTGTCGCCGGCCTCCAGCGCCAGTCTTCGGATCACGGGGATAAGGGTGTCATAGGTCACTCGGCTGCTCCAGTCACGGTTTGGCATGTTGATGTGTCGCGGTCGCACTCTTATGCTGCGCCGGCAACGGAACGGCAAGAATTCAGTGTCAGGATTGCCTGACTCACTGTTTCACGGGATCGCGGTCGATGTTCAGATACTCCAGACGCCGGACCAGGGCGGCCGGCGCGACCCAGATGATGGAACTGATCTTCCATTCCATCGTGCGCAGCATCCGCAAATCCGACAGGAACGCCTTTGTCGCCATCCTGCGGAACATGCTCCAGGTGGTGCTGTTCGTGCTGGTCTTCTATTTCATGTTCATCGTCCTGGGCCTGCGCAGCACCGCGGTGCGCGGCGATTTCCTGCTTTATGTCATGTCGGGCATCTTCCTGTTCATGTGCCACGCCAAGGCGGTGAGCGCCGTGGCGGGGGCCGAGGGGCCGAATTCCCCGATGATGCAGCACGCCCCGATGAACACGATCGTCGCCATCGCCGCGGCGGCGCTGGGCTCGCTTTACGTGCAGACCCTGTCGATGCTCGCGATCCTCTACATCTATCACGCCGCCTTCACGCCGGTGGAGATCGACCAGCCCATCGCCGCCTACGGGATGATGCTGCTCGCGTGGTTCACCGGCTGTGCGGTCGGCCTGATCTTCCTGGTGCTGAAACCCTGGTTTCCCACCGCGGTCGGCATCATGACCACCATCTACCAGCGCGCCAACGTCATCGCCTCGGGCAAGATGTTCCTGGCCAACACGCTGCCCGGCTTCATGCTCGCCATGTTCGACTGGAACCCGCTGTTTCACACCATCGACCAAGCGCGCGGCTTCATTTTCATCAACTACAACCCGCATTACAGCAACTGGGAATACGCTGCCTGGGTCGGCGTCGTGCTGGTGATGATCGGCCTGATGGGCGAATTCTACACCCGCCGCCACGTCTCGGTCAGCTGGGGCGCGCGCCGCTGAACCCGGCTCAGGTCACGACCCGCAGCGTCAGATTGATCCGCCCGCCCGCCGGCAGCAGGCGGGACGATCCGAACCGGATCCGGTCGACGCCATGATAGGCCAACCGCGCCGCGCCGCCCATGACCACCACGTCGCCCGACGTCAGCCAGACCGATTCCGTCTTGCCGCCCCGCGTGCGGCTGCCGATCCGGAACAGCCCGTCGTCGCCCAGCGACACCGACACCACCGGCCAGGAGAAATCCGCCTCGTCCCGGTCCTGGTGCAGTCCCATGCGCGCGCCTTCGCCATACCAGTTGACCAGGCAGCACTCCGGTTGCCGCGACAGCCCGGTCACCTCGTCCCAGATCCGCAGGATTCCGGCCGGGATGTCCGGCCAGGCCGCGCCGCCGGGATGATGCGTGACATAGCGATACCCGGCCCGGTCCGAATACCAGCCGAAACGGCCCGCGGAAGACATCCGCACCGACATCGGCCTGCCAAGGGATGTCTGCGGCGCGAACAGCGGCGCCGCGCGCAGGATCTGGCGCACCTCCTCCACGATCCGCGCCTGCTCCGGCGGCGGCAGAAACCCCTTGAAGATCCCGGCGCCGCGCAGTTCGAGCCTTGCCATCCGCCGTTTTCCACTCCTTAACAGAACGCCTGAATAATTCGCCCGGATTCGCGAAATCGGACGCGCGTCGATGGTTGCAGCCCCCCGATGCGCTCCCTATATACGCCGGGACGCACGGTGAGCGGAACCGCGGCCGTGCCTGTGGATCGGGGTCAGGATGCCGAAACGGGTTCAGACCTCGGGTAATCGCCTTGAAGCAAGAAGGGATCAAAGATGAGCAAAGTAATCGGAATCGACCTTGGCACCACGAACAGCTGCGTCGCCATCATGGACGGCAGCAAGCCCCGCGTGATCGAAAACGCCGAGGGCGCCCGCACCACCCCGTCGATCGTCGCCTTCACGGATGACGAACGCCTGGTCGGCCAGCCGGCGAAACGCCAGGCCGTGACCAACCCAGACAACACCATCTTCGGCGTCAAGCGCCTGATCGGTCGCCGCAACGACGACAAGGATCTCGCCAAGGACAAGAAGAACCTGCCGTTCGAAGTCATCGACGGCGGCAACGGCGACGCATGGGTGCGCGCCAAGGGCGAAAAATACAGCCCCAGCCAGATTTCCGCCTTCATCCTCGGCAAGATGAAGGAAACCGCCGAAAGCTATCTCGGCGAAGAAGTGAAGCAGGCCGTCATCACCGTGCCCGCCTATTTCAACGACGCCCAGCGCCAGGCCACCAAGGACGCCGGCAAGATCGCCGGTCTCGAAGTGCTGCGGATCATCAACGAACCCACCGCCGCCGCGCTGGCCTATGGTCTGGACAAGGAAAACACCCACACCATCGCGGTCTACGACCTTGGCGGCGGCACCTTCGACGTGACCATCCTGGAAATCGACGATGGCCTGTTCGAAGTGAAATCGACCAACGGCGACACCTTCCTGGGTGGCGAAGACTTCGACATGCGCATCGTCAACTACCTGGCGGACGAATTCAAAAAGGAAAACGGCGTCGACCTGACCAAGGACAAGATGGCCCTCCAGCGCCTGAAGGAAGCCGCCGAAAAGGCCAAGATCGAACTGTCCAGCGCCAACCAGACCGAAATCAACCAGCCGTTCATCTCGATGGACCCGAAAGGCGGCCAGCCGCTGCACCTGGTGATGAAACTGACCCGCGCAAAGCTCGAACAGCTGGTCGGCGACCTGATCAAGCAATCGCTCGCGCCCTGCAAGGCCGCGCTCAAGGATGCGGGCATGTCGGCCGGTGACGTGGACGAGATCGTTCTCGTGGGCGGCATGACCCGGATGCCCAAGGTGATCGAGGAAGTGACCAAGTTCTTCGGCAAGGAACCCCACAAGGGCGTGAACCCGGACGAGGTCGTCGCCATGGGCGCCGCCATCCAGGCCGGCGTGCTTCAGGGTGACGTGAAAGACGTGGTTCTGCTGGACGTGACCCCGCTCAGCCTCGGCATCGAAACGCTCGGCGGCGTGTTCACGCGCCTGATCGACCGCAACACGACGATCCCGACCAAGAAATCGCAGATCTTCTCGACCGCCGAAGACAACCAGAACGCCGTGACCATCCGGGTATTCCAGGGCGAACGCGAAATGGCCGCCGACAACAAGATCCTCGGTCAGTTCAACCTTGAAAACATCCCGCCGGCCCCGCGCGGCATGCCGCAGATCGAAGTCACCTTCGACATCGACGCCAACGGCATCGTGTCGGTCGGCGCGCTCGACAAGGGCACCGGCAAGGAACAGAAGATCACGATCCAGGCGTCGGGCGGTCTGTCGGATGCCGACATCGAGAAAATGGTCAAGGACGCCGAGGAAAACGCCGAATCCGACAAGGCGCGCCGCGAGCTGATCGAGGCGAAGAACCACGCGGAAAGCATCATCCATTCGACCGAGAAATCGATCGAAGAGCATTCCGACAAGGTGGATCCGACCACGGTCGAAGCCATCGAACTGGCGATCGCCGCGCTCAAGGACGAGCTGGAAACCGACAATGCCGACAAGATCAAGTCCGGCATCCAGAACGTCACCGAAGCGGCGATGAAACTGGGCGAAGCCATCTACAAGGCCAGCCAGGAAAGCGAAGAGGAACCCGTGGCGGCCGATGCGGGCGGGGCGGCGGATGACGACGACATCGTCGACGCCGAATTCGAAGACCTGGACAATGACAAGCGTGCCTGAGGCACGGGCCTGAACCTGGACGGGCCGGCCTGGAAAACGGGTCGGCCCTCTGCCGTTCAGACAGGAGGACGACGAGATGTCCAAACGTGATTTCTATGACGTGCTCGGCGTGTCCAAGGGCGCATCGGCGGACGAAATAAAGAAAGCCTACCGCAGCAAGGCCAAGGAACTGCACCCGGACCGCAATTCGGACAACCCGAAGGCGGAAAGCCAGTTCAAGGAAGCCAACGAAGCCTACGAGATCCTCAAGGACGCGAACAAGAAGGCCGCCTATGACCGCTATGGCCACGCCGCTTTCGAAGGCGGGGGCGGCGGCCCGCGTCCGGGCCATGGCTTTGGCGGCGGCGATTTCTCCTCCGCCTTCTCCGATGTTTTCGACGATCTGTTCGGCGATTTCATGGGCGGTCAGCGCGGCGGCGGACGGCGCGCGGCGCGCGGCTCCGACCTGCGCTACAACCTGCGCGTCACCATGGAAGACGCCTATTCCGGCCTCCAGAAATCGATCCATGTGCCCACCGCCGTGGCCTGTTCCGCCTGTGACGGCAACGGTGCCGAAGGCGGCGCGGAACCGACGACCTGCCCGACCTGTTCCGGCATGGGCAAGGTCCGCGCACAACAGGGCTTCTTCACCGTCGAGCGCACCTGCCCGACCTGCTCGGGTCTCGGGCAGATCATCAAGAATCCCTGCAAGACCTGCGGCGGACAGGGCCGGGTCGAAAAGGACCGGGCGCTGAACGTCAACATTCCCGCCGGCGTCGAAACCGGCACCCGCATCCGTCTCGCCGGCGAAGGCGAAGCCGGGATGCGCGGCGGGCCACCGGGCGATCTCTACATCTTCGTGGAGGTCCAGGCCCACGACCTGTTCGAACGCGACGGCACCAACCTCTATTGCCGCGTGCCCGTGAGCATGGCCAAGGCGGCGCTCGGCGGCGCGATCGAGGTGCCGACGATCGACGGTGGCCGCGGCCGGGTGCAGATCCCTGCGGGCAGCCAGTCGGGCCGCCAGATGCGCCTGCGCGGCAAGGGCATGCCCGCCCTGCGCGGCGGCGGCATCGGCGACATGTTCATCGAACTGGCCGTCGAGACCCCGGTCAACCTGACCAGCCGGCAAAAGGAACTGCTGCGCGAGTTCGAGGATCTGAGCGAAGACAACAATCCCGAATCCAAGACCTTCTTCTCCTCCGTCAAGTCCTTCTGGGACGGGATGAAGGGCTGACCACGCCACCGCGCCCACCAAAACGCTGCGAACCGACGCCGGCCCCGACAGGCCGGCGTTTTTTGTGCCCGACGACCGCGATGCACGCGATATGCACAGCGTATGTACGCCTGGCACACCCCCGTTTCGCCGCCGGCGCGGGCGGGCATTAACCGGATATTCACCTCGCGGGCGGATCGTCGCCCCATGACCAACGGCCACTCCTTTCACGAAGCGCCCATGCTGTTTGACAGCGACGAGGTCCCCGTCACCCCGCTTCCGGGCGGGCGGCTGCCCTCCTATATCGCCGATCACCGGCAACGCCTGCGCGACCGGTTCATGCAGGGCGGCGCGGCGGCGATGCCCGATTACGAACTGCTGGAACTGGTGCTGTTCCGGTCGATCCCGCGCCGTGACGTCAAACCGCTCGCCCGCGCCCTGCTCGACGCGTTCGGAGACTTCAACAGGGTTCTCGCCGCCCCGCCCGACCGGCTCGCCCGCATCAAGGGCGTCGGCGACGCGGTGGTGGCCGATCTCAAGATCCTCGAGGCTGCGGCGCACCGCATGGCCCGCTCCAAAGTTTTGAAAACCCACGTCATTTCCAGTTGGGACGCGATCATCGACTATTGTCACACCACCATGGCCCATCGCGAGACCGAACAGTTCCGCGTGCTGTATCTCGACCGCAAGAACGTGCTGATCGCGGACGAGGAACAGGCGCGCGGAACGGTCGATCATGTGCCTGTCTACCCGCGCGAAGTGGCGAAACGCGCGCTGGAACTGAACGCCTCGGCCCTCATCCTGGTGCATAATCATCCCTCCGGCGACCCGACGCCGTCAGAGGCAGACATCGACATGACGAACCGGGTGCAGGCCGCCTGCGCCGCGCTGGGGCTGACCCTGCACGATCACCTGATCATCGGAAAATCCACCGAACTCAGCTTTCGCGCACAAGGTTATCTTTAGAATTCAGAGACTAAGCATTCCAGGTAGCCGGTGCCCTGCGGGGTCGGGCAGGCCGGATCAGGGTGCGCCTACTGGTTGGAAACCATCGGATCTTCGGTCAGGTTGCTCAGCACAAGAAACTCTCCGACGGCGGAACAGTCGGGCATGGACAGAACGATATCGCGGGCCCTCGGCCGCATGTTCCGGCGCAGATCCAGCGAGCGAGCGGCTATGTCGCGCCCGCAGGTATCGGCAGTGACCTCGGCTTCCACCACCAGCCCCATGTCCCCGGACCGGGTCCTCAGCCCCGCCGGAATGGTATAGACCTTCGCCACTTTCGGCGCGGAACCGGCAGGATTGCCCAGCGGTATCACCGCTGCAACCGGTGTCGCATCCGTTTCCGCGCCTTTCCGGGACGCGGACGCCGACCACAGGTAATCACGGGCATCGGTTTCTGCATCACTGCCCGGCGCATGGAACTGAAAATCGCCTGTGCCCGTCCACTGCAAGACAAAGCGGTCATATTTCGCAAGCGACGGCACTCTTGCAACGGCAATACCTCGTTGCCCCGACCGGGTTCGGGCAAGGATCACGACATTCTCGTTCAACACCGGCACACGCACCGTCAGCTTGCCCGATTTGTCCAGCACCTCGGCAAATTCCAAGCCGTCATGGTGAAGGACAATGCGTTCATGGCCATGACAGGGAGCAGCCACGGTCAGAACAACCGTTGCCATGTCGGACGGCGTCGCGGTTGCCGTCAGAGCGCAGTTCTGCTCGCTGGCGGCGACCGGCGGAAGCGGGGCCGCGGCCCGCGGGACATCCGGCGAACCGATCTCGGTCCGGGGCGTCATGAGGATTGCCTTTGCCGCCCGGCCGGACCCCGGTTCCGGTATCGGTGCGATCGGATCCAGATAGGCCGAACCCAGGCGCTCCGCTTGCGCCGATGTCAGTGAATGGCCCTGCAAGAAGAAGAACCCCGCGCCCAGAGCGCAGGACAGTATCCCGCCCATCAATACGATTTTGCGCATGTCTGACATCTTGCACCGTCCGGTCATTCAGGTCCGGACAACCGTCTCACGCAAAAGCGGCCGGTATGTGGCCGCTTTCGGGAGTCAATCTGACGCGCTGATCAAACCGTTCAGAGAACGCTGCCGTGGCAATGCTTGAACTTCTTGCCGCTGCCGCAGGGGCATTTTTCATTGCGGCCGGGGTTACCCCAGGTCGCGGGATCGTCTTCGACGAACCCCTCCCTGGGGGCCGCGTCCTGGGCAGGCGAACCTTCGGGTTCAGCCGCCGCCTGGTTCAGTCTCGCCTGCTGCGCGGCGATCTGCGCCATCATCTGCTGCTGTTCCTCGGGCGACAGCGGCCGGATCTGCGCAAGGTTCTGGGTCACGCTTTCGCGCAGCCCGTCCAGCAGACCTTCGAACAACTGGAACGCTTCGGTCTTGTATTCATTCAGAGGATCGCGTTGCGCATAGCCGCGGAACCCGACGACCGACCGCAGGTGCTCCAGCGTCAGAAGATGTTCCCGCCATTTGCTGTCGATGGTCTGCAACAGGATCTGCTTTTCGATGTCGCGCATGGTTTCCGGACCGAAGGCGACAGCCTTCTTGGCCATCATCTCGTCTGTCGCCTTGAGCAGACGGTCCCGGATCACCTCGTCGTCGACGCCCTCTTCCGCCGCCCATTCCATCACCGGCACATCGACGCCCAGCTTTTCGATGACTTGGGCATAAAGCCCTTCGGTATCCCACTGATCCGCATAGGTCTTTGGCGGCATGTAGGTGTCGATCAGGTCGTCGATCACCTGCGCGCGCATGTCCGCGGTGATATCGGACAGATCCTTGGCCGCCATGATTTCGCGGCGCTGTTCGAAGATCACCTTGCGCTGATCGTTCATCACGTCATCGAATTTCAGAACGTTCTTGCGCATATCGAAGTTGCGCGCCTCGACCTTGGCCTGCGCGCGTTCCAGCGACTTGTTCACCCAGGGGTGCACGATCGCTTCGCCCTCCTTCAGGCCGAGCGTCTTCAGAACCTTGTCCAGACGATCCGACCCGAAGATCCGCATCAGGTCGTCTTCAAGGCTGAGATAGAATGCCGTTCGGCCGGGATCGCCCTGGCGGCCGGACCGGCCGCGCAACTGGTTGTCGATGCGGCGGCTTTCATGGCGTTCGGACGCCATGACATAGAGCCCTCCGGCGTCGATCACCTTCTGCTTTTCCTCGGCATGCCGCGCCTCTTCGGCAGCGCGCAGTTCCGCCGGGTCGGCATCCGGATTCTCTTCGAGCGCGGCGAGCACCTTGAGTTCGACATTGCCGCCGAGCTGGATGTCGGTGCCGCGTCCGGCCATGTTGGTCGCGATGGTGACGGCGCCCAGGCGTCCGGCATCGGCGACGATCTGCGCTTCCTTCTCGTGCTGCCGCGCATTCAGGACGTTATGCTCGATTCCCGCCGCGGTGAGCATCTGGCTCAGCATTTCCGATTTCTCGATCGACGTCGTGCCGACGAGGACCGGCTGCCCTTTCGCGTTCGCCGCCTTGATCTCTTCGATCATCGCCTCGTATTTCTCGCGCGCGGTGCGATAGACCTGATCGTCCTCGTCGATCCGGGCGATTTCGCGGTTGGTGGGGACCTCGACGACGCCCAGCCCATAGATTTCCTGGAATTCGTCGGCTTCCGTGACCGCGGTTCCGGTCATGCCGGACAATCCGTCGTAAAGCCGAAAGTAGTTCTGAAACGTGACCGAGGCGAGCGTGACGTTTTCCGGCTGTATCTTGACGCCTTCCTTGGCTTCGATTGCCTGATGCAGGCCTTCGGACAGACGGCGCCCGGCCATCATGCGTCCGGTGAATTCGTCGATCAGCACGACGTCGCCATCGCGCACGATGTATTCCTTGTCCTTCTGGAACAGCTTGTGCGCGCGCAGGCCCTGGTTCACATGGTGCACGATCGTCGTGCTTTCCGGATCATACAGCGACTGGCCCGGATCGAGCAGACCGCGGGCATGCAGCTGTTCTTCGAGAAACTCGTTGCCATCGTCGGTAAAGGTGACATTGCGTGTCTTCTCGTCGATCGTGAAATGATCGTCGGACAGGGACGGGATCACGGCGTCGATCTTCTGATAGAGTTCCGACCGGTCTTCGGCGGGGCCGGAAATGATCAGCGGCGTGCGCGCCTCGTCGATCAGGATGCTGTCGACCTCGTCCACGATGGCGAAGTTGTGCTGTTTCTGAAGCACTTCGGACAGATCCGATTTGAGGTTGTCCCGCAGATAGTCGAAGCCGAATTCGTTGTTGGTGCCATAGGTGATGTCGCTGGTATAGGCGCCCATCTTGTCGGCCGGGTTCATGTTCGGGTAGATCACACCGGTGGTCATGCCAAGCATGGCAAAGACCTTGCCCATCCATTCGCTGTCGCGCCGGGCCAGATAATCGTTGACCGTGACAACATGCACGCCCTTGCCGGTCAGCGCGTTCAGATAGGCCGGAAAGGTCGCGACTAGCGTCTTGCCTTCGCCGGTCTTCATCTCGGCGATATTGCCCTGGTGCAGGAACACACCGCCCATCAGCTGCACGTCGAAGGCCCGCAGGCCAAGGGCGCGCCGAGCGGCCTCGCGGCAGTTCGCAAAGGCTTCGGGCAGAAGGTCGTCAAGGCTGGTTCCGTCAAGGGCGCGTTTGCGCAGATCCGCGGTCTTTTCTTTCAGCTGGTCGTCGGTCAGTTTCTCGAAATCGGGTTCCAGCGCGTTGATCTGATCGATCAAGGGTCGCGTCGCCTTGATTTTCCGGTCGTTCGGTGTTCCGAACACCTTTTTGGCGATAGTTCCGAATCCCAGCATGATCTCTCCAGCCAATCTGACTTTTACTCATTGGTGCAGGCTTGCCCGCCCTGCCTGCAACCCATAGATACGGGGAAGAAAGACGGCGCTGCATAGGCCACAAGGCGATGTAAGGGCCGGGTGAAACAGTGTCAACGCCGCGCCCTGTCGCGGCCCCCGAATAGGAAGATTTCATGCCCAAACGCTTCACTTTCATGTCCGTGATCGCAATCTGCTCCGCTCTGGCGCTGCCCGCGGCAGCCGAGTCGGTGGTCGATGCGGACACGGTCGTCGCGCGGGTGAACGGCGAAGATATCACCCTGGCGCATATGATCATCGCGCGCGCTACCTTGCCGGAACAATACCAGCAGGTTCCCGCGGACGTTCTGTACAATGCCATTCTGGACCAGCTGATCCAGCAGACGGCGCTGATGCAATCGCGCGACGCCGAGGTTCCCGACCAGGTTCGGGTCTCGCTTGAGAACGAACGCCGGTCCCTGCTGGCCGCGGCTGCGATCGAGACCGTGATGACCGGGGTCGGCAGCGACGAAGAGATCCGGGCCGCCTATGATGCGAAATACGCCGATGGCTTCGGTGAAACCGAATACGATGCCTCGCATATTCTGGTCGAAACCGAAGAAGAGGCGCAGGCCATCAAGGCCGAACTGGACGGCGGAGCGGATTTCGCCGAGACCGCCAAGGCCAAGTCGACAGGTCCTTCCGGCCCCAACGGCGGCAACCTCGGCTGGTTCGCGGACGGCGCCATGGTTGCCGAATTCCAGGCCGCCGTGAACGCGCTGGCGGCCGGGGAAATTTCCGACCCGGTGCAGACGCAGTTCGGCTGGCATATCATCGTCCTGAACGAATCCCGCAAGAAAACCGCTCCGGAACTTGACGTGGTGCGTAACGAACTGCTTCAGAAACTGCGCCAGGATGCGGTGGAAGCGCGGATCGAGGACCTGACCCGGAACGCGGATATCGAACGCCCGGTGATCGACGATCTGAACCCCGAAATCCTTCTTGATCTCGGCCTTGTCGGAAACTGAATCATGGCAAAAATCACCAAGCGGTCGCCGCTTGCCCCTGAAAGGTTCCCGGATCTTCCGGCCGTCGACGGCGTGCGCTTTGCGACCGCGGCCGCTGGGGTGCGCTATGCAGGACGGACCGATGTCATGCTGGCCGTCCTCGATGCGGGGACCAGCATCGCCGGCGTGTTCACCCGGTCATCGACCCGGTCCGCGCCGGTGCTGGACTGCCAGGCCAAGCTGGGCGGCGCATCCGACGGACCCGCGGCGATTCTGGTGAACTCCGGCAATTCCAACGCGTTTACCGGTCACTACGGCCAGACTTCGGTGGACGAGATCGCGCGGGCCACCGCCATGGCCACCGGCGTTTCCGCCAATCGCGTTTTCACCGCATCGACCGGCGTGATCGGGGAACCGCTTCCGCATGACCGCATCGTGCAGAAGCTTCAGGATCTGAACGACGGTCTTGACGCGGCGCGCATCGAAGATGCGGCGCGGGCGATCATGACCACGGACACCTTCCCGAAGGGCGCGCAGGCGCAGGTCGAAATCGACGGCCGGACAGTGACCATTGCGGGTATCGCGAAAGGCTCCGGCATGATCGCGCCCGACATGGCGACGATGCTGGTCTATATCTTCACGGATGCAATGGTCGCGCAGGACAGGTTGCAAGCGGTCTTGTCCAATCTGACCGACAGGACTTTCAATTGCATCACCGTGGACAGCGATACGTCCACGTCGGACAGCCTGATGCTCTGCGCGACGGGTGCGTCCGGTGTCGATGCAACCGACAACCCCGTTTTCACCGATGCCCTGCACAGGGTGATGCTGGACCTGGCCCATCAGGTCGTGCGCGATGGCGAGGGCGCCAGCAAGTTCGTCGAGATCCGCGTGACCGGCGCCGCGTCGGCGGCGGATGCAAGAACCCACGCCATGTCGATCGCCAATTCCCCACTGGTGAAGACGGCCATCGCGGGTGAAGACCCCAACTGGGGGAGGATCGTCATGGCGATCGGCAAATCCGGAGCGGCGGCGGATCGCGACCGGTTGAGCATCCGGTTCGGCGACGTCCTTGTGGCGGAAAACGGATGGGTCTGCCCGAGCTATCGCGAAGAGGACGGGGCCGCGCATATGAAAGGGCAGAACCTGCTCATCTCGGTGGAGCTGGGACTGGGCGAAGGCGCGGCAACCGTCTGGACCTGCGACCTGACCCACGGCTACATCGAGATCAACGCGGATTACCGATCTTGAAAACCGTCCTGGTCTCTGCCGTCGCCCTGATCGACACGGACGGGCGGGTTCTGCTCGCCCAACGGCCAGAGGGAAAATCGATGGCCGGACTGTGGGAATTTCCCGGCGGCAAGGTCGAACCGGGCGAAACACCCGAAGCGGCCCTGATCCGTGAACTGGAAGAGGAACTGGCGATCAATACCTGGTCTTCCTGCCTCGCGCCGCTGACATTCGCGAGCCACAACTATGACGATTTCCACCTTCTCATGCCGTTGTTCGCCTGCCGGAAATGGCAGGGCATTCCGCGTTCAAACGAGGGGCAGGCCCTGGCCTGGGTTCGGCCGCAGAACCTGAAGGACTACCCGATGCCACCGGCGGATAAACCGCTGGTTTCGATCCTGCGCGATTGGCTTTAGGGCGCCGAAAACCCCTGGTGCGCCCCGATCCAGCGTTGCATTGGTGCAGAAAACGATGAATTATTTTGCAACACCCGCGTTTTTTCGCGGGTTTTCGAACAAATTTTAGGTGCTTTGTAAAACTTTTGTGGCTTAGCCTGAAACCGTCGCGTCTTTCGGAGGAGAAGACATGCTACGCACAATCATCATGGGGACTTGTGTGTTTATTCAGGGAACTTTCGTCAAGACACTGCCCGACGGGCGCATCGTCATTCGTGTCGGCAACACGACCTACGAAGGGAAGCCGATAAATCCTGCGGCCTGAATTCCCCGGAACGCAATGAAAAAGGACCCATCCGGCCGGGATGAGTCCTCTGACGATACAGTCTGGACAATCGTTTAGTCCAAGGTGCGCGTGACTTCCTCGCGCTCGAAGATTTCGATGACATCCTTGGGACGGATATCGTCGTAATTCTCGAAGGCCATGCCGCATTCCTGGCCCGACTGAACCTCGGCCACTTCATCCTTGAAGCGCTTCAGCGTTTTCAGCGTGCCTTCGTGGATGACCACGTTGTCGCGCAGCAGGCGCACACCGGCAGAACGACGCGCGACGCCTTCGGTGACGAGACAGCCGGCGACCTTGCCGACGCCCGTGACCTTGAACACTTCCTTGATCTCGGCATAGCCGATGAACTTTTCGCGGATCTCGGCGCTCAGCAGACCGCTGGCCGCCGCCTTCACATCATCCACGAGATCATAGATCACGGAATAATACCGGATCTCGACACCCTTCTGGTTGGCGGTGCTGCGCGCGCTCGCGTTGGCGCGCACATTGAAGCCCATGATCGGGGCATTGCTGGCTTCGGCGAGCCCGACATCGGTTTCGGTGATCGCGCCGACACCGGAATGCAGCACGCGCACGCGCACCTCTTCGTTGCCGATCTTCTCCATCGCCTGAACGATGGCTTCCGCGGACCCCTGCACGTCGGCCTTGATCAGAATCGGCAGCTCGCTGACGCTCTCGTCGGCCTTGGCGTTCGCCATCAGCTGTTCCAGCGTGGTGGCGGCACCGGCTGCGGCGCGCTTGTCCTTGGCCGCATTCGCTCGGTACTCGGCGATTTCGCGCGCCTGCGCTTCGGTTTCCGTCACGTTGAGCACATCGCCGGCTTCGGGGGTGCCGTTCAGGCCCAGGACCTCGACCGGAACAGAAGGTCCGGCTTCCTTGATCCGTTCGCCCTTGTCGTTCTCCATCGCGCGGACCTTGCCCCATTGTTCACCGACGACAAAGATGTCGCCCTGTTTCAATGTGCCGTTCTGCACGAGCACGGTCGCGACGGGCCCGCGGCCCACATCGAGCTTTGCCTCGATCACAGCGCCCTGTGCGGCACGGTTCGGGTTCGCCTTGAGTTCGAGAATCTCCGCCTGCAGCGCGATGGCTTCCAGAAGTTCGTCGAGTCCCTGCCCGGTGATCGCGGAGACTTCGACATCCTGAACGTCGCCCGACATCTTTTCCACGATGACTTCGTGCTGCAACAGATCCGTGCGCACCTTGTCCGGGTTGGCTTCATGACGGTCGATCTTGTTGATCGCCACGATCATCGGCACCTTGGCCGCCTTGGCATGGTTGATCGCCTCGATGGTCTGCGGCATCACGGCGTCATCCGCCGCGACGACCAGAACCACGATGTCCGTCACCTGCGCACCGCGCGACCGCATGGAGGTGAACGCGGCGTGGCCCGGCGTGTCGAGGAAGGTCAGCAACTGACCGTCCTCGGTCTTGACCTGGTAGGCGCCGATATGCTGGGTGATGCCCCCGGCTTCGCCCGCCACAACCTTCGCTTTCCGGATCGCGTCCAGCAGCGAGGTCTTGCCGTGGTCCACGTGTCCCATGACGGTGATGACCGGCGGCCGCGGCTCCAGATTGGTCTCATCGTCTTCGACATGCATGATCACGTCTTCGACGTCGGCATCCGATACGCGGACGACGTTGTGCCCGAATTCCTCGATGATCAGTTCCGCTGTGTCGGCGTCGATCGTCTGGTTCTGCGTGACCATCATGCCCATGTTCATCAGCGACTTGACGACGGATCCGACCCGTTCGGCCATCCGGTTCGCCAGTTCCGAAACGATGATGGCTTCGGGCAGTTGCACGTCGCGCACGATCTTTTCGCGCTCGACATTACCGCCCATGGCTTTCTGCCGGGCGCGCTCCTGTTTGCGCTTCATCGCCGCCATCGACCGCTGGCGGCCACCTTCGCCGCCGCTGAGCGCCTGATTCAGGGTGAGCTTGCCTGAACGGCGGCCGTCGTCGTCCCGGCCCTTTGTCCTGGCCGGGCGTTGTTCGCGTTCACGTTCGACCTTGCGGGCCGTCACCGGTGCGGCACCCTTGCCGGCGCCGCCGCGCGGTGTTTCGGCAACGGGTTCGTCAGCCGCAGGCGCGGCCGCGGCTCGTTTCTCGGCCTCTTCGGCATCGCGCTTCTGGCGTTCTTCTTCCTCGGCCTTGGCCTTCAGCGCCTCTTCGCGTTCCTTTTCCTCGCGCTCCTTGGCTTCGGCTTCGGCACGGCGGCGTTCGCGTTCTTCGGCGCGTTCGCGTTCTTCGGCCTCGCGCTGAGCAGCCTCTTCGCTCTCACGCGCCTTGGCGGCCTGAACCGCCTTCAGGCGGCGTTCCATTTCCGCATCGGTAATGCCGGCAGGACGGCGGGAAGGGTCCCCCGCAGGAGCGGTGCCCGATGCAGTTGATTTTCCGGCACCGGGTTTGGGAACCACAACGCGCTTGCGCTTGGTTTCGACCACGACATTCTTTGTCCGGCCGTGGCTGAAACTCTGTTTCACGTTCCCCGGACGGGAACCCCCACGCAGACCCAATGTCTTTTTGCCGTCAGTATCGCTCATAAAGCTCTTTACCCTTCCAGGCGGCCCTTGCCGCCTTCCGTTTTGCGCACGCCCCGCAATCGCTGGGCCTCCTCTACAACACGTTGCGCGAGTCCACCAGAGGCGAGCGCCGCATGTATCACAGTTTGCCGCCCAAATGCCATGCCCAGTTCATCGGCCGTCAGCCAGCCGATGTAATGGCCGAAGTGCGGCGTGCTGAGTTTCGATTTGCCGCGGCCCGAACCGTCCACCGCCTGGACGAGAACCACCGCTTCTTCCTTGGACAACCAGTCCTTGACCTTTTCATAGCCGGCAACGGCGTCGCCGGACTTGCGGGCCAGGCTGATCGTATCGATGACACGGCGGACGAGTTGCCGTTCGACTTCATCGACCAGATCGTCACTTACCCGAACCTGCATCTTCAACCCGCGGCCGAAGAGCTTTTTGGCTACGGCTTTCTCGAGCGCCGCCCGGTCGGCGGCAACGTAGACACCGCGCCCTGGAAGCTTGCCCCGGATGTCCGGCACAATCTCGCCGTCCGGTCCGGCCACGAAACGGATGAGCCCGTGCTTCGGCTGCACCTCGCCCGTCACGATACACCGTCTTTCAGGACCGTCCCTGCGGTCTTCCGAGGCACCACCGCGACTCATCTGGCACAATCGAGGCCCGAAATCAGGCCTCGGCCTCCGGAGATTCCGCGTCTTCGTCCAGTTCTTCGGCTTCCAGATCGGCCGGATCGACCCAGCCAAGCAGGATACGCGCCGTCATGACCAGATTCTGCGCCTCTTCGAGCGAAACGTCAAACGGTTCGAGAATGCCGTCATCCTTGATGCGTTCGCCATTTTCCGTGGTCCAGCCGCCGGCCAGTTCCCAATCCGCGCAGGTTGCGAAATCTTCCAGCGTCTTCACGCCGTCCTTGGCCAGCGCCTCGATCATCTGGGGTGTCAGACCCTCGAATTCAACCAGGCTGTCTTCGACACCCAGCGCGCGGGCATTGTCCAGGGCCGCCTTGGCCTGGGCTTCAAGGTTCTCGCGGGCGCGAATCTGAAGTTCCTGCGCGGTGTCCTCGTCGACACCGTCGATCACCAGAAGTTCATCCTGATCGACATAGGCGACTTCTTCGAGGTTGGTGAAGCCTTCGGACACCAGCAACTGGGCGAAGAATTCATCGAGATCCAGGGTCTCCATGAACAGGTTCGTGCGTTCCTCGAATTCCTTCTGGCGACGCGCGCTTTCTTCCTCTTCGGTCATGATGTCGATATCCAGACCGGTCAGCTGGCTGGCCAGGCGCACGTTCTGTCCGCGCCGCCCGATGGCGAGGCTCAACTGCTCTTCAGGCACCACCACTTCGATCTTGCCGGCTTCTTCGTCCAGAACGACCTTGGACACTTCGGCCGGCTGGAGCGCGTTGACCAGGAACGTCGGCTGGTCCTCGTTCCATGGAATGATGTCGATCTTTTCCCCCTGAAGTTCGTTCACGACGGCCTGCACCCGGCTTCCGCGCATCCCGACGCAGGCACCGACCGGGTCGATGCTGCTGTCATAGGAGATCACGGCAATCTTGGCGCGGCTGCCCGGATCGCGGGCGACGGCCTTGATTTCGATGATGCCGTCGTAGATTTCCGGCACTTCCATCTTGAACAGTTCGGCCATGAATTCCGGTGCCGTGCGGCTCAGGAAGATCTGTGGGCCGCGCGGTTCGCGCCGAACATCCTTGATATAGCAGCGGATACGGTCGTTCGGGCGGTAGCTTTCGCGACCGATCTTTTCGTTACGCCGCAGGATTGCTTCGCCAGCGCCCACATCGACGATGACATTGCCATATTCTTCACGCTTGACCTGACCGTTGATGATCGTGCCGGCGCGGTCCTTGAATTCTTCATACTGGCGATCCCGTTCGGCTTCGCGCACGCGCTGAAGGATCACCTGCTTGGCCGACTGGGCGGCGATGCGGCCCATTTCGACCGGCGGCACCTCTTCGATGAACTGGTCGCCGACCTTGGGGTCGTCCATGTATTGACGGGCCTGCTCGACAGTGAACTCGGCCTGATAGTTTTCCAGTTCGTCGTCCTGCACCACGGTGCGCACGCGGGTGAACTTCGCCCGGCCGGTCTTGCGGTCGATGGACACGCGAATGTCCATTTCCGCGCCATAGCGGCTCTTGGCAGCACGGGCGAGGGATTCTTCCATCGCCTCTACAACCAGGCCGGGGTCGATCATCTTCTCGCGGGCCACGGCTTCGGCGGTTTGCAAAAGCTCCAGCTGATTTGCGGATGTGATTGCCATCAGGTGTTCTCCTCGTTCGACCCTTCGGTCTCTATCTCGTCAAACTTGTCTTCGTTGAGCGCGCCGGCCGCCTTGCGCTGGCGGAGCATTTCCTTGATCAGATCGTCGGTCAGGACCAGCTTGGCGTCGGTCAGCCAGTCGAACTTCAGGCCGATCGTGCCTTCTTCGACATTGATCAGAACCTCGTCGTCTTCCACCCCGGCCAGTTCGCCCTTGAAGCGGCGGCGCCCGTCGATCAGCTCGGCGGTTTCCAGCTTCGCCTCGTAGCCCTCGAAGGTGTCGAAATCCTTCAGACGCGTCAGCGGGCGGTCGATGCCGGGGCTGGAAACCTCCAGCGTATAGGCATCCAGGATCGGGTCCTCGACATCCAGAGTGGCGCTGACCGCATTCGAGATCGCGGCGCAATCGTCGACCTCTATCCCGCCTTCGGGACGGTCGGCCATGATCTGCAAGGTCGTCGACTTGCCCGACATCAGGCGCACCCGCACCAGTTCGAACCCCATGTCCTCGAGAACCGGGGTGATGATCTCGGCCAGGCGCCGGTCAATCGCAGCTTTCGCAATCAGGTCGTTCGTCATCGTCTTTCATCCAGAGCGCGGGCACAAAAAAACGGGCCCGCGGCCCGTCATCGTATTCCGGTGGTGCGTTGGCCCAGAGCCCGACGCGCCGCTGTTGAACGGCATATACGCCGCTCCCCCGGTTTCCGCAAGAGGGATTGTCGGGGTCCGATCAGACCCGCCACCAGCGTTCAGCCAGACGCCCGTCGTCCAGCGGACCATTGGCACCGATCTCGCGCGGAACGCCGACCGACCTGCGCGCCGCCAGCGCCATGTCGGAAAAGGAAGGATGAAAGATGAAATCCTTCTGCTCTCGCAGCCCCTCGGGCGCCGGCAGAACCGCGATATCGACATAGCCATCGCGCAATGCCTCTGACCGTATCGCGGGATCCGGTATCACAACGGCCTCGATACTGTCGGCCCAGCCGGCGCGCCCGTCCTTGTAATGCTGTTCGACCTTCTGACCCAGATAGCCCCGGTCCGGTTCATGCCGTCGCGTGCGATAGCATCCGGTGCCGATCGCCTCGGCGAGGGACAGATCCACATGACCGTCCTGACAGATCGTAAACATCTGATCCGCAAGCCGAAGGGGCAGGCCCCGGTCACCCTCTTGCAGTTCCAGCCGGACCGCCCGCACCCCTGTCGCCTCGATCGTCCGGAGTCGCAGACGCCCCATTTCAGCGTATCCGGAAAGCGACGCGACAACGTCCTGCGCCCGCATCGGGGCACCGTTGTGAAAGGCCACGTCATCGCGCAGGTCGAAATGCCAGACCCGCCCGTTCTCGTTGCCAGACCAGCCGGTCGCGAGTTCCCCCTGCAACACGCCGTTGGCGGCGATCTCGGTCAGGCTGTCGAACGCCGCCCCCCGCACCAGCCGGCCGAGACTGACGCCGTCGCGCGGCACGGCCACCCGAAGCCGCCCCCCCGTGTGCGGAGCCGCCTCCAGCGACACCCCGGACGCCGCCAGAAGGGCGGCGGCGGCGCCAGACGAAAAAAGCGCCCTCCGGTCAATCGTTTTCATGGCGATCCATCGATTCGGAAATCTGGTCCATGACGCGCACCAGCTCTGCGCTTATACCCGGTTCCGACAGGGCATGCCCGGCGTTGCGGACCAGCTTCAGCTCTCCCGCCGGCCAGTTTTCGGACAGCCGCCACGCGGAGACCGGCGGGCAAATCATGTCATACCGGCCCTGCACGATCACACCCGGTATATGCGCGATCCGGTCCATTTGCGACAGGATCTGCCCATCGGCATCAAGGAACCCGTTGTTGATGAAATAGTGGCATTCCAGACGCGCGAAGGCGCGCGCATAATCGCCCGGCCCCTCGCCCGACGCGCCGCTGGAATGGATCGACGCCAGCGCGTTTTCCCATGCCGACCAAGCGCGCCCATAGCGCGTTTCAAGGGCCAGGTCACCGGAAAACAGCCGCCGGTGATAGGCACCGATCATGTCGCCGCGTTCCGCTTCGGGAATGAGGGATTCGAACCGCGCCCAGGTTTCCGGCCAGAACTTGCCCGCGCCGCCACCATAAAACCAGTCGAGTTCCGCTTGCGTCATCAGGAAGACCCCGCGCAGCACCAGGTGCAGCACCCTGTCCGGATGGGTCTGCGCATAGATCAGCGACAAGGTCGCCCCCCAGCTGCCGCCAAAGACGATCCATGACTCGATATCAAGCTGACGGCGGATCGTTTCGATGTCCTCGACAAGATGCCACGTCGTGTTGTCCTTGACCGACGCATGGGGGCGCGACCGGCCGCAGCCGCGCTGATCGAACAGAATCACCCGGTAAACCTCGGGATCGAAATAGCGCCGCATCGCCGGGCTGCACCCGCCGCCGGGGCCGCCGTGCAACACGACCACCGCTATCCCGTTGGGATTACCGCATTGTTCCACATAGACATGATGACCCTGACCGACGTCGAGCATGCGTTGATCGAAGGGATCGACCGGCGAATAGAGATACTGCACTGCGCGCTTTTGGTCCGAGTATTTGTCCATGGATGTCCTATATTGTGCGTGTCGGTAAGAAGAGCATACGGAGACAGGAATGCAAGCGCCACAGAACTCGGTCGATCCTTCGGAAATCGCCAAATTCGAGGCCATGGCCGCCGAATGGTGGGATCCGTCGGGAAAATTCAAACCGCTGCATATGCTCAACCCTTGTCGGCTGGACTATATCACGACACAGATCGCCGGGGAATTCGACCGCGACCTGACCGCGCAGGCCCCGTTTCGCGGTCTGCGCATCCTGGATATCGGGTGCGGCGGAGGACTGCTGGCCGAACCCATGGCCCGGCTCGGGGCCGGTGTCGTCGGCGCCGACGCCGCGGAACGCAACATTCCGGTAGCGCGGGTCCACGCCGCGCAATCGGGTCTCGAAATCGACTACCGGCACACCACCGCCGAGACGCTGGCCGATGCCGGTGAACAGTTCGACGTCGTCCTGAACATGGAAGTCGTGGAACATGTCAGCGATCCGCTCGCCTATCTGACCGCATGCAGAACCCTGCTGAAACCGGGCGGTCTGCACATCTGTTCGACTATCAACCGCAACGCAAAGTCCTACATGGTGGCCATCGTGGGCGCCGAGGTCGTCATGCGCTGGCTGCCGAAAGGCACCCATGACTGGTCGAAGTTCATCACGCCGGAAGAACTTTACGACCTGCTGTCGCAGGCCGGCCTGACCCCGGTGGACCGCAAGGGATTCGTGTTCAATCCGGTCACATGGTCCTGGAGCCTGTCCGCCCGCGACCTGAGCGTGAACTACGTCACCGCAAGCCTGAAACCGGCCTAGTCGCGGGTTTCAAGCCGGGTGCGCAACTCGCGCAGGACGGGCAGAACGGTCCGCACCTTGTCGGATCCCAGTTCTCCGACAACCTGGTTGACCATCGGTGTCAGGGCGGAAATCGCCTGTTCCCGCGCCTGCCGTCCGGCCGGGCTGATCGCGACCATCTTGCGCCGCGCGTCGTCCCAATCCGGCCGGATATGCACGTAGCCTGCCCATTCCAGTTTGTTCAGCGTGTTGGTCATCGCGCCGCGGGTCACGTGGAACATGCCCGCCAACTGGGCGGGAGAGCGTTCTTCACCGGCAAAAGCCAGGTGGTTCAGAACCGAGAAATGCGAAATCTCCATGCCCTTGGGCAGCACCCTGGACAGGCGGTTGCGCAGGAGCTGATCCGCTGTCAGGATCTCGCTGAACAGGGCGACGGCAAGGGCATTCGTGTCATCACTCATGCATCGGACTCAGTCAGGGCCATCGAACGGTCGGATGTGGGTCATCGACGGAACCTTGCGGCGCGCTTCGGTCACGGCCTCGTCATCGATGTCGAGAAGGTGAATACCGGGGTCGGTTCCGCCGTCGACCAGAACCTCGCCCCAGGGCGAAATCGCGAGGCTGTGCCCATAGGTCCGGCGCCGTTTTCCGGTCTTGCCGACATGTTCGCCGGTCTGCGCCGGGGCCAGAACATAGCAGCCGGTTTCGATTGCCCGCGCCCGGAGCAACGCGTGCCAATGGGCCGCGCCGGTGACATAGGAAAAGGCCGCGGGAACCGTCAGGATGCGCGCACCGGCCTGCGCCAGCGCCTGGTAGAGGTTTGGAAACCGAACATCGTAGCAGATGCTCATGCCGATTGCGCCGAACGGAGTCCGCGCCAGAACCGCCCTGTCACCCGGCCGGTAACCGTCCGATTCGCGGTAGGTCTCCTCGGGTGTCACCTGAACATCGAACATGTGGATCTTGTCATACCGGGCGGCAATGCTCCCATCCGGGGCAATCAGGAAAGACCGGTTCGCAAACCGTCCGTCCGCATCCCCGGTCTTGAGCCCGAGCGAGCCGATCAACAGCCAGATGCCGAGCTCTTCGGCCTGCACCCGCATCGCCGCCAGGGTCGGGTCTTCCTGTTCAAGCCGCAGAACCTCCGCCTGTTGCGACCGGATGGTGGAAACGCAATTGCTGACCTCAGGCGTCAGGACAAAGCCCGCGCCCACATCGGCGGCCTGCGCCACGTATCCCTGGATCATCGGCAGGTTTGCGGCCGGATCATCCGAAGATGTGAGCTGGATCAGAGCGGTTTTCATCAGGCGGCCAGCAGCGGATCGAGCTTGCCGGCGCGTTCCAGGGCGAACAGGTCGTCGCAGCCGCCGACATGGACATCGCCGATGAAGATCTGCGGCACCGTGCGACCGCCATTGGCGCGCTGGATCATCTCGGGCTTGCGGTCCGGATGCGCGAGAACGTCGATTTCAGAAAATTCCACGCCCTTCTGTGCCAGGAGACGCTTGGCCGCGTGGCAATAACCGCACAAAGGCGAAGTGTAGATTTCGACCGGCTGCATGCCAGACCCCTCTGGTTGTTGACGTCGTTGTCGGGGATTTAGGCGTCCTTTGCAACACGCGCCAGTGTCAGCACGCAAACGTCATGCGCTCCAGCGTCAAGACAGGCCCGCGTGCAGGCCGTCAAGGTGGCGCCCGTTGTCATCACGTCATCGACAAGAAGAATGGATCGTGCGACCAGCCGGTGCCGCCGCTTCGGATGGACCCGGATTGCGTCCGACAGGTCCGAAAACCGCTCCTGCGCCGTCTTCCCGTCCAGCATCGCGGTGCGTTTGGTTCGGAGAAGCAGATCGGGACAGTTCGGCAGCCCGGTTTGCCGCGCCACTTCCTGCGCCAGAAGGGCCGACTGGTTGTAGCGACGCTTCAGGAACCGGGTCCAATGCAGTGGAACCGGCGCGATCAGCATGTTTTCCCGCAGGATCGGACGCGCGGCGCGCATCATCCAGAGCGCGGCGGGACGTGCAATCTCCGGCCGGTCGCCGTGTTTCAGGGCCAGCACCATGCGCCGCGCCCGATCCTTGTAAAGCAGCGCCGCCCGGCCATCGGTCCAGAGACGGGGAGTCTTCATGCAATCGTCGCATTCCACACGGTAGCCATCCGCGCCGCCGGGAACCGGACTGCCGCAGCTGTCGCATACCGTTCCGCCGATGAAGGGCGTGTCGCGCCAGCAGCCGCCGCACAATCCGAAATCACTGTCCACCATCGTGCCGCAACCCAGACACCGGGGTGGATACAGAAGCGAAACCGCCGTTTGAATTCTTGTCAGCATTTGCCTAGTTTCCGCCCATGAACCCGACACCCCAATTATTCGACCGGTCCGCCTTGCTGCGTCAGCGCCGGCGGGCGCGCCGCGACGACCTGTTCCTGCAACAACTGGCCGTGGACGAGGTGCAGGATCGCCTGGCGATGGTTAACAGGTCATTTAGATCGCCCGCTGTGGTCACGGGCTTTCCGGAGATCTGGCGGCACCGGTTTGCCGACGCGACAGTGGTCCGGGACACGGACACGCTCGACCTTGAAACCGAAGCTCATGACCTCGTGGTTCACGCCATGTGCCTGCATTGGTCCAACGATCCCGTCGGGCAGATCATCCAGTGCCGCCGCGCCCTGCGACCGGACGGGCTGTTCCTGGCGGTGCTCCTTGGCGGGCAGACGCTGCACGAACTGCGGTCCGCCCTGGCCGAAGCGGAAAGCCGCGAGACCGGCGGCCTGTCGCCCCGCATCGCGCCGATGGCGGAAATCCGCGATCTCGGCGCCCTGCTGCAACGATCGGGTCTGGCGCTGCCGGTCGCCGATACCCAGGTCAGCGTCGCGCGGTATCGCGACCTGATGCATCTGATGCACGATCTGCGGGGGATGGGAGAGACGAACGCCCTCGCCGGGCGCCTGCGCAGACCGACGCGCCGCGCGGTCTTTGCAAGTGCCGCCGATCTTTATGCCGCTTCCTTCAGTGCCGATGACGGAACGCTGATGGCGACCTTCGAAACCATCTGTCTCACCGGCTGGGCACCTTCCGACAGCCAGCCCAAACCGCTCCGGCCCGGATCGGCGGCGGCCCGTCTCGCCGACGTCTTGAAGACGACGGAAACCAAACTGCGCGATTGACCCGTGATCAAAACCGGTTATCTGCAAAAAAGCTCCAGACAGATCAGGAATTCGGAATGCTCGACACGACCAACACCGCGACCCGCCCCAGGCATGCGCCGGCAGACCATCCGACCCTGCCGGAAGAAAAGGTCGGGATTCTGCTGGCCAATCTCGGGACCCCGGACAACTACGACTACTGGTCGATGCGTCGCTACCTCAACGAATTCCTGTCGGACAAGCGCGTCATCGACTATGCGTCCTGGAAATGGCAGCCTCTGCTGCAACTGATCATCCTGTCAAAACGGCCCTTTACCAGCGGCGCGGCCTACAAGTCGATCTGGAATCACCAGGCGGGTGAAAGCCCGCTGATGACGATCACCAGGCAACAGACCGCCAAGATCAAGGACGCGATGGAACAGCGCTATGGCGATCGGGTCATGGTCGATTTCTGCATGCGCTACGGCAATCCGTCGACCCGGTCAAAGGTGCGCGCGCTGATCGACGCCGGATGCCGCAAGATCCTGTTCTTTCCACTTTATCCCCAGTATGCGGGGGCCACGTCCGCGACGGCGAACGATGCGTTCTTCCGTGCCCTGATGACCGAGAAATGGCAGCCGACGAGCCGCACCGTCGAACCGTATTTCGATCAGCCCGCCTATATCGACGCGCTGGCGCAATCCATCGAACGGGCTTATGCGGGGCTGGAAAAACGCCCGGACATCCTGGTCTGTTCCTATCACGGAGTCCCGATTCGTTACTTGACGGAAGGCGATCCCTACCACTGCCAGTGCCAGAAAACGACGCGCTTGCTGAAGGAAAGGCTGGGCTGGGCGGATACCGACATCATCACGACCTTCCAGTCGAAATTCGGACCCGAAGTATGGTTGCAGCCCTACACCGTCGAAGAGGTCGCCCGTCTTGCCGCGCGCGGCAAGACCAACATCGCCATCTGCGCGCCTGCCTTTTCCGCCGACTGCATCGAGACGCTGGAAGAGATCAACGAAGAGATCAAGGAGAGCTTCGAACACGCGGGAGGTGAAACATTCACCTACATTCCCTGCCTGAACGACGACGACGCCCATATCGCCGCGCTTTCGGGTGTCATTGAACAGAACCTGCGAGGCTGGCTGGACTGACCGCTGCGCAACCTGTCGGAAGGCACAAAAAAAGGCGGTGGAGTTCCACCGCCTTTTTCGATGTCTTTTCGCTCAGCTTAGCTGGATGCGACTGCGGCACCAACCAGAACCAGCAGGATCAGCGGCAGCCAGATGCCGCTGGACGAGCTGCGGGTTTCTTCAACGATAACGGGTGCTTCCACAACCGGCTCGGCCAGGTTGCCAGCAGTTGCGGACGATGCAGCAGCAACCAGTGCAGCGGCGAGAACGAGTTTCTTCATATTAACCTCCAGAGTTAGCGCGATTCACAACAGCGGAACCACGCACCAAGACTTACCTCGTAGTTTTTTCTAAGCAGTAATGCACAAAGATTGCAAATGCTTGTTGGTGCCATCGCAACCCGGAGACAGGGAATGTCGTCAAATTAGCAACACTTGGGTTCCGACCTTGGTCAAGCCGAACAGTTCTTCGATATGCTCGTTGTAAAGACCGATGCAGCCATTCGACGACTGCCTGCCGATCTTGCGCGTATCGTGGGTGCCGTGGATACGGTAATACTGCCAACTCAGATACAGGGCATGGGTGCCGAGCGGGTTGTCCGGACCCGGAGGAATATAGGCAGGCCATTCGGGATTGCGCTTGCGCATCGACGGCGTCGGACTCCAGCTCGGGCCGACGACCTTGCGGATGACGCTGGTGCGGCCCTTTCGGGTCATTTCCGGGGTCAGCGGCACACTGGACGGATACAGCTTGTAGACACTGTGGTCTTCGGACCAGTAGTGCAGGGCGCGCGACGTCGTATCGACCAGAATGGCGCCGTTCCGGAGCGAACTGAAATACGGCTCCCAGCGAATCGACCGGAAACTGGAGATGTTGCGGCGCACCGGCGGTTCCGGAGCGGGCGGCGGGCGCAGCGGATCATACTCCGCGTTCTCGGTGTCTTCCTGGGCGACAAGCGGAGATGCCACAAAGGCCGCAGTTCCGGCGAGAAACCCGCGGCGCGTGGACTTCAGGACAGGGCGTTCTTCCATTGTCTTTGATTGCTTTCCTTTGGTTTCTGAAATCTGGTCCCAGTCTATGACCTGAAAGCCTCAGTCGCAAATCAATCCGCTGACAGACGGGAATCAGCGAATTTGTGAGTTTGCGCCGCGACGCCAGTCACGCTATCTGGGACGTTAACACATTTCTCGGAGTGAATCATGCTGCGCGTCGTATTCTTTCTGTTGGCCGGTCTGCTGGTTCTGTCCGCATGCGGGGTGCCCAATTCCTCCGGAACCATCGGATCGGACGGCAGACCCCTGCCCACGGTCTACAAGATCCGGAACAGCGACGTTTCCAAGATTCAGTACCGGATCCTTGATTCGGTGAACGCGCTGCGCTCTGCGTCCGGCGCGGGACAGGTGCAGCTGAACGCACAATTGAACGCCGCTGCCGAAACCCATTCCCGCGACATGTCCAAACAGAACAGGCCATGGCATTTCGGATCGGACGGATCGTCTCCGATAGACCGGGTGGCGCGGGCCGGCTATCCCGGCCCGATGCTGGGCGAAAACATCTCCGAAACCTTCGAGAACGAACTCGAGACACTCGGGGCCTGGATGGATCAGCCAGGGACTCGGCAGGTGATTCTCGAACCCAATGCGATCAACATGGGTTTCGCCTGGCATCAGGAATCCAGCGGCAAGATCTGGTGGACCCTGTTGATGGGCGGCTAGGCCCGCAACGTGATGACCGTGCCGTTCCTCACCATGGCATAGATCTGTTCGATCTCCTTGTTCTGGACAGCTATACATCCGGCGGTCCAGTCCCGTCCCTTGGCCTTTTCGTTGTTGGGCTGACCGTGAATGAAGATCTCGCCGCCGGGGCTCTTGCCCAAGGCGCGGGCGATTTGCCTGTCGCGCGAATTCGGATACGAAATCCCGATAGACAGGTGGAACTGGCTGCGCGGGTTGCGACGGTCGATCAGGTAGGTGCCTTCCGGCGTCTTTCCATCGCCTTCGACCTGCTTGTGCCCGACCGGTGAAAAGCCCAGATCGAAATCATAGGCTTCCAGAATATCTTCGTTGTTCAGAAGGAACATCCGCCGGTCGCCCTTGTTGACCACGATGGATGTCACTTCCGGCCCGTCATACCTGAGAAGCCTTGGCCCGCTGCTGCACCCCGCAAGCGCCAGGGTCGACATCGCCCCGAGCCCGAAAACTCGCCTTTTCATTTTGTTGCTCTCTAGTTTCTTGCCTCTGACGTCCGCATACCCTTTGCGCATAATATCTCAAAATCACTTTTTGTGCAGTCCTTGCGACAAAGTCGACCCCATTGTCCGGCCCGCGCCCTTTCCGGCCCGAAAAGATCAATCCCGCGGCACATGAATGACCGACGAACCAATCGCCCCGGATTCCGAAATGAAAGCAGATGCTTGGTTAATTTCCTGTTCAAATTCCGCCACAGACGTTCCATCATACCGGAAGTTGCAAGGATTCGAACTAAAACAATCCCAGCGCCGCCGAAACGCAAGGCCCGCACGGGGCCACGAGGGGACCTACTGGATGACGTGGAAACTTTCCGGACTGACATGCGCGGCACTTGCCGCGGCCTTCCTGAATCTCCAACCGCCTCCGGCAACCGCCCAGCAGGGGGATGGCGCCCAGTCGCAAGGCGCCGCCGATCTGTCCGAACAGGCGGCTTCGTTCCGGCGAATCATCGAACTGCTGGAAGAAGACATCGCCGCCCTCGAAGACGATATCGCGGCGGCGAAATCCCGTCTCGAAACCGAATCGGATCAACTGGCGCAGACGCGTGGCGAACTCTCGGACGCGCAGACCCAACTGGAAGAAACCCGCGCGGCGACCGATGCCCAGAAGGCGGAACTGGAAGACTTGCGCGCTCAGCACGATCTGGCCGTAACGGACGCCAGGAACGCCGAAGCCGCCGCCATCCAGGCGCGCGATGCGGCCGCTGAGGAACTGGAAAGCCTTCAATCCCAAAAAGACAGCCTGTCCCAACAGATCGCGTCCGGGCAGGCTGAACTCGGCGATCTGCGCGCCCAGGTGGAAACCGCCGGCGATTCCGCCGCGTCGACCGCGGAAAACACCCGGCAACTGGAAGACATGGAAACCGCGATTGCCGCGGCCCAGGACGAACTTTCGCAACTGACTGCAAATCTCGAACAGGCGAGGTCGCAACTTTCCGCCGCCGTTGCCGAACGCGACGCGGCGGAATCGCGCAAGGACGAACTTGACGCCGCGCTGGGCGAAGCGACGGCGCGTCTCGCCGAAACGCAGTCCCAGGATGCGCAGCTGTCCCAGACCCTTGCCGAGAAGCAAGACACCCTTGAACAGACAACCGCCGCCGTCACGGAGTCGGAAGCGACCCTGGAAAGACTCGCCGCCGAATCGGCAGCCCTGCAATCGGAAATTGCCGGTTCCCGCGATGCGCTGGCGGCGCAGAAATCTGAAGCCGACAGCGCGCAATCTGCCCTCGCGGACAGCGCGGCGCAACTGTCCGAACTGGAAACCGCGCGCGACGAGCTTCAGCAGCGGAATCGCGTGCTGCAAGAGACGCTCGATCAGCGACAGGCAGCGGTTGCTGAATTGCAGGACGGCGAAAAGGCCCTGTCGGACAGGGCGCAGGCGTTGCAGGATGAAATCGCACAACGGCAGGAGGTTCTTTCGGGCCTGACGCAGGATGCAGCGCAGTTGGAGAACGCAATCGCGGCGAAAACGACGGAAATGGACAACCTGCGCGAATCGACCGAGGCGCTGAAAGCGGACAATGACGCCGCCATGGCCGCCAGTTCCGAACGCGCGCAGCAGACGGAAAGCCGCCTGGCCGCGACTCGGACCGAACTGGCCGAAGCGACCAGTCTCAGGACCGAACTGGACCAGCAGGTGGCCGCGTTGCAGACGGAAATCGCGGCATTGCGGGACACATTGGAAACGGAACGGTCCGAGCAGGCCGCCGAACGCAACGCGACCAATGCCGAAATCGCCCGGCTTCAAGCGACATTGCAGGACCTGTCCCAGCAGCAGACCGCCGAATCGGAAAGCGTAGCCGAAATGCGCGCAGAAGCCGAAACCCTTCGCCGGCAGATCGAAACGGACCGCGCCGCGATGGCCGAAATGTCGGAACAACGAACACGGCTCCAGGTCGAGCTTGCCGCGTTGGAGCAGGACAGCATGGATGCAACGGCCCGGTTGCAGGACCTGAGACAGCAAGCCCTCGATGCCGAGGATCAGCCATCGACCGCCACCGAACAACCGGCCGCAACGCCGCAGCAACCGCAGAATTTGCGGGGTGCGGACCCGCGCAACCCGTCTCTGGTGTCCAGCGCCCTGAACCGCGCACCGGGCTTGCCCGACACCCAGACTGCACAGATGGATCAGTTGTACGATCTGCTCGTGAGGGGTGTCTGCCCGATCGATGCGTTGCAGGCGTCGTTCGGAGAAATCAACCGACAGACGCTGGTGTCTCTCGTCAGATCCCTGGGCGGGTGCTGATGGCGGACAATATTACGTTCATGGATTTGGAGAACCGGACATGACACTTGCCAGAATAGTATCGACTTGCGCCGCCGTCATGCTGGCCGCCCTTTTCGGGCTGGCCGCCCCCGCGCAGGCACAGGAATTCGAAAAGAACATCCTGACCGGAGGCGCGACCGGAACCTATATCCAGTTCGGCCGCAACATCAGCGAAATGGCCGCGAAATGCGGCGTGACCCTGAATGTGGTGGAAAGCGCCGGTTCGCTCGAAAATTTTCTCGGGGTGCGTAAGCGCCGGTTCACGCAGCTTGGCATCGTGCAATCGGACGTGCTGGAATACCTGAAAACCTTTGCCGCCGACGACCCGAGCATCGCGCGGGCCATTCTGGGCGTCCGGATCGCCTTTCCGCTCTACAACGAAGAAGTCCATATCCTCGCCCGCAAGGACATTTCCTCGCTTTCCGATCTCAACGGCAAGAAGGTCGCGATCGGCGTCGAGGACAGCGGCACCTTTCTGACGGCGTCGCTGGTGCTGGACCTGGCCCAGATTGCGCCTGCCGAACGGCTCAAGATCAACGCCGACGATTCGCTTGCGGCATTGATGAACGGGCAGATCGACGCATTTTTCTACGTGGCGGGCGCACCGACGAAAATTTTCCAGTCCCCCGACATCGATCCCGAAAGGTTCCACCTGCTTCCGATCAGCGATCCGACGCTTCAGGCCGTGTATCTTCCCGGCAAGATCCCGGCAGGGTCCTATCCGTTCCAGCCCGACGCGGTCGATGTCGTTGCGGTGAAGGCCGTGCTGATGACCTATGAATACGATCCGGGGCGCAACCCCTATCACCGCGAAAGCTGCCGCGCGGTGTCCGACATTTCCCATGTGATCGCCACCCGGTTCAATGAACTGCGCGAAACCGGACACCCGAAATGGATGCAGGTGGACCTGAACGATCTGCCGCCCGGCTGGAATGTCGGCGCCTGCGTCAACGCCGGTCTGGAACCGTCCTATCAACTCACCTGCGAAGGTGACATTCCGGCGGCGCCACCGCAGGCCGGGTCGCCGGACAGTGCCGCGAATTCGGCCTATCGCCGGGCGATCTGCGCCGCCATCGGCTGCTGATTGGGCAAATCCTTGACGGGCGGCCCTTCTAGGGAGCCGCCAGCAAGACGTGTATCTGCCCCGGCAGGGGCGGGTCCGTTCCCGGCGCCGACGATCTCACGGCGGACACGGAATCGCCGACCTGATTGGCGACCCGCTCTGCCAGGTCCCGGTCCTTGTCGTAGAAATACCGGACGACAGTCTGAATCAAAGTCTCTCCGGTATTGACGGCGGCGCTTATATCCGCGCCGGGGAATGTCCCGGCCAAGGCCTCCGCAAGCCTCGCGTTCGCGCCGGACGGATCGAAGATGGTGATGTTCGGAACGACCGGGGTGACGATCTGAACCGACGGATCGGGGGCGGCACCCATGAGACGCCATTGCGAGATCGAATAAAGCCCCAGATCCGCGTTCGCCGCGATCACGCGCCAGACGCGGGCATCGCCGGTATCGTCCTGCTTCATGGCTGACAGCGTTGTCATGCCCAGTTTCGTGGGCGTCGCGTCCGGGGCAGTCGCGCTTTCGACCAGATAAAAGGCCGGATCGGCGCCGTCACCGCTGGTCCAGATGAATTCGGACCCGCCGCCTTCGACAGGGCCACCCAGCGACGGCAAGGGCGGGGCGAGATTGGTGCCGTTTTCCGGCGGCGCCAGGTCCTCGAGCCGGCGGCGTGCGCTGCGAACGTCTTCTTCGGCCAGCATGTACCAGGCCCGTGCCAGGGCGCGATCACGGGCAACACCGTTTCCGGTCTCGAACACCTGACCGAGATAATAGGCCGCCCTGGGCTGATCCCTCAGCGCGGCGCGCGCAAAGGCGAGCGCCGCGGCCGCCGGTTCTACCCCACCGGCATTCAACGCTTGCTCCAGCAACCGGGATCCGTCCGGATTGTCCAGCGGAACGATGCTCACGACAGGCCGGCTTTCCGGTTGCGGGGTAACGACGGTCCGGAAGTCTTCGGCAGCTTGCGCTGATTCGACAGAAGCAACAGGTGCGTCAGGAAGACTGAAAATCGTCGCGTAGACGGCGGCCACGACGCAGGACACCAAAGCGGCGTTCAGACCGTGATCGAGACAGGCCAAAAGACGGGAGCGCCCGGCTGGCCCTTCCGGCTTTTCCTCTGCAAGCGGCCGCACGGCTTCGGCATCGGCCTGCGGGGAACTTTCGGACACCTCGCCCGATTCCCGCGCCGGAGCGGCCTTCACCGGCGTCGCGTGCGGCGCGGCCCGCATCACGGATTGAAGAACATCCACCTGTTCGTCGTCGGGCGCAGGTCGCGCACGATCCGTTTCCGGCAATGAGTCCGCCAGGTTTTCCGCCACCACCGGATCGGTCCTCTCATGCCGGTTCGCCGGATCATCCTGATCGGCATTCTCGGGTTCCGAAATCAGCCGGATCTGCTGATGGCCGTTGCCTTTGCGCGCCGGGCTGCGGAACGGGATCGGTTCGAATCGAGCGGGGCTTTTCGGTTTTTCCGCTTCGACCTCCCTGGGCGGTGGTGGTGGTTGCAGATCGGACTGAAGCGGCAGATGTGCCATCATTCCGTTCGCTTCCGCTTCCGCAAGCAGTTCTTCCATGAACGGCCCGTCGATCTTTTCCACCTCGTCGCCAAACGCAGTGACCATGGCCAGTTCGCAGACCACATTGGTCAATCGCGGCACCCCGCCCGCGACCTTGTGCACAAGGTCCAGCGCCTCATCGTCGAAAATCTCGCGCGTGCCCCCGGCCACCTTGATCCGGTGGCGCACATAGTTGCGGGTGTCTTCCAGCGACATCGGACCGAGATGGAACGAAGCGCCCACGCGCTGCGCGATCTGGCGGTTGTCCGGTTGCAGCAGCCTGTCGCGCAATTGCGGCTGGCCCACCAGAAACAGCATGAACAGGGAATCCTTTCCCGCGTTCATGTTTGTCAGCATCCGCAGCTGTTCGAGATCGGCATCCGACACGTTCTGCGCCTCGTCCACGATCAGAACGCACCGACGCCCGGCCGCGTATTCCGATACGACGAAATCCTGAAACCTGCGAAACAGTTCGACTTCGGACCCGGCGGACGGCAGGTCGAAGGCATTCAGGATCCACTGGTAGAGTCCGCCCATGCCGCTCCAGAAATTGGAGATCAGTCCGACTGTCATGTCGGTGGGCGCATCTTCGAGAAACTGCTGCAAGAGGGTCGTCTTGCCGGTGCCGACTTCGCCCGTCACGACCGTGATCGGCACCAGCTGCTCGATCCCGAAGGCGAGAATGCTGGCAGCGCGCCGGTTGCCCTTGTTCCAGTAGATGAAGGCGGGATCGGGCGTGATCTTGAACGGCAATACCTCAAGGCCGAAGAACGCTTCATACATGGCGCGGATCCGTCAACCTGTTCACAGTACCGAAACCCCGAAAGAACCTTGCCGCCAATTGCCGTAAGGGCATTCTGGCAGGTCGCCGTGGTTTTTCAAGTCGGCTTGCCGTTTCCGGCGCCGGGACCGATCCGGGCCATTTTCGGCAAACGCGCCGAAAGACCGGCCCTATTCAGCCCGGCCCGGCAAGAAACATCCGACGAGTTCCACATGTGAGGACCAGCGGAACTGGTCGACGACCCGGACCCGGTCAAGACGATATCCCGCGCCGATCAGTCGGCTGGCATCGCGGGCGAAGGTGACGGGATTGCAGGAGACATAGGCGATGGGCACAGGATCGATCTGCGCCAGTTCGACGACCTGCGCCTCGGCCCCGGCGCGCGGCGGGTCCAGAACGATCGCATCGAACCGGGCCAGTTCATCGGCCATGAGAGGACGCCGGAACAGATCCCGGACTTCGGTCGAAACCCGCTTCAACCCCTGCGCCTGCCGCCATCCCCGGTCAAGCGCGTCCGTCATCGCTGCGTCGCCTTCCACCGCGTGGACTTCGGCCCGTTCCGCCAAAGGCAAAGCGAAGGTGCCGCAGCCCGCGAACAGATCAACGATGCGCTGTGCGCCCTGCGTGATGTCCCGGACCTCGGCCAGCAGGGCCCTTTCGCCCTGCGGCGTGGCTTGCAGAAACGCGCCCGGCGGCGGAACTACGCGCGCGGACCCGAAAACCTGCACCGGCGGACGCCGCATGGCGATGATTTCATCCTCCCATGTCAGCCGGACCAGGTCATGTTGTTCCGCGACTTGCGCCAGCACGACCCGCAATTGGCCATCCAAGGGCTTGCCCCCGAACACGACCACATCCAAGCCAGAGTTCGAAACGGTCATCGTGACCGACAGGGCCGCCTTCCGGCTGGCGCCCGCAACGGCCAGGGCCTCGGCAACCGGCATGCCCGCCAGAAGCCGGTCGTCCACGAGCTGGCAGTCGGGAATCGGCACGACGATGTCGGTGGACCGGGCGTGAAATCCGACCAGCGCGCCCTTTTTCGTGCGCTTCGCGGCAAAGGCCGCGCGACGGCGGCTCCTTGGCGGCGATGTAAGGATCGGGCGCATGATGGTCTGAATCCCCTGCGCCGCAAGTGCCGACTCCACGATCTGTCGTTTCCATTCCGCAACGAAGGCATCGGAGGCATGCTGTACCTGGCAACCGCCGCAGGACTTGAAATGCCGGCACGGAGGCTGCACCCGATCCGGGGACGGCGTTACGATCCTGATGTCCGTCAGTTGCGTGCCGTCGCGGATCCCGCGGACGACTTCGCCCGGCAAGGTCAGCGGCGCAAAGACCGGACCGTCGGCAATGCCGTCGCCATGGTGGCCGAGCCGAAGGATCGAAAAGGTTTCCGTCATGGCTGTCTGATAGCGGGCCTTGGGCGCGGGAAACAGCCCCTATTCAGCGGCTTCCGCGCCGATGAACCCGCCGGACTGACGGTTCCAGAACTGCGCGTAAAGCCCGCCCCGCGCCAGCAGCGCGGCATGCGTGCCGCTTTCGACGATCCGCCCCCGGTCCAGGACGATGATGCGGTCCATTTCAGACAAGGTGGACAGGCGGTGCGCGATGGCCAGAACGGTCTTGCCTTCCATGACCCGGTGCAGGGCGATCTGTATCGACGCCTCGACTTCGCTGTCCAGCGCGCTGGTGGCTTCGTCGAGCACCAGGATCGGCGCATCCTTGAGAATGGCGCGCGCCAAGGCAATGCGCTGCCGTTGTCCGCCGGACAGCTTGACGCCGCGTTCGCCCAGATGCGCGTCATAGCCACTGCGCCCGCGAAAATCCTGAAGACCGCAGATGAACTCGTGCGCTTCGGCCTTTCTGGCGGCGGCGATCATTTCGGATTCGGTCGCATCGGGCCGCCCATACAATATGTTGTCCCGCGCCGAGCGGTTGAACATCGCGGTTTCCTGCGTGACCATGCCGATCTGCCGGCGCAGGCTTTCCTGCGTGATCCCGGCGATGTCCTGCCCATCGATCCGAATCCGCCCGTTTTCGCCCGGATAGAGCCGCAGAAGCAGCGACACCAGGGTAGATTTCCCCGCGCCCGACGCGCCCACGATGCCCAGCTTTTCGCCCGCTCCGATCGTCAGGTTGATGTTTTCGACCCCGCCGGCATCGCGCCCATAGGCAAAGCTGACGTTTTCGAAAGCAATCTCGCCCTTCGGCACCGCCAAGTCAGGCGCATCCGGAAGATCGGGAATGCGCGCCCGCGGCGTAAGCGTTCGCATCCCGTCCTCGATCTCCCCGATGTTGGAATAGATCGCCATAAGGGTGAAACTGACCCATCCGGTCATCTGCGCGATGCGGATCGCGACCGCGCCCGCGGCCACGATATCGCCCTCGCTCGCCATACCGCGCTGCCACAGAAACAGCGTGCCGCCGATCAAGAGCACCGGCAGAATGCCCGCCAGCGTCATCAGGCACAGCCGGAACCCGGCGGCGAGATAGCCGAAGGACAATGCCCGGTCCCGGAACGTGCCCATGGCCCCCAATGCGGCCCGGTCTTCGTGATCCGCATGGGCGAACAGCTTGACGGTCTTGATATTCGTGATCGTATCAACCACCTGGCCCGACACCATGGCCCGCGCCCCGGCCCGCGCGGCCGACCGTTTCCGGACCATCGGCATGAACCAGCGGATCATGGCGAAATAGGCCACCAGCCATACAAGGAACAGGCCGGTCATGCGCATGTCGATCGTCGCCAGCAGGATCACGGAACCCACGAGGGATGCGAGGGCGAAGGCAACCACGTTGATGAGTTCTGCCGCCACATCGGTCACGGCGCGCGCCGCCTGCATCTGTTTCTGCGCGATGCGGCCCGCGAAATCGTCGTCAAAGAACGCCACCGACTGACCGAGCGTCCAGCGGTGAAGACGCGACAGCACCATCGGATTGACATTCGGCTGCACGATGATGGCGTTGGACGCCGCCGACAGGCCGAACAGTAGCGGCCGCGCGATCAGGAAGAACGCGACCGATGCCACGATCATCAGCGTATTGGTCCCGTCAAAAAAGGTTTCCGGCCCGCCGCCCGCGGCAGCATCGATCACCCACCCCAGAATCAGCGCCGTGCCGGCCTCCAAGGCACCCGCCGCCGCCGACAGGATCGCCGCCAGCCAGAGCGCCGGCCAGGCCCCCGACAGGCACCACAGCATGAATGCGCCGAGCGTTTGCGGCGGCGGACCTTCGGCGGCGCGAAAGGGATCGATCCAGTTTCCGATGTTCATTCGGCCGCCTCCGGGTTCAGGAACCCGCCGGATTGACGCGCCCAGAACTGCGCATATAGCCCGTTCCCGGCCAAAAGCCCGGAATGGCTGCCCTGTTCGACGATCCGGCCCTGATCCATGACGAGGATCCGGTCCATTCGGGCGATGGTGGACAGGCGATGCGCGATGGCGATCACCGTCTTGCCTTCCATCATGCCATAAAGCGTGTCCTGTATCGCCGCCTCGACCTCGCTGTCCAGTGCGCTGGTGGCCTCGTCCAGCAGCAGGATCGGGGCATCCTTCAGGATCACACGCGCCAGAGTCACCCGCTGGCGTTGCCCGCCGGACAGTTTCACCCCGCGTTCGCCCACATGGGCGTCATAGCCGGTGCGCCCCTGCGGATCGGCGAGGTCGAGAATGAACTCATGCGCCTCCGCTTGCTGCGCGGCCGCGATCATCTGGTCTTCGGTGGCATCCGGCCGGCCGTAGAGAATGTTGTCGCGCACCGATCTGTGAAGCAGCGCGCTGTCCTGCTGCACCATGCCGATATGGCGGCGGAGACTGTCCTGGCGCAGATGGGTGATGTCCTGCCCATCGATCAGTATGCAACCGGATTCCGGGTCATAGAACCGCAGCAGCAGTTTCACCAATGTCGATTTTCCCGCGCCGGACCGCCCGATCAGGCCGACTTTCTCACCCGGCGCGATGGTCAGGCTGATCCGGTCGAGTCCGCCGGAGCCGCGCCCGTAGTGGTGCGACAGGGTCCGAATCTCGATCCTGCCGTCCTTCAGGCGCAGCGGCTTCGCGGAGGGATCGTCCACGAGGTCGATCGGCTGGGCGATGGTCTGCATGCCTTCGGCAACGACACCGAGTTGCCGGAAGAACGTCGTCAGCGCCCACATGATCCAGCCGGTCATGGCGTTGAGCCGCAGCGTCAGCGCAGTCGCCGCCGCAACCACCCCGACGGAAGCTTGCCCCTGCACCCAGAGATATATCGCCCATCCAACAACCCCCACGATCAGCAGCCCGTTCAGTGTCACAAGCGCCATATCCATCAGGGTGTAGATGCGCATCTCGGTCTGAAAGGTGCGGCGGGTGTTTTCGATGGCGTCCCTGGCGTAGCTCATTTCATGGTCGTGATGGGCGAACATCTTCACCGAATGAATGTTGGTATAGGCATCCACCACGCGCCCGGTGACGGTCGAGCGGGCATCGGACGCGGCTTGCGACGCCGGACCCACGCGCGCCACGGTCCAGCGGATCAGCAACGCGTAAAGCACGAACCAGATCAGAAGCGGCAACATCAGCCGCGTATCCGCGGCCGCCAGCAGGATCGCGGCCCCCACAAGATAGGCCAGGGAAAAGGAAATCGCGTCAAAAACCTGAAACACGACTTCGCCGGCAGCGGGCGGGGTCTGCATGATCCTGTTGGCGATACGCCCGGCAAAATCGTTCTCGAACCACCCGACCGACTGGCGCAGAACATGTTTGTGCGCCCGCCAGCGGATCAGTGTGCCGAAGTTCGGCAGGATCGCATTGTTCAACAGCGCCACGTCCAGCATGTGCAGAACGGGCCGCAGGAACACGATCAACAGTCCGACAACGACCAGTTCCGGCCCATGATCCGAAATGACCTGCGTGGGATCGCCCGACAACAGGTCGACCACCCGGCCCATGTAGTAGATCAGGCCGATCTCGATTGCCGCTACCACCACGGACAGTATTCCGGTCCAGATGAACACATGCCGGAACGGTTCGGCATAGGCCTTCATGAACGGCCAGAGCCGGGTCGGCGGGCGGTCTTCCTGCGGGTAATCGCAATAGGGATCTACGAGGTTCTCAAAGAAACGAAACATGGCGGATGCTCCTGATGAGCCGGACGGCAAGATGCATTGGGGCGATTGGTGCCGATCACCCCGTCAAGGAAGGGGATTTCAGCCCAGGCTGTTCCAGATCCCGAAATACATCTTGCATCCTCCGTGTGTCGCACCTTTCGAACTAGCCGATGGATGCCGTTCTGTCACCCAAAAATGTCAGCTCCGAAGGAGGGTGTCCTTGTCAAGCGCAAAGCCCGACGCGATCCAATTCCCTTCGAGCCGGGCCAGTTCCGCACCCAGGGCGGGGCCGGAAAATGCGGGCATCAGGTCGGCGGCGGCGACCGGGAACCGAGCCGTCGCACCTTTATCGATCTCGGCGGCATATCCCGCCTTCCACGGCTGTTCGGTCAGCGCGCATCGGAGCAGGACCGCGTCACGGGCAAGCTTCGCGCCAAGCCGATAGCCCAACTCCGCCGCGCTGGCCGACCCCGTCGCCCCGTCGCGCACACGATCCAGGTATTGCGTATCGACCCGGCTGAGGCGCAGTTGCCCGGTGACATCGCTGCCCCCCAATGCGGCAAGGCGCAGCAATCGGTTGGCCTTCGCACCAGCATCGGTTTCCAGATCCACGAGAACGGCCAGAGCGCGATCGCCGGACCCCGGCAGAAGCTGACCCAGCGCGCCGGTCGACCGCATCGCCGCTATCGACGGAGCCGGATTGCCTGCCGCCAGCAGTTTCAGCATCTCCGCGCCGATACGTTCATGGGAAAGCCTGTTCAGACCTTCGAGGTTGGCGGCGATGGCCGACAGGGCTTCGGGATCAAACCCCGCCGATTCGTCTCCGTACCAGGCGTGAAACCTGAAATACCGCAGCGACCGCAGGTAGTCTTCGCGGATCCGGGCGTTGGCGTCACCGATGAAGCGCACGCGCCGGGCGTCGAGATCGGGCAAACCGTTCAGCGGATCGATCACCGTCCCGTCCGGTCTGGCGTAGAGCGCGTTCATGGTGAAATCCCGTCGCGCGGCGTCTTCCGCCACATCGGTGGAAAACGATACCGTGGCCCGCCGCCCGTCGGTCGACACGTCGCGCCGGAACGTCGTGACCTCGTGCGGCAGCCCGTCCTTGATCAATGTCACCGTCCCGTGGTCGATACCTGTCGGGACCACCTTGATGCCGGCGGCCGACGCAGTTGAAGCAACGATATCAGGCGTCGCATCCGTCGCGATGTCGATGTCGCTGACCGGCACGCCCAAAAGGCTGTTGCGGACACATCCGCCGACGAACAGAACCGTGGCGCCATCAACGGACAGGGCGGAACAGACCGCCTGCGTCGCCGGATGGCGGACCCAATCCTGCGTCAACCGCGTCATTGTTCCATCCGCGCCGCCAATCCGCGCAACATGCGCGCCGTCGCGCCCCAGATGTAATAGGGACCGAACGGCACCGTGTAGTAATATCGCCGCTGACCGCGCCACTGCCGGGATTCCACGAGATAGTTTTCCGGCCTCAGGAGATGATCCAGCGGAACCGAAAAGACCTCGTCCACCTCGCCCGGTTCGGGCACAATCTCGAAATCCTGCCGCAGGACCGCCAGAACCGGCGTCACCATGAAACTGGTCACGGTTTCATGCGCGGGCAGAAAGCCGATGATTTCGGGCAACCCGGCCGGCAGGCCGATTTCTTCCTCTGCTTCGCGCAAAGCGGCGGCGGTGACGTCCGCATCGCCTTCGTCCTGTTTGCCGCCAGGAAAGGCGATCTGCCCCGGATGGTGCTTCAACGCCGAGGATCGTTTTGTCAGGATCACCCCCGGCCGCTCGCCTGCCAGGGAAATGCCGATCAGCACGCCCGCCGGACGCAGGGTGCGGCCGACGGGCAGTTCCGTGTTCGGATTGAGATCGAAATCGGATGACTGATGGCCCGGAAGGGCCAGCGCGTTCCTCAGTCTTTCGATCAGTTCAGTCGTCATCGGCGGTCTTGGCATCCATGCCGACGGTCGCCGGGTCCAGATCGTAATGGGCGCTGCAGAACTGGCAGTCCGCCGTCACGCGACCGTCTTCGGTCGTCATCTTTTCGATGTCGCGCGCGGAGTAGATGGACAGGCTCTGCCGCACCCGGTCTTCGGAACAGGTGCACCCGAACCGGACCGCCTGCGCGTCAAAGACACGCGGGCTTTCCTCGTGAAACAGGCGCACCAGAAGGTCCGTGGGCGGCACGACCGGGCCAATCAGTTCAAGATCGTCGACCGTGTCCAGCAGGATGTTCACACGGTTCCAGTTCTCACCCTCCTCGCCCTCGACCAGATCGCCAGCGCGCAGGATCTCGCCTGTGCCCGCGTCGGTCGCGACAAAAGGCGAAGCTTTGGGCATGTGCTGCAACATGATGCCCCCAGCGCGCCAGTGTTCCGGGATGCCGGGCTCCGAGGATCTGCCGAAACTCAGCGAGAACCGTGTCGGCAGTTGTTCGGACTGCGCGAAATAGGATTCGGCGCAGGCGCTCAGCGATACGCCGGTCAAGGGTGTGATGCCCTGATAGGGTGCGTTGCCCTTGCCCTGATCGATCAGGATCGCGAAATATCCTTCGCCCACCTGGTCGAACGGCGCTGAATCGGTCAGCCGATCCGCATCGAAACTCGCATAGGCGCGGATCTTCGCGGATTCGCCTTCCTTTTTCGGGGCATAATAGTCGGTGGCGATCATCCGCACCGGGCCCTTGGACTGCACCTGCAGGGACAGTTTCCAACGCAGTTTCACCGTCTGCCCGATCAAGGCGGTCAGGAGCGCCATTTCGGCGACAAGGGCTTCGACCTGCGGCGGATAGGCGTGCTGTTCCAGAATGCCGCCCAATACGCCATCCAGACGGGCAACGCGGCCACGCATGTCCGAGTTGTCGAGTTGAAAAGGCAGAACCGTATCGTCCCAGGCGAGTTTTGAACCGATAGTCATGGGGTTTCCTTATGCGCCACAGGTTGGCATACCGCCGCAATATAGGAGCCACAACCGGCGATGTAAGGGCTGGGTCCATGATCAGACGTTTCGGAAAGCCGCCGTCGCCGTCCCAGAACTACATCCGGCGCATGGGGGCCTACGCTCTGTTGCCTCGCGACAGCAGGCTGCTTGTGACCTGCCAAAGCGATCCAGATCCGGATTATCAGCTTCCTGGCGGCGGCGTGGATCCCGGCGAATCGCCTGTTGCGGCGCTGCACCGCGAAGTGTTCGAGGAAACCGGCTGGCGCATAGCAGACCCACGCCGCATCGGCGCGTTTCGCCGCTTTGCCTATATGCCGGAATACGACCTGTGGGCGGAAAAGATCTGCCTCGTCTATCTGGCGCGTCCAACACTTCGGCTGGGGCCGCCATCCGAACCGCGTCATTCGGCCCATTGGGTCGCGGCGCATGAGGCGGCGCAGATGCTCGGGAATGCCGGTGACCGCCATTTTGCCGGTCTTTGGGCGAAAACGGCTTAGGGCGGGTGATATTCGAAGAGAGTCGCGGACACGTCGTCCTCCATGCCAAATTCGGGCGACATGGCCTGCGACAGTCTCCAGAAGAGATCGTCGAGAAATTCCCGCCCGGTCTGGCGACCGTCACATGTTGCGATGAGATCGAGCAACCCGACCTGCTCCAGCATCTTGCCATTCCTGAGACGGCATTCGGTGAACCCGTCGGAGTACAGCAGCAACCGGTCGCCCGGCTGAAGCGTCATCTCGATCTGCGCATAGGGAACGCCGGACAGCAACCCGACCGGAACCCCGCCTTCACCGATGAATTCGGCACGGCCATCCCGGCGCAGGATCAACGGATGGGGATGCCCGGCCTGGACCATTTTCATCAATCCGGTTCTCAGATCCACGACGGCGTAGGCCATTGTAAAATATTCATCTATCCCGGTATCTGCGAGCAGGCGTTCGTTCAGGAGCCCCGCGACGGTCTCCGGTTCCCGCAGGCTGTGGCTGCCATCCGGTCGCCATTCCATCCCGAGATTCTGATCGAAATAGGAACCGCTGAGATACCCGCCAAGACGCGCCGTCACCATTGCCGAGGTGATGCCGTGACCGGACACATCAATGGAATAGAAACCCACGTGATCCGGATCGGTCGCGAACATACCGACGAGATCGCCGCCGATATGGCCGCAGGGTTTCAACAGCAAGCTGACACGGGAGTTGCCGAAACTGCGGGACAGTTCCGGCACCAGGGATTCCTGGATCTTCTTCGCCTGGATCAGATCCTTGTCGATCATGTCGTAGGCCGCCTGAAGCTGGTCCAGGGTTTCCGAGATCATGCGGTTCTTGTCGGAAAGTTCGCGCTGCATCTCGAGAATCCGGTCGCCGGCGGAAATGCGGGCGCGCAGTTCGTTCGAATTGACCGGTTTGATCAGGAAATCGTCCGCGCCCGCGTCCAGACCCTGGGCCACCTCGTTCTTTTCACTCTTGGACGTCAGAAGAATGAAATAGCCGTATCCGTCGGACGGAAGATCGCGGAAGGCGCGGCAAAATTCCAGCCCGTCCATGCCGGGCATCATCCAATCGCTGAGGATCAGATCCGGCGGCGCGGATTCGCAAATGGCCATCGCTGCCTCCCCGCTTTCGGCCTCGATGACTTCAAAACCCCATTTTTTAAGGGAAGCGACGAGGATCCTGCGCTGAAGACGGCTGTCGTCGACGACAAGAACGCGTCGGATCGATCCGTTTTCAGCTCCTCTTTCGCTGTCAGGTTTCTTGTCCGGAACTGTGTTGGACATGGAAAAACTACTCTTGCACTGGTTCAATCCGTCCATCATCGGCAGCGGCCCTTAACGACGGATGAAAGATGCAATTGTCCGGATTCCGCAGCGCGGCTTAACCGCTTGTTGACGCGACACTCCTACGCTCTTTTCCTGGATGGTCGCCCGAAACAGGATTCAGATGATGATCGAATGGTCCCGCGTGAATGAACTTCGAGAAGAGGTCGGCGCCGAAGATTTCAACGAGGTGGTCGAACTGTTCCTCGAAGAAGTCGAAGGCGTGATCGACCGGCTGCGGACCGACCCCGATCGCTCGCAACTGGAAGATGACATGCATTTCCTGAAAGGCAGCGCGCTCAGCCTCGGTTTTTCTGCATTCTCCAAGCTGTGCCAGACCGGGGAAAAACTGTCTTCCGACGGCTTGTCTGAATCCGTCGACGTTGCAGAAGTCATCCGCTGCTTTGAGCAATCCAAGACCGTGTTCCAGTCCGAGCTTCAGGAAAACCTTGCGGCCTGACGGGCGGACCGCTCAAACAAGAAACTGCGCCAGGGTTTCGTCATTGGTGATGTCACGGTAGATGAACCCGGAGTCGTCGAGATGCGCAAAGAGCCTTTCGAAATTTTCAGGTTTCGCGGTTTCGATCCCGAGCAGGACAGACCCGAAGTTGCGCGCCGATTTCTTGAGATACTCGAACCGGGCAATGTCGTCTTCCGGACCGAGGATGTTCAGAAATTCCTTGAGCGCGCCGGGCCGTTGCGGCAACCGCAGGATCAGGTACTTCTTGACGCCGGAATAGCGCTGGGCGCGTTCCTTGACCTCGGGCAGGCGTTCGAAATCGAAATTGCCCCCGGATGTGACGCAAACCACGGACTTGCCGCGAACAAGGTGTTCGATTTCGCCCAATGCCTCAACCGACAGGGCTCCGGCGGGTTCAAGCACTATGCCTTCGACGTTGAGCATCTCGATCATGGTCGTGCATATCCGGTCCTCGCCAAGAACCAGGACATCCGAGAGCGGAACGGATTTCAGGAGTTCGAAGGTTCGAATGCCGATCCGTCCCACCGCAGCGCCATCTACAAAGGTATCGACACGCGGCAGGGTCACGGGATGGCCCGCCGCCAAGGCCGCCTTGAGACAGGCGCCCCCGGCGGGTTCGACGAAAAGGCAACGCGTCTGACCGCCGAACCATGACGACACACCGGAGGACATGCCGCCGCCACCGACCGGCAGGATCACCACATCAGGCGTCTGACCCAGTTGATCGGATATCTCGACCCCGACAGATGCCTGGCCTTCGATCACATCCGCATCGTCGAACGGAGACAGGAAATGCCCCCCCTGCTGGTCGCACCACGCCTGTGCCGCGGTCAGGGTATCGTCGAAATAGTCTCCGACCAGGTGAATTTCGATCTGATCGCCACCGAACATCCGGGTCTTCAGGATCTTCTGCTGTGGCGTCGTGACCGGCATGAAGATCACGCCCTTGACGCCGAAATGGCTGCACATGAACGCGACGCCCTGCGCATGGTTGCCGGCGCTGGCGCAAACGAACAGCTTCTGTTCCGGCAGCTTGCGCATGGCATTGAACGCCCCGCGCAACTTGTAGGAACGGACCGGGCTCAGGTCTTCGCGCTTCAGCCAGATATCGGCTTCGTAGCGGTCCGAAAGATGGACGTTCCTCTGCAGCGGCGTGGCCGGGAACACGTCGCGCATGGCGGCCTCGGCCGCGCGGGCCTTGTCACGAAAATCATTCATTTTCCCTGTCTGACTCAGCTTGACCGCCCGCGCAAGCATACCTTGCCCCGCGCCACAAAACCCGATAATCCGCAGCCGATCCAAGGTAAGAGGAATTCCAAATGTCTGCGCCCAAGAAAGTGGTTCTGGCCTATTCAGGCGGTCTGGACACGTCGATCATCCTGAAATGGCTACAGACGGAATATGGTTGCGAGGTCGTGACCTTCACCGCCGATCTCGGTCAGGGCGAAGAACTGGAACCCGCCCGCAAGAAAGCCGAGATGATGGGGGCGAAAGAGATCTATATCGAGGATCTGCGCGAGGAATTCGTGCGCGATTTCGTCTTCCCGATGTTCCGCGCAAACGCGCTCTACGAAGGTCTTTACCTGCTCGGCACCTCCATCGCGCGCCCGCTGATTTCCAAGCGGCTGGTCGAGATCGCGGCTGAAACCGGGGCCGATGCCGTGGCCCACGGCGCGACCGGAAAGGGCAACGATCAGGTGCGCTTTGAACTGGCGGCCTATGCGCTGAACCCCGACATCAAGGTGATCGCGCCCTGGCGGGAATGGGATCTGACCAGCCGCACCCGGCTGATCGACTTTGCCGAAAAAAACCAGATCCCGATCGCCAAGGACAAGCGCGGCGAAGCGCCGTTTTCGGTCGATGCCAACCTTCTGCACACGTCTTCCGAAGGCAAGGTGCTTGAAAACCCGGCCGAGGAAGCGCCCGATTATGTCTACCAGCGCACGGTGAATCCCGAAGACGCGCCCAATGCGCCTGAATTCATCGAGATCGGGTTTGAAAAAGGCGACGCGGTCAGCCTGAATGGCGAGGCGATGTCGCCCGCAACGATCCTGACCAAGTTGAACGAACTGGGCGGCAAGCACGGGGTCGGGCGGCTCGACCTGGTCGAAGGGCGGTTCGTCGGCATGAAATCGCGCGGCATCTACGAAACTCCTGGCGGCACCATCCTTCTGGAGGCGCATCGCGGCATCGAACAGATCACGCTGGATCGCGGGGCCGCGCATCTGAAGGACCAGATCATGCCGCAATACGCGGAACTGATCTACAACGGCTTCTGGTTCAGCCCCGAACGCGAGATGCTTCAGGCGCTGATCGACAAGAGCCAGGAACACGTCACCGGAACTGTGCGGCTGAAGCTCTACAAAGGTCTGGCCCGCACCGTCGGACGCTGGTCCGACCTGTCGCTCTATTCCGAAGAACACGTGACCTTCGAGGATGACGCAGGCGCCTATGACCAGAAGGATGCAGCCGGGTTCATCAAGCTGAACGCGCTGCGGCTACGGTTGATCGCAATGCGGAATCGTCGGTTGAAATGAACGACGAAACCGACGCCGACCTGTTCATCGAGGCGCAGGACACCGTCTGGGAGTCTGTCGTCGAGGAACTGGCGGCGGGTCGCAAGACCGGACACTGGATGTGGTTCGTCTTTCCGCAACTGGCGTCGCTTGGCCAGTCGGACATGGCGCAGCTGTTCGGGCTTCACGATCTGGCCGAAGCGCGGGCCTATCTCGCCCATCCGGTCCTGAACGATCGGCTGGTTCAGGCCAGCGAACTCATGCTGACCCATTCCGGCCGGGCGGCGAAAGACATCCTTGGCCCGGTGGACGCGAAGAAGCTGCAATCCTGCATGACGCTGTTCGCCGCCGTTCCCGGCGCATCGCCGGTGTTTTCGCAGGTGCTCGACGCGTTCTACGATGGTGCGCCCTGCACGGTTACGGCGCAGAACATCGGTTAGAGCGCCACCGCCTTCAGCCGCCGGTAATGCGGCATCGCACCGTCCAGCACCGGGCGAAGATGTTCCGGCACGGTCGGCAACGGACCCTCGGCAGCGGCAAAGCCGGTGCTGTTCCAGACCGCGCCATACCAGTGTTCGGCCCAGATACCGTCTTCGGGATGACCCCCGCGCGGCCATTTCAGCATCTTGGGGGTAAAGGGCAATCCGACCGCAATACATAGCCGCCGCAACATCTTTTCCGGATCCTTGCGGATATCGGTGCTGTCGATGACAACCGGGCTGCCCTGCCAGCTCATCACCTCGTCGAACAGTTCCGCCTGCTGGACGAAGCCGATGTCCTGCAAGGTCGGGTTTTCGCGCTTCGCGGCATAGCTCGCGATGACCCGCGCCGGGTGGCGGATCAGGAACACGTTGGAAAACCCGCGCATCCAGCCGCGCGGCACGTTCGGCAGCATGTGCTGCGTCATGTGTTTCTGATAAAAATGCGGTGCGTTTCCGGGTATCGGCCCGGTAATCCGGTTGACCACCTCTTGCGGTTCGCCGGGCTGAGCGGCCAGAATCGCGTCGCGCATGGGATGGTCCAGGTCCGTCGCGTGCAGGTATGCGGCATAGAAAGGTTCGTCGATAACGGCGCAATCGCCGCGCGCGCCGAAGGCATACATCATCGCCGTCGACAGGTTGCGCGGCCCCGACCACATCGCGATCTTCATGCCTGATATCCCTGTCCGGATCGGTTCATGCAAATTCGAGTCCGGGGTTTATCCGTATTGAACATGTGTCAAGACCCGGTCTTCGCGGCGATCAGATCGGAATAGAGTCCGCGCAGCCGCTTGGTCACGGGGCCCATGTCGCCTGCACCGATACGGCGGCCGTCGATTTCGGACACCGGGGTCTGCGCACCGAAGGTTCCGGTCAGAAAGGCTTCGTCGGCTCCGTAGGTGTCCACAAGGCTGAAGTTGCGTTCGAATACCGGGATGCCGTTGCCGCGGCACAGGTCGATCACCTTCTGCCGGGTGATCCCGTTCATGCAGTAATCGCCAGTGCTGGTCCAGACTTCGCCCTTGCGCACGATGAAGAAGTTGCAGGCATTCGTCGTGTTCACGAACCCGTTGACATCCAGCATCAGCGCCTCATCGGCCCCGGCCTTTTCGGCGGCGATGCAGGCAAGGATGCAGTTCAGCTTGGAGTGGCTGTTCAGTTTCGGGTCCTGGGTCATCGGCAATCCGCGCAGATGCGGCACGGTGGCGAGCCGGATCGGGCGCGGCAGGCGGGGGCGGGAATGTTCCATGATGATGACCATGGTCGGCCCCGACCGGCTGAGTGCGGGATGCTGGAACGGCCGGATCTTGACCCCGCGCGTCACCATCAGCCGCGCATGGGCGTCGGTGGTCATGCCGTTGGCCTGCTGCGTTGCGCGGATCGCGTCGATCACGCCGGCGCGGTCCAGCCCGATATCGAGATCGATGGCCTTGGCGGCTTCGAACAGGCGGTCCATGTGCTCTTCTAGGAATGCCCAGGTGCCGTTGTACAACCGGATCCCTTCCCAGACCCCGTCGCCCAGCATGAAGCCGCTGTCATAGACGCTTACCATGGCCTCCGCCTTGGGCACGATCCGACCGTTCAGGTAGATCCTGATGGTTTCGTTGCGGGCGTCGTCTTCGGCCTGGTGGGTGGTCATCTTGTCGGTCATTCCGGTCTCCTGTCCGGGCGCACGCTAGGCCCAGAGAGCGCCAAGGCCAAGCGGTAAAATCCAGTCACCACGGCGTGACAATACATGAAATGGGCTTGCTTTGCGCAGAGCAACGCAACACGCTTTCGGCCAAAGGAGACTGGCCATGAAATGCCTGAACACTCTCAAGCCGCTGGCATTGATCCTGCTGATCGCCGTGGCGATGATCCTCCGCCAGGGGCACGCCCATGCCGCACCGACCCAGACGCTGATGGTCGCCGGGGGCTGTTTCTGGTGCGTGGAGGCCGATTTCGAGAAGGTCAAGGGCGTGTCGGGCGTCGTATCCGGGTTCAGCGGCGGAATGGTGGCCGATCCGACCTACAAGCAGATCGTGGCCGGCGGCACCGGGCATTTCGAAGCGGTTCGGATCGCGTTCGATCCCGACGTGGTCAGCCGGTCCGCCCTGCTAAACATGTTCCTGCGATCAATCGATCCGACCGACGCGGGAGGACAGTTCTGCGATCGAGGCGACAGTTACCGAACCGCGATCTTTGTGTCCGGCGCGCAGGAACAGGCGCTGGCCGAAGCCGCGATCGAACAGGCCGAAGCGGACCTGGGCCAGAAGATCGTCACGCCGATCCTGCCCGAAGCGCCGTTTTATCCGGCCGACGCGGCGCACCAGGATTATTACAAGAGCGGCGCGCTGGTGCTGACCCGGTTCGGGCCGCGCACCAGGAAAGCGGCCTATGACCTGTATCGGGAGGCCTGCGGTCGCGACGGGCGGGTGCGCACACTTTGGGGCGATGCCGCCCCCTTCGCAGGGAGCTAGGGCCGGGCACCGGACGCAGGGGGCTTTGCCCCCGTCCCTTCGGGACTCCCCCGGAGTATTTTGGACAAGGTGAAGGCGCGATGGCTGTGCGGAACCGGCATGACCGGATTCTACCCGATCTTGCAGGAGGCCAGCACCGCCATGTTCAGGATGTCATTGGCGGTCGAGACCGACGAGCAGATCTGGATCGGCTTGTCGAGGCCCGAAAGGATCGGACCGATCACGGTCGCGCCGCCCATCTCCTGCATCAGCTTGACCGAGATGCTGGCGGAATGGCGTGCCGGCACGACAAGGATGTTGGCGGGTCCCGTGAGGCGTGAGAACGGATAACTTTCCTTCGATTTCGCGTTCAGCGCCACATCCACGGTCATTTCGCCTTCGAATTCGAAATCCACGCCGCGCTGTTCCAGGATATGCGGCGCCTGGCCCATCTTGAACGCGCGTTCGGACACCGGGTAGCCGAAGGTCGAGAAGCTGACGAAGGCGACGCGGGGCTCGAGCCCCATGTGCCGCGCCACGTCGGCGGCGCGTTCAGCGATGGTCGCGAGGTCTTCGGCCTCGGGCCATTCCTGCACCAGCGTGTCCGCGATCAGCACGATCCGACCCTTGTGCAGCAGCGCAGTGACTCCGGCGACCCCGTTTTCGGCATTGGCGTCGAACACGTGATTGATGCGGTCGAGGATATGCGCCGACTTGCGCGTCGCACCGGTCACCAACCCGTCGCCATGCCCATGCGCCAGCATCAGCGCCGAGAACACGTGCCGGTCACGCGCGGCAAGCCGGTGGATGTCCTGGCGGTCGAACCCGCGCCGTTGCAGGCGCTGGTAGAGGAACGCCTTGTAGGCATCGAGATGCTGGGAGTTGCCCGCATTGACGATTTCAAGTTCCCGCGCCGCGTCGCCGAGTCCGACGCTTTCGAGTTTGGCCTTCACATCGTCGGGCCGGCCGACGACCAGCGCGGTGCCGAGGCCCGAGCGCTGGTAGGTGACTGCGGCGCGCAGCACGCGCGGGTCGTCTCCCTCGGCAAAAATCATCCGGGCCTTGGCGGCGCGGGCGCGGGTGTTGAGCCCGCGCAGGATGCTGGCGGTCGGGTCCATCCGCGCCTTGAGCGTGGCCTCGTAGGCCTCCATATCGATGATCGGACGGCGCGCGGCGCCCGTATCCATTCCGGCCTTGGCGACGGCGGGCGGGATGCGGTGGATCAGGCGGGGATCGAATGGCGTCGGGATGATGTAATCGCGCCCGAAGCTGAGATTCTGCCCGTAGGCCAGCGCCACCTCGTCGGGCACATCCTCTCGCGCCAGCGCCGCGAGCGCCTCGGCGCAGGCGATCTTCATCTGGTCGTTGATCGCGCGGGCATGAATGTCGAGAGCGCCGCGGAAGAGATAGGGAAAGCCGAGCACGTTGTTGACCTGGTTGGGATAGTCGCTGCGCCCGGTGGCGACGATGGCGTCCATGCGGACCTCGTGCGCCTCTTCCGGCGTAATCTCCGGGTCGGGATTGGCCATGGCGAAGATCACCGGATTGTCGGCCATGCTCGCGACCATGTCCTGGGTCACCGCGCCCTTGACGCTGACGCCGAGGAACACGTCGGCGTCTTTCATCGCGTCGGCGAGGCTGCGCGCCCCGGTCTTGACGGCATGGGCCGATTTCCACTGGTTCATGCCCTCGGTGCGGCCCTGCCAGATGACGCCCTTTGTGTCGCACATGATGCAGTTCTCGTGCCGCGCGCCCATGTATTTCAGAAGTTCGAGACAGGCGATGCCTGCCGCTCCCGCGCCGTTCAGCACGATTTTCACATCCTCGATCTTCTTGCCCGAGATGTGCAGCGCATTGATCAGACCCGCCGCACAGATCACGGCGGTGCCGTGCTGGTCGTCATGGAAGACCGGGATGTCGAGTTCTTCCTTGAGCCGCTGTTCGATAATGAAACAATCGGGCGCACGGATGTCTTCGAGGTTGATGCCGCCGAAGGTCGGGGCCATCAGCCTGACCGCCTTGCAGAATTCGTCGGTGTCCTCCGTGTCCAGTTCGATGTCGATGCTGTTGACGTCGGCGAAGGCCTTGAACAGGACCGACTTGCCCTCCATCACCGGCTTGGCACCCAGCGCCCCGAGATTGCCGAGACCGAGCACCGCCGTCCCGTTCGAAATCACCGCGACGAGATTGCCCTTGATCGTGTAGTCATAGGCGGTTTCCGGGTTCTTCGCGATCTCCTCGCAGGGCACCGCCACCCCGGGCGAATAGGCCAGCGACAAGTCCCGCTGGGTGTTCAGCGGCACCGTCGCCTGGATCTCGAACTTGCCTGGCATCGGTTCGAGGTGGAAGGCCAGCGCCTCGTCTCTGGTATATTTGATTCTGGACATGGACGGCGCGCCTCCTCGCTGCGGTTTTTCGCTCATACCCCGCGGATCGGGCTTCCTCAACACCCATGCGTTTTCGCCTTTCGTCGCAGGCCGCGGATTTGTAAGGTCGGCGGCGATCCGAAGACCGGGGGATGATCGGTGGCCAATGTCACGCCCATGATGGCGCAATATCTCGACATCAAGGCGGCGCATGCCGATGCGCTACTGTTCTACCGGATGGGCGATTTCTACGAGATGTTCTTTGACGACGCCGTGGCCGCGGCCGAGGCGCTCGACATCGCGCTGACCAAGCGGGGCAAGCACGACGGGGCGGACATTCCCATGTGCGGCGTGCCCTATCATGCCGCCGAAGGGTATTTCCTGACCCTGATCCGCAAGGGGTTCCGTGTCGCGGTCTGCGAACAGATGGAAAGCCCGGCCGAAGCCAGGAAACGCGGCTCCAAATCGGTGGTGCGCCGCGAGGTGGTGCGGCTGGTCACACCCGGCACCCTGACCGAGGACGCGCTGCTCGAAGCACGCCGGCACAACTTTCTCGCCGCCTTCGCGCGGGTTCGGGACTCTGCGGCCCTGGCCTGGGCGGACATTTCCACCGGCGCGTTTCTCGTGGAGGAATTGCCTGATGCCCGGATCGGGCCTGAACTGGCCCGGCTGGCGCCGTCCGAACTGATTGTCACCGAGACCGAAGCCGGCGCCCTGCGGCAAGCCGCAGGGGATCTGGGCGTGCCGTTGACCCCGCTTGGCGGCGCGAGCTTTGACAGCACCGCGTCCGAAAAACGTCTCTGCAGCCTGTTTGGCGTCGGCACGCTGGATGCGTTCGGAACCTTCGGGCGCGCCGAGGTTTCGGCCATGGGCGCGCTGATCGATTACCTCGACATCACCCAGAAGGGCAAGCTGCCGCTGCTGCAACCGCCGGTGCGCGAAACGATGGACCGGGTCGTGCAGATCGATGCGGCAACCCGCCGGAACCTGGAATTGACCCGGTCGCTTTCGGGATCACGCTCCGGATCCCTGCTGTCGGTCATGGACCGGACGGTAACGCCGGGCGGGGCGCGGTTGCTGGAACAGCGCCTGTCCAGCCCGTCCCGCGATCTCGCCACGATCCACCATCGACTGGACGCGATCGATTTCGCAATCGGCCAGGACCGCCTGGCGACCGACCTGAGAACCGCCCTGCGCAAGACTCCCGATCTGGACCGCGCCCTGTCGCGGCTGTCGCTGGATCGCGGCGGTCCGCGCGACCTGGCCGCCATCCGAAACGGGCTCGAACAGGGAAGAGCGGTTGCGGGACATTGCGCGCGCGGCGACCTGCCCGATCTTTTCGCCGGATCCGTGAACGCGCTTGGTGGATTTGACGATCTCGTCGCGCTGTTGGATGCGGCCCTGGTCGCCGATCCGCCGGTCCTGGCGCGGGACGGCGGTTTCATTGCCAGCGGTTTCGATCCGGACCTCGACGAGGCCCGCACCCTGCGCGACGAGGGACGGTCGGTGATCGCGGCCATGCAGAAACGCTATTGCGACGATACCGGGATCGCGTCGCTGAAGATCAAGCACAACAACGTGCTGGGGTATTTCATCGAAACCACCGCGACTCATGCCGCGAGGATGCTGTCGCCGCCGCTTTCGGAAACCTACATCCACCGGCAGACCACAGCGAACCAGGTCCGGTTCACGACCGTGGAGCTCGGTGAGATGGAAACCCGGATCCTGAACGCGGGAAACCGTGCCCTGGAGATCGAGAAACAGCTCTATAAACGGCTCAGGCACGAAATTCTCGACCAGGCGGGTCCGATCAGTGCGGCCTCGCGCGCGCTGGCCGAACTCGACCTGGCGACGGCGCTGGCGGATCTGGCGCGCGCCGAAAACTGGTGCCGTCCCAAGGTGGACGAGAGCCGCGCTTTTGCCATCGACGGCGGGCGGCATCCGGTTGTGGAACAGGCGCTGCGCCGGCAGGGGGGCGACGGATTCATCGCCAACGATTGCGACCTGACAGCGTCCGGCGGGGCCGCGATCTGGTTGCTGACCGGTCCCAACATGGCCGGAAAGTCGACCTTTCTGCGTCAGAACGCGTTGATTGCCCTGCTCGCCCAGGTCGGCAGTTTCGTGCCGGCCCGCGCGGCGCATGTAGGACTGGTCAGCCAGCTCTTCAGCCGCGTCGGCGCCTCCGACGACCTGGCGCGGGGCCGATCCACTTTCATGGTCGAAATGGTGGAAACGGCGGCCATTCTCAACCAGGCGGACGATCGCGCGCTTGTCATCCTGGACGAAATAGGTCGCGGCACCGCGACCTATGACGGCCTGTCCATAGCCTGGGCGACACTGGAACATCTGCATTCCAGCAACCGGTGTCGCGCGCTGTTCGCCACCCACTATCATGAACTCACGGCGCTCGCCGGAAAACTCGTAGGCGTGGAAAACGCAACGGTCGCGGTGAAGGAATGGAATGGCGAAGTCGTCTTCCTGCACGAAGTCCGCAAGGGCGCCGCCGACCGATCCTACGGCGTTCAGGTCGCACAACTGGCCGGGCTGCCGAAATCCGTTCTCGACCGGGCCAGAGTCGTGCTCGAAGCGCTCGAAAAAGGCGAACGCGAAGGCGGCGCGACCAAGAAGACGTTGATCGACGATCTGCCGCTTTTCGCCGTTGCGCCGCCTGCCTCCAGACCCGAGAAATCCTCGCCCGCTCTTGATATGCTCAAGGCTGTCCAACCGGACGAGCTGAGCCCGAAACAGGCGCTGGATCTGATTTACAGACTGAAAGAGGCGGCCAATTCCTGACCGCCCCGTTATCCTCTTGCCGCAAATACTCCCGCCGGAGGCTCCCCAACCATCCGCCGGCGCGACGGCGGGTCAGGACGCCGGAGTCGACGACACCCCCACTTGTGCGGGGCGCAGCAGGCGATCATGCAGCATGAAGCCTTCGACAGCCACCTGGATGATGTCGCCGGCCCGCGTTCCCGGTACCGGTGCTTCGAACATGGCCTGATGCAACCGCGGGTCGAACCGGTCTCCGACTTCCGGGGCGATCAATTCGATCCCGTGCTTGTTGAACACGTTCAGCAATTCGCGCATCGTCAGTTCGATGCCTTCGATCAGTGCCGAGGACACGTTTTTCTGCTCTTCCGTCGCGGTTTCGATCGCCCGTTTCATGTTGTCGAACACCGGCATCATGTCGCGCGCCAGTTTCGATCCGCCGTATTGTTCCGCCTCGCGCCGGTCGCGTTCCGACCGTTTGCGCGCGTTCTCCGCATCCGCGAGCGCCCGCATGAAACGGTCCTTGTAGTCGTCACGCTCTGCCCGGAGCGAATCCAGTTCAATCGCCTCGGGGTCCATTTCGGCCATTTCCTTGGCGAATTCCTCGGCTTCCATATCGGCCAAATCGTCCAGAAAATCGTTGTTCTTGGGGTCTGCCATCTTTCACCTCTAATTGCGGTCGGAAATCAGCCGTCCCACCAGCTGCGCCGTATAGTCCACGATCGGCACGATCCGTCCGTAATTCAGACGGGTCGGACCGATGACGCCGACCGCGCCAATGATCTTTCGATCAGCGTTCATATAAGGAGACACAACCAAAGAGGAACCCGAAAGTGAAAAAAGTTTGTTCTCGGAACCGATAAAAATGCGCACTCCTTCACCTTCTTCGGTCAGTTGCAGGAACTCCGCGATGTCGCGTTTGCGCTCCAGATCGTCAAACAGGGTGCGTATGCGTTCCAGTTCTTCACCGTCATCCTCGCCGCCCAGCAGGTTGGCCCGGCCACGGACGATGAGTCGGTCCTCTTCGCCCCCGTCGCCCTCCCAGACGGCCAGGCCGCTCTTGACCATTTCGCGGGCCAGGCTGTCGATCTCGCTGCGGCGTTTCTTGATCTCCGCCCGGATCGACCGGTTGACGTCGCTCAGGGTCTTGCCCTCGATCAGCGCGTTCAGGAAATTCGCAGCTTCGCGCATCGAACTCGGGGTTTGGCCCGGCGGCGGGGTGAACAGCCTGTTTTCCACGTGGCCATCCGCGAAGACCAGCACCACCAGAGCCCGGTTATGCGCCAGAGACACGAATTCGATATGCCGTATCTCCGCCTCGTGTTTCGGGGTCAGGACCAGAGATGCGCCGTGGGTGACGCCGGACAGGGCCGACCCGATCCGGTCGAGCATCCCGCCGACGTCGGGTGAATTCCGGGCCATGGTCTCATCCAGTTTCTGACGGTCCGCCGCGTCCAGATCGCTGACTTCGAGAAGCCCGTCCACGAACATCCGCAATCCCATCTGCGTCGGAATCCGCCCGGCGCTGACATGCGGACTGTCCAGCAATCCCAGATATTCCAGGTCCTGCATCACGTTGCGCACCGTGGCCGCGCTCAGTTTCTCGCTGAGCGTGCGGGTCAGGGTCCGGCTGCCAACCGGTCCGCCCGTGTCCAGATAGGATTCGACGACCAGCCGGAACACTTCCCTGGACCGGTCGTTCATCTCATCCAACAGCTTCGTCGCATCGTTCATGCGTGCTATCCTTGGTTGGATCGCCATTAAAGTCCACATGTCGCAAAGGTCAATCGGGCTTGCATCGCAGGTGCGCTGAACGGTATTGCGGCCCCAGCAATCAAAGGATTTCCAATGCGACCCTCCGGAAGAAACTTAAGCGAAATGCGCCCCGTTTCAATCGAAACAGGCTTCACAAAGCACGCCGAAGGCTCTTGCCTGATCAGGATTGGCGACACCCATGTCCTTTGCACGGCAACCATAGAAGACCGCGTGCCGCCCTTCATCAAGGGGTCCGGACTGGGCTGGGTCACGGCGGAGTACGGCATGCTGCCCCGTGCCACAAACACGCGGATGCGCCGTGAGGCGGCTTCTGGAAAACAGGGGGGGCGGACGGTGGAAATCCAGCGGCTGATCGGGCGCGCATTGCGGGCCGGTGTGGACCGCGTGGCGCTTGGAGAACGCCAGATCACGGTGGATTGCGACGTGCTTCAGGCCGATGGCGGCACCCGTTGCGCATCGATCACCGGCGGTTGGGTCGCGCTGCGCCTGGCGGTAAACCGTCTGATGAAGACAGGCGACGTGATCACCGACCCGCTGGTGGACCCAGTCGCCGCCGTGTCCTGCGGGATCTACGCCGGCCAGCCGGTGCTGGATCTCGATTACCCCGAAGACAGCGAAGCGGGCGTTGACGGCAATTTCATCATGACCGGATCGGGGAAACTGATCGAAGTGCAGATGTCCGCGGAAGGGTCCGTATTCTCGCGGGACCAGATGAACAGCCTGATGGACCTGGCGCAAAAGGGTGTGTCCGAACTGGTGGCGGCGCAGAAGGCCGCCGCATGATCCGGAAGTTCACCGGCGACAGGCTGCTGATCGCAACGCACAATACCGGCAAGCTGGAAGAGATGGCCCATCTTCTGGAGCCCTACGGGGTTTCGGTGATCGGCGCTGCCGAGATGAACCTGCCGGAGCCGGACGAAACCGAAGACAGTTTTGTCGGCAACGCGCGGATCAAGGCGCATGCGGCCGCGCGGGCGACCGGGCTTCCGGCTCTGGCCGACGATTCCGGCATCGAGATCGACGCGCTTGGCGGCGCGCCCGGTGTTTATACTGCCGATTGGGCTGAAACCCCGACCGGGCGGGATTTTGCGATGGCGATGGAACGCACCCATCGCGAACTTGAGGCGGTGAACGCGCCGCATCCGCGCACGGCCCGGTTCTGCTGCACATTGGTCCTTGCCTGGCCCGACGGGCATGACGAGGTCTTTCCCGGTGTCCTGCCCGGCCACGTGGTCTGGCCGATGCGCGGGATCCGGGGCCATGGCTATGACCCGATCTTTGTGCCAGAAGGATTCGACCAGACTTTCGGGGAAATGGACCGCTGGGAAAAGAACCGTATCAGCCATCGCGCAAGGGCGGTGAGCGCTTTCGTTCAGGGCTGTTTTGACTGAAGATTGGCGACATGGTGGCTTTGGCCTGTACGTCCACTGGCCTTTCTGCCAGGCGAAATGCCCCTATTGCGATTTCAACAGCCATGTGGCCCGCCGGATCGACCATGATGGGTGGCGTGACGCCTACCTCGCCGAACTGGAACGGGTTGCGCAGGATACGCCGGGGCGGGTGCTGAATTCCGTCTTTTTCGGCGGCGGAACGCCGAGCCTGATGCAACCGGACACGGTGGCGGAGATCATCGCCGCCGCCAGCCGCCTCTGGACCCCGGCGAACGATATCGAGATCACGCTCGAAGCGAATCCGGGGTCCGTTGAGGCCGGCCGGTTCGCCGGATTTCGCGATGCGGGCGTTAACCGCGTGTCGATGGGCATTCAGGCTCTGAGCGACGACGACTTGCGACGTCTGGGACGGGTTCACACCGTGGCCGAGGCCCGCGTGGCCTTCGACGTGGCCCGATCCTGTTTCCAGCGGGTCAGTTTCGACCTGATCTATGCCCGGCAGGACCAGACGCTGGACGATTGGCGGGTCGAACTGACCGAGGCGCTCGGCATGGCGATCGATCATCTGTCCCTCTATCAGCTGACCATCGAACCGGGGACCGCCTTTGGCGACCGTTTCGCCGTCGGCAAGTTGCGCGGGTTGCCGTCGGACGACCTGTCCGCCGACATGTACGATCTGACCCAGGATCTGTGCGATGCTCATGGGCTGCCGATGTATGAGGTGTCAAACCACGCCCGTCCCGGCGCGGAATCCCGTCACAACCAGATCTATTGGAACGGTGGCGACTATGTGGGAGTCGGGCCGGGCGCGCATGGGCGCGTCACCGTGAACGGCCGGCGCTTCGCGACGGAATGCAGGCGTGATCCTTCGGCATGGCTGGCATCGGTGCCTCAGGAAAAAGCCGAAAACGTCCGCACGCCCCTGTCCGGGCTGGAACAGGGCGAAGAATACCTGATGATGGGCCTGCGGGTCCGAAGCGGGCTGGACATCGCCCGCTATGAGTCCCTGACCGGGCGGAAGCTGAACCAGAAGGCCCGGAGGTCCTTGTCTGAACTGGGGATGATCATCGACACTGGAAACAAGATAATCGTTTCCAAACAAGGTGTTATGTTATTGAATTCGGTGATATCCGAGTTTCTTGCGGGTTAGGTTCCGCTCAGCAAACGGCATAGGGTGTCGAGTTCGTCCAGGGACTGATACCTGATCGTCATGGTCCCGGAATCGGCGCCCGGCGCGTGGCTGAGCGACACTTTCATCGCCAGGTTCGCCGACAGATCGCCTTCGAGCGCCCGCGTGTCCGCGTCTTTTTCAGGGATCTTCTTCGGTGCCTTTGACATCGGACCGCCGCGCTCGGTCCGTTTCTTGACCAGCGATTCCGTGGCCCGCACGGAGAGTCCGCCCCGAACGATCTCTTTCGCCAGGTCCGAAGGGTTGTCCGCCGTGATCAAGGCGCGCGCGTGACCCGCGGTCAGTATTCCATCCCGAAGCAGGTCGCGGACATCCTCCGGCAGGGTCAGCAGGCGCATCAGGTTGGCGATGTGGCTGCGGCTCTTGCCAAGAGCTTCGGCGAGCTTTTCCTGCGTGTGGCCGAAGCTGTCCATCAGCTGCCTGTAACCGGCCGCCTCTTCGATCGCATTCAGATCCGCGCGCTGGATGTTTTCGATGATCGCGACCTCAAGAACCTCGACATCGTCGAAATTGCGAACGAGGACCGGAATTTCATGCAGTTGCGCCATTTGCGCGGCCCGCCAGCGGCGTTCTCCCGCGACGATTTCATAGGTGTCGCCAATTCTCGGACGCACAATCAGAGGTTGTAGAACCCCCTTCTCTTTGATCGAGGCCGTCAGATCATCGAGGTCGCTTTGCACGAAGGTTCGGCGCGGCTGGTTCGGATTGGCGAAAAGCTTTTCGATCGGAACTTGGATATCGGCGCTGCTCCGCTCCCCTTTGCGCGCCTGTGGCTCGGGATTCACATCCGCCATCAGCGCCGAAAGTCCCCGACCCAAACCGCGCGGCTTCGCTTTCTTGTCCATCATCTGTCTCTCCGGGCCAGTCAGGCCGCCAATGGGGCATGTTTCTTCAGAATTTCCTGCGCCAATGCCTGATAGGCCCTCGCGCCTTTCGATTTCGGATCGTAGCTAAGGACCGGCATGGCATAGGATGGGGCTTCGCTGACGCGCACGTTTCGTGGAATACGGGTTCTGAACACCAGTTCGCCAAGGTTCTCGCGTGCATCCAGTTCAACCTGTTGGGACAGGTTGTTCCTGCGGTCATACATGGTCAGCACCACCCCTTCGATCCGAAGCTCCGGATTTGCGGTCTGCCGCACTTCCCGGATCGACAACATCAGCTGCGACAGCCCTTCAAGCGCGAAGAATTCGCTTTGCAAGGGGACCAGAACAGAATGCGCCGCAACCATGGCGTTGACGGTCAGCAGATTGAGAGACGGCGGGCAATCGATCAGGATGAAATCGAAATCGAAGGGTTTCATTGCATCTTGCCGCAATGCAGCATGAAGCAGGAAACTGCGCCTTTCATTGGACATCAGTTCGATATCAGCGGAACTCAGGTCCACCGTTGCAGGGATGATGAAGAGCCCTTCCGTTTCGGTTTTCTGGATCGCCTGTTCCAGCGGGATGTCATCTACCAGCAGTTCGTAGGTCGTGTATTCCCGGTCGGCCGCCTCAACGCCCAACCCGGTCGATGCGTTTCCCTGCGGATCGAGATCGACGACGAGAACGCGCCGCCCGGCTTCGGCCATGGCCGCGGCAAGGTTTATCGAGGTTGTTGTTTTTCCAACGCCGCCCTTCTGGTTGGCAATGGCCATGATATGCGGCCCGTTCCGCTGCGACAGGTCAGGCACGGGACACCCCACTGATCTTCAGGATGACGGATCCGTCCATGGTCTTGCTGTCGACTTTCTCCATGTCAAAGCTCCAGTTCTTGCGTGCCTCTGCCACCTCTTCTTTCCATGTAACACCTTTGGGAAACAAGGCCGTTCCGTTGGAATCAAGATGGCGCTCGCAGAACCCAAGCAATCCGGTCAAATCCGCCAGCGCTCTGGCCGACAAAATGGTCGCATTCTGTGGGTCGAGGGTTTCAATGCGTTCCGCACGAACCCGGCCTCGAACACCGGTTTCCCGAATCGCCGTGCGCAGAAAGGCCGCCTTTCGCTGATCGCTTTCCACCAGGGTCACGTCCATCTCTGGCGCGGCATCCGCGGCAAGGATCGCCACGACCACACCCGGAAAACCTCCGCCGCTGCCCAGGTCCAGCCAATGGGCAGCGGGAGGGGTGCACTGGAAAATCTGAATAGAATCAATGATATGCCTGCCCCAAAGATGAACAAGACTGTTCCTGGACACCAGATTTATTCTGGGATTCCACTTCTCGACCAGATCTGCAAAGACCTGCAACCGCTCCTGTGTTTCACGTGAAACATTCTGCCCCGCCAAATCGATATGTTCCGGCGCACTCATCCACGCACGGCCCGTTGACTCTTGCGAATTCTCGAAAGAATGAGCGCAAGCGCGGCCGGGGTCATCCCGTCGATCCGATTTGCCTGGGCGATATTCGCCGGCCGTGAAGCTGTCAGTTTCTGTTTCAATTCGTTGGACAGGCCATCGACAAGATCGAATCTGAAATCAACAGGGATCACATGATCCTCATCGCGTTTCAGCGCATCCACATCCTGTTCCTGGCGCTGGATGTAATTCGCGTAGATCGCATCCCGTTCAACCTGCTTTCGCGTTTCATCGTCCAGAGCCGACAGGTCCGGCTGCAACACCGCCAATTGCTTCATACCAACATCCGGAAAAGCCAGGACATTCATTCCCGATCGACGTTTTCCGTCTTGGCTCACCAAAATTCCGGCCTGTTCCAGTTCCTTTGGCGTGAAAGTTAATTCGTTCAAAAGGGCCCGTGCCGTTTCCAGACGTTCCATCTTTTCCTGGAACCGATGCCGGCGTTGATCACTGACGCAACCGAGAGAGATTGCCACCGAGGTCAGCCGCTGATCTGCATTGTCCGCGCGCAGGGACAACCGGAATTCCGCGCGCGACGTGAACATACGATACGGCTCGCTGACGCCGCGAACGGTCAGGTCGTCAATCATCACCCCGATGTAGCTCGTCGACCGGGTGAAAGTCACTGGATCGCGATCCAGGGCCGCGCTCGCCGAATTGAGTCCAGCAACCAGCCCTTGCGCCGCAGCCTCTTCGTACCCGGTCGTTCCGTTGATCTGGCCGGCGAGATACAAGCCATGCACATCCTTCAGCTCCAAGGAAGGCTTCAGGGCGCGAGGGTCCATGTAATCATATTCGATCGCATAACCAGGTTGCAGAATCCTGGCGTGTTCCAGTCCTCTTATCGAATGGACATAGGATTCCTGAACATCAACCGGCAAGGACGTCGAGATCCCGTTCGGATAAACCGTGTCGTCATCGAGCCCTTCGGGTTCGAGAAAAATCTGATGTGAATCCTTTTCCGCAAACCGCACGATCTTGTCTTCTATCGACGGACAATAACGCGGTCCGATACCATCAATACGGCCGCCATACATTGCGGAACGGGACAGGTTCTTCTCAATGATTTCATGAGTTTGCGGATTCGTGTACGTAATACCGCAGGCAATCTGTCGCGCCGATGCGCCCTTCGTCAGAAAAGAGAAAAATATCGGATCGTCATCCCCTTCCTGCATTTCAAGACCAGACCAATCAATCGTTCGGCCGTCCAGTCTCGGCGGTGTTCCGGTCTTAAGGCGGCCCAACGGCAACCCGAATGAATCGATGCGCTCTGCGAGCCGGACAGACGGCTTGTCCCCCATCCGGCCGCCCGGTTTCGACAGGTCCCCGATGTGAATCACGCCACGCAGAAATGTTCCCGTTGTCAGAACAACCGCCCGGGATCCTATTTCACTCCCATCTGCAAGGACCACACCGGCAACCCTGTCGCCTTCCATGCGAAAATCGGCAACCTCCCCTACGATAATATCCAGGTTCTCGCGTCGCTCCGTCTCGGAAAGCATGGCTTTCCTGTAAAGCCGCCGATCCGCCTGCGTCCTCGGCCCCTGAACCGCCGGGCCTTTGCGGCGGTTCAACAACCGGAACTGAATACCGGCCTTGTCGGCGACCCGACCCATAACGCCGTCGAATGCATCGATTTCCCGAACGAGATGGCCTTTACCCAACCCACCTATGGCCGGGTTGCAGGACATGACACCGATTCCTTCGCGTTTCAATGTCACCAAGGCTGTGCGCGCACCCATTCGGGCGGACGCATGTGCGGCCTCGGTTCCCGCGTGGCCGCCGCCGATCACAATGACATCAAAATGTTTCACGTGAAACACTCCTCACTTACCAAGGCAGAAACTGGAGAAAATCTCATCCAGTATGTTCTCGACATCGACACGCCCCACCAAGGATTCAAGAGCGCGAATCGCTGTCCGTAGTTCTTCCGCAGCAAGTTCATACTGGTCCGAACCCGTCATTAAAAGCTGGCGGGCCGCAGCAAGCGAGATATTTGCCCTCTGCATCGCGATCCGATGCCTTTCCCGGGTCGCCAACCCCGCACTCGCACTCCGTGATTTGAGCGTCGATGCGATCTGTCCGACAAGTTCGGAAATGCCTTCGCCCGTCTTCCCGGAAACCGCGCCCGACTTGTCGCACAATGTGTCCGCTTTCGGACGCACGCGGATATCCCCATTCCTGAAGGGGACATCGATCACGGAGTTATCGTCCGCCAGGAAAACCCTGAGATCCGCCCGTTCGGCGCGGTCCTTTGCCAAAGCGATTCCCAAGTCCTCCACATGATCCGCGGTCTCGCGCAATCCGGCGGTATCGAGCAATGTGACAGCCAATCCATCAAGATCCATCCGGACCTCGATAACATCACGCGTGGTTCCCGCGAATTCCGATGTGATCGCCGCCTTGCGTCCGGCCAAGGCATTCAAAAGAGTGGATTTTCCCACGTTCGGCGCCCCAATGATCGCCACCTCGAACCCGTTGCGGATCCGTTCCGCGATCACGACACCGGTCGTCTCACGGGAAAGATCGGTTGAAACCTTGTCCAGAAGCGCAGAGACCTCTGGGGTTACATCCGTGGGGATGTCCTCATCAGCGAAATCAATGGTCGCCTCGATCAAGGAGGCAGCGCGAATGAGATCCATTCTCCAACACTCGGCAAGGTTTCCGAGTTCGCCGCTCAACACCGATTGCGCCTGCTTACGCTGCGCTTCGGTTTCCGCGTCGATCAGATCGGCCAGACCTTCCACTTGGGACAAGTCGAGCTTTGCGTTCTCCAGCGCGCGACGCGTGAACTCCCCAGGATCCGCAAGGCGCAATCCCTCCATCCGGGACAATTCAGTCAGAACCAAAGACACGACGGCCACACTGCCATGAAGTTGCAGTTCAACCACGTCCTCTCCGGTAAAACTGGCCGGTGCGCAAAACGTCAGCACCAGCGCATCGTCCAGCATCCCCCCTGTCCGGTCCCGCAGTTTGACCAGGTTCATACCTCTGGACGGAAGATCGCGGCAGGACAAATCGTGAACAGCGGAATGCGACCGGGGACCGGAAATACGAATGACCGCTACGCCGGCCTTTCCCTGTGCGCTGGCCAGCGCATAAATTGTATCCATGACATAACCCCGTGCGCGAAGACCCGGATCAGGTGTTCATAGAATCGAAGAAATCGCTGTTGGATTTGGTCTGCTTAAGTTTGGAAATCAGAAATTCGATAGCATCGGTCGTGCCCATCGGATTCAAGATCCGACGCAGCACGAACGTCTTCTGAAGATCGACCTTGTCGACCAACAGATCTTCCTTGCGCGTTCCGGATTTCAGGATGTCGATGGCCGGGAAAACCCGCTTGTCGGCGATCTTGCGATCCAGAACGATCTCGGAGTTTCCGGTTCCCTTGAACTCCTCAAAGATCACCTCATCCATCCGGCTGCCGGTATCGATCAGCGCAGTGGCGATGATGGTCAGCGATCCGCCTTCTTCGATGTTGCGCGCTGCACCGAAGAATCGCTTGGGGCGTTGCAGGGCATTGGCGTCGACGCCCCCGGTCAGAACCTTGCCGGATGACGGAACGACCGTGTTGAACGCCCTACCGAGTCTTGTGATAGAATCTAAAAGAATAACAACATCTCGTTTATGTTCAACCAGACGCTTCGCCTTTTCAATCACCATCTCGGACACGGCCACATGTCTCGTGGCGGGTTCGTCAAAGGTTGACGAGACGACTTCGCCCTTGACCGAACGTTGCATGTCGGTGACTTCTTCGGGGCGTTCATCGATCAGCAGAACGATCAGATAGCACTCCGGATGGTTCTTTTCGATCGAGTTGGCGATATTCTGCAGTATAACCGTCTTGCCGGTGCGGGGCGGCGCCACGATCAGCGAACGCTGGCCTTTCCCGATCGGCGCCACCAGATCGATGATCCGGGCCGTGCGATCCTTGATCGTCGGATCCTCGATCTCCATCTTCAGACGCTCGTCCGGGTAGAGCGGGGTCAGGTTGTCAAAGGCGATCTTGTGTTTGGCCTTTTCAGGATCTTCAAAGTTGATCTCCGTGACATTGGTCAGCGCGAAATAGCGTTCGTTTTCGTTCGGCGCCTGGATCACCCCGTAAATCGTATCGCCCGTGCGCAACGAATGCTGGCGGATCATCTCCGGAGACACATAAATATCGTCGGGGCCCGGCAGATAGTTCGCCTCCGGCGAACGCAGAAACCCGAACCCGTCCTGGAGAACTTCGAGCACGCCGTCGCCGGACACTTCCCATCCTTCGTCCGCGCGTTCGCGCAGGATCTGGAACATCATCTCGCCCTTGCGCATCGTCGATGCGTTTTCGATCTCGAGATCTTCGGCCATCGCCAGAAGATCCTTGGGGCTCTTGGCTTTCAGATCGGAAAGGGTCAGTTTTTCTACGGTCATGATGATACAGCCTGTCTGCGACCGGACCGAACCGGAGGCATTCTGTCGGAATTGGGAAAACGCCCTGCCCGGACGGGCTGGCTGCGAACGTGTTAGACAAGGTCGCATGGAAAGTCAAACGGTCATCAGAACCTGACGACCACAGCCAGAACGATCACGATCATCAGAACCGTCGGAACTTCGTTCATCAACCGGAACTGCCGCCCCGTGACGGAATTCCGGCCGTCGGAGAAGTCCTTGAGTCGCAGCCCGAGCCAATGGTGAAACCAGGTCATGGCCAGAACACAGGCACCTTTCACCCAGGGCCAGACAGCGGACCAATCCACGATCCCCGGCGTGAACACCAGAAGCAACCCGAATGCCCAAGTGGCGATCATGGCAGGCCGCATGATCAATCGAAGCAGTTTGCCTTCCATCATCTCGAAGACCGGCGCCAGACCGTCGATGGCATCGGACCGTTCCACATGATGAACGAACAGCCTCGGCAGGTAAAACAACCCTGCCATCCATGATATCACGGCCATGATGTGAAACGCCTTGGTCCAGGGATAGATTGAGGTCAGGAAATCGGTCATCGGGTCCTCGGCTTTCGCTCCGGTCTAACCAAAATAAATATATATATAAAGATAAGGAAGTTGGTTTTGTAGGCAGGCCCAGACTCTGTGGATCATTCAGTTCGACGTGGCTTATCCACAAGGCTTGGTGATGTGGAAAAATCGTACACGAGATAAGATTGTGTCTGAAAAATAATAATAATACCAATAAGATGCAAGATCCAATCCGGCCAAGATCACGGGGATAAGTCAGGAAGAACCTTGAACATTCGCAGCTATGCCCGGACAGAGGGTTTTCCTTATCCATGAGGTATGAATAAAGAATGAACCGGACAAGTCGCGCGGGTTTTCCCGGTCTTGCGCGCGGAACCGAAAACCATACAACTCATCTCCGATGATCCCCTGTCCAGGACCCGAGTTTTCCACATGGCTATCCCCATCGTCCTTGCGTCCGGTTCCGCGATACGCGCGCAACTTTTGCGCCAAGTCGGTGTCCCGTTTCAGGTGGTGATCCCGCGCATCGACGAAGATGCGGTCAAGTCGTCGATGGTGGCCGAGACGGCGAAACCGCGCGACATCGCCGACGCATTGGCCGAAATGAAGGCGCGAAAGGTCAGCGACAAAGTGCCCGGAGCGATGGTCCTGGGATGTGATCAGGTTCTGGATTTTGGCGGAACTCTCCTGTCCAAGCCGCTGTCGCCGGACGATGCGTTGCATCAGCTTGCCGCGATGCGCGGCGCGCGGCATATGCTCCTGTCCGCGGCGGTGATCTATCAGGACGGCCAGCCGATCTGGCGGCACGTGGGGCAGGTCCGGCTTCGGATGCGGGATGCGAGCGAGGCCTATCTGAAAGCCTATGTCGACCGGAACTGGGAAACTATCCGCCACGCGGTCGGGGGCTACAAGATCGAGGAAGAGGGAGTCAGGCTGTTCGCCAGCATTGACGGGGACTATTTTAACGTCTTGGGTATGCCCTTGTTGCCACTACTGAATTTTCTGGCGTTGCGAGGAGTGATCGACGGATGACACATGACCGTATTCCCCTGGCCGGTGTCATAGGATCGCCGGTCGCCCATTCCAGATCCCCGCAGCTGCATGGACATTGGCTGAAGTCATTGGGACTGCGCGGGTTTTACATTCCGATGGATGTTGCGCGGGATGATCTTGCGCAGGTTATCCGGACCTTGCCCCGGATGGGTTTCGTCGGGGCGAACGTCACCGTTCCGCACAAGGAGGCGGTGATGGCGATCGCCGACAAGATTTCCGACCGCGCCACGCTGATCGGTGCCGCGAACACGCTGATCTTTCGCGAAGACGGAACGATCCATGCCGACAATACGGACGGCTACGGGTTCATCGAGAATCTCCGTCATGGGGCGCCGGACTGGCGCGCCGACGCGGGTCCGGCAGTGGTTCTGGGAGCCGGCGGAGCGGCGCGGGCGGTCATTGCGGCCCTGACGGATGCCGGTGTGCCCGAGATCGTTCTGAGCAACCGCACCCGCGTGCGGGCGGAACGACTGAAGGACGACTTTGGCCAAAGGGTCCAGGTCGTGGACTGGGTTCAGGCAGGAAACGCCCTGGACGATGCCGCGCTGGTGGTCAATACCACATCGCTCGGAATGGTCGGTCAGCCGGAACTGCGCGTGCCGCTGGATGGCTTGCGAAAGGGGCAGGTCGTGACGGATCTTGTCTACACTCCGCTGAAGACACGGCTTCTCGCGGCGGCTGAACAGGTCGGATGCGAAACGGTGGACGGGCTTGGCATGTTGCTGTACCAGGCGGTGCCCGGTTTCGAACGCTGGTTCGGGGTTCGTCCCGTTGTCGATGACGAAGCCCGGGCGGCGGCCCTGAGATGAGCTTTCTCCTGGGTCTCACCGGCTCCATCGGAATGGGCAAGAGCACGACGGCCCGGCTGTTCGTCGAAGAAGGCTGCGCTCTCTGGGATGCGGATGCCGCCGTGCACCGGCTTTATGACCGGGGCGGGGCCGCGGTCGTTCCCCTGCGTGCCGTCTTTCCCGAAGCAGTGCGCGACGACCGGGTGGACAGGCAGGTCCTGAAGCGGATCATTTCCGAAGACCCCGTCGCGCTGGCCCGGATTGAAAAGATCGTGCATCCGCTGGTGGCGTCGGACCGAGAGATGTTCAAGACCACGGCCGATGCGGATATACTGGTCTTTGATATTCCTCTGCTTTTCGAAACCGGCGGTGATGTGCTGATGGACGCTGTGGCCTGCGTTACCGCCCCGGCAGAGGTGCAGGAACAGCGGGTTCTGGAACGCGGAAGCATGACGCGCGCGCAATTCGAACAGATCAAGAGCAAACAGATGCCGGACGCGGAAAAACGGACCAGATCGGATTTCGTCATCCTTACGGATACGCTGGAACATGCCCGCACGCAGGTGCATGATATCGTGACAACGATCAGAGAGCGGCTGGCCCATGCGTGAAATCGTCCTTGATACGGAAACCACCGGATTCGACCCGGAAACCGGGGACAGGATCGTCGAGATCGGCGCGGTGGAGCTATACAATCACATTGCCACGGGCCGGACCTATCACCAGTATATCAATCCGGAACGCTCGATGCCGGCGGAAGCCTTCGAAGTGCATGGCCTGGGCGACGATTTCCTGCGCGACAAGCCGAGATTCGCGGAGATCGGACAGGCGTTCCTGGATTTCGTGCAGGATTCCAAGCTGATCATCCACAACGCGTCCTTCGACATGAAGTTCCTGAACGCGGAACTCGGCTGGATGAAGCTGCCGTTGTTGCCGTGGGATCGGGCGATCGACACGCTCGCCATCGCGCGCCAAAGGTTTCCGGGCTCGCCGGCCAGCCTGGATGCGCTGTGCCGCCGCTTCAACATCGACAACTCCTCGCGCACGCTGCACGGGGCCTTGCTGGACTCCGAGATCCTAGCGGAAGTTTATCTCGAACTGATCGGCGGTCGTCAGCCGGACCTGTCGCTATCGATCGCAAGCGTCGATTCTGAATCGGCCACCGGAGGAATATGGCGTCCGATGCCGCGCCCGGCTCCCTTGCCATCCCGGTTGACCGAAGATGAACGCGAGGCGCACGATGCCTTTGTCAAGTCTCTGGGAGAGTCGGCCCTTTGGGCGCGCGCCTGAGATCAGGTCAGGCGCGCCAACCCGTCACGCCTTTGCGGTCTGTTCCGCCTGTTGCGCCTGCTGGCGGCGCGCCAATTCCGCGCGATAGATCTGGACGAAATCGATGTTGTCCAGATTCAGCGGCGGATACCCTCCGTCGCGAGTCACGTCGCTGACGATGCGGCGCAGGAAGGGAAACAACATCCTCGGACATTCGATCAGAAGAAAGGGATGCAGCTGCTCTTCCGGGACACCTTCGATGTGGAACACGCCGGCGTAGTCGATTTCCAGCAGGAAAAGCTGGTCCCGGCTTTCCTTGGACTTGGAATCGACGTTCAGCTTGATGGACACTTCATACTGGTTTTCCGTGGACCGCTTCTTGGCGTCCAGGTTGACCTGGACGTTGACATCGGGCTGCATTTCGCCCGACCCGCCTTTTTGGGCCATGACGTTCTCAAATGACAGATCGCGGACAAACTGCCCCATGATGTTCATCTTGACCTGTGGGGCCTGCTGACCACCGGTTGCACCATTTGCGCCGTTTTCGGCCATTGAATATCTCCTCAATTCACGTTTGCCGCTGCTTACCAGCTTGTTATGCGCATCTCAATGCCGCTTGGACCCTTCGACCCATCCCGAAGGCCGTCCGGCGGGCCGGGAAGCAGGGCGAATCTCTTCGTATTCGCCGTCGATCACGTCGCTGGCTGAATCGTGGGTTCCGTGCGGCGGGGTCGGTCCCATCTGGAACTGCCGAACGACCACGCGGGATCGCAGAAAGCGAAACACGGCCTTCCGGACAGGGGGCATCAGCAAGGCAAAGCCGACGGCGTCGGTGAAGAAACCGGGGGTCAAAAGCAATGCGCCGGAAAACAGGATCATCGCGCCATGCGCCAGCGGTTCGGTCGGATCGTTGAGTTCGGAAAAGGAACTTCGCAATTGCCCGAGGGCCATGCGCCCCTGGGTGCGCACGAGCCAGGTGCCGATGACGGCCGTCAGCACCACGATCGCCAGTGTCGGCCACAGCCCGATCAGCCCGCCGATCTGGATGAACAGGGCGATTTCGATCAGGGGCACCATCAAGAACGCCAGAAACAGATACATAGTGCGTTTCCTTTCCTTCTGCCGGACGGTAGACTTGATCCCGCCCCTAACCTACATAAGTGCGTAGGGCAGTGCTTACAAAGCCCATCGTCTTTACGAGGTCCAAATGAATTCACCGATCATCCAGCTTCTGGTGCTGGCGGGTATCGCCATCTTCCTGATCCTGCGCCTGAAAAGCGTGTTGGGATCGCGGGAAGGATTCGAGAAGCCCAACGTGCCGGCGTCGGACTCAAGGCCGGCGCGCGCCGGTTTCGAGGTGATCGAAGGCGGGCCGGATCGTGATATCACGGACCATGTTCCCGAGAACAGCCAGCAAGCGCGGGACCTGGCGGCGATGAAGCGGGTCGAACCGTCATTCTCGGTCAGCCAGTTCGTGCAGGGCGCGCGCGGCGCGTATGAGATGATCGTCATGGGTTTTGAACGCGGCGACCTGAACGATATCCAGCCATTCCTCGCAGAGGATGTATTCGAAACCTTCGTCGATGTGGTCGCGGCCCGCGAGGATCAGGGTTTGAAGATCGAGGCTGAATTCATCGGGGTGCGTGAAACCGCTATCCAGGGTGTCAATTTCGAAAGGGACACGAACCTTGCCGAGATCACCATGAGGTTTGTCGGCGAACTGACCTCGGTCGTCCGCAACAAGGAGGGCGAGGTCATCGAAGGCAGTGCGACGACCGTGAAACGGCAGAAGGATACCTGGACCTTTGCGCGCACCATGGGGTCGAACGATCCCAATTGGTTGCTTGTCGCCACGGACGCATGATCGCAGCGCTGGGCGCTGTTCTGCTGGCAGGGGCCGTCCTGATGACTTCCGACAAGGCCCTTGCCGAAACCACTTATGACATCCTCGGTTTCGACGATCTCGACGGTTGGAAGGCCGACGATCACGGTGCCGCGCTTGCGGTCTTCCTCAACTCCTGTGCCGATCTCGACGATCCCGACTGGCACCCGGTCTGCGTTGCCGCCAAGACCCAGGCGCCGGGGGCTGCCCGCGGGTTCTTCGAGACGCTGTTCCGGCCGGTTCTGATCCGCGATGGACAGTCACCGCTTTTTACCGGCTATTTCGAACCGGAGCTGAACGGATCCCGTCTGCCGACGGACCGATTTCGCCACCCGCTCTACTTAACGCCCCCCGAAGCGGAAAAGTCTCGTCCCTGGCTCAGCCGGCGCGGCTTGCTCGAAACCAAAAGTTTGGAAAACCGGAATCTGGAAATCGCATGGGTCGACGACCCGGTCGACCTGTTCTTCTTGCAGATCCAGGGATCGGGCCGGATACGGTTGCCGGATGGCCAGGTTCTGCGGGTCGGATATGGCGGCACCAATGGACATCCCTACAGGTCCATTGGGGCGGAACTGGTGCGGCGCGGGGTATTCTCTGCCCAGCGGATCAGCGCCGAAGGCATCAAATCCTGGATACGACTCAATCCCGAAGCGGGACAGGAGTTGATGTATCACAACCCTTCCTACGTATTTTTCCGTGAGCTGTCGCATGTCGCGCCCGAGCATGGTCCGCTGGGGGCCATGAACCGGTCCGTGACGCCCCTGCGCAGCGTGGCCGTGGACCCGGAGTTCACGCCGCTCGGAGCGCCGGTCTGGGTCGAAACGGACGGCGCGTTTTCGCTTCGGCGTTTGATGGTCGCGCAGGACACGGGTTCGGCCATCAAGGGCGCACAGCGCGCGGATATCTTTTTCGGAACCGGAGCCGCGGCGGGACAGTCCGCCGGGCGGCTGCGCTATCCGGGACGGCTGGTCGTCCTTTTGCCCCTCGAGCGGGCCATGGCCCTCGATCCGGATCGCGCGGGATGACCCGGCGCAGGTTGACGGCAGAGGAGATCAAGCTGTGGCACCAGGTCGTTGAGAAGACGGAACGCCTGCATACGACGGCGAACCCGCCACGGCCCCTGCCCAAGCCCAAGCCCGCCAAGACACCTGCGCCCCGCGTCGCGGCAACGCCCGAGGCGCCGCCGGTCAAACCGGCTCCACGACTGGGAATCCAAGGGCAAACCCCGAAACCCGAGCCGGTGCTGATGGACCGCAAGGCCTATGGCAGGATGAAGCGCGGCAAGCTGGTGCCGGAACGCCGGATCGACCTGCACGGTATGACGCTGGACCGGGCGCATCCGGCGCTGACACGATTCATCCTGTCGGCGCAGGCGTCCGGCCTGCGCCTGGTTCTCGTCATCACCGGCAAGGGCAAGGCCGGTGCCGATGACAGTCCGATTCCTGGAATGCGGGGCATCTTGCGGCGCAACGTGCCGATCTGGCTGTCGATGCCGCCCCTGGCGCAGGCGGTCATGCAGGTCACGCCGGCGCATGTCAGCCATGGCGGCGAAGGCGCGGTCTATGTCTATCTGCGGCGCTCGCGCTAAGGCGTCAGGTCCGCCCGCGCCTTCCGGATGCCCGCGAACATCAGAGCCGAGGTGATCAGGAAGTAGATCGAAATGCCGACGAATTGCCGTTCGAGCCCGATCCCGAGATCGATCAGCAGGCCGGTCACGCCCGGCCCCAACGCCGATCCCAGAACCATGACCGCCGCAGCCATGGCCTTGATCGCCCCGATATGTGCGGTGCCGTAGAATTCTGCCCAGAACGCGTTGGGCAAGGTCGAATTCGACCCGGTCGTCATCGCCAGGAACAGGAAGCCGATCAGTGCGCCCAGAAAACCGGACGCGGTCGAAAAGACGAGAAAGCTCAGGACCATGGGGAGCTGGTAGAACGGCATCAGCCGGGCGGTGCCGACCCGATCCAGTGCCCAGCCGGAAAGCACCATCGAAACGATTCCCATGGCCGTGAAGACCGGGAAGAATGACACCAGCTCCACATGGGACCAGCCCTTGATATCCGCGAAATGCACCTGGTGGAAAAAGAAGGCCGTGTTGAACGCCGACGGGCCGAGGATCGCCGGAACCATCATCCAGAAAAGCGGATGTCGCAGGGCATCATGCCGCGTCCAGTGCCGCCCCTGCATACCGGTGGAGGAATACTGCTCCGCCAGGCTTTGCAGGGTGCGTTCCTGTTTGAGCAGTGCAAGCAGCACGGGAATGCCCAGGAGGCTGAATGCGGCCGCCGCCAGCCACAGGAGATGCCAGTCCACAACGGTCATCAGGGCCACGAAACTGACGGGCAGGACCGCTTCGCCCAAGGCGAAACCCAGCGTGGCAATCGACAGCGCCCGGCCCCGCGTCGCGGTGAACCAACGGGCCATCGCAACGACCGCGATGTGGCTGCACATGCCCTGACCGAACAGGCGCAACGCGAAAACCACCGCCGGCAGGACCCAGACGGCGGAATTCACGGACATGGCGATACAGGATACCGCAAGGCCGACGAGGACGACCGGACCCAGCACCCGGACACGAAACTGATCGGTCAAGGCGCCCGACCAGACCATGACCACGGCAGCGGTGGCGGTTCCGAGCGAATAGATCCCGCCCCAGGCGCCGTGGCTCAGCCCGAAAGCGTCCCGGATTTCTCCGGCGAAGATCGAAATGAAGAAGGTCTGTCCGAAACTGGACATGAGCGTCATGAGACCGCCCGCCGCAAGCCATGGCGCATTCTGGTGCAGGAACGAAAGCAGGCGCATGGGTCCGGCTTTGCCGGTTCCGACCCCTCCTGGCAAGTCTTGATTCAGCGTCCGTTTCTCTAGAGGACGTATTGGCTGATGTCGGTGGACCGGGCCAGGGTGCCAAGGTTGGTTTCGACGAAGGCGGCATCGACAGTGATCTCGTCGCCCGCCCGGTCCGGCGCGGTGAAGGACAGTTCCTCGAACACCCGTTCCATGACGGTATAGAGCCGTCTTGCCCCGATGTTCTCGACCGCATGGTTCACTTCGGCGGCGATCTTGGCCAGCGCGGCGATACCGTCTTCGGTAAAGGCGACCGTGACCTGCTCGGTTCCCATCAGCGCGGTGTATTGCAAGGTCAGCGCGTTGTCCGTTTCAGTCAGGATGCGCACGAAGTCCGCTTCGGTCAGGGCGCGCAGTTCGACCCGGATCGGCAGGCGGCCTTGCAGTTCGGGCAACAGGTCGGACGGTTTGGCGATGTGGAACGCGCCAGAGGCGATGAACAGGATATGGTCGGTTTTCACCGGACCATGCTTGGTGCTGACGGTGGTGCCTTCGATCAGGGGCAACAGGTCGCGCTGCACGCCTTCGCGGCTGACGTCGCCACCACGCGCGTCCGAGCGGGCGCAGACCTTGTCGATCTCGTCGAGAAAGACAATGCCGTTCTGTTCGACCGATTCCAGCGCCGCGCGGGTCACCGTTTCATCGTCCAGCAGCTTGTCGGCCTCTTCCCCGATCAGGGTTTCATAGCTGTCCGCGACGGTCATCTTGCGCCGCACCGTGCGTCCGCCGAATGCCTTGCCGAAGATGTCGCCAAGGTTCATCATCCCCATGCCCGCGCCGGGCTGGCCCGGAATGTCGAGCATCGGCATCGGGTTGCTGGTATCGGCGAGGTCCAGTTCGATGACCGTATCGTCAAGCTCTCCGGCTTTGAGCTTCTTGCGGAACATCTCGCGCGTGCCTTCACGCGCATCCTCGCCGGCAATGGCGCTGATCACCCGCTCTTCGGCGGCGGTGTGGGCCTTGGCCTTGACCTCTTCGCGCATGTAGTCCCGCGTCTGGGCAATGGCGGCGTCCACCAGGTCGCGGATGATCTGTTCGACGTCGCGCCCGACATAGCCGACCTCGGTGAACTTCGTCGCCTCGACCTTGATGAAAGGCGCGCGGGCGAGCTTCGCAAGACGACGGCTGATTTCCGTCTTGCCGACGCCGGTGGGGCCGATCATCAGGATGTTCTTGGGATAGACCTCGTCTCGCAGGTCGTCGGAAAGCTGCTTGCGCCGCCAACGGTTGCGCAGCGCCACGGCGACGGCGCGCTTGGCGTCTTTCTGGCCGATGATGAATCGGTCAAGTTCACTGACGATTTCGCGAGGGGTGAGGTCGGTCATCAAGCGGCTCCTATCATTCGCGGAACACATACGCATCTGGTGCGGAATTCCAAGGGTGAAGGCGGTTCAAATTTCCCGAAGCCGACTGTCCGGGCTTCTGCGACGGGGTTCCTTGCGCCCGTCGTCTAGCCGCCGATCTTTTCCACGGTGAGGTTGCCGTTGGTGAAGACGCAGATGTCCGCCGCGATCGCCATGGCGTCGCGGGCGATCTGTTCGGCATCCCGGTCGCTGTCCATCATGCCGCGCGCTGCCGCCAGCGCATAGTTGCCGCCCGACCCGATCGCGGTCACGTCATGTTCCGGTTCCAGAACGTCCCCGGCCCCGGTGATGACAAAGATATCCTTGCCGTCGCTGACGATCAGCATCGCTTCGAGTTTTTGCAGATACTTGTCCGTTCGCCAGTCCTTGGCCAGTTCGACGCTCGCGCGGGCAAGCTGGCCCGGCGTGGATTCCAGTTTCTTTTCGAGCCGTTCGAGCAGGGTGAACGCGTCCGCCGTGGATCCGGCAAACCCCGCGACGACATCGAAACCTCCCGGCGACAGGCGTCGCACCTTGCGGGCCGATCCCTTGATCACGGTATTGCCGAGAGACACCTGACCGTCGCCCGCGATTACCACCTCGCCGCCTTTCTTGACGCCGATGATGGTCGTGCCGTGCCAGCCGGGAAAGGATTCTTTGGACATTGGGAGTCTCCAGTCGTTGGCCATCTATATGGATCGGCACCGATCGGGCTGCAAGGTGCCGGTCCGGCAACAGAAAGGGCGCCCGAAGACCGGACGCCCTGAAAAGCAGGCGAAAGATCCGGTCAGATCGATTCGTCGATCCAGTTTTGCAGCGCCGCTTTCGGTTTCGCGCCGGCCATGTTCGATACGACCTGGCCATCCTTGAAGATGAACAGGGCCGGGATGCCGCGCACGCCAAGGGCTGCGGCGGCATTCGGGTTGTTGTCCACGTCGACCTTGGCGATCTTGATCTTGTCACCGTATTCGGCGGCCAGTTCTTCCAACGCCGGGCCGATCTGCTTGCAGGGGCCGCACCATTCGGCCCAGAAATCCACCACGACGGGGATATCGGAATTCTTGACTTCGGCCTCAAAAGTGGCGTCCGTGACGGCAACGGTGGACATATTCGGGCTCCTGAATGAAAATGTCTTGGAGTGTTAGACCTAAGTAGACGCGCGGTCCGCGTCAAGACGCGGCGAACGCAGGAGCGCTTCGGTCACAAGATCGTCGGGCATCCGCATCAGCGTCGCGGTCCGGGTCCAGAGCAGGCTGGTGAGGATCCTGCGGTCCGGATAGATCTGCCGCAGGAGTTCGACATAAGCGCCCATCTGGCGCAGCAACCCTTCGGGACAGGTTTCGGGCTGGCCGGGAACGGTCGCGTTGGTCTTGAAGTCGATCGCGTGGATGAAATCGTCGCCGATCACAAGCCGGTCGATCACGCCATGGGTGCGCAGGCCGTGAACATCGCCGGAAACCGCAACTTCGCCCAGCGTTCCGGGCGCGAAAAGCGGACGGAGCGCCGGGTCGGCCAGCACCGCCGAGGCCTCGGCGAAGACATCTTCGCGTTCCGGGTCCGTGCAGTCGGGCAGCAGGAGCGGCAAGGCGGATGGCCAGGTGCGCGGCGCCAAGTCCGGCAGACGCTCCAGCAAGGTGTGAATCCGCGTGCCGCGCTGTTTCGCGGCCTCTTCGTCCAGCCCCGCGTCGCCAGGCAGCGCCTTTTCCCCTCCGAGATCGGACGGGCTCAGGGTGGCGGGAACAGGATCGGGCGGACGCGCCGGTGTCTTCAGGAACCCCGGCGCGGGCACCACGTGCCGCGTTGTTCTTGGCGGCGCTATCGGTTCGAGCGCGCCCCAGTCCGCGTGGGACAGGCGCAGTCCGGGGCCGAACGGGAACACGAACGGGTCCGCTCCGGCAGCGTTCAACCCGGACTCGATGATCTGATACCAGGTGTCCCCGTTCTTGTCCAAGTCGCCCGCCGCCGCGACGATCAGCCATTTCTCGGCGCGGGTCATCGCCACATAAAGCAGCCGCAGCCGTTCGTTCATCTGCCGGTCGCGCGTCTGGTCGCGGGCGTCCTGCAACGTGTCGGGCATTTCGGCGGCATTCATCCGCCAGAGCGGTCTGCCCCGGACGGTGACGATCTCGCTCCCCTGCGGCCCCCGACGGGCGGCGGTATCCGGCAGGATGACGATCGGCGATTCAAGCCCCTTGGCGCCGTGCACTGTCATCACCCTGACCATGTTTCCGACGCTGCCCATCTCGCGCTTTATTTCAAGATCGTCGGTTTCCATCCAGACCAGGAATCCGGTCAGGCTGGGAACGTCCGATTTCTCGTAGGCGAGAGCCTGTGACAGCAAGGCGTTGATTCCGTCCTCAGCCTCGGTTCCCAGCCGCCCCAGAAGTTTCCTGCGTCCGTCGTGCCGCGTCAGAATCCGTTCGATCAGATCGTAAGGGCGCATGAAATCGGTCCGGGACCGCAGGTCGTTCAGGATCGCCATGGTTCCTGGGTAATCCTGGTGCCGTTGCCGCAAGGCGGTCCATAGAAACGGCGTGTCGCGCCGGTGGGCGAGATCGAAAAGATCCTGTTCGCTCCAGCCGAACAGGGGCGACCGGAGCGCGGTCGCCAGCGACACGCTGTCTTCAGGCGTGGCAAGAAAGCCGAGCAGGGCGGCAAGGTCCTTGACCGCCAGTTCAGCGCCGACCTTGAGCCGGTCCGCCCCGGCGATTTCGAGCCTTTCCGCCTTGCAGGCCCGGATAATTTCAGCGAACAGATCCGACCGGCGCTGCACGAGGATCAGGAAATCACCGGCCTGAACCGGGCGTTTGCAAAGCGCGCCGGGCGTGTCGCCGTCAACCGGAATGGTTTCGCCGGTTTCGATCATCGTCCGGATGGTCCTGGCGATCCGTTCCGCCAGGATCAGGTTGTGGTTCTTTGGGCTGGGGCGATCGACCGGGTCGGTCCAGACGCGGTCATCCACATCGGCGGATTTTTCCACCACCGGCCACAGGTCCACCCGTCCGGGCAGGTTCGACTTGAACGCGTGATGCACGGAACCCACCGGAAACCCGGCTTCGGCGCGTCCCGTGAAGACCAGGTCAACCAGGTTCAGAATGGCCTTGGAGGAACGGAAGGAATATTCCAGCGTCCGGTTCTGCAGGCCTGTTCCGCTATGCCGCAACCGTTCGTCGAATTCGATCTGCATGCGGTCGAATTCATCCGGATCGGCACCCTGAAACGAATAGATCGACTGTTTCTTGTCTCCGACAACGAAGATGGTTCTTTGGACATCCGCGCGGGCGCCCATGCCGCTGGAGAATTCCTGCGCCAGCTTTTCCACCACGTCCCACTGGGCCGGGCTGGTATCCTGGGCCTCATCCACGAGAATATGATCAATCCCGCCATCCAGTCGATACAGCACCCATTGGGCGACCGACGGATCGTTGAGCAGGCGCCGCGCCTTCTGGATAAGATCGTCGAAATCGAGCCATCCGCGGATCTGTTTTCGCCGCGCATATTCCTTCAGGAACGCTGCGGCAAAGCGGTGCAGCACGAAGGATTTCCGCGCCGCCGCCAGCCCGATACGCAGGGCGCGCGCGGCTTCCACCCGCTGCATGAACGGATCGAGTTCCGACATCAGCATCGCGTGCGCGGCCTGAACGGGCTTGGTCGGAAAGGTGCCGACCTTGGCGGAAAAAGGGGTTTTCGCGCCGGCCCCGGTCAGGAACACGCTTTCCAGAACCGGCAGGTCGGCCAGTGTCGGCGTTGCAATGCCGGTCAGCTTGTCGAGGGCATTCTGGTCGAGCTTCGAGCCGGTTTGCAGCGCTTCCCGCAGATCCGCCAGGAGGCTTGCTTCGGACCCGAGAAACACGCGCCGCGCCAATTCGTCCTCGTCCAGGTCTGGCGGCAGGTCCAACAGGTTCTCAAGCGCCTGCCAGTCCATGGGGTCCTGAAAGGCTTCGTTGTGCTGAACGATGTTCCTGGTGAGGGTTTCAAACCCGGTATCGGTGACATGAACGGCCAGATCGTCGATCAGCGGCGCATTCGGCCCGCCGGCGAAATCCTCGACGATCTCCGCCTGCAAGAGGTCGGCGGCGCGGGTGCTCATTTCCGTGAACTGCGGGCTGACGCCAGCTTCAAGCGGGAACCGCCGCAAGAGCGATGCGCAGAAGGAATGGATGGTCTGGATCTTCAGGCCGCCCGGAGCCTCGATCGCGCGCGCGAACAGCGTTCTCGCGTGGGAAAGCCGTTCTGGCGGAATGGGATGGTCCGCTCCGAGGTCCGCAAGCGTGCGTTCCAGCGTATCGTTATCCAGCATGGACCATGCGCCGAGGCGTTTGAACAACCGGTTCTGCATCTCGCTGGCCGCGGCCTTGGTGTAGGTCAGGCACAGAATCTGTTCGGGCCGGACTCCGTTCAGCAGCAACCGGGCGACCCGGTCGGTCAGCACATGGGTTTTGCCGGATCCGGCATTCGCTGCCAGCCATGTAGAGGCATCCGGGCGGGCAGCGATGACCTGCGCCTCTGTCGCGTCGTTCCGAACAGTCATTCCAGATCCTCCGGAACCGGTTCGGCGCTGTTGTCCCATTCGCCGAACCGCGCCAGGTGATCGTAATCGCCATTGTCGGAATCCCTCTGCAACATGCGGCGCGCGGTAAATCCCTGATCCGGTTCAAGATAGGCGCCGATCAGAGAGATCAGATCGGCCAGCACCTTGGCAGCGGGTTCGCCTTGCAACGGTGCGGGAACTTCCTTGACGGACCCGCCGACGCCAAGGAAAACCGCCTCGGCGACCGGGGCCGGATCGAGATCCATGAAACCGCCCTGCTCCGCGATGGCGGCTTCGATCAGCAGCTGCTTGTCGAACCTGGCCTGCTCCGGTGCCGATGGCGGGTTTCCGGTCTTGTAGTCATAGATACGCAGCGCGCCCGACCTGTCCTGATCGATACGATCCGCGCGCCCGGTCAGCGTGAAATCCAGCGGCAGCAGCCTTGCGTTCATCCCGGCTTCGAACGCGATCGGAACCGCCGTGGCACGTCGCCGGATCTCGCCTGCCAGAAACGCATCCGCAATGCGGTCAAGACGCGCGAGCCACAGCCGGCGCGCGGCCGGCCAGGGGACAACCCGTTCCAGAACGTCGCGGGCCATGTCCATGAAGGCCTCACGGTTCAGCTGTTCCGGGTGGATCAGGCTGTTTCGGATGAAGTCTTCGAACAGTTCATGCACGGCATTGCCGCGGACCAGCGCGTCCGGCACCTTGACCAGCGGATTGAGCGGGTGCAGCCGCAGGACATGTTTCGCGTAGATGGCGTAGGGGTCGCGGATTAGCCTCTTGATCTCCGTCACCGACAGCCGCCTCGGGCGCGCGGCGACCGGAGGACGGGGCGATGGGCGAAGCGCGGGCGCGATTCTGGGGGCGGCGTCGAGTTCGGCGGCCCAATCGAGCCAGGTCTGGCCGCGCGCCTGCATATCCTGAACGGCCTTGGGGCCGTTCTGATCCGGCAATCCCTGAAGCAGGTTCAGGACCCGATTGAGCCAGCGCGCCGGAACCGTTTCCGCGTCTTCCGAGCGCCTGGACCGAGTCAGCCAGACCTCGGGCGCGCTGGCGGCCTGCTGGAAATCATGCGCCGACAGACCGACGCGCCGTTCCGGCAGCAGCAATCCCGCCCGCGCCCGCATGGTCCGGTTGAGCCAGGGATCGGGCGCGGTCGATTCCGGCCAGCTTCCTTCGTTCAACCCGCCGAGGATAACAAGGTCGGCCCCCTGGACCCGCGCCTCCAGCGTGCCCCAGATCATGATCCGGTCATGCGGCGCGTCCCTGTCGCGAACCTCTTCTCCGGACAGCAGTGATCCCAGCAGATCGGAGAATTCGCGCGGCGTCATTGCTCCGCCATGGGCGGCTTCGGATTCGAGGTCGGACAGGACCGCCAGGGCCTTCTGTCCGGCGTTCCTGTCCCAGAGCGTTCCGCAGCCGGTTCCGCCTGCCCCTGCCGCCAGTGCCTCGGCCGTTGACCGGAGCCGCCTTGTCCAGTCGGACAGGTCGAGCGTCGTCGCACCGTCCTGAGCGCAGAGCACTCTGCCAAGCCAATCCACCCAATCCTGTGGCGGGGCGTCCTTCAGCTGAAGCCGGATGTCTTTCAGGGCCGCTGCAGTTGGAAACGGCGGTCCATGGCGGCGCAGATGCAGTTCCAGGTCCCGCGTGTGCCTGAGATGATTGCCCCGTTCCGGACCGTCATGGCACAGAGGGTGCTTGAGCAGGGCAAGCAGCATTTCCACCGTCAGGGGTTTGGTGAACAGTTCCGCGACATGGCGCAGGAAACGGCCCGGCGGGGACAGTTGCAACGGCAGTCCGGCGCTGTCGTCGGGCAGGATATCCCACCGATCCAGCGCCGCGCTGACCCTGCGCGTCAGCATCCGGTCCGGGGTGATGAGCGCAGCGATCTGTCCGGTTTCGGCGGCCTGGCGCAGCCGCAGTGCAATCGCCAGCGCCTCGGTTCGGGGATCGGGTGCCTGGAGGATCGTGACATCGGAGGTCGCTATGTCGATATCGCGCAACAGCGGGCCTTCCGTCAGCCAGGCATCGGTGACAGGGGCCGGACGAAGCGCCAGGGATATCAGCCTGTTGCGACCGGGGGATGGCGGCGTCGCCCCGGTCCATGGCGCGATGTCGCCGGGTTCGATGCCAAGGATCTGCGTCAGTTTCTTAAAACGGAACTGCGGGTGGTCTTCGCAGTGAAGCGCGTTGTCCATCCCGTCCCAGACCGGTAGGGGCTGGTCGAAATCGAAGCCCGGCAAGACGATGGCGCCCTGCGGCAGGCGTGACACCGCCGCCATCAGCATCGCCGTGGTTCCCCGCGAGCCGGTCGAACCCGCAAGGATCAGCGGCGTTTTGGGAGGCGCCGTTTTCCAGGACCCGATCAGGGACCTGACCAGCAGTCTCTGCCTGGCCTGCCCGTCCAGTTCCATGTCGCCCTGTGCTGTGACGTAGTCATCGACGATGCCCAGGAACTGCTTCGTTCTTGCCCAGTGTCCTGACATGTCGCTGACATCGAGTGTCTGGATCACATCAGGGGAAATGCCTTCGCCCTGCATTTCGTCGAGAAGCTCCGCGAGACTGTCCGCAAGGCCAAAGATCGATTCCCGTGCGGCCAGGTCCGGTTCCCGGTCCAGCATTCGCCCGACCAGCTGCGCCAGTTCCAGCCTGCGGCGCAGCGGTGGGACCGGCGGCGGAAGCGGAGCTTGGCCGGGGGGCGTTTGGAGGCTGGTCAGCAAGCTGATGCGCGGCAGCAGCCTCGGCGGGCCCGCATCGAAGATTTCGCGGATGCGACGCGCCATGCGCCGGGTATTGACGACAAGGTTCACGCGCGCCAGGTCTTCGGGACGGGACGCATCGCTGCGTTCGGCCAACCCGTCGATCAGCGCCTTGGGAAAATCCACCCCCGGCGGCAGACCGAAGACGCGCGGCTTGTCGCCTGGTTCAAACATTCGCATCCTTCAGCAGGTCTTCCGCCAGTTCGAGCCCGGCGGGATGGCCGACGTCGCACCAGCGTCCGGGATAGGACAATGTGCGCAGCCTGCCCTTTTCCATCATCGCATCCCAGAACAGGTTCAGGGAAAAAGCCTTTTGAGGGATGGAGGCAAGCCCGTCGGTCTTGAGGATCTGCGCACCGCCATAGACAAGCCCCGCGCCACGGTGGATTCGTCCGCCTTGATCGCATGTGAAATCGCCAACCCCATCGTATCCGAAGGCCGAAGCGACCGGGACGCACATCAACAGAGCGTCCATTTCGTCGGGACGCCAGGCATCGCGCAGCAGGCGCAATGGATTCGGCCCGATCCAGATTGCGTCGGTGTTCATCGCAAAGACCGGCCCGGAACCAAGCAGCGGCAGGGCCGCCTTGAGTCCCCCTCCGGTTTCCAGGATTTCCGGCTGTTCCGAAGAGATTGCGACGCCGAGCGGCTGCAGGTGGCGTTGCATCTGGTCCGGTTTGTAATGCGTGTTCGCAACGATCCTGTCGGGCGCGATTTCCCTGGCCAAGGTTAGCGTATGGTCGATCAGGGCGCGACCCGCGACCGGGATCAGCGGTTTTGGCCGATCCTTGGTCAGGGCGCCCATACGGGTGCCGAATCCGGCGGCAAAGAGCATCACGGCCTTGGGCAGTCCAGTCATGGCATCCGCAATTTCTGAAGGTTTTCCGCTGTCGGCTGCGGCAGGGCGTCGTTCAGAATGAGGGCAACAGAGGCCAGGGCGGGATGTTGCAGCCCGCTTAGCAAATACCGCCAGACCCGTGGAATGAGGTCAACGTAGTGCGGTTTTCCGTAGTCTTTGCCAAGCCGGGCGAAGACCCCGAGAATGCGCAGGTTTCTCTGCACGCCGAGGCAGGTATAGGCGATATCGAATGCCGCGCGGTCGATGCCGGAGCCTTCGATGTAGCGGTCTTTCATCCCGGACTGAATGGCGTCCGGCACGTCGCGTCGGGCGTCCTGCAACAACGACACCAGATCATAGGCCGGATGGCCCGACATCGCGTCCTGAAAATCGAGAAGACCGACACGGGCAACGCCTTGCCGATCCGGCAGCCACAACAGGTTTTCCGCGTGATAGTCCCGCTGAATCAGGACCGGATCGGCCGGTTCGATGCGCGACAGGATGCCCGGAAACTTTTCCCGAAACAGGTCTTCGCCCGTGTTGTCGCCGACAATTCCCTGCCGGTATTTCGAAAAGGCCAGCGCCGCCATGTCGGTCATCCGTGCCGCGTCATAGGGATCGAGATCCGGCATCGGCGCCTTGTGCAACTTTAGCAGAACGTCCGTGGCGGCCTCGTAGAGAACAGGCTCCAGATCGGGGCGTTCGGGAATGACGCGGGCGAACAGGGCGTCGCCCAGATCCTCGATCAGAAGGAAACCGTGCACCGGATCCTCGGCCAGGATCCGGGGGGCGCTGAGACCGATCTTTTTGAGGTGCCTCGCGATCCGCAGGAACGGGCGCACGTCCTCGCCGCGTTCGGGCGGGGCATCCATCAGGACCGCGGTTTGTCCGGTGCCCGGTCTTGTCAGGCGTTCATAGCGCCGGTTGGACGCGTCCCCGGCGAGCGGCGCGCGATCGGTCGTCGCCCAGTCCGTGCCGGACAGGAAGGTTTCTGCAAGCGCATTTCTGTCAGGCACTGGTCAGGCACTCCGTTTTCAGGTCCCATTTCGGATCGTGCCAGACGAAATGCAGGCAGCGCAGGGTCTCCTGATCCGGGTCGGTTTCGATCCTGAGGTCAAGCGCGTTCTCCGGCGCGAGCGGGCCGAGATTTTCCGGCCATTCGACCAGGCAGATCGCCGTATCGAAAGCGTCCGTCAGGCCAAGTTCCTCGATTTCGTCCGGATCCGTCAGGCGATAGAGATCGGCATGCCAGATTTCCCCGTCCGGGATGTCGTAGGTCTGAACCAGGGTAAATGTGGGCGAAGGAACGTCTTCGGGCGTTTCCAGCCGCGACTGGATCAGGTGGCGTGCGAAATGGGTCTTTCCCGCGCCGATATCGCCGGTCAGCAGAATGCAGTCGCCGGCGGCCATACGTGCGCCGATGGCCCTGGCCAGTTGGGCGGTTTCATCCGGAGACCGGACGGCCATGGATTTGTGCCTGATCGTCATTGCGCCACAATGCAGGCGCGTGAATCCGGTCGCAAGCGGGAACGTCAGTCGGCGTTCAGTTCCAGCGCGGGTTCCCGGATCGGGGCCGGCGCCGCGGCCGACCGGCTGAAGTTGATCAGCGTGGACCCGCTGTGAATCGGATGGATGCTGCAAATCAGGACTTCACCCGATGTCAGGGCGATCTTGGCCCACCATTCCGCCCGGTTTTCCTGGATCAGGACAAAATCCCGGATGTCTCCCCAGACCGGTGTCGCCATGCATTTTTCCTGCCATACCCGGATCGCATCCAGAACGCCGGTCTGCGCAAAGCTCTTTTCCGGGTCCACGTTCCAGAGCTTCTGATAGGCCTTGTTGGAAAACGTCAGGTTGCCCTCCATCGAGAACACAGCGATGGCGTCGTCGATCTTGTCGAGGATCGCCTGGCCGAGTTCCAGGTCGGAACGGAACCGCCGGGTCAGGGTGATTTCCGCGGTTATGTCTTCGATCAGGAACGCGACGGCACCGTCCGGATGCGGGCGGCCGCTGACGGAATAAACGGAACCGGACGGCAGCGACCAGGTTTCCTGGTAGCGCCCGCTCGCTGCCGCTTCAACCAGATCCGCCATCTGGTCCCGCCAGCTGCCGTAGTTCTTGGGTTCCGGCATCATCTTCTGGTCGCGCAAACGGTCGAAAAACGACAGCAGCGTCGGCCGCGCGCTCAGAAAATCGGCGGGCAAGGCTGTCAGGTCGATCAGGGCGGGATTGAACAGGACCAACTGCCGGTTCCTGTCGAAGATCGCCAGGCCCGTCGACAGTTGCGCGAAGGTCTTTGCCAGAGTCTGCACGAAACTGCGCTGCGCCGCTTCCGCCTCGACCACCGCGTTGACATTGACCGCGTAGCACAGCGTTCCGGCGTCTGTTTGCACGACCGACACGTCGAACCAGAGCTTCTGGCCCGTTTCGGGCACCGTCAGGCTGCGGCGCGCCCTTTTGGTCGGGATCGGAGGCTCGTTCTGGCTGGCGAACAATCCGGTATCGGGTCCCGGTTTCTGTCCCTGCACGGTCATGCAAAGCGTTTCATAGGCGGTGTTGAACCACGAAACCGACCCGTCGTCATCGACCCGCCAAACTGGATAGTAGGCGTTGTTGATCGCGACGCGCAGTGTTCGCAGTTCCTCGGAATCCGATCTGGGGGCCCTGCCGATCCCTTTCGATTTCCGGACGGGCTGGTTGCGCATCTGGACGCGGGTAATCCCGTCGATCCATTCGCAAACGACTTCCTTGGCGTCGCGCAACCCGGAACCGGGAGCTATGATCTGGCCGCTTGCCTTCACCAGCGAGGGGCTGGTCGGAAAGCCGGGAAATCCTGGCACGAGCTTGTCCCGCAGATCGGACCAGTCGTCCGATCCCTGCGGCTGGCCGAAAATTTCCGATGCCTCGCGTGTTGCATCCAGAAGTTCCGAACCGTCGAAGATCCACACCGCATCGACACTGGATGACGGTCCAAGGGACGCGTTGGTTCCGCGTCGGGACAACAGGGTGACGGCCAGAAACGCCGTCGCCGCGCAGATCGCCGCGAGGGCGACCCATTCCATGATCATGAAATCCTGCATTCCGCAGCTTTGCCTTTGCTGGTTCCGGTCCAGTCTGCGATGAAAATGGTTAACGCGGGCTTAACCCGATGGAATCGCGGCGTCAGATTTCGATCGGCTTGTTCCGGCCGATTGGAACGGCGTTCTCGCCGAACTGCACATCGATCTTGCTGCGTGGCCAGACGACTTCGACAATGGCGCCCCGGCGTTCCTTCCTGAGCGGTTCGGGCTGATAAGGGTCCGATCCGTTGGCAAAGCTCAGTTCGGCGCCGGACCGTTCCAGAAGCGTCTTGGCGATGAACAGACCGAGGCCCATGCCCTCGTATTCCGGCCGCGTCTTGCGGTCGGTGTCCGTTCGGCGCCGGCGCACGAACGGGTCGCCTATCCGTCCGATCATCTGCGGGGGATAGCCGCGACCGTCATCCAGGATCCGGACGGAAATCACGTCTTCGGTCCAGGTCGCTTCGATCCAGACGTTCGCGCGGGCGAAATCGACGCCGTTCTGGATGAGATTGCGCAGCCCGTGGATCATTTCCGGTTTGCGCAGAACCGATGGCTGCTGGTAGCCGCCGCCGAGGCCGGGGCCCTCTTCGAAATGGACGTGCTTTCCGCGATGCATATGCGGTTCCGCGGCTTCGTTGATGACCGCGCTCAACGGAGCCTGGCGGAGGTGCAGGTCGTCCTTTCCCGCCCGGCCCATGTCGCGCAGGATGTCGCGGCACCGGTCCGCCTGCTCGCGGATCAGTTCCGCGTCTTCGCGCAGGTCCGGGTGGTCTTCGAGTTCTTCGATCAGTTCCGCGCTGGCCAGTTTGATGGTGGCCAGCGGCGTGCCCAGTTCGTGAGCGGCGGCGGCGACCACGCCGCCCAGATCGGTCAGTTTCTGTTCGCGCGACAACGCCATCCGCGTCGCCGCCAGAGCGTCGTTCATCGAGCGGATTTCGGAACTGATCCTGCGCGAATAGGCACCCATGAAGATGATGGCGATAATGATCGCGGCCCAGTTCCCGAACACGAACACGTCCGGAATACGCAGGATGAATCCCTGTTCCGTGCGCAGCGGCAGGTGGAACTGCGCCATGAGAGTGACGAGGATGATCGCCGTGCTGCCGATGAGAACGGTTGAGCGCAGCCCCATCACGCTGGCGGATATCGTGACCGGACCGACCAGCAGCAGCGCGAACGGGTTGTGCAGACCGCCGGTCAGGTAGAGAAGGAACGCCAGTTGCAGCAGGTCAAACAGCACCATCAGGAAGTTCTCCGTTTCCGTCAGGCGCTTGTTTTCCGGAAAGACGAAAATGGCGATCAGGTTGCCGATGACCGAAACCCCGATCGCCAGGTAGCAAAGACCGAGTTCCAGTTGCAGGTGATACATACGTTGCGCGACGGTGATCGCGATCAGCTGACCGGCTATGGCGACCCAGCGCAGCAGGATCAGGGTGCGCAGGCGAATCCAGTTGCTGCGCGATTGACCGTGCATAAGGCCCATGTCAAATTCGGTCATAAGTGCCCCATGTCGGTTGCAACGACTGACTAAGTTGATAGGTGTCCGGTCGCAAACGTCAACCGCCCAACGCATCCGGAGCGACCGCCCCATGGCCCGAACCTATTCCATTCTTGCCGCCGCAATTCTCGCCACCATGGTCGGCGGGATCTGGCTTGCCACTGTGATGAACGCGCCGGACGATCAGTTCGCGCAATGCCGCAGCGGACAGGTGGCTGGAGGCACAAGCCAGATCGGCGGCCCGTTCGAACTGGTGAACGCACAGGGCGAGACCGTCACCGACGGGGACGTGCTGACCGGACCGTCGCTGATCTACTTCGGGTATACGTTCTGCCCGGATGTCTGCCCCCTGGACACTGCCCGAAATGCAGAGGCGATCGACCTTCTGGAAGCGCGCGGCCAGATGGTGACGCCGGTTTTCATTTCCATCGATCCGGAGCGCGACACGCCCGAGGTGGTCGGAGAGTTCGCCGCCAATCTGCATGAACGGATGATCGGTCTCACCGGCTCACCCGAACAGGTCAAGGCCGCGAGCCAGGCCTACAAGACCTACTACAAAGCACAGCCTGCCGATGACGCATACTATCTCGTCGATCATTCGACTTTCAGCTATCTGGTCCTGCCGGAACACGGGTTCGTAGAGTTCTTCCGGCGCGATATTTCGCCGAAAGACATGGCGGACACGATCGCCTGTTTCCTCGACAACGCGTGATCTCAATCCGTGTTTGACCTTTGTCACGGCCTTGTTAATAGTTGACCGAATACCGGAAATACACGTCGTGGAGGACCCGTATGGCCGAACCAGCTCTGCATGAGATCGGGCCGGACCGATCGTTGCTCTTGGTGGACGATGACGAACCGTTTCTGAGAAGATTGGCCAAAGCGATGGAAAAGCGGGGCTTTGAAATCGAAACCGCGTCGTCGGTCGCGGCGGGTCGCGCGATCGCCACCGCAAGACCGCCGGCCTATGCCGTGGTGGACCTGCGGCTCGAGGACGGCAACGGGCTGGACGTGGTCGAGGTCCTGCGCGAGAAACGCCCCGACAGCCGCGTTGTGGTCCTGACGGGCTACGGCGCAATCGCCACCGCTGTGGCGGCGGTCAAGATCGGAGCGACGGATTACCTGTCCAAACCCGCGGATGCGACGGATATAACGAACGCCCTGCTCGCCACCGGAGACGAATTGCCCCCGCCGCCGGAAAACCCGATGAGTGCTGATCGTGTGCGCTGGGAGCACATCCAAAGGGTCTATGAACTCTGCGACCGCAACGTGAGCGAAACCGCGCGCCGGCTGAACATGCATCGCCGGACTCTTCAGCGCATCCTGGCGAAACGAAGCCCGCGCTGACCGCTTCGCATCGGTCAGGCGGTCTGTAGCATCAGTTCCGCATGACGTTCCGAGTAGGCGCGCCGCACCTCCACCGGCGGACGCAGCCGGATGTCCAGATCGGCGATAAGCGCCTGGTCGGGCTTGCCAAAGAACCGGTCTGCCTCGGCTTCCGAAAACCCGGCGATCCGGACCGCCTCCATCCAGGCGCTCATGCGGTCGGCCTTCTTGATCTGACGCTTCACCGCCACAGGCAGAGAGGCAGGCAGGCCAAACCGGATATGGATTGCGGCCGCCAGACGGGCGTCCAGGTCGCCGTATCCCGGTCCGACCGCCGCCTTGACCGGCGAAATCATGTCGCCGATCACATATTCCGGGGCGTCGTGAAGCAATGCGGCCAGGCGCCATTTCGGCGTCGATCTGGGCGCAAGTCGCCGGAACAGAATTTCGACCAGCAAGGAATGCTCCGCCACCGAATAGGCGAAATCGCCGACCGTCTGGCCATTCCAGCGTGCGACGAAGGCGAGCCCATGCGCGATATCCTCGATTTCGATGTCCACAGGCGTCGGATCCAACAGGTCGAGCCTGCGTCCCGACAGCATCCGTTGCCATGCGCGCGGTTGTTGTGCCATGCAGTTTTCCTTGTCCCCTGATCGTGCCCGCGTTCTTCCCACGAAGCCCGGCGCCGCAAAACCGTTTTCTTGGCCGCGCCGTCATTGCAGATGTGGCTCCGCAAGACGTTGAGAAAGCCGGACGAACCTGCTAGGGGCGTCCAAAGTTTCAAAGAGGGTGCCCACATGGCTCAGGATTATATCGTCAAAGACATTGGCCTTGCGGACTATGGCCGCAAGGAACTCGATATCGCGGAAACCGAAATGCCGGGGCTGATGGCCCTGCGCGCCGAATACGGCGACAGCAAGCCGCTGAAGGGCGCGCGCATTGCCGGCAGTCTGCACATGACGATCCAGACTGCGGTTCTGATCGAAACGCTGGTGCATCTGGGTGCGGATGTGCGCTGGGCCTCGTGCAACATCTTTTCGACCCAGGACCATGCCGCAGCCGCGATTGCCGCCGGCGGGACGCCCGTCTTCGCGATCAAGGGCGAAACGCTGGAAGAATACTGGGATTACGCCGACCGGATCTTCGATTTCGAAGAAGGCGGCGCGAACATGATCCTGGACGATGGCGGCGATGCGACGCTCTACGTCCTGATGGGCGCGCGGGTGGAAGAGGGTGAAACCGACCTGATTGCCGTGCCCACCAGCGAAGAAGAGGAATTCCTCTTCGCGCAGATCAGGAAGCGCATGGCCAAGAGTCCCGGTTGGTTCGTGAAGCAGCGCCACATGATCAAGGGCGTGACCGAAGAAACCACGACCGGGGTGCATCGCCTGTACCAGATGATGGAAAAGGGCCACCTGCCGTTCCCGGCGATCAACGTGAACGACAGCGTGACCAAGTCGAAATTCGACAACAAGTATGGCTGCAAGGAAAGCCTGGTCGATGGCATCCGGCGCGCCACCGACACGATGATGGCGGGCAAGGTGGCCGTGGTTTGCGGTTATGGCGACGTGGGCAAAGGCTCAGCCGCATCGCTGAAGGGCGCGGGCGCGCGGGTGAAAGTCACCGAGATCGATCCGATCTGCGCGCTTCAGGCCGCGATGGACGGATTCGAAGTCACCACGCTCGAAGACTGCCTGACCACGGCGGATATCTTCGTCACCACCACCGGCAACAAGGACGTGATCCGGATCGAGCATATGCGCGAGATGAAGGACATGGCCATCGTCGGCAACATCGGCCATTTCGACAACGAGATCCAGGTCGCGGCGCTGAAGAATCACAAGTGGACCAACATCAAGGACCAGGTGGACATGATCGAGATGCCTTCGGGCAACCGCATCATCCTGCTGTCCGAAGGCCGTTTGCTGAACCTCGGCAACGCGACGGGCCATCCGTCCTTCGTGATGTCCGCCAGCTTCACTAACCAGGTGCTGGCGCAGATCGAACTCTGGACCAAGGGCAATGAATACAAGAACGAGGTCTATGTGCTGCCCAAGCATCTGGACGAAAAAGTCGCGCGGCTGCATCTCGACCGGATTGGCGTCAAGTTGTCGACGCTCAGCCCCGAACAGGCGGCTTATATCGGAGTGACGCCAGAAGGGCCGTTCAAGCCCGAGCACTACCGGTACTAAGGGTCGCCCTATCGACCGCCTTTGCCATCTTCCGTGATGGCAAAGGCCTCGGGTCAATCAGAACTGAAAGTTGATGCCGGCGAAGACCGACCATTCCGGCATCCCGGTGCCGCGGCTGTCGAGCGTATACTGCGGTTCGATGAAGGTGTTGATCACGGCCCGATCGGTCTTTGTCACCTTGCCGGCGCCGAAACCCAAGGGGATCATGTAGGCGTCGTTTTCAAAGTTGTAGGTCCAGATTGCGGTGGACCTCAGATACCAGCCTTGACCCAGTTGATAAAACAGGAAGGGCTGGAAGGCGCCGGCATTCACGTCGGGTGCGGAATCCGGTCCGGCAAAGCTCGCCTGCCATGTCAGCAAGTATCCCCATTGCACTTTGGGGCTGGTCGCGTTGAACATGACATTCGCCAGCCCCGCCGACCATTTTTCACTGCCGAGATCGGAGTTGGTCGCCGTCGGCGCGGTCAATTGCGGCCCGATGCCGAAGCTGATCGCAGGATTGCCGGTGTCGAACAGATACGCGGCGAAGACGTTGAAATCGCCGATCCCGGTGTCGTGTGACAGCGAAGGGCCGGTCGGAAGCGTGTTGACCGGAAGCGTCGCCCGCATGATCCAGTCGCCGCCGAAGGCCTGAAACGGGACGGCTGCGCGAAAGTAGAACTGGTTGGCGTCGGTATCGAGGCCGGTGAGGTCTCCGACATAGAAGTTCTGGAAGTTCACCGAAGTGGTCTGGGCAAGGGGGTTATTGGCCTGAGCCGCCGAATTGTCCTGGGCGTCGGCGGATGCCGCCGCAAGACAGATGATCATCGACAATGAGGCCCAAATCGAACGGAATCGCGTCATCGAAGATTTGCCTTTCCAAATGTTGGAACGCGCGGTCCTGGTGAAGTTGCCTGTCACGCGATTATTCTGTCAAGACTGCACGCTTGACAGGCATTGGGCAACAGTCTGGTTTCGGTTTCCCGCTGTGCGCGGTCCCGGCTTGATGCGGTGGATCGCCGCCGCGTGCCGATGCTGAGTATGGCGGTTCCAGAGTGACTTCCCGCCGATACGGCCCGGCCGGCGTTTTTTGGTTTGTATTGCCGACGGCCACGGCTAGTCTTCGGACGACGGCCAGTTGGGGCTGCGGCATGAAACGGGAGTAATCATGGGAAAACGTGATGATTTGATCGCTCAGTATGCGGACGATCTGAAAAACAAGTGCAGCATGACACCGGACATGGACCTGCTGACAAAAGTCACGATCGGCTGCGGTCCCGCGATCTATGACGCCGACGCCGCGACGGTTGCGGGCACGGATGCGAGCGAACTGGAAACCGTGAAGAACAACTTTCTGATCAAGAAGCTGGGCCTACCCGATAGCCCCAGCCTGATGGAGGCGATCGACAGCGTGATCGAGACCTATGGCAAGTCCGAGCGCAACAAGTATCGGGCCGTCGTTTATTACATGCTGACCAAGCATTTCAGGAAAGAAGCGGTTTACGGCTGACCGCAAGCAGCGGACGGAATGTGTGGCGCCCGTTCTGTCGAGCGGGCGTCTTGCATTTGACTCATATGCTTTGCGCTTTGCATTTGCGGAATCGCCGCGCGGCAGGCTATCCATGGTGCACGGCTAGGACGGCTGTGACCTGAGATTTTCGAGACGCGTGTGGTGGCATGAACACGCGGGGTGAGAGGGAGGGTCCAGGCGCGTCCAGGACCCTCCCGATTTTTTCCGATAGCGACAACCGCGCGACGGATCAGTCCGGATCCGTCCGGCCCAGTTCGCAGACGACCTGCCATTCCCGGTCCGCCACCGGCTGCACCGACAACCGCGAATTCCGTACGAGCACCATGTCCGCGAGGCGATCGTCCGACTTGATCTGATCCAGCGTCACCGGCACGGAGAAGGCACGCACGGCCTTGATGTCGACGCATTCCCATCGGTCGTCGTCGGTCGTGCTGTCCGGGTGGGATTCGGCGCAGACTTCGACAATCCCGACGACCGCCTTGTCCTTCTGGGACAGATAGAAGAACCCGCGGTCCCCGATCTTCATCTCGCGCATGAAATTGCGGGCCTGGTAGTTGCGCACGCCGTCCCATTCCTCACCGGCATCGCCCTTTGCGACCTGGTCTTCCCAACTCCACGTCGTCGCCTCGGATTTGAACAGCCAGAACGCCATCAGCCGATCACCTTTTTCCACGCGGTCAGTTCGACGCGCTCGAACAGGCCGGCCCGCGCATAGGGATCGTTCGCGGCCCAGACCTGTGCGGCGGCCATGTCATCGACGTCCAGGATGACCAGCGAGCCGTTCATCTGGCCGTCATTGTCCAGAAGCGGCCCGGCCTGGGCCACGACGCCGGTTTCTTCGATATAGGCCAGGTGGGCCGCGCGATTGTCCATTCTGGTTTGCAGTGCGCCGGGTTTGTCGCGTGCGATCAGGGCTATCAGCATGTCATTCTTCCTTCAGGGGGCGCGACAGAAGATCCGCCATCGCGTCGGTTATCGTCAATTCCTTCGCCAGCAGACCGACGACGGACTGGGTGATTGGCATTTCCAGCCCCATAGCTGCGGCTTTCGTGGCCACGGCGCGGGCGGTCGCGACGCCTTCGACGGTCACGGACGAATCGAATGTTTCGCCGCGCCCAAGGGTCAGTCCCAGCCGGTAGTTGCGCGACAGGTCCGACGTGCAGGTCAGCGCGAGGTCGCCGAAGCCGGACAGCCCCGCGAGGGTTTCGGGCTCCGCGCCAAGGACAATCGCCATCCGCCGCATCTCTGCGTAACCGCGTGTCATCAGGGCGGCGCGGGCGCTCTCACCCAACCCGGCCCCGATCACGGAACCGCAGGCGATGGCCACCACGTTCTTCAGCGCGCCGCCGAACTCCGCGCCGGTCACGTCCCTGGTGCGATACAGCCGCAGGTTCGCGGTCGTCAGTTCGTGCTGCAGCGCCTTGCCCAGATCGCCGTCCTTGCAGGCCAGCGTCAGTGCCGTGGGCAGGCCCCGCGCGATGTCATGTGCGAAACTCGGCCCGGTAAGCAGCGCCGCCCGGGCTGCGGGCAGGAGCGACGAGATCACGCCAAGCGGACCGATGCCGCTGTCCAGTTCGATGCCCTTGCAGCAGGCGACCAGAAACCGATCCCGGAAGTCCGGCGCGTGGGCTTGAAGGACCGAACGCAGTTGCTGCATCGGCACCGCCAGCAGGAGGATTCGGTTGCCCGCGACCCGTGTGATGTCCGATGTGACCCGCAGCGCGTCCGGCAGGGCCACGCCGGGCAGACGCGACCTGTTCTCCCGGTCTGCCCGCATCGCGTTCGCATGAGTTTCAGAGCGTGACCAGAGATCGACGGGACCGTTTCGCGACAGCGAAATCGCGAGCGCGGTGCCGAAGGCGCCGGCACCAATCACACCGACGCTCATGCCTTGGCCCCTTTCCTGCCGCTGCCCAGAAGGGCCGGACTGGACCTGTCCAGCGGCCAGCGCGGCCGGGCGGTCATGTCCATCGCGTCGAACTTTCCGGCGCGAAACCGTTCGATCCCGGCATAGGCGATCATCGCCGCGTTGTCCGTGCAAAGGGCCAGGGGCGGTGCCAGGAACCGCGCGCCCGATTCGGCACAAAGCTGTTCCAGGGCCGTCCTGATCGACGCGTTTGCCGCAACGCCGCCGGCGACGGCGACAACCGGGTGCGCCGGATTTTCGGCCAGGTAGAGCGCCAGGGCACGGCGGGTCTTTTCGATCAGAACATCGGCGATGGCCCTCTGGAACCCTGCGCAGATATCGGCGCGGTCCTGCCGGTGCAGTCCGCCCTTTTCGGCCACGATCTGATCGCGCAGCCGCAGCAGCGCGGTTTTCAGACCCGAGAAGGACAGGTTGCAGTCGGGGCGGTGCACAAGCGGCCTTGGAAAGCTGAACCGGTCCGGGTCGCCGTTTCGCGCTTCCGCTTCGACCGAAGGCCCGCCGGGTTGCGGCAGGCCCAGCAGCCGCGCGGTCTTGTCGAAGGCTTCGCCGGGGGCGTCATCGATGGTGCCGCCGAGGCGGGTGAAATCATCCAATCCGCGCGCGATCAGATACTGGCAGTGACCGCCCGATACCAGAAGCATCAGGTAGGGATACGCCACGGAATCCGTGAGCCTCGGGGTGAGAGCGTGGCCCGCGAGATGATTGATGCCGATCAACGGCAATCGCGTCGCGGCGCAGATGCCCTTGGCGCACATGACCCCGGACAGGACCCCGCCGATCAATCCGGGGCCGGCGGTCACGGCGACCGCGTCCAGATCGCCCAGCGACAGCCCCGCCGCCCGCAACGCATCCTGCACGCAGATATCCAGTTTCTCGGCGTGGGCGCGGGCGGCCAGTTCCGGAACGATGCCGCCATAGCGATCATGCAGTTCCGTTTGCCCGAAAACGACGGAGGACAGGATTTCCGATCGCTCCGAACCTGTCTGGCGCACGATTGCCGCCGCCGTATCGTCGCAGCTGCTTTCCAGTCCAAGGATTGTGAGAGTCTGCGTCATCGGTCCGGATTGTTGCACCCTGTTCCGGCGGGGCGTATCATCCTATGCTTTTGCAAACAATCCCGGTGCGATGGACAGGACCTTGCTGACCCCGATCTTGCTGATGACCCGACCCCGCGAGGCGTCCGAACGGTTCGTCGCCCGATTGCCGGACGATCTGAAACGCCGCGTGGAACCGGTCTATGCGCCGCTGATCGAAATCGTGCCGACCGGCGGCGAGATCGAATTTGGCGACGCCCGCGCCGTGATCTTCACTTCGGCCCATGGCGTCGCCGCCGCCTCTGGCGGAACCCGACGTCGCGACCTGCCCGCCTATTGTGTGGGCTTGTCCACGACCGAAAGCGCACGGCGAAAGGGCTGGACCGCCCTTTGCATGGGCGAAACGGCGCAGGAACTCGCACGAGCGCTGCTGAAATCCGACGAGCCGGGTCCGATGCTGCATCTTTCCGGGGTGAATACCCGCGGCGATATTGCGGAAACGCTGTCCGCCGGAGGACGCCCGACCCGCAGGCAGGCGATCTACGATCAGCCCCTGCGGTTTTTCGGCGCGGCGGAGCAAGCCCTTCTCGCATCCGACCGGTCCGTGGTCGTGCCGATCTTTTCGCCCCGGACGGCGCGGCAATTTGCGGATCAATGTCCGGCCGGCGCCGCGAGCCACCTGGTCGCTCTCAGTCCGGCAGTGGCGGAACCGCTGTCGGAGCTGACCGATCACGCCGTCGTCGTGTCCGAAGAGCCGACTGCGGACAGCATGGTTTTGGCCATCGAAAGCCTCGTGAACCGACTCTGCCGGGTTGAGAGTGGCGGGGGCGCGCAGTAACATCGCCTTCATCCGGGCGTCGATCGAGTTGAGAATCAAAGGGGTATCCCAAGTTGGCTGACAAAAAGAAACTCGAACAGGACAATGGCGTCGACGCCGATGACAGCAGTTCCGATCCGATTGCTCCCGCGGGTGAAAGCCAGCCGTTCAAGCTGGAAGATTCGGCGCGCGTGAACCCGACCGACGCAGAGGAACCGCAGGATGCCGGCCCTGACTCAGGGGACGTACCGGCGGAGATTGACGCCGATACACCCCTGGTCGATTCCGTTCCTGAGCCTGAGCCTGAGCCTGAGCCTGAGCCTGAGCCTGAGCCTGAGCCTGAGCCTGAGCCTGAGCCTGAGCCTGAGCCTGAGCCTGAGCCTGAGCCTGAGCCTGAGCCTGAGCCTGAGCGCGTCGTCGAACGGTTAGTTGAAAAGCGCGGCGGTTTTGGCGCTGCGCTTGCCGGCGGAATTGTCGCGGCCGCGCTTGGTTTTCTGGCTGCCCGGTCCGACGTTCTGGATCCGATCCTGCCCGAAGCATGGAAAACCCCGGATCTGTCCGGTGAAATTTCCGCTCTGGACGGCAAGGTCACGGATCAGTCAGGCGCCATTGCCGCCCTGGAAAGCCAGGTTTCGGCAATCGAGATCCCGACACTCGCACCGCTGGAAACGCAGATATCCGAAATCGCGGCCCGGCTTGGGCCGCTGGACGACGGGATCGCGGCTCTGCGCGGCGATGTCGAAACGCTTGGCGGCAATCTGACGGCCCTGGATAACCGGCTGACGGATCTGGAAAAACGGCCCATCGACGAAGGGGTATCCGAAGCCGCGATCCGGGCCTATGAACGCGAATTGGCAAACCTTCAGGCGGCCATGGCGCAACAGCGGACCGAGGTCGAGGGGCTGATCGCCGAGGCGCGGGCCGTCAAGGCGGATGCGCAGGCGCTTGAACAGGAAGCCGCCGCCACCGCGCAGGTCACCGCCAATCGCGCCACCATGGCGAGGCTGCGGGCGACGCTGGAGTCCGGCGGGTCCTACGCCGGAGATGTCGCGACCCTGGCGGAGGCCGGGATGGAAATTCCCGCGGCCCTGGCGGATCCGGCGCAGGACGGGGTGGCGACGCTCGCGGCGCTCGCGTCGGCCTTTCCCGACGCGGCGCGGGCGGCCCTGGCGGCGGCGCGATCCGAAGGCGATGCCGCCGATGGCGGTTTCAGTTCATTCCTTCAACGCCAGCTTGGCGCCCGTTCGGTCGAACCGCGCGATGGCGACGATCCGGACGCAATCCTGTCCCGTGCCGAAGCCGCCGTGAACGACGGCCGCCTGCCCGACGCGCTGTCGGAAATCGCCTCGCTCCCCGACGCTGCCCGAAACGAGATGGCAGATTGGGTTGTCCTCGCGCAACGACGGACCGCTGCTCTGGCCGCGGCGGATGCGCTGGCGGCATCCCTGAACACCAACTGAAGGACCTGCCATGCTCTGGTCATTGATCAAGATCCTCGTCTTCGTCGCGATCATCGCGTTGCTGGCCCTTGGTGCCGGGTATCTGATGGAATCCGAAGGCGGCGTACAGATTACCGTCGCGGGCACCGAATATACATTGGGTCCGCTGCAGTCGGTCATTGCCGGCCTTGTCTTCGTGCTTCTGGTCTGGCTGGGTCTGAAGCTGCTGTCGTTGCTGGTCGCGACGCTGAAGTTTCTCAACGGGGACGAAACGGCGCTTTCGCGATACTTCGACCGCAACCGGGAACAGAAGGGATATCAGGCGCTGTCCGACGGAATGATGGCGCTGGCCTCGGGCGAAGGCAAGCTGGCCATGACCAAAGCGACCAAGGCGCAGAAATACCTCCGGAACCCTGAACTGACGAACCTGCTGACAGCGCAGGCGGCGGAAATGACCGGTGACACCCGAAAGGCGGCCGAAACCTACAAGCAGCTGATCCAGAGCGAAGCAACGCGCTTTGTCGGCGTGCGCGGAATCATGAAGCAGAAACTGGCCGAGGGCGATACGGATACCGCGCGCAAGCTGGCCGAAAAGGCGTTCGAGTTGAAGCCGAAGCACGAAGAAACCCAGGATGTCCTCTTGAAGCTGCAGGCCCAGGCGCGCGATTGGGCCGGGGCGCGCAATACGCTGAACGCAAAACTGAAGTCAGGCGCGCTTCCGCGCGACGTCTACACCCGCCGCGAAGCGGTTCTGGCCCTGTCCGAAGCGCAGGATGTGGTGGCGGAAGGCGCGACGATCGAAAGCCGCGAACAGGCCATCGAAGCCAATCGTCTGTCTCCGGACCTGGTGCCTGCGGCGGTCATGGCGGCGCGGTCCTATATCGCCAAGGGCAAGCCCCGAAACGCCGTTCGGGTCTTGAAAAAGGCGTGGGAAGCGCAGCCCCACCCGGATCTTGCCGCGGCTTTTGCCGAGATCGAACCGAACGAAAGCCCGGAACAAAGGATCAAGCGGTTTTCGGCGCTTACCAAGATCAAACCCGATCATCTGGAAACCCGTCTGGTTCTTGCCGAACTGAACATCGTCGCCGAAGACTTCCCCGAAGCCCGCCGCGCCTTGGGCGACCTCGCGCAGTCGGCTCCGGACGCAAGGGCGCTGACCCTGATGGCCGCGATCGAACGCGGCGAAGGCGCGTCCGACGCGGTGGTTCAAGGCTGGCTGGCAAAGGCGCTGAACGCGCCGCGCGGGCCGCAATGGGTCTGTGAATCCTGCAACCATATTCATTCGGTCTGGGTTCCGGTTTGCGAGAATTGCGACAGCTTCGATACACTGGCCTGGAAAACGCCGCAGACACCGGAAATCGGCAGTGCCACGGGGGTCCACATGCTGCCCCTGATCGTCGGAAAGCCGATTGCCGAGGAGGATGTCGATTCAGACGTGATCGACGCGACAGCCGCGCCGGAAGACGGCTCCGAACCCGAGGTGGAGGAAAACGAACCGCCAACCGATCCGCAACCCAGATGACTCCTATGAGGTGCTCCCGGATTCGGAGACGCTTTGCCCCAAGGTCCGAGGCAGGGAAGCCAACAGGGAGACAAGCAGTAGCGGCGACGCGTTCAATCGCGACATCCTGAGAAAGGCGGCTGCCTGCGTCGCGCGCCAGTCCCGATGAAGCATGCTTTCAATCGGGCACTTCGCAGCGAGTTCCGTGGCCGGGCCTCGTGCCGGGTGCTGTAGGTCCATTTCGGTGCCTTCTATGCATGGCTTGAGAAACCGTCGGCCGCTTAGGGGCTGCGCGCAGCACTCGGGTCGGACGGGGAAGGATCGCATCACTGATCTTCTCCCGTCCGACCTGTGAAAAGTTCTCGATGTCTTGCCGATAATATCCGCGGTTTCCATCATCTGGCCGGAGGCATGATGGGGCCGGCCAGAATGTCGGCAGCGCTTCAGGCGGACTGGGTCTCGGCAGTTGCACGCCGCCGTCCCATGTTCAGAACCACGGCGGTGACGATCGCGAGGATGCCGGCGGCAGCCGAACCGAAGATTTCCGGGATGGGCGACAGGAATACGGCGAGACCGACGAGAACCCCGGTCAGCGCGTTGCGCCGCGAGGCACTGCTCGCGAACATCACCAGCACCGCGCCATAGAGTCCCGGCAGGGTATATTCCTTAATCGCCACGGCGACGGGTGCGGGGAAGACTTCGATCAGGGCGCCGCCGATCAGCACCAGGGCGATCAGGAAGATCAGGTTCACGAGGACCGAGATAGCGATGCCGATCACCGCGGCAACCTCTGCCTTCCGGCTGCCGGCCTCCGCCTCGATGGCATTCTGGCAGGAAATCACTACGGGCATACGCATGTTGCCGATATTGCCTGACAGGAAGCTCATGTAGGTGCCGCAGACGCCCAGGACAGGGAAATAGGAGATTGGTTCAACGACCCACATGATGCCGACGAATGCGAGGATCGCGAGAAATCCGGTCAGGATCGGACCAACGCCTGGAAAGGCGCCAAGGCCGAAGGAGAGATAAAGAGCCGGACACACGCAGAGGAGCATGGCGACAAGCAGCGTCGTGCGGCCGATACGGTGGGCGCGGGGGATGAAACGGGTCCTGTAGAACCCCTCGAGAGTCTGGTCGGTCATTTGGAAAGGTCTCCTGTTGGGGTCTCGTTCAGGCCAGCGTCTGGCCGACGAGGAATCCGGCGGCGATGCCCGCGACGAGGCTCAGCCCGACACTCCACTCACGCAGCCATGTCCGGTGCTTGCCAGCGTAATGCAGGACGATCATGCAAAGGGCGCTGACCAGGATGGCGGACAGATCGTCAGCAGCGATGGCGAGACTGCTGAACCACTGCTTGTCCACGGCGGCATTGGCGGCCAGAACGAGGAAGATCGCGATCGGTGTCGCGGTGCCGGCGGCGCGGATCAGGTCCGGATTGCTGACACTGAGCTTGTCCTGAGCGCGATCCAGGCTTCTGGTCATGAAAAAGGTGGTGAGCAGCCAGCCCATGCCGCCCAGCGTCATGACCCAAACCGATGCGGTGAAAGCCTTCAGGGTGTAGCTGTCGGTGCCAAGCTCCGCGCCGACGGCCTTCGCCCCCTGATCGGCGGCGACAAACTCGAAGATCGCCGAGCCGATGACGCCCACCCGCATCAGGGTGACGGGGCCGCCGACCATCGCGATCAGAGAAACCGCGACGAAGAAGATTGCCACCGCCGGCCCGATCGAATTGATTGCGGCGGTCTTGTAGACGACCTGCCGCTCTTCTTGCGACAGGATTTCGAAACGGTTGGAGAATGCGAGTGTCATGCGCAGATAGAGCATGGCCTGCACGACGACAACGCCGACGATAAGGATTGCCAGAAGCCACAATGCAGGGCCGTTGGCGATCTGAAGAACTTGGTCCATGGTATTCCTCGATTTCTGGAGATGGGCCTGCGCCGATGTCGGTCAGGGCAGTTCGATCCGGACCAGCTCGCAGAAGTAGCTGGCCGCAACGGGCAGGATCTCGTCGTTGAAATCGTAGCCGGGGTTGTGCGGCATCGCGCCTGGGCCGGCGCCGACCATGACGTAGTTGCCGGGAACGTCTTCGATCATGTAAGCGAAGTCCTCGCTGCCGGTGAGCGGGGCCACATCGTCATGGACCCGATCGGCACCGACGGTTTCGGCTGCGGCCGACAAGGCGACGGCTGTCGCGTCCTCGTCGTTGATCAGCGGCACGAAGATATCCTCGAACTCGATTTCCGCGGTGCCGCCATAGGTCGCCGCGACGCCCTTTGCGACCTCTTCCAGTCTCCGCAACATCAGGGTGCCGACATCCTTGCTGAAAAAGCGCAGGCAGCCCTTCAGCGACGCCTTGTCGGGAATCACGTTGTGGCTGTTGGTCCCGGCATAGACGTCGGTGAAGGACACGATCCCGGATTCGATCGGATCCAGATTCCGCGCCACGATGCTTTGCGCTGTCACCACGATGTTCGAAGAGATCTGCGCGGCATCGATCGTGGTCTGCGGCAGGGCTGCGTGACCGCCGCGCCCCTGGATGCGGATGGTGAAGAACGTGCTTCCTGCCATCATCCGGCCGGTTCGGGTGAAGATATGGCCTTTTTCATAGCTCGGCGCGTTGTGATAGGCATAGATCCGGTCGCAGGGGAACCGCTCCAGCAATCCGTCTTTCAGCATCGCGAGCGCGCCGCCCAGACCCTCTTCCGCGGGCTGGAAGATGAAAACGACCTTGCCGGAGAAATCGCGGCTGCGCGCGAGTTGCCAGGCCGTGGCCAGCAGGGTCGCGGTATGGCCATCGTGGCCGCAGGCGTGCATCACGCCCGGCACCTTCGAGGCATAGGGCTTGCCGGTTTCCTCCGTGATCGGCAGCGCATCCATGTCCGCGCGCAGGCCGATGGTCCGGTTCGATGGGCGGTTGCCCAGGAGCACGCCCACCACCCCGGTGCCGCCGATGCCGGTATGAACCTCGTCAAACCCGAATTCCTTCAGCTTTCGCTCTACCAGCTCTGCGGCGAAATCCTCCTTGAATCCGATCCCCGGGTTCTCGTGCAGCGCATGGCGCCAGCCAATGAATTCGTGCTGTTGCGCCGCAATGTCCGTCAGGATGCTCATACTGTCCTCCTCATGCATCAGTCCTGTTTCAGTTTAAAATAGTATCATAAAACAACTATTGTGCATAGAGATCATGTAGCGTTAGATGCGAAAGCAAACGCCGATCCGAAGGATGTGTCTGAAATTGCTCGGAATGACGGGAAAATGATCCGAAACTGGTCCAGGGATTTCAGCCGGGGAAACCCGGTCTATCAGTTGAACATGCTGGCCAGCGTGATGAATGATTCGGTCCAGGAACGATTCCTGGAACTCGTGGGCTTCGATATCCGGACAATCCGGGTGCTGCGCCTGATCGGAGACTCTCCCGGCATCACGTTCGCCGAGATCACCGACCGGACCGCCCTGGAGCGAAGCCTCACGTCGCGGCTGATCCAGAATCTCGTGAAAGGCGGTCTTGTCGAGCGGCGAAACTTCAAGACCGATGCCCGCCGGTTTGGCCTCTATATCACCGAGACCGGAAAAGCCGCGAGGGCACGCGCGGACCATCTGACACAGATCGGGCTGGATCTTGTTTTCCGGAAACTCGGGCCAGACGAAATCGCCGCCTTCGTCCTTACGATGGAAAAACTGGCGGAGTGGATCGACAGCGATGAGTTCGAACGCAAGATGGAAAAGGCTTTCGACTCGGTCACCTTCGGAAATTAGGGTCTCGGCCGACCAGGTTGAATCGGCGCGAATTCGTGATTCCCTTGCATTGCCGGACGGAGGCAGCGTCGATGTGCGGCAATCCGGTAGCGTGAGGGGCGAGTGGAAACCTTGGCGATGGGTGGCGACAGACCCTCGGATGCGCGGGAAGCGCAGTCTCGAACGATTTTGGACTGGATCGCGGGGCAACCGGATCTGTTTTGCGCGAGATCGTGGAACGCCTGGCTGACTTGAACGTCGAAATGTCCACCAGCGGCGTGGCGCGTCTGCTGGACCGGCACGGCGGGAGTCGCAAAATGACATTGCTCGCTGCGGAACAGGCGCGCGACGATGTTGCCGAAACCCGCTCCGCATGGCTGACGGATGTCACGGAGCTTGATGCGTCAAAGCTGGTATTCATCGATGAAAGCGGGTTCGACACCAGGATGAGCCGGGGCTCCGCCCGTGCGGGGCTGAAACCATCCCCCGGATGGTTTCCCTTTCGCCCCTCACCCCCATCGAAATGGTCTTCGCGAAGATCAAGCGAATCGTCCAAGCGCTGCCGCCGGATGTCTTGACACCCTGTGCAAAGCCATCGGAGCGGCGCTGGCAGCAATCAAACCGGATGAATGCGCCAAATACCTCCGTCACCCGGATAGGCTTCAACTTGATCGAGGCTGACTCTAGAACCCTGGCGCATCCTTCTGCCGCATCAGGGCGCGCTTGAATCCGTCCCGCGCCAGCAACCGATCCAGATAGGCGCGGGTCTGCGGGGTGTAATCCTCGGCGGCCCCGGTGAAACCGCCAAGATAAACCGCGTAACCCACCGCGATATCGGCGACGGTAAAGCGGTCCGCGACCAGCCATTCATGGCGTTCCAGATGCGCGTCCAGCCACCTGAGCCGGCCCAGGTACCAGGCGCGGTAATCTTCAACCACCCGAGGCAGCTTCTTGTCCTCGGGGGCGAACACGCCATAGCGCAACATCAGCGCCTGCGGGAAAGTAAAGGTTGCATCGCTCTGATGCAGCCAGTTGAGATAGGCGCCGTATTCGGGATGATCCTTGTCCACCCCGAATTCGGGCGCATAGCGATCGGCTAGGTACTGGCAGATCGCCGCGCTTTCCGTCATGCCCGTTTCGCCATCGCGCAGGAAAGGCACGGTGCCGAGCGGATTGACGTCGAAATAGTCCTTGCGGAGAGCACGCGGCGGGAAAGCCAGAATTTCGAGCGCGTAGTCGAGCCCCATCTCTTCAAGTGCCCAGAGCGGTCGGAAGGATCGCGCGTCCTTGCAGTGCCAGAGTTTCAGCGTCATCGGAGACGTCCTATTCATCAACAAATAAATCGATCTGCAGTCGGTCGCAGCCGGGATCGTTCTTGTAGAGATCGAAGTTCTTCACACCCCGCGCCCGCAACAACGGCTCGTCGATGAAAGTGTTGCCGGTGACATCGCGGGCGTTGCTGGTCAGGATCTCGTAGGCCGCATCGGCCATGATCCGAGGCGTGCGCGACGCGCGCAGCAATTCGGGGTCGATGGCGAATTCGACGGCTGCGGTTGCAATCGTGGTCTGCGGCCAGAGCGCATTGGACGCGATGCCGTCGGCGCGCAGTTCCTCGGCCAGACCCAGGGCCAGAAGGCTCATCGAATATTTGGTCACCGTATAGGGAATGTGCAGCCCCAACCAGTGTCTGGCCAGGTTGATCGGCGGCGACAGGGTGAGGATGTGACCATTCTCGGATGCCTTCAGATGCGGGATCGCGGCTTTCGAGCACAGAAGCGTGCCGCGCACGTTGATCGAATGGATCAGGTCATAGCGTTTCGTATCGGTCTTTTGCGCCGGTGTCAGGGCGATGGCCGAGGCGTTGTTGACCAATGCGTCGATGCCTCCAAAGGTATCGACGGCCTGGGCAAAGGCGGCCTGGATATTGGCTTCGTCCCGCACGTCGAGCTTGATGGCCAGCGCCCGCCCGCCGGACGCCTCGACCTCATCCGCGACAGAATGGATCGTTCCGGGCAGCTTTGGATGCGGGGTGTCGGATTTCGCGGCAATCACCACGTTGGCGCCATCCTTGGCGGCCCTCAGCGCGATCTCGCGGCCGATGCCGCGGCTGGCGCCGGTTATGAAGATCGTCTTGTCCTTCAGGTTTCGCATCTTATCTGCCTTCCTCTGCATCATCGGGTGAAATGGTGATCAGCATCTGCCGGATCTTGACCTGCGCGCCAGCGCTGACAAAGACTTCCGTGACAGTGCCGGCGGTGTCGGCCTGAAGCTGGTGCTCCATTTTCATCGCTTCGAGGACGGCCACGGTCTGACCCTTGGCCACCCGGTCGCCTATGGCCACGCTGACCGCCAGAATAGCCCCGTCCATCGAGGCGACAACCCGGCCGCTGCCGCCCGCGTCGGCGCCCGCGGTCGGCTGGTGGGTGAGATTGCGGAATGCGATGTTGCCGAAGGGGCCGTCGAGATAAACGGTATTTCCATCGACGGCAAAGCGAAGCCGCCGCCGCACGCCATCCGCCAGGTAAACGCAATGGGTGGCGTCGATGCTGATCAGATCGATTATGGTCTCGTTGTCGCCGGCTTGCGCGGTGCATCGCATATGGGTCCGGTGCGGATCGACGATCAGTGACAGGTCATAGGTTTTGCCCTCGGCCTCGAGTCTGTAGTGCCATGGGGTCGAGGCGGTATTGCGCCAGCTGAGAAGCTCGGGGGCGTGGGCGCTTTGCCGGCCTGAACGCGCATGTATCAGCGTTGCCGCCAAGGTCAGCACCCGCAGGTCGGGCGCGGCGGCGGTAACGGTCGCGTCGCCCTCGAAATGGTCGGCCAGGAAGGCGGTTGTAGCCTCGCCCCGTGCAAAGACCTCGTGTCGAAGCGTTTTCGCAAGGAACGCCTTGTTGTTGTTCACTCCCAGCAACACGGTATCCTCGACCGCGCGAACGAGCTTTCGCCGGGCTTCCTCGCGGGTGGTGCCATGGGCGATGATCTTGGACAGCATCGGGTCGTAGTTCGGGCTGACGGCGTGACCTTTGCGCAGGCCATGGTCGATGCGGAGTCCGGGGCCTTTCGGCAGATCCCAGACAAGCACGGGACCGGTCTGCGGCATGAAGCCGTTTCGGGGGTCTTCGGCATAAAGCCGGACTTCCATCGCCCAACCGTTCAGGCTTATGTCTTCCTGCCGGAGGGGCAGCGGTTCGCCCGCGGCCACCCGAAGCTGCCATTCCACAAGGTCCTGCCCGGTGATGAGTTCGGTGACCGGGTGTTCGACCTGAAGGCGCGTATTCATTTCGAGGAAATAGAAACTGCCATCCGCATCGGCGAGGAATTCGACCGTCCCCGCCCCGAGATAGTTGCAGGCGCGCGCCGCGTTTACGGCCGCTTTCCCCATGGCTTCACGCATCCCGGGGGAAACGAAGGGCGAAGGCGCTTCTTCGACCACCTTTTGATGCCGACGCTGGATGGAACAGTCGCGTTCTCCGAGATGGACGACATTCCCATGCGCATCTGCAAAGACCTGGATTTCGATATGGCGCGGGTTCAGCACTGCGCGTTCGAGGATCAGTTCACCCGAACCGAAGGCCGATTGCGCTTCGGAACGCGCGGTGCGGATGCTGTCCATCAGGTCTTCGGATTTCCGGACCAGACGCATTCCGCGCCCGCCGCCGCCGGCGGATGCCTTGGCCATCAGAGGATAGCCGATGCGCGCCCCCTCGGCGGCCAGCCTTTCGTCCGACTGGTCGCTGTCCTGATAGCCGGGAATGCAGGGCACATCGGCCTTTATCATGGCGAGCTTGGACAGTCGTTTCGATCCCATCAGCTCAATCGCCTCGGCGGGAGGGCCGATGAAGGTGACGCCGGCATCGGCGCAGGCGCGGGCGAAATCGGCGTTCTCCGACAGGAAGCCATAACCCGGATGCACCGCATCGGCGCCTGACAGGCGGCAGGCTTCGATCAGCTTGTCGGCGGCGAGGTAGCTTTCGCCCACCGGTGCCGGTCCGATCGGCACGGCTTCGTCCGCTTCATGCACATGCAGCGCATCTGCGTCGGCCTCGGAATAGACCGCCACGGTGCGGTAGCCCATGTCGCGGGCCGTCCGGATGACCCGGACGGCAATTTCGCCGCGGTTGGCGATCAGGATCTTGCTCATCTCCGGCATCTTGGCTTCCAAACCCCTATTTTCTGCGCCCGGTCGGCAGCGCGCTTTCGAACAAAGGCCCGCGTGCCTTCCCGGTCTTCTTGACTACGCACATCCTCTTGCGGGCGCGATGCCCATCAGCTTGCAGATAATGCCCTGCATCACCTCGTCGGCGCCGCCCCCGATGGGAACCAGCCGCATGTCGCGGTAAAGCCGGTTGATGAGGGTCTCCTCGACAAAACCCATGCCGCCCCAGAACTGGAGACACTGATCGGGAATGGTGCGGGTCAGCCGCCCGGCCTTGAGCTTGGCCATCGAGGCCAGCAGCGTCACGTCCTCCCCCGCCACGAAGGCCGCTGTGGCCCGGTACAACAACGCGCGCAGCGCCTCGATCTCGGTTTGCATTTCGGCCAGTGCGAAATGCACGATCTGATTGTCGAGGATCGACTGACCAAAGGCCTTGCGGTCGCGGGTATAGTCAATGGTCGAACTGACGCAGAGTTCCAGTGCCTTCACCGCCATCGCAGCGCCGAACAGGCGTTCTTCCTGGAACTGCTGCATCTGATAGGTAAAACCCCGCCCCTCTTCACCGATGCGATAGGATTTCGGCACCCGGACGTCTTCGAAGAAGACCGGGGCGGTGTCGCTGGCCCGCATGCCGATCTTTTTCAGCCGCGTCCCTGCCGACACGCCCGGCAGCTCCGACGGCACGATGAAGAGCGACTTGTTGCCATGCCGGTCATCGCCGCCGGTATTCGCCAGCACGCAGAAGAAATCGGCCTGGGTCGCGTTGGTAATCCACATCTTTTGACCGCTGATCACATAGTCGCCACCGTCTTCGCGCGCCGTCGTGCGGATGGCAGCCACGTCGGACCCCGCATGCGGTTCGGAAACGGCAATGGAAGCGACCTTTTCACCGGCGATCGCGGGAACCAGAAACGCCTCGCGCAGCGCGTCGCTGCCATACCGGGCCAGTGCTGGCGTCGCCATGTTCGACTGCACGCCGATTCCCAGCGGCACACCCGCGGCATGGGCAGCGCCGATTTCTTCGGCAAAGATCACTTCATAGCTGTAGTCGAGCCCCAGCCCGCCGAAGGCCACGGGCTTGGAAATGCCCAGGAGTCCCAGACCGCCAAGCTTCTTGAACAGTTCATGCGCGGGAAAGGCGCCGGCTTCGTCCCATTGATCGGCATAGGGATTGATCTCGTTCTCCACGAAACGGCGGACGGTTTCGCGCAAATCCTTGTGTTCCGGTGTTTCCTGCATGGGTGATCTTCCTCAGAACCGGGCAATGCCGAAAGTGTTGCTGCGCAGGTCACGCCTGTCGGCCTCGCGGCAGATATCGAGCACATAAGCCAGCACCCGGCGGGTGTCGCGGGGGTCGATGAGCCCGTCATCTTCCACTCGCGCGGTCGAGGCGATCGCCGTGGTCTGGCTGTCCATCTGTTCCTGGGTCTTCCTTTCCAGCGTCGCGAGCTTGTCCTCGTCGATCGTGCCGGCCTTGGCCATCTTGGCCCCGGTGACGATCCGCAGCACCATGCCCGCCTGCGCGCCGCCCATCACCGCGGTGCGGCTCTGCGGCCAGGAGAACAGGAACCGCGGATCGAAGCCGCGGCCGCACATGGCATAGTTCCCCGCGCCATAGGAGCCGCCCACGTTGATCGAGATCTTCGGCACCTTGGCGTTCGCCACCGCCTGGATCATCTTCGATCCGTGCTTGATGATGCCGTTCTGTTCCGGATCGGTGCCGACCAGAAAGCCGGTGATGTTGTGCAGGAACAGGATCGGGATACCGGCCTGTTCGCAAAGCTGGATGAACTGCCCGCCCTTGGCGGCGCCCGCGGCGGTGATCGGGCCGTTGTTGCCGATCACGCCAACAGGGTGGCCTTCGATCTGGATATGGCCGCAAACGGTCTGGGTGTCGTATTCCGGCTTGAAGTCGAGGAACTCGGATCCGTCGGCGATGCGCGCGATGATCTCGCGACAGTCATAGGGCATCTTGGGATCGGCCGGGACGACGCCGATCAACTCCTCGGGCGAGAAAAGCGGTTCGGCAAAGTCCCGTCCTGCGGGCCGAATGTCATTCCAGGGCAGTTGCGCCATGATCTCGCGGGCAATCCGGATACCGTCGGCATCGTTCTGCGCCAGATAATCGCCCACGCCCGAAACCCGGGTGTGCATTTCGGCACCGCCAAGTTCCTCGTCGGTGGCGATCTCGCCGGTGGCGGCCTTCAAGAGCGGCGGACCGGCAAGATAGGTCGTCGCCTGGCGTTTCACCATCACGATATAATCGGAAAGGCCGGGCTGATATGCCCCGCCCGCGGTGGCCGAGCCATGCACGACGGTGATCTGCGGAACGCCCGCCGCCGACATCCGCGCCTGATTGGCAAAGGCCCGCCCGCCGGTCACGAACAACTCTGCCGCATAGGCGAGATTTGCCCCGCCGGATTGCGCCAGCGTCACCAAGGGCAGCTTGTTTTCCAGCGCGATGTCCTGCAGGCGCAGTTTCTTCTTCAGCCCGATGGGGGAAATCGTGCCGCCCTTGACCGCGAAATTGTCCACCACGATCAGGACGCGCACGCCCGACACGGTGCCGATACCGGCGATGCACCCGGCCCCTGCCCCGGTGCCATCCCGGTCGTCGAACATCATGTAACCCGCGAGCGAACTCAGCTCGAGAAAGGGCGATCCCTGATCCAGGAGCAGGTTCAGCCGGTCCTGCGGCATGATGTTGCCGCGTTTCTCGTATCGCGCCCGCGCGGCCTCGGCCGCCTCGATCACCTTGGTCTCGATGGCACGGAACGCGTCAATATGCGCTTGCATGGCCTCGGCATTCGCCCCGAATTCGGGCGATCGCACGTCGATACGGCTTTCGATTGCCGGCATGGTCGGCCCTCCTTACAGGAACAGTTCGCGCGCTTCTTCGGGCGAGGCAACGGTGCGCCCTGCATCTTCGGCGATCTTGACAATCGTCTCGATCAGCTGGCCATTTCCAGAGGTCCGGCTACCGTCAGGCAGATAGAACGTGTCCTCGACCCCGGTACGCAGATTGCCGCCCAGTTCGGCCACCTTGCGGTGAACCGGCCAGATTTCCTGCCGCCCGATCAAAGTGGCCTGCCAGCGCGTGTCGGGAGACATGTACGTCTTCAATATCGGCAGCAGGTCGGCATCGCAGGCCATTCCAGAGGCGACTCCCATCACGAGGTTCACGTCGGCCCGGTCGATCATGCCGACCTGCTTGTACATCTCGACCGAACGCACGATGCCGGTATCGAAGCACTCGAATTCCGGCCGTGTGCCGGTTTCGGCCATTACCGCCAGAAGCTCCTCGATCTTCTCGACCGGGTTTTCGAACAGCATCGGCGGCCAGGCCCATGTGCCATCCGATTTGACCTTGAGATAGTTCAGGCTGCCGGCGTTGCAGGCGGCAATCTCGGGCCTGGCCGCACGGATACAGTCGATTGGTCCCCGCTGGTCGCGGGAAATCGTGCCGGTGGTGAAATTGAGGATCACGCCGGGACAGGCATCGCGCACCGCATCCGCGATTTCGGCCGCAATGACCGGTTCCCAGCACATCAGATGTCCCTTGCCGGGTTCCTGTTGGCGGAAATGCATGTGGATGACCGAGGCGCCGGCATCATAAGCCTCACGCGAGGCAGCGGCCATCTCTTCGGGCGTGACCGGAACCGGATGCTGGCGCGGGTCCGTCAGAACGCCGGTAACCGCGCATGTAACCACAACCTTGTCGGACATCTCGTGCTTCCCCTGCGGTTTGGCGACGTCGCGTCGCACGGATCGGAATCGGTTGCATGAAGGGTAGCAACAGATCAAATTACCAAGCAAGTGCTTGGTTTATGTTCTGATGTATGACGTTGGGTAATACCGAAAGAGAGACGCAAATGACGCTGAGCTATTTTGACGACACCCACGAAATGATCCGCGACACCGCCCGCACCTTCGTCGAGCGGGAGATCAGGCCCCATATCGACGAATGGGAGGAAGCCGGCGGCTTCCCGCGCGAGATCTACAAGAAAGCCGGTGACGCCGGGCTGCTGGGTATCGGTTATCCCGAGGAACTGGGCGGAACCGGCGGCGACGTGTTCCAGAAGGTTGTTTGGGTCGAAGAGCTGATGCGCGCGGGCTCGGGCGGGCTTGTGGCCAGCCTGGGATCGCTCGATATCGGCATGCCGCCGCTGGTCAGGTTCGGCTCCGACGCCTTGAAGCGGAAGATCCTGCCGCAAGTGCTGGCGGGCGAGAAGATCTATGCGCTCGCGATCACCGAACCGGGCGGCGGTTCGGACGTGGCCGGCCTCAAGACACGGGCTGAGCGCAAGACCATCGGCAACCGGGACTACTATCAGGTCAACGGCTCAAAGACCTTTGTCACGAGCGGATTCCGTGCCGATTATTATACCGTCGCGGTCAGGACCGGCGAGGAAGGGCACAAGGGCGTCAGCCTGATCGTCGTGCCGCGCGACACGGAAGGGTTTTCCACCGGTCAACCGTTGAAAAAGATGGGCTGGTGGGCATCGGACACCGCCGAGCTGTTCTTTGAGAACTGCCTTGTCCCGGTCGAAAACCTGATCGGCGAAGAAGGCCGCGGCTTTCCGATGATCACCTCGAACTTCCAGTCCGAACGGTTGACGCTGGCGGTCATGGCCAATGTCACCGCTGAACTGGCGCTGGATGCCGCACAGACATATGCGCGGGACCGCAGGGCGTTCGGAACGCGCTTGTCCGGACATCAGGCGATCCGACACAAACTCGCCGACATGGCCACGCGTCTTGAGGCCAGCCGCGCCTTCACCTATTCTTGCGGGGCGCGGATGGAAGCAGGCGAAACGATCTTCAAGGAGATATCGATGGCCAAGAACTTTGCCACCGATGTCTGCGATCAGATCACCTACGATGCGGTGCAGATTTTCGGCGGTATGGGATATATGCGCGAAAGCCTGGTCGAACGGCTCTATCGCGATGCGCGGATCCTGTCGATCGGTGGCGGCACGCGCGAAATCATGAACGAGATTATCGCCAAGCAGATGGGGCTGTGAGCGTGGATAGTTCTGCGAAGACCGGCAAGCGCCCCGGCAAGGCCAAGCGCCGGATCCTCACCGCCGCGGCGAGACTGTTTCGCGGACGCGGCTTCGACCGCTGCACGGTGCGGGAGCTGGCCGACGAGGTCGGCATTCTGTCGGGCAGCCTGTTTCACCATTTCAGAAGCAAGGATGACATCCTTTTCGCGGTGATGGAGGAAGTCATCGTGGACATGGACGCCACGCTTGCCGCAGCGCTCGATTCCGCGCCGACCACGCATGACGAATTGCGGGCGCTCATCCACAACCAACTCGAATTCATACATGGGCCGCAGGCGGATGCCACGGCCGTCCTGGTCTATGAATGGAACGCGCTTTCACCCGACGGTCAGGCGCGGCTTCTTGCTCGCCGCAACGCCTATTTCCGGCGCTGGCAGGAAGTTCTGACCAAAGCGCGGAGCGAAGGGCTGACCAATGTTGATCCTGTGGTGTCGCGTCAGTTGATCCACGGCGCCTTGGTCTGGAGCGCCAACTGGTTCGACACCAACGGAGCGATGACCGTTGAGGAACTGGAACAGGCGGTAATGTCGATGATCCTGGTCTGAGGCTCTCCCGGAAAGCGGGGTGACGTCCAATGGAACAGGGCCAAAGAGAACCATGTCTGTCCGTCGGGTTCATTTCCATGCGACAGAAGCTGCATCGCGATAGTCACAACTCAGAATCCGTGCCGCCGCCGTGGTCTGCGCAGATGTTCAGGAGCGGCGGGGGCGCTGCGTCGGAGAGCCTGAAAGCGTTCAGGAAGCCGGTCAGGCCGAGATTGTTGATGTCCTGTTCCACGGTCCTTGTCGGCGGGGCGGACCCCCTCGATCGGGACATCTACCTTGCCGAGGCTGTTCACATCCGCCGGGTCGGCGGGACAGAAGCGCGGATGACCACCGTCACCTCAGCGCCGAGATTGGCAAGGAACTGGCCCTCCAGCGGGTCAGGTCCAATTCCCTGCATCTCGACAACCTTGAATCCGGCGAGCGGCCCGCTCATGCCGCCTTGGCCGCGCTGTCGCGCAACCGGTCATAGATCGAATCCGGAACGGCGAAACGGTCGCCATACTGCTCAGCCAACCGTTTCGCGCGGGCGGCGAAATGGTCGATGCCCTCGCCTCGGATGAACTGGATCGCTCCACCGGTCCAGGCCGGGAAGCCGATGGCGAAGATGCCGCCGAGGTTCGCTTCCACCTCGGTGTTCAAAACGCCTTCGTCGAGACAGCGCAGCGTCTCGATGGCATGCCGGTAGAGGATCCGGTCGACTGCGTCGTCGAGCGATGCCCCGGCATTGCCGCGCGCGAACTGTCCGAGATCGGGCCAGAGAGTCCGCCTTCCGTCGCTGTCGTAGTCGTAGAAGCCGCCACCGTACTGGCGTCCCCCGCGGCCCATCTCGATCATCTTGTCGATGACCTCGGCCGTGGCGGTGTTGTGGCGGCCGAACTTGCTGTCGACACCAAGCCGTTCGTCCAGCGCCGCATGCGTCTTGCGGACTTTCTGGCCGAGGATCAGAGACACTTCGTCAAAGACCTGAAGCGGTCCGACCGGCATGCCGGCCAGCCACGACGCGCGCTCGATGGCGGCCGGGACCATGCCGTCGACCAGCAACTGGCAGCCTTCGTCCATGAAGGTCCCGAATACACGGGAGGTGAAGAATCCGCGCGAATCGTTCACCACGATCGGCATGTAGCCGATCTGCTGAACGTAATCGTAGGCCTTTCGCAGTGTATCCTTCGAGGTCTTGCCGCCCATGATGATCTCGACCACCTTCATCTTTTCGACCGGGCTGAAGAAGTGCAGCCCGATGAAACGGGTCGGATCAGGGCATGCCTCGGCGAGGATGGAAATCGGAAGGGTCGACGTGTTGGAGCCGTAGATCCCCTCTTCGGACAGCATCGGCCAGGTGTCGGCTATGACCTTTTCCTTGAGGTCGATATCCTCGAACACCGCCTCGATCACGATGTCGAGGCTGCCGGGGGCGGCGTTGTCGGTCGCCGGGACGATCTGGTCCAGCAAGGCGGCTTTGGCGGAGTCATCCATTCGGCCCCGCTTGATGGCCTTGTCGCAGAGCGTTTCCGAGTATCGCCTGCCCTTCTCGGCATTGGCCGTATCGGTGTCCTTGAGCCGCGTCGGCAAGCCCCGGCTGGCATGGGCGTAGGCGATACCCGACCCCATCATGCCCGCGCCAAGCACCGCGGCGGAGCCGGCTTTCCAATGGTCGCCCACGGGACGAACCTTGCCGGACTTGATTGCCTGCATGCCGAAGAAGAAGGTGCTGATCGCCGCCTTGGCCTGTTTCGACGCCATCAGGCCGATAAAGCGCCGCGTCTCCATCCGCAGCGCCGCATCGAAATCCATCCGCATGGAGTTCACGGCCACGTCGAGGATTCTCTCGGGTGCCGGGAGTCTTCCACGTGTCTTCTTGTAGAGCATCGCGGAGGAGACCTGAACCATTTGACGTATCTTGGGGTGATTTGCATCGCCGCCCGGATAGCGGAAGCCTTTCCGGTCCCAAGGTTGAACCGAAGCTCCTGGGTTCGCTTTGATCCAGGCCCTGGCGGCGGGGATCAGGTCGTCCTGCGTCTCTACGATCTCATTGACCATCCCGATTTCGAGCGCCTCCTCCGGCCGGGCCTGTTTGCCTTCCAGCAGATAGGGCATGGCCCTTTCGAAACCGAGCAGCGCCGTCAGACGCACCACGCCGCCTGCGCCGGGCAGCAGGCCGAGCGTCACTTCGGGCAGGCCCACGACGGCTTTCGGACTGTTCAGAACGATGCGGTGATTGCATGACAGGCAAAGCTCATACCCTCCGCCAAGCGCCGCCCCATTGATCGCGGCGACGACCGGTACGGGCAGCTTTTCCAGACGGCGGTATGTCGACTTGCTGGCTTCGATCAGATTGAACAAGGCTTCGTCCGCGACTTCGGTCGCGAGAATGTTGTTCAGGTCGCCACCGGCGAAGAACGTCGACTTGACCGAGGCAAAGATGACGCCGGTCAGCCTCTCTTCGGCCTCCAGCCTGTCGCAGACTGCGCGCATGCCCGGCTCGAACCGCCCGTTCATCGTGTTGGCGTTCTGACCCTGCATGTCCATCGTCACGGTGACGATGCAGTCGGCGTCTTTCTCATAGATGAAATCTTCCATTGGAACCTCCTCCCGGTCCGTCACACGCGCTCGATGATGGACGCGATGCCCATGCCGCCGCCGACGCACATGCAGATCAGCGCGCGCTTGAGAGTCCGGCGCTCCAGCTCGTCCAGCATCGTCGAGACAAGACAGCCACCCGTTGCGCCAAGAGGGTGGCCCATGGCGATGGCACCGCCGACCACGTTCAGCTTTTCGCCGGGCACGTTCAGGTCACGCTGAAGGCGCAGGGCGACAGAGGCAAAGGCTTCGTTGATTTCGATCAGGTCGATGTCGTCGATGGTGAGCCCCGCCTTGGCCAGCGCCTTTTTCGAGGCCGGTCCGGGGCCGGTCAGCATGATGGTCGGCTCGGTCGCGGTCAGGGCGATCGACAGGACGCGGCCGCGTGGGTCGAGGCCGATATCCCTGCCGGCTTTCTCGCTGCCCACCATGACAAGCGACGCGCCGTCCACGATGCCGGAGGAGTTGCCGGGCGTGTGGACGTGATTGATCCGCTCGACCTGGGGGTATTTTGACAGGGCGACGGCGTCGAAGCCCAACGCGCCGGGCATTTCGAAGCTCGCCTTCAACGCGCCCAGCTTCTGCATGTCGGTGTCCGGCTTGATGAAGTCGTCGCGCCGTAGGATGGTGATACCATTTTCGTCCTTGACGGGGACGACCGAGCGGTCGAACCAGCCACTGTCGCGGGCATGGGCGGCGCGCTTCTGGCTTTCCAGCGCAAAAGCATCGACATCGTCGCGGCTCCAGCCTTCCAATGTCGCGATAAGGTCTGCGCCGATCCCCTGCGGAACGAAACCGGTCTTGATCGCGGTCTCGGGATCCTCGGCGAAAGGTCCGCCATCGGCGCCCATGGGGACACGCGACATGGATTCGTAGCCACCTGCGCAGACGAGTTCCTCCCAGCCCGACGCCACCTTGGCGGCCGCCGTGTTGAACGTGTCGAGGCCGGAGGCGCAGAAGCGGTTGACCTGTGCTCCGGGAACGCTTTCGTCCCATCCGGCTTTCTGAAGCGCGATCTTCGGAAGGACCGCGCCCTGTTCCATAACCGGGGCTACGCAGCCCAGCATGACGTCATCGACCCGGCCCGTATCCAGATCGTGACGCTGCTGCATTTCCTGAAGCAGCGTCGTCACCAGGTTGATCGGCTTGACCTCATGCAGCGATCCGTCGGCCTTGCCCCTGGACCGCGGCGTGCGGATTGCATCGTAGATAAAGGCTGGTTCAGCCATGTCGTTCCTTTCCGGAAATCCTGCCGTCAGGCCGCGTCGAACACGGTCATCCTTGGCAGGGGTTCCAACTCTTTCTGGGTGATGTTCCGGGCCTCGGCCAGGCTAAGGCCGATGCCCCTGAGTATTATCTCTGCGGTGTCGCTTCCGGCTTGCCGCCAGGTCCGGTGTCCTTCCAGGACCAGTGTCATGGCGCCAAAAGTCGCGCCACCGGCACTGGCGGTGATCGAGGCGATCTGGTCGCGGTGAAAGCGGAAGCGTCCCGATGCAAGGCCGCGCCGCAATTCTTCCGCGGGCATGGTGCCCCAAAAACTGCCGAGGCGGGGTTCGAGCATGGCGTAGCGCGCGATGAACCGGCCCCAGTGCGGCTCCTCATGCACCCTGCGGACGCAAAGGCGGATAGCGGCCGAAATCTTCTCGGCAGGATCCTGCATGTCCTTCGTGGCTTGAAGGATCGAACTCGTGAACTCCTCGGCCACGGTGTCGCAGACAGAAGAGAAAAGATCCGCCGGCTCGTCGAGATTGTTGTAGATCGTTCCGCGCGACAGGCCGGCCTCGCGTGCCACGTCGCTGACGGAAACGCTCGTCCCGCCCTGGTCGGCAAAGAGCCGCATGGCGGCCTGATGAATGCGGAGCGTGGCGGTGTTCATGGGGGTGAGGTTCTTGAAAAATCATTGTTGACTGAATTTGAACACAAGTGTTTAAATCATGTCAACCACGTTCATCGCCGCTGGGGAGGAGACGGCATGATTTTCTGCGCAACGGGCAATTGCCGCCCGAGGCTCCCGTGATGGAGCTTTTGCAACTTGTCATAGGGGGGCTTGCCAACGGTTGCATCTACGGCCTTGTCGCGCTTGGCTTCGTCATGATCTACAAGGCCAGCGAAGGGGTGAACTTCGCTCAGGGCGACATGATGATGCTCGGGGCCTTCGTTGCTCTCGGCTTTGGCAACTCTGACCAGATGGGCCTGCCGTTCGGGCTGGCCGTGATCGCCGCCATGGTCCTTATGTTCGGGGTTGGCTGGGGGGTCGAGCGGATCGTTGTCCGGCGCATTTTCGGCCAGCCGCAGTTCGCGCTTGTCATCCTCACTATCGCGCTCGGCTTCGTCTTCCGCTTCATCGCCGGATCGATCTGGGGTTTCACGCCGCTTGTGCTGGAAACTCCCTTTGCCGGACAGAACCTGCGGGGCGGCGGCATCGTCATCTCTCTCGCCGACCTTGTGACCATAGGGGTGACGCTGGCGCTGACCATTGCGCTCTGGGCCTTCTTCGCCTTCACCAAGGTGGGGCTGGCCGCGCAGGCCGCGTCGCAGAACCAGATGGCCGCCTACATCGTCGGGGTGCCGGTGATGCGGATCAATTCTCTGATCTGGGGGTTGTCGGGTGCTGTCGCGACCTTGGCCGGGGTGCTGTATGCGACGCGGGGCGCCATCGATCCGAACATCGGGCTACTGGGCATCAAGGCTTTCGCCGCAGCCGTGATCGGCGGGCTCGGGTCGTTGCCGGGTGCGCTGGTCGGCGGGCTGATCATCGGCGTGGTCGAACCGGTCGCCGGGCGATATGCGCCGGGCGAGCTGGCCAAGATGTCGCCCTACATCATCATGCTGATCGTCCTCGTGACCCGTCCCGGCGGCCTGTTCAGCCAGATCCAGATGAAAAAAGTCTGAGCGGATGCGGGTCGTTTTCAAGACCAGCTACGACCGGGACATCGACCTGCACGAGCACGGCCGGAGCCGGGCCAGGATCGCAGTCCTTCTGGCCATCATGATCGTGTTGCCTTTCCTCGTCGGGGATTACTACTTGGCCGAGGCGACCAACACATTGATCTGGGCACTGGCCGGAATGGGGCTGATGGTGGCGGTCGGTCATACCGGACAGGTCAGCCTTGGGCATGCCGCATTCCTGGCCATCGGTGCCTATGCGGACTCGGCTTTGATGAACACGGGCCTGCCCTTTCTGGTCAGTTTCCCTCTGGCCGGGCTCGTCACCGGCCTTTTCGGGGCGTTGATCGCCGTCCCCGCGGTGCGTATGTCGGGCATCTATCTCGCCATAGCCACTCTGGCGGTCTTCGTCATTGTCGAAGAACTCGTCATCATGCTGGAGCCGATCACCGGAGGCGTGGGCGGAATCATGGCGCCCTCGATCTCGATCCTCGGACTCACCTTCGACCGGTATGCGGCTCTCGACCATTTCTACTGGCTCTGCCTCGCCGTGGTTGCGCTGGTGACCTGGGGCTACGCCAATCTGATGCGTTCGCCCACCGGACGATCGTTTCTGGCGGTTCGTGACAGCGAGGTTTCGGCACGCGCGCTCGGTATCAACGTGACGCGAACACGGGCGCTGGCCTTTGGTCTGTCGTCAGGCGTAACCGGCCTGGCAGGGGCGCTGATGGGGCACTATATCGGCTTCTTCAACTACGAACTCTTCTCTATCTTCATCTCGATAAACCTGCTGCTCGTCGTGACGATCGGGGGCCTCGGCTTCATCCAGGGCGCGTTTCTTGGCGCGATCCTGATCACCGCCGTCCCGCAGCTGATCGCGATCCTGCGCGACAACCTCGTCGCCGTCGGCGTGGACCTGTCGGGCGTCCCCGGCCTCGACACGATGATCTTCTCGTTGATCCTGATCTGCTTCATCATCTACGAACCCACGGGCCTGTATGGCCGCTGGCTGAAGATCCGAACCTGGTTCGAGGTCTTTCCGCTCGCCCGGCGCGATATGTTCCGCCGCCAGAAATCCTACCTCAAGACGGAGCGGATGAAATGAGCCTGCTGGAAGTGGAGGACCTCGCCATCCATTTCGGCGGCGTGAAAGCGGTCGACGGAGTGTCATTCAGTGTCGAAAAGGGCGAGGTCTTTGCCATCATCGGCCCGAACGGTGCCGGCAAGTCGACGATCTTCAACCTGATCAGCCGCATCTACCAGTCGACCCTGGGCCGTATACAGTTCGACGGACAGGACATTACCGCATCCAGGGCGCATGACATCGCGGGGCTGGGGATCGCGCGGACCTTCCAGAACATCGAACTGTTCGATCATTCGACCGTGCTCGACAATCTTCTGATGGGACGGCACACGCATCGCAGGACGAATTTCGTGCAGGACATATTGTTCCTGCCCAAGGTCAGGCGCGAGGAGCGCCAGCACCGGCGCCGGGTCGAGCAGGTGATCGAGTTTCTCGAACTCGAGGCCTATCGCAAGAAGATGATCGCGGGCCTGCCCTACGGTGTCCGAAAGGTGGTCGAGATCGGGCGGGCGCTGGCAACCGGACCCAAGCTGATCCTGCTGGACGAACCGGCTTCCGGGCTTTCGGTCGAAGAGACGCGGGATGTCGCCTTCTGGATCGAGGACATGCGCCGCGACATGGGTCTGACCGTTTTGATGGTGGAACACGACATGAGCCTCGTGAACCAGGTCTCGGATCGCGTCATGGCGGTTGCCAATGGCCGGACGCTGGCCATGGGCACGCCCGCCGAGGTGCAGGCCCATCCGGATGTCATGGCGGCCTACCTGGGGACAGGGGCGGCGGCATGACAGCCTCCGGAACCTTCGCCGAAGGCCACGCCCGACCTCGCCGGCGTGCCTTCCCGGAAGGAGCACCGGGCGTGATCAAGGGCTGGTTGCATCGCGCCGGACAGGTTGCAAGCCAGACATCCGGATCGGAGGCCGTCGCATGAGCGTCCTTTCCATCCGCAACCTCGAAACCTTCTACGGGGCGATCATGGCCCTGCGCGGTGTCTCCATCGATGTCCAACAGGGGGAAATCGTGGCCATTCTCGGTGCCAACGGCGCCGGGAAGACGACGCTGATGAAGACCATCGCCGGACTCATGGACCCCGAGAAGGGGACCATCAGCTTCATGGGCGAAGCGATCTCGGGGCTCGATCCGGACCGGGTCGTGGCGAAGGGCATTTCGCTGGTCCCCGAGGGCCGCGAGGTCTTTCCCTATCTCACCATCGAAGAGAACCTGAAGCTCGGCGCCTATACACGCAAAGACAGCGCCTCCGACGATCTGGAACTGGTTTACTCCTACTTCCCGATCCTAAAGGAACGCCGCCGCCAATCCGCCGGGTTCCTGTCCGGCGGGCAGCAGCAGATGCTGGCCATCGGGCGCGGGCTGATGGCGCGGCCCAGGCTGATGATGCTGGACGAACCCTCCCTCGGTCTCTCGCCGCTGCTGACACAGGAGATATTCGGGATCATCGCCCGCCTCAATTCCGAGCAGGGCGTGACGATGCTGCTGGTCGAACAGAACGCCCATATCGCGCTGGCCACCGCGCACCATGGGTATGTCCTCGAAATGGGACGGATCGTCATGGCGGGCACGGCCGAAAAGCTGCGCGCCTCGGCGGACATCCAGGAATTCTATCTCGGCAGATCCGGTGAAACTCAGCGCGATCAGAAACGCTGGAAAAGGCGCAAGACATGGAGATGAGCCGCGTGGATATCGTTGAGTATCTCAACTTTGACGGGCACGAGACAATCACCTCGCTCTGGGCCGACCGCTGCGCCCGGTACGGTGACCGCGTCGCGCACAGACAGAAAGAGTTGGGCATATGGCAGGCCTATTCCTGGCGCGACTACTACGAGAGCGCGCGCAAGATTGGCCGCGCCCTGATGCGGCTTGGCGTGCAGAAGGGCGAGCCGGTTCTGATCCTGTCCGAGGACCGGCGCGAATGGCTCTACATCGATCTCGGCGCGGCCTCCATCGGTGCCATACCGGCCGGGGTCTACACCACCGACAGCCCCTCCCAACTGGCCTACCTGGCCGGCGACAGCGGCGCGCGGACGCTCTTCGTCGAGAATGACGAACAGCTTGACAAGTATCTCGAAGCCCGTGCGGACATGCCGGGGATCGAGACTGTCGTCGTGCTGGATCGCGACGGTTTGGCCCATTTCTCTGACCCGCAGGTGATGTTCCTCGAAGACCTCTATGCCATGGGCGAGGCCGAGGAGCGGCACGAACCGGGACGGTTCGAAGAGGCGATGAAGGCGATACGTCCGGAGGACCCGCGAATGCTGATCTACACTTCCGGAACCACGGGGCCGCCGAAGGGCGCGATGATCACGCACCGCAACATGATCTTCCAGCTGCGCGCCGGACGCGAAGTGCTGGAGTTCCATGAAACCGACAATCTGCTGTGCTTCCTGCCGCTCTGCCACGTGCTCGAACGCCTCGTGTCGGTCGAGGCGCCGATCGCCAACGGCTGCATCGTGAACTTTGCCGAGAGTCCGGAAACGGTCTTCGACAACTTGCAGGAGGTCAGCCCCAACAGCTTTTCCGGCGTGCCCCGGATCTGGGAGAAAATCTATTCCCGCGTGATGATCCTGCGCTCCGAGGCGGGGAGGGTCGGGACTTGGGCCTTTGACTGGGCATTGGCGATCGGGGACCGCTACGCGCGTGCAGAGGCGCCGGGGCCCGGCTTGCGGCTGGCGCATTTCATTGCGGACGTCACCGTGCTGTCGAACCTGCGCCGGATGCTCGGGCTTGCCAATGCGCGGCGCGTGACCTCCGGGGCCGCGCCGATTTCGCCCGACCTGATCCACTGGTTCGCGGCCCTTGGCGTACCGATGATCGAGGGTTATGGCATGACGGAAACCGCCGGGATCGCCACGATCAACACGGTCGAACACAACCTCATCGGCACAGTCGGCCCGGCCCTGCCGGGGGTCGAGATGCGGATCGACGAGACGGGGGAACTGATGATCGGCGGGCCTTGCGTCTTCGGCGGTTACTGGAACAAGCCCGAAAAGACCGCCGAGGCAATTACCTGCGACGGCTGGCTGCACACCGGCGATGTCGGGCGGATCGGCAATGACGGCGCGCTGACCATCACCGGGCGTCTCAAGGACATCATCATCACCGCCGGGGGCAAGAACATCACCCCGGCGGAGATCGAGAGCAAGCTGAAGTTCAGCCCCTATATTTCGGACGCGGTGGTGATCGGGGACCGGCGCAGATACCTGACCTGCCTGATCATGATCGACCAGGAAAATGTCGAGAAATTTGCCCAGGACCGGCAGATCCCCTTTTCGGATTTCGCTTCGCTCACCCGCGCGGGCGAGGTGCGGGAACTGATAGGCAGCGTCGTCTCCGACACCAACAAGCACTTCGCCAATGTCGAGCAGCTGAAAGATTTCCGGCTGATCGACATCCTGCTGACGGCTGAAGACGAGGAACTGACGCCGACCATGAAGCTGAAACGGAATTTCGTGAACCAGCGCCACGCCGCGCTGATCGACGAGATGTACTGACCCGTCACGGGTCGCATTAGGGAGGAACAAATGAAACTTCTGAAATCTCTGACAATCGCTGCGTCCATTGCGGCCTCTCCGCTGCTGGCGCAGACGCCCGGCGTCACCGATACCGAAATCAAGATCGGCGGCGCACATGACCTTTCGGGTATTTTCGCGCCCTTTTCGGTGCCTGCCGTATCGGCGGCCAAGGCCTATTTCGATCAGGTAAACGCGAATGGCGGCGTCCACGGGCGCAAGATCACTTACATTGTCGAGGATCACGGCTACCAGGTGCCCAAGGCCGCGCAGGCCGCGAACAAGCTGATCAACCGCGACGAGGTCTTTGCGATGCTGCTGAACCTCGGCACGCCGCAGAACCTTGCCATGTTCCAGATGATGGAGCCGCAGGGAGTCCCCAACGTCTCCCCCATCACTGCCGCACGCCAGATGGTCGAGCCTTTCGCGCCTTGGAAGTTCGCGGGGACGTCCAGCTACTACGCGGCGGTCAAAGCGGCCATCGCCTTCATGAAGGAAAACGAGGGAACCAGGAAAGTCTGTCTGATGATCCTGCCCACGGATTTCGGCAAGGAAATAGAGGCAGCGGTGCATGAACTGGCCGATGCAGGCGATATCGAACTGGGGGCCGAGATCGGCCACAAGCCGGACGAGAGCGATTTCACCGGCGCGCTCGGCAAGGTGAAGGACTCCGGTTGCGATACGGTCGGCATGGCGCTGGGCATCTCGCAGATGATCAACGCCATCACCACCGCGCGCAAGTTGGGCATGGATGACCTGAAGTTCATGCTGTCAAGCGCCGGGTTCCATACCGTTGTCGCAAAGGGTCTCGCCGCGCAGGGCGTGACGGACGGCGTTTACTCCGCCGCCGGATGGCAGGATCTCGAGGCGCGCCTGGGTGAACCGGAAGTCGCCGAATGGGTTGCGCAATACAAGGCTGCGACCGGCGAGGACTATCCCGGCACCGGCGCACTTCTGGGGCGTGCGGGTGCGGGCATCATGGTTGCCGCGCTCGAGGCCGCAGGCCCGGACCTGACCCGCGAGAGCTTCATCAGGGCGATGGAGACACTCGACTACGAGGACAAGATCGCGGGCAACCACGTCGACTTCAGCGCCGAGGATCACGAGGCGGCAGACGAGGTCTTCGTCAACCGGATCGAAAACGGGTCATGGGTGCTCCTTCAGACCATCGAATGATGCCTGCTCGCGGGGCGGCAACCTGCTGCCCTGCGACCTGGCCCAACCACAACGCATATCAGCTGGAGGTCCGGATGCTGAACCGCACCATCTATGAAGAAGAACACGAGATTTTCCGGAAATCGGTCCGGGCCTGGGCAGAGGCCGAAGTCTTTCCCCACGGCGAGATCTGGCGCGACAACGGTTGTGTCAGCCGCGAGGTGTGGAAAAGCGCCGGGGAACAAGGGTTTCTCTGCATGTATGCGGATGAGGCATACGGCGGTCTCGGCCTGACGGATTTCCGCTACGACATGATCCTGTGTGAAGAACTCGGGCCGCGCGAACCGGGCTTTTTCGTGGGTTTGCAGAATCGCATCGCCGGGCCCTACCTGCAGAATTCTGCCGACAAGCCGCAGCGCGAGAAATACATGCCCGGTGCCGTGTCCGGCGACACGATTCTTGCCATTGCGATGACCGAACCGGGTAGCGGGTCGGATCTTGCCGGGATCAAGACCCGCGCGGTCGAGGATGGTGATCACTGGGTTCTGAACGGATCGAAGACCTACATCTCCAACGGCTTCCTCGCCGATCTGGTGCTGGTCGCCGCCAGGACCAATCCCGACGCCAGCCATGACGTCGGGCTGTTCTGGGTCGAAACCGACACGCCGGGTTTTTCCAGAGGCCGGAACCTCAAGAAGGTGGGGCTGGAGAGTCAGGACACGGCCGAGCTCTTTTTCGACAATGTGCGCGTGCCCAGGGAGAACGTGCTTGGCAATCCGAAGGGCGGTTTCAAGACCATGATGATGAATCTCGCCGAAGAGCGGATGATCGGGGCCGTCGGTTTCGCCGCCCGGGCGGAGCATGCGTTCAACATCACCATGGCATTCATCATGGAACGGCGCGCCTTCGGCCGCGCCATCGGCACCTTCCAGAATTCACGCTTCAAGATGGCCTCGATGCGCACGGAGCTGGACGCCGCCTGGGCGCTGACCGACCACTGCGCGCGCGAACACATGCAGGGCCGTCTCTCGGCCGAGATGGCGGCGGAAGCCAAGCTCTTCACCTCCGAGGTCGAAGGGCGTGTGGTGGACGAATGCCTGCAATTGCACGGCGGAGCGGGCTATATGGACGAATACGAGATCTCGCGCCTCTATCGCGACGCCCGGATCAGCCGCATCTATGCCGGCACCTCCGAGATCATGCGCGAAATCATCGGCCGAGGCCTCGGCCTGGACGAGCGGCAGAGGAACTGATGTCGGGTCCGTGCCGCGCCCTGCCACTCGCCAAGGCGCGCGACGACCAGCCGGACGGCACGGGAGAGGGCGTTTCCGTTCATGGACAGCGATTCCCGCTGGCCGGTCGATGGCGACAGACAGCAGAAGAGTGGCCGGGGCGACGATGAGGCCGGCTGTCCGCTCTGATTCCGCCTTGCGCGACCTGCAGGTTGCGTTTAAACGAGCATCCGCGTGGCCCCAATAGCTCAGCTGGTCGAGCAACTGTTTCGCAAGTAGCGGATCCGCCCGCGAATGACTTGCAAAACCAGTCGCTTACAAACGGAGCAAAGTAACTGGTAGGGCCACGACGAGAGAGGAATGCCGCTGTAGCTCAGCTGGTAGAGCACGTCATTCGTAATGATGGGGTCGGGGGTTCGAGTCCCTTCAGCGGCACCATTCCTCACCGTCACCCAAGAGAATTTACTAATGTAATCAGCACCTTCGGCATAGCCGCAAGGTGACGTTTGCGCTTTCGATTTTCAGAGATCCGGGCAGGCGGCGCTCAGGATTGGCAGAAAGAGCCGATCTCGGGGCGTAGTAACCCCACCGCAAGCGGCCGGTGTCGGCCGAAATGACGCCTCCTCGAATCCCGCAGGCAAGCGCGCTGAGCACAAGTATTCCCCAGCAGAGTGCACCGGGATCAAGAAGCGCACCGTCGAAGGCCGCCCAGATAAAGCGCATATCAGCACGTCCTATGTGAAGCGCCAGAACCTCACCATGCGCATGGGTATGCGCCGCTTCACTCGTCTGACGAACGGTTTCAGCAAGAAGCTGGAAAACCACCTTCACATGCTTTCGACATACTTCGTGCACTACAACTTCGTTCCCATCCGCAAGAGCCTGAAAGTTACTCTGGCGATGGCCGCTGGCGTTTCCGAAACTCTGCAAGATATGGAAAAGATCAGACATACCCACCGCTCGTTTTCCGAACCGTGAATCACCCCGTCAGGCGGAAATCAATGGGTCCTGACCCTAGCCACTTTCGGACATAGCCATTCGGACAATTCCCGGCCGCGGCGGTTCATTCCATTTCGATGAGGAGGTCTTTTGCGTCGATCTGGCTGGCGGGCTGGACGTGGACGGCCTTGACGGTGGCGTCGCGTTCGGCGTGCAGGCCGGTTTCCATCTTCATCGCCTCGATGGTCAGCAGGAGGTCGCCCTGCCTGACCTTCGCCCCGGCCTGCACCGCCACGGTGGCGACGACGCCGGGCATCGGCGCGCCGATGTGGCGGGGGTCGGCCGGGTCGGCCTTGGGGCGTTGGGCGGTAGCGGACTTGACCATACGGTCGGGCACCCGGATCACGCGGGGCTGGCCGTTGAGTTCGAAGAACACCTTCACCTCGCCGTCCTCGCCGGTCTCGCCGACCGCCTGCATGCGGATTTCCAGCGTCTTGCCGGGGTCGATTTCGGCCGAGATCTCGTCGCCCGGTTCCATGCCGTAGAAGAAGGTGGTGGTCGGCAGGGTGCGGACCGGGCCGTAGATCCGGTGCCGGCCCATGTAGTCGAGAAACACCTTGGGATACATCAGGTAGCCGTTCAGGTCCTCGTCGTCGACCTCCTTGCCTTCCATCTCGGCGCTGGCCCTGGCGCGGGCCTCTTCCAGGTCGGTCGGGGGCAGGTGCTTGCCGGGGCGTTCCATGTTCGGCGCCGCGCCCTTCAGCACCTTGGCGG
>NZ_JASNJE010000020.1 GCF_030164465.1 Sedimentitalea xiamensis
CGACACTCGCCGACATCGCCCTTCCGCAACAGGCGGCGGCATGATGGCGAAAGGCAGGGAAAGATGATCGAAACACTGTCCGTCCCAGAACGCCGCACCGGCACGATCCTGGCGATCTTGCCGCGGCGGGCTTCATGCGGGTTCGACCGGTCTGTTGCCGGTCCTTGACGCGCGCGCCACCGCCCTGACGGGCTGGTTGTCGATCAGCCGAACACCATCCAGCCAGGCGGCCACGAAGAGTCTCCCCGGACGGTCGGCCTGCGCGAGCGGCCCGAGATCGGGGTCGCTGCGCAGTTCGAGATAGTCGATCTCGGCAATCCCGGCCCCGACCAGATCACGGCGCGCGCGCCGCAGGACATCCGATGCGGTATCGCCACGCTCAAGGGCGGCGGCAGCCGCTGCGAGCGCCCGGCGGATCGCAGGTGCCGTCGCACGCGCCTCGGCATCCAGGCGCAGGTTCCGGGACGACATGGCCAGCCCGTCCTCTTCGCGCATCGTGGGGCAGGGGATGATTTCGGTGCCAAGATCCAGGTCAACGGCCAGGCGGCGGACGACCTGGAGTTGCTGAAAATCCTTCTCGCCAAAGAACGAGAAATCAGCCTCGGTCTGGATCAGCAGCTTGGTCACAACCGTCGCCACCCCGTCGAAATGGCCGGGGCGGGTATTGCCGCAGAGTCCTTCGCTCACACCCGTGACCGAGATCGTGGTGGCAAACCCGTCGGGATAGATCTCTTCCGGTTCCGGCACATAGAGCACGTCGATGCCAAACGGCAGGAGCTTCTGCGCGTCGCTGTCCTCGGTGCGCGGGTATTTCTCCAGATCCTCGGGGTTGTTGAACTGCCTCGGATTGACGAAGATGGTGACGATCACCCGATCCGCCCGGGCCTTCGCGGTTTCCACCAGGCTCAGATGGCCCTGATGCAGCGCGCCCATGGTCAGGACAACACCGATGGTCTCGCCCGATCGGCGCCAGTTTCCCGTCATGGCCCGCAGGTCGGATTTGCGGCGGATGATCTTCATGAGCCGGCCCCTTCGTCGTCGAACATGTGCTCGGCGGCCGGAAAGGTCCGGGCGCGCACTTCGGATGCATAAGCGGCGATGGCGGCCGATGCATCGGTGGCCAGATGCGCATAGCGTTTCACGAATTTCGGCTTAAACGCATCGAACAGCCCCAGCATGTCGTCGATCACCAGGATCTGGCCATCGCAGCCGGCAGAGGCCCCGATCCCGACCGTGGGAATGGCAATCTCGGCCGTGATCGCGTCGGCCAGCGCGGCGGGCACCTTCTCCAGCACCACGGAAAACGCCCCGGCCTCGGCCACCGCGCGGGCATCCGCGCGAATCCGCTCCGCATCGGCGCCGCGCCCCTGCACCCGGTAGCCGCCGATGGCATTCACCGCCTGCGGCGTCAGGCCGACATGCGCCATCACCGGGATACCGCGCGCGGTGAGAAAGCGGATCGTGTCGGCCACATGCGTCCCGCCCTCGAGCTTGACCGCGCCGGCGCCGGTTTCGGCCATAAGCCGTGCGGCGTTGCGGAAAGCCTGGGCCGGGCCTTCCTCGTAGCTGCCGAACGGCATGTCCACCACCACCAGCGCCCGTTCGGCCCCGCGGACCGTGGCCTGGCCATGCAGGATCATCATCTCCATCGTCACGCCGAGTGTCGAATGCAGCCCGTGCAGCACCATGCCAACGCTGTCGCCGACAAGGAGAAGGTCGCAATGCGTGTCAGCGATCTTGGCGACGGGCGTCGTATAGGCGGTCAGGCAGACCAGCGGTTCCGCGCCTTTCCTGGCCCGGATGTCGGTGGCGCTCAGGGCCTTCTGCGGTGCGGACTGGCTCATCTCGATCTCCCGGCTTACGCAAGGTCAATTCAGTAGGGGTTCGGGGTGGGTATCGCAAGTGCGGTGTTTCAGGGCCGTCTCCGAAATCCGCGTGCTCCCTGAGCATGTTCCGGGCCGGAGCGATTGCAACATCCCGGCCGTCGGGACCCCTGCGCCGCGCAGGTTGGCTGGAAACCTGACAATTGCCAATCATCATTCCAATAATGAGACTTATGTAAATATTGGCGGGGTGTATCCCCTCAAGATCAGGCAGACCTCGATAGTGAAGACGGAATACCTGGCCTGACCGCCGCGCCACTTCACGCTTGCACTTTCTTCAAACCAGACCGTCAGATCGCCACGGCCACGAAGTGCCTCGTTGCGCTCTGGCCTGTTGGCCACCCGAAACCTGGCCGCTGGAAGCTTGTTGCGGCCTCTGGCAAGGCGCTTTTGCGGCAGGACAGGCTACCTTCGGCATCAGCGCGCCTGCTTCCTGAATGAAATAGCGGCCCGTGCAACAGCGCGCCTGAAACCCGCCAGGCGGATCAGGGCAGGTTCTCGCGGAAATATATGTCGGCCTTGAGCGGATTGGGTCGCGATTCCGGTTGTGTCAGGTTGAGAATGGCACGATCGAGAAGCAGGTCGGGGTCTTGATCGAAAACCGCGTCCATGGTTCCATCGAGAAGGGCGCGGCGGGTATCTGCGGTCAGGCCGTGGCCGACAAAGACGATATCCTGCCGTTTCCGTTCGCGTAGCGCGCGGGTTATCCCGCCCGAGGATCCCCCGACATTGTAGATCCCCACCAGATCCGACTGCTGGTCGAGCAGGGCCAGGGTATGGCGATAGTTTTCCCCGGCGTCGTCATGGCCTTCGCGCAGGCCGACGAGGGTGAGCCTGGGGAACAACTCTTCGATCAGACTGAGGAAGCCCGCCTCCCGGTCGCTGTGGGCGCGGTATTTGCGGGAGCCGGCGACCAGCGCCACTGCGCCCTCGCTGCGGCCGGCGAGACGGCCCACGAGCAGACCCGCCGTTCGGCCTACCGCATGGTTGTCCAGCCCGACATGGGCCACGCCCGCGCGCTCGCCGAGGTTCGACACGATGGTGACGAGCCGGACGCCACGCGCCGCCACCTCCGCCGCCGCCGCCCGCACCTCGGGATGCTCGATGGCGAAAAAGGCGATTCCATCGGCCCAGTCGGCGCTCTTGCGCAGCGCCTCGGCCAGCGCCTCGGCGTTGAAGCTCTCGATGAAGAGGCAGCGCAGGAAAGGGTCGCTCGCCCCGGCAAGGCCGATCCGCGCCTTGACCCGCTCGCCCAGCAGACGGAGGTAGGGGTTGGTGCCGGCAGGCAGGAGGACGGTGATGTTCAGCGCGCGCTCCGCGCCGATATGCGCGGCTTCCTCCTCGCCGATGTAACCCAGGTCGCGGGCCACCTCGAGCACGCGGCGGCGGGTGCGGTCGGACACGCCCTTGCGTCGGTTGACCACGCGATCCACCGTGGCGAGCGAGACATTCGCCTGCGCCGCGATATCGGTGAGCAGAGGCTTCAGCCCACTTTCCGGCATACGGATGACCCCTCAAAAACCATCAACTCAAAGATCTGGACCAATCATGACCATAACTCATATCATTCGTCAAATGCCAAATTTTGAGGGGGAATGAGGGCAGAGGAGCCGTCCTTTATACCTCACAAAGTCTCACATATCTCGGGAGGAGACACATGACTGATTTCAACGGGTTCAACCGCCGCTCCGTGCTGGCCCTGGGCGGCGCCGCGCTGGCGGCACCGTTCATCACGCGCCCTGTTCTCGCGCAGACCAACCTGCGCTATGGCCACAACAACGAGGTCGCCTCGGTTGCCGGTGCGCAGGCCGACTGGTTCGCCGAAGCCCTCGGCCAGACCTCGGGCGGCGACATCGCGGTGCAGGTCTTTCCGAACAGCCAGTTGGGCAAGCTGCAGGAACTGGCCGAGGCCGTCTCGCTCGGCACCATTGCGTTCTCGCACAACACCGCCGGCGCGCTCGGATCGCTCTATCAGCCCTTCGCCGCGCTCGACACGCCCTATCTCTACCGCGACATCGACCACCTGATGGCGGTGACCGACGTGGAAAGCCCGGTGATGCAGGAATTGAACGAAGGCCTGATTGCCGCCGCCAACGTGCGGGTGATCTACGCCCACTACTTCGGCCGCCGCAACCTGACCTGCAACAAGGCAGTCATGGGCCCGGCAGACCTCGAAGGCGTAAAGATCCGCGCCGTGCCCTTCCCGATCTACACGACCGCCGTGGAAGGCATGGGCGCCGTCGCCGTGCCGGTCGACTGGTCCGAGGTGCCCACGGCGCTGGCGACCGGCGTGGTGCAGGGTCAGGAGAACCCGGTGAACGTGGTGCTGAACGTCAAGCTCTACGAGGTGCAGAGCCACCTCATGCTGACCGGCCACATGAGCAACGCCGAGGTTGTGGTGATGAACGAGGATGTCTGGCAAGGCATGACCGACGCCCAGAAGGACGCCGTGCGCGAGGCCGCCAGCCAGACCCGCGAAAAGGCCACCGGGGCGATTCTCGACAACGAGGAAAGCGAGACCCAACAGCTTCGCGATCTCGGCATGACCGTGATCGGCGAGGAAGACGGGCTGGACCTGGCAAGCTTCCGCGAGAACGTGTCGCAACTGGTCGAGGAACGCTTCGGTGCCGAATACGGCGACCTCTACGCCAAGATCGCGGCCATCTCGGCCTGATCGGCATGGACCGCGTCCGGCAGATACTGGCCCGCGTGGCAGGATGGGGGGTGGGGCTCGGCCTTTCCCTCCTCGCCCTCATGGCGGGTCTGGTGGTGCTTCAGGTCGCGGCGCGCAACTTCCTCGATATCGGCCTGCCCTGGGCCGATGAGATGGCCCGGTTTTCCTGCATCGGGTTGGTGTTTCTGTCGGTGCCGCTGCTCGCCGGGCGGCAATCGCTGGTGGCGGTGACGATGCTGCCAGATGCGCTCGGTCCCCGTGCCGGACGCTGGTTCCAGCTGCTGGCCGATATCGCCGCCTTCGCCTTTGCGGCGCTGCTGCTCTGGAGCTTCGCCGAGTTCCTGCCGCGCGCCGGCAAGTTCCTGACCCCCGCGATGCGGGTTCCCAACTGGGTCTATTACTCGCTCGCGCTCACCGGCTCGCTGTTCCTCGCCCTCGTGGCGCTGGACCGGATCGTCGCCACCCTGCGCGGCGCGGATCCCAGCGCGCCCTACGGCGAGACGGGCGAGGAAGAGGCCCTGAAAACCGCATGACCGCCCTCCTGCTGTCCATCTTCTTCGTCCTGCTGATCGCAGGCGCGCCGGTGGCGGTGTGCCTCGGGCTTTCGGCCGCCGTGGTGATCGTGAGCGAGGGCCTGCCCGTCTCGGTGCTGGCCCAACGCAGCCTGAACGCGCTCGACAGTTCGCCGCTGCTGGCTGTGCCGCTCTTCATCTTCGCCGCCGCGCTCTTGAATGCGACCGGCGTGACGACCCATCTCTTCGACCTCGTGCGCATGGTCCTGGGCCGGATCCGGGGCGCGGTGGCGCAGGTGTCGATCCTCGTTTCCCTGATCTTCTCCGGCGTATCGGGCGCGGCATTGGCCGACATCGGCGCTTTGGGAAAGATCCAGATCGACCAGATGACGCGCCAGGGCTACCGCCCCGAGTTCGCCGCCGGCCTCACGGTGGCCGCGGCCACCATCGGCCCGATCTTCCCGCCCTCGATCCCGATCATCATCTACGCCTCGGTCGCCAATGTCTCCGCCGTGCAGCTTCTGCTGGCCGGGATCGTCCCCGCCCTGCTGCTCACGGCCCTGCTGATGGTGCAGGTGGGCGTGCTGGCACGGGTAAAATCGCTCCCGCGCGACACCATTGCGGCCCGCCCCTCCGACGTGGCCCGCAAGGCGGCCATCTCCTTCCCTGCCCTTCTGGCCCCGGTGCTGCTGATCGGAGGGCTGATGTCTGGCTACTTCGGGCCGACCGAGGTGGCGGGCGTCACCGTGGCCTATGCGCTCTTCATCGGCGTGGTCATCTACCGCAGCCTCACCCTCCGCGGACTCGTCGAGGCGCTGAAGGAGACCACGACGTCGACCGCGAACATCCTCTTCGTCGTGGCCACCGCCGCCCTCTTCGCCTGGGTGCTGACGCTGGACCAGGTGCCGATGAAGGTTTCCGCCCTGCTGCTGGGCCTTACCGAGAACCCGCTGCTGCTGCTCTTGCTGGTCAACGTCCTGCTGTTGGTCGTCGGCATGGTGCTCGAAAGCATCGCCGCCATCCTGATCATCGCGCCCATCATCGCGCCCGCCCTGACGGCGGCGGGGGTGGACCCGTTGCAGCTGGGCATCGTCTTCGTGCTGAACCTGATGATCGGCCTGCTCACGCCGCCCGTCGGCATGAGCCTCTACATGATCACCATCATCACCAGGATGCCGGTGACCCGCGTGATCGCCGGGGTGATGCCCTTTTTCATCCCGCTGATCCTTTCGCTTCTGGTCGTGTCCGCCGTTCCGGCGCTGTCGACCTGGCTTCCCGAAACCCTGATGAAATGAGGCGCCCATGAGCAACCTTCTCGGCCCGATCCGCCAGCTTGGCATCGTCGTGGACGATATCGAGGCCGGCATGAAACACTGGTCGGAGGTCATGGGCGTGGGCCCGTGGTTCTACAACCCGCAGGTGCCGATCGTGGACTACACCTATGACGGGCAGAGCTACGAGCCGCACAATTCGGTGGCGCTGGCCAACTCGGGCGAGATGCAGGTGGAGCTGATCCAGACCCGCAACGATGTGCCGTCGATGTATCGCGACTTCATGCTGAAGGGCCTGCGCGGGCTGCAGCACGTCGCATTCTGGACGACGCAGTTCGACGATGACCTGACCATGATGGAAGCGCGCGGCTTCACGGTGAAGATGTCGGGAACCGTGGGCGAAAACGGGCGCTTCGTTTACTTCGCGCAAGAGCATCATCCGGGCACCTGCATCGAACTCTCCGAGGTGATGGGCCCCAAGGGCCGCATGTTCGACATGATCCGCGGGGCCGCCGTGGACTGGGACGGCGCCGACCCGGTGCGCCCCTTCCCCGATCTCGCCGCGATCTGATGGAACGCATCACCGCAGACTACCTGATCGAGACGCCGTTTCCGCTGGCCGATGTGGCGGCGACGATGGCGGGCGAGCAATCGTCCGGCACCTTCGTGCGCGTGGCGGGAGAGACCGACGAACTGCGTGCCCGGTCGGCGGCGGAGGTGCTGCGCGTCGAGGAACTGGGCGAGGTGGAAACGCCGTCGCTCGGCTCCGCCTACATTGCCCGAAAGGGGGCGCCAGGGCCGTTCCGCCGCGCAAGAGTGAGCATCGCGTTCCCGGTGGGCAACATTGGGAAGAACCTGCCGACGCTGGCCTCCACGGTCTCGGGCAACCTCTTCGATCTCGGCGAGGTGACGGGGCTGAAGCTGCTGAACGTCGAAGTGCCGCCGGAGTATCGCACCCGCTACCCGCTGCCCGCGCAGGGGATAGACGGAACCCGCGCCAGTCTCGGCGTGCAGGGGCGCCCGATATTCGGCACCATAATCAAGCCCAATGTCGGCATGACACCCGAGGCAATTGCCACGCTGGTGGCGGATCTCTGTGCCGCCGGGGTGGATTTCATCAAGGATGACGAAATCTGCGCCAACCCGGATGTCGCCCCGCTTTCCGCCCGTGTCCCTCTGGTGATGGAGGCGATCAAACGCGCCGAAGACCGTTCGGGCCGCCGCGTCATGATGGCCTTCAACATCACCGATGAGCTTGACGCCATGCGCCGCCATGCGGACCTCGTGGCCCGGCACGGCGGCACCTGCGTCATGGCCTCGCTCAACTGGTGCGGCCTTTCGGCGATGGAGACCCTGCGCGCCCACACACCGCTCGCCATTCACGGCCACCGCAACGGGTTCGGCGCCATGAGCCGCCATTCCGCGCTTGGCATGGCGTTCCCGGCCTATCAGGCGCTTTACAGGCTGTCCGGGGTCGATCACATGCATGTCCACGGCATCGGCGGCAAGTTCGTCGACAGCCCCGAAGAGGTGACGGAGGCAGCCCGCGCCTGCCTCTCCCCGCTCGCCGAGGGGTCGGATGATGCGGTGATGCCGGCCTTCTCGTCGGGTCAATGGGCCGGCACGCTGGCCTCCGCGCTGGAGGCGGCCGGATCGTCGGACCTGATGTTCATGTGCGGCGGCGGCATCCTCGCGCATCCCGACGGGCCGGCTTCCGGCATCGCCTCGCTGCACGATGCCTATGAGGCGTTTTCCTCAGGCGAAAGCCTCGCTGACGCCGCCAGAAAGCGCCCCGCCCTTGCCGCCGCACTCGAATTCTTCGGACGCCGGTGATGGGCGCGCGGATCGTCTTTCTGGGCGATGATTTCACCGGCGCTTCCGACAGCCTGGCCACCTATGCGAGGGGCGGCCGCGCCACCCGCCTGCTGACGGGAGAGGCCGCGCCGGAGGCTGGTCTCGACGTGCTGGGCATCGCGACAGACCTCCGTTCGCTGCCCCCGGACCGGGCCGGGAAGGTCGTGTCCGCGCTCTGGCCGACCATCGCCCGCGAGTCGCCCGAGGTCTTGCATCTCAAGGTCTGTTCCACCTTCGATTCCGCGCCGCATGTCGGATCGATCGGGGCGGTCGTCCGGCAGCTCACGACGCTGTTTCAGCCGGATGTGACGGCGGTGATCGGGGGCCAGCCGAGCCTGGGCCGGTACTGCGCTTTCGGGACGCTCTTCGCCCGTGGACCGGATGGGGCGGTCCACCGGATCGACCGGCATCCCGTGATGTCGCGTCATCCGGTCACCCCGATGCAGGAGGCCGACCTGGGCTTGCACCTTTCGCGGCAGGGCCTCGAACTGGCGAACCGGATCAACGCCCCCGAGCTGACCGATGCGGGAAGGGTCGCCGGCGCGCTGCGCGACGGCCCCGCATTGATCGACGTGATGTGCCCGGAACATCTCGCCCTCATCCGCGACGCCTTGCGCCGCGTGGGCGGCAGGCAATTGCTGATCGGCGCAAGTTCGGTCGCTGAAATCCTCGGCGCGGGGCAAGGCGGCGCCACGATCTCCGCGCCGCCGGCCCCGGAAGGCGCGCTGCTTGGCTTCGCCGGCTCACGCTCCACGATTACCGCGGCCCAGGTAAAGGCGGCGCGCCGCTACAGGCGGGTGCCGCTTACGCCCGACATGCTCGACGATCCTGCGACACCTGCCAGGCTCGCCGCTCGCCTTTCGTCCGATCAGCCGCTTCTCGTCCACCTCGATCCCGAGGCCGATTACCGCCGCGACCCCGATGCTCTCGCGGATGCCTGTGCCGACTTGGTCGAAGGGATCGTGACGAAAACCCCGCTCCGCGCTCTTGGCCTTGCCGGAGGTGACACTTCGAGCCGTATCGTCAAACGCCTCGACTTCACGGCGCTGGATTACCTCTCCGATATGGGCCAAGGCGCGTGCATCTGCTTTGGGCGCCACGCGGAAGAGACGCGCAATGGAATGCGCGTGATGCTCAAAGGCGGACAGATGGGTGCCGCCGATCTGTTCGACCGCTTCGCGGAACACATGTCACGTTGACGCGACAAACCGCGGGCTTGTCCGCCACATGGTCCATCGCCTCTTCTTCGGAAACATACTGCGCCGGCTTGCCGATGATCACGGCCCGTTTGGACCCGTCGCTTTCGAAGAATCGATAGAATTGAGCCCGCTGGCGCCCTGGTCCGGTCGGTGCCCGATCCCGAGAGGCAAACCTTATTCGGCGGCGTGTTTGTAGGTGCTCGCAAACTTCGTCAACGCGTCGTCCTCGCATGCCTCGATGGGAGTGAAGTCCTGATGCGCAATCCACTCCTTGCGCGTGGGCGTGCGGATGTAGTTCGATACGGCATTGAGGGTGAGGTAGACGATCTTGCGCGGGAAGGGCGTGATATTGCCTGCCGAGCCGTGCACCAGATTGCCGTGGAACATCAGCACGCCGCCCGGCTTGCCAGTGGGGACAACCAGCCCGCCTTCGTCCACCAGCCGGGTCACGGTATCGTTGTCCAAAGTCCAGAGCGGGTAGCTGGTGGTCGAGATGTCGTGGCCCGCTTGCAGCACGCCGTGCCTGTGGCTCCTGGGGATCAGCATCAGAGGTCCGTTGAAGGTGAAGACCTCGTCCAGGAAAACGGAAATGTTCATGGCGCGCGGTTCCGGCATGCCATCGTCGCGCGCCCATGTGCCGTAATCCTGATGCCATTGCCAGACATCCCCGGTAAAACTGGCTTTGGCGTTGATCTTGTACTGGTGCATGTAGACCTTTTCGCCGAACACCTGCTCCAGCGGCTCGATCAGGCGGGGATGGCGCCCCAGAATGCCAAAGGCCTCGTTATAGGTGTGCGCCGCAAAAGCCGTTCTCGGCGCGCCCGAGGTTTCGCGCCAGACCTCGGGGCGATCTTCATCGTAGATACGCTCGGCCTCGGCCTTCAGGACGGCTATCTCTTCCGATGAGAACGCCTCGGGCAGAAAAATCCAGCCTTCTTCCTCAAACTGCGTGATCTGGTCATCTGTCAGTTTCATGTCACGTTTCCTCCCTGGTTCGTTTGCGCCTGGCGCTCATGCATCTGGTCGATGCGGTTCCGGATCTCCTCACCGGCGCGCCGGGCATGGTCTTGCGAGCGGGCCTCGGCCAGATCCGCGTCCCCTGCGAGAACCGCGGCGGCGATGGCGGCGTGTTCTTCCCAGATGATGGCCCTGTGCCCCTCGTCATCCAGAACCGCCGCCATGGAGCGCATGAATTGCGGCCATTGTTCGGATACGGTGCGCGCAATTTCCGGGTTGCCGGACAGGTCGTGCAGGGCGCGGTGGAACGCGACATCCGCGTGGACCAGGTCAATCGTGTCCGCGTCCGGGCGCAGTGCAGCGCCCGCATCGAATGCTGCTTGCAAGGCGTCCAGTTCGGCGGGCACCGCACCGCCCGATGCCACGCGGACCGCTGCGAGCCGGGCTGCCAGGCCGTCCAGCACCTCGCGAACCTGATAGAGATGCCATATCTGCTGTGCGTCCAGTGGTGCGACGGCCAGCCCCTTGCGCCCATGCTGCACGACCAGTCCCTGATGTTTGAGAACTTGCATCGCATGGCTCACGGGCTGACGCGAAACGTCGAGGAGCTCCGCGACACGGTCCTGCGTCAGCCGCTCTCCCGGCGGCAAGCGGCCGACCGCGATCGCTTGAACCAGCTTGCCGTGAACGAGGTCTATGAGCGCGGGTTCCGATTTGAGCGGACCCAGCATCTCGGCCCCCTGGTTTTCCTTGTCCTGAAAGAGCCGTGTTGACATCGGAGCCGTGATTTCTGAATTTGGAATTCCGAATGCAGAATTTCAAATGGGGGCAAGCGTGTCAAGTGACGCGCAACCGGGGGGCATCGTATGTTTGTCTATCAAGAACTTCTGGCGCGCGCGGCGCAGGACAAACCGGTGCGTGTCGGATTGATCGGCGCCGGCAAGTTCGGATCCATGTTTCTGAGCCAGGTTCCGACGACACCGGCCCTGCGGGTTGCCGCCATCGCGGATCTGCGGCCGGACAACGCGCGCAGGGCCTGCGCCGACGTTGGCTGGAGCGCCGACCGGATCGATGACGTGGTCTTCACCGATGACGCCATGGCGATGATGGCCCGCGACGATGTGGATGTGATCGTCGAGGCCACGGGCAATCCGGTCGTCGGCCTGCTGCATGCGCGCGAGGCGATCCGGCAAGGCCGGCACATCGTCATGGTCAATGTCGAAGCCGATGTGTTGGCCGGGCCTCTTCTTGCGGAAGAAGCGCGCGCCGCCGGGGTCGTCTACTCCATGGCATATGGCGACCAGCCGGCCCTGACCTGTGAAATGGTTGAATGGGCGCGGGCGTGCGGGTTCACCGTTGTTGCGGCGGGCAAGGGCACGAAATACTTGCCGGATTACCACGCCTCGACCCCCGACACCGTTTGGGATCACTACGGGCTGACCACCGCGCAGGCCGCAGAGGCCGGGATGAACCCGCAGATGTTCAACAGCTTCCTTGATGGCACGAAGTCCGCGTTGGAAATGGCTGCGATTGCCAATGCGACGGGTCTCGCGCCTCCGGTTGACGGGCTGCTCTTTCCGCCGGCTGGCATGGACGATCTGGCGCATGTCCTGCGGCCCGCCGCAGATGGGGGGCAGCTTGCGGGCAAAGGCATGGTCGAAGTGGTCTCGTCGCTGGAACGGGACGGGCGGCCGGTGTTTCGCGATCTTCGCTGGGGCGTCTACGTGGTGATTGAAGCGCCCAATGACTATGCGGCGGCCTGTTTCAAGCAATACGGCATGAACACGGACGCCACCGGGCGATATTCCGCGATGTACAAGCCGTTCCACCTCATCGGGCTTGAGCTGAATGTCTCGATCCTGTCTGCCGCATTGCTCGGCAAACCGACCGGATCCACCTTGTCATTTGCGGGTGACGTGGTGGCCACGGCCAAGCGCAACCTGGCTGCCGGCGAGACGCTCGACGGTGAAGGCGGGTTTACGGTCTGGGGCAAGCTGCTGCCGGCCAGGTCGTCCCTCAGGCTGGGCGGGTTGCCGATCGGCCTTGCGCATGGTGTGAAACTGAAAAACGGCATTGCCGAGGGACAGCCGATCACATGGAGCGATGTCGGGATCGACGAAACCGCCGATGCCGTGAAGATCCGCCGCGAGATGGAGCACCGCTTCCAGCAAACGGTGGTTTGAAGTTAATCTCTTCACGACGCTTCTGTTCCGTATCGTGCCGATCCGGGCAACCGAAACGCCGCATTGGCGAAGCCGCGGCGCGGCACGAAGAACCGAAACCAACGGCATCCGTCGGTGGCTCCCGCCTGCAAGACGGCGATCGAAACCGTGAGAGTGGCCGCGAGCGGGAACGCCCGGCAGCTTCGCGCGGTGCCGGTTTCCGGTGAGCGCAAGTTCCATGACCGGTCGCACGGGCAAGGGTTTCAAGGCGCCATCGTCCCCGTCGTCCGACGCGCGCGCCAAGCGCCTGAACGTCAGAGGTGACCGCCATTCCAACACCGACGCCTGCCGGGGTTCAATTCGGTTTCCGGCCGGAAGTTTCCCGCCTGCCGGCTTGCGATCTGCGAAGCGTCGCGGAAGGCAGTTCGCCGTAACGACGGCGATACTCATGCGCGAATCGGCTGAGATGGGCTATGCCGCATTCCCCGGCGATTTCGGTGACGGTGGAAAATGGCCGCGCCAGAAACATTTCGCGGGCGGCTTCCAGACGCTGGGCGGCAAGAAATGCCCTGGGCGTGCAGCCGAGGATCTGTTTGAACGAGAGCTGCAGGTATCTGATGCTGGCTTCCGCCTCACGGGCAATGTCCGATATGGTAAGGGGAGCGCCGAGATTCTGGCACACAAACTCCTGCGCGCGCCGAACGACTTTCGCCGAACCTTCGATCCGTTCCGGGCACAACTTCACCGCATTGGTCGCCAACAGCAGTTGGACGAATGTTTCCACGATAAGCGCCTCCAACAGGCGGCGTTGTTGCTCCGAAGTCTCAAGCGAATAGTAGTCCAGATGCGCCGACGCATGTTCGGTCAGGGAGATCAGCGGACCATCGGGGCCTTTTGCGCCGGACTTTTCGATCAGCGTGAATTCCACCGGACCAATGCGCCGCTCGTTGCCTTGCAGGAGGAACTGGTCCAGCCGCTCCGTGGATATCGTCGTTGCGATGCCGCGCATGCGATGCGATGTCGTCTGCATCCGCAAGCTGACCGCGCCGGGCCCGACGATAACAGCCGCGCCGGAACAGGCGTCAAAGCTGTCCGTCCCATGGTCAATGCCCATCGTGCCGCGGGCCACCTTCTCATACCTGATGATTTCGCTGTCCGGCATCCGGAAGATGCAATTGGAGGCAAGGGCATCGGTGACGGAGACATGCCCATCCCCGAAAAGCCCGCCATTGGCGGCGAAATAACCTTCCTGCCGATCCGAAAAGCGAAGCGCCCGCAGCCCCTCCGTGTGACTGCCGTAGGCAGCCACAAGGCCGGAACGGACGATGTCCTCTTCGAGGTTGCGACCGTAGATTTCAATCATTTCCGAACTCTCCCGCACACAAGGGACATCCGAGGCATCCGAACCGCAGTCATCCGCACGCAGCACCAGTGACCGGGGATCCCGCAAATCCGCAGTGTAGCAACAGGTTAGCAGAGTGTTTCAACCATGTCGCCGCTTCAATGATCGGCGCCCGCATAACGGTTGTTGCCGCGGTTTGACCGTGGCGCGATGCGGAATTCGAACACATTTCGCCTTTTGGACAGCATCTCTTCGCTTTTCGGCTAGCCTGGCCTCCGGGAGTCTGACTAGAGTTGCTGCAAGATCCTGGCCCGTGGCAGCAGATCCCATGTTGTTGCTTCTGTTTCATTTGTCGGGCTGTTTTGCCCCGAACTGAATTGGGACGGTTCCCTGAATTGTTGGTCTGGAGCAGGCCAACCGCGTCGCGAGTCGGAGGAAGAAAGATTGAGACCGACAGTCCCGGTTGCCGCCGATTTCGCGAACGGACTTGCCGATGTTCGGTAATGCCTTGAAGTGCGGGGGCGCGACCAGGAACAGCGGAGCGCACGGCTGCGTCGCGTCCGGTGCCGAAGGCAACATCATCATGCGCAGGCATAATAGACAAAATGGTTGGGCCTGACGCTTGTCCCGGCACGATATCCCTAAGACTGAACATGGAGGACACAATGACCAGTCAAGCAAGAATCGGTAATCCGCGATCCCTTGGAGCCGCTATATGCGCAATGCTTCTGGCGGCCATGGCCTTGCTGACGCCGGGCCAGGCGGAGGCCCAGATGGGTCCGGACTACTGGAAGGTATCCGGCGTAGCGAGCGACGACTACCTCAACATCCGCTCCGGCCCCGGCACCGGGTATCGCGTCTTGGCGCGTGCCCCGAACGGCGCGGTGTTCCGGAATCTCGGCTGTCGCGGCACCGGCAATGATCGCTGGTGCCATCTTGAGACGCCGGATGGCACCGTGACCGGCTGGGCTGCTGGCCGCTTCCTGAGCGAATCGGGCGCCCCAGGCCATGGCAACATCTCGGGCAGCAACGATGTTCCCGAGCTGCATGTCCGCAGCAGCGGAGAGGTCGAGGTACGTTACGCCAGCGGCTGCACGGCGCTTTACAACCCCGCCGGACGACGGATCACGGCAGGCGCGTCCTGCTCCCGCGAACAGCTTTCGCGCGCCCATGACGCGGTCGAAGGCTATATGCGCGAACAGGCAGGTTCCGACAACCATTCGGGCAACACCGCCGCGATGGAAGTGAACCTTTCCGGCTCCGGCCTGATCACCAACGACCGCAGCATCGTCACCGGCAGCATCAGAGGCCACAAGGAGGGTCATTACGCCCTCCTGCTGATCGGCGCCGGTGCCAGCTGCACCGGCTCCATTGACCATGCGCCGGGCAGCGTCGGCAGCCAGACCAGCAGTATCCACTGCACCAACGGCGCGCATGGCTCGGCCATCCTCAACCAGAACGGCCTGCTGACCTTCAGCCTCACGAACGGCACCGCCGGTTTCGTGAAATTCTGACAGATCAGACCCGTTGCGGTCTGTCCCGCCGGCTTTTCCCTCGCCGGCGGGGCGGCCCAACAAGTGGACCGGAGGCCCGAGGAAACGACATGGCGAACTTTCCGACAGATGCGGAACGCTTCGGCTGGCTTGAAAGGGACCGCGACGACTTTCCGTATTACCACGGCGTTCCGGTCGAGATCACAACCGGCGGATGGTTGGTGGTGCTGGCTGGCGTTGCTCTTGGTTTCGCCGCCCTGATGATCGGCCCGGAATTCGTCCCCTCAGGAACGCCGCGTTTCCTGCTGGCGTTCCTGTTCGGGGCGATCCCGATCGCGGCGCTTGCGCTGGTTGCCGGATGGCACTGGACCGCGCTCTTCCGGCGGCTCAGGGCGGTCGATCCTCTGTGGATGATCGGTTTCGCGATCCTGAACGTGCTTGTCACCCTGGTCACCGGATTGCTCATCACGAATTTGACCGACGCGACCGCAAACTCGGCAATAGCGGACGCCGGTCAGATGGATGCGGGCCGCGCGCTGCATTTTTTCGCGTTGACCGGCATACAGCTGATCGGCGAGGAAGTGACCTCGATCCTGCCTTTCCTTGCCTTGCTGTATTGGTTCAGCGGACGCTTTGGAATGGGCCGCAGGACGGCGATCATTCTCGCCACTCTGGTCGTCGCTCTCCTGTTCTCGGTCGAGCATGGGTCGACCTATGACTGGAACCTTGTGCAGGTGCTGCTCGGGGTTGGGGTGGCACGGATCGTGCTGATCCTGCCCTATATCATGACCAAGAACCTCGCGGTCTCGGCGGGGGCGCATATCCTCAACGACTGGATGTTCTTCGGCCTGTCGATGTTGAGCGCCGCAGCCCCGGCAACGAGTTGAACCCGAACTTCGGGGAGGACGCAGCATGAGAAGACCTGCCTGGACGACCGGCGTCGCCATTTATCTGGGTTATGTCGCGCTGATCTTCACCGCCTGGGTCGTGATCGGGGTGGACTACCGGAAGCTCGTCGGCGCCGACGTCGTGTTCAAGAGTGTCGTTCTCCCGCTGACACTGGGCGCTCTCTTGCTGGTGCCCGCCGTCACCTGGCTCGGCTGGTGGCGGCCGGTCATGATCGAGGAGCGACGCGGCGGCCCCGCCTGGACGATGTGGGCGATACTGGCGGTCATGGCGGCCATGATCGTGACCGGTCTCGCCTCGACCGACTGGTCGGCGCTGGCGGTGGGTCATGTCGCGCTGATCGCGCTCGCCGGCGTGCTGGTCGGCTTCAACGAAGAGGCGCTGACCCGCGGCATCCTGATCGTGGGTTTCCGCGGCTCGATCCGGTCCGAAGTATGGGTCTGCATCTGGTCCGCCGCCCTGTTCGGGCTCTTGCACCTGATCAACGCGTTTTTCGGACTCGGGCTGGTCGGCGGGCTGCTGCAGGTCGTGATGGCCGGATGCGCGGGTCTCGGCTTTTACGTCTTGCGTCGGGTCTCGGGCGGATTGCTTCTGCCGATGGCGATGCACGGGCTGTGGGATTTCGCGAGCTTCACCCATCAGGCCTCCGGCAGCGAGCCCGCCGCGATTTCCCCCGTGTTCCAGTTCGGCACCTACCTCGTTTCGATCATCGCCGTCATTCTTGTCCTGCGCCACCACGCGAAGCCCCAGGCGGGGACGGCCCGTCTTGAAGGCGAAACGCCCTGACCTACCCGCCCAGGTCTTGATGAGCGAACCATTGGCCGAGAAATGATCGCCCGAGATCGACATGGCCGACCGGCGAACCGCGCGCCGCATCCGGTCCGCGCAGGATTGTCCCCAGATGGCCCGCCGATTGTCGGTCTTTCTGCTCCCTGGGCGGATATCTCGGAGCCGCACTTGCGCGACAGAGCGGAAGACGGCCTGTTCATGGCCGTCGTTTTCTTCATGAACGCGACCGGTTGATCTTTTTTCGATCAGATGAAACTTTCGGCGGAACTTCATCTGGGGGCGCGGTCGTGCACATTCTGAAATCACTCGGCCCGGCGGTCGCCCATGTTTCCGGCGCGGAGGCCATGCGCGCGGGACTTGGCGCCCTGATCGGATTGGGACTGACCGGCCTGTTTGTGCTGTCGCCCGCCGTCGACCTGGACCTGGGCCTCTATCTCGTCGCGCCCTTCGGCGCCTCCTCGGTCCTGCTGTTCGCCGTTCCGAACAGCCCTCTGGCGCAGCCGTGGTCGGCGATTGTCGGCAATACCGTCGCGGCCGTCGTCGGGGTCGCGGTCTGCCTTGTCGTGGCGGATCCGGCCTTGCGTATCGCGCTGGCCGTCGGGCTTGCGGTCACGGCGACCATCCTGTGCCGCGCGATCCATCCGCCTGCCGGAGCCGTGGCGATGACCGCGGCCATGTCTCCGGACGCGATCGCGCATCTGGGGTTCTGGTTCGCCCTGGCGCCCATTGCCGCCGGAACAGTCCTCCTGGTCCTGCTGGCGACCGTCTATGCCCGCCTCACGGGGCGCCACTATCCGTTCCGGCAGTTCGACGACCCGAGCGCGCACGGGACGGGAGATCGCAACCCGACCGAGCGTCTCGGGCTTTCGGAAGAGGAACTGACCGGCATTCTCGAACGCTATCGCCAGTCTTTCAACCTCGGCGTCGAAGATCTGGCGCGATTGATCGGGGCGGCCGAACTGCAGGCCGCAGCGCATTCCACCGGCCCGTTGGCCGCACGGGAAATCATGTCCCGCAATCTTGTGACCATCGGCCCACGGACGCCTCTGGGCGAGATCGCGGATCTGTTTCGGCAGCATCGGTTCACATCGCTGCCTGTCGTCGACGCAGATCAGTCGTTCCTGGGCGTGATCTTCCAGATGCACCTCATCGACCAGGCCCGCGCCGACGCCCTGCGCCTCGATCGCGGTTTTGGAGCCGCGTTCCGCCGCCTGCTGGATCGGGACCGGACAAGTCCGATGACCGCCGCCGACATCATGAGCGTTGCCGGGCCTCGCGCCACCGGCAACACCCCCATCGGCGCCTTGCTGCCAATGATGGCCGACGGCGATACTGATGCTGTGCCGGTCCTCGAATACGGCAAGATTGTCGGGATCGTCACGCGAACGGACCTCGTCGCGGCCCTGGCTCGGAGCGCTGCACGCGCCGGTTCTGCCTGACCGCGCGGCTATCGCCGCGCGTTGTTGACAATTTTTGTCAGTTTAATTATCCCACGCAAAAGCCAGCACAGAGTCAGCCATACGCAACAGCCAGCTCGGGCAACACGGAACAAGGGCCCCGAGGAGCGCATGCGGATGAAATCACCAGAACCCCCGTCGGGAATTTCAACTCCTGTGGCGGCGCGTTCCGCCGTTCCCGGCCAGGCGGGCTCCGGCCCGGAGCGACATTGTATGAGCCGTCCGATCACTTGTGCCCCGTATGGAGCCAAAGCAAGGCCGGACTACGCGCCGCTGCACCGCGCCGCGGGACTCCTGCTGATCGGCCTGGCGCTTTGCACAAGCGCCATGGCGCAGGACGCGCCCGCCCCGACGCTGCCTGCACCGGACGTTGCGACCACGCCGGCCGCACCTGATTCCGGTGGCGGAACCAACCCGCCTGCCGAAGCTCCGCCCCTGGCCGGGACGACCGCCGCCGCCGGACCGGGCGCCGTCCCGGAAACCGAACCGTCGATGACCGATCCCTATTTCCAAGCCCTGCGCAACCATGTGCCGGAAACGCTCCATGACGAAACCGAGATCATTCAGGCCGCCGCCGAATCCTCGGCCCGGTTCCTGCGCGACGGCGGTCCCGCGATCTGGGCGATCGCGGCGCTTTCGTTGATCACCGCGACGATCATCCTGTGGAAAATCTGGCGGCTGGCACTGGCCGGGGCCTGGTCCAAGGGTCATGCCCGCAAGGCCGTTGCCGCCTATGAATCCGGACGGATCGGCGACGCCGAACGGATCGTGGACCGACGCCGCGGTGTGCGGTCGAAAGTTGTGCGCAGTGCCATCGCCGCCCGGAACGAGAAACCCGACGATCTGGCGCGCGAGGACACGGCGCGGGTCGCCAGGAATGAACTTGCGGATGCCGCCGAAGGATTGCGGGCGCTGGAGCTTATTTCGACCATCGCGCCGCTGCTGGGTTTGCTCGGCACGGTCATGGGCATGATCGCCGCGTTCCAGGCGCTTCAGCAAAGCGGGGCGCGGGCCGATCCGGCCCTGTTGGCTGGCGGTATCTGGGAGGCGCTGCTGACCACCGCAGCCGGAATGGCGGTGGCGATTCCGGCCTCGGCCGCGCTGAGCTGGTTCGAATCGGTGATCGACCGGATTCGCCGGGACAGCGAAGATGCAGTGACGCGGATCTTCGTCGCGCCGCTTCCCGCGCCTTATGGCCGGAACGACGCGTTGCCGCCGGTTCCCGGTGAAACGGCGGCGGTTCTGGCTGCGGCGGCAGAGTAACCGTGTTTTCGCCCGCCATGCCCCGCAGGCGCAGAAAACCCAGCCTCACACCGATGATCGACGTGGTTTTCCTGCTGCTGGTGTTCTTCATGCTGGCTTCGCGGTTCGGGCTCGACCAGGTGCTGCCGCTGCCGATGGCCGGATCCGGCGGCGCCTATGACGGGCCGCCGCGCCTGATCGACATCGCGCCCGACGGACTGTTCGTGAACGGCGCCCCGACGGACGAAACCACCCTGAATGCGACGGTCGGGGCATTGATGCAGGCGCCTTCGGACATGCTCATCCTGCGAGGCAGGGATGGCGCGGATCTTCAGCGTATCATCGCGATCGCCGACCGGTTGCGCGCGGCCGGCTTCACCTCGCTTGTGCTGGTGGAATAGCCGGATGGATCTCGAACCCGGCACAAAGCGGCCGTCGCAGGAAAGCATCGTTCCGATGATCAACGTGGTGTTCCTGCTGCTGATCTTCTTTCTGATGACGTCGCAGATCGCACCCCCTGCCCCGGTCGAAGTGACCGCGCCGGCATCGGTCGACGGGGGCGATCCTGATGCCGAAACCCGGCTGTTTGTCGACGAAGGGGGCGTTCTGTATTTTCGAGACAGCCGCGGCAGCGCGGCCCTGGATCTGCTCCGGGCAGAACCTCCCGCATTCGGCAAGGTTCTGCTGACCGCGGACAAGGCTGTCGAGGCCGCGAAACTGGCGGCCCTGCTGCGCCAACTGGCCGCCGTGGGCGTTTCGGATGTCGAACTCGCGGTCAGCCTGGAATGAGAAAGCCAGTCGAAATCCTGCTGTTCGGAACGTTGGCGATCTGCCTGCACATCCTGCTGATGGCGGAGGGGCCGGATCGCGGCGCAGAGGCCGGCGGCGTCGGCGGCGCGGCGCTGGTTACTCTGGCCGGGGCGACGCCACAGATAGAAACCATGGTTGCCTCCTGGGTCCGCCCGCCCGCTGCCGCGCAGCAGATCGTGACCGAACAGCCGGAAATGCAGAATCCGAACGAAAGATCGCCAGTGACTTCGGTGCGGATCGAAGACGCGCCCAAAGCGTCGATCAAACTGGCGGCGATGCAACCGCCCGAGACCGAAACGCCGCGGCCGCCGGAGTTGTCGACCGCACCACCACCGTCACCGGCGGCCGAAGCGAAGCCTTCGGCGCAACCCGTCCCGAACCTCAGGCCCAGGGCGAAACCCGCCAAAAGACAACAGGAGGCATCCGCCGGGACCGCGCCGCAGAAATCCGCCGGATCCGGAGGGTCGGCCAACGCCGGCAACCGGGGATCGGCAGATACATCGATCCTGTCCGGGGGCCAGGAGGCCAGGCTGATCGCGGTCTGGGGGTCGCGGATCCGGTCCCATATCGAGCGCAAGAAGCGCTATCCGGCGGGGACGCGCGCCAAAGGGGACGTCACCCTGAAAATGAGCGTGGACCGCACCGGCCGTTTGCAGGCGGTTTCTGTGCGCCGGTCTTCGGGTGACGCGAAACTGGATGCGGCGGCGGTTGCCGCTGTCCAGCGGGCCGGACGCTTTCCATCCGCGCCAAAAGAGCTGCCCGGCTCGGTTTTCAGCTTTTCCCTGGCAATCAATTTCGACAGTTGACGGCGCCGCGGCCACCCGTAGCGTCAGGTGCCGGTCGCCGCCGATACCGATGCCATATCAAACGAAGAACCGTTTGCTGTTGCGGGCGATGTGCTCGACGAAAAGGCGCACCTTCGGGTCCTGAAGCTTCTTGTGCGGGTAGAGGCAGCCGAAAATCGTCGGCATCGGCGGCGTGTCGGGCAAAACTTCGACCAGACGGCCCTTTTCCAGATGCTCGCGGACATCAAAGCGCGGCTTGTTGACGATCCCTGCGCCCGCGAGCGCCCAGTCGGTCAGGACATCGCCATCGTCCGCGTCGAACTTGCCGCGGACTTCAAGCCTGCGCGGACCCATGTCGGTGCGCAGGGTCCAGAAATATTCCGGCGATCGGGGATAGCGCAGCAAAAGACAGTTGTGCCCGTCATTCATCAGGTCATCGGGCATCTCGGGCACGCCGAACTGCGACAGATAACCCGGCGCGGCGCAGAGCACGCGGTCGCAATCCGCGAATTTGCGCAGCTTCATCGTGGAATCGCCGGGGGCGCCGACGAAAAACGCGATGTCGAGCCCGTCGGCCAGGATATCGACCTTCCGGTCCGACAGCCGCATCCGAATCTCGGTTTCAGGATACCGGTCAGAAAAACCCGGCACCAGCGGCGCGACGATCCTGCGCCCGACCCCGAGCGGCGCGGTGATGCGAATCGCGCCTCTCGGCGTTTCGGAAAAGCTCGCCACGCGCGCCTCGGCATGGTCGAGCGCCAGCAGAACCGCCCTCGCCTCCTCGTAGAAAACCGTGCCCGCCTCGGTCGGCGTCATCGACCGCGTGGTCCGGTTGAACAGCCGCACGCCCAGATGTTTCTCCAGCTCTTTCAGCCGCTTGCTGGCCACCGCCGGGGTCAGCCGCAGGTCGCGCCCGCCCGAGGTAATGCTGCCCAGCTCCATCACCCTGACAAACACCCGCAGGCTCTCGATATAGGACATGCCCCCTCCCGTCGCGGAGAAGTCTGCGCCACCCCGCGCCCTTTTTCAACATTCTGTTGAAAGTATTTGCCGTTTACAGCAATTAACAGACTCTATAACCGGGTCTATCCTCTTCCCCATCGCTGGCTCATGCGCCGGAGGAGGGGGAGACCATCATGACGCACCGCACCGACATCCGCTTTGTTCTCAACGGCAGGGACATCTCAGTTCCCGATGTCGCGGCGGACCGGACCTTGCTCGACTTCCTGCGGCTCGACCGCCGCCTGACCGGCACCAAGGAAGGCTGCGCCGAGGGCGATTGCGGCGCCTGCACCGTGCTGGTCGGACGCCTCACCGGCACCGGGCTGCGCTACGAGCCGGTCAATGCCTGCATCCGATTCCTCGCATCCGTCGACGGCTGCCACGTGGTCACGGTCGAACACCTGTCCGGACCCGATGGCCGTCTGCACCCGGTGCAGCAGGCGATGGTCGAACATCACGGCAGCCAGTGCGGTTTCTGCACGCCGGGCTTCGTCATGTCGCTCTACGCGCTCTGGATGCAGGTCCCGGAACCCACCGTCACGCAGGTCGAAACCGCGCTGCAGGGCAATCTCTGCCGCTGCACCGGCTATGAACCGATCGTCCGCGCCGCCGTCGCGGTCAGCCGCTATGGCACCCCCGCTTCCGATCACCTGAATGCCGAACGCGACGCGATGACCGCGCGCCTGACCGCGCTCAAAGACGGCAAGCGCGTCGTCACCGGCCCCGAGGACAACCGCGCCATCCTGCCCGCCAGCGCCGACGATCTCGCGGATTGTCTGCTGGCCTACCCCGAGGCCACCATCGTCGCCGGGGCCACCGATGTCGGCCTCTGGGTCACCAAGTTCCTGCGCAGGATCGGCCCCGCGATTTTCACCGGCCATCTCGACGAGCTGAAGACCGTCACGCAACAGGGCGCATCCCTGCTGATCGGCGCCGGGGCCAGCTACAGCGATTGCCAGGACATCCTGTCCGAACACCTGCCGCATCTCGCCCCCTACTGGGATCGCATCGCCGGCTGGCAGGTGCGCAACATGGGCACGGTCGGCGGCAATATCGCCAACGGCTCGCCCATCGGCGACACCCCCCCGGTGCTGATCGCCCTGGGTGCCGAGATCACCCTGCGCCGCGGCGCCGAACGCCGCGCTCTTCCGTTGCAGGACTTCTTCATCGACTACGGCAAGCAGGACCGCGCCCCCGGCGAATTCGTCGAGAGCATCCGCGTGCCCCTGCCCGGCGCGGACGACCTGAACGCCGCCTACAAGATCTCCAAGCGCCGCGACGAAGACATCTCTTCCGTGGCCGCGGGCATCCGCATGACGGTGCGTGACGGTCGCATCAGCGGCGCGCGCATTGCCTTCGGCGGCATGGCCGCCACGCCGAAACGCGCCACTGCCGCCGAAACGGCGCTGAACGGCCAGCCCTGGGCGCGCGGCAGTTTCGAGGCGGCGGCGCGGGCGCTGGCGGGCGATTTCACCCCGCTGACCGACTGGCGCGCGTCCGCCGATTACCGGATGCGCGCCGCCCGGAACCTGCTGCGCCGCTTCTATCTCGAACATGACGCAGAGACCGACGCCCAAGTTCAACTGGCCATCGCTTGACACAAGGAGACGATCCCATGAAAGACACCGTTTCCATCACCGGATCCGCCCATACCGACCGCATCCATGACAGCGCCATCAAACATGTCACCGGTGCCGCCGATTACACCGACGATATCGCCCAGCCCGAGGGCACGCTGCACGCCTATCTCGGCGTCTCGGACGTGGCCCATGCGCGCCTTCTGGGCATCGACTTTGCCGAGGTTCTCGCCACTCCCGGCGTGATCGGCATTCTCACCGCCGAGGACGTGCCGGGTGTCAACGATATCAGCCCGACGGGTCTCAACGACGAACCGGTGTTTCCGACCGACCTGATCCAGTTCCACGGCCAGCCGCTCTTTGCCGTGATCGCCGAGAGCCGCGATATCGCCCGCCGCGCCGCCGCACGGGCCAGGGTCGATTACGAAACCCTGCCCCACGCGCTCGACCCCGTCGCCGCGATGGACGCGGGATATCCCCATGTCACTGCCCCGCTCAAGCTGGAACGCGGCGCTGTCGGCCCCGCCTTTGCCGCCGCGAAGCACCGTGTTTCAGGTCGCCTCACCCTCGGCGGGCAGGACCACATGTATCTCGAAGGCCATATCGCCTTTGCCATTCCGGGCGAAGACGACGACGTGATCGTGCATTGCTCGACCCAGCACCCCTCCGAGGCGCAGCACATGGTCGCCCACGTCCTCGGCGTGCCCTCCAACGCCGTGGTGGTCAACGTGCGCCGCATGGGCGGCGGCTTCGGCGGCAAGGAAAGCCAGATGAACCTGTTCTGCGCCGTCGCCGCGATCGCCGCCAAGAAATGGAACCGCGCCGTCAAGATCCGCCCCGACCGCGATCAGGACATGATCGCCACCGGCAAGCGCCACGATTTCGTCATCGACTACGATGTCGCCTTCGACGATGCGGGCCGCATTCAGGCGGTGCAGGGCAGCTTTGCCGCGCGCTGCGGTTTTTCCGCCGATCTCTCCGGCCCCGTCACCGACCGGGCGCTGTTTCACGCCGACAACGCCTATTTCTACCCCAATGTGCGGCTCGACAGCCACCCGATGAAGACCAACACCGTCTCCAACACCGCCTTCCGGGGCTTTGGCGGGCCGCAGGGCGTGATCGCCGCCGAGCGCATCATCGAGGAAATCGCCTATGCCACCGGGCAGGATCCGCTGGATGTGCGCAAGGCGAATTTCTACGGAGGCGAAGGGCGCAACCTGACGCCCTATCACCAAGAGGTTGAGGACAACATCCTCGATCGGCTGGTCAGCGAGTTGGAGGAGTCTTCCGCATACCGCCGCCGCCGGCAGGAGATCATCGCCCATAACCAGACCTCGCCGGTGCTGAAAAAGGGCATCGCGCTCACGCCGGTCAAGTTCGGCATCTCCTTCACCGCCACTTGGTACAACCAGGCCGGCGCGCTGGTGCATGTCTATAATGACGGTTCGATCCACCTGAACCACGGCGGCACCGAGATGGGCCAGGGGCTGAACACCAAGGTCGCGCAGGTCGTGGCCGAGGCCTTCCAGGTCGATTTCGAGCGCATCAAGATCACCAGAACCACCACCGAGAAGGTGCCCAACACCTCCGCCACCGCCGCCTCCAGCGGCACCGATCTCAACGGCATGGCGGCGCTGAACGCGGTCGAGCAGATCAAGGCACGGCTGGTCGCCTTCGCGGCGGAAAAATGGAACGTCGCGCCGGAAGAGGTGCGTTTTCTCCCCAACCGGGTGCAGGTCGGCGATACGGAACTGCCCTTTGACGCCTTCATCAAGCAGGCCTATCTCGCCCGCGTGCAGCTCTCCGCCGCCGGTTTCTACAAGACCCCGAAAATCCACTGGGACCGGGCCAGGGGCATGGGCCGCCCGTTCTACTATTACGCCTATGGCGCGGCCTGTTCCGAAGTCACCATCGACACGCTCACCGGCGAATACCGGGTCGAGCGAACCGACATCCTGCACGATGTCGGCCGCTCGCTGAACCCGGCGCTCGACAAGGGGCAGGTCGAAGGCGCTTTCATCCAGGGCATGGGCTGGCTCACCACCGAGGAACTCTGGTGGGACGACAAGGGCCAGCTGCGCACCCACGCGCCCAGCACATACAAGATCCCGCTCGCCAGCGACCGTCCGCGCGTCTTCAACGTCAACCTCGCCGACTGGTCCGAGAACCGCGAACTGACCATCAAGCGGTCCAAGGCCGTGGGCGAACCGCCCTTCATGCTCGGCATCTCGGTGCTGGAGGCCCTGTCGATGGCCGTGGCCTCGGTCGCCGATTACCGCACCTGCCCGCGCCTTGACGCCCCGGCCACCCCGGAACGCGTCCTGATGGCGGTCGAACGGCTGCGGGGCGAGGGCTGAGCGATGCCGACGCTCGACGCGTTCCTGACCGCCCACCCCTCGGTGATCCGCGTCGCGCTGACCCGCGTGCGCGGCTCCTCCCCCCGCAATGCCGGCACCGAGATGTTCGTGGCCCCCGCCGCGCTTTGGGGCACAATCGGCGGCGGCCAGCTCGAATATATCGCCATCAACGCGGCGCGCGACATGCTGCGCGATCGCGTGCTCAACCGCGATCTCGACGTGCCGCTCGGCCCCGAGATCGGCCAGTGCTGCGGCGGGCGCGTGGAACTGAAGCTCTCGCGCATGCGGGCTTCGGACAAACGCGCCGCGATCACCAGCGCCGCGGCGCACGAGGATACTCTGCCCCATGTCTATGTCCTGGGCGCCGGTCACGTGGGCCGGGCGCTGGCCGACCTGTTCCAGCACCTGCCGGTGCGCTGCATCCTCACCGATCCCCGCCCCGACGAGATCGCGCTTTGCACCGCGAAGGTGGAAACCCGCGCCAGCCCCCTGCCCGAAGCGGATATCCGGCACGCCCCGGCGGGCAGCGCCTTCATCGTCCTGACCCACGATCACGGGCTCGATTTCCTGCTCACCTCCGCCGCGCTCGAACGCGCCGACGCCGCCTATGTCGGCATGATCGGTTCCGCCACCAAGCGGGCCAAGTTCCGCAACTGGGCGCAGCGGGAATGCGGCGGGCAATCCACCGAGCAACTGATTTGCCCCATCGGGGCAAGCGGCAGCCGCGACAAGCGGCCCAGCGTCATCGCCGCCTTCGTGGTGGCCGAGGTGATGGCTGAACTGACCTCTGAAACTGCCGCAACCGCCCCGGCCGGGGCAAACGATGCGCCCCTTACGGGCCAGCAACGCGACCGGAAAGGGAGATCGGCCTGACATCCGTCGGCCGGGTCCGGTCCCAACAGAGGAGGAGCCCGTCATGGACGGGAAGACATACGACTACAAGCTGTTCACACGCAGCGATTTCAGCGCCTTCTGGGCGCTGTTCACCGACAACCTGGTGAACCTGCTGATCCTGTCCGGGGTCTGCCAGTTCGTGTTCCAGATGCCGCCCGAAATCGTCTTCGGCCGCATCGTGCCGGGCGCGGCCATCGCCATCCTGGCCGGGGTCGCCGTCTATACCTACATGGCGAAATGGGCCGCAACCAAACAGGGCAAGGACGTGACCGCCCTGCCCTACGGCATTTCGACACCGGTCATGTTCGTCTACCTGTTCGGCGTGATCGGCCCGATCTACTGGGCCACGAGCGACGCCATGCTGGCCTGGCAGGTGGGCATCGGCGCGGGTTTCATGGGCGGCATCGTCGCAGCACTCGGCGCCATCGTGGGACCCTGGCTCAAGCGCATCACCCCGCGCGCGGGCATGCTTGGCACACTCTGCGGCATCGCGCTGGTGTTCATCGGCTCGGTGCCGCTGTCGGAAATCTTCGAAAACCCGATCATCGGTTTCACCTCGCTCCTGTTCATCCTCTGGGGCCTGATCGGCCGCTTCCGCCTGCCCGGTAACGTGCCTGCGGGTCTCGTGGCCATCGCCGCCGGCACCGTGATTGCCCTGGTGCTGGGTGAGTCCCGCATCGACTTCAGCGGCATCGGTTTCTATCCGCCAGTTCCCTATATCGGCGATCTGATCGTGGGGGTGCAGTATCTCTTCGCCAATCCCGAACTGTTCCTGGTGCTGATCCCGGTGCAGATCTACAATTTCATCGAAACCATGAACAACGTGGAATCTGCCGAGGCGGCGGGGGATCACTACCCGGTCGGGCTCTGCCAGGTCACCGACGGCGCGGGCACCATGCTGGGCGCGGTGTTCGGCTCGCCCTTCCCCACCACCGTCTATATCGGCCACCCGGCCTACAAGCGGCTCGACGCGCATGCCGGTTACATCGTCGGCGTCGCCGTCGTGATCGCCGCCGCGGCCTTCCTGGGCTTCCTGTCCTTCCTCGCCGGACTGATCCCGATCGCCGCCGCCGCCCCGGTGCTGGTCTTCGTCTCGGTCAGCCTGATCACCAATACCGCCTGGGCGGTCAAGCCCTTGCACATGGCGGCGGTCTCCTTCGCCATCCTGCCGCATATCTCGGCCTTCCTGATGGTGAAATGGGGTTCGCTGATGAACGCGCTGCGCAGCACCGGAGTCGAGGGCCTGCCCGCGCTCGGCGATGACGCGCTGACCGCCGCGCTCTTGATGGAAGGCGCGCATTACGAGGGGCATCTCGCCCTCAGCCAGGGCGCGATCATCACCGGCCTGGCCTGGGGCGCCATCGTCGCCGACGTGATCGACGGACGCTTCCGCATGGCGGGCGGCTTCGCCATCGCCGCCGCGGTGATGTCCTCGGTCGGGATCATCCATTCCTTCACCCTGCAAATGCCGCAATTCGACGGGATCACCATCGGCTACCTGATCATCGGCGCGTTCCTCTACGTCTACCCGGCGCTGGCCCCGAAGGAGGATCTCGAACACCGGATCATCGTGCCCGACGAGCCCGACTTCATCGACGACGACACGCCAGCGCAACAGGCGTGACCCATGAACCGGGGCGGCTTTCGGGCCGCCCTTCTCCCCCTGCCCTTCCAGACAAACGAGACCCGCCATGACGCAGAGAGTGCTCCGCGGCCGCCTGCTGACCTTCCACCGCGAACCGCAATCGGGCGACGACACCGGCGCCTATACCTATCTCGAGGACGGCGCGCTGCTGATCCGCGACGGGATCATCGAGAAAACCGGACCCTTCGCCGAGGTCGCCGCCCTCGCCGGCGACGCGCCCGTGACCGACCACCGCCCGCATCTGATGATGGCCGGGTTCATCGACACCCATATCCATTTCCCGCAGGTGCAGGTGATCGCCTCCTGGGGCGCGCAGCTGCTCGACTGGCTCAACAACTATACTTTCCCCGAGGAAACCCGTTTCGCTTCCGAACGGCACAGCGCCCGCATGGCCGAGGCTTTCTTCGATCAGCTGATCGCCCATGGCACGACCACGGCGGTGGCCTTCTGCTCGGTGCACAAGACCTCGGCCGAGGCGTTCTTTGCCGAGGCCGCCCGCCGCAACATGCGGATGCTCGGCGGCAAGGTTCTGATGGACCGCAACGCGCCCGAAACCCTGCGCGACACGCCGCAGACCGGTTACGATGAAACCAAGGCGCTGATCGCCGGATGGCACGGCAAGGGCCGCAACGGCTATGTCATCTCGCCCCGCTTCGCCATCACCTCGACCCCCGAACAGATGGAGATGGCGCAGGCGCTGGCGCGGGAACATCCCGACTGCCACATCCAGACCCACCTGTCGGAAAACCGCGACGAGATCGCCTATACCGCGCAGCTCTACCCCAAGGCGCGCGACTATCTCGACGTGTACCAGTCCTACGGGCTGCTCGGGCCGAAATCGCTGCTGGGCCACGCCATCCACCTTCAGCCGCGCGAGATCGACGCCCTGGCCGAGACCGGCGCGCATCCGGTCTTCTGCCCGACCTCGAACCTGTTTCTCGGCAGCGGGCTGTTCGACGATGCCGGTCTGCGCGCGCGCGGCATGGTGAACGGCATCGCCACCGATGTCGGCGCGGGCACCAGCTACTCAATGCTCCAGACCCTCAACGAGGGCTACAAGATTCTGCAATTGCAGGGCCAGGCCCTGCACCCGCTCCGGGCGTTTCACTGGGCCACGCGCGGCAATGCCTGCGTGCTCGGCCTTGAGGACCGGATCGGCACTCTCGCCCCCGGCTCCGAGGCCGACGTGATCGTGCTCAACGCCCGCAGCACCCCCGCCATGGCCCTGCGCATGGAGCGCGCCGAAAGCCTGGCCGAGGAACTTTTCGTACTACAGATGATGGGGGACGATCGCGCCGTGGAAGCGGTCTATGTGTCGGGCGTCCCGGCCACGCCGGTTCCGGATCGGCAGGCCGCCGCCAATCGGGCGATGCAAACCGCATAATCCTCCGGACAGAACCTTGACGCGGCGCATCCTGCACAGGCATTCCGACTGTATCGCGGCATCGATTTCGACGTTTCCACGCTGCCGCAGAGCGTCCGGGCGCCGCTATCCGCCGTAGCGGTCGGCGGTCAGGCCATCGAAATCGATCTCGGGCTTCTTGCCCAGAACGAGATCGGCGACCGCCCGCCCCGATCCGCAGGCCATGGTCCAGCCCAGCGTGCCGTGACCGGTGTTGAGAAACAGGTTGCCCACCCGCGATTGCCCCAGCACGGGCGTTCCGTCCGGCGTCATCGGCCGCAGCCCGGTCCAGCCCTCGGCCCTGGAGATGTCTCCGCCGCCCGGAAACAGATCGCCGATGACATGGCGCACGGTATCGGTGGCATGCGGACCCAGCCGGTTGGAATAGCCGGCGATCTCGGCGGTGCCGGCGACGCGGATACGGTCGCCCAGGCGGGTGATCGCCACCTTATGCGTTTCGTCCATGATGGTGGATTGCGGCGCCTTGCCTTCGTCCACGACCGGCAGCGTCACCGAATACCCCTTTACCGGGTAGACCGGCAGGCGCACGCCGATCGGGTTCAGCACCTTCGGCCCATAGCTGCCGAGTGCGCAGACATAGGCGTCGCCGGTGATCCTGCCGGCGATCTCGGTCTCGACCCCGGCCACCTTGCCGTTTTCCACCGCGATGGCGCGGATCGACTGGCCATACTGGAATTCCACCCCCATCCCGGCGCATCTCTCGGCCAGCGCGATGGTGAACATCCGGCAATCCCCGGTGCGGTCCGCGGTCAGGCGCAGCCCGCCGACGAATTTCTCGCGCACCCCGGCCAGCGCGGGCTCGACCGCGATGCAGCCGTCCTGGTCCAGCAGTTCGAAGGGCGAATCGTATTCGGCGAGGATCTCCTGGTCGGCCCTGGACCCCTTGAGCTGCTTTTCCGTCCGGAACAATTGCAGCGTACCCTGTTCCCGCCCGTCGTATTCGATGCCGGTCTCCGCGATGAGATCGGGCATCACATCGCGCGAATAGTTGGAGATCCGCACCATCCGGCTCTTGTTGGTCCGGTAGCTGTCCTCGTTGCAGTTCCGCAGCATCTGCGCGCCCCAGGCCCACATCGTCGGGCTGATCAGCGGCCAGATGAACAAGGGGCGGCGCTTCATGAACAGCCACTTGACCGCCTTCAACGGAATACCCGGCGCGGCCCAGGGCGAAGTCATGCCATAGCTGAGTTCGCCGGCGTTGGCATAGCTGGTTTCCAGCCCCGGACCGGCCTGCCGATCCAGCACCGTGACCTCGGCTCCGCCCTTGGCAAGGTAGTAGGCCGTGGTCACACCGATGACCCCCGCTCCCATCACGACGACTTTCATGGTTGCACTCTCCAAAAAGGTTTCAGCACGCGGCGGGGCCGGTGATTTCGAGCTTCGGTTCCGGTCCGTTCGGCTCATGCGCCCCGGCCGCTCCGGCAGGGACCGCACCGTCGGGAACCCGGTCGTCCCAATCGTCGTTCATCGCGGCAAGATCGGCCATATCCGCCATATCATCGCTTTCCGGGTCTGACCACGCACCGAAAGACACGGCATCTGCCGGGCTTCAAACATTCCGCCGCGGATCGAATTGGCCCTGATCCGCATCGGCACGAAGCTCACCGACCCCGGCGGCAAGATCGCCCGCCCCGGAAAGCCAGACCAGAAATGACGACAAGGCGGCGCTGGCAGGCCCATTCGTCGGCCAAACCAGATAGTAGGTTCCTTCGACATCGACATAGCCGGAACTGGCCGGGACAAGCCGGCCGCGCCGGAATTCGCGGCGGGCGAGAAACTCGGGCAGAAGAGCCACGCCCGCCCCGGAGACGGCCGCCTCGGCCATGTTCGTGAACTGGTCGAACAGCATTCCGCGGAGCCGGTCCGCGTCGTGCCCGTGCGCCTTGAACCAGTCTTCCCACGCGCCCGGACGGCTTTCCAGATGCAAGAGGGGTTGCCCCGTCAACACTTGCGGCGGCATCGGGATTTCATCCGCGAAGCCGGGGGCGCAGACCGCGATGACACGTTCCTTCAGCAAGGGCAGATACTGCACGCCGCGCCAATCCTGCGCTCCGAAATGAATCGCCGCGTCGAAATCCTCGCGCTCGAAATCGAAAGGCCTGATGCGGGTGCTCTGGTTCACCAGAATGTCCGGGTGGGCCTGGCGGAAGCCGCGAAGGCGCGGGCTGAGCCAGTACATCCCGAAGGACGGCAGCACCGCGAGGTTCAGACTGGCGCGCGATCCGCTCGCCCTGACCTTCAGGCTCGCACGGGCAAGATCGTTCAGCAGGTCGCGCACCGAACGGGCATAGGCCATGCCGGCGGGCGTCAGGCGCAGCGACTTTCCACTGCGAATGAACAGCCGAACCCCGATCTGCTCTTCCAGGACCCGGAGCTGACGGCTGACCGCCGAATGGGTCAGAGAAAGCTCCTCCGCGGCGGCGGTGGCCGTGCCAAGCCGTTCCACCGCCTCCAGCGCGAGCAGGGAACTGATCGAGGGAAGAAACCTGCGCGGTGCTATCATGTGAGTTTTTCTCCAACCCTTGTTCGACGATGTCAATTTTTATCTGATTTGCACAGGTGTATGCGTTCCGCAGGCGCACAAATGCGGGGTGGGTTCATGTCTCTACGGCCGGGATTCAGGCGGATGCGGCGGATCGCTGCGCCCGCGTTCGCGGAAAGACAAGCCATGCCGCTTTGAGTCCGCGGACCGAACGCCTTAGGAATGAATACAAAGCCCCGCAACCGACGCCCTCTTTCCCCGATCGGGCCTTAGGCGACGCGGGCAGAACAAGGAGTTGACCATGTCCCATGCCGATATTCTGGCCGCATCCGGCCTTTCGAAATCCGACACCACCGGCGGCACGCTGGCAGTCCGAACCCCGGTGGACGGGTCCGAGATCGCGCGCCTGAAGGTTCACGGCGCCGCCGAAGCCGACGCGATGATCGCGCGGGCGCACGGGGCGTTCCTCGCCTGGCGCAAGGTTCCCGCACCGCGCAGAGGCGAGTTCGTCCGGTTGCTCGGCGAAGAACTGCGCCGCCAGAAACAGGCGCTTGGCGCGCTGGTGACACTGGAATGCGGCAAGATCCTCCAGGAAGGCCTGGGCGAGGTTCAGGAGATGATCGACATCTGCGATTTCGCCGTCGGTCTGTCCCGTCAACTCTATGGCCTGACCATCGCCTCCGAACGCCCCGGCCACGCGATGCGCGAAACCTGGCATCCGATGGGCGTTTGCGGCGTGATCACGGCCTTCAATTTCCCGGTGGCTCCATGGTGCTGGAACGCCGCGCTGGCGCTGGTCTGCGGCGATCCGGTGATCTGGAAACCGTCGGAAAAGACACCGCTGACCGCGCTGGCGGTGCAGAAGATCTGCGAAAAGGTCCGCGCAGGGTTCGGAGACGACGCGCCGGAGGGGCTGACGCAGGTTCTGATCGGAGATCGCGAACTGGGCGAGGCGCTGACCGCGAACCCGAAGGTCGCCATCGTCTCGGCGACCGGCTCGGTGCCCATGGGCCGCGCGGTTGCGGCGGACATGTCCAAACGGCTGGGGCGCACGATCCTTGAATTGGGCGGCAACAACGCGATGATCGTCGCGCCGTCGGCGGACCTGGAAATGGCGCTGCGGGCCATCGTGTTTTCAGCGGTCGGCACGGCGGGGCAACGCTGCACGTCGCTGCGCCGCCTGATCGTGCAGGAAGACGTCTATGACGCGCTGATGCCGCGGCTCATCAAGGCTTACGAGGGCCTGCCCATCGGCGATCCGTTGGCCGGCGGAACGCTGGTCGGCCCGCTGATCGACTCGCAGGCGATGGTGGCGATGGACGCGGCGCTGGAAACGGCGAAATCCCAGGGAGGCAGCGTGCATGGCGGCGGACGCGCACTGGCCGACAGCCACCCGGCGGCGGCCTATGTGCGCCCGGCGATCGTGGAAATGCCGTCGCAGAGCTCGATTATGCATCGGGAAACCTTCGCGCCGATCCTCTATGTGGTGAAATACCGCGCGCTGGACGACGCCATCGCGATGCAGAACGCCGTCCCGCAGGGCCTGAGTTCCTGCATATTCTCCACCGATGTCCGCGAGACCGAGCATTTCCTGTCGGCGGCAGGGTCCGATTGCGGCATCGCCAACGTGAACATCGGCCCCTCGGGCGCCGAGATCGGCGGCGCGTTCGGCGGTGAAAAGGAAACCGGCGGCGGGCGCGAGAGCGGTTCGGACGCCTGGAAAGGCTACATGCGCCGGCAGACCAACACCATCAACTATTCGCGCGAACTGCCGCTGGCGCAGGGGATCAGGTTTGACATCTGACCGCCCGGAAAACCTGTGGCGCCACAGCCATCGGCCGGACATGGAGCTGGCGGCGCTGGACGGCGACACCCGCTCCGACCTGCTGGTGATCGGCGGCGGTTTCACCGGATGCTCCGCCGCGCTGGAAGCGGCGCGCGGCAACGCGGATGTGGTGCTGCTGGAGGCCAGGACCATCGGCCATGGCGGTTCCGGCCGCAATGTCGGCCTGGTCAACGCCGGTCTCTGGCTGCCGCCGGACGATATCGTCGCGAAGCTGGGCCGCGACGCCGGGACGCGCCTGATCGACGCGCTGTCGGTCGCGCCCGACCTTGTCTTCCGGCTGATCGCGGAACATGGCATCGACTGCGAAGCGACGCGAAACGGGACGCTGCACCTTGCCCATGCGCCGTCCGGGCTGAGGGAACTGGAAAGCCGGTTGCGGCAGGGCAACCGCACCGGCGCGCCCCTGCAACTGCTCGACGCCGGCGAAACCGCGCGGCGCAGCGGATCGCGCGCGTTCTTCGGCGGGCTTTTCGATCCGCGCGCCGGGACTGTGCAGCCCCTGGCCTATTGCCGGGGCCTCGCGGCAGCCGCCCGCGCGGCCGGCGCCCGGATCTTCGAAGGCTCGCCGGTGCGCGAGATCGTCCATGACGGGACGCACTGGATCGCGCGGGTTGGCGGCCACCGGGTGCGGGCCCGGCATCTTCTGCTCGCGACCAATGCCTATGCGGACGGAATCGGCGGCGCTCCGGCGCGGGAATTCGTGCCGGTTCATTTCAGTCAGTTCGCCACCGCGCCGCTGCCCGAACCGCTGCGCCGGCACATCCTGCCGGGCGGCGAAGGCTGTTGGGACACGGACATGATCATGAATTCGGTCCGCATCGACCGAGACGGGCGGGTCATCATCGGCGGCGTCGGCAATGTCGACGGTCCCGGCGCGACGATCCACCGCCGCTGGGCGGCCCGCAAGCTGGCGCATTTCTATCCCGAACTCGCCGGCCTGCCCTTCGAACACGCCTGGTCCGGCGCGATCGCCATGACATCGGACCACTTGCCCAAGGTGCTGTCCTTCGGGCCGAACGCCCTGTCGGTCTTTGGGTATTCCGGTCGCGGCATCGGACCCGGCACGGTGTTCGGGAAACAGGCCGCGCGCGCCCTGTTGCGCGGCGACACGGATGCGTTGCCGGTTCCGTTAACCGAAAGCTACAGCGAGGGAGGGAAGCGCGCGCGCACCGTCTTTTTCGAAGTCGGCGCCCTGGCGGCGCACGCGCTGCGCCCCGGCCCCTTCGTGCCCCGCAAGGCGTCTTCGCCGTCCGCGCTGGCGCCCGGCCAGGACTGACGGGATACGGTGCGCAGCGGTTTTATTGCTTGTTCGCGGCAGTCACGAAGTCCCAGGCCACCAGCACCACCGTCAGCAGGACCACAAGCACCAGGTCCGGGCTTGGCACTTCAAGGGCCAGGATGGCGAGGAAGCCCACAAGAAACAGGAATGCGACGAGGGCAAGCAGACGTGTCATGGCATTTCCTTACGGTTCCGTTTCATTGGCTGTCCGCCCAATCGTAGAGCCATCTGGCCGAACGCAGCAACCGGCCATCGTCGGCGCGCGGCCCGACCAGTTGCACACCGATCGGCAGGCCGCTGGACGCGGTCAGTATCGGAACGCTGACGGCAGGCGTTCCGCAAAAGGTCCAGATGCCATTGAAGATCGGGTTTCCCGTCGATTCGAGCCCGTCCGGCGCCGGTCCGGGTGCGGAGGGACAGAGGATCGCGTCGCACCGTTCGAAGATTTCCTCGAGCCCGCTGTTCAGAACCGCCGGCCAGTCAAGCGCCATGAGGTAGTCGCAGGCGAGCGTCGCATTGCCTTCTTCAAGGGCTTTGCGGGTCGGTTCGCCAAGCCGGTCGCGCCCGTCCCGCCAGTATCGGTGGTAGTAACGCGCCATCTCCGCGAAGTTGATCCGCTGGCGCAACTCCCCGGCCCGATCGAATATCGCCGGCAGATCGACCTCGAACATCCGGTCGCCGAGCTGGTCCCGCAACTCCTGGAAAGCGGCACGGGTTTCCGGATCGGCCACGTCCCATCCGGGCGTCCGCACGAAGGCGAAGACCGGTTCCAGCGGCGGTTTCGAACGGGCGATGTCAAGCAGGCGCGGCGCGGGCGCTGGTGCGGTCGCGCTGTCAGCTTCGTCATGCCCATAGAGAACTTCGGCGATGAGCGCCGCGCCTGCCGGGTCGCGCGCGAAGACGCCGACCGTGTCCAGCGTCGGCGACTGCGTGAGTATACCGCGGCGCGGGATGGCGCCGAAGGTCGGCTTGAACCCGGTGACGCCGCAGAAGGACGCGGGACGGATCACCGACCCCCCGGTCTGGGTGCCGACGGCCAGCGGGATCATCCCGTCCGCCACCGCGGCGGCGGACCCCGACGACGATCCCCCCGGCGTTCGGGACGGATCGTGCGGATTGCGCGTCTTGCCGGGATGCATGAAGGCAAGTTCGGTCGTGACCGTCTTGCCCATGATCAGCGCCCCCGCCGCCTTGAGCCGTTCGACCACGAAGGCATCGCGGCTCGGCACCCGGCCGGCATCCAGCGCGCAGCCGTTTTCGGTCGGGATCCGCGCCGTGTCGATGATGTCCTTCAGCCCGACCGGAAGCCCGTGCAGCGGGCCGATCGGGCGGCCGGACAGCCGGTGCGCGTCCAGCGCGCGCGCCTGCGCCCGTGCATGGTCCGGATCGAACCAGGCCCAGGCCCGGACCTCGGCTTCACGCGCCTCGATCCGGGCGATGCAATCCTCGACCAGTTCCAGCGCGCCGAGCGCGCCGGAGGCGAGCCGGTCCCTCAGTTCGACCGCGCCCAGAAGGGTGAGCGGCGCCGTCGCGCCCGACCGCGGTTTCGGTCTAGCTGCCATAGAACAGCTCCGGCAGGTAGAACACGATCTGCGGGAACAGATACATCAGCACCATCGACACGATCACGCAGAACAGGAACGGCATGACCCCGGAAAAGATCTGGGTGAGCCGAACCTCGGGCGGCGCGATGCCCTTGAGATAATAGGCCGACATCGCCATGGGCGGCGTCAGGAAGCTCGTCTGCAGGTTCAGCGCCACGAGAATGCCGAAAAACAGCGGATCGATCTCGAAGAACTGCAACAGGGGCAGGAAGATCGGCACGAAGATGATGATGATCTCGGACCATTCCAGCGGCCAGCCGAGCAGGAAGATGATGATCTGGGCCATGATCAGGAACTGGATCGGGGACAGGTCCAGGCCCTGCACGAAATCGGAAATCAGGTGCTCGCCGCCCAGATAGGAAAAGACCGCCGAGAAGGTGTAGGAGCCGACGAAAAGCCAGCAGACCATCGCCGTCGTCCGAACCGTCAGGTAGACGCTTTCCCGCAGCCGCTGCCAGGTCATCGCGCGATAGACGATGGCCAGCAGCATCCCGCCCAGGGCTCCGATCGAAGCGGCCTCTGTCGGCGTCGCGAGTCCGAACAGGATCGAACCGAGAACCGCCAGGATCAGGAAGGCCAACGGCAGGAAGGAAGTCATGATCATGAACAGCAGCTTGCCCATCGGGATGTCGGGCACTTCCTCGTCGGTGGGACGCGGCGCCGAGGAGGGTTGCAGGATCGAACGGCCCACCACGTAGACCAGATAGAGTCCGACCAGCGTCAACCCCGGCAACAGCGCCCCCGCATAGAGCCGCACGATCGACACGTTGGACGCCGCCGCATAGACGATCAGCATGATCGAGGGCGGGATCAGGATACCCAGCGTGCCGCCGGCGCAGATGATCCCGCTGGCAAAGGAGGGATCATAGCGCGCCTTGAGCATCGCCGGCAGCGCCAGAAGCCCCATCAGCGTCACGACCGCGCCGACGATGCCGGTGGCGGTGGCGAAAAGAGCGCAGGTAATCAGTGCCGCGACCCCCATGGACCCCGGAATGTTCTTGGACGCAATGTTCAGGGTCGAGAACAGGCGGTCGACGATGTTGGCGCGTTCGACGATATAGCCCATGAACAGGAACAGCGGCACCGCCGTCAGCACCTCGTTGGACATGACGGTATAGGTCTGGTTCACGAACAGATCGAATATTCGGTTGTTGAACAGACCTTCGATCCAGAGGCTGAAGCTTTCCCAGCCACCCGCGGTTTCGTCCAGCCGGTTGAAGCCCCGCCACATGCGGGCGGCGTCGAAATAGGCGTAGTAGCCGAAACCGATGCCCATCGCCATCAGCGTGAAGGCGATGGGGAACCCCAGGAAAACGAAGACGATGAACAGCCCCAGCATCATCAGGGCGACTTGAGGGTCTGTCATATGTGGTGATCCATTTCAGCCTTGTCCGCTTCACGCATGAGCAGGTCTTCTGTTTCAAAGACATCCTCGTCCGCCGCGAGCCATTCGTTGGTTCGGATGGCCAGGATACACCGGCAGACCTGCGCGATGCCCTGGATGAAAAGCAGGATGCCCGCCGCCACGATCACCGACTTGAACTGGTAGATGGGGATTCCAGCGGGGCTGTTGATCGACACTTCGCCATATTGCCAGGAGCGGGCGGCGTATTTCCAGCCGGCGAAGATCAGGGCCGAGACACCGGGAAAGAAGAAGAGGATATAGAGAACGAGATCGACCTTGGCCTGGGTGCGCGGCTGCCACAGGCGATAGAGGAAATCGCCGCGGACATGGCCGCCGCGGGACAGCGTATAGGCGCCGCCCATCATGAACAGCGTGCCGTACATGATGAAGGACACGTCCAGCGCCCAGGCCGTCGGGCTGTTGAGAACGTAGCGGACGAAGACCTCGTAGCCCGTGCCGACCGCCATCATGACGATGAGCCAGGCAAAGGCCTTTCCGAACCAGGCCGACAGGTTGTCGGCAAAGCGGATGAATCCAGTCACGGGTCGCCCCTCCCCTTGGCGCGTGCTCTGCGCGAATTGGCTCCGGCGGCCGTGCCGCCGGGGCCGTGTTTTCATTGGACCCGGATCAGATCTTCAGGCGGCCGGGGAAGTAGTGGTCGTAGGCGAGGGCGTAATCCGGCGAGTTCATCAGTTCATAGTAGGTGACGCGCTGGACCCAATCGCGCTGGCTGTCGAGCGTCTTCTTCATGAACGGATCCGTTTCCAGTTCCGGAATCAGTTCGTCCCACGCCTTGAGCTGCGCGTCGAGGATCTCCTTGGACGTGCGGTGCACCGTGACACCGGCTTCATCCTGGAGCCACTTGAGATCCGCGGAATAACGGTCCATGGCCTTCGCCGTATTCGCGGTCGAGGCGGCTTCCACGGCGTATTTCAGGATCGCCTGAAGGTCCAGATCGAGATCTTCCAGGAAACTGCGGTTGAACAGGTATTCAAAGCTTTCGGACGCCTGGTGGTAGGACGAAAGATAGTAATTCTTGGCCACGTCCTGAGCGCCGAAATCCTTGTCCGACGACGGGTTGTTGAATTCGAACGCGTCGATCACGCCACGTTCCATCGCCGGCACGATCTCGCCGCCCGGCAGCTGGGCGACAGACATGCCCAGCCTCGTCATCAGGTCGGCTGCGAGACCCACGGTCCGGTATTTGAACCCCTGAAGATCGGCCACCGTGTTCACTTCGCCCTTGAACCAGCCGAAGGGCTGCGCGAACATCGGGAAGCCGAGATAGCCCTTGACGTCCAGCCCCATGATATCCTGGGTAAGCTCGTCATAAAGCGCCTCGCCACCGCCGGCAAAGAACCAGCTCAGCATCGTGGTCGCGGAGCCGCCGAAAACAGGGCCGGTGCCAAAGAGCGACGCGGCCTTGTTCTTGCCATACCAGTAGACCGGAACCGAATGCGCCGCATCGAGCACGCCATCGTTGACGGCGTCCAGCACCTGGAACGCGGCGACGACCGCACCCGCCGGCAGGACTTCGATCTTCATCCGCCCGCCCGACATTTCATCGACCCGCTGGGCGTAATCCTTGGCGAATTCGTCCCAGATGTTGGACGCGCCCCAGGACGTCTGCATCTTCACCACGATCGGCGCCTGCGCCAGAACCGCAGGCGCTGCCAGAACGCCGCCGGCGGCGGTGCCCCCCAACAGCGCGGATTTCTTGATAAAGGAACGGCGGTTCAGTTGCGTCTCAATTGTCATGTGACTCCTCCCAAAGCACTGATTGCGACCGATCTGACGTTCACGGCTCTTCGCCGCGTGATCGGCTGCGCAGGTGCACGATAGGACGTGGTTCGCATCAGGCGCAAGCCTTTAGCTGCCGATTGCCCCGTCACCAGGGGTCGCCCCGCGCATTCGAACCGGTCGCCGTCCGGCCCGCCGTCTTGACGGCGGCGGACCGGTTTCGGGTCAGGGACGCAGCGCCACGTCGTTCATGGCGAGAAACCGGGATCTTTTACATAGGCCACGACCTGCCGGATCTCGTCGACGGTGTAGGTGTCTTTCCAGGCCGGCATCTTCTTGAACCCCTTGTAAACCCGCTTGAAAACGAACTCCGGCTTGTATTTTGCCGGTTTCAGTTTCGGCGCCTTGCCGGGATAGGCCTTGTAGCCATGGCAATGGGTGCACTGTTCGAACCAGATCTCCTTGCCCGCCTCGAAGTTTGACGGATCCGTCAGAAATGCCTCCTCGAAGGTTTGCGCCGCGATCACCTCGTCATCGCTCATCGCCGGCTCATCGGATTTCTCTGCGTCGGGTTCCGCTTCCGCCGTGTCGGTCGAGGACTCCGCCAGGATATAGGCGACGACATCCTTGCGGTCCTGTTCATCCTTCAGCTTGAACGACATGCCCGACCGTGCCTTGCCGTCCTCCAGCCGGGTGCGCAGGAAAGCCGTCGGGTCTTCGAGATATTCGACCAGCAGCGGTTCGGTCCAGACCAGCCCCTGTTCACCTGCGGCAGACAGGGACGGGCTGTATTTGAATGCGTCGTAGGTGCCGGCGCTGCGCCCCACCACACCGGTCAGAACCGGGCCGGCCCGGTTTTCCGCACCGGCCCCGACCTGGTGGCAGGACTTGCATTTCTTGAACACCGTTTCACCGGCTTCGGCGTCTTGCGAATGGCCTGGCGTGCTCCAGCCAAGCGCGATGAGGACGGCGGCGGCCAGTGGTGCAGATTTGAACATGAGCTTCCTCTGATTTCTGTTCCCGGCCTTGCCAACCGGATAGAAGACGGCGCCGCATGCCATGTGCTTGCGGCGCCGGGCTTGATCGGGTCGGGTCAGTTGGCCGGCATGACCTTGTAGATCGTGTCCAAGCCGCCATTCGGACCGGTCGTGACCGAGGTGAGAACATAGACCTCGCCATCCGCATCCTGGGCAAATGCCAGAACATAGGGCTTCTTGCCCTCCATGTTGGTCACGTTCGCCACTTCCATCGACCAGGTGCCGTCGCTGCCGGGGCTGCCGATGAAGATCTGGCCGTCCATTTCGGCAAAGCTCTTGGACCAGTCGCCGAAGATGTATTTACCGTCCCAGTCCGCATGCGAACCGCGATACACATAGCCGCCCGTGTTGGAGATCCCCAGGCATTCCTGCGGGCGGGCGGTGCAGTTCGGATACTCCAGGATCGGCATCACGAGGTCCGCGCTCTCGCAGGACTCCGGATGGTTGTCCGGCTGCGTGTAGTCGAAACAGTGGGTCGCTTCCATAACCCGCCATCCGAGGTTGTCCCCGGCCTTGACGATATCGATCTCTTCGTAGCTGTTCTGCTGCACGTCACCGCAGAACATGTTGTTTTCGCCACCCATGTCGAAGGAACAGCGCCAGGGGTTCCGCAACCCATAGGCCCAGATCTCGGGCGCGGCCTCGTCATTGTCCACGAACGGGTTGTCGGCGGGGATCGCATAGTTGTTGCCGTCTGCCTGGCTGTTGACGTCGATGCGCAGGATCTTTCCATGCAGCACGCTCAGATCCTGGCCGTTGCCTTCGGTCACGTTGTGGCCGATGCCCCAGTCGTTGGCGTAGCCGCCGTCGCCGGTGGAGATATAGAGCATCCCGTCGGGACCGAATCCGATCCAGTGGCCATTGTGGTTGAACTGCGGCCAGTTGATTTCGCTGATGATTCGCTCGGAGTGCATGTTGGCCATGTTGGGGTCATCCGCGGACACCGTGAATTCCGACACCGTGTTGGTGTGATCCCACCAGAACATCTGCCCCAGATCGCCCTGGAAATTGATCGGCGCCGAATAGGCGACGTAGAATTTTCCGTTGTTGGCAAAATCCGGGTGGAACGCCAGGCCGAGCAGGCCCCGTTCGTCGAAATCATGGAATTGCGTCACGATCCTGTTGCGGATGTCCAGAAACGGCTGCGGCAGCAGATTGCCCTCGCCGTCGATGACCCGGACACGACCGTGCTGTTCGATCACGAACTTGCGGTCGTCGCCGTTCGGCTGAACCATCGCCAGCGGCGCATTCACACCGGTGACATAGGGTTCCAGCACGATATCCACCGCATGCGCGGCGGTGGTGGCCCCGAGGGTCATGCAGGTCGAAGCCAATATTCCGAGCATCAGGTTCTTGGTAGGCGCCATGTTAAATCCTCCCGTTTTCTTCACGGCATAGTTGCGAAGTTGTCGCCGCGTCACCCTAGCAGAGCCCTTCCGCGAGTCTCCAACTTTTTTTGCAGGCCGATCTGAAACGCGGAATTTGACTTTCCGCGGCAAACCGTGATTTCAAGTTATTGATTTCAAACGATATTGCAGTATCCGGACCAATTGGCGCCGCCGGGCCGGGCAATACAGGTGGCAACGGCAGCAACGTCCGGGGCCGGACGGCCCGGCCGGCATTCCCTAGGGAACGCATCAGGGCGAGGCCCGGTGTGGGATCAGGAAGGGCCGCACCACGACCCATAGCGCCAGCGGCGCGAGCGCGCAGATCGCGATGGTGAGAACCGCATTGTCCGAACCGATGTAACCGGCGGTGGCGAACACGAAACCCAACGGCACCGCGCCGCAGGTCAGCGCCGCCAGGTAGGGTCGCACCGGCATGCCGGTAAGGCCGGCGAGAAAGCTGATCGTCTCCGGCAGGATCGGCAGCCACCGCGATCCGGCGACGATCCAGCCGCCATAACGGTCAAACAGCGCCCGCGCCTGCGCCAGACCCTCCGCGCCCGCCAGTTTCTCGGCGGTGTTCGGCCCGATCAGCCGGCAGACCAGGTATCCGGCCAAACCAGCCAGAATCGACCCGGTTGCGCAGATCAGCCCGCCCAGGAACGGCCCGTAGATGATCCCGATCGCCGCCATCACCGCCGTCGACGGCACCGGCAGCGCGATGTCGGAGGCGATCAGCGCGATCCCGGCCAGCCAAGCCCATCCGCCGAATTGGCGCATCCAGCCGGCCACCCCGTCCTCGGCCAGCCGCGCTTCGATCTCGCCGCCCCAGATCAGGAAGGGCATCACCGTCACGAGCAGAAGCACAAGAACCAGCAGCAGCAGGCGCAGCATGCCCGGCTACTCGATCAGCAGTTGCTTCGCGCGGCGTTCGCCCGGAGTCTCGATATGCGGTTCGCGCCCGCCGCGCAGGATCGAATTGCCCTCGTAGAGCGTGCGCTGGTCGATGGCGGGCGGGTTCAGCCAGTCGTCTTCCTTCATCTGGCCGGACTGGCCATAGGCGTCCAGGGCGTTCTGGTAACAGACCTTGCGCACCGTTTCCTCGGACACGCCGCTTTCCAGCGCCAATTGCGCGGTCTTCGCCACGCCGAGACAATCGGAAATCCCCCAGTCGCAGGCGCTGTCCACGATGATCCGCTCGCCGCCGTATTGCTTGAGCAGCTCCACCATGCGCTTGTTGCCCATCTTGGTGGACGGATAGATCGAGAATCCGGCCCAGAACCCCCGTTGCAGGGTTTCGGCGACCGTTTCCTCGTTGTTGTGATCGATCACCACCATGCCGGGGTCGATCCCGTGTTCTTCACAGACATCCATCGACCGCGAGGTGCCGCGTTTCTTGTCGCGGTGCGGCGTGTGCACCATCACCGGCAGGTTCAGTTCCTTGGCCAGTTCCAGTTGCAGCCGGAAATACTTGTCCTCAAGGGCGGTCTGTTCGTCATAGCCGATCTCGCCAATGGCGACGACACCTTCCTTGAGCGCGAAGCGGGGCAACCATTCCATCACGCCTTCGGCCAGTTCCTCGTTGTTGGCCTCCTTGGAATTGAGTCCGATGGTGCAGTAATGGCGGATGCCGAACTGGCCGGCCCTGAACCGTTCCCATCCGACGATGGTCGACAGGTAATCCACATAGGTCCCCACGAAGGTGCGGGGCTGGCCGAGCCAGAAGGCCGGTTCGATCAGCGCGACGACGCCCGCGTCGGCCATTGCCTGATAGTCGTCGGTGGTGCGCGAAATCATGTGCGCATGTGGGTCGATCAGCATCATTGCAGCGCCTCCTCCAGATGGCCTTCGGCGCGCGCGCGGTCGAGCCGGGACCGTATCTCGGGCGCGTCCGCGAAGGGCCGGACCGGGATCCAGAGTTCCTCGGACACCGGGCGCCCGGCAGCCCAGCGTTCCTGCGCGTAATCCACCAGGATACGCGCCAGTTCGGGATTCGCCCGGTCTTTCAGACCAGTGATCGGACCCAGGTCGCTGCCGACGAACAGCGCCTTCAGGATCATGTGGTTCCAGCGGTGCTGGTCGAAATGATCGCGCGGAAACGGATTGCGGTGGGCAATCGCCTCGAACACCGGCTTCAGATTGGACCGCAGCCCCTCGCCCACTTCGAAATCCAGCGTTTCAGGTTCGGGATAAAGCGGCAGCCCGCGGTAGAGAGCGATCATTTCCCCGGCATCGGCGGTGCGGCGCAAATCCTTGAAAACCTGCGCGAAGGGACGTTGCGCCTTGAACCGCAACAGCCCCAGAACCCGCGCCGCGCCGTCGATGCTCCAGCCCTGGGGTTCCCAGCCTGCATGGGCGGCGTCGGCGGCGGCCCTGTCGGCGGGGGACAGGACGAGATCGGATTTCCCGAGCTTGCGCGGGGCCAGCCCCAGGAAGATGTGGAGGTCCCGTTCCGCCGCGCCCTGGGCGAGCGTCGCCAGCTGGTCCGTCACCCAGGGCGCTGCGTCGCCCGCCTGGGTCGTCACCCATCGTTGCAGAAGATCGGCAGGTTGGTCGGTCACGGCGCATCCTCTCCGCTTGGTCCCGACCGCAGTCTAGACGCAATCGCGCCGCGCTTGCCAGAGCCGGCGCGCAAAAAACTCCGATTGTGAACCGCGCCCCCGACCCATAAAACCGAACGGGGGAGGAGAAGGACGATGCTGAACATGCGGCGGTATTTTCCGGTCGCCATGATCGTTCCGGCGGCGGGGCCGACCGTGCTGGACCAGCGGTTCGAAGAACGTGATCTGCCCGGCTTTGCGCCGCATCCGGATGTCGCAACCGACGGCCGGATCCATGCGGTCGAAGGTTCGGGAAATTTCGGCGGGCTGCCGCGCGACAAAACCCGTTGGCTTTATCGCCGGAAGCCGCGCGACCGGCCCCCCGACGCCTGTTCGGCCATCGGCCCGAATGGCCGCCGAATCGAAATCCCGGTGGCGGAATACACCGACATGCAGGCGCTGCATCCCGATTCCAGGGTCGATGCCACCAACGCCGCCGGGGAACTTTACACACCGACCAGTGAAGAGCCGGGGCCGTTCGGATCGACCGGCAAGATCTTTCGACTGGTCCCCTGACGCCAAGGTTCTCCATGCACAATACACTCGTCATCCTTGTTGTCGGCCTCGCTCCGGATCTTGTCGGTCCGCACACGCCGCACCTGGCGAAACTTGCCGAAAGGGGCGGCATGCGGCCCCTTGACACGGTGACCCCGGCCGTCACCTGCACGGTGCAGTCGACGCTTGTCACGGGCCTGCCGCCGTCGGGCCACGGCGCGGTGGCGAACGGGTGGTATTTCCGCGACCTGTCCGAGATCCTGTTGTGGCGGCAGCCCAACCAGCTTGTTCACGGCGAAAAGATCTGGGACGCCGGACGGCGCCGCGATCCGGATTTCACCTGCGCCAAGATGTTCTGGTGGTACAACATGTATTCTACAGCGGATTATTCGGCGACGCCCCGGCCGATGTATCCCGCCGACGGGCGCAAGATACCCGATCACTACGCCTATCCGCCGGAACTGCACGACGAACTGGACGCAAGGCTGGGCCAGTTCCCGCTGTTCAAGTTCTGGGGTCCGCTGGCCGATATCACCTCGTCGGACTGGATCGCCAGGGCGACTCTGCATGTGATGCAGACCCGGAACCCGACGCTGACGCTGACCTACCTGCCGCATCTGGACTACAACCTTCAGCGTCTCGGCCCGGATCTCGGCCATCCACGATTGCAGCAGGACCTGCGGGAGATCGATGCGCTCTGCGGCGAGCTCATCGAACAGGCGGACGCCACCGGGCAGCGGGTGATCGTGGTATCGGAATACGGGATCACCAGGGCCACGGACGCGGTCCATATCAATCGCGCGCTGCGCCGGGCCGGGCTGATTGCCGTCAGGCCCGAGGAATTCGGCCGCGAGATCCTCGACGCCGGCGCGTCCGAAGCCTTTGCGATGGCCGACCACCAGATCGCCCATGTCCATGTCCGGAACCCCGACCGGATCGCGGAAGTGGCACAATTGATCGCATCGCTGGACGGGGTGGAAAGCGTCTGGGATGCGGAGGGCAAGCGCGCCAATGGTCTCGATCATCCCCGGTCCGGCGATCTGGTCGCGATCAGCGCCGCCGATCGCTGGTTCAGCTACTATTACTGGCTGGACGATGCCAAGGCGCCGGATTTCGCCCGCACCGTCGATATCCACCGAAAGCCGGGTTACGATCCGGTCGAACTGTTCGTCGATCCCGAGATCCGCTTTCCGAAGCTGGCCGCAGGCTGGAAACTGGCAAAACGAAAGATGGGTCAGCGCCAGTTGCTCGACATCATTTCGCCGAAGGACACCCGGCTGGTCAAAGGCACCCACGGCCGGATCACCGACGATCCGATGGCCGGGCCGCTGGTGATTTCATCCGAGGCCGGGATGCTGCCCGAAGGTCATGTGAAGGCCACCGGGTTCAAGGATCTCGTCCTGCGCCATGTGTTCGACTAGGCGCGGTCAGGCCCCCGAAACGATCCGATCCGGCGCGTCAGGTTCCTGATACGACGCGCTGCAAGACCAGCGTCAGCGCAAAGCCCACGACCGCCAGCAGGGCCAGACCGGCCTGTCCCGCAGCGGCGATCAGCACCGCGTCATAAAGCGAAATGCCGGCGATCATCGTCACCACCGCCCTGGGCACGTCGCCCCTCCGGCGGCGGAACAGCAGCCGCAGGGCGGCCAGAACCACCGCCAGCAACCCGGCCCAGATCGACAGCGCCAGCGCGCCGGGCATGGCCTGCACAAGCCCGTAAAGTAGCGGCACGGCCAGAACCGCCAGCGGCCAGGCCCTATCCAGCCGGTCATAGGCTTCCTGCTTGGCGGCATAGGTCAGCCCGACGATATAGGCCAGAAGCCCCAGCGCCCCGAACACGACCGGCCCTCCGATGCTGCCTACAGCCGCGGCAGGCAGGACATAGCAGAAGAACCGCGTCGCCCCCATGATCACCGGGCTGAGCGCCGTGCGCTTGTGCAGCCAGTCATAAAGCACCACCGCCGCCGCCAGCGCGATCCCGGCAACACCGGCCAGAACGCCGAGCGTGAAGGCCAGCACGATCCCGGCGCCAAGCAGGGCAAAGCCCACGGCGAACACGGTGCCGACGGCAATCTCGCCCCTGGGGATCGGGCGGTTCGCCCGTTCGCGGGCGTCGATCTCGGCGTCGAAGGCGTCGTTCAGCCACATGCCGCCGATATAGAACAGCGACAGCGCCAGGCCCGAGGTGACGATCACCGCCACCGAAGGCTGCCCGGCCAGGACCGCCCCGGCGATGGCGTTGGTCCATACTGTCGGCAGGTTGGACACCCGCCCGAGAGTCAGAACGGTCTTGAAGGTCATGGCTGCAATCGCTCCAGCACCCAGCGCATTTCTTTCACGATGTCCTCGTCCACCGTCGCGCTGCGCAGCGCGGGCGGCAGGACATCCCAGGTATAGGTCTCGATCTCCAGGTGCGGCGAAATCGGGTCGGACCGGTGCATCGCCAGGATCTCGTCGAGGAAATCCCGCGTCGACCCGAACGGGCCAAGGTCATCGACGAAGACGGGCACGTGAAAATGCACCCGCCACTCCTCGCCGTCGGTGGCGTCTCCGAGCGCCAAAGCCTCGGACAGATCCACATGGGCTTTCAAGCCCTCCGGCGTGCGGCGGATCACCTGATGCAGGTAGGTCGGTTCGTTGAAGGCGGCGAGCGCGTCCCGCTGGGCCTGCCCCATCCGCTGGACGCGCAGCGCCGCGCTCAGTTGCAGCTTGTGGATCGGTATGCCGACCTCGCGCAGCGCCGCGATGCTGGCCGCCGGGTCCTCGTATTCCACAGCCGCGTGACAGACATCGTAGCAGAGACCCAGATGCCGCGGCAGCGCGCGCGCGGCGGCATCCCGGCCCAGGCCCGTCATCTCGGCCAGCCGGGCCGCGGCGGCATCGCTGAACAGGTGATCGCGCAGGAAAGCGACGGTCTCGGGGATCGTTTCCAGGAAACAGGCCGGTTCCGGCTCGATCGCCAGGGCAACGGTCACCCCGGTTCGTTGCTGCAATCCGACCAGGTGCGCCACCGCCTTCAGGTAATTGTCGGCCATGGCGGTCTCGGCACCGGCGGCCAGCGGCTTGAAGGTTCCGGGCACGGTGCTCAGGCTGACGGTTTCGCCCTCGGGCGCGATCTCCGCCATCAGGTCGGCCAGCGCGGTCGTGTAGCGGACCCGTTCGGCGCTGCGCCAGTCGGGCTGGTAAACCTCTTCCTTGACCCGCGTGCCGTGAAACGGGCCGTAGGGGAACCCGTTGACCGTGACCCCGCGATAGCCGTGCCGCGCCATCACCTGCCTGAACGCACGCCTGTTTTCCGGATCGTCCAGTTCGGAGAGAGCCTGCGCCGAGACGCGCAGACCCACCGCGAAATCCGCGTCGGGGCACACCGCGGCCCGCACCCGCGCCACCGGCCCGTCCAGCGCAGCGCGCATGTCCGCCCAGGACTGGGTTGGGTGGATGTTCAGACAATATGTAAGGTGGCCAAGCCCGCCGGGCAATTTCATCTAGGCTTTTTCCCGCGCCTTCAGCCATGCCAGCGCCTGGCGCACCCGATCCAGGTCCATCTGATGCACTTCGTGACCAACACCCAGATCCTTCAGAAGCGTGATCGTCAGCTCGCCGCCCAGATGCTCCTGAAATTCGGCCAAGCCTTTCAGCAGCGCCAGTTCGCCGCCCGGCGCGGCGTTTTCCAGCGCCGGGTGCCAGATCCGCAGCCCGAGGTTTTCCAGCAGCACGACGATCCGTTCCTCTTCGCCTTCCGTCAGCAGGCCGGCCAGCACGGAATAGCGCGCATCGAGCGCGATGCCGATGGCGACCGCCTCGCCGTGGCGGACGTGATGATGCGTCATCGCCTCCAGCTTGTGCGCCGACCAGTGCCCGAAATCCAGCGGCCGGGCAGAGCCGAGTTCGAACGGATCGCCGCCATGGGCGATCTGGCGCATGTGCAATTCGGCGGAACGCCGGATCATGTGTTCCTCGGCATCCGGACGGAAAGTGGCCAGCGCATCGGCGTTCTCTTCGAGCCAGAGATAGAAATCGCGGTCCCGGATCAGGGCGACCTTGACCGCTTCGGCGATGCCGGCGATGCGTTCCCGCCGGGGCAGGTGTTCCAGGAACTCGAAATCGTTCAGGACCGCCCAGGGCGGCGCGAAGGTGCCGACATAATTCTTGATGCCCTTGAAATTCACCGCGTTCTTGACCCCGACGCCGCTGTCGTTCTGGGACAGGACGGTGGTCGGCACACGGATATGGCGCACCCCGCGATGGGCGGTCGCCGCCGCCAGCCCGACCGCGTCCAGAATCGCGCCGCCGCCGATCGCGATGACGTAGGAATGCCGGTCGATGGCATGGGCATGGATCGCGTCCTGCATCCGCTCCACATGGGCCAGCTCGTTCTTCACGATCTCGCCGCCGGGCAGGATCATCGGGTCCGCGATCAGGTCGATCCGGTCGGAATGGCTCTGCGCATAGGCCAGCAGCGACGGCACGAGACCCGGCATCGCCCGGACCGTGCCTTCGTCGAGCACGAAAAAGCACCGGTGGCGTTTCGCCGGTTCCTTGCGCGCAAGGACATCCGCGAACAGCGGGTTCTCGGGCGCGAACAATCCCCGGACGAAGGCAACGGGGTAGACGTAGGGCACCGAGAATTCCTGCCAGTAGACGGTGGCATCCTGCCGATGGGTCAGGCCCATGGCGGATTCGCTGTTCATCCTAACCTCCCCAGCAATGACAGCATTGCCCGCGGGCAACTTGACCCGCGGACAATTGCAAGACTAGATGGCGTTAACGGCTTACTCAACCCCGGACAAGGAGGGCGAGGTGAGGATAGTGAACGCGGTTCTCTGCCTGCTGATGGCGCTGTTCGCCGTGGTCCAATACAATGACCCGGACGCGCTGTTCTGGGGCGCGATCTACGGCGTAGCGGCGATCTGGTGCGGGTTCGCGGCGTTTCGTCCCGGCGTGTTCGAAACGGCCTTGGTCCGCGGCCTTCTGACCGCTTCGGTTACGCTGTCGGCGTTCGGCGTTGCCTGGTTCTGGCCCAGGACCGAAGGGTTCTGGCACATGGACGTCTGGTGGGAGACCGAAACCGCCCGCGAAGGCATGGGCATGATGATCGTTCTGCTTGCCGTCGCCGTCGCCTGGCTGACCGTCAGACCGCGACGCAGGGCTCTCTGAATGTCCGGCAAGGCGCCGGCCGTCAGTGTGTTTCCGGTATTGACAGCCGGCGGCGGCGAAACGGTGTCGCGCGGCGGGCCGCGGCGCTAATCGCCCGACGCATCTACCACCCCGCCGATCAGGTTTTCGTTCAGCAGCCGCCAATCCAGCCCGCCCCGCGGGCGGGAAATGGCGTCGAGATAGCGCCGGTTGGCGGATGCGGCGCCGCGGGCTTCGGTCACGGCCTCGTCCGGTGACACCTGCCGGAACACGACCGGGTCCTGCGGGCGGAGCTGGACGAAATCGTCGAGGTCGCAATCGAGCAGCGCCGCGATCTTCGGATAGCCGCCGGTGGTTTGATGGTCCGCAAGCAGGACGGTGGGAACACCGTCGCCGGCGACCTGCACCGACCCGCGCAGGATCGCTTCGGACGGCATGTCCAGTGTCGAACGCGGTTCGATGGGCGGCCCGGTCAGCCGGGCGCCCATCCGGTCGCGGGCGTCGCTCATCCTCCAGGGGCCGTTCAGGAACGCGGACACGGTCTCGGCGCCGAAGAACCGTTGCTGCGGACCGATGGTCGCCCGGAACGCGCCGCCGGGCCGCGGGTTCTGCCATCGGGGGATGTCGCCTTCGCGGTCGTCCCGCCGGGCGGCATTTCCGACCGTCAGTTTCTGGCCGCTGACAACCCGGCCACCGCCCAACCCGGACATTGCATGGGTGGCGGCGCTTCCCAGCCACCGGGGCACCTGAAGCGCGCCCGCAAAGGCGAGATAGCACCAGCTTCCCGACGCGCCGGGACGGATCGCAAGCCTGTCGCCGGCATCCAACGTGGCCACGGTCCAGGACGCCCGCCGCTGCCCGGCGTGGTCGATGGCGAATGCGCCGCCGGCGATTGCGAAACTGACCCGGCCCGACAGGCATTCCAGCGCCAGCCCGCCAAGCGACACCTCGATTGCGGCCGAACCGGCCGGATTGCCGAGCGCGGCGTTCGCCGCGGCATGGGCCAGCCGGTCCATCGGCCCGGATTGCGGCACCCCGAACCGCATCAACCCGCGGCGTCCCGCGTCCTGGATCGAGACATGCGGCCCGGCATGGGAAACAGAGACAACCGCCGTGTTCATGCGACGACACCGGCCTCCAGTTCCGTCCGGCCGATCCGGCGGAAGCGGACACGGTCGCCGACGTCGAACAGGAACGGCCGGGATTCGTCCTGCGTCAGGATCCGGGTCGGCGACCGGCCGATGATCCACCAGCCGGTCGGCATGGTGAGCGTCGAGACAAGGCATTGCGGCCCGGCGATCAGCACGCTGCCGGCGGGCACGTCGCGCACCGCGACCGGTTTTCGCGGCAGGCGGATGCGGTCCGGAACCCCCCCGAGATAGGCGTAGCCGGGGGCGAAGCCATACATGAACACGTCATACCTGCCGGCGAGATGGGCGGCGATGACGTCGTCGCGGCTCAATCCGCACGCGGTCGCGACCGCTTCCAGGTCCGGGGCGAAATCGCCGTCATAACAGACAAGCACCTCTTGCGATCCGGGAGTCGCATCGGGCCGGCTCTCCCCGCCGATCCGGCGCAGCGCCTGCTGCCGGACCGATCCGTGATCGCAGATCAGCGGATCGAAGTGGATCAGAAGGCTCGCGTAGGCCGGCACCGATTCCAGGAAACCGTCGAACGGATCGGCCGCGAGCGCCTCGTCCAGCTGCCGCACGCGGGCATTCGTTTCGCGATCGATCGTCTCGCCGAACTCGACCAGCAGGCCATGTTCGGCCACCGGGCTGAAACAGGGAAAGCGCTGTTCCGCCCGCGCCCTGCCAGTCATGTCAACCGGCCTCGCCCCTGGACAAAGGGCTTGAGGAGAATACCCGCTCCGGCGAGCCTTTCCCGGATTCGCCGCGCCATGTCGACAGCGCCCGGCGTGTCCCCGTGAACGCAGATCGAATCCGCCGCCAGGGCGATCCCGCCGCCATCGGGCAAGGGCATGTTTCCGGTCGCGAGAAACCGGATCAGCCGCTCGGAAATGGCCTCGGGGTCATGCAGCACGGCACCCTCGCGGGATCTCGGGACCAGGCGCCCGTTGGGCAGATACGCACGGTCGGCGAAGACTTCGGAATAGACCCGAAGCCCGGCGTCCCGCCCCGCCAGTTCGAGTTCGCTGCCGGATATGGCGAGTATCGCCAGCTCGCCCGGAAGGACGCGGACCGCATCGACGATGGCGTCGGCGACCGGACGATCGTCCGCCGCGAGGTTTCCCAGGGCGCCATGCGGCTTTACATAGCGGACCTGCGCCCGCGCCAGGGCGGCCAGGGCCTGCAACGCGCCGACCTGTGCGGCGACCATGCGTGAAATCTCGGCCGGGGCCATGGGAATCACGCGCCGGCCAAAGCCGGTCCGGTCCGGATATCCGGGATGGGCGCCGATCACGACCCCGCGCTCCGCGGCCAGCGTGAGCGTCTCGAACATGGTGTCCGGATCGCTGGCATGCCCGCCGCAGGCGACATTGGCGGATGTCACGAGATCCAGCATCGCGCGGTCGTCACCCATGGCCCAGGGACCATACCCTTCGCCCAGATCCGAATTGAGGTCGATCTGCATGCCGGGCCTCCTGTCAGCGACCGGGCTTGCCGGTGGCCCGGATCGACAGGACGACGCCCGCGCCATCCAGCCTGTCGACAGAGGTGAAGCCGGTCCGGTTCCGCCGCCGGCCCGACATCATGACCGGTATCTTCGCCGCCGCCTCGGGCGGCTGGCAGAGTTGCAGTTGCGTGTTCGGCGGATTGCAGACGCGGTATTTCATCTGGCTGAATGCCTCCGGGTTGGGAACATCAAGATCGGTGTATTCCGACAGCGGCGGATAGTCGACCCAAGGCCCGATGCCGATGGATTCATGGCAGACCTTCGACTTGTCGATATCGTGTACCACGATACAGATGTGATGCAGTTTGCGGAAGACCGGGTTCATCGCGGTCACTCCTTCACCGGAGCGGTGTAGTTCAGGCCGCCCTTGAGGTTCACGGCCAGGGTGCGGTCGGATTGCTCTTCGGTGACATCGAGGAAATCCGCGACCGGGCAGATGCCCGCGTTGTTCACCATGACGCCGATCCGGCCAGGGTTATCTAGGATTGGCGGCACTATCTGGCGGTGATCCAGCGCAAACCCGGTGCCCTGCGCCCCTCTCGCCAGATTGCTCCACCATGACGAAGACGCCGTTCTGTATGCCGTGGAGCTGGCGCCGGAAGCCGGCGTGCCGACCAAGACGTACATCCTGAACCTGCTCCACAGGCTGATCGACCGCAAGCAGACCGACGAGGCCGGCGTCGAACGTTCTCTGATTTAGCGTGAAATCAACCGGTCGTAACTGGCGCCGCCGGACCTTTGGGCCCGCGCCCGCGTCTGGTCGCCCATCTTTCCGTTTTCCGGGGGATGGCTCCGCCTCGGCCTGCCGGGAACCGAAACCGATTGGGATCAGCCGGAGGCGGCACTGGCCAACGGCCGACCGGCCAATTCCAGCAGGCCCCCGACATCGAGATGTTCTTCCAGGTGGTCGGCCAAGGCGTCCAGCGTGGTCTCCACGCCCGCATCATAGCCCGCCATCGAGGCGATGCCGAAATCGGCCAGCCAGGCCGCGCGGAAGGCATCGTCGCGGAACATGCCGTGCAGGTAGCTGCCCTGTACCCGCCCGCTAACGCTGACGGCCCCCTCGGGGATCCCCGCCACATGGGCGAAGGGGCGCGCGCGGTCGGGACCCTCGCTCCGGCCGATGTGGATCTCGTAACCGCGAAACCCCGCGCCGCTGGCTGCATGCACGGCCTGAACCTCGATCAGCCGCTTGTCCGCCGTCATCACAGTGTCGATGTCCAGCAGCGATAGCCCGGCATCCTCCCCGGCGTCGCCCTCGATCCCGTCGGGATCCGCCACGCGGCGCCCGAGCATCTGGTAGCCGCCGCAGATCCCCAGCACATAGCCGCCGCGGCGCAGATGGGCGGCGAGGTCGCCTTCCCAGCCCTGCGCGCGCAGGAAGGCAAGGTCGCCACGGGTGGATTTGGTGCCGGGCAGGATCACCACGTCGGCATCGCCCGGAATGGCGCGGCCGGGGCCGAGCATGGTGAGCCGCACGCCCGGCTCCTGCGCCAGAGGGTCGAGATCGTCGAAATTGGCGATGCGGGAGAGGCAGAGGCAGACGACATGCAGCCCGGAGGCACGCCGGGGCGCATCGAGATCAAGCGCATCCTCGGCGGGGAGTTTCCAGGCCCCGGGGAACCACGGCGCCACACCGAAACCGCGCCAGCCGGTGCGCGATTCGATCATGTGGTAGCCATCATCGAAGAGCGCCGGGTCACCCCGGAACTTGTTGATCAGAAAGCCTTTGATGAGCACCGCATCCGCAGGGTCGATCACCGCCTGGGTGCCGACGATCTGGGCGATCACGCCGCCCCGGTCGATATCGCCCGCCAGCACCACCGGCACGCCTGCTGCCCGCGCAAAGCCCATGTTGGCGATGTCCCCGCGCCGCAGGTTCACCTCCGCCGGGCTGCCCGCGCCCTCGACGATCACGAGGTCATGGGCCACGCGCAGACGGGCGTAGCTCTCCAGAACCCGTTCCAGCAGCTGCGGCTTCAGCTTGTAATAGTCCCGCGCCCGCGCCGTGGTCAGCCGCTTGCCCTGCACGATCACCTGCGCGCCCACGTCTGTCTCGGGCTTCAGGAGAACGGGGTTCATGTCGGTATGAAGCGGCAACCCGCAGGCCATCGCCTGCAGCGCCTGCGCCCGGCCGATCTCGCCGCCATCGGCCGTGACGGCGGCGTTGTTGGACATGTTCTGCGGCTTGAACGGCGCCACCGAAAGCCCGCGACGCCGGGCCGCCCGGCACAGCCCGGCAACGAGCATCGACTTGCCCACGTTCGAGCCCGTGCCCTGGATCATGAGGGAGCCGGTCATCGGTCGTTCATGACCGGTGCTGCGCACACGCCCCGCCGACACCGATCAAAACTCCACCCCCTTCTGCGCCTTCACCCCATCCCGGAACGGGTGCTTTATCAACGTCATCTCGGTCACAAGGTCTGCCGCTTCGATCAGTTCGGGCCTGGCGTTGCGCCCGGTGAGGCACACATGGGTCATCCGCGGCTTCTCGTGCAGCAGGAAGTCCACGACCTCGTCGATGTCGAGATAGTCGTTGCGCAGGGCGATGTTGATCTCGTCAAGCAGGACGAACTGCACCTCGGGGTCGAGAATCTGGGCCTTGGCGATCTCCCATCCGTTGCGGGCGGCGGCGATGTCGCGCTCGCGGTCCTGGGTTTCCCAGGTGAAACCCTCGCCCGAGATGAAGAAGCGGCATTCCCCGGCAAAGCGGCCCTGAATCATCTGCGCCTCGCCGGTCACCCAGTTGCCCTTGATGAACTGCACCACCGCGCAGGGCATCTGGTGGGCGATGCAGCGCAGAATCATCCCGAAGCCCGAAGACGACTTGCCCTTGCCCTTTCCGGTATGGACGATGACAAGGCCCTTCTCCTCGGTCTTGCCCTCCATCATCCGGTCGCGCGCGGCCTTGATCTTCTTCATCTTCTCGCTGTGGCGGGCGTTGACCTCGGCCTCGGCGTCTATTTCCGGCATGCTGCGCTCCTTCACTTGACATCGCGGCGTTTTGGGGCGCATCTGGCCCGGTGCTGGTGCCTGTGTAAACAGGTGAAAAGGGAATGCGCCAGCCCGGGCCACCGGGTCAAGCGCAGCCGCCCCCGCGACCGTGACCGGATACGCCGCTCCATGCCACTGGCTTTGATGCCGGGAAGGCGGAGTGGCTCCGGAGGCTCCGCCTCCGGGATCCGCAAGCCGGGAGACCTGCCAGCCTGACGTAAGAACCAACCGGACGGGGTGTGCCGGTGTCGGGCCTTGCCTAGCGCGGCACGCCTGCACGCATTCCCCGCCAAGCAGGACTGGAGCCCGAGTGAGCGTGGCCGAAACCGAATTGCTGGTCTGCATCAAGTGCCGACAGGGGCCGGAGAACCCGTTGGGTGACGACCGCCGCCCCGGACGCAGGCTATATGACCGCCTGACCGAAGCCGGGGCGCCTGAGGGCGTGCGGCTCCGCGCCGTCGAATGCCTTCAGAACTGCGACTACGGCTGCACGATCGCCCTGCGGGGCGGCACCCGTTGGATCTATGTCTACGGCAACGTTGACGAGGTGGAGGCGGTCGAGACCCTGCTCGACGGCGCTGCCCGTTACGCCGCCACCGCCGACGGGCTGATCCCCTGGCGGGAGCGGCCCGACCACTTCAAGCGCAACTGTGTCGCCCGCATTCCGCCTGCCAATTTCCCCGATCCCCTTGAGGAGGACTGACCCATGGCCGATCTCGCCAAGCTCCCCGTCACCGTCATCACCGGCTTTCTCGGCTCCGGCAAGACCACGCTGATCAGCCAGCTGATGCAGAACCCCGGCGGCAAGCGCCTTGCCGTGGTGGTCAACGAGTTCGGCGACGTCGGCGTCGATGGTGATATCCTCAAGAGCTGCGCCATCCCCGATTGCCCGGCCGAGAATATCGTCGAGCTGGCAAACGGCTGCATCTGCTGCACCGTGGCCGATGATTTCATCCCCACCATCGAGGCGCTGATGAAGCTCGATCCGCGCCCCGATCACATCCTGATCGAAACCTCCGGCCTGGCGCTCCCCAAGCCGCTGCTCAAGGCATTCGACTGGCCCGATATCCGCTCGAAGATCACCGTCGACGGCGTGATCGCCCTGGCGGACGCCGAAGCCGTGGCGGCGGGCCGCTTCGCGCCCGACGTGGCCGCGGTGGATGCCCAGCGTCTGGCCGACGAGAGCATCGACCACGAGACCCCGCTCTCGGAGGTGTTCGAGGATCAGATCTCCTGCGCCGACATCATCCTGCTCACCAAGCCCGATCTGGCGGGTCCCGAGGGCGTGGCGAAAGCGCGCGAGATCATCGCCGCCGAGGCCCCCCGCCCGATCCCGGTGGTCGAGGTCGCCGAGGGGGTGGTGGACCCCCGCGTGATTCTCGGGCTCGAGGCCGCGGCGGAAGACGACATGGAGGCCCGCCCCAGCCATCACGACACGCCCCATGTTCACGACCACGACGATTTCGAGAGCATCGCGGTGGAGATCCCCGAACTGTCCGATCCGGCCGTTCTGGTGAGGGTCATCGAAGGGCTGGCGAAGGAGAACAACATTCTGCGGGTGAAAGGCTACGCCGCCGTCATCGGCAAGCCGATGCGGCTTCTGGTGCAGGCCGTGGGCGCCCGGGTGCGCCACCAGTATGATCGGCCATGGGCGGTTGGCGAAGGCCGGCAGGGCAAGCTCGTGGTGATCGCCGAGCATGACGACATCGACGAAGCCGCGATCCGCACCGCCCTCGGGATTGTCGCCGAGGCAGCAGAATGACCTAGGGGTGGCGATCTGCCCACCGCCGGCCACCGCCCCGCCCAACCTCCCTGGATGATGCGCCCATGCATGTGATCTTCCGCGAAAGCCACGGCCTCGAAGAAAGCGAGACGCCAACAGACCTCGGCCAAAGCCCAGCCGAGCTGGTGGTGCTGTCGTTTTCCGACAGCGACCTTGGCGCCTTCGCGGAGGCTTGGCATCGCGGCGGCGGCGCAGAGGACGGCCTGCCCACCCTGCGGCTCGCCAACCTGACGGCGCTGAAGCACCCGCTCTCTGTCGATACCTATGTCAAGGCCACTCTGGAGGGGGCCAAGGGCATCCTCATCCGTCTGATCGGCGGCGTGCCCTACTGGACCTACGGGCTCCAGCAGGTGCGTGCGCTGGCCGAGGCGAAGGGCATCGCCCTCGCCGTCCTGCCCGCCGATGGCCGCCCTGATCCCCGGCTCGACGAGGTTTCAACGCTGCCGGTCTCCACGCTCCGCCGCCTCGCGCAGCTCTGCGACACCGGCGGTGTCGTGGCTTCGCAGGTGGCACTGGCGCAGATGGCGCTCGCTGCCGGGCTCTACGCCGGCCCCGTTCCCGGCTCCAAGGCGCTGCCATCGATGGGTGCGTGGTCGCCCGCGCGCGGAGTGTTCCAGCCCGAGCATGGCCCCAAGGCGGGCAGCCGCGTCCTCATCGCCTTCTACCGCTCATACCTCGTCGCCGCCGACACGGCGCCGATCGAGGCTCTGATCGCGGGGTTCGAGGCCAGGGGCCACGAAGTGCTGGCGCTCTACGCCCCCTCGCTCAAGGCCCCCGAGGCCACGGCATGGCTGCGCGAGCGGGTCTCGGCCTTCGCCCCGGACGCCATCGTCAACGCCACCGCCTTCTCGGGCCGCGCCGAGGGGGGCAGCTCGCCGCTCGACGTGGGCGATGTGCCGGTGTTTCAGGTGGCGCTCGCCACCTCCCGGCGCAAGGCCTGGGCCGAGGCCGCGCGCGGGCTCTCGCCGGCCGACCTCGCCATGCATGTGGTGCTGCCCGAGGTGGATGGGCGGATCATGGGCGGCGTCGTCTCCTTCAAGGAGCCGGGCAAGCGCGACCCAAAGCTGGAATATTCCCGCTTCGCCCACCGCGCCGAGGCCGAGCGCATCGCCGCCACCGTCGCCCGTGTCGGGGGCTGGCTGCATCTCGCCCGGCTTGCACCGCAAGAGCGCCGCATCGCGCTGCTGCTCTCCACCTACCCCGGCAAGAACTGGCAGATGGGCCACGCCGTGGGCCTCGACGCGCCCGCCTCGGTGGAAGCGATCCTTGAAGACCTCAGCTGCGGGAGGGAGGATACCCACCAACCCCTCACCGATGCGTTGCAGACCGAAACCGCAAGCTGGCCCCTCGCAGCCTATCTCGCGGCTCTTGCCGACCTCCCGCAATCCCTCCGAAACGCTCTCTCCACCGCCTGGGGCGCCCCCGAAGACGACCCGGATTGCCACGGCGCGGCCTTCCACTTCGCCCTCACCCGCCGGGGCAACGCCCTCGTCGCCCTGCAACCCGAGCGCGGCACGCCGCACAGCCGCGCCGACGATTACCACGATCTCTCCCGCACCCCGCGCCACGCCTATGTGGCCTTCTACCTCTGGCTCCAGCGCGAGGTGGATGTGCTCATCCACATCGGCGCCCACGGCACGCTCGAATGGCTGCCCGGCAAATCCGTCGCCCTCTCGGCCGAATGCTGGCCCGAGGCGCTGACGGGCAGCCTGCCGGTGATCTACCCCTTCATCGTCAACGACCCGGGCGAAGCGGCGCAGGCCAAGCGCCGGATCGGGGCGGTGACACTCGGCCACCTCCCGCCGCCACTGAAGGCTTCGGGCACCCCCACCCGGCTGGCCCGGCTGGAGGCGCTGCTCGACGAGTTTTCCAACGCCGACGGGCTCGACCCCAGACGCCGCGACCGGCTGCAGGCCTCCATCCGCGACGAGGCGCAGGCGCTGGGGGTGGAGGCCGATCTCGGCCTCGATACCGCTACCTCTGCGGCGGATGCGATCACCCGGATCGACCGCTTCGTCTGCGACGTGAAAGAGAGCCAGTTCGGTGAGGGTCTGCACATCTGGGGCCGCCCCGCCCGGCCCGGCGCACCCTTCGAGACCGGGGCCTCGGTGCAGGCCGAGCGCCAATCGCTGCTCGATGCGCTGAACGGAAAGCGCATCGCCGCGGGCCCCTCCGGCTCGCCCTACCGGGGCCGGACCGACGTGCTGCCCACGGGCCGCAACATCTACACCACCGATCCCCGCTCGGTGCCGACCCGCGCAGCCCATGCCCAGGGCGTCAAGCTGGCCGAGGAACTGGTGCGCCGCCACCTCCAGGACGAGGGCGACTACCCGCGCGGCCTCATCGTCGATCTCTGGGGTTCGGCCACCATGCGCACCGCCGGCGAGGAATTTGCCATGGCGCTGCACCTGCTCGGCTGCAAGCCGGTCTGGGACGAGGGATCGGAACGTGTCTCCGGCATCGAGGTGCTGCCCATCGCCGAGCTCGACCGCCCCCGCCTCGATGTCACCCTCCGCGTCTCCGGCCTCTTTCGGGATGTCTTTCCGGCCCTCTCCGCACTCTTCTCCAGCGCCGTCCGCGCCCTCACCGAGCGCGACGAGACCCCGGAATGGAACCCCTATGCAGGCCGCGAGGCCAGTCCCCGCGTCTACGGGCCCGCGCCGGGCCATTTCGGCCTCGGCATGACCGCCGCGCTCGAAGACTACTCCGAGGAGAGCCGCCGCGCCGCGGGCGAGGCCTGGCTGGCCGCCTCGGCCTGGGCGCTCGACGGGGAGGCGGTCACGCGGGATGCGGCGGGGCTCCACGCCCGCGTCGCCGGGGCCGAGGCATTCGTCCACCCACAAGACCTGCCCGAGACCGACCTGCTGCTCGCCGCCGATTACGCCGCCCATGAAGCCGGCTTTGCCGCCGCCCAAGCCGTCACCGGCGGCAAGGCGGCCCTCTACCACCTCGACAACACCGATCCCGCCCGCCCCCGCGCCCGCGCACTCCCCGAGGAGATCGCCCGCGTGGTGCAGGCCCGCGCCGCCAATCCCGCCTGGATCGCGGGGATGCGCGCGCACGGTTTTCGCGGGGCCGCCGAGATCGCCGCCACGCTCGACCACATGGCGAGTTTTGCTCACCTCGCCGGCGTGGTGGCGCCCCATCTCTTCGACCTCTACCACGAGGCGACCCTGGGCGATGCGGAGGTGGCTGCCTTCCTCGAAGAGGCCAACCCCGAGGCGCTGGCCGCCATGAAGGGACGCTTTCGCGCCCTGCTGGATGCGGGCCTCTGGCAGACCCGCCGCAACTCGGTTCTGGCTGAGCCGGAGCCGGGCGAATGAGCGCGGTCCCCCTCGTGCGCGGCTGGTGCCCCGGCGCGCATCGCCCGATGATGTCGGGCGACGGGCTGGTGGTGCGCGTCCGCCCCTTTCGGGCGGAGCTGACCAAGGCACAGGCGCTTGCGCTCTGTGACCTGGCGCGGCGCTACGGCAACGGCGTGCTTGACCTCACCTCGCGGGCCAACCTGCAAATCCGGGGCGTCACGGAGGGGGATCATCCCGCGCTCCTGCGCGCCCTCGACGACCTCGGGCTGATCGACACCGACCCCGCCGTCGAGACTGTCCGCAACATTCTCATGCCCCCCACATGGCAGGCGGGCGACCTGACCCACCGCCTGCACGATGCCCTGCTCGCCACCCTGTCGCGCCTGCCCGATCTGCCCTCCAAGATTGGCTTCGCACTCGACACCGGGACCGGGGGCCTTCTTGGCGAGGGCTCCGCCGACATCCGCTTCGAGCTGGATCGGCGCGGCGGGCTGATACTGCGGGCCGATGGCAGCCCCCTCGGGCGGCCCGTGACAGAGGCAAGCGCCATGAGGGCGCTGATGGAGCTGGCCGCGTGGTTCGCCACCACCGGCGGCCCCTCACAGGGGCGCATGCGCCGCCACCTCGCCCATCAGCCCTTGCCCGGAGCATGGGCCAACACCCCGCCACGCCCCGCCGTCACGCCGCCTCGGCCCGGCGCGCTGGCCGGCGGCACCCTGCTTGCCGTGCCCTTCGGCAAGATCGAGGCGGCCGACATGACCGGCCTGCTGGAGCACAGCTCTGCCAGCCGCCTCCGGCTGACGCTGGAACGGCGACTGTTTCTGCCTGATGTCCAGGTATCCGACCCGCCCGGCTTTCTGACACGGCCTTCGCCGCTCCTGAACGTCGATGCCTGTCCCGGTGCGCCCTACTGCCCACAGGCGACTGTTGCCACCATGGAGCTCGCCCGCCGCCTCGCGCCCTTTGCCACCCGGCGGCTGCACGTCTCCGGCTGCGCCAAGGGCTGCGCCCGCGCCCGCCCGGCGGCATGGGTGCTGGTGGGCCGCGCGGGGCATTTCGATCTTGTCGAGAACGGCCATGCATGGGATGAGCCTTGCCGCATCGGGCTGTCGCCCGAGCGCATCGTGGAGGAAGGTTTCTGATCGATGCCACATAGTTACGAAACAGACGGCGCGGCGATCTATGCCGAGAGCTTTGCGACCATCCGCGCCGAGGCCGATCTTTCCCGCTTTGCCAGGGATGAGGAGCAGGTGGCCGTGCGGATGATCCATGCCGCCGGGATGGTCGGGCTGGAAGAGTTCATCCGCTTTTCCCCCGGCTTCACCTCTGCGGCCCGCGCGGCGCTAAAGGGCGGTGCGCCGGTGCTCTGCGATGCCCGCATGGTCAGCGAGGGCGTCACCCGGCCCCGGCTCCCGGCGGAGAACGAGGTGATCTGCACCCTGCACGACCCCTCGGTGCCCGAGCTGGCCAAATCCATGTCCAACACCCGTTCCGCCGCCGCGCTGGAGCTCTGGCGGCACCGTCTTGCGGGGGCGCTGGTGGCCATCGGCAACGCGCCCACGGCGCTCTTTCACCTGCTGAACATGCTCGAAGACCCGGCCTGCCCGCGCCCCGCCGCGATCATCGGCTGCCCGGTGGGGTTTGTGGGGGCTGCCGAAAGCAAGGCCGCGCTCTGGGCCGGGCAGCCAGTGCCCTGCTGCGTGGTCGAGGGGCGGCTGGGCGGCAGCGCCATCACCGTCGCCGCCATCAACGCCATCGCGAGCCGGGCCGAGTGAGCGCGGGCACGATATACGGCCTCGGTCTCGGTCCCGGCGACCCCGATCTGATGACCGTCCGCGCCGACCGGCTGCTGCGCGGGGCGCGCCATGTGGCCTTCTTCCGCAAGGCCGGGCGCAAGGGGAAGGCCCGGCAGATCGTCGAAGGGCTGATCCTCGAGGGCGCCACCGAGCATCCGATGAATTACCCTGTCACCACCGAGATCCCGCTGGGCGACCCCGAGTACAACCGCCAGCTCGCTGCCTTCTATGCAACGAACACCGAACACCTCGCCGCCCTGGCCCGCGCCGGCGAGGATGTGGTGGTGCTCTGCGAGGGCGATCCGTTCTTCTACGGCTCCTTCATGCACCTCTACACCCGGCTCTGCGGGCAGGTGCCGGTCGAGGTGGTGCCCGCCATCACCGGCATGTCCGCCGCCTGGACCGCGAGCGCCGCGCCGATCACCTGGGGCGACGATGTGCTGACGGTTCTGATGGGCACCCTGCCGGAAGAAGACCTCGCCGCCCGCATGACCACCACCGATGCGCTGGTGGTCATGAAGATCGGCCGCAACTTCGAAAAGGTCTGCCGCGCCCTGCGCCGCGCCGGCCTGTATGATCGTGCCTGGCTGGTCGAATACGCCGCCATGCCCGGCCAGCAGGTGCGGCGGCTGGCCGGGGCCGATGTGGCAAACGTGCCGTACTTCTCCATCATCCTCGTCCACGGGCAGGGCCGGCGGCCATGAGTGGCTGGTTGGTGATCGCGGGCCTCGGGCCGGGCGACGATGCGCTGGTCACGCCCGAGGTCTCCGGCGCGCTCTCCGGGGCGCAGGACGTCATCGGTTACATTCCCTATGTCGCCCGCGTGCCTGATCGTGTTGGCCTCACCAAACACGCCTCCGACAACAGGGTGGAACTGGACCGTGCCCGCCACGCGCTGACACTGGCCGCCGCCGGCCGCCGGGTGGCGGTGGTGTCCTCCGGCGACCCAGGGGTTTTCGCCATGGCCTCGGCGGTCTTCGAAGCGGTGGAAGCGGGCGACCCCGCGTGGCGCGATCTCGACATCCGCGTGCTCCCCGGCATCACCGCCATGCTCGCCGCCGCCGCCCGCGCCGGGGCGCCTCTGGGGCATGATTTCTGCGCCATCAATCTCTCCGACAACCTCAAGCCCTGGCCACTGATCGAGAAGCGTCTGCGCCTCGCGGCAGAGGCCGATTTCGTCATGGCCTTCTACAACCCGCGCTCCAGGTCCCGCCCCGAGGGCTTTGCCCGCGCGCTGGAGGTGCTGCGCGAGGCCTGTGGCGATGCCCGTCCGGTGATCTTTGCCCGCGCGGTCGCCACCCCGGACGAGCGCCTCACCATCGTGCCACTGCCCGAGTGCTCCCCTGACATGGCCGACATGCGCACCGTCGTGCTGATCGGGTCATCGCAGACGCGGGTCATCCCCCGCAGCGGCGCCCCCTTCGTCTACACGCCAAGGTCGGTGGAGCCATGAGCGAGCCACGCCATCACCTCGGCCACCCCATGGACTTCTCTCCGGAGCGGCAGGGCGGGCCGGTCGATCATGATCACCGGCAGACCGAGGGCGCGGGCCGCGTGGATCTTGGCCACCGCACCCAGTCCGCCCGCGTTTTTCGACACCACCAGCTCGATCCCGTGCCGCTCCATCAGGGCCCGGTCGCCCGCCGCGCTGAACGGTCCGCGGCCGACCACCACCTCGGCCTCGGGAAAGGGCAAGGGCGCCACGGGCGGGTCGATGAGGCGCAGCAGGTAGCGGTGCTGCGGGTTGGGGGCGAACGCGGCCAGATGCATCCGCCCCACAGCCAGCATCACGCTCCGCCGCGGCCCGCGCAGCGCCTCCACCGCACCGGCGATGTCGGGCACCTGCCACCAGTCATCTCCCGGCCCGGCGACCCAGGGCGCGCGGGTCAGCGCAATCAGAGGCACGCCGACCTCCAGACAACCCGCCACCGCATTGGCGCTCATCTGCGCGGCAAAGGGGTGGGTCGCGTCGACCACATGGGTCACGGCCTGTTCCGCGAGGTAGCTCGCCAGCCCCGCCGCGCCGCCAAAGCCGCCCACGCGCATCGGCAGCGGCTGGCGCAGCGGGCGATCGACCCGGCCCGCCAGCGAGAGCGTGGCTTTCAAGCCCGCCTCCGCCACGGCCTTGCACAGCGCCGTCGCCTCACTGGTGCCCCCGAGGATCAGAAGGTTCGTCCTCATGTCTGATGCTCCCTGGCTCACGATCATCGGTCTGGGCGAAGATGGGCCGGACGGGCTGCCGCCTGCAAGCCTCGCCGCGCTGGAGGCCGCCGAAATCGTCATGGGCCCGCCGCGTCACCTGGCGCTGCTGCCCGAACTGAAGGCCGAGCGCATCGAATGGCCCGTGCCCTTTGCCGATGGTCTCCCGATACTCCTCGCCCTGCGCGGTCGCGCCGTCGCGGTGCTGGCCTCGGGCGATCCCTTCTGGCATGGCGCGGGCAGCACCATCACCCAGGTGCTGACGGCGGGAGAGTGGCGCAGCCTCCCCGGTCTCTCGTGCTTTTCTCTGGCCGCCGCCCGCCTCGGCTGGCCGCTGGAATCCACCATCTGCCTGGCCAACCATGCCGCGCCGTTCTCTCGTCTGCGTCCGCATCTCGCCCCCGGCGCCCGGATCATTGCCACCCTGCGCGACGGGGCGGCGGTCGCGGCGTTGGCAGACTATCTGCGCGCGGAAGGCTTCGGCCCCTCCCGCCTGGTCCTGCTGGAAGCCTTGGGCGGCCCGCGCGAGCGGATCACCGAGGCCACTGCCGAGAGTCGGCCCGCCGGACCCTTCGCCCATCCGCTCGTCGCCGCCATCGCACCCCAGGGCGGCAAGGCGCTCACGCTCACCTCGGGCCGGCCCAATGATCTCTTCGCCAACGACGGCCAGATCACCAAGCGCATCATCCGCGCGCTCACGCTCTCGTCCCTTGCCCCGCGCCCCGGCGAGCACCTGTGGGACATCGGCGGCGGTTCCGGCTCCATCGCCATAGAATGGCTGCTCGCCCACCCTTCGCTCAAGGCGACCAGCATCGAAGCCGACCCCGGCCGCGCCGCGCGGATCCGCGAGAACGCCGGACGGCTGGGCGTGGATCGGCTGGAGGTGATCGAGGGGCGCGCTCCCGAGGCCCTCGCCGGCCTTGCTGCGCCCGACGCAATCTTCATCGGCGGCGGCCTCTCTGCCGAGCTGCTGGAAACGGTCGAAGGCATCGGGGCCCGTATCGTCGCCAATGCCGTCACGCTGGAAAGCGAGGCCCTGCTCGCCGACGCCAACGCCCGCCTCGGCGGCAGTCTCCTGCGGATCGAGCTGTCGGAGGCCGCCCCCCTTGGCCGCAAGCGCGGCTGGAAGGCGGCCTATCCGGTGGTGCAGTGGAGCTGCGCGCCATGATCGTCGCCGGGTTCGGGTTCCGGGCAGCCACAAGCGCCGAAAGCCTCGCCGCCGCCCTCGCCGCCACCGGCGCGCGCCCCGATGCGCTGGCCACCGCCACAGACAAGGCCGAAACCCCCGCGTTCCGCGCCCTTGCCGCGTCCCTCGCGCTGCCAGTGCACCCCATCGGGTCCGACGCCCTTGCCGCCCAGCCCACCGCCACCCGCTCGCACGCCTCGCAAGCAGCCCGCGCAACCGGCTCTCTCGCCGAAGCCGCCGCGCTGGCCGCCGCAGGCCCCGGCGCGCGGCTCATCGCCACTCGAGCCATCTCGCCCGACCGCATGGCCACCTGTGCCATCGCCCAAGGAGCCTCTCTATGACCGTCCACTTCATCGGCGCCGGCCCCGGCGCGCCCGACCTGCTGACCCTGCGCGGCCGCGACATCATCGCCAGCTGCGCGGTCTGCCTCTATGCCGGATCCCTTGTGCCCGAGGCGCTGCTCGCCCATTGCCCCGAGGGGGCGACGATCGTCAACACCGCGCCGATGGATCTCGACGCCATCATCGCCGAGATCGAGGCGGCCCATGCCGCCGGCCACGACGTCGCCCGCCTGCATTCGGGCGACCTGTCCGTCTGGTCCGCCATGGGCGAGCAGATGCGCCGGCTGCGGGCGCTCGGGATCCCCGTTTCGGTTACCCCCGGCGTGCCCGCCTTTGCCGCCGCCGCCGCCGCACTCGGCGCGGAGCTGACCCTGCCGGGCCTCGCCCAATCCGTGGTGCTCACCCGCACGCCGGGCCGCGCCTCCTCGATGCCCGAGGGCGAGACGCTTGCCAATTTCGCGGCCACCGGCGCGACCCTGGCCATTCATCTCTCGGTGCAAAACCTGTCCCGCGTGGTGTCCGACCTCTCGCCCGCCTACGGCCCCGATTGCCCCGTCGCCGTGGTCTACCGCGCCAGCTGGCCCGATCAGCAGATCATCCGTGGCACGCTGGCCGATATCGGAAACCGGGTGGGCGCCGGCATCACCCGCACCACGCTCATCCTCGTCGGCCCCGCGCTGGCAGGCGAGGGGTTTGACGAAAGCTGCCTCTACTCGGTGGATTACGACCGCCGCTACCGCCCGCAAAGCGCCGGGAGCCCCTGGCAGGGCTGGAAGGAAGACTGATGCGCGGTCTGCTCGTCTCCGCGCCCTCCTCGGGCACCGGCAAGACCACGGTGATGCTGGGCCTGTTGCGGGCGCTGGCGGAGGATGGCCTGACCGTGCAGCCCTTCAAATCCGGCCCCGATTACATCGACCCGGCCTTTCATCGCGCCGCCTCCGGGCGGGCTTCCTTCAACCTCGACACATGGGCGATGGGCGAGAGGCTTCTGAACGCGGTGGCCGCACGGGCCGAGGGGGCCGACATATGCGTGGCCGAAGGCTCGATGGGCCTGTATGACGGCGTCGCCACCCGTGGCCAGCAGGGCTTCGGCTCCTCAGCCGAAACGGCCCGCCGCATGGGCTGGCCCGTGGTCCTGGTGCTCGACATATCCGGCCAGGCGCAATCTGCCGCCGCCACGGCGTTGGGCTTTGCCCGCTACATGCCCGAGCTGCCTTTCGCCGGCGTCATCCTCAACCGGTGCGCTTCGCCCCGCCACGAACGGCTGGCGCGGCTGGGGATGGAACGGGCCGGACTGCCGGTGCTGGGCGTGTTGCCCCGGCGCGGCGACCTGGCACTGCCCGAGCGCCACCTCGGGCTGATCCAGGCGGTCGAGCATCCCGATCTTGAGGCCGCAATCGCCGGCTACGCCGCCTTCCTGCGCGCGCATGTCGACCTCGCCGCGCTGCGCGACGCCGCCGCCGGGGCGCCCCTGCCGCCCCCCTCGGCTCTGCCCGCCCCGCCTGCGCAGCGGATCGCGCTGGCGCAGGACGCCGCCTTTTCCTTCACCTATCCGCACCTGCTCGAAGGCTGGCGGGCCGCCGGGGCCGAAATCCTGCCGTTCTCACCGCTCGCCGACGAGGCGCCCGATCCTTCGGCCGATGTCCTCTGGCTCCCCGGCGGTTATCCCGAGTTGCACGCCGGTCGTCTCGCCACCGCCGAGACCTTCCGCAAGGGTCTCCGTGCGCACGCGCAGACCCGCCCCGTGCACGGTGAATGCGGCGGTTACATGGCCCTCGGCGAAGCCCTGATCGACAAGGACGGCACCCGCCACCGGATGGCCGGCCTCCTCGGCCTCGTCACCAGTTACGAGAAGCGCAAGTTCCACCTCGGCTACCGCCGCGCCGTGCTCTCTGCCCCGATGCCGGGCCATGCCGGAGGCACCGCCCTGCGCGGCCACGAGTTTCATTACTCCACGATAATCGAACAGCCTGATGCTCCACTCGCGCAAGTGGCCGATGCCGATGGCAACGCCGTGCCCGAGACAGGATCGCGTCGCGGCCATGTCACCGGCACCTTCTTCCACCTCATCACCCGGGAGGAGGCATGACCGGCTTCGTCTCCTTCGTCGGCTCCGGTCCCGGCGACCCGAAGCTCTTGACCCTCAAGGCCGTGGACCGTCTGCAACGCGCCGAGGCGGTGCTCTTCAATGATCTCTCTTCCGGCCCGATCCTGGCCGAAGCCGTTTCCACCCCCGAGCAGACGATCTGCCGGAGTACCGTAACCGGACTGGCCGAGCGGCTGGCAGGAGAGATCGGCACCGCGCCGGCGCTGATCCTCTATGGTCCGCTCGCAGGGATGGGTGTCGGCTATGACTGACCTCTGGCTCATCGGCATCGGCACCGGCCACCCCGGCCACGTGACGCTGGAAGGCATGGCCGCCCTGCGCCAGGCCGCCTGCGTGCTGATCCCGCGCAAGGGAGAAGGCAAGGAAGACCTCGCCCACCTGCGCCATGACATCCTGCGCGAAGCCGCCGCCGAGGCGCGCGTCATCGAATTCGACATGCCGGTGCGGGATGGAAGCCTGCCCTATGCGGAACGCGTCGCGGCCTGGCACGACGCGATCGCCCGCCGCTGGCAGGCCGCGCTTTCCGAAGCGCCCGCCGGCCCTGTCGCATTGCTCGTCTGGGGCGATCCGGGCCTTTATGACAGCACCCTGCGCATCGCCGCCCGTCTCGCGCCGGCGCCTGCCGTCCGTGTGATCCCCGGCATCACCGCGCTCCAGGCGCTCACCGCGGCCCACGCGATCCCGTTCAACACCGTGAACGGCACCGTCACCGTCACCACGGGGCGCCGCCTGCGCGAGGGGGGCTGGCCCGAGGGGTCCGAGACGGTGGTGGTGATGCTCGACGGTGAATGCAGTTTTCAGCACCTGCCGCCGGAAGCTCTGCATATCTGGTGGGGCGCCTTCCTCGGGATGCCCGGGCAGACGCTCGACAGCGGGCCCCTGGCCGAGGCCACCCCCCGGATCATCGCCACCCGCGCCGAGGCGCGCGCCCGCCATGGCTGGCTGATGGACACCTATCTGCTGCGCCGTGGCTAACCGGGTCGCCCTCTGGCTCTGCGCCAATTGCGAGCGTTCGGCCGACTGGAGCAGCCTGCGCCGCCTTTTGGCGGAAGCCGACCTGCCTGCGCAGGTGCGACTCGAGGCCCGAGGCTGCATGAACGGTTGTGCCGATCCGGTGGCGCTGGCGATCCAGTCCGCCGGGCGCGCGACCTATTTCTTCACCGGAATCGCGCCGGAAGAGGACGCAAGCGACATCGTCGCCACTTTGCGCTGCTACCTTGCCGCACCGGACGGCTGGATCGACGACGCCCGCCCCTGCGGTCGGTTGCGCCACTGCCTCAAGGGCCGCGTTCCGGCACTGTGAGGCCGCCTATTCGCCGAGGGCAAGGGTCTGCGCCACCGGCGTGCCGCCCACCGTCAGCGGCCGGTGATCGTTGGCATTCAATGTCACCTCGATCTCCGTGGCACCCTCCGGCAGACCGTCCAGATGTACCCACGGGCCATAGAACCTGCCGAGCTTCACGCCGTCGATGTAGACATGCGCATGGCCCTCGCCGGCCACATGTTTCCGGCTGGCGTTCTGCGGCGAGAAGCGGAAGTTCGCTGTCTTCATGTGCAGGTTCCAACCGCTGGCCGGATCCCGCGAAACTTCGACCTCAAGGCTGGGTGCATTCGCCCCGGCCTCCAGGTCCAGGGGGGTGTCATGGGCGTGCCCCGCGGCGGACTCCGTTACATGCCCGGCGTACCGGCCGTGACCCTCATGATCATGGCCATCCAGCGTGATCCCGTTGGCGGCGGCAATGGTGAAGCCGAGGCCGCCGCCGAAGACGAGACCGATGAGAAGAAGGGGAATGGAGCGGTCCATGTCCTGTCCTGCCGCTGGAAATGAAACGGCCCGGACTTGCCGATCGCGGGTCCGGGCCAGGTTTTGCGACGCGGATCAGGCCGTCTGTGCCCGGCCGGCCGCCACGCTTTCGCGCGACCAGAAATAGCCCGCAAGACCACCGAGCATGACCCAGGCCGCCAGGCCTACCCCATAGGCGCGCGCGGCGAAGAGCGCGCCGATCTCGGTGGGCACCGGGCCGGTGAACACGTCCGGTTCCGGCGCGCCGATCACGTGTGGCGCCAGAAGCAGCACCACGGCGGCGCCCCAGGCAGCCCAGTTACCCCCGAAGGCGATCAGCCAAAGCGCCACGGCGGCGGCGATCGCGGTGACGAACCACCAGGCCTGACGGGCATGGATATCGGCGGCGGCGACGCCGGGCACTTCGGGTGCGAGGCTGAAACCAGGGGCAAGATGCACAGCGATGAAGCCGGCCATGCCCCAGACCAGCCCGGAGCGCGCGTCGATCCGGGCGCCGCGGCTCTGCGCCAGAGCCATCAGGGCCACCAGCATCATCCCGTAGCCGGAGTAGACCAGCATGGTGAAGATCACGCTCAGCCCATCTCGGACAGGGTCGATTCCGCCCAGTTCCGGATGCGCCGAAACGGAGGAGGCGGCGCCGAAATGCACGAGTTCGCCGCCCTCGTAGAGTTCGGCGTGAAGCAGCACGGGCTGCACGAAAAATAGCTGCAGAAGGGCGGCAATCAGCCCTGCAACAGCACCAGCGAACAACGCGCTGGTCAGCAGACGGGTGAACATCGGTTCAGTGGCAGGGGAAGCCGGTGGCGTGGCGCACGTCATGTGCCGCGTCGTGCAGCGTTGCCGCCTGCAGATGGCCGGTCACGAAGACGATGCCAAGGCCGATCAGCGCGACAAAGGTCAGTGCGCCGATCCCAGTCGCTATTGCGTTCGACGCCGTGGCGTTCTGCGTATTCATATCTTGCCTCCTTGCCGTCACACCCGACGGCCTTGCGGTTCAATGTGTCTCCGGCAGGTCTCCTGGCTCGCGGTTCTTCATTCGGACTGGCCTTCCCGGATCGCTCCAGTGACATTCTCAGCCGAACTCGCCGCTCACAGTTGCGGGGACAGCTGCGGATTCGGCCCATTGGGCCTCACCGCATTCCCTCTTTCGCCCGAGACAGTTTGCCCACCTCGGGACCGGATAAATCCATTCATGCCAGAAACCATGCAGAGGCGTCAATTGATGTTCTGACGACATTGCCAAGTTGTTTTCCTCGAGTGACCCGGCCAGCCGGTTACGCATGAAGATGCAGTTGTCGATGCCGTTCGATGGTCACCTTGATGGACGCATTGGCACCCGCCTCATAGAAGCGTGATGCCGTTTAGAGGTATTCAATGCGAAATTTCGACAGTCGCCACTGCCAGAAATCCGGGGCAGCCGGTGACCATACCTATCTGCCCATTGCGTAAAATTCGGAATTGGGTCGCATGTTGGTGACGTTCGCCATGCGATTTGACAGGCTGAAGAACGCGGCGATGGCGGCGATATCCCAGATATCCTCATCATCGAACCCATGCGTGCGCAGAGCGTTCAAATCGGCCTCTCCCACTTCCTGAGCGTTTACCGACACTTTGACGGCAAAATCGAGCATGGCCCGCTGGCGTGGGGTGATGTCGGCCTTGCGGTAGTTCACTGCGACTTGATCTGCAATCAACGGATCCTTGGCCCGGATGCGCAGTATCGCCCCGTGGGACACCACGCAATACTGACACTGGTTCAGATTGCTTGTTGCGACCACGATCATTTCGCGTTCGGCCTTGGTGATTGATCCCTCTTTTTCCATGAGCGCGTCATGGTAGGCAAAGAAGGCGCGAAACTCGTCGGGACGATGGGCCAGTGTCAAGAAGACATTGGGTACAAATCCCGCCTTCTCCTGAACGGCCTCGATACGGGTGCGAATGTCATCCGGCAGATCTGCGAGCGTGGGCACCGGAAATCGACTGATCGGTAAGTTGGTCATCGGTTACTTTCTTTCTGTTCAATGTAAGTGGAAGGTGCCGTGCTCAGATCACCGCTTCGATCAGGAACGGGCCAGGAGTGCGGAATGCCGAGGACAGCAGATCATGGAATTGTGCCGTCGTTTCCGCCCGCGCGGCTTCCACCCCCATACCTCTTGCGATGCTGACCCAGTCCAGAGCAGGATCATCCAGATCCAGCATCCGTCGCGCGTTTTCGCCAGGGGTTGCTGCACCGACGTTCCGCAATTCGCCATGCAGGATCTGGTAGCGTTGGTTGGCAAAGATGACGGTGACGACATCCAGTCGCTCTCGCGCCTGTGTCCACAAGGCCTGGACGGTATACATCCCGCTACCATCTGCCTGGAGTGACAATACTTTTCGGTCCGGACAGGCAATGGCAGCGCCCACGGCCATCGGCATACCGATACCGATCGCGCCGCCGGTCAGTTGAAGGAAGTCATGCGGCGCGGCGCCGTGCGTGTGGGTGAAAAAGTTGCGCCCGGAGGACACGGATTCGTCGCACACAACAGCATTTTCAGGCAGGCATCGGGCGACGGCAATCGCAATGCTGTCGGGGTTGAGAGGTCCGGTCGGCAGGTCCGGTGTCGGGGGCATGTCGCTTTGCGGCGCGCGCGCGATGGCGGCCCCCGTTTCCTGGGCCAATGCGTCGATCACGGCAGCAATGTCGTGCTCCGGCTCACCGAGTTTCAGAACCTGGCAGGTGTTCGGCAGGATGCGCCCGGGTTTTCCGGGATAGGCAAAGAAGGCAACCGGCTCGGAGGCACCAATCAGAATGACGTGTTCGGTATTCTCGAAGGCCGCGAGCGCCTGATCGACGGGATAAGGCACGCGTTCGATATCCGGGCGGCCCTGGCCACGCTGCAGCCGGGCATTCGATTGTTGAGCCATCAGGCGCGCGCCTGTCCGGGTGGCGATCCTGCTCAATAGGGTCAAGTGAGGTTCCAGCAGCGCCTGGCCTGACACCAGAATGGTAACATTTTGATTTGTTTTCAGAATGTTCGCAGCGGCGCGAATTCGGTCGATGTCTGGAGAGGTCGGCAGCCATTGCGGGGCGAGGTTGCCGGCTTCGACGGTCGTATCGCTCCAGGCCGCGTCGGCATGGAGGATGAGCGTTGAAATCTGACCGGAAAATTGTCGAGACGCCGCAATGGCTTCGGTTGTACGCAACCCAACGCTATCTGCATTTTCAGCCCTGCCCAGCCAATGCGACATCGGTCGAGCCAAAGCCGCAACATCGGACGTCAGCGGGGCATCCAGCGGCAGATGATAGGTTGCGTGATCCCCGACAATATTGACAACCGGCGAACCTGCACGCCGGGCATTGTGCAGGTTGGCCAGCCCGTTGGTCAGTCCCGGACCCAGATGCAGAAGCGTCGCCGCAGGTTTTCCAGCCATCCGCGCATAGCCGTCCGCGGCACCTGTCACGACGCCTTCGCTCATTCCCAGAACACATCGCATCCGCGGCTGGCGATCCAGAGCCGCGACAAAGTGCATCTCTGACGTGCCGGGGTTGGCGAAACAGGTGTCGATGCCGTTGGCCAACAAGGTTTCACAGAGTAGATCGGCGCCGTTCATGGGGTTTCCTTGTTCACATTCGTTGGGCTTCCGCCCGGCGGTATCGGCGAGACAGCATAAGCCCGCCGGTTTCAGGATGGCTTGCCGGTATCAGTGTTCGCGCCGGGATGGTTCGCAGGATCGATACCGAGTTCTTGCAAAACCTCATGGTTATGTTCCGCAAAGGCTGGCGGAGCCCGACGATAGGACGCCGGTGTGCGTGACAGCTTGATCGGGCTACCTGTTCCGCGATACTCGCCGATATCCACAACCATCTCGCGGTGTCGTGTGTGCGGATCATCGACGACCTGGTCAATGGACCTCACCGCGCCGCAGGGCACACCTGCATGGATGAGTTCGTCGGCAAGTTCGCGGCAGTCATGGGCGGCCATCGCCTGCTCCAGCTCAACTTTCAACAAATCCCGATTTCTGTTGCGGAGGCCATTGTCCGCGAACCGTTCGTCCAGGGGTAGATCGGGGCGATTGATGATACGGCACAATGTTGCGAATTGCCGGTTGTTGCCGACCGCAAGAAACAGCGGATCGGTCCGGGTTGCGAAGGTATCGTAAGGACAGATGTTGGGATGCGCATTCCCCGACGGGCCCGGCACCTTGCCCGACATGTAGTAGTTGGGCAGATGAGGGTGCAGCAAGGAAACGCCACAATCGTAGAGAGCCGCCTCGACAAACTGACCCTTTCCGCTCTGGCCCCGCTCGGCAAGCGCCATCAGAATTCCGATCACCGCGTTCAGCCCGGTCGCCATGTCCACCACCGGCAGGCCGACACGCAACGCTTCGCCACCCTTCTCGCCATTTACGCTCATGATGCCGCAACTGGCCTGGATCGCGGCATCGTAGCCGGGTAACCCGCCCATCGGGCCATCAGCACCGAAGCCGGAAACGCGGCAGTGTACCAACTTGGGAAACCGGCGTTCGATCTCGGCGTGCGACAAACCCCATTTGTCCAGTGTTCCTGTCTTGAAGTTCTCGATCAGAACATCCGCATCTTCAAGCAAACGGGCAAGCAGTTCCTGTCCTGCCGGTTTTGAAAGATCGAGAGACATGCCACGCTTGTTTCGGTTCAACCCCTGGAAGTAGCTGGCCGTGCCTTGCAGAAACGGAGGCCCCCAACCGCGGGTCTCATCCCCGGAGGGGGGCTCGATCTTGATCACGTCGGCCCCATGATCCGCCAGGATCTGACCTGCATACGGACCACCCAGCACGCGACTGAGGTCGATCACTTTGAGGTGGGACAGTGACCCGGTAGGTTGCGTCATGTCGTGACTTCCTTTGGTTCGACCCCGAGGGTCTCAGTGCGAAACCCGGCTGCAAAATCGGGATAGGTTTCCCCCAGTTCCTCCAGCACACGCCCCCGAAGCAAGGCCAGTGTGGTCTCGTCGGGCGGCGCGGTTTCGGCCGGTTTTTCGGCATGATCGAAGGCAAAGCCGGTGGCCTCATGCATCTGCTCAAGCGTCTGTCCGGGGTGCAGGCTTTCAAGTCGAAAGCCGGGCTTGTCCTTGTCGAACATGAACAGGCCGCGCCCGGTCAGAAGAGCATAGGGGCCACCCTTGCGATAAACGCCCTCGGCGCTGGTGCCGGGTGCGCTGATGAAATCGACCTTCTCCACCATCACCCGCGACGTGTGTTCTTCTCGAAACAGGATCACCCGCGGAATGGTGAAATACAAATATGCAGAGCCGAAGGAGCCGGGCCAGCGCACCTTCATTTCGGGATATGCGCCGACCCCGATCAGATTGACATTGCCGGCACCGTCAATCTGACCGCCACCCAGAAAGAAGGCGTCGATACGGCCCTGACCGGCGCAGTCGAACAATTCGGTCGAGCCATTGGTAAAGAAGTTGTGCTTGACCGATCCCAGGATCGAGATCCTCAATCGCGGTTCACCCGCCGTTTCGGCCAATGCCCTGGCCAGCATCGCCCCCGCTGCGGGGATCGGCGACGCCGCGCCGACAGCGACGTGACGCGTGCCGTGCAACAATCGGGCAATCGTGACGATAAGGATCTCGCGAGCGGTTGCAGGAGGATTCTTCATGCGATCTCGCTTTCGGTTTCTGCCATGTAGGCGGCAAAGCCCGCTGCCGTTTTCGCGGCCGCCGCATAGCGGCGCAATTCGGTCGAATCCGGATCGTAATTGCCCCACAGCCCGTGTGGCCATGCCCCGCGTTCCGCCAATGCAACGTCGGTGACATAGAGGGCTGGCAAGGTACCCGCCGCAGTGAGTTCATCAGCCATCAGGTCGGTTTCGACAATGCGCTCGACAGTCACCAGAGTGGTCCGTGCAGCATAGGCCATCGCAGCCAGTTCGCGACGCCGCCCGATCCAGACATTGCCGGCGCGATCCGCCATGGGCGCATGAAATACTGCCACATCCGGATGAATCGCCGGAATGAGAACGATCGGATCGGCGCCTTCCGATAGGGGATTGTCCATGACCTGCCAATCCGCGCGATTGGCTTGGATGTCCGAGCCCAGCAAACCGCGGATCGGCATGAACGGAACCGCCTTCTGAGCCGCGAGCAAGCCGGCGTGGATAGCGGGGCAGGTTGCATCGAGAATACGGATCCTGCCCGACCGAACGGCGTCATTGAAGCGTGGGGCTCCCCCGGCTTCTCCCAGCGAAACGGCGCTGGTTTCAACCGTCGTGACCATTCCCGCGCCGATCAGCATGTCGACCTGCAAGCCACCGGTGGGCACACAGATCAAATGGAGATCGGTCACATCGCCGCGCGTTATCAGCCTGCGCGTCAGGGCCATTGGCACGCCGCCGTAGTCCACCGGGACCGCGACGCGCATGCCCGATTTGACATGTGCCGCCAGCCGGTCGAGATCGTCCTGCATCTGTCCTACTCCCATACCTCTTTCGAAACCGGCACCAGTCCGGATGGCCACAATTGTCTTTAATCTGCGAATTCCGTGGCGGGACCGTGGCTCCGGGTCCGGCGCGCGACAGCCAGGGGAAGGATCGCCAAAGCGATACCAGCGCCGGTCACGGCCAGATGGAGCAACCCGAAGGCATCTCCGGTAGGCGCAGCGATCAACATGCCCGCCGCGAAAAGCAGGACCCGGAGAGCGACTCCCCTTGCCCCACCCGGCAGCGCACCAAAGAAGCTGACATATCCTTGCAAAGCCGCAGATATCAGCCAAATGCCGATCAAAGCCCCGACAAATACGATTGCCGTTTCGGAAAGCGGTCCTTCACCGATCAGAGCGGGGTTCATCACGAAGAAGAACGGCACAATATAGATGACCCCACCCAGCCGCATCGCCTCGACACCCGTCCGCATTGGCGACGCGCCCGCCAACGATGCCGCGCCGAAAGCCCCGATCGCCACCGGCGGTGTGATAAAGCTCACCATTCCCCAGTAGAGGATGAACAGGTGTACGGCCAATTCGTTCAGGCCGGCCTGTACCAATGTCGGCGCCAGCACCACCGCCAGGAAGATGTAGCAAGCCGTTACGGGCATTCCCATGCCAAAGACGAAACTGGTGATTGCGCCCATGATCAACAAGACAAACACGTTGTCCCCCGCCATGAATATCAGTTCGGTGGCCAATGGTCCGGTCAGCCCTGTGGCCTGGAACGACCCGACGATGATTCCGATGCCGAGAACGATCGCGGTCAACTCGGCCAACGTGCGACCTACCGAGACAACCATGTCCATGAATGCACTTCGCGAAAACCGGTCGCGTCGGGAAAACTGGTTGATCACCAACAGGAGAACGATCGCGTAGAACGGCGCAGTGGTTTCCCAGCGGAACGCCACCATAAGGAATATCAATACGGCAAAGACGAAGACATATTGCCAGCCGTCTCGAATGGTTTCCCGAAGACCGGGGAGGCCATTTCGGGGCAGGCCCCTCAGGCCATTGCGCGCAGCGTAAGCGTCGATCTGGACGAACAGGCCGAAGTAATACAGAATCGACGGCACTGCCGCAGCCATCATGATGTCGACATACGGTCGCGACAGCCATGCCGCCATGACAAAGGCCGTGGCGCCCATGATCGGGGGCATCAAGACACCTCCCGTCGAGGCGCAGGCCTCGGTTGCCGCAGCATAGCGCGCCGAAAACCCCGTGCGTTTCATAGCCGGAATGGAAACCGCACCGGTGGTCAGCACATTCGAGATCACCGAACCGGACATCGACCCCATGAAGCCTGATGCAAAGATCGCGACCTTGGCGGCACCACCGCGAAACTGGCCGACAAGCGCCAACGCGAGGTTGTTGAAGAACTTGCCACCGCCGGTGAACTGCAGAATCGCGCCGAACAGAACGAAGCCAATGACCAGATTTCCGAACGCGTTCATCGGAATGCCGAAAGACGCCTCGGACGAGATCATGAAATAGGGGACGACGTCCAGAAACGGGCTCTGAAACCCGGAAAGCGGGTCGGGCATCGAGCCGGCGAACGTAGGATACAACGAAAAGGTCGCGACGATCCCGAACAGCACCCAGCCGCCCGCGCGTCGCGTTGCCTCCAGGATCAGAGCATAGAATGCGACCGAAAACACGACGGCCTGCCGGGGAGCTGCGTATTCCCAACCGCTATCAAGGCTCTCGCCGGCGGTCGCGGCAAAATAAACAGCGACGATCAACGACCCCGCTGCCAGCACCCAATCGTACCACGGTGCGTCGGCGGAAGCCTTGCCATCGACGCGAAAGCAGACAAATGCAACGGACAGAAACAGACCCGCCAAAATATACAGGTACTGGCCCTCAAGCATGGTGTAGTTGCCGAGCCGCATGTTGAACAGCTGATTCACCGACGCCAGAATTGCCGCAAAAGTCGCGGCAATGACGTACCATCGTGTCGCGCCGTGCAAGCGCAGTTTGCTGACCGACAATTCCGCTTCGAGCGCATCGTTGCGCCTGTCAGCGGGAAACGTTGCCGCGCACTCAGGCGCGGATTTCTGTATCGATTGGGTCATCTGGAATGTTCCGGCCTGAGGAGAAGTTCGGAGGCCAGAGGCCTCCGAAACGATAGGTTGGCTTAGTAGAAAACCGGGAAGCCCGCAGCGACAAGCGCTTCGCGCCGCCGCTCGGCCCAGGTCTCATCCCAGTTTTCCGGGTTCTCGGCCTCAAGCCCCTGCCAAGCGGTGTCGAGCACTTGCTGACGCTCTATCATCCGGGCGTTGTGGGCGTCATGCGCTTCAGTCCAGACGCCGACCTCGCGGAAGTACCGGATTGCACCTTCGTGATAGGGCACAACCCATTCCAGGGCCTGATGATCCAGCGACCATCCATCAATGCCCGGCGAGGTGCCGTTGTAGTTGTCGTAGAGCTCAAACATCGCCTTGGTTACGCCGTAAACCAGATCGGGGTCACGGTCTGCCAACGTCATAAGCACCGGAAAGGCGTAACCTGCCGTCGGGACACCGTCGGTGCCGTCTATCGTGGCACCCACCTTGGCGACCATCGGTGCAAAAAACGGGGCGACGTCCCGCATCCGGGCCAGGCCTTCGGCGTTGTCAGGGTCAATTTCCGGCCAGAACAGACCGCGCGGACCGCTGGCGGCCTCGTATCCCTTGCCCGAGCTGGTCGAGGCGATGGCCGCGTCCACGCTGCCGTCCACCATCCCTTTCCAGGACGCGCCGAACCCGCCGAACTCTACCAGTTCGACATCATCCGCGGTCAGACCCGCGTAGGCCAGATAGGCCTCGGCATTGACATTCATGGAGGGCGCGCCCTTCAGCCAGGCGACGCGCTTGCCCTTCAGATCGGCGTAGGTGAAGCCTTCGCAATTTGGTTTGCCCACCTGCTCACAGACTTCAGCCGCAACACCCAGGGAAATCCCGACTGTACCGCTGTTGTTCGAAGCAAGGGCCCGGATCGGCATCGGGCCCCAGGATTTGGCGCCAAACTGGTAAACGCCTTCCTGTGCCATGAACGTGCCGCCAACGCCGTTCATCGAGAAATCGACCTTCCCTTGTCGCAGCGGCTCAGTCCTGGCCACGTCGTTCTTTGCCGGCAGAATGCGCAGGTTGACGCCCCGATGGTCCTGCAAGGCTGCACCAATGGCGACGGATTGATTGTATCCGGACGAGCCCGTGCCATAGGATGTAATCGCCAGCTGCTGTGGCAATGTGGACTCCGTCGCAAGGGCAGCAGTCGCAGTGACGCAGGCCAAAGTCATCCCAGTTGCAAAAAATCGCATCTTTTCCTCCCAATCATGGTTTTTCAGATTCTCTTCAAGGAAGGTCCGCCTCTCCTCCGAGCCGGTCCTCCTTCATGCGCACATCAAGCCGAAAAGCGTCCGAGACGCTCGTAAAGCTTGCGTTCTTCAATCGTCATGGGATCGTTTGCGATCTCTTCCTGCGCAGTCTTCAGCGCGGTCATGCCATTGGCCTGAACGTCTGTCCATTCCCGTGCAAAGCTGCCATCCCGAATGCGCTCGACGATCCCGCGCAGATGATCCTTATGAGCCTCTTCCTGCTCGGGCTTTCCACGCGCATAAACCAATTGACCGTATTCGCTCGTGCGCGAGTGCAGCTTCAGTTGTCCGAACAGCCCGTGATCAACGTAGTATTGCCCGATCTCGCGGACCTCGCCCGAGGCATACATCTCCAGCATTGCGGCTTCCGGGCTGCATCCGGCCTCGGTCAGAACCTCGATCGCGCGCCGTATGGCGTGAAGCGATCCGAACTGCTCATGGAAAAGGTCCACGATGGTCTCTTCTTCAAAGCTGGACTCGATTACGCCCATCTTGGTGGACCCGATTGCCCGGGACAGTGCCAGCATGATGTTCTGAGCTTTGCCGTCTGCGTCCTGATGAACGGCAACAAGGCTGGGAAAGCCGGTGCCCGCAAGAACCGTGTCGCGTACCCCCTGACCGACCATGCGCGGGGCAATCATGATGACGTTCAGCTCCAAAGCCGGTTGAATGTATTTGAAGTGAATGTTGTAGCCGCTGGCGAATACCAGGGTATCTCCAGGTTTGAGGCCAGGCTCGAGGCTTTCCTTGTAGATCTGCGGCATGACTTCGTCGGGCACCAGAATGAACAGGACATCCGCTTTCGCAGCAGCCTCTGCCAGGGGCAGGGTCTCAAAGCCGTCTTCCTCGGATTTCTTGGCCGACTCATCGCTGCGGGAGCCCACCACAACCTCGAGTCCCGCATCCCGCATGTTCAGCGCCTGGCTTCGCCCCTGATTGCCGTAGCCGAAGATCCCGATCGTCTTCCCCTGCAGCCATTTCAGATCTGCGTCGTCATCGAAGTACCACTTGGTCATTTTCTGTGATTCCCTTTGAAATCTGATATTTCAGATTTCTTAGGCTTTCCAACTCTCGACAGTCAAGCTAAACTTTCAGTCACCGTGACACTTTGGTCGGGGAACGGCGGAGATTGGAGCTAGAATGCAGAGCATTTCGGGGCTGAGAATCGAAAGTAGCTCAATCCGAAATCAGGCCTATGAACGCCTGTTGGAGCTTATTCTGAATGGAACTCTTCCCCCGGGCGCCAGGCTTGATCTGACACAGTTGTCCACTGACATGGGTGTCAGCAAGACGCCGGTGAAAGAAGCCATTCAACGTCTCATTGAAATTGGGATGATCGAGGTCAAGCCGCGCAGCGGCACATTTGTCAGCACCATAGACCCAGGAAGAACAGTCCAGAATTTCCGGTTCCGTCTCGCTCTGGAGATTGGGTGCGGGCAGGAGATCGTCGAACGGATTGACGAAGTAACCATGACCGAACTGCGTTCGATAAACGGCGAGATGCGGCGCTTGGGAGAACGGGCAGACAACGACGAGATGATCAGGAGGTTCCTGCCGTTAGACGCCCAGTTCCATAACCGGATCATTGACCTGATGAACAACGAAGTGATTTCGGACCGATACCGCCAGACCGGGGTTCTCTTGCAGGTCATGCGGCTAAAGAACCGTCATACCCGTCACCGATACCTTGAGGTCGTGAAAGAGCACGATGCGATTTTGCGTTCCCTGGAAAATACGGACACTGAGAGGTTTCGCTGCGCTTGCCGTCGGCACGTTGAAGCCGCAATTCAGCGTTTCACGGCACATGACGGCATCACCAACTGAAAATTGGCGTTGGTGTTTAGGGTCATTCAGGACGGCTCCGAGGTCGCCTCGGTCGAGCGCCTTTGGATGGTCGGGCTGAAACTCTGGGACCATCGCGACGCTTTCGAGCAGATGCGCGATCTGGCCCTGGATCATTTCTCGGCCGCCACCGGTTCGCCCTGGTTGCCCTGCACCGGATCCAAGAGGCGTTGTTGCACAAAGCCCGAACGGGATTCACATCACGAATCCTGTAGGTTAAAGCATTTCGGGGAAACCCTGAGTCGCTGGGGATTCCCTTGAGGGGTCGATTGTGATTCATCCTTTTCAGGAGGATGTTTCATGTCAGCACCACTGCCAGGCGCGCTTCGGACGCGGTT
>NZ_JASNJE010000021.1 GCF_030164465.1 Sedimentitalea xiamensis
ACCGCGTCCGAAGCGCGCCTGGCAGTGGTGCTGACATGAAACATCCTCCTGAAAAGGATGAATCACAATCGACCCCTCAAGGGAATCCCCAGCGACTCAGGGTTTCCCCGAAATGCTTTAGAGGCGCCCTGCTAGATCTCGTAGATGCAGTCTATCCTGGCGGTCGGAAGGTTCAGTCAAGCCGCGCATGAGTGTCATACCATCCCGGTAGGGCTGCGTTTCGCAATCTTCCAAGCACAATGCCAATCTGGCGGATCAATCGCGGCTGATTGTCACCGAACCAACGATATTCCCGAAAAACCCTACGGTACTCACGTTCCGCTTCCTCTAGCGTCACCCATTTCTCCGATGGTAGATCATCTCCAAATGGCCCCGATACACTGGGTTGGAACTGGTATGAAAGGTCCTCACCATGCCTGGTCCTAGTATTTATGGTGCTAAACCCGTAGCCGGCTTGTTGGACGACTGCAAAACGCCTATACCCCGCCTTTTGCAACAGGCGCAGATCTTCGCAAACGGCGTCATATTCAAGCTTGTCAGATTCGATGGAGAAAAAGCGCGGAGGTGTATCGAGTGCCACGACCGCATGAAGACAGGACCGATCCGCGCCCTCGATATCAACCTTCATATAGTGAGGAACGCCGTGTCTGCGGAATAGCTCCGTAGCCTCAATCGCTGGGACCCGAATCTTCTCGACCTGATCGCTGCCAAACCGCGTGTTTCGCTTCACCCTCTCCTTATCCGTTGTTCCCCATTCCGAGTATTCTGGGTTGATAAAGAAGCTGATTTCGCCTTTCTCTGCTGCATCGGAGATTGCTACCTCCTCCAAAATCAGCTGGCCGGAGGCGATTTCATTGGCAAATCGTGTTTTGCATTGTTGCACGAGGCCAGGTACGGCCTCGACGGCAACAACTCGATAACCTTTGCGCAGATAGAAATCTGTATCGTTCCCAATATGAGCGCCCACATCAAAAATTAGATCGTCATATGTTTGCATGAAAAATCCCCTGGCTAGTCCCTGATCACGAACCCTATTATCATCCGGGCCTCAGATACAGGCAAAGGTGATCACGTCTCATCGCCCAACACTGGCACACAAGAGCGTTGATGGGAATCAACTGTCAGGTGGGAAACACTAGCAAGCCATCCTTTGGCACATCAGCGACACATCCAAACCGGCATAGTGTTCCATAGGTCGTTCTCCTCACGGCATTTATCCATGAGGCCAACATACCGGACCTCGATCGCCCCCGGAGAGCGACCGCCGCAATCACACTATGTCGTTTTTGGCGCGATGCGACTGGTCGCTGAAAGTACTGGAAAATCCTGTGCCGTAAACCCATGGCAAAACCCGGTTTGCTTCTGTCCCGTTTCGGGGCGGGAGTGTCTTGACCGGTCGCGCGAGGCTTCAGCTTGCGGGCAAACTGCTTTATGGGCGGGGGTGGGCATGCAGCCGGGAGACGGGCCATGAAAATCTATATCGCCGGGCATCGGGGGATGGTCGGGGGGGCGATTGCCCGCCGGCTTAAGGCGCGGGCCGCGGCGGGGGAGGACCTGACCCTGATTACCCGGACCAGCGCCGAACTCGACCTGACCGATCAGGCGGCGGTCGCGGATTTCATGCAGGCCGAACGTCCCGACCAGGTGATCCTGGCGGCGGCGCGGGTCGGCGGCATCGTCGCCAACAATACCTATCCGGCCCAGTTCATCTATGAAAACCTGATGATCGAATGCAACGTGATCCATCAGGCCCATGCGGCGGGGGTGCGCAGGCTTCTGCAGCTGGGCAGTTCCTGCATCTACCCCAGGCTGGCCGAACAGCCGATGGCCGAGGACGCCCTGCTGACCGGGGTGCTGGAGCCGACGAACGAACCCTATGCCATCGCCAAGATCGCCGGGATCAAGCTCTGCGAGAGCTACAACCGGCAATACGGCACCGATTACCGCAGCGTGATGCCGACGAACCTCTATGGGCCGGGCGACAATTTCCATCCGGAGAATTCGCATGTTCTGCCCGCCCTGATCCGGCGCTTTCATGCCGCCGTGCGGGACGGGGCGGAAGAGGTGACGATCTGGGGCTCGGGCACGCCGAAGCGCGAGTTCCTGCATGTGGACGACATGGCGGCGGCGAGCCTCTTCGTGATGGACCTGGACGGCGAAACCTATGCCCGTGAAACCCGGCCGATGCTGAGCCATATCAACGTCGGCACGGGGAGTGACGTGACCATCCGCGCGCTGGCCGAAACCGTGGCCCGCGTGACCGGGTTCGCCGGGCGGCTGGTGTTCGATGCGGACAAGCCCGACGGCGCGCCGCGCAAGCTAATGGATGTCAGCCGCCTGGCCCGGCTGGGCTGGCAGGCGACGATCCCGCTGGAACAGGGGATCGCCGAGACCTACGACTGGTTCCTGGCCCAGAACCCGGAAGCTTTGCGGGCACGCTGACCTCTCCGCTTCCGGGGCAGTGTCAGAACCTTGACGAAATCAGATGACGTTTTGCCGGCCTCACTCGGGTAGGGCCCGCGCGCTTCTCTTGGCAGGTCCGCCTCGCCATCCCTGAAAAAGTGGACATGGGCCGAGTGAAACGAGGGTCTGCGTTCCTGTCCCGCGAACCGGGCATTGGTGCGCGATCTGCTCCAGCGGATCGGAGACGAAGCCGCCGGGGCAGGGTCACCGGGTTTCCCCGCTTGCATTGCGCGTCCCGTTCGGGGGATATGCAGGGGACCCTTTCCAAAGGCCGCAGGAGGCTGATCCGCATGATTACCCCCGTTCTGCTCTGTGGCGGTTCCGGCACCCGGTTGTGGCCGCTCAGCCGCAAGAGTTATCCCAAGCAGTTCGCGGCGCTGATCGGGGACAGCACCTTGTTTCAGGCCTCTGCCCGCCGCCTGTCGGGGCCGGAGTTTGCGGCGCCGATGGTGCTGACCAATGCCGATTTCCGCTTCATCGTCACCGAGCAGTTGGCCGAGGTGGGGGTGGATCCGGCGGCGATCCTGATCGAACCCGAGGGGCGCAATACCGCGCCCGCGGTGCTGGCGGCGGCCCTGTGGCTGGAAAAGACCGACCCCGCGGCGCTGATGCTGGTGGCGCCCTCCGATCATGTGGTGCCGGACGGGGCGGCGTTCCGGGAAGCGGTGCGGGCCGGGGTGCCGGCGGCGCGGGACGGGCAGCTCGTCACCTTCGGGATCAAGCCGACCCATGCGGAGACCGGATACGGCTATCTCGAACTGGCCGGGGATCCGGGCGATTTCGCCGCCCGCCCGCTGGATCTGAAGCGGTTTGTCGAGAAACCCGATGCGGGCCGCGCCGAAGAGATGCTGGCGGCGGGCACTTACCTGTGGAACGCCGGCATCTTCCTGTTCTCGGTGCAGGCGATCCTCGCCGCCTTCCGGGATCACGCGCCGGAGCTGGTGGCACCGGTCACGGCGGCGGTCGACGAGGGCAGGCCCGATCTCGGCTTCCTGCGGCTGGCGCCCGGACCCTGGGCGCAAGCCGGCGACATCTCGATCGACTATGCGGTGATGGAGCGGGCCGGGAACCTCTCCGTCGTGCCCTTTGCCGCCGGCTGGTCGGACTTGGGCGGCTGGGACGCGGTCTGGCGCGAAAGCGGGCCGGACGCGCGCGGGGTGGTGGCGACGGGCCATGCCACCGCCATCGACTGCGACGACACCTTGCTGCGCAGCGAGGACGAGGCGCTGGAAGTGGTCGGCATCGGCCTCAGGAACATCATCGCGGTGGCGATGCCCGACGCGGTGCTGGTCGCCGATGCCGCCCGCGCGCAGGACGTGAAACAGGCGGTCGCCGCGCTGAAGGCGAAGGCCGCCAAGCAGGCGGAAAGCTTTCCCAAGGATCACCGCCCCTGGGGCTGGTTCGAGAGCCTGGTGATCGGCCAGCGCTTCCAGGTCAAGCGCATCGTGGTGCATCCCGGCGCGTCCCTGTCCCTGCAAAGCCATCATCACCGCTCGGAACACTGGATCGTGGTGGAAGGCACCGCCAGGGTCACGGTGGATGACGAGGTGAAACTGGTGAGCGAGAACCAATCGGTCTACATCCCGCTCGGCGCGGTGCACCGGATGGAGAATCCCGGCAAGGTGCCGATGGTGCTGATCGAGGTGCAGACCGGGTCCTATCTGGGCGAGGACGACATCATCCGCTACGAGGATGTCTATTCCCGCGATTAGGGCCTGTTTCCCGGATGCCCGCTCATCCCCGGAGTATTTCCGGCAAGAGGAGGTAGGCGTTTGTTAACCTTGTCCTGCCAGTCTGGCCCCGCGGTACAGGCGGGAGCGCCGATGACCGTGCAAGGGGAAGACGGATAGGTCTCCTTGGGGGATGCCTCGGGCGTCCCCCTTTTTCCTCTTGCCGGAAATACTCCGGGGGAGCCATGCGGACGCATGGCGGGGGCAGAGCCCCCGGACAGGCTGTGGTCCGGGCCGGACGGCAGCGCCGGTGCAGAGAGCGAGTGACGCCGGAGCGTGTCATTGCTAAACGGACGGCACGGGTTTGAAAGGGCAGGGCGATCATGCGGATTGAACATACGGTTTTGCCGGGGGTGCTGATCCTGACACCGGCGCGGTTCGGCGATGCGCGCGGGTTCTTTTCGGAAAGCTGGAACCGGCGGGTTCTGGCAGAGCATGGAATCGATCTGGATTTCGTCCAGGACAACCATTCGGTGTCCGAAGCCGTGAACACCGTCCGCGGGCTGCATTTCCAGGCGCCGCCTCATGCCCAGGACAAGCTGGTGCGGTGCGGACAGGGCGCCCTGTTCGACGTGGCGGTGGATATTCGCAGGGGATCGCCCAGCTACGGGCAATGGGTCGGGGTCGATCTGACCGCGGAGAACGGCAGGCAGCTGCTGGTGCCCAGGGGGTTCCTGCATGGCTTTGCCACGCGTGCCCCGATGACGGAGATCATCTACAAATGCACCGACTATTACGCGCCCGAGGCCGATGGTGCGGTGCTTTGGTCGAGCTGTGGCATCGACTGGGGACTGACGGGCGATCCGGTGCTGAGCGGCAAGGATGCCGCCGCGGTGCCGCTGGCCGGGTTCGACAGCCCGTTCGAATGGACCGGCCCGTTTTCTTGGGAAGGATAGCGCAGTGAAAATTCTCGTGACAGGCGGCGCGGGGTTCATCGGGTCCGCGGTGGTGCGGCTGGCCGTGAAACGGGGGCATCAGGTCGTCAACCTGGACGCGCTGACCTATGCGGCCTGTCTCGCCAACGTGGCCGAGGTGGCCGGCAGCCCGGACTATGCCTTCGTGCAGGCCGATATCCGCGACCGCGCCGCGCTCGACCGGGTGTTTGACAGCCATCGCCCGGATGCGGTGATGCACCTGGCCGCGGAAAGCCATGTGGACCGGTCGATCGACGGCCCCGGCACCTTCATCGACACTAACATCACCGGCACCTATACGCTGCTCGAGGCCGCACGCGCCTACTGGCTGGGCCGGGGCAGGCCGGACGCGTTCCGGTTTCATCATATTTCCACCGACGAGGTGTTCGGGTCCCTGGGCGCGACCGGGCAGTTCACCGAGGACACGCCTTACGACCCGCGCAGCCCCTATTCGGCCAGCAAGGCGGCCAGCGATCACCTGGTGCGGGCCTGGCACGAAACCTACGGGCTGCCGGTGGTGCTGACCAATTGTTCCAACAATTACGGCCCCTACCATTTCCCCGAGAAACTGATTCCGGTGGTGATCCTGAACGCGCTGGCCGGGAAGCCGATCCCGGTCTACGGCGCCGGCGAGAACGTGCGCGACTGGCTTTATGTCGAGGACCATGCCGATGCGCTGTTGCTGGTGCTGGAGCAGGGCCGGGTGGGGCGGTCCTACAATATCGGCGGCGAGAACGAGGCCAGGAACATCGACCTGGTGCGGATAATCTGCGCCATCCTCGACGAGAAGCGTCCGGGTGCCGCGCCCTATGCCGGCCAGATCGCCTTTGTCACGGACCGGCCCGGCCACGACGCGCGCTATGCCATCGACCCGGCCCGCATCGCGACGGAACTGGGCTGGCGGCCGAGCGTGACCCTGCAGGAAGGGCTGGAACGGACGGTTCAATGGTATCTCGACAACGAGGACTGGTGGCGCCCCCTGCAAAGACGCGACGGGGTGGGTCAGCGGCTGGGGACGGGCTGAGGCGGATGGGACGTCAGGGCGTGTTCATCGGTGACCGCGCCGCGGGGCGGGACAATCATTTCAACCTGATCCGGATGGTTGCAGCCAGCGGGGTGCTGGTGTCGCATGCCTATCCGATCGCGCTGGGACCCGATGCCGTTCAGCCGCTGCAGATCTGGTTGCAAGGCATCGCCCTGGGTACGGTCTGCGTCTACGTGTTCTTCGCCATCTCGGGCTTCTTCATCGCCAAAAGCTTCGACCGCAGCCCCAGCCTGGGGCGGTTCCTGCGGGCGCGGGTGCTGCGGCTCTATCCGGCGCTGGCGGTGGTGCTTGCACTGACCGTGTTGGTGGCCGGCCTGTTCCTGACCACGGCACCCGCGGCGACGTTCCGGGCGGCGGTGCCGGACTACATGCTGCGCAACCTGTCGCTGTTTCGCCTGCAATACGATCTGCCCGGCGTGTTCGAGACCAACCCCTACGGCCCGCCGATCAACGGCTCGCTCTGGACCCTGATCCACGAGGCGATGTGCTATGCGGGCGTCTTCCTGGCCGGGGTCCTCGGGCTGTTGCGGGCGAAACGGCCCCTGGCGCTGCTGCTGGCCGGTTTCGTGATCCTGCGATATCTGGCGCCGTCCCTGCCCCTGCCGGGAAAACTGCTGGCGTTCCTGGACCTGGCCTTCCCCTTCGCCATCGGCACCGCCTTCTATGTCTGGCGCGACCGGGTGCCGCTGCGGCTGTCCCTGGCGCTCGGTCTCGCCGCGCTGGCCGCGTTGTCCCATCCGACGCCGCTGTTTCACATGGTCTTCGCGCTGGCGCTGACCTATTGGGTATTCCTGATCGGGCTGGCCCGGGCGCCACGCCTGCTGGCCTATAACCGGCTGGGAGATTATTCCTATGGCACCTACATCTATGCCTTTCCGATGCAGCAACTTATGGCGTTCTGGGGCGTGACCCTGCCACTGGCGAACATGGCGCTGGCCTTCCCGGCGACGCTGGCGCTGGCGATGCTGTCCTGGCACCTGATCGAGAAACCGGCCCTGGCGCTGGTCCGCCGTCCGGACCGGCAGGAGCGGCGCACGTGATCCTGGTCTTTGGCGCCACCGGGCAGGTGGCCCGGGAACTGGCCCGGCTCGGGGGCGTGGCCTGCCTGAGCCGCGCTGCGGCGGATCTCACCGATCCGGCGGGCTGCGCGGCGCAGATCCGCGCCCATGCGCCCCGGGCGGTGATCAACGCGGCGGCCTATACGGCGGTGGACCGGGCCGAAACCGAGGAGGCGCTGGCGCATGCGATCAATGCCGATGCGCCCGGCGCGATGGCGGCGGCCTGCGCGGAACGGGGCATTCCGCTTGTTCAGATCTCGACCGATTACGTGTTCGACGGCACCGGCAGCGCGCCGTGGAAACCCGGCGATCCCACCGGCCCGCTCGGGGCCTATGGGCGCAGCAAGCTGGCCGGCGAGCAGGCGGTGGCGGCGGCGGGCGGGGTCCATGCCATCCTGCGCACCTCCTGGGTGGTGTCGGCGCACGGGTCCAATTTCGTCAGGGCCATGCTGCGGCTGGGGGCGGAACGGGACAGGCTGACCGTGGTGGCCGACCAGATCGGCGGGCCGACCCCGGCGCGCGACATCGCGGCGGCCTGCCTGCGGATGGCGGAAACTCTCGTGGCGGAGCCGGACAAGCGCGGCACATATCATTTCTCCGGTGCGCCGGACGTCAGCTGGGCCGATTTCGCGCGCGAGATCATGGCGCAGGCGGGGCTGGCCTGCGCCATTGCCGATATTCCGAGCCGGGAGTATCCGACCCCGGCGGCGCGGCCCGGAAATTCCCGCCTGGACTGTTCCGGCCTGGAAACGGTTTTCGGGATAAGGCGGCCCGACTGGCGCGTCGGGCTGGCGCGGATTTTGAAGGACCTGGAAGAGGGTTGAAATCATGACGACACGCAAGGGCATCATTCTGGCGGGGGGCAGCGGCACCCGGCTCTATCCGATCACCATGGGGGTCTCAAAGCAGCTCCTGCCGATCTATGACAAGCCGATGATCTATTACCCGCTGTCGGTGCTGATGCTGGCGGGCATCCGCGACATCCTGATCATCACCACGCCGCAGGATTCCGAGCAGTTCCGGCGCACCTTGGGGGATGGCGGCCAATGGGGCGTCTCGCTGTCCTACGTGGTCCAGTCGAGCCCCGACGGGCTGGCGCAGGCCTATATCCTGGCCGAGGATTTCCTCGCGGGCAGCCCTTCGGCGATGGTGCTGGGCGACAACATCTTCTTCGGCCACGGCCTGCCCAAGCTGATGGCGCGGGCGGATGAGCAAGTGGCGGGCGGCACGGTGTTCGGCTATCACGTGGCCGATCCGGAACGCTATGGCGTGGTCGCCTTCGACGACGGCGGCGCGGTGCGCGAGATCATCGAGAAACCCCCGGTTCCGCCCAGCAACTACGCGGTGACGGGGCTCTATTTCCTCGACGGCAGCGCACCCGAGCGGGCGCGGGCGGTGGTGCCCTCGGCGCGGGGCGAGCTGGAGATCACCTCTCTGCTGGGCATGTATCTGGCCGATGGGCTGCTTCGGGTCGAAACCATGGGACGGGGCTATGCGTGGCTGGATACCGGCACCCATGGCAGCTTGCTGGATGCCGGGAATTTCGTGCGCACACTGGAGGAACGCCAGGGGTTGCAGACCGGCTGCCCCGAGGAGATCGCCTGGCAACAGGGCTGGATCAGCCGCGAAGAGCTGGCCGCGCGCGCCGAGATGTTCGCCAAGAACGGATACGGAGCCTATCTGGCCGGGTTGCTGGGCTGACGCCCGGCCCGGCGGGGACCATCTGGCGATCGGCCTAGATGGCGCCGGCCCGGCTGAACACGCCGAAGAAGTTGCCGATGATGTTGGATACGGTCAGCGCGTCGTTGATCGGGGATTCGGTGGCCATGATCAGGTCGTCCGGGTTGATCTGGAACCTGCGGGCGGAAAACAGCCCGTCCGCGGTGGTCAGGTCGACGCTGAACACGACGCGGGTCTGTTGCGGGCCGCGCACGCCGGCGCGGGTGGCCGAGGCCGGGTATTCGCGCAGGATCAGCAGACCCTTGGGGTCGGCCTTGGCATCCTGGATGCCGCCCATGATCGATACCGCGTCCATCGCCGACATCTCGTCCTTGGTGAAGATGTGCAGGTCTTCGCGCCCGGCCGCGCCGAAGGACAGGAAATAGCGTTCGTCCTCCTCCAGGAACACCCGGTCGCCGCCCCTGAGCAGCGTATCCAGCTGCGGATTGTTCAGCAGCTTGTCCACCGAGGTGCCATAGATCCGCCCGTCGCGCATCAGCCGGATCTGCGGATTGTTCAGGTTGGCGCTGATGCCGCCCCCTGCCGAGATGAGCCCCAGCACCGAATAGTTGCGGTCGGGCATCGGGTAGGTGCCGGGCTGCAGCACGCCGCTGACCAGGTCGACGGAATTGTTGCGCCCCTCGGTCATCGCCAGCTGGACCTGGGCCGAGGGCACGATCATCTCGAACGCGGTCTGCACCTCTTCGCGGGCGAGGTCCGGAGTCAGGCCGATGACGCTGACATTGCCGACATAGGGCAGGAAGATGTCGCCGTTGGACGCCACCTTCATGTCGGCCAGTTCGATGTCCTTCTGTTCGGCCGTGGTCAGCAACGAGTTGTCGGAGCTGTCCCAGATCCGGATGTTCAGGCTGTCGCCGGGCTGGATGATCGAGTTGCGCGCGCCGGTGGAGGCGGAAATCCAGCTCAGCCGTTCCTGTTTGCCGGTGGCGGGCCATTGCGCCACGGTCGGCAGGAAGGCGCGGGAGACGGAATAGAGCGCGAAATCGGAGGTGCCTTCGGTCACTTCCTTCAGGACTTCTTCGCTGGCGGGCGCGCCGCCGGGCAGACGGCCGCAACCGGCGGCGGCCAGAATCAGCCCCATCATCACGAAGGTCTTGAAAAACATGCCTATGCGGTCCTGACTTTTCCGATTGTGCGCTGAACACCCTTGGCCGGTCTTCGGTCGGCACGATACTGTTACAGCCAAACCGGTCAACAGGGCGAGGGGGCGGATGCACTTTCCACGGATCTTGGTTCTGGGTGCAACAGGTCGCATCGGCGGGATCCTGCGCAAATGCTGGCCTGCCGGACCGGTCTGGCAATGCCGGGGAAAGGCGCCGGCGGGTGCGGACGACTGGCGGGTGCTCGATCCGCTGGCCGACCCGGAAGGACTGGCGCGGGCGGCGTCCGGCTGCGCGGTGGTGCTGTGCCTGGCCGGCGGCGTGCCGGGGCGTGGCGATGTGAGCGCCTCGGCGCCGCTGGCCTGCGCCGCGGTGCGCGCGGGCGCGGCGGCGGGCGCGCGGGTGCTGCTGGCCTCCTCGGCGGCGGTCTACGGTGCGCAGGGTGGCGTTCTGGAGGAGGATGCGCCCCTGCGGCCGGTGTCGGAATATGGCCGCGCCAAGCTCCGGATGGAGGAACAGGGTGCAGCGCTGGGAGAAAACCTGGGTGTGCCGGTCACATCGCTGCGCATCGGCAACGTGGCGGGATCCGATGCCGTCCTGGGGGGCTGGCGGCCGGGGTTCGCGCTCGACCGGTTCGCCGACGGGCGGACCCCGCGGCGCAGCTATATCGGTCCGGTCACGCTGGCGCGGGTGCTGGGCGATCTGCTCGCCGCGCCGCGGCTGCCGGGGGTGCTGAATGTCGCAGCACCCGGCGTGGTGGCGATGGGCGATCTGCTGGATGCCGCCGATCTGGGCTGGACGCCGCGCCCCGCGCCGGATAGCGCGATCCCCGAGGTCCGCCTGTCCACCGCGGCGCTGGAACGGTTCACATCCTTTGCGCTGGTCGACGGCACGGCGGCGGGGATGGTGGCGGAATGGCGCGGAACAGGCTCTGATACGGGAAAAACCGGGGGGCGAACGGGGCAAGAATGACCTGGCGCAAGCGTGTGTTCGATCTGTTCTTCGTCAGCCTGCTGCTGGTGATCCTGGCGCCGGTGCTGGCGGGGCTTCTGCTCTGGCTGCTCTGGAAGGAAGGCCGGCCGCTGTTCTACGTGGCCGAGCGGATGAAGGGGGTGGATCAGCCGTTCCGGCTGTGGAAGCTGCGCACCATGACGGTGGTGGACGAGGACAGCGGCGTGTCGGGCGGGGACAAGGCGGCGCGGATCACCCCCGCCGGGGCCTGGCTGCGGCGGCGGCGGCTGGACGAATTTCCGCAGCTCTGGAACATCCTGAAGGGCGATCTGAGCTTTGTCGGCCCGCGCCCGCCGCTGCGCCAGTATGTGGAAGCCTATCCGGAGATCTATGCCGAGGTGCTGAAATCGCGCCCCGGCGTGACCGGGCTGGCCAGCATCACCTACCACAAGCACGAGGATGCGCTTCTGGCCCGCTGCGCCACGTCCGAGGAGACCGATGCCGTCTATGGCCGCATCTGCGTGCCGGCCAAGGCGCGGCTGGACCTGATCTATCAGCGCAACCAGTCGATGTGCTACGATTTCGACCTGGTGTTCCAGACGATCGGCAACCTGTTCACGAGGCGCGCGCCTTAGCCGGCCGGTTCCGGGGGCTCTGCCCCCGCCGCCCTCCGGGCGACTCCCCCGGAGTATTTGGTAAAGGTGAAATACGTTGGCTCCGCAAGATATCTTCATCTTTGTAAAAATACTCCGGGGTTTGGGGCGGAGCCCCAAGACGTGCGCAGCGGGCGCTCCAAGGCGCGGCGGTTGACGGGCTTTCGCCAAAGTCGTTTTGCATTGCAGCATAAGTGTCGTAATATGCCGGAGTCCGTTTTTGGGCGGCAGGGTAAACCGCATTTCCCGGATCGGCCGCGGAATCCGGGATGGCGGCAGGCGCAGGTCATGCGCTGCGAGAGATAACGAACGTCGTGGGGACAGCGACACCATGTTGAATTTCATCAGTGCCCTGACGCGCAAACAGAAGGCCTATGTCTTCCTTGCGATCGACCTCGCGCTGATTCCGCTGGCCCTGCTGTTCACCTACACGGTGCAGGCGCTGCCGACCGCGGCGGTCGAAACCCTGCTGCAGACGCTGCCGATCCTGCCCTATCTGCTGGCGGCCGCGGCGGCGCTGTCGCTCTGGCTGGGCCTGCCCTATATCCAGCTCAAGGCCTATGAAGGCCATGCGGTGCGGTTGACGGCCATTCTGGCGGTCGGGCTGGCGGGCGCCGCGGCGCTGCTGTCGGTCCTTGCCGGCCTGTCTCAGCCGCCGGGCACGCATGTGATCTTCGGAATCAGCTATTTCATGGCGGTGGTGATCACCCGCGTGCTGCTCTACCAGGTGGTGAACGCGATCTACCGGCGGGCGCAGCCGCGCTGCCGGGTGCTGATCTATGGCGCGGGCACCACCGGCACGCAGTTGGCGTCGGCCCTGCGCGCGCATGAAGGTATCGATCCGGTGGCCTTTGTCGATGACAACACATCCCTGCAGGGCATGACGCTGGTCGGTCTGCCGGTGTTTCCCCCGGCGCGTATCCGCGAACTGGTGACGCAGCGCCAGATCAACCGGGTGCTGCTGGCGATGCCGTCGCTGTCCCAGCCGAAACAGGCGCAGATCGCGCGGCGGCTGCAGAAGATGGGGCTGGAGGTGCAGGCGCTGCCGTCTTTCGCGCAGCTGATCGGCGAAGAGGCGCTGATCGACAAGCTGACCCCGGTGGCGCCGCAGAATTTCCTGGGGCGCAAGTCTCGCGCCGAGGGGCTGGGCGGGGCCTGCGACAGCTATGCGGGGCGCTGTGTGCTGGTGTCGGGCGCGGGCGGCTCGATCGGCTCGGAACTCTGCCGCCAGGTGCTGGCCTGCCAGCCGTCCCGCGTGGTGCTCTATGAGCTGAGCGAACTGGCGCTGTACACGGTGCACCAGGAACTGCTGCAACTGACCGAGGGCACCGGCATCGACCTGGTGCCGGTGCTGGGGTCCGTCACCGACGCGCGCCAGGTCCGCAAGGTGCTCGCCGCGCAGGGGGTGCAGGTGGTGCTGCATGCCGCCGCCTACAAGCATGTTCCGCTGGTCGAGGCGAACCCGCTGGCGGGGCTGGCCAACAACGTCTTCGGCACCCAGACCCTGGCGCGGGAGGCCGCCGAGACCGGGGTGGAGCGGTTCATCCTGATCTCGTCGGACAAGGCGGTGCGCCCGACCAACGTGATGGGCGCCTCCAAGCGGCTGGCCGAACTGGTGGTGCAGGACCTGGCGACGCGCCATGCGGGCACGGTGTTCACCATGGTGCGTTTTGGCAACGTGCTGGGGTCTTCCGGGTCGGTGGTGCCGCTGTTCCAGGAGCAGATCAGCCGCGGAGGGCCGGTGACGGTGACGGATGCGCGGGTGAAGCGGTTCTTCATGACCATCCGCGAGGCGGTGCAGCTGGTTCTGAAGGCCGGGTCCGAGGCGAAAGGCGGCGAGGTCTTCGTCCTCGACATGGGCGCGCCGGTGGAGATCATGAAGCTGGCGCGCCAGGTGATCGAAAGCGCGGGTTACACGGTGCGCGACGCCGACACCCCCGACGGCGACATCGAGATCGAGATCATCGGGCTGCGGCCCGGCGAGAAGATCGAAGAGGAGCTGACCCTGAATTCCGAACTGATCGGCACGCGCTATCCCAAGATCTTCTGCGCGCGGGAAGGCGCGCTGAGCGAGATCGAGGTTGCCGCCGTGATCCGGGGGCTGCGGCAGGCGCTGGTCGATGGCGACGACGATGCCGCGCGCGCCGTCATCACCCGCTGGGTCGAAGGCTATCATGCCGGCGAGGCGGGGCGGAAAAGCTCCTGACACGGGCTTGGCGGAGATCCGGCGGGGCATTGTCACCGCAAAGCCGCGTTTCCGCCCAAACCACGGGGGCGTGATTGCGGCCCGGCGGAGCTTCGTGGTCTAAGAGGGCGCAGAGTCGTCCGGCAGAGCAGGCAAAGGCAATCCATCTTGCACCCCCGCGTGTTTCTTCAGATTCGGAAGCAGTCCGTCCGGTTCGGCGCGCTCCGCGCCGGGTTGGCCGGGGCGATTCTGGGCGGCGGGCTGCTGGTGGGCGCGGGCCTGGCGCAGACCGGCGGAGAAACCGCGCCGGCGGTGCCGGTCGAACCGACCCTGACGCCGCTGCCCCCGCCCAGCCTGAACTTCTATGGCAACGCCGGTCTCATGGACATGCCCTCGGCCGAGATGCTGCCGGACGGGCAGTTCAGCACCGGGATAGCCTATTTCGGCGGCCAGACCCGCTATAACCTGACGTTCCAGGCGGTGCCGTGGATGTCGGCGACCTTTCGCTACAACGCGATCCAGGATTGGAACCTGGGGGGGTTCTCGACCTATTACGACCGCAGCTTCGACGTGCGTTTCCGGCTCTTTCGGGAACGGCGCTATTTTCCCGAGGTGACGCTGGGCCTGCAGGATTTCGTCGGCACCGGGGTCTATGCCGGGGAATATATCGTCGCCACCAAGACCTTCGCCACGCCCGGATGGGGCGCGCGGGCCGGGCAGGGCGGCACGCTGAAGCTGACCGGCGGGCTTGGCTGGGGGCGGCTGGGGTCCCATGGCGGCAGCGGCGGGGGCGGTGACCGCCCGTCGTTCAATCCCGGCGATACCGGCGGCGAGGTCTCTTATGACCAATGGTTCCGGGGACCTTTCGCGCCCTTTGCCGGGATCGAATGGCGGCCCAACGACAGGCTGGGGCTGAAACTGGAATATTCCTCGGACGACTATGTCACCGAGACGCAGATCACATCGGTCTTCGAGAAGAGATCGCCGTTCAACTTCGGGGTCGAATACCAGGCGAGCGAACGCACCCGGATCGGCGCCTACTACATGTATGGCAGCGAACTGGGGGTGAACCTTCAGGTCCAGCTGAACCCGAAACAGCCGCCGACGCTGATGCGGGTGCCCGCGCCCGCGCCGGTGGCAAAGCGCCCGTCCCGCAGCGCCAACCCCGAAGCCTGGAGCACCGCCTGGACCCAGGGCCGGAGCGCGCCGCTGCAACTGCGTGACGTGCTCGACCCGATCCTGCGCGCCGACGGCCTGGTGCTGGAAAGCCTGACGGTCGGCGCGGACGCGGCCGAACTGCGCTTCCGCAACCTGCAATACATGTCCTACGCCAATGCGGTGGGCCGGGCGGCGCGGGCGATGGCGCGGGCGATGCCGGCCTCGGTCGAAACCTTCCGGCTGGTGCCGCTGTCGGGCGGCATGGCGCTGTCCGCGACCACGATCCGCCGGTCCGATCTGGAAGCGCTGGAATTCGACGGCGACGCAACGGATGCGCTGCTGGCGGTGACGGCGTTTTCGGATGCGCCGCCGCAGGCCGCCGCGGCGGTGCCCGCGGGCGATCTCTATCCGAATTTCAGCTGGGCGCTGACGCCCTATTTCAGCCCGTCCTATTTCGACCCGGACCGGCCGTTCCGGATCGATGTCGGGGCGGCGCTGCGCGGCACCTGGCAGCCGGCGCCGGGCTGGACCATTTCGGGCAATATCCGCCAGCGCATCGCCGGCAACGTCAAGGACGGGCGCGAATCGAATTCGGTGTTGCCGCATGTGCGCACCGACCAAGTGGAATACGCGCAATATGACACCACGCTGAACAACCTGTTCGTCGCGAAACAGTGGCGGCCGGGCCGGGATCTTTATGCCCGCGCCACCGCCGGCTATCTGGAAACCATGTATGGCGGGCTGTCGGGCGAGCTGTTGTGGAAACCGGTTTCCAGCCCGCTGGCGCTGGGGGTCGAGGCGAATTACGTGAAAAAGCGCGATTTCGACCAGCTGTTCGGGTTTCAGGATTACGACGTCTTCACCGGCCACGCCACGGCCTATTACGAATTCGGCGGCGGCTTTCTCGGACAGCTGGCCGTCGGGCGATACCTGGCCGGCGATGTCGGGGCCACGATCAGCCTTGACCGGTTCTTCGAGAACGGCTGGTCGGTCGGGGCCTTCGCGACCAAGACCGACGTGTCGTCAGAGGATTTCGGCGAAGGGTCGTTCGACAAGGGTATCCGGTTCCGGATCCCGGTCGGCTGGTTCCTCGGCAAGCCGAGCCGCCAGGCCTTCGGCACCACGATCCGTCCGATCCAGCGTGACGGCGGCCAGATGGTCCATGTGCCGGGCCGGCTGTACGGCCAGGTGCGCGAGGCGCATCGCAATGCGCTGACCGATCAATGGGCGAGGGTCTGGGAATGATCGGCAAATCGCGCCTGGCTTCCGGGATCGCGCTGCTGGCGCTGCTGACCGCCTGCAGCGGTGGCGTCGATGCCCCGGCCCTGCAATTGCAGGTGATCGACGCGGCGCGGGAAGCGATCAGCGCGCGCACCGCGCCCAAACCCGAACGCCCGCCGCTGACCCGCGCCGTGCTGGACACGCTGGAGGGCGCGTTTCTCGAAGTCACGCGGGAGCGCGAGGACCTGAGCGCGTTTCTGTATGTCAGCGGGCAGACCCGCGACGCCGCGCCCGGCGCGATCACGATCTGGCGCACCGAGACCAACGAAACCCTGGCCCTGCGCGGCGGGGTGCTGATCGCCACCCGCGCGCTGGGGGGCGACCTGCTGTCCACCGAGCTTCGGCTCGCCCCCGGCGGGCTGGGCCCGGCCTCCGGCGCGCGGGTGCTGCATGTGCGGAACGCCGACAACCGGCAGGCGGTGCTGCCGCTGGCCTGCGAGGTCAGCGACCTGGGTTCCGAAACCATCGAGATCATCGGCGCCCGCCATGCCACCCGGCATCTGCGTGAGACCTGCGAAGGGGCGGGCGGCACGGTGGTGAACGACTACTGGGTCGATGCGGGTCAGGGTCTGATCTGGCAGTCGCGGCAGTGGGCCGGGCCGCATATCGGGTATTTGCGCCTGCGCCAGATCACGAATTAGGCGGTTTGCGCCGGATTTCCCGGATCCGGCCGAAAAAACAGCTACAATCCGCCCGAGCCCCGCCGCCGTCATTGAAAAGCCGTTCGGAATGCGATATTTACCGGATCGAGGTTTCCTGTGAACATCATAGCCAACAGAGGTTCGATACCATGAAAAAGACACTCGCAGCGCTGGCGCTCGGCACGATGGCCCTGTCCGCCCCGATCCTTGCCCAGGCTCAGGATCTGCCTCCGACCCTTGAGGGCACCGGCCTGACACCGGAAGTCGCGGGCGGCCTTGTCGCCGCAACGATCTTCCTCGGCGTGATCATCTCCGACGACGACGACGATACCACGGCAACCACGACCACGACCAACTAGACGGCCGTCGGGTTCCGAACGCAGAGCAGGCCTTTCGGGGCCTGTTTTTTTGTGCGGGGCGGCCTTTTCCATCCTTCCCCTGTCCCTGAATCGTCCTGCCCGCGCGACCAGCGGCGGTTTCGATTTGAACAAACCGGACTCAGCGGATATGCCCGATTTCCAGAGGCGCAGCCGAAAGGCCCCCCCGGAGACCGAAAGGAGACCGATCCATGACCGAGTCGCCCATGTGCGTCATCGGAATCGGCGCCCAGAAGGCGGGCACGACCACGGTGGCGCGGGAACTGAAGCGGCATCCCGATTTCGCTTTTTCGGCCATCAAGGAACTGCATTACTTCGACGGGAAATATTTTCCCAAGCATGACTTCTATCTGAGCAAACGCTTTGCGCGGCGGCTGAAGGAGATCTCTGCCCGTCCCCGCCCCGATGAGGCCGGAAATCCGCAGGCCTACCGGAACCTGATGCACCGTCTTGAAACGCTCAGGCTCCGGGTGGATCTGGGAGAGGGAAAACTGTCCTATACGGAACGGTTTGCAAGGGAATTCGACCTGTCGGGGGTCCGGTGCTTCGGAGAGATCACGCCCGCCTATGCCTTGGTCCCCAAAATCGGGTTCGAAGAGATGCGGGACATGTATCCAAACACGAAACTGCTGTTCATCATGCGCGACCCCTTCGGGCGGGCGCTGTCTCACGCAAGGCACGAAGTGACGCGGGGGCGGTTCAGCAAGGAAGAGATCACTCCGGACTTCTTTCTGCGCGACGCGGTCATCAACAGGTCGCAATACGCGGAGACGATCGAAAGACTGTCCGGTGTATTCGATCCGAAAGACGTGTTCTACGGGTTCTTCGAGGATCTCATCGGCGACATGCCGGGGTTCTTCCGCGGGCTCTATGGCTTTCTGGGGCTCGAATACCGGGCGCCCGACTTCTCGCGTCACGAGAATGCCAGCGAGAAGATCGACTTCGACGTGCCGGAGCGGGAATTGTTCGACAGGCTGCGCCCGACATATGATTTCGTCTCGCGCAACTGGCCCGACACGATGCCGGATCGTTGGCGCGGGACGATGGAGAAATTTGCCTGACGGCCTCTGCCGCGGCTGCTCTTTGAGAAATGGACATGCAAGGACCAAGCTTCATCTGTCCCGGCGCCCAGAAATCCGGAACCACCTGGCTGCAGGCACAGTTGCGGCGGCATCCGCAATTCTGGATGCCGCCGCAGAAGGAGGTCGATTATCTTGCGGAATACCCGACAAGCCGCGAGAAATACGCGGCCCGTCTGCCCAACGTGCTCAAGCGGTTTCCCGACAACAAGAACGGCGCGGCCCGCGCGGACTGGTGGCGCCTGTTCACCTCGGACTGGTCGCTGGACAAGTACACGCGCCTGTTCGAGCCCGCGGGTGACAGGCTCAGCGGTGACGTCTCGCCGAACTATAGCCGGCTCACCACGGAGGAGGTGGCCCGCGCGGCGCGGCTGGTGCCGGACGCCCGCGTGGTCATCCTGCTGCGCGATCCGGTCAGCCGGTCATGGTCATATGCCCGCCATATGGTGACGCGCGGCCCCAAGAAGGACCTGCCCCCGCAGCGACGCGCCGCCGCGATGGAAAAATTCGCCCTGTCCGAACGCTGCTACGAGCACAGCAACTATGTCCGGATCCTGTCGGACTGGCAGGCCGCCTTTGGCAGGGACCGCGTGCATGTCGCCTATTATGACGACCTCCAGGCCCGGCCGGTCGCCATGCTGAACGGCATCCTGGCCTTCCTGGGCGCCGACCCGGTGCCGCAAGAACAGCAGGAGATGCTGAACAAGGCCGTCAACGTGGGCGAACATGTCGATTGCCCCGAAGATCTCCTGCGCCGCCTGACCGAGGTCTTCGCGCCGATGCTGGCCAATCTGGATGCCTTGCTGCCGGCCGGGGAACGGCCCGGTTGGGCCGCATGATCCTGGCCGGGGCGCGCGGCCCCCTGTGCCGGTCCCGGACGGCGGGCTGCGGGCCGGCATGATGGACAAGACGGCGCGGCAAGACATGAAACAGGCCCTGCAGGACCGGATGCCGCTCCGGCAGGTCAACGAGGCGCTGCTGATTTCCCTGCGCAACAGGTTCATGTTCGCCCGTGTGCCCAAGGTCGCCAACAGCAGCCTCAAGCACCTGATCTACAACATGGAAAAGATGCCCTGGTCGGATCCGATCCGGGAGGACATGGTCCATGACAGCAATTACGGCCCTGTCCTGCGCCCCGCCCTGCTGGGGTATGAATCGCCCATTCTGCACCGGGCCCTGTTTTCCGACCGGTTCTTTCGCTTCACCTTTGTGCGCAATCCCTATGCAAGGGCGCTGTCGGGATATCTGGATCGCTACAGGGACAAGGGCAGCGTCATATGGCGCGCGGTAAACGATACCGCGGTCAGACAGGGCTGGCTGACCGTGCCCGACGGGGAAGACCTGTTCTCCAGGGATGTCCTGCAGCGCTATCTGGCGGAACATCCCACGCTTCGGGGCACGGTACAGGACATCGCCAATGCAAACGGCTGGTTTCCGGATCCTGACGACGATCTGGATTTTTCCAGCCATCTTCTCAAGGCGCTGTCCGCCTATGTGAACGGCCATACCGCCGAAACCACGCGCATGGCGCAGATCGTGAACCGGATCGCCGTCCAGAACGGCTGGCTGGCGTCGCTGGAGGCCGAAGTCGACTTTTCCACCTATCTGCGGGCCATCGCGGAAATAGATCCGCGCGGAATGGATGTTCATGTCTCTCCGCAAACCGTCCAGACCTTGAGCGACCTGGTGCCCTACGATCATGTCGGGGCGTTCGAGACGCTGGCCGAGGACGTGGCGATCATCGGCAGGCGCATCTGGGGCAGGGAGGATGCGGCGCTGGGGTTCCAGAGCCCGAGCCGCACAGATGCCGGTTCCCGGTTGCAGGAGATCTATACGGATGCCGATATCACGCTGATCAACCGGATCTATGAAAAGGATTTCACCACATTCGGCTACCGGATGGTCGACAAGGTTGCTGATTTTTCAGATGGTAGCGCGGTCTTGCGGGTGCTGCGGGCGGACACCTGAGACAGCACCGGTCATATCGGAAACAACAGAAAAGGGTGCCCAATGCTGGCCTCGGTTGATCATAAGTTTGTCATGTTGCTGCAACCCAAAAGCGGCACCACCGCGCTTGAGGCCGCCCTGCGCAATCATGCCCAATTCCAGGTTGGCGGCACCCCGCGCTGGAAGCACCTGAACTATTGCGAGTTCAAGGAGATCTTCGGCGATTATTTCGAACGCCAGGGCTGTGAGATATTCGGCGTCATGCGGGATCCCATCGATACCATGATAAGCTGGTATCGTTTCCGCGCGCGGGATGAATTGCTCGAGACCCGCCCGCAGATGAGTACCAAAGACCGGACGTTTGACGAATTCGTGACCGGATGGTCGGAAAAGAAGGGGCCGGCCTTTTCCCACTACAGGCGCCCCAGCGAATTCTACCGTGCCGCGGATGGCAGCGTCGCGCCGATTACCTATTACCGCTATGAATCACTGCCGGCTCTCGTGGACGTGCTGTCTGAAAAGATTGGCAAGACCCTCAAACTGCCGGTCAAGAACCAATCGCCGCCGATGGAGATCGAGTATGACTGGGACCGGCTGCGCGCGATACCCAAGATGCAGGCGGAATACGATTTCTACAACGCGCTGCCCTTGCGCTGATCCGGGGTCAAGACAAGGGAAAGCCTAGTCCAGCATCCACCTGAATTCGGTCCCGATCAGCGCCCGCCGGACCAGGTCGTAATTCTCGATCACCTGTTCCATGTCGGTCGGCGCCTGTTTGACGAAGGCCGGCGCCCGGTTGGCGAAGGGCTCCACGCCGAAAAGGTCGGCCAGCTTGCCGGCAATGGCCTTGTCCAGCTGGCCCTCGCTGTCGAAGGCCTCGTCATAGTCGAAGGCGACCAGGTGCGGGTAGTTCCGGGTCCAGCGGGTGATCAGATCGGTTTCCCGCGCGCTGGACACGATGTAGTTGGACAGTTGCCGGATGTTCAGGACCGTCGATGTGACCTTGATCTGGCTTTCTTCGCGGGCATGCCAGACCTTGTTGGCTTCGGCCAGGCGGCCGGAGACAAAGGAATGCAGGGCGTTGCGCCGGGTCAGGTGGAGGATCGGCCGCTTGCTCGCGATGGCTTCCTCGATGCTGCGCGGGCGGGCCACCAGACCGCGCCATCCGCCGTCCAGATGGTGGGCGCTGCGGTACTTGATGTCCACGATCAGGGTCTGGTCGGGGAACTGCCCCGACAGGCTGTCGAGGAAGTCCAGATACACCTGGTACCGGTTGTCCGGCAGCGCCGCATCGGGATCGGAGGCGACGCGGTCGCGAAAGAAGGTGAAGAAGTTGGTGGGCTGTCCCAGATTGTCCGGATGGAACACTTCGCCCAGATATTTCAGGCCGGGTTGCTGATCCAGAACCGAGCCGACCGCCCCCGTGCCAGAGCGTTGGCGGGCCAGCAGAATTGCATGTTTCATTGACGTCTTTTGATCCTTGTCCGGCGTGTCTGTGCCTGCATGAACCTGTCTTAATACTCCGTGCGCGGATTGAACAGCACTTGTCGGCCTTACGCCCCGCCTTATGTCCTGGCGGCCGGACCCGGCACGGCGCAAGAGGGCGGCGGGCACAAAGCGATTGCATGTCCGGGGGGTCCATCCTAAACGCTGGACCCAGGCCGGGAGGGGCCGAAAACCGGTAGGAAAGACCTGTTCGCAAGGGTAGACAGTCGAAGGAATAGATCATGGCCACCGCCGTTCCCTCCGCCCTGAAACCGTCCCGGACAAAGCCTGCCGCGCAGGACAGGCCCCTGTCCCCGCAGGAGCGATATTTCCTGCAACAGGCCGAAGCGATCCACAGGGTCTATGCGCCTGTCTATCCCGATCGCCGGATCCACATCATCCTGAAGGCGCTCGACCGGCCGCAGGGCGATCCGGATTCGATCGTCGTGCAGCCCGGCACGCCGGACCTGTCGATGATCGACGCATCCTACCTGGGCACGGTGCAGTTCGGAAACGACGGCGCGGATGATGACGCGGCGGCCAGGGCCGGAACCGGGACCGCCCCGGATGCGGAGCGCGACGTCACCATCGTCGCCGGCATTCCCCGCCAGGTGCGCCCCGGCGACATGGACAGCGGCAAGACCGCGCCGGATTTCCGGCACCGGGCGGTGCTGGGGTCGCTTCTGTGGCGGGCGCCAGTGCTGTTTGAGCAGGGCAAGTATCATTATGAAATGCGCCAGAAGGCGCAATGCGCGCAGAAGCATTCCTTCAGCCCGATCCCGCGCGCCACATCGCGGCCCCTTGGCCGGCTGGAAACGAAAACCCGCGACACCGGCAAACCCCCCGCCATCCTGATCGGGTTTCACTGGCTGGAGATGGGCGGGGCCGAAAAGCTGGCGTTTGACTGCGTGAAATGGGCGCGCGCCGCCGGGTTCCGGGTGCTGGTCGTCGCCGAACGGGCGGACATCCATCGCCACGCATCGAAACTGCCGCAGGACGCGGATGTCGAATTCATCCGCGCCGACGCCTATCTGCATCCGGGCAACTGGTTCGCCTTTCTCGAACAGCTGGTCCTGAGCGAGAACATCCGCGCCATCCACATCCACCACAATGTCCGGCTCTATGACAACCTTCTGCGGCTGAAGGCGGCCTTTCCCGATCTCGTCATGATCGACAGCACCCATATCGTCGAATACGAGAACGGCGGCTTTCCCCGCACCTCGGGGGTCTGGACCAATTACATCGACCATCACCATGTCATCAGCCGCGACCTGGTGTCCTTTTACCTCGACCGGTTCGGCGTTTCCGAAAAGGTCCTTCTGGGCCGGATGCTGGACCCGGTGGATCCGGCCGCGCCCGAACCGACGCCGGCATTCCGCCTGAGCGCCGGGCAGAAGAGCTGCCGCATCGCCTTTGTCGGACGCATGGTGCACCAGAAACGCGCGCCGCTGGTGGTCGAGATCGCCCGCAGGCTGCAGATCTGGGCGCGGGCGCAGGGCATCGGGCTGCAGGTCGACATGGTCGGCACCGGCGCCTATCTCGACGTCGTCCGGCACATGATCCGCAAGGCGAACCTATCCGGCACCATCACCCTGCACCCAGCGGATGCCGATGTGCCGGCCCTGCTGGGACAGGCCGACATCCTGGTCCTGCCTTCCAGCAACGAGGGCCTGGCGCTGGTCTGCTACGAGGCCATCGCGAACGGGGCGCTGCCGATTTCCACCGACGTGGGCGGGCAGGACGAACTGGTGCCCGAGAGCCTGCTGGTGGCCCCGCCGCCGCTGGCCTGCGTGAAGGACACGGTAGCGCTGATCCGGCGGCTGATGACCGAACCCGCGTTCCTTGCGGACTGCAAGACGGGCACGGCCGCGGGCTACCGCGCCCTGCGTGCGGACCCGACGGCGCAGGAGGTCCTGACCGCGCTTTACAGCGATATTCTCCGGAAGGCCGACGCGACATGACAACTTCTCCGACTGTCGCCGCCGTCATCGTGACCTACAACCGCGCCGACAAGCTGGCCCGCGTTCTGGACGCGCTGGCCGCGCAGACCCGCCCCGCCGACCGGATCTATGTGGTGGATAACGCCAGCACCGACGGCACCGCGGCGCTGATGGACAGCCGCAAGAGCGACACGGTGCGCCACCTGCGCCTGGCCAAGAACGTCGGCGGGGCGGGCGGGTTCAACGCCGGCGTCAAGGCGGCCTTTGCCGACGGGTTCGACCAGATCTGGATCAGCGACGACGACGCCTATCCCGAACCCGATGCGCTGGAACTGCTGATCGGCGGGCTGGCGCGGTTTCAGGCCGAAACCGGCCACGCGCCGTCCTTTGCCTGTTCCGCGGTGCGCTGGACCGATGGCAGCTGGTGCGAGATGAACACGCCTGCGACGGTCTGGGACTGGCCGCGGTTCTACAGCGACGACATGCGCTATTTCCTGGTGCGGTCCTGCAGCTTCGTATCGGTGCTGGTGCCGCGATGGGCAATCCGCGCCCACGGCTTTCCGATCCGGGACTATTTCATCTGGTATGACGACGCCGAATATACCCAGCGGCTGGCGAAATCCTATCCCGGCATCTTCGTGCCCGACAGCCTGGTGATCCATGACGTGGCGCAGAACCACGGGGTGAATTACGGCATGATCACCGACGACACGCTGTGGAAGTTCCGGTACGGGGCGCGCAACGAAACCTCGTTCCGGCGGCGCGAACAGGGGCTGGCGGGGGTGGCGGCCTTCGTCTACATGGTGCGCGGCCAGATGCGGGACGCCCGGTTGCCCCAACGGCTGCGCCGCCCCATCTACAGGGCGATCTGGGAAGGGCTGCGATTTGCACCCGAGATCGAGATGCCGCGCAATGATACGAAGCCCAGTTGAGTTTTCGTATCTTTATGTATCGAAAATTAACAGGCAACAAAACAAGAGCAGAACAGAAGATGAAAAAACTCTATATTCATGTTGGCGCTCATCGCACCGCGACCACAAACATTCAAGCAACAATGTTTCACAACTGGAAGAATCTTTTGGATTTAGGGTATCTATATCCTTTGGGAGTCCAGCGACATATAGGAGTTTTCAACAATATCTTCAAGGGCAAAGCCTCAGTGCGCGCTGTCTCCATTGATTTATTAAAAAGATCTGAAAATCAAAATAAAACAATTCACTCCATTGTTCTGAGCGATGAAGATATTTGCATGAGGCGTGACCTCTCGCCCCTTAGAGCGTTTAAGGAATTTTTTGATGTAAAAATTGTTTTCGGAATGCGCCGCCAAGATTTGTGGCTCGAAAGTTGGTGGGCGCAAAATGTAAAAGGGCAATGGGACCCCGTATTGTCGCATAGGTCATGGGATGATTTCATCGCAGATCGACGTCGATTTCACTGGATAGACTACAATAAGTATCTCGAACACATAGCAGATGTCTTTGGGAAAGAGAGCATATTGCCGTATGTGTTTGAATCTCGGAAGATGCCCGAGGGACCCGTAGCAGAGTTTTGTCGAAAGCTGGGAATAAAGTCTATCTCCAAATGGAATGCCGCTGGTGGTCGAAATATAAGCCTGACACCTGAGATGTCGGAATTTGTCCGTCATCTACCTTTCGATCAAGCGAGAATGGGTTATCGGCTTAAGTTTATTGAAGCTGCTGAAAAAGTTGACGCAGTTATTCGAGCGGAAGGTAGTTCAAATCTTCTGCTCCAGCATGAGCAGCGGCGAGAAATAATGGATGAGTATGATCCTGGAAATAAAGCCGTCGCAAGAAATTATTTTAATTCGAGCACTCTCTTTGATGAGCCTCTGCCTTCGAAGAGCAGTGCGATTGGCAAACCTTGTCTTCCGATGTCTACAGACGTAGTCATGTCGCGCTTGGTTGCTCCTTTTATATCGGAATTAGTTTCAAAGTTTGACAAAAAACCGTAGGCCAATAGCCTTTTTGTAGATATTGATGACAATCAATGGGTCAGGCGACGCTCCATCACCTGCGCGACGGCAGGCAGGTCCAGCGGTTCTCCCAACTTGTCGAACAGCGGCCGCAGCGAAATCGGATTCTTCACGGTTTCCTCGTGAAAAACATGGTGAGAACAGTTCGGATTCTTCGCCGCGAAATCCGCATAGCGATCATCCAGTTTTCGGATCATGTGCAGAACATCTGCGCGCGGTTCGTCCTTCCACCAGGATGAATTCGCCACGTCCTCGGCGTTGCGCGAATTGAAAACGAAAAACGGGTTGGGAAAATTGCGCCTGTGGAAGTTCAGGAAGGCGGCGAACTCGTCGTTGACCGCCCCGGTCCGGATTTCCTTGAACCCGATCCAGCGGGCATTTTGGGGCGGTTTCAGGACGTTCTGGACGAAGGCCTTCGCCAGCGCCTTTTCGAACCGGCCCGGATCGATCCTGTCCGCATTATGCCAGGGATGATTTGCAGGTTGCTCCTGTTGCCCCCAGTCCCGGAGCGTCTGGCGGGCACTTTGTCCGGCGCGGAACAGACCTTCCAGGGTGTTGTGGTTTTCTCCGGCGATATGCGCCCCCGGGATCGTCTGCAGCAGGCTTTGCAGCAGGGTCGATCCGGAGCGGCCGTAGGTGACGATGAACAACGTGCCCTTCAGATCGGGAAACCGACCAATGTTCATGAAATCCCGGACCTCGTATCTGTGTGTCTAACGGACGGGTCCGACACGGATGCCGGACAGGAACAGGTCGGTCTTGCGCAGGGGCAGGAAGGCGATCAGCAGCGGGTCGGGAAAGCCGTCATGCGGTATCATGTGGGACAGTTGCGGAAAGAACGCCAGCGATTTGCGGCTGACGTCCGGGCCGAACACCGCGGTTTCCGGACGAGTGTCCCAGAACCCCTTGGCCGATCCCGCGCGGGGCATCCGAAGCACCATGTTGATGTTGACCAGCGGGCTCGCCGCCGCCTCGAGGGTCGCAAGCGCCACGCCCGAGCGCACCAGGCCCTCCGCATCCAGTTGCATTTCGATCGACAGCCAGGCCGAGGGACCGGGATCCAGCGACAGGAACATCCCGCGCCGCCCGTCCGCCGCCGTTCCCTGCCGCATCCGCACCCGCGCGCCCTCCTGGAACCCGACCCAGAGTCCCGGGCACAGCGATTCATAGGGCGTGAGACTGTGCGCCGCGGCGGGGCCCGACAGGGAAAACTCCCGGATCCGGAAATCGATGATGCCGGGGTCGCGGGGGTCCGAAGCCGGTTCCGGTGCCGCTGCCGGGTCCGCGCTAGAGGCGTCTTTGTTATCCATTCATATGTCCGCTTCCGTTGTCAGGGTCAGCTCAGCGTCACACGTTCGAACACGAGCTGGGCCATGTGTTCACCCGCATCCTCCGGCAGCCGGCTTATCAGGAACAGCCGCGCGCCCGGTCCGACCCCCTGTATGGACAGGGACAGCGCACCGGTCTGCCCGATGCCCAGCGACGTCCAGTTGCTCATCGGGAACCGGCGGGGATCACCGATGCGGCCCTCCAGAACCGACAGCACCCATTCGTCCTCCAGGCCCTGCGGGATGCAGGCCAGGGCCGCCTCGACCCCGTTGTTTTCGTCGCTGACGTTGCGAATCCGGGCCATGGCCTGCCGGAACCGGCCCTGCGGTACGGGCAGTTCGGCGATGGTGAGCGGGGCGGCGTTCAGCGGGTGCACCAGCAGGCCATCATGCGCGGGCAGAAACTGCACCGGATTCCAGTCATAGGGCGGATGCGCCGGGCGCAGACGCCGGGCCGCCGCGAGCGCGCCGCCCGCGATCACATGGACGTCGGAATGGAAGTCCTCCGACTCTTGGCCGGTGTCGAAGGCCAGCAGCCGCGCGGACAGGCCGGCCCGCAACCCGGCCCGGTCCATGACACCGGCCGTGACCTTGCCGGTGGTGCCCCCGGTCAGGGCCGCGGTGCCGGACAGGTTTGCGGCCAGGCGCGGCAGGATCAGGATTTCTTCGCCGTCGATGGCGCAGTCGCGGAAGAACACGTCGAACCAGAATTTCCCGGCGCGCGGATCGAACAGCCGCCGGGCCAGAAGCGACCGCCGCATCAGCGACGGAATCGGCGCGATCCGGCTTGCGGTCAGCGCATGCGAGGGCATTTCCCCGCCAAAGGCGCGCAGGGTATCCACCTGCCCGGACTCCGCGTCGTCCACGGCGACATGCCCTCCGCAAATGGCCAGGTCCGGATGCCGGTGCATGGCCCGCAGAGCGTCCAGCACAAAGTCCGAATCGATGTCGTAGCCGAACGGGTAGACCATGACGCAATCCCCGCCGAGCGCGGCCAGCCGGTCGCCGAAGGCTTCGGGACATTCTTCGCCTTCGGGGGCCCACATCACCCCCCAGCCGCGCGCGCCGAGCGCCGCGATTTCCGGCGCGTCCGGGGCGAACAGGCCATGCGGCAGCAGCACCACCAGTTCGTCGCGCCCGCCGATGTCCAGCGCGCTTTCCAGGAAGGCCGCGCGCATCAGATGGGTGCGGAAATCGGCGCGATCGGCGATCCCGGTGAACATCACGCTGAGACTGGCGCGGGTCTCGGGACCGGGGCCGGACGCCGCCTGCGCGCGCCGCGCCGGAGACAGCCAGTAGGGCGGATCGGTCGCGACGCTGACCGTGTCCGTGGGCCGCCAGTCCAGCGCCCGTTCCATTGCCGCGACAAGCGCTGCGGCTGTCCCATCGAACAACAGGCAGTTTTCCCCGTCGCGCCAGCGCGGGTTGTCACCAAAGGCGGCACAACGGGCATTGAGCAGCACCGGGCGGCCCAGTTGACCGGCTTCGTAGGCAAAGAGACACAGGCTCTCGAAATCGGACGGCACCACGACGATGGACCTGGCCAGGTAGGCGCTGCGCTCGGATTCGGTCGCATCGGTGATGAACAGGATGCGCTCGCCGAGCGAGGCCGGCACCAGCCGTTGCAGCCAGTCGATATAGGACCGGTCCCAACCATAGGACACCAGCCGGAAGACCCCGGTGTGATCCGGATGCTTTTCCAGGAACCCGATGGCTGCGCGGATGAAGATGTCAGGCCGCTTGAACGGCTGCAGCCGGGAAGAAAAGATGAAATCCCGCGTTTCCGGTGCCGCCGCCTCTGCGGCGGGGCGGGTTTCGGCATCTTCCAGCATGATCGGCGGAAATTCCAGAACGGTGCGGCCCCGCCATCTGTCCTGCAGGCCATAATGCGCGGCATTGGCGTCGATGATCGACTGCACGTGGCCGACGATCAGGTCGGCGTGAGCCAGCAGATGGCGTTCGCTGTCCATCAGGACGCCGCTCCATTGCGACGCCTCGAAGAACCGTTCGGCCCGTGCGATCATGCCCTGGGTGGAATGCAGCCGGGCGGTGATCGCGGTTTCGGCAAAGGCCAGCCCGGCGCGCTTGGCCTCGACGCTGGCCAGCCCCCAGCCGCCGAAATCGGGAAACTCGATGAAATCGAAAGGGGCGTCGCGCTGCTGCTGGATCGCCAGCAGGGCGCGGTAATAGCGGTAGGAAGTCGAGACCAGCAGATCCAGCGACCAGGGCAGGAAGGACGCCCGGTCGAACAGATGCGCCTCGGTGTCGGGCAGCTCGTGCAGCGGGGTGGCGACATGGATCCTGGCCAGCCCGTCCAGCGCCCCGCGCAGGCGGGCCTCGTCCTCTGCGGTGGCGATCAGATCGGGCGGCACCAGAAAATGGATGTCGGCCGGGAATCCCGCCGCCGCGTTGTGGCGCGCGAAATTGTAGAGCATCCGCCCGATGCCGCCCTTGCGCAGCGGGTAGAGTTCGTTGGTGACGAAACAGATCGAGGGCGTGTGCTGGTCCCCAGTCATCACAGCCCCAGGAATTCGCGGTAGCGGTCGCTGGCCAGCGCGTGCCGGCGGTCGAGGTGATCTCGGATCATTCCGGCCATGGCGTCCGGATCCGAGATGCAGGCCCCGACCAGACGTTCGATGTCCGCCGCCAGCAGGGCCGGGGAATCCAGGTTGGTGGTGGTGGTCAGGCCGGTCAGCGGATCCGCCGCGAATTCGGCCAGCCGCAACGGACCGGTCAGGGCCGGGGTGCCGACCGCCATGGCCTCGAGCTGGGTCATCGGCTGGCATTCCGCCAGCGTCGCCAGCAGCACGGCAGCGCTGTCGGCCATTTCCGCGAAGAGATCGTAATCCTTCAGGAAGCCGACATATTTCAGCTTTTTCAGCGGCACCAGGTTTTCTAGGCCATAGGGGATGTTCGTCACCTTGATGCGGTCGACATTGCCCGCCAGTTCGGCGGCGAGCACGTTGGTGAACATGTTCTTGCGCCAGTCCGCCGCCAGCGGCGCATAAAGATCGGTGCTGCCCGAGGCGGGCGGCAGGTCGAACTGCGGCAGGTGGGGGGCGTAGTTCAGGATCAGCCCCTCCCAGATCTCGGGAAAAACCTTGCCGAAATCGGGTTTGACCGAGGCGATCCCGTCCAGCATGCCGTGGCGGACACGGGTGAACATCCGGTCCAGCATCACCATCTCGAAATAGTTGTCGAACTGCGATGTGGTCACGTGGTTGATCGCGAAACAGCCCAGCCCCGGCCCGAACCGGGCCCGCAGGTAGATCAGCACCATATCCGCGTTGTCCGAATAGCCCTGGAACATCACATGCGTGATGCCGAGGCGTTCGATCACATCGCCGATGCTCTTGCGGACCTTGAACTCGTCCTGTTCGGACTCCAGCGCCGATTCCGCCGGGATCAGCAACTTGTGTCCGGGGGCATAGGCCACCGACTGGCGGATGCCGTGCCATTCCTTGTGGGCGATATGAAGAACGGTGTCGAACCCAGGGACCGGATGCATGAAGCGGGTCATCTGACGATCATCAAGCGTGGCTGTCACAACAATTCCCAGGCAAATGGCTTCCGGATCACCTGCTCTATATTTTTTCGATCCCTGGGTTGCAATCGCTTTGGGCCGGACGCGCCTCGGCCGGGCGGAGAAGGTCGGCGCGGGCGTCTGTTTTTTCGGCAAGGCGGGATACCGGGCGAAGATGGCGCATGAATCCGGGGGATCCCTGAACCAGTTTCTTCGGCAAGGTTTTTCTTGCCTCACGCCATTTGCCGATCTTGCGGCGTTCCCCCGATCGCGGAAGAGGGTCGCAGCGCCCCGTTCCACGATCCCATGCAAGCTGCTGGTTTCATACAGAATCCGCGCTTCGTTTGTGAATCCGCCCCCGCCGCGATCATCATCCCAATAATGATGATTATGCTAAATATTAGACAAGACTCGCCCGCAACCACGGCGATCCGGTTCAGAAGAACAGGAAATCGTCAGCCGTCAGATCGCCCGCACTCACTCCGATCAGCGTGATGGATCCGTGTCCCGTATCGATCCGGCCATTCGCCCCCTCGTTGCGGATATCCAGATCCGCAAAATCCAGACCCTCGATGGAAAAGCGGATGCGATCTGCGCCCGGCGCAAAATCGGCAATCGTATCGTTGCCGTGGTTTCGGTCGAACAGGAACTGGTCGTCGCCATCGAGACCCGCCAGAAAGTCGTCGCCGCCGCCGCCGTACAACTGATCGCGGCCGATGCCGCCGAACAACCGGTCGTTGCCGTCAAGACCCGCCAGAAAGTCGTCGCCGCCGCCGCCGTAAAGCTGGTCGTGGCCGATGCCGCCGAACAACCGGTCGTCGCCATCATGACCCGCCAGAAAGTCGTTCCCGCCGCCGCCGTAAAGCTGGTCGTGGCCCGCCTCGCCGCCGAGACGATCGTCGCCGTCATGACCCGCCAGCCAGTCGTCGCCACCACCGCCATAGAGCCGGTCGTGGCCCGCCTCGCCGCCCAGGCGGTCGTTGCCATCGCCGCCGTACAACTGATCGTGGCCGATGCCGCCGAACAACCGGTCGTTGCCGTCAAGGCCCGCCAGAAAGTCGTCGCCCCCGCCGCCGTAAAGCTGGTCATGACCGATGCCGCCGAACAAACGATCATCGCCGTCATGGCCCGCCAGGAAGTCGTTGCCGCCGCCGCCGTAAAGCTGGTCGTGACCCGCCTCGCCGAACAAACGATCATCACCGTCATGACCCGCCAGAAAGTCGTTCCCGCCGCCGCCGTAAAGCTGATCGCGGCCGATGCCCCCGAACAACCGGTCGTTGCCGTCAAGGCCCGCCAGAAAGTCGTCGCCCCCGCCGCCGTAAAGCTGGTCGTGGCCGATGCCGCCGAACATCCGGTCATCGCCGTCATGGCCCGCCAGAAAGTCGTTCCCGCCGCCACCGTAAAGCTGGTCGTGACCCGCCTCGCCGAACAAACGATCATCACCGTCATGACCCGCCAGCCAGTCGTCGCCGCCGCCGCCGTAAAGCTGGTCATTCCCGCCAAAGGCCTGGATCCGGTCATCGCCATCTCCGCCCTGCAACAGATCCGGACCCGGTGTGCCATCCCTGGGCAGCTCCGACCGGTCCGGGAAAACAACTATCCTGTCCGGCGTGAGAAAGCCGTTCGGCCACAGGTCCTGCGCCGTCAGCGGCTTGCCGTCATCGCTTCGGATGTCGATCCGGGTGTTCCCGAAACCGATCGTGGCGCCGGCCGCGGTCGCGGTCAGAACCAGCTGATCGATGCTGCGCAGCATCGGAAACCCGCTCAGGTCCAACCGGTCCGCCCCGGCCTGAAAATCGGTGATCTGCAACACCCCGTCGGTCGGGCCCAGCACGAACAGATCGTTCCCCGCGCCCCCGGTCAGAACGCCGCCTTCGGCGCCCGCGACCAGGATGTCGTCCCCGGCCTGCCCCAGCAGCGTGATCTGGTCGCTCCGGCCGATCAGCAGGTCCCCTGCCCCGGTGCCGGACAGCGGCAGATTGCCGCCCGGCGGAGGCGCCTCGCCTGCCGCGATCACCGCGCCCAGCCCGGCCAGCGACAGGGAAAGCTGCGCGATCCCGGCCTCCCGGCCCGATGTCACGAAGATCTGGATCTCCTGGCCGATCCGGGTGGCGGTGATGCCGGTGACATTCTCCAGTCCCAGCCCGGTGTCCTGGACAAGGGTCTGCATATGCACCAGGCGCCCGTCCGGCAGCAGCGTGAAGAGGCTGATCCCGTCATCCGCCCCGCCGGCCAGCACGAACACATGGCCATCGACCTCGATCACCTCGAGCGCGCTCACCCCATCGAACCGGGTGGCGCGGGTATCCAGGATATGATCGGTCGGAATGAGCTGGCCCGCCGGGGTCAGCTGCATCACGCTGAGCGAATTGCTGCCCGCGGCGGCCAGAACCACCCAGGTCCCGCCATGGGCGGTGACCGTTTTCAATGCGCTCGGCAAGGCCACACCCAGCCCGTCGCCGGCACCGGCCGTGTCGACAGCGGCCAGGGTGCCGGTCTCGGACGACACGCGGAAACTGCGCACCCCCTGCGTGCCCTTGTCGGCGACCAGCAGAAAAGGCTGTGCCCCGGCCTCCGCCATCTCCAGCAGAACCGGCCCATCGGGATCGAGCGTGACGCCCGGCCCCGCGATCGCGGCGCTCAGCCCTCCGGTGCCCGTGGACAGCCAGCAGGCCAGCAGGCCGCTGTCGGCATCCACCGTGTAAAGACCGGTCCTGTCCCCGTTCAGCGGTATCGCGATCAACGCGCTGTGATCCTGCGTGGTCAGCCCCGGCAGATCGATCTTCCCCGATCCGCTCAGGCCGCCATCGTCTTCCAGGCGATACCGGATCAGTTTGCCGTCGCCGACCCCGGACAGGACCAGCTGCCGCTGACCGTCCAGGCTCACGGCATCGAAGGCGCCGACTCCCATGCCCCAGACAGCGTAATGGGCGCTGTCCGCCAGGCGCGCCAGCCCCCCGCCTTCCTGCAGCCGGTAGACGCTGATTCCACCGTCCTGACCGGTTGTCGCATAGAGGAAGGCCCCGGCATCGCCGGTCACGATCTCCAGGTCGCGCAGATCCCTGTCGAGCTGTTCATCGCCGGATCCGATCCGGCCCACCCATTGCACCGCCATAACCGGCCCTCACCCGATACCCGGCGCGATCCTGGCCGCCGGACCCGCCGGTTCCGGGCCGGAATTGCGGCCAAAGCGCGAAAACTGCATCGAATGCGATCGATGCCGGCCCGTCCGATGCGTGAGCAAAAGGTAAACCGCCCGTGCGCGGTGTTAAGGCGGGCGCAATCCCGGATGCGGCAGGGTGCGCCGGTTCCGTTCAGCACAGGAGATCCGGATGCCGGACAATTCGCCGATCCTCGCCCTGCCCTTTCTGATGCCCAGCCAGGCTCAGAAACACGTGACCCACAACGAGGCGCTGCGGCGTCTGGACATCGTGGTGCAGCTGAGCGTGGTCGCCTTCGATGCGACCATCCCGCCGGCAGACCCGGCCGAGGGCGAAGTCCATGCCCTGGGCGCGGCCCCCGTGGCCGCCTGGGCCGGACATGCGGGTGATCTGGCCGCCTGGCTGGACGGAACATGGCATTTCGTGACCCCGCTGGAAGGCTGGCGCGCCTGGAGCAAGGCGGACCGGCAGCTGCGGGTCTGGACCGGGTCGGCCTGGGTGCTGCCGCAGGCGGAACTCGCCCCGCTGACGGAACTGGGGATCCGCACCGCGGCGGATGCGACGAACCGGCTGGCGGTCAGCGCGGACGCGACGCTTCTGACCCATGACGGCGGTGGCCACCAGCTCAAGATCAACAAGGCCGGCGACGGTGAAACCGCCTCCGTCCTGTTCCAGTCTAACTGGGCCGGACATGCCGAAATGGGCCTGGCCGGGGATACGGATTTCGCCATCAAGATCTCGCTCGACGGCGTCTCCTGGACCGAGGCGCTGCGCTTTGACGCCACCACCGGCCTTGCCGAAGGCAGCGCCGTGCAGGCGGCCCCGACCGACGCGCGCACCGGGGCGCTGATGACCGTCGGCGCCTTCGGCCTCGGCGACACGTCCAGCCAGGAGATCACGGATTTCAACGACGCGCTGCGCAACGGCTATTACACGGTTCCCGACCTGTCCTCGGCCCTGAACGCCCCGCCGGGGTTCACCGGGGGGCCGGCCAGCATCCACACGGTCGTCGCGAATAACACCAACAACGTCACCCAGATTGCCTTCAAGCTGAACGGCGGCGGCGAAACCGCGATCCGGCACCAGCGGGCCGGAAGCTGGAAGGACTGGCGGATGATCTACACGCAGCAGTCCCTGCTCGCCCCGGTCTCCCAGTCCGGCGGCACCCCGACCGGCGGGGTGATCGAACGCGGCAGCACGGCCAATGGCGACTATGTGCGCTTCGCCGACGGCACCCAGATCTGCACCAACGCCAACGCCCCGATCACCACGGCCCCGGCCGATTTCAGCGGCCCGATCACCAGGATCGACGGCGACAAGCTGTGGATCGGCACCTGGTTCTGACCCGCCGCCTTCCTCTTGCCATGAACACTCCGGGGGAGTCGTGCGCCAGCACGGCGGGGGCAGAGCCCCCTACCCCGGCCCCGCCCGCTTCCTGATCCAGCCGACAAAGGCCGCGTCCGCGTTGCGCAGGCGCGGCCCGCCGGAACGGACCCAGACCCCGCGCCACTCGGCCTCCAGCGCATGGATGTCGGCCCCCGGCATCATCCCCCGCGCGAGATCCAGCGTATCGGCCTTCAGAACCGGCGGCGGCGCGTCCACCACATGGCCGCGCCAGGCGAACCGGATCAGGTCGCCCTGCTCCTCGGCCATGTCGTAATCCGGCAGGTGACCCGCCGCGATCATGGCGCGCAGCATGGCGCGGAACACCCGGCGCGGGCTGGCGCTGCCGGATTTCTTCAGAAGCGTGTCCACCGAGACGGTCCAGAAGGCCTGGCGTCCGCAATGTTTGCGCGCCAGTTCGTAGATCCGCCGCTCCAGCGGTTTCCTGAGCCGGAAATAGTCGCGGCTCAGGGTCAGCACCGACTTGCTCAGCACCGCGCGGTAAAGCCAGTCCGACAGGGTCACGCTGACGCTGACCATCCGCCCGCCCCGCGTCTTCCTGACGATCTCCCAGCTTTCGATCATCCCGAAGCCGCTGGTGGTCTCCATCTCCCCGGTGACGATATTGGTGGTGATCCGGGTTCCCGCCAGCCGTTCGAAGGCTTCGCGCAGCCGCCGGTAGGCATCGCCGCTGGTTTCCCGGTTGGTCGCCACCAGGAGATCATGCGCCTTCAGCTGCACCGTCCGGCTGACCGCCCGCCCCGCGTTCAGCGCCGCCATCAGCTGGCTGATGCAGAAGATCAGGATATCCTTGTCGTGGATCGTCGCCAGCCCCCGGACCGACGGGGTCACGGTGATCTGCGCGCCGTTATGCGCATAGCTCAGGATCCGCCGGTCCGGCCGCGTCGCCAGCGAGAACAGCGGATGCTCCATCGACGCCAGATCGTCCTTGGGGATTGCATCGAAGATATCGCAGAGAAAAAAATCGCCCTGCCGGGTCCGGTCCGGCAACAGGCTTCCGCCGCCGCCGACTTCCGCCTGCCCCATTCCGCCCGCTGCCCTGACCATGGTCGGTATCCGACTCGTTTATCGTGGTTTCGCTGACACCCACCCTAGAGTTGTCCACAGCCCCGGACAACCGCCCGCAACGGGGGTTCGGAATCGCTTCGACGTGGCTTCGGAGTCGTTCTATCGGGGGTTCGGAATCGCCCGGCTCTCCCGAAACGCGATAAAGCTGTTTGTTTTCAGGACTCTTCATGCATGGAAGAAACCCCTTAACTATAAATAACAGGATTCTAACACTCAAAAAAAATCGCGCCGCGCTCCGGAATGGGCTAGAACACCGGCATCAAACGCAGGATTTGCTTGGGAAATCCGCTGTTTGTGATGGTTTTCCTTTCATGTGCGCCGATTTGTGGTATCTTGCCGAAAACACGTTACATCGAGCGGCGCAGCCATGGCAAAAGACGGCACACGGTCCCCCGGCGGACCCACGGGACTGCCTCCCTATTTCAACATAGACCCTGATGCCGCGCTGGCCGATCTGGATGCGCCGACGGATACCCGGGGCTTCGCCGCCATCGCTGCCGCCTGTGCGCAGGGTCGGGCCGACCTGGCCAGCCGCGGGCTGGACGATGCCGGGCGCAAGCAGTTGCGGCTGTTTTCCACCTGGGAGATCACCCGCTACCTGATCCCCGTGGCCCAGGCGCATTTCCGGCGGGTGCTGAAACAGAACCCCGGCCTGCCGCAGGGCCGGTCGGAAACCGAGGGCGGCGCGAAATGGTTCACCCTTGACGAGGTGCTGCGCCTGCGGGCGCATTTCGGCGCGCAGGGGTCCAAGGCCAAGAACTACCTGCCCTATCGGCCGAAGGACCTGCCCGCGAAACTCGTCGCCGTGGCCAATTTCAAGGGCGGCGTCGGCAAAACCAGCACCGCCGCGCACCTGGCGATGTCCGCGGCGCTCGACGGCTACCGGGTGCTGGTGGTGGATCTGGACAGCCAGGGGTCCATGACCTCGATCTTCGGCGGCCGGGTGCAGGACGAATGGCAGACCGCCTTTCCGCTGCTGGCGCGGCATTACGGCGCCCATCTGCAAGCGGAAAACCAGCGCCGTCTCGACCGGGGCGAGGCGCCGCAGCCGCTGGACGATGCGCTCTCCGCCGCGATGACCATGACGGCGGCGGATGTGATCCAGAAGACCCACTGGCCCAACATCGACCTGATCGGGGCGCAGCTCAACCTCTACTGGGCAGAGTTCCAGATCCCGGTCTGGCGCATGGCGGCGCGCGGCTGGAAACTGTGGGACGCGCTGACCGACCGGCTCGCGGCCGACGGGGTGCTGGCCGAATACGATCTCGTGTTCATCGACACCCCCCCGGCGCTTGGCTACCTCACCATCAACGGGCTGGCGGCGGCGGATATCCTGCTGGTGCCGCTTGGCGCATCCTTCCTGGAATTCGACAGCACCGGGCGGTTCTTCGACATGCTGCATTCCACCTTCGCCAGCATCGAAGAAGGCGAGAACGTGGCCGCCCGCGCGCTGGGGCGGCCCGAGATGGCCTTTGAATGGGATGCGGTGCGCGCGGTCATCACCCGCTATGACGCCGCACAGCAGGGCGAGCTTTCGGCGCTGATGCAGGCCTATCTGGGGCAGACCCTGTCGCCGCACCGGCAGGATTTCACCGCGCTGATCGGGCAGGCCGGCGAACAGGTGGCGGGCATCTACGAAGCCGATTACCGCGACTTCAACCGCGAGACCTATGCCCGCGGGCGCGAAACCTTCGATGCCACCTATGCCGCGTTCAAGCGGCTGCTGCTGGGCATCTGGCGGCGGGCCGAACGGGACCGCGACGCGACAGCCTGAACAGGGGGATTTCATCATGGCCAAACGCAAGCGACTGACCCCGGCGCAGCCCGGCTACCTGGCGGCGGACTCCCCTGCCCCGGCGGCGGATCCGGCCCGCGCGCCGATCGCGCGGGTCGCCGGCGACGCCAGCGCCAGCGCCGCCCTGTCCGAACTCTCCGACACGCTGCGCAACGCCCGCGCCGAAGGCCGGATGATCGACGTTCTGGCGCTGGATTGCATCGACGAGACCCATCTGGTGCGGGACCGGATGGCGCAGGGGGGCGATGACGACATGGCGGCGCTGATGGCCTCGCTGGAAACCCGCGGCCAGCAGACCCCGATCGAGGTCGTCGCCCTGCCCGCCCCCCGCAATGGCAAGACCCACGGGCTGATCTCGGGCGCCCGCCGGCTGAGCGCGCTGCGGCGCCTGCGCGCGCGCACCGAAGATCCCCGGTTCGCCACCGTCCAGGCGCGGCTGATCGCGCCGCCGGATGCGCAGGCGGCCTATGTGGCGATGGTCGAGGAAAACGAGATCCGCGCCGGGCTCAGCCTCTATGAAAAGGGCCGGATCACCCTGCGCGCGGTGCACGAGGGCGTCTATCCGACGCCGCGCGCCGCCCTGCGCGGGCTTTTCGGATCGGTCAGCCGGTCGCGCCGGTCCAAGATCGGCAGCTTCCTGGAACTGGTGGAGCCCCTGGACGCGGTGCTGCGCTTTCCGGCAATGATCCCCGAAAAGCTGGGGCTGGGGCTGGCGAAGGCGCTGCAGGCGGATCACGCCTTCGCCTCCGGGCTGCGGATGAAACTGCGCTCCGACCCGGCGGCCACCGCCGAAGAGGAACTGGCGGTTCTCAACGCCGCGCTGCGCGACTGGACGCGCGGACAGGCGGCAGGCGGCGCGGCGCCGGTTCCCACCGATGACGCGGCCGGCCGTTCCGCCCCGTCCGGCGCGCCCGGCCCGCGGCCGCGGATCACCGGGCCCGACCCGGAGTCGGTGGCCCGGCGGCTGGAGGAATCCCGCGTGACGGCCCGGTTCGACGCCGCGGCGGGCCGGATCACCCTCAGCGGCGGCGGCGTCGACGCGGCGCTGTTCGCGGCGGTTCAGGACTGGCTGAAATCGCGAAGATCATGACGTATTCCAAATCCGGATTGTTTCGCGTGCGAAACAAATTTCTGCAAGTCATTGAAAACAAACGACCCGAACCGGCGCGAAACATGCCGTTCCGGCGCCACGCCGGGACCGGCGCGCCCCCTTGGCCCCGCGGGGTTCCGCTGCGGGGGATGTTGAGATTTGACAAGGTTCCGGATTTGTGAGTTAGGCCGGCATGGCACAGACAGAAAGCGCGGTCTTGAGCACGCAGCAGAACACCACACGGCCCCCGGCGGCGGCGCAACAGCTCGTCGCGGTGGTCGTCACCCACAACCGGCTGGACCAGCTCAGGATCACGCTGGCGGCGCTTTTCTCCGCCGCCCCGGAGGATCTCTCCGCCGTCCTCGTGGTCGACAATGCCAGCACCGATGGCACCGGCGACTGGCTGGCGGATCAGGCGGAGGCGCGGCTGCAGGTGCTGCGCCTGGCGACCAATACGGGCGGCGCCGGCGGGTTCGAGGCCGGGATGAAACGGGCGATGGCGCAGTTCGCCCCGGACTGGATCGTGGTGATGGACGACGACGCCCGCCCCGATCCGGGCACCCTGCGCGCCTTTCACGCCAGGGACCGCAGCGCCCATGACGCCTGGGCCGCCGCCGTGCGCCACCCGGACGGGCGGATCTGCGACATCAACCGCCCCTCGATCAACCCGTTCTGGAACCGCGCCGCCTTTCTGCGCACCGCCGCCGGCGGCGGGCGCGAAGGTTTTCACCTGATGCCCGCCGATTACGAGGGCGCGGCCCTGCGCGAGGTGGACGCGGCCTCCTTCGTCGGGCTGTTCGTCTCGGCGGCCGCGATCGCGCGGATCGGCTATCCCGACGGGCGGCTTTTCGTCTATGGCGACGACGTGCTCTACACGCTGAAGCTGCGCCAGTCCGGCGGCAGCATCGCCTTCGATCCGGGGCTCAGGTTCGAACACGACTTTTCCACCATCGACGCCGGCGACCGCCGGTTCCGGCCGCTGTGGAAAAGCTATTACCATTACCGCAACCTGCTGATCGTCTACCGGGTGGCGGCGGGATGGCTGTTCTGGCCGGCGCTGATGGCGGTCCTGCCGAAATGGCTGTCCAAGGTGCGCCATCACGACGGCGACCGGGCGCTGTTCCTGCGGCTGCTGCGGCGCGCCATGCGCGACGGGCTGGCCGGCCGCACCGGGGTCGATCACGCCGAGATCCTGGCGCTCGCGGGGATGCCGCTCAGCGGTTCAGGATCTCGCGGTGATAGCGGCCCATCAGCAGCAGCCCCATCGTCAGAAGGATCAGGCTGACGCTCAGCACGTAGAGCGGGCTGACATGGGCGGCGGTATAGGTCGGATAGAACCCGGTGCGCATCAGCCCGACGATATGCACCAGCGGATTGTACCACAGGATGTCCTGCGCTAGCTGCGGCAGGCTTTCGAACAGGTAGATGATGCCCGAGGCCAGGAACAGCGGCCGGGTCAGGATCGACCAGATCACTTCCCACAGCGGATAGAGCCCGCTGAGGGCGCAGTTCAGCACCCCGACCCCCAGTCCGAGCAGCAGCGCGAGACTCATCGCCTCGATGATCGGCGGCAGGTCCAGCATCGTCCGGCTGTCGATCACGGTCAGGATGCCGGCGGTCAGGATCGCCGTGATCAGGATGCCGGTCAGACCGTTCAGCAGGAACCGCGCCAGCACCGCATCGAGCCAGGTGACGGCGGGGTATTTCAGCAGCGGCTTGGAAAACCGGACCGACGCGGCCACCATGTTGGACACGCTCTGGTAGAGATGGAAGGGCAGGTAGCCCGAGGTGTAGAAGAGCAGGAAACTGGTGCCGAGCGCCGGGGTACGCAGCACCAGCGAAAACCCGACGCTGAGAAACAGGATCGCCGCCAGGGGTTCGAGGATGCCCCAGATGTATCCGCCCGGCGTGCGGCCATAGCGGGTCGACATCTCGCGCAGCATCAGCGCCACGATCACCCGCAGCGCGGCAAGGCGCGGGGGGGCTGCGGGCGACAGCGCGGGCGCCGTGCCCGCCGTCTGGCCTCGGGGTGTCTGCGCGGGTCGGGCGGATGGGGGGAGGGGCATGAAAAAGCGGTCTGATGCTGGCGTTTGCAGGCCCGACTATGTAAGGAATCCGGGAAACATTCAAACGGCTTCGGACCGGGATGGGCGCATGAACCAGAAAACCGACGGCGCAGACCCCGCGGCGGGTCCGCAAGGCAAGCCGCAACCTGCCGCCCAGGCCAGGCCGGGTCCGCAAGCCAGGCCGGGCGGTCCGCAGGGTCAGGGGCAGGGACGGGGCCAGGGTCCCGGCGCCGGAAAACCGGCCGGACCGGGGCCGGGGGCGGGCAGGCCCGGAGGAAAACCCGCCGGACAGCCGCCGGGCAGACCGCCGGGGCCGCAAAACCCGGCCGCAAAACCCGGACCGGCCGCCGCCGCGCCGCCGGTGGTGCAGGTGCGCCCGATCGCCGAACCCGCCAGGATGCAGCGGCGGCACTGGGGGCTTCTGGCCAGCTTCGTGCTGCTGGTGCTGGCGCCGCTGGCGGCGGTGATCTTCTATCTCTGGGTCCAGGCGGCGGATCAGTATGCCTCGACCGCGGGCTTCACCGTGCGCAGCCAGGAAAGCGGCGGCTCCAGCGAACTCCTGGGCGGGCTGGCGCAGTTCGCCGGCGGCACCACCGCGTCCGACAGCGACATCCTCTATGAATTCATCCAGAGCCAGGAAATGGTCGAGGTGCTGGACGGCCGGATCGACCTGCGCGGCCATTACGCGCAGAACTGGCCGTCCGACTGGGTGTTCTCGCTCTGGCCCGATGCCTCGCTCGAGGATCTCGTCTGGTTCTGGCACCGGGTGGTGGGGATCTCCTACGATTCCGGCACCGGGCTGATCGAGGTGCAGGTGGTGGCCTTTGACGCGGACACGGCCCAGGCGATCACCCGCGAGATCGTGCGCGAAAGCCAGGACCGGATCAACGCGCTCAACGACCAGGCCCGCGCGGATGCGATGCGCTATGCCCAGGACGACCTGGACATGGCGCTGGAGCGGCTGAAGGAGGCGCGCGAGGCGCTGACCCGGTTCCGCACCCGCACCCGGATCGTCGATCCGGAGGCCGATATCCAGGGCCGCATGGGGGTGATGAACAGCCTGCAGCAGCAGCTCGCCGAGGCGCTGATCGAATACGACCTGCTCCTGGGGACCACCAACGACAACGATCCGCGCCTGACCAAGGCGCTGCAGCGCATCGACGTGATCCGCGACCGGATCCGGATCGAGCGCCAGACCTTCACCAGCGACAGCACCGAAACCGGCGCGGTGGGCGAGGATTACCCGACGCTGATCGCCGAGTTCGAAAGCCTGACGGTGGATCGCGAATATGCCGAGGAAAGCTACCGCGCGGCGCTGACCGCGCTGAGCGTGGCGCGCGACGACGCCGCCCGCCAGAGCCGGTATCTGGCGACCTACATCAAACCGACCCTGGCGAGCGAGGCGGAATATCCGCAACGCCCGGTGCTGGCGGCGCTGGCTGGCCTGTTCCTGCTCCTGACCTGGTCGATCCTGGCGCTGGTCTATTATTCGATCCGCGACCGGAGCTGAGGCACGATGGGGCAGGGGAGACGCGAAGGTGGCGCTGTCTCGGGCACGGCTCGTCCGTTTCGCCCGGCGGCACGCCGGGCGGCGCCCGACCCTCCCCCCGGGAGGGCGCATGGCGATGTCATGTGCAGCCGGACCGGCGTGGATGCTTTGATGCGGCCTCGCCGCTCATCGGGCGGGAGCGCCCACCCAGGGTCGGGCGCTGCCCTTCGCGGCGGGCGGTGGGGCTGGTGCCGGACGAATATGATCCACGGCGGGCCTCTCGGGACCGGGATATCAATCCCGCGGTGGGGCTTTCGGGACATTGCTGTGCAATGCCCTACCGCCCCCGGATCACGGCGATGACAGGGTCATCGCCGTGATCCGTTTCGAGAACCTCACCAAGAGCTTCCGGTTGCGCGGCGAGCGCAAGGTGGTGATCGACAATCTCAACCTGACCCTGCCGACGGGCCGTTCGCTGGCGCTGCTGGGGCGCAACGGGGCGGGGAAATCGACGCTCTTGCAGATGATCGCCGGCACCATGCGCCCGGACAGCGGACGCATCGTCAGCGACGGCACCCTGTCCTGGCCGGTGGGCTTCGGCGGCTCGTTTCACGGCGAGCTCACCGGGGCGCAGAACATCCGCTTCATCGCCCGGATCTATGGTGTCGACACAAGGCAGCTGATGGATTTCGTCGAGGATTTCGCCGAGCTCGGCAAATCCTTCCACATGCCGGTGCGCAGCTATTCCTCGGGCATGCGCTCGCGCCTGACCTTCGGTGCTTCGATGGGCATCCATTTCGACACCTACCTGGTGGACGAGGTCACCGCCGTGGGCGACGCGGTGTTCCGCCGCAAGAGCCGGGCGGTCTTCGTCGACCGGATGAAGTATTCCAGCGCCATCATGGTCAGTCACAGCATGAACCAGCTGCGGGAATTCTGCGATTCCGGGATCGTGCTGGAGAACGGCCAGATGCAGTATTTCGACGACCTGGAAGACGCCATCGCGACCCACCTGGCGATCATGGGGTGAGCGGGCGTCCCGGAAACCGTCCGGGGGACGGTTTCGCCCGCGAACGGGCGGAGCCCCGGCAGGCCGCGTCAGGACCGTTGTTTTTCAATGGCTTGCAGAAATTTGTTTCGCGCGCGAAACAATCTGCTTTCGGAATGTGAAATCGCCGGGCAGGACTCGCGGCGCGCGGAACATCCCGATCGACGGGGCGCGCAATCGACTGCCGGTCTCCGGGGTATGCGACACTGGAAAGAAGACCATGCCCCCCTTCATCTTTGCCGAAATACTCCGGGGGAGTCCGCCGCAGGCGGGCGGGGGCAGCGCCCCCTTCTTGCCGGCCGTGCCCCTCCCGCGCATTGCAAGGTGGTTTGTGATCCGGCGAGAGGCGGGCTAAAGCTGGCGGCGGCACATCCAGGGAAGGAAGCGGTTGTCATGAGTATTCTCCTTGTCGGGGCGGGCCTGTCGGGCGCGGTCATCGGGCGGCGCCTGGCGGAGGCGGGCGAGACCGTCACCATCGTCGACAGCCGCAGCCATGTGGGCGGCAACTGCCACACCGAGCGGGACGCCGAGACTGGGGTTCTGGTGCATGTCTACGGGCCGCATATCTTCCACACCGACGATGCCGAGGTCTGGGACTATGTGAACGCGTTCGAAACCTTCCGGCCCTACAGGAACCGGGTCAAGGCCACGACCGGGGGCGCGGTCTATTCGCTGCCCGTGAACCTGCACACGATCAACCAGTTCTTCGGCAAGACCCTGCGGCCGGACGAGGCGCGCGCCTTCATCATGACGGAACAGGCCGACACCACGATCGAAGATCCGCAGACCTTCGAGGAACAGGCGCTGCGCTTCGTCGGCAAGGATCTCTACGAGGCCTTCTTCAAGGGCTACACGCAGAAGCAATGGGGCTGTCACCCCTCCGAGCTGCCGGCCAGCATCCTCAAGCGCCTGCCGGTGCGGTTCAACTATGACGACAACTATTTCTTTCACAGGTTCCAGGGAATGCCGGAACACGGCTATACCGCGATGATCGAACGCATTCTCGATCACCCCGGCATCGCCGTGCATCTGGACACGGTGTTCGACCGGTCCCAGGGCGCGGACCACGACCACGTGTTCTATTCCGGCCCGCTGGACGGGTATTTCGATTACGAACTGGGGCGGCTCGGGTACCGGACGCTGGATTTCGAACGGTTCACCCATGACGGCGATTACCAGGGCTGTGCGGTGATGAACTATGGCGAGGAAAACGTGCCGTTCACGCGCATCACCGAACACAAACATTTCGCCCCCTGGGAAGATCACCGGGGCTCGGTCTGCTACCGCGAGTTCTCCCGCGCCTGCGGGGCGGAGGACATCCCCTATTATCCGATCCGCCAGGTGGCGGAAAAGGCGCTGCTGGGCGATTACGTCAGGCTGGCCGGGGCGGCAGAGGGCGTCACCTTCGTCGGCCGGCTCGGCACCTACCGTTATCTCGACATGGACGTGACCATCCGCGAGGCGCTGGACGCCGCGCGCGGCTTTCTGGACTGCCGCGCGGCGGGGGCGCCGGTCCCGGCCTTCTTCGCCGCGCCGCTATAGCAGGTCGATCAGCCAGCCCGGCTGGGCGACGTTGCGCGGGTCCCGCAGCGCTGCGGCGCGGGCGCGGGTCAGCAGCATCTCGTACCAGAGCGCATCCGCCTCCGGCCCGTCTTCGGCGGGCACCGGCCAGGGCGTCAGGCCGGAGCGGATCCGGCCCGCCGCCCAGGTGCATTCGAGGACGAAGGCCGCGGCCCCGGTCTTGCGCGCCACCGACCAGAGCGGCGGCGGCAGCAGGGCGCGGACCCCGTGGGCGGGCAGGTCGACCGGGCGGGCGCCGGCTCCGGGCGTGTCGATGGCGACCAGGGCGGCGCCGCCGGCGCGCAGCTGGCCGATCAGCCCGCGCCGCAGGGCCGATGCCGGCGGCTGCGGCAGGGCGCCTGTCACGGTCAGCGGCGCGGGCGCGTCGATGAACAGCGGCGCGAGATGCGATTCCGGCCCCCAGGCCCAGCCCCCGGCGATGACCCGGATGTCCAGCTTCGCCCGTTGCATCTGGATCAGCAGGGCGGGAATGAAGGAATGATGCGCGGCGGCCAGGAGAACCGGCTGCCCGGCCTCCGCGCAGGCGCGCACGGCGGACCAGTCCAGCGGGTCGATATCGGCGGCGAATTCGTCGAAATGGACCCTGGAATGGGCGAAGAGGTCGCGCAGCCGGTGCTGGTGGCGCCGCCCGTCATGCGCCTGTCCGATCCAGTCCCCGACCCGGTCCGGCGGCAGGTCCAGCCAGGCCGCGAACCTGCGCAGCCGGTCCGCCGCACCGGCGGCGGGCGGTCCCTCCGCTCCGGGAACATCGCGATAGGAGGCGGGGGCGCGGTCCCGTTCCAGCACGCCCGTCCGGTCCCAGATCAGCCGGTCCGTCCGCGCGTCGGCGATGTCGCAGAGCCGCCGGCGCAGCTGGAAGAGCGTTTGCGGGTCGCTGAACAGGGGCAGGGCGGCGGCGACCCCGGCCAGCAGCGCCTGCACCGGGCTGTCCGGGTCCGCCGGGTCGAGATCGGCGCGGGCGCGCCGGATCGCGGCCAGCAGCAGGGCGTCGGTCTCCGCTCCCGGCCGGGGCAGGACCCTGGCGATCTCATCGCCCCCCGCGCCGGCCAGCAGCAGGGCGCGCAGGGCCAGCGCCTGCGCCGCGTCGGTCGGGACCCGTGCGGCGAGCCGCGCCGCCGTGGCGAACTGCCCGGCCTGCAGCTGGTCCCGGGCTAGGGTCAGGATCAGCCGCGGGTCGATACCGGCATCCGGGTCCGCCGGGGCCGCATCGACCAGCGCGGTGGCCTCGGTGCGCCGGCCAAGCGCGATCAGGAGCCGCAGCCGCAGCGCGTCGGTGCCCGGCGCCGGGCGGCCCCGGTCCAGTTCCGCCAGCGCCTCGGCGGGGCGGTCGAGGCGATGCAGCAGGCGCGCCCTCTCGCGGCGCGCGAAACCCGCGGGCAGCCGGTCGCGCGATCCGTCTAGCAGGGCCAGCGCCGTCGCCGGATCGCCGTCCTCGCGCAGGGTCCGGATCCTGGCCCGGATCCCGCCGGGGTCCTCATCGGGGGTCGGGTCAGGCGCGGTCATCGGGGGTTCGGGTCTTCAGGGCGGTCTTCCTGATCTTGCCGGATCCGGTCATCGGCATGGAGTCGATGAACTGCACCGCGCGGGGGCATTTGGCGGGCCGGATCTGGGTCTTGGCCCAGCGGATCAGCGCGCTTTCGCTCAGGCTGCTGTCCGGGGTCCGGACCACGAAGGCCACCGGGATTTCCCCGAAGTCGCGGTGCGGGCGGCCCACCAGCGCGGCCCGCATCACCTCGGGGTGGCGTTCCAGGGCCTGTTCCACCTCGACCGGGTAGATCGTGTGGCCGCCGGTCAGGATGACCTCCTTGGCGCGGCCCACCAGCACCGTGCCGCCGTCGGGGGTGCGATAGCCGAGATCGCCGGTGCGATACCAGCCGTCCGGACCGATCAGCGGTTCGATCCTGCCCTGCCGCCAGTACCCGGTCGTTACCTGCGGCCCCGCCACCGCCAGTTCGCCGATCTCGCCCTCCGCCGCCGGCTGCCCGTCGGGGCCGAGGATCGCGGCGGCGAGGCCGGGCGCGGGCCAGCCGACCGCCCCGTCGGGCTGGCCCGCGCGGTCGCGCAGGATCAGCCCCGGAATGAGTTCGGTCATGGCAAAGACCACCGACAGGGCGCAGCCGAACCGGGTGGTGATCCGGTCGGCGAGATCGGTCATCACCGGGTTGCCGCCCAGCACCATGTGGCGCAGGTCCGGGAACGGATCGGGGGTGTCGCGGGTGGCGGAGAGCATCATCGACGCCAGCAGCGGCACCCCCAGCATCACCGATACCCGCGCCTTCTGCAGTGTGGCCACCACCCGCGCCGGGTCCGCCCGGCCGACCACCGCCAGCCCGGCGCCGCTGGCCTGGGCGCAGATCGCCAGCACGACGCCGATGGGGGAATTCAGTTCCAAGGGCAGCAGCAGCACGTCGCGGGCCGTCAGGTCCAGCACCAGCACGGGAAACTCCCGGCCGATGCGCAAGAGGTCGGCATGGCTGAACACCACGCCCTTGGGGGCGCCGGTGGTGCCCGAGGTATAGAGGATCACCGCCGGCGCCGCCGGATCGGGGGGCGGGGCGGCGATTCCGGCGGCCGCTTCGGCCCAGTCGCCAGTGTCCAGGAGGGCGACCCCGCCGGGGAGGTCGGCCGCGGCGGACGGCGTGTCGCGGACCAGGGCGACGGCGCCGCTGTCGGCCAGGATATGGCGCAGTTCCGGCTCCGGGGTGGTGGAATGCACCGGCACCAGCACGAGATCGGTGCCGAGCGCGCCATAGAATGCCGCCAGCGCCGCGACCTGGTCCCGCAGCTGCAAAACGACGCGCGATCCGGGGGGAAATCCGTAGCCCGCCAGCCCGGCGCGCAGGGCCGCGACGCGCTGTGCCATCCGGTCGGCGGAGATCACGGCGTCGACCGTCGTCACCTGCGGGAAGCTGTCCGGGGCTGTGCCGGCCGGGGGTTGCGGATTGGAGGCGTCGTTCATTCCGGGGATCCTCGCGGCTGTGTCCGGATGCTTGTTAGCGGAGTTGCCTGCCCGATGGCCAGCCCTCTCGCGGTGGCGCGCGGCTTGCAGTGCGCCCGGTTCTCGTTGAAAAGAGACGGGCACGCAAATGATCGGAGCAGACATGACCCGCAAGGCGCTTATCACCGGTGTGACCGGGCAGGACGGATCCTACCTGGCGGAGTTCCTTCTGGAGAAGGGCTACGAGGTGCACGGGATCAAGCGCCGCGCCTCGCTGTTCAACACCCAGCGGATCGATCACATCTACCAGGACCCGCATGTGGATCACGCAAGGTTCCAGCTGCATTACGGCGATCTCACGGACAGTTCCAACCTGACCCGGATCATTCAGGATGTGCGCCCGGACGAGGTCTATAACCTGGGCGCGCAGTCCCATGTGGCGGTGAGTTTCGAGGCGCCGGAATATACCGCCGACGTGGACGCGATCGGCACCCTGCGCCTGCTCGAGGCGATCCGCTTCCTCGGGCTGGAGAAGACCACGCGCTTCTACCAGGCCTCGACATCCGAATTATACGGCCTCGTGCAGGAGATCCCGCAGACCGAAACCACGCCGTTCCACCCGCGCAGCCCCTACGCGGTGGCCAAGATGTATGCCTACTGGATCACGGTGAACTACCGCGAGGCCTATGGCATGTATGCCTGCAACGGCATCCTCTTCAACCACGAGAGCCCGCGCCGGGGCGAGACCTTCGTCACCCGCAAGATCACGCGGGGGCTCGCGAATATCGCCCAGGGGCTCGAGGACTGTCTCTACATGGGCAATATCGACGCGCTGCGCGACTGGGGCCATGCGAAGGACTATGTGCGGATGCAGTGGATGATGCTGCAGCAGGAGGCGCCCGAGGATTTCGTCATCGCCACGGGGGTGCAGTATTCGGTGCGTGACTTCGTGACCTGGACGGCCGCCGAACTGGGCGTGACGCTGCGCTTTGAAGGGCAGGGGGTCGAGGAGGTCGCGGTCGTGGAGAGCGTCACCGGCGATGCCGCACCGGCGCTGAAACCCGGCGACGTGGTGCTGCGGATCGATCCGCGCTATTTCCGCCCCGCCGAGGTCGAAACCCTGCTGGGCGATCCGGCCAAGGCCAAGGCCCGGCTGGGCTGGGTGCCGGAAATCACCGCGCAACAGATGTGCGCCGAGATGGTGGCCGAAGATCTCAGGACCGCCCGCCGCCACGCGCTCTTGCGCGAACACGGCATGGAAATGCCGGTCAGCCACGAGTGAACCCGCCCGATGTGTGCCGAAGGTACCGGGCATCGCCAGACCGGCGCCACGGGCTGGGTACGTCGCTCAGAGCGAAGACATGCGTGAGCGCCCGCGCGCGGATTGACGAAATTCAAATCGCTTACTGGAAGCCGCGCTCCTTGCTGCCTGTCGTCGAAGATCAAGAGTTCGACAATGAGGATGATCTTGGCGACGCCCGATCGAACGTCATCACATTCACCGATGAAAACCTGACCAAAGTAATGCGGTCGATTCGTGCAGGAATTGGATAGGTAATCGCGCTGCTCTTGGGTTGTGAGTGTTCCTGATGCTGGCAGCATAAAGGCAAGGTGGCTATGCTCTAGGGTCAGGACTCATAGCCAGTAAATGACGAGTGCAGCAAGAGCGATGGCTGATAGGAACACCTTCGGACGGCGGTCGTATCGGGTTGCCACTCGCCGCCAATCCTTGAGCCTGCCGAACATGATCTCGATCCTGTTGCGTCGCTTGTATCGGCGCTTGTCGTACTTCACAGTCTTCTTGCGCTGTTTTCGACCGGGGATGCAGGCGCGTATCCCTTTGTCTTTCAATGCTTCCCTGAACCAATCGGCGTCATAGCCGCGATCCCCGAGCAGCCAGTCCACGTCCGGCAGGCTGCTCAGCAATGCTCGTGCGCCGATGTAATCGCTGACCTGACCGGCGGTGACGAACAGGTTCAGGGGCCGGCCTTCGCTGTCGCAGATGGCATGCAGCTTGGCCCCTCTCGGGACATTGCTGCGCAATGCCCTGCCGGTCAGTGGTTCATGCCGCCTTTGGTGCGGCCGATCAGGCGTCCACGCCCCCCTTTTTCACGCCCATGCTGGTCGCTGTTCGGTGGACCTTCAGATACGTTGCGTCGATCATCACAGTCGTCTTTTCGCCGTGCTCGGCGGCCAGGCCGGCCATCATCCGGGCGAACACGCCCTTGTCGCTCCATCGTTTCCAGCGGTTGTAGAGCGTCTTGTGTGGGCCGTATGCAATCGGCGCGTCGCGCCACCTTAAGCCATTACGATTGATGAAGATAATCCCACTCAACACACGCCGGTCATCAACTCGGGGTTTGCCATGGGACTTCGGAAAGAAGGGCTCAAGACGCGCCATCTGCGCATCGGTCAGCCAGAAAAGATCAGACATGTTCACCGCTCTGTTTTCGAGCCATGAATCACCCTGCAAAACGGAAATCAATGGGTCCTGACCCTACCAAGCTCTTCACCTCAAACGACTTTCTGATCTTGATCTCCCGTGCACAGCCCGTCTAAATCCGCCTATGTTAGAAACGGCCTGAGAGGAGTCCGAGGCGATCCACGGTTGGCACCGCCAAAGGTTATGCCGGCGACGGATCACAGGCTACACAGGTTATCAAATTTTTGCCCAGGGGATGCCGGAATTCGGCGAATCCCGTCTGTGTGGAGCGGATACGCTTTCTATGCTGGCCTCGAACAGGTAGAGTTTCGGCGGAACACTGGCGCGTCATGCACAACAAAGTTAGGCGACGAACTGTGGCGATCCCTGAAGATTGAGGCGAAGCGAACTTTCATGAAAGACGTTCTGGAGGCACCGACATGACGACCAACCCGTATGAATCCCTTCCGGCGAACCGGTTCTGGAAATCCGCAAGATCATCTACACGACCAACGCCATCGAGAGCCTGAACCGCGTGATCCGAAAATCGATCAAGACGCGCGGCTCCTTCCCGACCGATGACGCCGCGACCAAGTTGATCTACCTGGCCATCTGAAACTTTGAGAAGGACGGCCGGAATGTTCGGGAATGGTTTGCAGCCCGCAATCAGTTCGCCATAATGTTCGGCGAGCGCTTCGACGCTTGAGTATCCCAAACCGCATGGGCCGGACCGGATACACAAAGTTCAGTACACTCCCACCAGAAGCTTTTCCAAGGCGATCTCATACCTGTCCAGCCGCGATAGGCCGGTTGCGAGCGCCCCCGCCATTTGCTGCGTCAGCAAATCTCGTGCATCGTAGGCTTTGAAAACCCGCATCAGTATCTCTTCGGCGCTGTTTGTCGTGCAATCGACCGTCCAGTCATAGCCCAATGATCCGAATAGCCCCTCGAATTTCCGGCTGTAGGCCATCGGCACGACCGGCACGCCCGACGAGAACGCGGCGATGCAGGCATGCATCCGGGCGCCCATGAAGAAATCCAGCCCTGCGATGTAGCTTTTTGCCTCGGAAGGCGTCTGGAAGGGTGGCGCGACCACGACCCTCGGAAAGTCCTTGGCCAGATCGAGACAGGCCTGGTAATCGTCCTCCACGCCGCCGCGCTTTTGTGGCACGACATGCCCCACCAGGTGCATTTCGCAGCCTTCCGGATGCGCCTGGAACCGCTTGATAATATCGCGGATCAGGGCAGGGTAGTCGATCTTGAGGCCGAACATGTTCTTGCCAGTATATCCTCCACCCATCAGCAGTCCGGAGACATTGAGACCCACCTTGGGGCCCGTCCCGGTTTCGGGCGCAGCGGGCGCGTCATAGGGCAGGCGCAAAGCCACGTCCGACGCCTCGACGATCTCCTGTCGGATCCCCATCTCGCGCAGGAACGCGGCCGATTTGTCGTCGCGGGTCGCAATGATCGCACAGCGACGGATCGATCCCGAGGCCAGGCGTCGCCACAGAGGTTTTGCAAAGGGGCCAACGGTCTGTGGGGCCATGACCAGCGGTCGCCGTGCCAGATGGACCAGGTATTTCTGCAGCAGGATCTGGAAGATCCTGCGATCCCCGTAGATATCCGCAAAGCTATCACCGCCGGAAATGTCGATCACCACGTCGTTTTCCCGAATCGCCGAAAAGAAATCCAGCGGTCGGCGCATGGGGCGGACGAAACGCTCGGACACATCCTCCCCAGTCACGCAGCAGGCTTGGCCGCCCTTTCCGATCAGCAGGGTTATCCGGATGTCCATATCCAGACGCGCGGCAATGCGCCTGATCGTTTCGGCATCCGATACGGTCAGGGCCCCGACACCCAGATTGGGGTTGCGGGTATCGTGGCCGATAAGGGCAACCTTGAGCATGGGGGTAACCTTGAAATTTCCATCGGGGTCGGCGTCGGTGTTCGCTAGCATTTCTTACCGTGGAGAAAAAAGAGAAAGGTCGCGGTCCGCATGGATATTGTCATAAGCGCCCCGTCAATCCGCGCCGGATCACACCGAAAAAGTTCTTCAATGTCGAAGAGAGCGTGTTCCTTTTGGCGGCTGACAGGACATGAAGTCCGCGATAACGGGGTATGGGGCGTCCGAGCAGGCGTAATCCGAGCAGGCGCGCAAGGAGCGCTTGGCGGCGCCCTGACTGACCGGGTTGGATGGCGGCCAGTTCGGAAGGGTCGAAAGGTTGTGTTTCCAGGTGCCCAGTGGCAACGGCGTCCGCCAGAATCGCGCTCCCCCGGTCTGTCCGCGCAACGATCAAGCTGATCCCATCGTGCTCTTCAAACAGCGGATACCCTTTCTCATCGCTGTGCCATGCGTCGGCGAACACAAGGTCGGCTGCCGTTCCGGTTCCATCCGCACAGATCTTGCAACGCAGTTGTACATGCTTACTCAGGATGCCGCCCCAACTTTCGGCATAGGTCATGGACCGTTCTGAGCCGTCCTTCAGACGTGCGGTTGCCCGGCCCGGCCACCCATTTCCGCGGTAACGGAAGGATGTTGTGGCCGCCATGTCCGTTCCGAGCCCTGTCAGAATTTCCTCGGCACCGGTCTGGGAGGGAACTCCCGCGCAGAAAAAAGACAGGACGACCGGGAACCGGTCGTTCACGCGCGGATCTTCCTTGGCGAGCGCCCGCAATGCGGCCACATCACAAGGTTTTCCGACAAAGGCGAACCGGCGGTGATCGTTCAACTGGTCGGCCAGTTCGGCCAGAGGCGTCGAAGGCGCATAGCGAGACCCCGCAGCCCGGGTCACGTCCTCCACACTTGTCGATATGACGGTGGCATTGGCCACAGGCACTTGGCTGGACGCTGCGGTCTGAATGACCGCATCAATGGCCTTGGCTTGCAGGAGGTGAACCAAGACGGCTGAAAGCGCCCCACCCGATGATGCTGCATGGCGAAGTTCGGTTCCGGTGGAGAACCCGGTTTGCAGCGAAAGATAGGGGCCCCAGAGAACATCGTCGGTGCGGGTGCCTGACTCCACGGCCTGTCCGAGTCCGGGACAGATCCGGCTGATCAGCGCATCCTCCTCGGACGTGAGCGCCCCTGTTTGATGCGGCCGAAGGTAGCCGGGAGGGTCCAGGACCATCTCGACCTTTCCCGGAGAAGCAAGGGCACAGCCGCCGCATCCCGCACAGAGATTACCGCGGATCACGCGTTTGAGTGAGGGGGCCATTTCCGGGTTTGGGAGGGGAGGGCTCATGAGGAAATTTTACAGGATAAAGGGGTTCCCTAAAGATAAGGCGCAAAAAAATAAAGCGCTTTCCGGCGGCAGGATTGGATTTCTGCACCGGCTGTTGCGCGGCTTCCTCCAGCCGGCCAGCGCGGCTGGAGGAAGCCGCCGCGCTAGTCCGTCTCAGAGCAGGGTAAGGGCTGGAGTCAGGTTGGAGAGATCCATGTAATCCTCTAGCGTCAGCGTGTTGCCAATGCCGAAATCAAAGACCGTATCGCCGGAGACGACGCGGGCAAATTCCATGACCTCAGCTGTGCTCAGCCTGTTGCCGCCCCAGATTGAAGAGTTGGTCCAAAGCGTGTCGAGACTGTCGAAATCAGTGATCACGTCGGCGCCGCCATCCGCGTAGATGAAGGTGTCAGCACCGCCGCCACCGGTCAGGTTTGCGATACCCTCCAGCAGATCCCCCTGCGCCGCGCCGGTATTGGCTGACGTATCCGCCAGATCGACCGTGAGGTCACGGGTCTCCGTCGCATAGGACATGGTTATCGAGTCGACGGATACGGTTCCGTCGTCCAGCGAGAGTTGTGTGCCGTCTCCGGCATCTGCGATTTCAGCGACCTGTTCTGCGGAGAGGGCGCCGTTGAGGATGTGGACGTCGTCGATGTAGTATTGCGCGGCGTTGCCGGCATTCCCGAGGATCAGGTCATGGCCGTTGACGGTGTATTGCCGGAACCCGTCGAGCCCCTCGGTGCGGTAGACCTCGGTCCCGTCCAGGTAGAGAAGCGCCTCGCCGTCCGGGGCCGAGTAGGTCAGGGTCAGGTTGTGCCAGTCGGTGTCGGCGAGATCCTGGCCCGGCAGCTTGATCCAGTCGGTGCGCTTCTCGCCGGTGTCGGTGTCGTAACTGCCGACGAAGCCCCAGATGCTGGAACTGCTGACATCGAGGCGGAAGCCGCCGACCAGGCTGATCAGGGTGGCCGATCCGGCCGTGGCGTCGCCATGCTTGAAATCCAGCGTCACGCTGTAGCTGTCATTGTTGCGCAGGCTGTCGTCGACTTGGTATTCCACCGGGCGGCTGGCATCGAAGACCGCGCGGCCGGCGACGGTGGTCAGCGGGTCGCCGGCCAGGAGCTCATGGGCGTTGACGACCGCGCTCCCGTCCGCAACCCCGGCGGCCGCGTCCAGCGACAGGGCCAGCTCGGCGGCGGGCAGGGGCACCGGGTCGGGCGGGGTGATCCCTCCGTCACCGCCGGATCCGTCGGGTTCGTCCGGGTCGGGGGTCGGCTCGGGATCGGGCCGGGTGACCGCATCCCCCGACAACACCTCCCCGATGGATTTTCCGCCGGCGATTTCAGCGACCTGTTCTGCGGAGAGGGCGCCGTTGAGGATGTGGACGTCGTCGATGTAGTATTGCGCGGCGTTGCCGGCATTCCCGAGGATCAGGTCATGGCCGTTGACGGTGTATTGCCGGAACCCGTCGAGCCCCTCGGTGCGGTAGACCTCGGTCCCGTCCAGGTAGAGAAGCGCCTCGCCGTCCGGGGCCGAGTAGGTCAGGGTCAGGTTGTGCCAGTCGGTGTCGGCGAGATCCTGGCCCGGCAGCTTGATCCAGTCGGTGCGCTTCTCGCCGGTGTCGGTGTCGTAACTGCCGACGAAGCCCCAGATGCTGGAACTGCTGACATCGAGGCGGAAGCCGCCGACCAGGCTGATCAGGGTGGCCGATCCGGCCGTGGCGTCGCCATGCATGAAGTCCAGCGTCACGCTGTAGCTGTCATTGTTGCGCAGGCTGTCGTCGACTTGGTATTCCACCGGGCGGCTGGCATCGAAAACCGCGCGGCCCGAGATCGTGGTCAGCGGGTCGCCGGCCAGGAGCTCATGGGCGTTGACGACCGCGCTCCCGTCCGCAACCCCGGCGGCCGCGTCCAGCGACAGGGCGATCGGGCTGCGAACGTCAAAGGTGCGGGCCAGATCCACCGTCTGGCCGGTTGTCAATGCGATCTTGACCGTCACCTCCGTCAGTCCCACTGTGCCAAAGACATGGCTGGGGGCCGCATCGTGTGAAGTGGTGCCATCGCCGAAGTCCCATAGGTAGGTGGCGCGGGTCAGATCTGCCTGACCGTTCGGTCCGATCACCAGCGGAACTTCGAAAACATGAGTAAGGCTTTCCAGTCCGTCGCCGGATTGGCCCGCGATTATTCCGATTCCCGTGGCGCTGCTCTGTGGCAGCCATGTGATAGAGGCGCCCAGACCGGGGATGTCGATTGAGCTTCCAGGAATGACCTGAAGATCTTCCAGATCCACATGAGAATCGAAAGGGTTGGAGAAGAGATCGCCCAGATAATTGTCGAGGCTCGAATCCAGCCTTTGGACGATCACCGTCCCGCTTTCGACGATATTTCCGCCTTCACCCATATAGTCTGTAGGGGCGCTGACCACATTGTTCGAAATATCAAGGTCGTGGGAATTCTGTCGTACGATGATCGCCACACCGCCAAATTCATTGTCGGCCGGTACAAGCGTGTTGTTCTTGATCTCGCCATGAGTGACATATTCCAGCCGGATCCCCTGAGTGTCTCCGTTATGGATCAGGTTGTTCTCGATCAGGACATTTTTATAGCCGAGGCCGTAACTGTTATCGTCAAGGTAGATGCCCAGGATTGCGGCACCGCTTCCCTGCAGCATCACGTTGTCGGTGATGACATAATTTTCCTGGGCTCCATCCTGGATACCAGGGCGTGGGAAAAAATGGATGAAATCGGCGTGATCGAGGTCGTACCCTTCGACGAAGCGAGGGGTGATATCATACATTTTGTTACCGGTGATGATGACGTTATCGACATTACCGCCGCCGATGGGGGAGGAGCGCAGATCGTGAATCTCGTTGTTCTCGATGGTCAATCCATCGACGCCGTTCGCCCTTATTCCCTTGGTCAGCAGGGAAATGTCACTGTCCTTGACTGTCACATTCTTGCTGTAGTCGATCTTGATATGCCCGCCCGAAGGTAGCCCGATTACCTTCCCCGACGGACTCGGGGTGGACACGTCATCATAGGCCACGCCGATCTCGGATATCTCGCCGGTGATACGTGAATTCTGAACCGTGATGTTCTCGGCGTGATCGATCCGGATCGGGTAAGTAGCCGAATCGGGAATATTCTCCAGATCGGTCCGGCCCAGAGCCTGAGGACCAAAGCTTTCGATCTCGAACCGGATGTCGAGATTGTCGAAGATAAGATTCGAGGTGTAGTCGACGAAAATCCCCATCACCACGGCCGGGTCGCCCGGATCCTGCGAGGTGATGGTCACCGGCCGGTCCGGGTCATTGATCAGATTGGACGTCTTGGGTGAGATCTGGGTCCAGTCATAGGTGCCTGGCGCCAGGGCAATCGTGTCGCCGGCGGCCATCTGTTTGAGCGCGGCCTTGAATTCGGCGGTGTTCCGTACCTGTATCAGCGCCATTTAGCATCTCCTTGTTCTTATGTTGGCAGCTCGTCGGAGGCGACATGTCTAGACCTTTCAACTACAGGTAAAGTTAACTTCTTATGAACCTGCGGAAATCCGCCGAGCGCGGGCCAGCATTTTGATTCAGGGCGGGTTTGCCGCGGCGAAACCACGCTCATCATGGCCCGGAGGTCTGAACAGGGGGAAATTTCAGTCGGCGCCGACCTCGAAAACCAGCCGGAGGGGCGCGGGCGGTGCGGCAGCCATGACTCCGGGATGAGCAGACATGATCGCAGTGCTGGCGAGCAGTTTCAGAACTTTCCGCCGCGACGGTGTGGTCGGGGCAACGTTTTCTTTACGGGGGGATGCCACCTTGAAGGCTTCATCCTTCTGCCCATGGTATTTCATCCCGAAACCTTGTTAGTTGCGCCCATGAAACCTATCGTCCTTCCAGCCTGTCAGGCAACCACTACTCTAAAGAGAGGTTCCGGCGGATCGGGAATGCGGTTGTTCTCAGCGGCCCGGTATTGGCGTGGCCGATCCGCAGTTTGATCACAGGCTGACCCGCATGGACCTTTCGATCCTCATCATCAGCTGGAACACGCTGGACATGACACGGGCCTGCCTGGCTTCGGTTTTCGAGGGATTGGGGGGGCTGTCGGCCGAGGTGATCGTTGTCGACAACGCTTCCGATGATGGCACCGTGGTGATGATCGAGGCCGAATTTCCGCAGGTCCGCCTGATCCGCAACGACCGCAATCGCGGCTTTGCGGCGGCCAACAACCAGGCTATCGCGGAAGCCTCCGGGCGGCATGTGCTGCTGCTCAATTCCGACACGCTGGTGCGGGGCGACGTGCTGCCTGCCTCGGTGGCCTTCCTGGATGCGCATCCCGATGTGGGCGCGATGGGCTGCAAGGTGCTCAACATCGACGGATCGGTGCAGGAGAACAACTTCGATTTTCCGACCCTGTCGCGCATGGTCGCGGGGATTGTCGGGCTGCGCAAGCTGGGGCTGCACCGGCCCGACCCGGAGCGCGAGACCGATGTCGACGTGGTGGCGGGGTGCTACATGCTGGTGCGCAGCGCGGTGATCGACCGGATCGGCGGTCTGGACGAGGCGTTTTTCTTTTTCGGGGAGGAGACGGACTGGTGCCGCCGGATGCGCGATGCACGCTGGCGCGTGGTCTATGCGCCGGTGGGCGAGATCACCCATCACGGCGGCGGGTCGGTAAAGCGGTTGAACCACCGCCGCGACGTGATGCTGTCGGAGGCGACGATCCGGCTGCAACGCAAGTATAATGGCTGGGCGGGCGGGGCCGTCGCCTTTGTCCTGATCTTTGCCTTCAATGCCAGCCGGGCTCTGTTCTGGTCCCTGCTGACGCCGGTCCTGCGCAGCGACCGGGCACGCGGGCGGGCGGCGCATTTCCGCAGCGTGGTGGCAATGACACCGGCCACCTGGCCGGGACCGGCGCAATGACGGATCCGGAAGCGCGTCTGAAGGTGGCGCTGCTGTCGCCCGGGTTCGACGGCACCGATGTCGGCGAGGCCTTCGTTGCCTTCAAATGGGCCGAGGCATTGGCGCGCGAGGTCGATCTGACGGTATTGGCCTTGCAACGCGAAGGCCGCCCGCCTCTGGCCGAGCAGTTGCCGGCTGCGCGGGTGGTAACCTGGCGCGAGCCTTCCGTATTGCTGCGCGCCGAGCGGCTGAACGCGATGCTGAAACCGGCATGGCCGCTGCTGTTCTCAAAGGTGCGGCGCTGGATGCGGGCGGCGGCGGCCAGGGGCGAGACCTTCGACATCGCCCACCAGATCATGCCCCTGCCACCGCGTTATCCCAGTCCCTTTCGGGAATTGGGGCTGCCGTATGTCCTGGGGCCGGTGGGCGGGGCGCTGCCGACACCCGCAGGGTTCCGGGACGAGATCGGGGCAGGGGCCTGGTATACCCGGCTGCGCCGTCTGGATGCCGCCCGGCTGGCGCGCGATCCGTGGCTGCGCGCCAGTTTCTCCCAGGCTGATCTGGTGCTGGGCGTGGCGCCTTATGTGGCCGATATTCTCGCCCCGGTGCCGTTGAAACGGTTCGAGGTGGAACTGGAGCTTGGCATCGATCCGGTCGCGGCAACTGATCTGCCCCCCCGCGCGGCCGACCCTCGCCCCCTGCGGCTCTTGCATGTGGGGCGCGGCGTGCGCAGCAAGGGTCTGCGCGATGTGGTGCGGGCTCTGGCGCAGTTGCGTGATCTCGATCTGCACCTGACATCGGCCGGTGGCGGCCCCGAGATCGAAGCCGCCCGCGCGGAGGCGCTCAGCCTGGGCGTCGCGGAACGCATCACCTTCGAAGGGCAGGTTCCGCGGGCGCGCGTCGATGCGCTCTATGCCCAGGCAGACATCTTCGTTTTCCCTTCCTTCCGGGAGCCGACAGGCGGAGTGTTCTACGAGGCGATGCTGGCCGGTCTGCCGATCGTCACTGCCGCCTATGGCGGTCCCGATTTCATCGTGACCGATGCCTGCGGGCTGCGCCTGCCGGTGACCACGCCTGACGCATTGGCAAGCAGCGTGGCCGGCGCCATCCGCACACTGCATGACGATCCGGCCCGGCGTCTGGCCATGGGCCGGGCAGCCCGAAAAGAGGTTCTGGAGAAAGGCCCCTGGCCACGCAAGGCCGCGCGCCTGGTCTCGCTCTACCGTGACGTCCTCGGGCGGGAAGGTCCAGCGCAGGGGCAGGGCCGGATCACAAGGGGTCCGACGTAAGGCCGCGTGCTGCTTGCTGCCATCTCCCGCTGAGCAAAGTCTCTGGCGCAGCCGTCGTCACACGCGATGCTGTCCGAAGATCCGCGTCATCGCAAACACGACTGTGTTCACTGGCATCTAGGGTTCGCACTCAATTAGAGGATTTCCATTGGGGTCTTGATCTGATTCACTTCTGCCAGAAGCAGGCAGGAGATTTTCATGGCAAGGAACCTCTATTGGCTCAGCGACGAAGAATGGGCGTCGATCCAGCCGCATTTGCCGACAGGTCGTCGCGGGGCGCGGCGGATGGACGACCAAGGTTCATGCTCTGACCGACGAGGCGGGGAGGCCCATTGCGCTTTGCCTGACGCCGGGCCAGGCACATGACTTGACCGGCATTGCCGAGCTTTTGACGCGCATCCCGACCCCGCGCCGCCCGCTCGCGGACCGCGCCTATGACGCGCGGCGCCTGGCCATCCCATGCTCTACAGCGAGATCGATCAACCCCCGTCCCGTCGGGACTGCATTCCCCGCTTCAGGCGCGGGAACTCAGATCAGGCAGTGGCCTCCTCTGTCCATTGATAGTCGGTTCCATTTTTCCAGAGCGTCAGCATAAGCACGGCGATCTTTCGGGCAGTCGCGACTGCCGCTTTGCGGAACCCGCGCCGCCATGCTCTCGAAATCACAGTATGCCAAGGATCGGCTACGCGGTGCGCGCACCGCCTTGGACCATGTCGCCCCTCTTATGGACAGCCCGGTTGGGGAGGCCTCGGCGCGTTATCTTGAGGCCCGCGTGAAGCTTGGGCTCGAGACCTGAGGTCTCTATGTCCTGTTCGGAAACCCAGGCTCAGGCTCGACGCAAAGCTGGCATGAGCCGCGCCAGAAGGAAATGCTCGAACCCTCTGGGGCGCCCGGACAGAATCCAGAGTCCCAGGTGGCACAGAACATAAATCACAACGCCTGTCGCAATCTTGGCGCCGAGGCCGATCAAGAGAGGCGCGGCGGCAGGGATCAGCACTACCTGATCCAGCCAGATCACACCACAGGCCATCAGTACGCAGGCCACGATACTTCGATAGGGCGTCAACAGCAGGCGGGCACTTGTAACACCGGCAAGCGGCGCTGCGATCACCAGTGACAGCATGCCTTGCATCAACATGCCAGCCGCTCTGCCGCAGGCGGCGCCGGGCAGTCCCGCCCAAATGATGCCTGCAAGGATCAGGGGCAACTGAATAACGGCCACCGTGACGTTGCGGGCGAACATGGCCCGGGTCCGACCATCAGCCATCACGATCGATTGCGCGGCATGGCTGACGCAGGCAAAGCCAGCTGCCGGTGCGAGGATCTGGATCACTGGAACCGCCCCCATCCAGTTCGCGCCCAAAACCAGCCGGACCACTTCGGGGGCCGCCAGGCCGAGGCCTACGCCGATCGGCAGCATCAGGCCCAGTGAAACCTCTATGGCATCGAGAAAAGCCAGCCGCATTCGGGTTCGGTCGTGGGCGACGGCCGAGAGGCCGGGATAGATCGCCCGGCTCAGTGGCATGGCGAGATAATCCGAGGCCATACGAACCATTTCGGCGGCCAGATTGTAGATCCCGACCGAGGCGGAACCAAGCCGCATCGCGATCAGCGTTACATCCGAAAAGTTGATGGCATATCCCGCGAGCCCGGTGCCGCTGAGCCAGCCGCCGAAGGCCAGGAATGCGCGTGCGTGGGCAAAGCTGAGACGGGGGTGATAGGGAGCAAAGACATAGCTGAGCGTAATATGCGCCAGTGTGAAAGCCAGAAAACCCAGAACCAACGCCCAGTAGCTGTGCCACAATAGCGCCAGGCCGATCGAAACCACGTATTGTGCCAGCTTTGCGGTCCAGTCCAAAATCACGGCGGGGCGCATGTCGATATTTCGCTCAAACCGGGCGAAAACCGGGCTTTGCAGCCCCTCCAGCAAAAGCGCGAGTGCCATGACGCGCAGCACCGGTTCAATTTCGGGCGTTGCCATGACCTGTGCGAGCAGACCGGCTCCGAGAAACAGCCCGCAGGCGGTCACAAGGCCCCAGATCAGGGTCAGGGTAAAGGCGGTATCGTAATGGCTACGGTCAACCTCGGGCAGGCGGATCAGCGCAAGGTGAAACTGCCGGCTCATCAGCGTACGGCAGAGGCCGATGAAGATCATCGCAGTGGCCACAATCCCGAAATCATGGGGCAGAAGCAGCCGGGCCAGTATGGCAATCGCCAGAAAGCCCAGCAAGCGGGAGCCTAGCGAGCCGCCCAGGGAGACCAGTGCCCCGCGTACCACATGGCCTGCGGAGAGATCCGCGCGGCGGGTTTCGATCATCTTGTCACGCCCTTCCTGCTGAGCGGGCACCCAGTTGACGCCGAGAGACCCTTCCCGGCTGAGGTTTCATACCCTGTCATCAATCGCCGTACCAGCCGTCGCGCTTCCAGAAGGTTGACGAGCGGTTACAGCCTCGAACGGCCTGATTCCGATATCGTAAACCCCTAGCCTCAGTATCTCTCGGGCAATTGCTGAAAATGGAGGCCGCAATGAAATTCAGAGACTATCCGGAGCACGAGACGAGCAATCCCCATGTCTGAGACGACAATTGGCGGGGTTTTCGATGCCGTGGCGCTGGCCGGTGTTACAGGCCTTGAATGGATTTTGCGAACAGGAAACTGGAATGATGGCGGTATCTGGGACGATACCGCCACTTGGACAGACAAGACTGCACCTTGGATCATGCTAGGCGGCCTCTGGAATGACGCTGGATCTTGGGACGATACGAGCAACTGGAAGGATGCGGCATGACGATTTTTTCTGATGCGGAAAGCGGCGCGAGTGTCCGCGAGAAGATCAACGCGGCCATTACGGTGGTGGATAGTCTCGGATCCGGTGACAACTTGCTGATGACGGCGGCCGAAAAGTCAAAACTGGCAGCGACGTCACCATTCGTGATTGTAACGCAAGCGGAATATGACGCGCTGACACCTGATACAGATACGGTTTATCTGATCACGGATGCGGGCTGATGGTCGTGTTTCTTAGCTCCACAGAGATCAATCGGGTTTATGTCGGATCGACCGAGGTCAAGAAAGCGTTTCTTGGCGCGACGCCTGTTTTCGACAAGACTGTTGTTCTCCCATCGGTTCCTTTGAACACAGCCTCCCCCAGCATTTCCGGAAGCACGGCCATTCCCGCCACGCTCTCAGTGGAAACAGGGACATGGACCGGTTATCCGACCCCGATTTATACCTATCAATGGCAGCGGAACGGTACGACTATTTCCGGTGCAACGGCTGCCACCTATGACACCGTGGCGGATGACGATGGCGCAAAGATTACCTGCATTGTGACCGCGACGAACAGCGAAGGCAGTGTGACGGCGGACTCAAACGCGCTGACCGTCAGCATTGCGCCCGCGACGAGCGGTTTGACCTGGCCCGCCACCGTTCTGACTGCACATGTGGGTTGGGATGCGGCCATATCCGCCGTCGAATGGCGCGATGATAGTGGCCAGGGGAACCATATGGCCCTGGTGGGGGCTCCCGTCGTGGTTCAGGATGGGGCGGCGCGCGCCGTTCGCTTCGATGGGTCTTCGCAATATGGCGCATTTGCGGCGAACGCGTACCAAAAGACGGATGGCAGGTTCAATCCGGTCAATATCGCGGTTACGGCCAAATTTCCGCGTAGTCGGCGCAATAAGGCGCTGATCGGTGATGCCGGGACCAACGGGCATATCATTATTTCCGACAGTAACAGCACTGCGGCGGTTGTGAACAATGTTGACAGCGTTGGCAGCATCAGCATCGGCGACCCGACCGAAGCCAATGGTCTGTCCGGCGCGACGGCCATCGTGGATGGTGTGGATGACAGTATAACGATCTCTGCCTTGCAGACCCCTGATCGCTATCAGACGATCATCATCCGTCAGGCTGTTCTGGGTCCCAAATGGACAATCCCACATCTTTTCGAACGTAGGGGATCGCGCCGGTGGAATGCGTCCGCCGTCGCGGTGACGGTCTGGTCCGGCACTGATCTGCAGGATGAAATCGATATTGTCGGCAACCACTGGAAAGCGACGGAAGGAGATGTTGAGGTCCAAACCCCAGCTCCAGCTGAGGTTCCGCTGGTCACAGGCACGGACAACACCCGGATCATGGAATACAGCGCCACTCAGGTCATTCCCTTGCCCGAAGGAACAGTGGCAGGGCAGCCCGTTCTCGCCGCGCTTTATGTTCATGGCTCCGAGACCTCCGTAAGCGCCCCGCCGGGGTGGCGATTGGTCGAGCGGGTCAATGCGTCCAGTAATACATGGATGGATGTCTTTTCGGGGTTGGCTGTGGACGGACAGACGAGTGTTGCCCTGACGCTGGGCGCTATGCGCGACGCCAGCGGGACTTCTCTGGCGCTAGCATCCGGCGTGGTCGGGAAAAGCGCGTTTAGTTCAGCCCCCCCCGGAAGCGTTATCGATCCGCCGGAAGTCGTCATTGATGCGCATGGAACCGCACTGACATTCATTGTCTTCAGCGGTAAAAATGTAAGCTACGTGTCGAGCAAAGAGGCTGGGCTTGTGCATGATCCCGCGAATAAGACCTTTGCAAAGATGGGGTTGGTCACCTGGATCGAGGGTGAGGCTGGGCCGACGAGCACCGAGATTAGTTACTCTGATTACCCCTACTATGCTGTCGGGGCGATTACGGTGGGAATGGAAGCGGCAGCCTCGGCCGATATGACGCCGGACGTCATCTCCGAATTCGAGGTAGGAGCACCCTAATGACCTATTACAGTGAGAAAACCGGCACAACCTTGCTGACTGCCGTTCCCGGGGCAACTGCGGTGACGCGGATCAATGGTATGGTGCCGCTGGCCTGGCCCACAGTTCTGTGGTTTGGCGACCATGCTCTGCAGATTGCTCAGAACGGGGAACTGACCCTTGTCCATGACGGCCCGTTGTCGCAGAACCCGACCTTCGGGGAGCGTATTGAAACAGGAAGCTTTTCCTTCCACCTGACCGATGGTGCTACGGAAACGGGAGCGCAGACTGCGACAGTGGTATTGAACGGGGTCGCGGTTCCGCCGACATCGGTGCGGATCAGGCCGGAAACGGTTACTGAAGATGCCGCCCCTGGCACGGTTCTGGGAACGCTCGAAGCAGTGGCGACGGCTCCTGTCTCCTTTGTTCTGGAAGCCTCCAGCCTACCCGCCGAGATCGTCGGCAATGAATTACGGAGCACCGCGCCGATACCGGCCGGCAAGCATTCCGCGACCATCCGGGCGATCAATGCCGAGGGATCCCTATCCGAGGTTGTAAGCCTGCCTGCCCCCTCGAACATCTATCGCGGCCAACATCCGGCCACGGACACGAAGTATGCAGGTCCGATGGGCGGCGAGGCGGAATTTCTCAGCCCTCGTGGAAATGTCCTGCATCCAACAGGTTCGGGCGTTTACCGCTATGTTGATGGAACTGTGCCGTTGTCTGGCGATGGGCTTTCACCCGCCACGGCCTACAAAACGATCACGGAGGCCGTCACGGTGGCACGGGCGGGGGATTCGATCCTTGTTGCCCCCGGCTTTTACCCAGAGCAGGTCGGAACAACAGTTTCCGGGAGCCCATTCGGACTTGCCCAGAAAGGAACGGAAACCGACCGGGTTAAGCTATGCCGCCGCGGAACCGGGAAAGTCGAAATCACCGCGACCGATGCACTTTCCGGATGGTCAGAGTGTGTGAGTGGTGACGCTGGCGGTAACTCGAACTGGGAATCCCTGTGGAAGGTGAATGTCCCGGCCAGCCATCCCATTCCGCTCGATGCCTGCGTGCTGCAGCAATCAGGTGAACCGGCCTTCCTTCGAGTATCCGGACACGGGTATGATGCAACCGAAGAAATGTTCTCCCGGCAGAACAAGGACTTCTACTGGACCGCAGCGAACGGTGGGGTCTCGGGCGTGACCAAGAATGCGAATGGCATAGACACGTCAACGACTGGTCTTACAGGTGCAGAGCTGAATGGGGAAACGGTTGAACTTACCAGCGCTACGGTTTTTGGATCGTATTCGGCGGGCGATCTGGATGATGCCATTGCAGCCTTCCAGGTCATGCCGGGGAATAGCTCCGCAAAAGCGCCTGTAACGTCGCATAACGGGTCCACCATAATCTTCGATTACACCGGGTACAAAAACTCAAAATCCGCATATGGCTACGGCGATGGGGTTGCCTTGATCAATGTCCCGAAGGACATCAGCGCCCCGGGGCAGTGGGCTTACAAGAAGGAAGGAGATGGATCCTTCACCATCTACTTCTGGCCCTACGACGATAGCAGGATGGATGAAATCCGCCTGACCTCCCGTACGACCGTCATGAACTTCGGCAGAGCCGAATACTGGACATTCTATGGGATCGATGGATCGTGCCCAGGAGGTAAGGGTAGTCGAGATGGGCGGGTGTTCTGGTCGAACGAGTACGCAAGTACGGACAGGCACGGCTTGATTTTCGAAGAATGCAAGGCGTCGCAGTTTGGCTCCGGTGGTCCGGGGCTGGGAATCGACATGAGTCGCACTCCTGATTGCCGTGTGCTGAATTGCACAGTCGATTATGGCTTCGGTGGGCGGGGAATGACGATATCACGCAGCCCGAACAGTTGGGGCGATCAGTGCCTGATCAAACGCCAATCGTTTACCGGAATGAAGCTTTCCGCCGGTGAAACGACCGTGTTCAGTTATTCCAAGATCAGCGACATTCGGTCAACTCATGGCAATGGCATGTCAATCTATCAAGGGGCCGAGAACATCGTTGTTTGGGGAAACATCATTGATATGACCGGCGGTGGCATTGGCATGACTAACCAGGAAAGCGCGAATCTCTGGATCGGCATGAACCTTGTCATCTCCTCCGAAGCAGAATTGCAACACCGCGGGATCGAGAACAACGGAACGCGCCCTCCCAACTACTATGGCAGCGGCGAAGTCTTCAGCGGAGATATCGTATATCTGAACAATTCCGTAGCACCATGGCCAACAGCTACTGGCGGGGAAGCAAAGGTAAACGGACTTGTTACAGGGAAAACCACGAATGCCAAGCATAGCGCTTGCAACAATGTGGCCTTCGGAGGGCCGATCGATCCGGAAAACGACGGATACTATCCGCAGCCCATTGAACTTGAATGGCCGGGCGGAAGTGGGAATGTATATTTCTCTTCGGTTGGCCGTTACGAGGACAACGTGGTCATTCGCCAAGGGGTCCTGCAAAGTGCGTTCTTCGGGTCCGGCAACAATTCTCGGGTCGTCGATCCGAAAGATGTGTTCACGGACTTCAGCGCAGGCAATTACCTGCCGAAGCCCGACGGGCCGCTGGATGGGCCGGGAGGGGATCACTCCGATCTTCTGCCGAGCGGAACGTGGATCGATTGGTTCGACTTCAATCGCGACCTCGAAGGACGGCCCTTCGATTGGGGCATGAACCCGCCGAGAGGGGCGCTTCTGGCATCGTGATCCGTTCTAGTCACCATCTGGCAGACCTGGCAGCGGGTTTCCAATCGAAGCTGTCCCGCCATGCTTCATATGCCACCAGGAGCAGCTGTTATCGCGGCAAAGTCGCGGTAACTATCATTTCCAATAGAAAATGAAAACGTTCCCCCTTAAGTAGTTGGGAAATCGCCGCGCCTCAGGTCGGAGCCTAGCTACGTATGCCGCAAGACAGCCAACATAATCCGATGAAGATTACCTGTCCGCGTGACTGGGCGGGCATGTTTTTCCTCGGCGGTTCGGACATTCCTTCCGGTGCCCGGCATGTGGCCATGCCCCAGCTCTCTCTTGCAGTCTTTGACCCATTGCGAACAATCCCGGTTCATGAGGCGACCGGTCGGCAGATCGGAATCTTTCTGGGCACTCCCGTCGATCAGCGGGCTGGCACCATTTCGCAGGATTGCATCACCCTTCCCGAACTTCCCGCTGCCGATCTTGACGCGTTCATCGAAAAGCAGATTTATGCTTTCACCGGCTCGTTCATCTTCGTGCTGGACATCCCCGGGGCCCAAAGAATCTATCTCGATGCCTGTGGCAGCTTGTCTGCCGTTTACGAACCCGGGACCGGGCGGGCGGCAGCGATCTCATCGCAACTGGTCAAATCGGCCGATGTCGAGGCCCGGTTCGACCGGGAGCTATATGAAACGCTCCGGGTTGATCGCGATGGCTGGTTTCCGGCCGGGTTGACCGCACATCATGGCATCTCCCGGCTGCTACCGAACCATTATCTGGATCTGGAAACCGGTATGGCCGTGCGGCACTGGCCCCGCGCCGACATCCCACGCACCACAGATCCCGAGGGTGCGTGCGCCGCGATTCTTGCCGTAACCCGATCCACGATTGGTGCGGTCGCAAGATCCGCTCCTGTGTCCGTGGCTCTGACCGCTGGTAACGAAACGCGGATGCTCCTCGCCGCCACCCACAACTTGCCCGGGGATTTCTCTTTTGTCACCGTCGCGGCCGAAGGAGTCGAACTTGACCGCATCCGAGCGGAAGAGCTCAGTGACCGGTTCACTTTGCCTCATCGCCTCATCTCACTGAAATACGCGGATACCAAAGGCCAACAGGATTGGCGCGCCAGGACCGGGTTCTCGCTTGGAGGCCCTCACACTCGTACGCATCCAACGCGCCAGCAATTGCGTGACAGACCCTATTTCATAGGGGGGCTGGGCGGTGAGATCGGTCGCGCTTTCTTTTGGCGCAAGACAGATACCGACAGTACACCGATCGACGCCAAGGGAATTTGGGCGCGTATGGGGATGCCACCGCATCCGCGTGGTATTGAAGCAATATCGGATTGGCTTGATGCTTTGCGCCGCGATTCTGGCGATCTGCCAACCCTTCTGATCCTTGACTTGGCCTATCTTGAAATCCGCATGGGGTGCTGGGGGTTCGCTCTCAGCTATACCTACACCGCACCAACCGATATCCATCCGCTGATCGGCCGGGAGAGCTTTGCCGCGATGCTATCCCTGCCTCCGGAATGGAGGCGTATGCAGAACGGTACCAACCTGATGATCCAGAGCGTGATCCGCCAAGGCTGGCCCGAACTTCTGGATCTGCCCATAAGCCGCTATGGTGACTTCCGTGATCGGGTGGGCTTTGTCCGCCGGGTCCGCCGGCACCCCCATCTGGTGGCGAAGAAGCTGCGCAAGCTTTTCGGATAGGAAGAGGCATCCTGATGCGACAGGTCGTTCTCTGCCTTCATGGGATAGGCGCCCCGCAGCGCGAGCTGGAGCCGGGCGAGGCGCCATATTGGATATCCGAAGAACTGTTTCATGAGACGGTAGAACGGGTTGCCGCCGCCGCAGGGAAGGTGGATGTCCGGTTCACTTTCGATGACGGAAATGCCTCGGATGTCGAGATCGGGGGGACTGCCCTGGCCCGTGCGGGACACCGGGCCGAAATGTTCCTGTTGACTGACAGAATCGACTCTCCCGGGTCGGTGGGGCGCGCGGGAATTGCTGAACTGCTGCGTCAAGGCCACTGCATCGGTAGCCACGGCGCCGCGCATCGTGACTGGACCGCCCTTTCCCAAGACGAGGTGCCCCGCGAGATCCGTGACCCGAAACGCATCCTTGCGGGGATCACCGGACAGCCGGTCGAGGCCGCCGCCATTCCTTTCGGGCGCTATGATCGCAAGGTTCTGGCCCGGTTGGTCGAAGGCGGATTCACTCGTGTCTATTCCAGCGATGGCGGGCCTTGGCGGCAGGGGCAGCGGCCGGTGCCGCGCACCTCCCTGACGGGGACCATGACCGGTGAGGATATCGACCGTATCCTGCATGGTCCCGACCCCCTGGCCCGCCGCCTGCGCCGCAAGGCGGCCCGGGCCTACAAGCGACTGGTGTGACATGGCCCATGTCCTGATCGGATCCGCCGAGGCCGTGGCCGCTCCCGAGGTGATCTTCTCGCTGCGGGATGCCGGTCACCAGGTCTCGGTATTTGGCGGCGAGACCGGTCGCCGGATGTTGTCGGGCCTGCCCGTGGATCGGTTCCTGCCCGTGCCTGACCCGGGCGTCGATGCCCGCGGCGCGGTACGCGCACTCGAAACGCAGACCGATGGCGCACAGGCCCCCGATGCGATCCTGCCCCTGGACGATGCATCGCTGTGGCTGGTGGCGGAATCGCCCCGGTTGCTGGCGCTGACGGCCGGACCCGACCGGGATGGCATCAACCTGGCGCTCGACAAGGCCCATCAGATCGATGCCGCTCGGGCCGCCGGGCTGGCCGTACCACCGTCGCGGGTGGTTGCCCGGCGCGCCGATCTTCAGGAGGCCGGGATCGCCCTGCCCGCCATTCTGAAACCGCGGATGGCGGTGCGGATCGAAGATGGACGTTTGACCCGCGGCAAGGCCCAATACCTGCTGATTGGGCAGGATGCCGAAGACCTGCCGGATGATCTTGACGACACCTACCTGTTGCAACCGCTGATCCCGGGAGTCGGAGAGGGCATCTTCGGATTTGCCGGCCCGCAGGGTATCACGGCCTGGTCGGCGCATCGCCGGGTGCGGATGATGAACCCCCACGGCTCCGGTTCCAGTGCCTGCCGGGCCATCCCTCCGGATCCCGATCTGCGTGAAGCGGTCGAATGCTTCATCACGGCGGTCCGCTGGCGGGGGCCATTCATGGTGGAGTTCCTGCGCGATGCCGAAGGCACCCCCTGGTTCATGGAATTGAACGGACGGATGTGGGGATCGCTGGCGCTGGCCCGACGGCAGGGGCTGGAATATCCGGCACTGGCGGTGGCGCAGCAGCTTGACCCGACCTATGATCCGGGGGCTGTCACGGCGCGGTCCTGGCCGCATGTCCAGCGCCATCTTGGTCGCGACCTGGTGCATCTTCTGATGGTGATGCGCGGCCCGAAAAGCGCGTTTCATCGGGCCGGCTGGCCGCGGCTTGGACCGGCACTGAAAGGAGTGTTGCGCCCGGCCCCGCGCGCCAGCTTCTACAATCATGATCCTGCCTATCCGCGCTTCTTCCTGGCGGATGCGATGCGGACTGTGATCCGGGCCGTGCGTCGGTGATGCGCGCCGTTCTGCATGCCCATTCGACCTGGTCCTATGATGGGCACTGGCACCTCGAACGCATCGCGCGGCTCTTTGGCGGCCTCGGCATGGATGCCGTGATGATGACCGAACATGATACGGGATTCGATCCGTCCCGGTTCCAGGAGTATCGCGACGCTTGCCGGAACGCCTCGACCGCGGGCTGTACGCTGGTGCCGGGAATCGAGTATTCTTCGCCCGACAATTCCGTGCATGTCCTGACCTGGGGGCTGGACCATTTCCTGGCCGAGCATCGCCCGGTGGATGAAACCCTCGGACGCGTGGCCGAGGCGGGGGGGGCTGCGATATTCGCGCATCCGGTGCGCCGGGATGCCTATCGCCTGTTCGACCCGGCCTGGGCGGACCGGTTGCATGGGATCGAACTGTGGAACCGCAAGTCCGACGGGCTGACCCATGGGCAAGCGGCCCTGGAACTGATCGGGCGAACCGGTCTTCCGGCGACGGTTGGGGTCGACTTTCACCGGTTGCGCAACCTATGGCCCTTGTCGCACCGGTTCGACGCGATTGCGCCGGATGCCGATCCCGAAGCCCAACTCGTGGCCGCGCTGCGCGGCGGCAGGCATAGGGCCGAGGTCTTCGGACGCGCGGTTCTGGACCGCGAAGGCCGGCCTGCCAGCGCCCTGCATGGCCGGCTGGACCGGTCCCGCCGTGCCGTGCTGAACACGATCCGGCGCCGATAGCCCGCGCGGGGTTGAACAGGCCTGAAGACAGGGCATTAACTCCGGGATAGAAGCCTGGGACATAGGGTGCCGGTATCGAGCGAGGAGAACGTCATTTTCGGCCAGGGTGAAACCGCGTGACAACGGCTGAACTGCACCGCGAAGGGGCAAGCCGGCGAGCCGGGGCCGCGGCATCGACCGCGTATCCGTGGATACCGGTGCTGTTCCTGATCGGCCTCGTGATCCCGCTGTCGATCAGCCTTGGCCCGGTGCGGCTCAGCCCCTACCGGATCGTGCTGATCGTCGCCCTGTTCGGCGCGGTGCCGCGCTGGCTGTCGGGGGCGGCGGGACCGGTGCGCGGCTTCGACATCTGCATCGTCCTGGCCTTCCTCTGGGCCGCGATGGCCTATTTCGTGGTCCACAAGAGCACCCAGGTGATCGAAACATCCGGCATCCTGATCATCGAATCGATCGGCGCCTACCTGATGGCGCGGACCTATATCCGCAATCGCACCGAGTTCGAGCAGGTGATGCGGTTCTTTCTGCTGCTGATCGTGCTGCTTTTCCCCTTTGCCCTCTATGAAACCATGACCGGACGGCCGATCCTGCTCGAGTTCTTCAACAGGATCGGTGATTCCTTTCGCGCCATCACCCAAGACAAGCGTCTGGGCCTGGAGCGCGTTCAGGGCGTGTTCGACCATTCGATTCCCTACGGTGCCTTCGTCTCGGCGGGACTGTCCTCGGTGCTTTATCTCTATGCCCGGCCCGGGCTTTCCGGGCGCCGGGTCCTGCTGGGCATGATCGTCACGGCGTCGAGCGTGTTTTCGGTCTCGGGCGGCGCTCTTCTGGCACTGTTCGCGCAGATTGGGCTATACCTGTGGGACAAGATCCTGAAACCGGTGCCGCGCCGCTGGCTGATCCTGGGGCTGCTGATGGTGCTGGCTTATATCGTGGTCGATCTCGGATCGAACCGCAAGCCGGCCCATGTCTTCATCAGCTACATGTCCTTCAGCGCGGTGAGTGGATACAACCGGATCCTGATCTTCAACTACGGGATGGAAAACGTCTGGGCGCATCCTATCTTCGGACTGGGCCTGAACGATTGGGCGCGCCCTGGCTGGATGGGCGACAGCTTCGACAATTTCTGGCTGTTGATCGCCATGCGCCATGGCATTCCCGCCTTCCTGCTGTTCGCAGGTGGGACGATCTGGGTCATGTTCGCGGTGGGCTACCGGGACCTGAAATCGCCTGAGATGCAGCAGGCCCGCTATGCCTACATGTTCGCGCTGACCGGGATGATCCTCACCGGGATCACCGTGCATTACTGGAACGCGCTGTTCCCGTTTTTCATGTTCATGCTCGGGAACGGCATCTGGCTGAGCTATGCCGAAGACGAAGACGCAGCCAACAGGCGAGAATCCGAAAAAGCCCCTGATCCGATCAGCAGATACACGCGGCAGACCGAATACATCCGGCGTTCGGACGCGGCAACATTGTCTCATGGCAGAACACGCGCACCATCAGGGCGTGGAGTCCGCTAGAGGCACTTCGCCAGGCTTTCCGGGGAATGCTCACCGGGCGCATCATGCGCTCTGGCAAATGGCACGTGCCCCGCGTTCCGTGTCTCATGCGCCGTGCCGTACGCAGATCCGTCAGCCCATCTTTTCCATGCTTGCCGTGGCCATGGTGCCGGGCCTGGTAACACTTGGACCCTCCAATCTATTTGCCAGTGAGACGCTGTGGAAATGGTGAAAATGGCAAGAAATAGGAACGTTAACTTCAAACGCGGGCTGGCCACGTCCCTGCCCGGTTGCGTCTGAGGCCATGTGAAGCTGGCTGGCAGGAAAAATATCCGGACGCAACTGGCCCAGGAACGCCAGAGGCTCTCTCGGGCCGCCGGAGAAGCCCGTAGAGAGGCATGGCGCTGGATCGGCGGGTTTTTCTTGGGTCTGGTTGGCCTCCATGCTTGCCACAGGCGTCGTTCTGGGCCTCCTGATCGCCTACGGGATGGAAACGGCCAAAACGGCACTCTTGATCGATGATCTGGTGGGCTACAATTGCGGCAGGTCGTGGTTCGGAGGGCAGGTGGCCGAGGAGGAGAACGGATCGAGCTTCTGTGCCTTCTGGATCACTCGACCGGATCAGTAAGGGGAATCAATCCGGCCATCTTTCGGCGGCCCAGTCGCGCGCCGTATGGATCACCCGGACAATCGCCACCACTTCTTCGCCGCTCGCTTGGGTGATCACGTAAGCGATGATGTAGGGCAGCCCCGTCACGGATTTCTCGTAAGTGCTTGTCACCCGACCGGGACGCCCTGTCGGCATGTCGCCGAGAGCCAGAGCCGTTCTGTCGATGGCATCGGCCACGCGACGGGCCGCTGCGGGGTTGTCACGGGCGATGTAGGAAACCTGATCCGCAAGATCCTCCAGCGCCTCGATAGACCAGCGGACTGGTCGGCTCATGCGGTGCCGCCTGCTGCATCCTCAATCGCCTGGCGCACGGATACCATCGCATCTTCATGGCTGACCGTCCGACCGACTGCTACATCCGCAAGCCCGCGTTCGATGCCGTCTATGATTGCCAGCTCACGGTTCACATAAACTTCTACGGCCTCTGCGGCGAGGAAAGACCGGCTACGCCGGGTTTCATGAGCCAATTTTCCCAGCTTCTCTTTCAGTCGCGGATCGAGCCGGATCGTCATCGTGGTGCTGGGGGCCATGACCTTTTTCTTTCCAATCTTGTGTACATCTGAGCACAATAGTCTGTTCCAAGCTTCTTGGAAAGGTCGGATCAAGCAAAAACGCCTAGGCTCGGGACCCATTGATTTCGGCTACATGACGTGATTCACCCCCCGAAAAACGGACACTGACGTAAGCTATGATTTGTTGTCTGCTGGTCTTCGACGAGAAGGAGATCAGAGATGTCGAAACGGAAGCAGCATTCGCCTGAGTTCAAGGCGAAGGTGGCGCTTGAGGCGCTGAAGGGTGAACAGACGGTGTCGGAACTGGCCAGCCGGTTTGGCGTTCACCCGACGATGATCCATGCTTGGAAGAAGGCGTTGCTGGAAGGTGCGTCCGGCGTGTTCGAGCGTGGTGGCGCGAAGAAGCCCGAGATGGTCCGGATGGCAACGGACTACCTGGCGATGCCGCTGGGTCGGGCGATCTATCCCGGCCTCTCGGCGGTCTCCCACGATCCGGCCCGAATGCAGCGGGCATTTCTCGATGTGATCGAGGTGTCGCTGGGCCTGATGCTGCCGATCGGTGTCGGCCTCGGTCTCGCTGCGCCCGAGGTGGTCCGGCTGACTCTGGGCGGAAACTGGAGCGCGGCCGTCCCGGTGGTCCAGATCCTCGCGCCGGCTGCCGGTTTCGCAACCGTCGGCTTTGCCGCGCAATCGGTGGTGATGGCCGCCGGCCGCACCCGTGCCATGTTCGCCCGGAACGTCATCGTGGCCGCGATCCAGCTGCCCCTCATTCTGCTGGGAATTGCCTGGGCGGGATTGCCCGGCGCGGCCTGCGGTCGGGCCGCCGGGACGCTGATGCAGGGCATCCTCTCCCTGGTGATCGCCGCCCCGGTCGCCGGTCTTGCGGTCTCCCGGCTGCTGCGCGCGCCGTGGCGCAGCAGCCGGGAGCCTGCTGATGGCCGACGGCGTGACCTGGCTCGACCAGACGGTGCTGATCCCCTCCGTGATGCCACCGGCCCTGAGCCTCGGCGCGAAGGTCGCCACTGGCGCGGCGCTCTACGCCCTCTCCCATCTCCTGCTCTGGGGCCTGGCCGGGCGTCCGAGAGGATTCGAGCATTTCCTGCTTTCCTGGCTGTTCCCGGCCCTGCGCCGGGCCTGAGTGCGTCCGCGATCAGGGATCGAGCCCCAGTGCCCGGCGCGCCGCCAGATAGGTCCCGGACACGGCGTCGGAAGGACAGCCCATCAGTACATCGACATGGTTCATGGCGGCGCGCGCGCCCCGCAACCGATCCTTGGCGAACTGCGCGCCGGACGTCGCGGCGGCGCCATACTGGGCGATCTTGTAGCGCGAGAACCTGCGCAGCTGCCGCCGCATGGCGGCGTCGCGCTCTGCATCCTGGGCGAGCACATAGGCGCGGTTCAGGATCTGCATCGCACCCATGCTGAACCCACCATCCCGTTTTGCCGGCGCCTTGTAATGATAGATTTGCGCCCTGCGCGCACCCACCAACAGATGGGACTTGAGGATCTTGAAGCTCGCATCCGTGTCCTCGAATAGTGCATAGCGGCCCAGGGTCTCGTCGAAACCGTGCCGGCGGATGAGTTCGGTCCGGAACGACATCCGGAAACCGGTCATGAATTCGACCTCGACATGGCGCTCCCCGTCGATCCAGTCCGGGCGCGGATGATTCCGCGCAAGACGCCGTCCGGCCCGGAGGAAAGGCTCTGGAACCAGGGCGCGTTCCAGGCGAAACCGGGTCGCTGCGACGGGCTTGCGGATCCGGTCGCCCAACGTCATCTCATAGCGCGCGCTCGCCAAAGCACCCTCGGGGGCCGTATCCGCCTCGGCCGCACAGACCCCGCCGATCAACCCGCCCTCATCCCGCTCGTAAGTGGCCATGATCTCCTCCATCACCCCGGGATGCAGCAGCGAATCGTCATCGGGAAACAACACCACCGGTTCGGTGACCTCCGCCAGCCCGATGTTGCGTTGGACTGACGAGCTTGGGGGTGAGATGATATAGGTGACAGTCCGGCCGAACGCGGCCTCGGCCGAGGTGATAATAGCCCGGTTGGCCTCCGTATCCGGCGAGGAATCGACGACGATCATCTGCGCCGGGGCGCGGCTCTGACCCAGGATCAAGGGCAGGCTCAGGGCCAGCGCCTCGGGGCGATTGCGGGTCGCGATGACTGCGGAATAGCTCAACCGGCTCATGCGCCGTCTCCCCCTGCACACGGATTTCCCCTGCCGGGGTCTGTGCCATTGCTCGCGCTTTCCTTCCGAACCGTCAACACGAGAGGTCTTCCCGGCACCCGATGTCCCATCTCGCCGCTGCTGCAACGCGCACATCGGAACGGGCGCTTGCAGCGAGGTCTCGCAGCGGTAATAGTCCCCGCAACCGGCATGGCGCCGCGCAGTCCTGGAAACAGATCCGAAGTCGTCATTGCCCGCAATTCTTTCCGATTCCTTGCCGGACAAGCCTAAAATGAATTCCACCGACCTGAAAGGCGTGCAGAAAGAGCCGCTCAAGATGATCAAGGGGATCCTGATGCGGTCCCGGTACCTGCGTCTGACCCCCAACCAGAGGGGTGGATCTGGTTCTTCGATCTCACCGGGTGGAGATTTTTTGGCATCGCCTCGCGCGGTTATTACGATTCCTTCACCGCAGATCAGATCTTCACCTATGATGAATACGCCCTCGACGGGCTGATCCGAAAGGCAGATATCGATGCCGCCTACAGAACGATCCTGGACGCGGGCAAGACACCCCTGATCATCGACTGCGGGGGCAATATCGGACTGGCCTCGCGGAAATTCGCCGAGGACTTCCCCGAGGCCCGGGTGATCTGCATCGAACCGAACAGCGGCAATCTCCGGCTTGCGAAACGGAATTGCGCAAGGTTCGCGAACGTGGTCTTCCACCAGGCGGCTGTCGGCGCCACCTGCGGGCATGTGTCGATCCTGGACGAGGCGACCAATCCCAATGCGTTCCGCGTCTCGCCATCCCGGTCCGAAAGTCGAATCGACATGGTGTCGATGACCCGGCTGATCGCGCAGAATCCCGACTGCGCACCGTTCATCGCCAAGATCGACATCGAAGGCTTCGAGGACAATCTGTTTGCGGAAAATACCGAATGGATCGACGGCTGCCCACTGATGATTGTCGAACTGCATGACTGGATGCTGCCTGGCACCGCCAACAGCGCCAATTTTCTAAAGGCGATCGCAGCCAGGAACCGGGATTCCGTCTTTCGGGGCGAGAACGTGTTCTCGATCAGAAACCCCAGACTCGACTAAGAAGACAAGCGCGTTACCCTGCTATGTTGATCTCATCGTCGAGGCCGTCAATCTGCGAGCACGCCTCCGGCGCGGTGTAAAAAAGGCGCAAGACGCCCTCCTCGGACCGCTAATTGTTGCTAAAGGCCGCCCAGTGCGGCAACATGCCTGTAACCTACTAGTCCGGGGAAGACTGGGCAAAAGATGGTAGTGTCTGCGTCAGCCGCATCATTTTTTTGCCGCTTGATGAAGGGCTTCACATAGGCGGGTGGGATGAGCCTGATGTGGTGGTCCCGACTCCCGACCCCGGAAATGCGCGCCGCCGCAGGCCTCCATCGCCACGAGGCAGGGCGGCAACTTGGTGAAGAACTCAAGCACCTGAGCCCTTCTGAGCTTCTTGCGCAAGTCCGCACTGCCTTTGCTGTCAGCACCGTGGACCTGGAACACATTCTTCGCCAGATCCAGTCCGACCGTGATAATCTCCGACATGACCGCCTCCCAATATGGATTGTTGCGATCCCACCTTGGCACGGTGATGCCGTCGGGGGGCGGTTAGGCCGCGAACTTCCGCAGGAGCTGGCTCGGCGGCATGGCCCCTGACGCCATGGTCGCCACGCTTCGCAGGATATCGGGCCAACTCGCGGCGATGAGGGAGTGCCTGACCTTGCCGCCGATCAGCCCCTCCAGTTCTTTTGGGCAGGAGGCCGGATCGAAGAGATAGAGGCGCTTGGATGGCACATAGCGGATGCGCGGGATGGCGACCACGGCTTCCAGTCGGTGGTGGCCACCACCTCATCTCAGGATCGAACCAGATCGAAAGTGATCCGCGTCGCTTCAACGCTTCATTGTAAGCCGCCTAGGGTTCGCACTCAATTAGAGCGTATCGCACTCAATTGGCCTCATATCCGGCGGCCTTGAAGTAGTTGTAGCATTCTTCGTCTGAGAAGAGGTCACAGACCTTCCCGACTGCGGCCCATAGTTGATCGTAGGTTCGCGCGGCAGCTTTCCGGATCAGGGTTTTCAGTTTTGAGAATGCCAGCTTGATTGGGTTCAGATCGGGGCTGCAGGGGGGAAGGAACAAGAACCATGCGCCGATGCTGCGCAGAGCTTCGGCGGCGACCGGGGCCTTGTGACTGGACAGGTTGTCAAGAATGACAACGTCGCCCTCGCGCAGCGTCGGGCCCAGTTGGGTTTTGATGTAGAGAGCGAATATCTCGGCACTCATCGCCCCGTCAATGACCCATGGTGCGTCCAGGCGGTCATGGCGCGGCGCCCCGATGAAGGTCTGGGTCCGCCAGTGCCCAAACGGTGCGTGATCGACAAGGCGCGCCCTGTGAACCGGCATGCAAATTTGACCCCTGTATTGGGGTAATCGGCGTCCAAAAGTGACCCCCCTGATATTTCGTTTCAGAAGCTTCCTCAAAGGATTGAGGGAGCAATTTGGGGATGTTG
>NZ_JASNJE010000022.1 GCF_030164465.1 Sedimentitalea xiamensis
CCGGGTTGGACGCCGCCCGCGCGATGAAATCCGCCGAAACCTTCGCCTTGTCATGCCCGTAAGGCACCAGATCCGCGTCCGATATCCCAAGCTTCGCCCCGATCGCCTGGATCGGCTCCTTGACCGCTTCACGCGCGATCTCAATATCCGTCTTGAATGCCATGATATAGGTTCCCTCTTGTCTGACATGTCCCATGCCCGGATTTTACGCGGAGCGTCGGGACAACCGTGGCTGTCTTTGAGGATCGCGAGTCACGCCCTCACCTGTTTTTCCTAGGAGTAAAGTATATTTCCTAAAGATCAAGGGTGAAATGCAGGGTCATTGTTTCACCAGACTGCGGGCACACCGATCACGAAAGGATGCAGGGCCACCAGAAGACCCGCGAGGAGAAGTCCCGCCAGCCCGCGCCTGAGGGAGAACGGTCCGGCCAGCCCGCGTCGCGGCAGCAGCGCGCGCCAGGTGTCCCTGCCCATTGTCCCCTGGCGGCGCCGGTCGATGAGACGCATCCCCAGCAGCGCGAAACAGGCGAAGCCGCCGAACATCAGCACATGCGCCAGATCGCCGTTGGGAACCAGGTGGCCCAGAGCCCAAAGCGCCAGCGCCGCCAGAACCGGATGCCGGGTCAGCCCGACGATCCCCGGATTGTCCGGATCGAACCTGTCGTCATGCGCGCCGCCGAAGGAGAACGGGTTGGGCCGGGCCAGCGCCAGAGCGAGAACGAGGCAGGCCAGGATCATCGCCGCGAGGGTCACATGGTTCTGCCAGCCCGCGCGCGGCCAAAGTTCGACGAAGGGCGCGCGCTGCGCGGCGCCGATCAGCCAGATCAGGATCGCGAGGGACAGCACGGAATAGGCGATACCGAATCCCGCGGCGCCGAGCCGCGCCACCAGCCAGGGCTTGACCGGCGGGCGCACGGGAATCGCGTGACTCAGCAGAAAGACCGTCCAGGCGGCGGCGTATTCACCCCATCCGCCCATGTCAGCGCCCCGGCCGTGGCCGGGTCAGGATCGGCCAGTAGATCAGCGCAAACCCGCCGAAGGCCACGATCCAGGCGCCCGCGGCCAGATGCAGCAGCCAGCCCTGCGCCGGAAACAGACCGGCGGCGAAACGGGCCAGAACCGACAGGATCAGGGCCAGATACAGCGTGGCGATTGCGCCGGTGGCCTGCAGCGGACGCCCGGCGTGGCCGAGGCTGGCGCGGGTCATGACCGCAAGCGTCATCAGCCCGACAGCTCCGGCCATCCAGACATGCTGCGCGGCCAGCGAGATCGTCGGCAGAAGAATCCCCGCCGCGACGGCTAGAAATCCCAGGGGGACGAAGGCGTATCCGGCATGCAGCACCCAGACCAGCGCTTCGGAGCGGGTCTGCGTGCCCGCCCAACGGGACAGCCGCCAGGACTGTGCGGCAGCGGCCAGGGCGCAGGCTGCGGCGGTCGCGGCATGATCCGGTCCCGTGACCCAGAGACCGAGCGCCAGCAGTGTCAGAAGCAGCACCGCCGCGTCGGCCTTTCCGGCGGCGGCGGGCAGGCCGTGGTGCGGGCGCTTCATCAGCCAGTTGCGGGTGAAGGCGGGCACGATGCGTCCGCCGATCAGGGCGATCAGCAGCACCGCCACCGCCAGGCCGAGCCGCAGGCCCGCCCCGACCGCCGGATAGCCGCCGCGCGCCGCGTCGAGGTGAAACAGCGCATTGGCCAGGGTCATTCCCAGGACCAGCGCCACGATCATCAGGTTCTTCCAGTTGCGCCCGGCGACGATCTCGCGCAGCAGCAGCGCCATCAGAGCAACGAAGAACGCCAGATCCGCGCCCATGACCAGGGTCCAGGGCAGGGTGGCGGAAACCGCCACGGCCAGCCGTCCCAGCAGCCAGAGTCCGGCCAGTCCCGCCAGCGGCGCTCCGGTCAGCGGCGCGCGCCCGGTCCAGTTCGGCACGGCGGTCAGGAGAAAGCCGGCGAGCACCGCGCCGAGATAGCCGAAGAGGAAGGCATGCGCATGCCAGGACACCGGGTCCAGGGCGGTCGGAAGGATATCGCGGCCGGTCAGCATCAGCACCCAGATCGCCATCGCCAGCGCCGCCCAGATCGCCCCCATCAGAAAGAAAGGGCGGAATCCGAGGCTGAGAAAGGCCGCGACCGGCCTTGGTCCGGTTTGGTTCCGCGCGGTCGCCATCATTTCGTCTCTGGTCGGTGAATCCCGGTTTCGGTGACGATCAGCTGCATCGGAACATCATGCGGCTGCGGATAGATCGTCGCAATGCGCGCGCTCTCCAGCCCGACGCCGATGGCGAGCGGGCGTGGCGACATGGCCGCGAGCGTCCGGTCGAAATACCCGCCGCCATACCCCAGCCGATAGCCGGCCGGGTCCCAGCCGACGACCGGGGACAGGGTGATATCGGGCAGGATGTCCGGGCCTTCGGCAGGCACCGGGATGTTCCAGACTTCGCGCACCATCGGGGTGTCTGGCGTCCAGGCGCGAAAGGTCAGCGGGCTGTCCTTGCGGGCCACCCGCGGCAGGGCCGCCCTGGCCCCGCGCGCCGCAAGCCCTGCCAGCCAGAACCGTAGGTCGAGCTCTGACTTGATCGGCCACCAGGCCGAGATCGTGACTCCGTCGAGGCCGCCCAGCCGCTCGGCCAGCGCGGCATCGAGATGCGCCGCGACCGCTTGTGCCGCGGCCTTGCGTGTCGCGACCGGCAGCGCGGACCGGTCGGACAGAAGCCGCAGCCGTTCCGCCTTGCGCCAGCGCGCCACATCCCGCGCCTGTTCGGGATCGACGGCCAGCGGATCGAAATAGGCCGGATCGATCTCGCGCGCCAGGCAGGCGGGCGAGGCCAGATCCCGCGGGTTTGGGCGATCACCGTTCATCGGGCGCGGCCTGATTCCCGGTGTGCCGGGGCGAGACGGAAAGGGCGGGAGACAGCATGGCAGAAGAATCCGGTTCGGGGCTTGCGCGAAAGATAAACCTGGGTAATAGGTATTGTAAATACCAATTGAGCGGGAGAGCGGGATTGCACCTCACGTCCTGCACCGGTTTCGGCCGGCGCGGCGGTCCACGCGCTCTGGAAAAAGGAGACGTTTCATGGATTTCCGGCTTCACCTCCGTGCCGCCCTCGGCGCGACCCGTTTGCGGGGCTAGGCGGCATGGAAACGGTCACTGTCACACCCGGCGGATTCGAGGTCGATGCGTCCATGCTGGCATCCGCCTTCGGACTGGACGAAGCGTCCGTGCGCGACAAGATGCGCGCGGGCGAGATCACCAGCCTGTGCGAGACAGGCATCGATTCGGATGCGGGCCGGTTCCGGCTGACGTTTCGCCATGGGACGCGCACCTTTCGGTTGACGGTGGATGATGCGGGCCGGGTGATCTCGCGGGCCCGGTTCGACGGGCGGTCGCCGGCGCGGGAATGACGCCCGGCGTCAGGATCTGGTCGCCGGGCGCGCGATATCGCCGAGGTCGAGCACGGGGGAGGCGTCGAGAGCTTCGGCCCCAAGCATGGCGGCCACCCGTTCCAGCGAGGCGACCAGCATGGACTGCTCCCAATCGGACAGGGCTTCGAACCGGCGGGCAAACTGCTGTTGCAGGGCGTCCGGCGCGGCGGCGACCGCGTCCCGTCCCTGACCGGTCATCACGATATGGGTCTGGCGGCGGTCGGTATCCGACTTCTGCCGCGACACCATGCCCTGTCCGACCAGCTTGTCCACCAGCGAGGTGACGGTCGCCTGCGAAATGCCCATCTGCCGCGAGATATCCTTGGCGGTGCAGTCCGCGCGTTCGGACACCACCTGCAACACGCGGAACTGCACCGCCGTCAGGCCGGCGGCCTGGGCCAGTTCCCGGCCGTAGATTTCCGTGGCGCGCAGAATCCTGCGCAATGCGATCAGGCAGGAATCGATGCGGTCCATGACGGTCTTTCGTTGCGTCGACGCCATGATGACATCACCTTTCCGCGCCGGCAAGCCGGCCGAACCAAATGCGTAGATTATCGAAATAAAAACCGGGGGCGTGACGCTCAAAGCTTCATGACTGGATGTTTTATGGCGGTCTTACATATATATTTTCGGTTCCATGTTGATTTCTCCCGATCATGTGTTACTTAGCTTTTCGAAGTTTATAGGAGAAGTTCAGTCCATGCCCCAGCCTGACCGGAAGACTTGTATCCCAGAGTTCGACCTGCGCAGGCCCGGCCCCGAAGATGGGGCCGCGATCTGGGAACTCGTGCGCGACTGCAAGCCGCTCGACGAGAATTCGATGTATTGCAACCTCATTCAGTGCGACCATTTCCGCGACACCTGCGTCCTTGCAGGAAGCCGGGGTGAAGCGGTCGGCTGGGTGTCGGCCTATTTCCTGCCCGACGATCCGACGACCCTGTTCGTCTGGCAGGTCGCGGTATCGGCTGCGGCCCGCGGCACCGGGCTTGGCGTCAGGATGATCGAGCATCTGCTGGGCCGCGCCGAATGCCGGGGGATCGAACAGCTTCAGACGACGATCACGTCGGATAACGACGCGTCCTGGGGCATGTTCCGCAAACTGGCGCGCGCGCGCGGCGGGGCGCTGAGCCATACCGCCCATTTCACCCGCGACGGCCATTTCGATGGCCGGCACGCGACCGAACACATGGTCACGATCGACCTGCCGGAGCGGTTGAAGAAAGCCGCCTGAGCGCGATGCTTCGCCCGTTCCTTTTCCAGACAATTCTGACAACAGGAGTTCCCATGTCGAGCGATACGACATCGCAAACCGCTATTTTCGAACGCCGCGAATCCGAAGCGCGCAGCTATTGCCGCGGGTTCAACCGGGTGTTCGAGACCGCCCGCGGGTCCGAGATCACGGATACCGGCGGCAACACCTTCATCGATTTCCTGGCCGGCTGTTCCTCGCTGAACTACGGTCACAACGACCCGGACATGAAGACCGCCCTGATCGCGCATATGATCGACGACGGGCTGACCCATGGTCTGGACCTGCACACCGACACCAAGGCCGAATTTCTTGACGCGTTCGAAACGCATATCCTGAAACCCCGCGACATGGACCACAAGGTCATGTTCACCGGCCCGACCGGGGCCAACGCCGTCGAGGCGGCGCTGAAACTGGCCCGCAAGGTGACGGGACGCAGCAATATCGTCGCCTTCACCAACGGCTTTCACGGTGTGACCATGGGGGCGCTTGCGGCGACGGGCAACGGGTATCACCGCGGCGGCGCACATGCCGAATTGTCAGGCGTGACGCGGCTGCCCTTTGACGGATACATGGGGCCGGAAACCGACACGGCGGACCTGCTCGAAGCGATGCTGGAGGACCGATCCAGCGGGCTGGACGCTCCGGCCGCGATCATCCTGGAAACCGTGCAGGGCGAAGGCGGGCTGAATGCCGCGCGTCCGGAATGGGTGAAACGGGTGGCCGAACTGGCGAAACGCCACGGCGCGCTGCTGATCATCGACGACATCCAGGCCGGTTGCGGACGCACCGGGACCTTCTTTTCGTTCGAAGAGATGGGCGTCATGCCCGATATCGTCACGATGGCGAAATCCGTGTCCGGTTTCGGCCTGCCGATGGCCCTGATGCTGGTGCGTCCGGAACACGACGTTTTCGGCCCGGCAGAACACAACGGGACGTTTCGCGGCAATACCCATGCCTTCGTGACCGCCCGCGTGGCGATCGAGAAATTCTGGTCCGACGATGCCTTTCAGGGCGAACTTGCCGAAAAGGCGGAAACCCTGAGCCGGGCGATGGCGGATCTCGCGGCGCTGATCCCCGGCGCGCGCCTGAAGGGGCGCGGGCTGATGCAGGGGGTCGATGTCGGGTCCGGCGAGATGGCGGGCGACATCTGCGCGCGCGCCTTCCACAAGGGCCTGATCATCGAGACCTCGGGATCGGACGACCAGGTGGTCAAGGTTCTCGCGCCGCTCACGACACCCGAAAAGACCTTTCGCAAAGGTTTGAACATCCTGCTGGACGCGGCCCGCGATGCCGCCGCCTCCGGCCGACTTGCAGCGGAGTAAGCGACATGATCGTCAGAGACCTCAACGAAATCATCAAGAACGACCCCGACCGCGTCGTCAGCGATGCCAGGTGGTCCTCCATCCGGATGCTGCTGGCGCAGGACAAGATGGGATTTTCCTTTCACGTCACCTTCCTTGAGGCCGGATCGGAGCACACGTTCGAATACAAGAACCACTTCGAAAGCGTCTATTGCATGCAGGGCAAGGGGTCGATCACCGACCTCGCGACCGGCGAAACGCACCGGATCAAGCCGGGCGTCATGTATGCGCTCAACGCCCATGACCGCCACATCCTGCGCGCCGAGGAGGAACTGGTCATGGCCTGCGTGTTCAACCCGCCCGTGACCGGATCCGAGGTGCATCGCGAAGACGGCTCCTATGCGTTGGAAGACGCCTGAGTCTTATGGAACAGAGGCCCGGCGCAGACTGCCGGGGAATGAGATCGTGACCCTTCCAAGACACACTGTCGAAAAGATCGGCGGCACGTCCATGAGCCGTCTGAACGAACTCCGCGACACGCTGTTCATCGGCGCACGCGCGGGCGAGGACCTCTATCGCCGCATTTTCGTGGTGTCCGCCTTCGGCGGCATCACCGACCTGCTGCTGGAGCACAAGAAATCCGGCGCGCCGGGCGTCTATGCGTTGTTCGCCAATGACGACAACGACCACGGCTGGCTCGACGCCCTGACCGGTGTCGGGGCCGCCATGAACGAGGCGCATCGCGCGGTGCTGGCGCATCCGGCAGACCTGACGGCGGCGGATGAATTCGTCCGCGAGCGCATCGAAGGCGCGCGGTCCTGCCTGTTCGACCTGCAAAGGCTGTGCTCCTACGGGCATTTCCGCCTGTCCAGCCACATGCTGGTGATCCGGGAACTGCTCAGCGGGCTGGGGGAGGCGCATTCCGGTTTCGTCACCACGCTGATGTTGCAGCGCGCCGGGCTGGCGGCGCGGTTCATCGACCTCAGCGGCTGGCGCGACGAACGCGAACACACGCTCGCCGAACGCATCGCCGCCGGGCTGGACCAGGTCGACCTGACCTGCGAACTGCCTGTGGTGACGGGGTATGCCCAGTGCAGCGCCGGGCTGATGCGGGAATTCGACCGCGGCTATTCCGAAGTCACCTTCGCCAATATCGCCGCGCAGACCGGCGCCGCCGAAGCGATCATCCACAAGGAATTCCACCTGTCTTCCGCCGATCCAAAGCTGGTGGGCGAAGACGCCGTGCGCAAGCTGGGCCATACCAATTACGACGTGGCCGACCAGCTGTCCAACACCGGGATGGAGGCGATCCACCCGAAGGCGGCCAAGGTGCTGCGCCAGGCGGATATCGTGCTGCGCGTGACCAACGCCTTTGAATCCGACGATCCGGGCACCCTGATCGACGACCGTGAGGCGGAGGTTCCGGGCGTCGAGATCGTCACCGGACTGAATGTCGTGGCGCTGGAACTGTTCGAACAGGACATGGTCGGGGTCAAGGGGTATGACGGGGCCATCCTCGATGCGCTCGGCCGCCACAAGGTGCGGATCGTGTCAAAGACGTCGAACGCCAACACGATCACCCATTATGTCGAGGCGTCGCTGAAGACCGTGCGCCGGGTGGTGCGGGACCTCGAAGGCGTCTATCCGTCCGCCGACATCGGCGCGCGCACCCTGTGCATCGTGTCGGCCATCGGGCGCGACCTGACCGGCACCAGGGCGCTGTCGCGCGGCCTGGAGGCGATGGACGCCGCCGGGCTGTCGGTGATCGCGGCGCATCAGACGCCCCGCAATGTCGATGTGCAGTTCGTTCTGGCCGCAGATGACAAGACCGCTGCCATAACGGCGCTGCATCGGGCCTTGATCCCGCCTCCGCAAGCCGGGACAGGCGCGGCAAAACCGCTGAAAGCCGCCTGATTTTCCCAATCCGGATTCAGGACATGGCCCGCGCCGTCGCGGCGGCGGAACGAACGCTGCGCGGGTCAGGCGGTCGTGGCGCCACGCAGGCCGATCAGGTGGTTGTCCCATGCCCGGTCAAAGGCGGCGAGCGGGCGAAGACGTCCCGACGACAGTTCCATCAGGCCGCCAAGCCCGTCGGTGGTCAGGAATCCGCCGCTGCCGATCCTGCCGATGCCGCAGACATCGGCCCGCGCCAGCAGGTCGATGAAGGCGCCGGAGCGGTCGAAGATCGCGATGCTGCCGCCCTTCGGGCAGGTGATCGCGACCTGTGCGCCATCGCCGCTGAAGGACACGCTGCCGGCGTAGTTCGCCAGGCGCGGGGCCAGCGCGTCGGGCACAGCACACAGGCGCGGCGCGCTTCCGGGCCGATGCAGGCCCAGCAGCGGCGGGCGGATGGCGCGATCGTGTTCCCACTGCATGGCGAAGGCGACCTGCCTGTCCGGATGGGCGGCAATATGGCGTATGGAATTGCCGCGCAGCTCCGGCGGCAGGTCGACACGGTCCAGCAACTCGCCATCGGCGGTCATGTAGCTGAGGTTCGGGCGCATGGTGTCGAGATTGAGTTTCGTGCGCCCGTCGCCGCCCCCTTCGACGATGCCGCCATTCGCGATCACGAGGATGTCGCGGCCGGGAAGACGCAGCAGTTCATGCGGGCCGATTCCGCCGGAGGCAAAGCCGCCGACGCGGTCATAGCCATCGGAGCGCCGCCAGAGCCCGACCCCGCCCAGGCCGGTGACGGAGTCGATTTCCGCGGTGAACAGGGTTCGCCCATCGGCGGAAAAGGCGCCATGGCCGCTGAAATGATGACCGCCGGGAGCGGTCAGGCGCTGAATGACCGTGCCATGGACGCAATCGATCACCAGCGCATGGGTGCCGGGCCGGCGGGCGAAGGTGACGGCCTCGGGACGAACCGGATGACCGGCGCCGGCGTGGCCGCGCGCGGGCAGGGGGATGCGAAACGTCACCTGCCCCCGGGCGGTCAGGCCGAACAGGGCAAAGCCGCCGTCCGGCTCTTTCGCGGCGGCGAGAAATTCGGGCGACCCGGCATCCGCCCAGGTCAGCGAGGGGGCCGCGGCGGCGGCGGCGAGGGATGCGAGGAAACCGCGGCGGGTGGTCATGTCAGTCGCCGTCCGCCGAATTGAAGCCGGCGGAGACGCCGAGCGACGGCCCGATCTCTTCCAGGACGGCGTCGCGCGCGGCGCGCACCGCCTGTTGCACGACCTCGACCCGCAGCCGGCCGGACGGTTCCGCCACCCCGGCCAGCGCCGGGTCGCCGAGCCTTTCGGCCAGCCCGATCGCCCGCGCGAAGGCGGCGTCGGTTTGCGGTGTCGCGGCGTCGGTCAGTTCGCGCGCCAGACCGGACAGCGCCTGAAGCGACAGGATCACGTTGCGCTGGCTGCGCCCGGAACGCCAGCTTTCGGCGCGGGTCGGGCGCGGGCGCTCGAATGTGCCCATCGGGCGGCCGAGCCGCTGGTCCGCGGTGAATTCCAGCCCGGTCGTCAGGGCGGTGAACAGCGCCTGCCGGGCTTCCCGTTCGCCAAGGTAGACCGTGTTGTCCGGCGCTCCGGCGGTTCGCAGGGTCCGGGCATAGCCGCTGCGCCAAGCGTCGTCGATCTGTTCCGCCAAGGCCGCGAGATCGGCGGTCAGGGCGCGCATCAGGGCGCACCCATAGGCACCGGACCCGGCGAAGCGGTCATCATAAAGCAGGTATTCCAGCGCATGAAGTCCGCGCGCCGCCACCGAAAGCTCCGCTGCCCCCTGCGGATCGTCGATGATCCGGTCCTGATCGCCGATCAGCGCCGTCAGCGCCCTGGGCGTTGCGCCGCGTTCATCGGGCCAGAAGGCGACGGCGACGGACCGGCCGTCCTGTTCCACCGGGCCGAAAGTCAGGTGGCTGACGCCAAGCCAGGCATCGAAGGTTTCGTTCCAGGCCGGGCGCAGCGCATCGGAACCGCAGTCGCGGACGGCGGTGTCGCGCAACCCGGCGGCGGTTTCGGAAAAGGCCGCGTAGCCCGGCAGGATGTGATCGTCGATCACCGCATCGACCTGGGCGGCGGCGGGCGCGGCGGTCAGCATGGCGAGAAAAATTGCAAGCCGCTTCATAGGGACTCCAGGTAGCGTATCAGCGCGGCGCGGTCTTCGGGCGGCATGTCCACCACGGCATCGCGCTGCGCCCGGGCTTCGCCGCCATGCCAGAGCACGGCTTCGAGCAGCGAACGGGCGCGCCCGTCGTGCAGGAAATAGCTGTGCCCGGACACGGTTTCGGTCAGCCCGATGCCCCACAGCGGGGGCGTGCGCCATTCCCGCCCGTCGGCCCGGCCCTCGGGCCGGTTGTCGGCCAGGCCCGGCCCCATGTCGTGCAGCAGGAGGTCGGTATAGGGCCAGATCAGCTGAAAGCTCTGCTCGGGCTGATCGGCCAGCCTGCTGGTGACGTATTTCGGCGTGTGGCAGGCGGGGCAGCCGACGCCGTAGAATATCTCCTTGCCGCGCAGAACCTGCGTGTCGCCCACGTCCCGCCGTTCCGGCACCGCGAGGTTGCGCGCGTAGAACGTGACCAGATCCAGCCCTTCGGCGCCGATCTCGGTGTTCTCGGGGGTGCCGCTGCTGCCGTCCGGGGCGGTCCGGCAGGTGGTCTGGAATTCGGTGCAATCGCCCCAGCCGGCCCCGAAGACCGGCGACGAGATCCCGATATCCCCGGCAAAGGCGCTGGCGGATTGTTCGCGGATCGTCGGCGACCCTGCCTTGAGGCCGAAGCGCCCAAGCATCGGGCGCGCGTGTTCGAAGGACCAGACGATCTGCGCCCGGCCGGAAACGCCGTCGCCATCGGCGTCGGCGGGGTCTTCGCGGGCCAGGATGTCCTGCGCGTCGATGGCTTCCAGCAGGCCGAGGCCAATCATCTGCGGCGCGACGCGCGGGCTGAGCATGGCGTCCGGACCCAATGGCCCATAGCCCAGGTCGGCCGCCCGATAGCGGGGTTTCCGGAGCGACGCCGTTTCGCCGCCAGACAGCGGTACCTCGATCTCTTCGTAGGCGATGTCCAGCCGGTATTCGGCATCGTGTCCCTGAATCGCGAAATCCTGCAACTGCCCGCCATAGACCGGGTCCGGCGCCGTCCTTGGCGTTTCATCGCCGAGACTGAGCAGGAAGGCTTCGATTTCGGTCGTTCCGGCGGCCGCCGTGGCGGGAACAGAGATCCTCAGGAACATCGAAACCGCATCGTCATCCGGGCTTTCCGGCGGATGGCCGCGCCCGTCCTTCAGGTGGCAGTTCTGGCAGCCGCGCGCGTTGAACAGCGGCCCGAGCCCGTCCGACACCAGCGTCGAGGAGGGCGATGACACCCAGAGCTTGCGGAAGAGACCGTTGCCGACCTTGAAATCCAATTCGCGTTCGAAAGGCATGTTGGCGGAGGGTTGCGAGAAGGCATCGGTATTGTCGCGCGCCCGCACCGTTGCCGCCCCGCCGGCATTCGCCTCGAACGGCTCGGGCGCGGAAAAATCCGCGGCCGGGGCGGTCACCGCGGCGATGCGGCCGGATTCGGCGGCGGTGCGGGCAACCACTTCCAGATGCGGCCGGGTCAGGTCGACCTTCCCGCCCGCATGTCCCGGCAGCGCAAGACCGGCCAGGCCGAGAGCCGCGATCAGGCCGGCCATGGGTCGCGGATGTCCTGCCATGCCGGTCTCTTGGTGCGTCCTAGTCGGCCTGATCGGCCGAAGAGGCGTTCAGCAGGCCATAGCCGCTTTCGCCCAGGGTGTCGAAAAGTTCGATCTGGGTTTCCAGGAAGTCGATATGACCTTCCTCGTCCGCGATCAGTTCCTCGAACAGGCTCTTGCTGACATAGTCCTCGACCTTGTCGCAATGGTTGCGCGCTTCGATATAGAGATTGCGCGCGTCATGTTCGGCGGCGAGATCGCAGTCGAGCGTTTCGCGCAGGGTCTGGCCAATGCGCAGCGAATCCAGCTTTTGCAGGTTGGGGTGCCCTTCCAGAAAGATGATCCGTTCGATCAGCTTGTCCGCATGGTGCATCTCTTCGATGCTTTCGGCCCGGGATTTCGCGGCGATCTTGCCGAAACCCCAGTCTTCCTGAAGCCGGTAATGCAGCCAGTACTGGCTGACGGCAGTCAGTTCGCTCCGCAACGCACTGTTGAGATATTCAATAACCTTGGTATCGCCCTTCATTGGATTTGTCCTGTGTAGATCGACGGCGCAGGCCGCGCAGTTGCATGGGGACCTTCAGGCTAGGGCTTGACTGCATGGTGTCAAGGAATAGCTGGAGGCATCCGCCGCAATCCGCCCGCTTGCCAAGAGCGCGGTAGATCTTGCCGGGGGTGATGACCGTCTGCTGGTCGGCGGCGCGCATCCATTCGACCGCCGCGCGGATCTCGTGATCGGTGATGGTGTTGCAATGGCAAACGATCATTGCGCCTTCCTCGCGGAGCAGCAGCCGGGACGGCGGATCATTGGAACACCGCGTTCGGGTCGTCGAGACTGTCCGATCCTTCGACCGCGATCCCGCCGAGATCCAGCGCCGCGACGGCGCGTTCGATCGACCGGGTCTGCGTGACCAGCGCCTCCACCGCGCCCATGATCAGCGCTTCGCCTTCGGCGTTGCCGCGGCCCAGCATCATGTCATAGGCCATGCCCTGGTCCGCCGCGTTGCGGATCGCCTCCAGCGCCGCCACGGACGCGTCGAGTTCGGCGCGCAGCCGGGCGTCGGTTTCGGGATCGGCCGCGGCAACCAGGTCCGACAGCGACGGGCCGGACACGACCGTGCCGTCCGGGCGGGTGTAGCGGCCGGCATAGACGTTGCGGATGCCCAGACCGTCGTAGTAATGGCTGGCATGGGTGTTGTCGGAAAAGCAGTCGTGTTCTTCCTCCGGATCGTTCAGCAACACGCCCAGCTTCATCCGTTCCCCCGCCAGTTCGCCGTAGGACAGCGACCCCATGCCGGTGAGAATGGCCGATATGCCCTTTGTCTCGTCGCCCAGCAGCGTTTCCCGCGCCGCTCCGTCACTGGCCCAGGCGCTGGCCATGTAGCCCAGATCCTCTATCAGGAGTCCGGTCGCGACGCGCAGATAGGCGGCCCGCCGGTCGCAATTGCCGTTCGTGCAAGCCTCGCCGGTGGAAAAATCCGTCCACGGGCGGTCGCCGGCGCCGGCGGCGGTTCCGTTCAGGTCCTGGCCCCAGAGCAGGAATTCGATCGCGTGATATCCTGTCGCGACATTGGCCTCGACCCCGTCCGCTTCCTGCAGGACGTCGCGCAATAGGGCCGGGGTGATTTCCGTGGCGTCGATTTTCCGGCCCGACAATGTGAAGACCGGGTTGGCAACGACATTCAGCGCCGCGTAATCATTCGCATCCGTTGCGCCGCCATAGCTCGGGTCCACATAGTCGATCAGGCCCTCGTCCAGCGGCCAGGCGTTCACCCGGCCTTCCCAGTCATCGACGATGGCGTTGCCGAAGCGGAAGACCTCGGTCTGCATATAGGGGACACGGGCGTCGCGCCAGGCCGCGCGGGCGGCGTCCAGCCCCTCCGGAGACGGTTCCTGAAGGAAGGCCGCGACCGCATCCTGAAGGCGGTGGGCGGCTGTCAGACTGTCCGCATAACCGGCTTCCGCGATATCCGCGTAGGTGTCCAGCACCTCGCGCGGCTCGGCGGCCAGGGTCATGGTCGCGGTCAGGATGCAGGATGCGGTCGTGGCGGTCAGCAGGCGCATGGACACTCCGTTTTGGCGGCAAATGGCTCTCTGGCTGGTCGTTTCCGTATTTCTTACTATTATTATCGGAAATAGCAACCCCGAACTTCGCCCCGATCCCACCGGCTGCAACCGGAGCGGCCGTCCCTTGCGTCATTGCCGGTCAGGGGTCCGTCAGGGCCGGCACCGGCAGCGTCACGATGGCGCACAACCCGCCCGTGTCGCGATTCGTCAACGCGATCTGACCGCCATGGGCGCTGACGATGGCCTGGGCGATGGACAGGCCAAGCCCGGCGCCTCCGGTTTCCGGATTGCGGCTGTCCTCGCCCCGGACGAAAGGGTCGAACACCGACTTCAGCCGTTCGGGCGGGATGCCGGGGCCGGAATCCTCGATCCGGATCACCGCCGCGCCGGCCTCGCGGCCCAGCGTTACCGTGGCCTGCCCGCCATAGCGGATCGCGTTGTCGACGAGATTCCCGATGGCCCGTTTCAGGGCGACGGGCCGCGCCGACACCGTGGCCCCGGCGTCGGTCCGCAGCGTCGCGCCGCGATCTTCGCAGAGCGGCCCCAGCAGCGCCGCAAGATCGACCGGCTGCATTTCCTCGGCGTCGCCCGCGCCCTTGGCATAGGCGATCAGCCCGTCAGCCATCACCGTCATCTCGTCCAGGGTGCGGACGATCGGTTCCGCCTCGGCCGCGTCCAGCAGTTCGGCGCGGATCCGCAGCGAGGTGATCGGCGTGCGCAGGTCGTGGCCGACGGCGGCGAGCACCCGCATCCGTTCCGCGTCGAACCGGCCGATCCGGGTCTGCATGTCGTTGAAAGCGGCGGCGGCGGCGCGCATTTCGCGCGCACCGTCTTCGGGAACCCGTGCGCTGCGGTCGCCGCGCCCGGCGGCGGCGGCGGCGGCGGCCAGCTGGCCGAGCGGACGGGTCAGCCGGCGCACGAAAAGGACGCCGACCCCCAGGACCGAAACCAGCGACAGGCCGAGCACCATGAAGAACACCTCTTCCCGGACGCCTGGCGGGGGCCGCCGGTTGCCGCGCGCGACCACGTTCAGCCATTGCGGCGCCCTCGTGGCGGTCTCCGGCCCGGCCAGCAAGACCGAAACCGCGATGGTTTCGCCGCCTTCATGCCGGTCCGGCCGTCCGGTCACACCCCGGACAAAGATGGCCCCCCGCACCGTCCGGCCGGGAAATTCCTCGGACAGCCGTTGCGTCAGCCCGCGCGACCGCGGAGCGGAGGGTATGTCCTTCACGATCGGGGACGATTCGACCGAGACGCGGGAAAAGCGGGTCGAGGCCTCCCTGGCGATCGCCTTTCGGCGGGCCGGATCGGCGGCTTCGATGGCCGGGAGCAGCGACACGATCCGTTCGATCTCGCGGCCTTCGCGGGCGGCCCGGTCGAGCCGGTCGCGTTCAAAGGACAGGAGGCCCAACGCCACGAGATTCGCCGCCACCAGCGCAACGCCAAGCAGCAGCACGAATTGCCCGGCGAGGCTAGACGGCAGGTATCGGCGCAGCCCGGTCACAGCTGTTCCACATCGGCTGCAAGCATGTAGCCGCCGCCCCATTCGGTGACGATCAGGCGCGGGGAGCCGGGGTCTTTCTCGATCTTGCGCCGCAGACGGCTGATCGTGTTGTCGACGGCCCGGTCATAGGCCTTGGCATCGCGCCCCGCGGTCAGGTCCAGAAGCCGCGCCCGGCTCAGCACGGTGCGGGGATGATCCAGCAGCACGCCCAGCAGGCGGCTTTCCCCCGAGGTGAGGCCGACGGTTTCGCCGCTGCCGGAGGACAGGCTGTGCGCCGCCGCGTCGTGTTCCCAGCCGGCGAAGCGGCGGCGTCCGGTCGGCACCGGAAGCTCCGGCGGCGGCACCCGGCGCAGAACCGCGCGGATGCGGGCGAGGAGTTCGCGCGGATTGAACGGCTTGACGATATAGTCGTCGGCGCCAAGTTCCAGCCCAACGATCCGGTCGGTTTCATCCGCCATCGCGGTCAGCAGGATCACCGGCGGCCCGCCCCGCGCGACCAGCGCGCGGCACAGGCTCAGCCCGTCCTCGCCCGGCATCATGATGTCGAGCACGACCAGATGGATCACCGCTTCGTCCAGAATGCGCCGCGCCTCGGCCGCGCCGGTGGCAAGCTGGGTGCGCAGGCCCTGCTTGCGAAGATACTGGCCGAGCGGCTCGCGGATGTCACGGGCGTCATCGACGATCAGGATCTGGAATTCTGTGGTATCGGACACCGGTTGCTCCTGCGGAAAACGGCCTTGCCGCATGTCATCTAATGGTCTGCGTGACCACATGACCAGATGCCGGGCGGCACCGGGTGGAAAAGTTTGTCGCAAATTGTGTCAGCCCCGCGGGTTGCGACAGGTGGCGACAAAACCGGTGTCGCACCGACAAACCTTTCGGGCAAAGGATTGCTACATCCCTGTCATCGGGGCGGGTCGCCCTGCATGATGATAACCGAAAGGAACCTGAAATGACTTCCCGCAAACTGCTGACCACCGCTTTTCTCGCAACCGCTCTCGTCGCCGGCGGCGTCATGATTGCCGGGGCGCAAGAAACGATGAACAAGCCCGATTCGCAGCCGAAATCGGAGCATCGGGCCGATTTCCGCCATGGCGACCGTGGGCATGGCCGCGGCGGCCATGGTGGCCACCACAGGGGCGGCCCGGAAATGTTCCGCACGCTCTTCATGCAGGTTGACGCCGATGGCGACGGATCCGTCACCCAGGTGGAAATCGACACCTTCCGCGCCGCCAAGGTCGGCGAGGCCGACACCTCCGGCGACGGCGCGCTGTCGATCGAGGAATTCGACACGCTTTACCGCGAGTTCACCCGGTCGCGGATGGTGGACGCCTTCCAGGATCTCGACGCCGATGGCGACGGCGTGATCAGCGCCGCCGAGATGGACAGCCGGTTTGGCGACATCGTCGAGCGGATGGACCGCGACGATGACGGCGCGCTGACGCTCAAGCGCGGCCGCCGCGGCTGATGCGCCAGGGCGCGGGCGGCGTTTCGGGGCCGCCCGCGCCTTGCCGGCGATCCCGTCCGGGAGCGCCGTAAACCTGCCGGAGACGGACCATGTTCAAAAGATATCATCCCTATCCCCTCTGGGGACTTCTCAGCCTGTTTCCGGCCTTCTGGGCCTATCAGGCCGCGACCTCCTCGAACGAAAGGATCCTGCACATTCTCGTTCACCCGAGCGGCGAATGGGCGGCCAGGCTCCTGATCCTGACGCTGGCGATCACGCCGCTTGCGATGATCTTCAGGGGCAGCGACGTCACCCGCTGGCTGAAGAAGAACCGCCGCTATTTCGGGGTCGCCGCCTTTGCCTATGCGGCCGTTCACTCGGCGTTCTATCTTGCCGACAAGGCGTCTCTGGACAGGGTGGTATCGGAACTGCCGCGTCTTTACATCTGGACGGGCTGGTTGGCGTTCCTCATCTTCATCCCTCTGGCGGCCACCTCGGCCGACTGGGCGATGCGCCGGCTCGGGCCGCAGTGGAAATCGCTGCAACGCTGGACCTACGCGGCGGCCGTCCTGACGCTGGTGCATTGGGCCAGCCTGCACGACTGGGGCCATCCCCTTGTCGCGGTCCTGCATTTCGCGCCGCTTGCCGCGCTGGAAGGATGGCGCATGTGGTATTGGTGGAACCGGCATCGCCCGGCAACCGCCTGACCTTGTTTCGCGCCCCGGTTTCGGGGCGTCCCACCAGCGGAGGAAGACCAGATGACCCATACGACGCGCAAACGCGCGCGGGATTTCGACCCGAGAATCCTCGAAATCTTTGACGGCTATGTCCACGGCGAGATATCCAAGCGCGACTTCATCACCCAGGCGGGCCGATATGCCGCGGTCGGCGTGACCGGAGCGATGATTCTCGATCAGTTGCAGCCGAATTACGCCTGGGCGCAGCAGGTCGCGCCGGACGACCCCGAGATCGTGACCGGGACGGTCGAATACGAAAGCCCCGATGGCCACGGCACCGTGAAGGGGCTGATGGCGCGGCCCGCCGGGGCCGGGGGCCCGCTGCCCGCAGTGCTCGTCATCCACGAGAACCGCGGGCTGAACCCCTATATCGAGGATGTCGTCCGGCGCGCCGCCAAGGCGGGCTATCTCGCGCTCGGTCCGGACGGGCTCAGTTCGCTGGGCGGGTATCCCGGCAACGACGACCAGGGCCGCGACATGCAGCGGCAGCTCGATCCGTCCAGGCTGATGGAGGATTTCTTCGCCGCCTTCGAGTTCCTGCGCGATCACGAGGACAGCACCGGCCGCGTCGGCTGCGTCGGGTTCTGCTATGGCGGCGCGGTCTGCAACGCGCTGGCGGTGGCCTATCCCGACCTCGCCGCCTCCGTGCCATTCTACGGCCGCCAGCCCCCGGCCGAGGACGTGCCGCAGATCCAGGCGCCGCTGCTGATCCATTACGCGGGACTGGACGAGCGTATCAATGCAGGCTGGGAAGCCTATGGCGCCGCGCTGGAAGCGAATGGCAAGGAATTCAGCGTTCATTTCTATCCGGACGCGAACCATGGGTTCCATAACGACACGACGCCCCGCTACGACGCGGCGGCGGCGACCCTGGCCTGGGACAGGACGCTGGCCTTCTTCGACGCGCATCTGAGGTGAGAGGCGGCTGGCCGGCGCGAGGCCAACGTCCTTCGGCCGATCTCAGGCGGTCTGGATGGGACAAGGGATCGGCCTGGCCTGCCCGCAGGCGATGAACCATTGCCCGTGGCCCGCATATTCATTCCGCGCGCCGGTCGGGGGCGTCTCGGAAATCCTTGACGGAATTCGGATCCGGCAACTATTTCACGAGTTGTGGCGTCGGGAAGGAAGCCAGGGCCGAACGCAGGGGTTTCCCTGCCCGGTGGCCACGTTCCGATCCACCCTTGGCCCCGCCACGCTTGTCCGGCTACATAGGAAAACCGCCCCATGACCAGACCAATCCATGTCCTGAACGGACCGAACCTGAATCGTCTGGGTCTGCGCGAACCGCACATTTACGGCCACACGACCCTGGCGGAGATCGAGACGCTGTGCATGGACGCGGCAGGAGACAGGCCGCTGGTGTTCCGCCAGACCAATTCGGAACGTCAGATGATCGACTGGATTCACGAGGCCATCGACGAGTCCTGCGCATTACTGATCAACCCGGCGGCCTTCACCTTCTATTCGATGGCGGTCATGGACGCGCTCAAGATGTATCCGTTCCCGATGATCGAGTATCATATCTCCAATATCCACAAGCGCGAACCGATGTATCACACGTCGCTGGTGTCGGGCGTCGCGACCGTGGTGATGGCCGGGGCAGGGGCGCGCGGCTATGGCCACGCGGTGCGGCTTCTGTGCGAGATGGTCGCGGATCCGGCGTGGCCGGGACGCAGTCTTTGACCGTCGGGTCCGGCGATGTCCGGACCTCCTGGAGGAACTGACATGGCTCTGCTCAGCGATGCCGCGATGGTGTTGTTCTACGATATCCAGGGCGATGTGGCCGACCACGACGACTGGCACAGCGTCGAACATTTCCACGAGCGCCTGAGCGTTCCCGGTTTCCTGCGCGCCACGCGCTGGGTGTCTACCGGCGGCGGCCCCCGTTACTTCGTGATCTACGACGTCACCGATACCGGGGTCGCGGAGTCGGCCGGCTATCTGGACAGGCTGAACAACCCGACCGCCTGGACGCAAAGGATGATGCCGCGGTTTCGGGGCATGACCCGCGGATTTTGCCGCATAACCGCAAGTTGCGGTTTCGGCTTCGGGTCGGCGGCTGCCGTGCTGCGTTTTGCCCCGGAGGAAGGTGCAGAGGCCCGAATGACGCAATGGCTGTCGCGCAGCGTCCTGCCGGCCATGGCCGCGCGGCGGGGCATGGTCGGCGCGCATCTGCTGCAACCGGGACCCCGGCCGCCGATGACACGGGAACAGTCGCTGCGCGGAGCCGACGACCCCATGCCCTGGCTGGTGTTCACCACCGGCTATGACGCCGCCGCGCTGGACCTCTGCGCGGCGGAACACCTGACGCCCGAACGCTTACGGGACCATGGCGCGGCGGCGGCGATCAGGTCCGGGTCCTATCGCCTGCACTATACCGCCACCGGGGACGAAGCCGCGCGCAACCGCCCGCGGGCGGCCACCGCAGACTGAAGCCTCAGCCGCCCTTCACGCGGACGGTCACGCTGCGATGGGTGATGGGCTTGCCGGTCGCCGCGTCGGTCAGAACCGGGCGCAGTTTCTCGCCGGTTTCGCGCGACAGCAGGGAAATGCCGGATTCGCCTTCCGCGGGCACGTTCTGTTCGGACCAGGCGATCAGGGACACCAGCACCGGATACAGCGCCTTGCCCTTGTCGGTCAGCCGGTATTCGAACCGCGCCGGCCTGTCCTGATACTGTTCGCGGCGCAGGACGTTTTCGGCTTCGAGCTTGCGCAGACGGTCCGCCAGCACATGCCGGGTGATGCCGAGACGGGCCTGGATCTGATCGAATCGCCTGATTCCCAGGAAACAGTCACGCAGCACGAGCATGGTCCAGCGATCGCCGATCACCGAAAGCCCACGGGCGACGGGGCAGTCTTCATGTTTCAGTTCATCCCATTTCATGGGGGCATCATACTCCGGAGTTGACAGGTTCCAAAATAGAACTTAGTGATAGTGCGTTCCATAATAGAACTCAATACATGAAAGCCGTGAGAACGGAAACCGCAGAAGGACCGGAAGCCATGACCAAACACACGCGCAGCTATGATTACATCACCGCGACCTTCGATCCCGCCGCCGCGATGCGGCTGTCCGGGCTGGACTACATGCAGGCGCTGGTGGCGGGCCAGATCGGCGCGCCGCCGTCTATCCTGGCGACCATGGGCATGTCGCCGCCCTGCGAACTGGCTGTTGGCGAAGTGGCGTTCGATTGCGAGCCGGGCGATTTCCTGTTGAACCCGATGGGCTTTGTCCATGGCGGATTCGCGGCGACGGCGCTGGATTCCTCGATGGGCATGGCGGTCCACACCACGCTGGACGCGGGGTGGGGGTTCACCACCGCCGAGCTGAAGATCAACTATACGCGCGCGATCCTGCCCGACGGCGGACCGCTGCGGGCGGAAGGCAGCGTGATCCATCGCGGTCAGCGCATGGCGACCGCCGAAGGCCGGCTGGTCGGGTTGCGCGACGGAAAGCTTTATGCGCACGGATCGACCACCTGCTTCCTGTTCGCCCTTGCCGACGCGAAGGCCTGAGCCATGACCGCGGCCCTTGCCCCAGACCGGATCCGGATGGCCGCGGCGGCCCGCGAGGCCCGGACCCGCCCCATGCTCGAGGGACCGATCGGTCCGACCCTGGCAAGGCTGGCGGCGCCCAACGTGCTCGCCATGGTCGTGCAGGCGCTGATGACCATCGCCGAAGGCGTGTTCGCCGCCCGCCTGGGGGTGCAGGCGCTGGCGGGTCTGGCGCTGGTGTTCCCGCTGGTCATGCTGACGCAGATGCTGGCCGCCGGGGCCATGGGCGGGGCGATCTCATCCTCGGTGGCCCGTGCGCTCGGGGCGAACGATCTGGCACGCACCGGCGGAATAATGCTGGCCGCCTGGATCATCGCCGGGTTGATGGCGCTCGGGTCGTTCCTGTTGATGGGCCTCTGGGCGCGCGGCATCTTCGAACTGCTGGGCGGATCGGGCCCGGCCGCCGAGTCCGCGCTGGCCTATGCCGGCGTCTTCTTTCCCGGCTGCATCGCGATCTGGCTCTGTCATTCGACCCTCAGCATCATTCGCGGCAGCGGCGGCATGATGTTCGCCTCTTCGGTGCTGTTGTGCGTGTCCCTTGTGGCCATCCCCATGGCCGGAGCGATGGCGCTTGGCTGGGGGCGGCTGCCGGCGCTCGGGATGGGCGGTCTGGCGCTTGGCACGGTGGTGGCGCATGGTTTCGGGGCGGTTCTGGCGCTGGCCTATCTGTTGTCGGGCCGGGCGGGGCTTGTCGTGACCCGCGTCCGGCTGCGCGCCCGGATGTTCACAGACATTCTCCATGTCGGTCTTGTGGCGTCGGCCAATTCGGTCCTGACGATCCTGACGATCGTGCTGATGGTCGGCGCGGTGGGCCGCCATGGCCAGGACGCTCTGGCGGGCTACGGGCTTGGCGCCCGGCTGGAATTTCTGATGATTCCCGTCGTCTTCGGCATCGGCGCGGCGATGACCGCGATGGTGGGGGCCAATATCGGCGCGGGCCAGACCCGGCGCGCCCTGGCCGTGGCCTGGACAGGGTCGCTGGCCGCGGCGGGGATTGTCGGCGCGATCGGCCTGATCGTCGCGCTGGCGCCGGACCTGTGGCTGCGGATGTTCCTCGCGCCCGAAGACGCCGCCGCGCTGGCCGCGGGCCGGTCGTACTTCCGCATCGTCGCGCCGTTCTATGGGTTCTTCGCCGTCGGGCTTGCGCTCTACTTTGCCAGCCAGGGCGCGGGCCGGATGATGTGGCCGTTCCTCGGCGGGGTGGTCCGGATGGCGGTCGCTTTCGGTGGCACGCTGTTGCTGACCCAGGTCACCGATCTCGGGGTCCAGGCCGTTTTCACCGCCATCGCCGCCGGGATGTTCATCTACGGCCTGTTCATCCCCGTCTCGCTGATCCTGACAAGGTGGAGATAGCAGCGGCCCCGCCCAATGGTGCAAGATCGGTCGAAAATATCCGCCGCCGATCAGCGATTGACGCCACTTGACGCGCTTTGCAGAGTGCGCGGGCCATACCAGACAAGGAATGTCCCGGATGACCCGCACCGCCAAGGACTCTCTTCACAAACCCAGTTCCCGGACCGTGGAAAAGATCACCGCGGCGGTGCAGGCGGGTTTTGATGATCAGGTCGCGTTTCTGGCCGATTTCGTGCGCATTCCCAGCGTCCGTTTCCAGGAAGGTCCGGCGCAGGACTTCATCGCCGCCGCCCTGCGCGGGCGCGGCTACAAGGTGGACGACTGGACGATCGATCTGTCGGATCTGGAGCATCTGCCGGGATTCGGCCCGATCGACGGGGATTTCTCGCGTGCCCGCAGCGTGGTGGGCAGCTTTTATCCCACCGAAACCAGGGGGCGGTCGCTGATCCTGCAAGGGCATCTGGACGTGGTGCCGCCGGGACCGGCAGAGATGTGGACGGACCCGCCGTTTGAGCCGGTGATCCGGGACGGCTGGATGCACGGGCGCGGCGCGGGCGACATGAAATCCGGCACGGTGGCGGCGCTGTTCGCGCTGGATGCGCTGGGGCGCGCCGGGTTCGAACCCGCCGCGACGGTGCATTTCCAGTCGGTGATCGAAGAGGAAAGCACCGGTCTCGGCGCATTGTCGACCCTTCAGCGGGGGTATCGCGCCGATGTGGCGGTGCTGCCGGAACCGTCGGGATTCCAGATCAACCGCGCCCAGATCGGCGTGCTCTGGTTCCGGCTGCGGGTGCGGGGACGGCCGGTGCATGTGGCCGTGGCGGGCGATGGGTCCAACGCGATCATGGCCAGCTACGACGTGATCCGCGCCTTGCAGGACCTGGAAGCCGACTGGAACGCCCGCGCCGCCGGGCATCCGGAGTATGGAGACGTTCCGCACCCGCTGAATTTCAACGCCGGCAAGATCAGTGGCGGCGACTGGGCGTCGAGCGTGCCGGCCTGGTGCGACGTGGATTGCCGGATGGGCGTGTTGCCGGGGCAGGATCTCGAAACCGCCAAGGCCGAGATCGCGGCCTGCGTGGCGAGGGCTTCGCGCGATCACCCGTTCCTGTCCAACAACCCGCCGGAGGTGATCTGGAACGGCTTTCAGGCCGAAGGCTATGTGCTGGGCGAGGACGCCGATCCGGCGCTCGCGGTCATGCAGAGCGCCTATGAACAGGTGTTCGGTCCGGGCGAAAAACTGCGTGAAAACAAGATGACCGCGCTGACCGATACGCGGTTCTACGGGCTTTACTACGGTGTCCCCGCTTTCTGCATCGGCCCGCGCGCCGAGAATATCCACGGGTTCGACGAACGCGTGGACCTCGCGTCCGTGCGCGATCTGACGGTCGTGCTGGCATTGTTCATCGCCCAGTGGTGCGGGTTGAACCCGAAACCGGCGTGACGGGCCGGTCTCAGGCCGGGTGCAGATCGATTCTGGTTTCGGTCGCCTTGTCCACCGCATCGGCGCTGAAAAGCATCGGCACATAGTCGCCCCTGGCCCAGAGCGGCGCGAGATCGGCATAGTGCGGATTGCCGGGAATTCCCGACTGCCCCGGCGCGTTGATCCAGACGCTGTTGTCCCAGGCTCCGACATCGACGACCATGCGGACCGACGCGCCGTTTCGGACATGGAAATCGCTGGCTTCGTAATGCGCCATCATCACCGTGGTGCTGCTGCCACCCATGTCCAGCGGCCCCACGTCGGCATCCGGCAGAACCCCGCCGAGGGCATGGTCGAAATACCCCTTGTGCAGGTCGCCCCAGCGCCAGGAGTCCGGGTCCGCGCCAAAGCGGGCGACCGCGTCGGCCCATGCGGCGGAGAGGGTTTCGGTCAGGAACGCATCGCGCGCGCCGGGGTCCGCCAGACCGGCCTTGTCGGCCAGCGCCGGGTGTGCGCCTTCGAACAGGCGGACCACGGTCGGCGGGCTGCCGGGGATCAGGACCTTGCGCAGGTCGCTGTCCGGAGCCACGCGGGCCAGCAGGGCCGGCCGCAGGTGGCAGGAAAACCAGAGTTCGAACAGCAGGGCCGGGGCGGACCCGGCATCCGAATTCCCGGTCCAGCCCGCCAGCAGGGCGCGGGCCCCGCCGGGCGCGCTGTCCGGAACCAGCGCCGCCAGCCGTGCCGCCAGAGTTGAAACGGTGTCGGTCTGCAACCCGCAATTCTCGGTGATCCCGACAGCGCCGCCGGCGCCTATGACCTCGGCGATGCGGTCGGCGCGGCCGTCTTCGAACCATTCATGGCCGATGGGCAGGGCGTCGTGATCCCAGGTTTCGGGCACATTCATTTCATTCGCCGAATGCACGAAACCGCAGGCCGGGTTCACGATCGCGGGCAGGTCTTCGGCTGTGACGTAGCCCTGCCACCCGAACCGGCCATCGCCCGGCACCGGCGCCAGTCCGCGCCACCCGTTGCGGCGCGGAATATAGGCCGCCGCTTGCCAGCAGATATCGCCATCGGTATCGGCATAGACCAGGTTGACCGACGGCGCGCCCCAGCTTTTGACGGAGTCGCGGAAATCGCCAAGGGTTTCGCTGCGCATGGATTTCAGGCTGCACATGTAGGGCGCGGTGCCCGGATCGGTGAAAACCGTGCGGATCGACACCGCCACCCGCCGCGCGGGATCTTCGTGCACGACCGGCCCGTAGCGGGTGAAGAACAGCGGCAGGACCTGGTCGGGGGCGCCCTTGACGGCAAAGGTTTCATCCACCCGGATCATTTCTTCCCAGCCGCCGTCGTGGCGGTAGTCCTGCGGATTGCCCGGCCGGGTCTCGTGCACCATCACGTCTTCCTGGTCGGCGCAGAAGATGGTGAGGCTGAACGCCGCCTTGCCGTTATGCCCGATCACCACGCCGGGCGACGACGGTTCGCCCGCCCCGATAACGTCCATCTGCGGCGCGCTCAGGTGCACCATGTAGCGCAGCGATGGCGCGGCGTGCAGGCGATGCGGATCGCTGGCCATGATCGCGCGGCCGGTTTCCGTCAGGCCGGGCGCGATGGCCCAGTTGTTGGAGCCTTCCATCGACGGCGGCAGCGGCTGCACCGTCTTGCGCCCGTCGACCGTGGCCCAGCGTGGGGCATCGTCAAGCGTCGCGGCGAGCCGTTCGGGCGAGAAGGTGACCGGCGCGGTCGCGAGCTGGAACACGTCCAGCGCGGTATCGGGAAGATCGATAGGACTGTTCGCCTGCCATTCCGTATCGGGCACGGGTGGCGACAGCGGGCCGCGCAGCAGGTCGACATCCGGGTCCGCAAGCGCCTGCACCCGCGCGCGGGCCAGTTCGGAGCCGGCATTGCGGGTCAGGCAGTGGGTACGGATTCGCACCACGTCCTCCGGGCGCCAATGGGCGGGCTCGGTGCCAAGTGCCGTGAATTCCGGCGGCAGGGGCAGGCGGCCCGCCCTGACCAGGTCGATCCCGGCGTTGATCCCTTCGGCAAAGGCGGTGCAGATCATTTCGGAATCCGCGCCATAGGCCGCCCATTCCGGCGCCATGTCGCCGCGATAGAGAAACAGCCGCGCCGCGCGATCCTGCATCAGGTAGCCGGGACCGAAATCGGCGGCCAGAAGCCCGAGGCCGCGCTTGCGCCAGAGATCGATCTGCCACAGCCGGTCCCGCGCCGCGTTCAGACCCTGCACGAAAAACGCGTCGCGGGTGCTTTCGGCGCGGATATGCGCCATGCCCCAGGTGTCCACGGAAATGCTGGCGGGGGCCGCAAGGCCCGGAACGTCAAGGCGGGTCATCGTCTGGGCTTCCTCTCAATACTGGCTGATGGCGCGGGCGGCTTCCTGGCCCAGCGGCACGATGCGGGCGGCGTAGTCTTCCGGCGTCCAATCCGCGAGCGAGGCGGCGATGTGGACGGCGGCGACGGGACGCCCATCGGTATCGAGCACCGGAAATCCGGCGGCGATCTCGCCGATCAGAATCTGGTTCAGGGCGAGCGAATACCCGTTCGCGCGGGTTTCCGCCACCTTGTCCAGAATCGCCTCGGGATCGGTGATCGTATGCGGCGTGAACGGCGTGCGGTCCGAACGTTCCAGGATGCCGCGCACGGTGTCTTCCGGCAGCTTGGACAGGATCGCCCATCCGCCAGAGGTGCAGAAGGTCGGAACGCTGTGACCCACGAGCGAGCTGTTCAGGGTCTGGTGCTTGGTTTGCAGGCGCACGGCATAGACCACGCGCAGATCGTCGAAAAGCGACAGGTCGATGCGTTCCCGGACGGATCTGCGCAATTCCTGCAACACCGGCGTCGCCCGGCGCACGAGCGGATCGAGGCGCAACGCATCCAGCGTGTGATCGAGAATGCGGATGCCCGGCAGAAATCCATGCGCGTCCGCGTCGCGGCGGATATACCCCAGGGCGCGCAAGGTGTGGACCATGCGCTGCGCCGCGCTGCGGTCGACGCCCGCCCGCTGCGCGATATCCGACAGGGTCAGCGGCCCGTCCGCATAGTGAAACGCCGACAGGACCTGCATCGCCCGTTCGACCGATTGGACGAAAAGCGAATCCCCGCGCTGTTGCCGCGTCCGTTCCCGCAGACCGGGTTCGGCCCGTGTCGTGTTTCTGAACATTGGCGTCTCCAACGAAGGAAGCAACATGGTTGACTTGCCACAAAGCGTGACTTTAAAATTTTTCTACGATGCAGTTATATTGCATGACAATACAATTGCGATGCAACGGGGAATGCCCGGCCGCTGATCCGGTCAGCGGGGGGCAAGGACCAGACAGGGACCGATTGATGACATTCCGGGTCGCGTTTGCCGGCTTTCTGCACGAAACCAACACGTTTGCACCGACCCGCGCGCGGTTGCAGGACTTCATCCAGGGCGGGGGCTACATGCCGATGGCGCGCGGCCCCGAGATGATCGAACGGGCCAAGGGCATCAATCTGGGAATCGGCGGGGCGCTGGACTTCGGCGAAACGCAGGGCTGGGACATGGTGCCGGTGCTCTGGGCCGGGGCGATTCCGTCGGCTCATGTGACGCGGGATGCCTATGAAAGCATCACGGACGAGATAATTGCAGGCATTGCCGCCGCCGGAGACCTGGACGGCGTGTTCCTGGACCTGCATGGCGCGATGGTGGCCGACCATCTGGACGACGGCGAGGGCGCGCTGCTGACGCGGGTGCGGGCCGCGGTCGGGCCCGACGTGCGCATTGCCGCCGCGCTCGACCTGCACGGCAACATCACCGCCGAAATGGTCGAGGCCGCCGACGTGCTCGTTGGGTTCCGCACCTATCCGCATGTCGACATGGCCGATACCGGCACCCGCGCCGCGGAACAGCTGGCCCGGCTGATGCAGCGCGGCGCGCCCTTCGCCAAGGCGTTCCGCAGATTGCCATTTCTGGTGCCGATCGCGTGGCAAAGCACCCGGACGGACCCTGCGCGCGGCATCTACGACCTGGTGGGAAGCCTGGAATCCGGCGCGGTCAGCAGCACGTCGTTCTTCTTCGGCTTTCCGGCCGCGGATTTTCCCGGCTGCGGCCCGACGGTGATCTGCTATGGCGACACCGCGGCGGCGGATGCGGCCGCCGACGCCATCGAACAGGCGGTCCTAGCCGCCGAACCGGCCTTTGCCGGCAGGACCTTCGGGCCGGACGAGGGCGTGCAGGAGGCGATGCGAATCGCGCAAAGCGCCACGCGCCCGGTGGTTCTGGCGGATACCCAGGACAATCCCGGCGCGGGCGGGGATTCCAACACCACCGGAATGCTGCGCGCGCTGGTGCGCAATTCGGCCCGGCGCGCAGCCCTCGGCAACATGGTCGACCCGACGGCCGCGGCCGCGGCCCATGCGGCGGGCGCCGGTGCGGAGATCGAGATCGATCTCGGCGGGTTTTCCGCCGTGCCCGGCGACACACCCTATCGCGCGCGTTTCGTCGTCGAAAGCCTGTCGGACGGCAAGCTGGTCGCGTCGGGTCCTTTCTATGGCGGCGCGCCGCTGGACCTGGGCCCGTCGGCCTGCCTGCGGATCGGTGACGTGCGTGTCGTCGTGACCACCCACAAGGCGCAGATGGCGGACCAGGAGATGTATCGTTTCGTCGGCATCGAACCGACCGAACAGGCGATACTTGTCAACAAGAGTTCCGTGCATTTCCGCGCCGATTTCGATCCGATCGCGGAAACCATACTGACCTGCGTCGCGCCTGGCCCGATGCCGGTCAGCCCGGCCAGCCTGCCGTTCAGAAACCTGGAACCCGGCATCCGGCTGGAACCGCTGGGACGCGCCTTTGCGCCACCGGACGGATCGGCAACACCGCGGGACCGCCACGACCACGAGAGAGCCACGATCCATTCATAACCCGCGCCGCAGAACAGGGCGAAAAGCCCGGCGCATCCACTTCGCAACCAACGGGAGACCATAATGAGCCTGTCCAACTTGAAACCAAAGCCGAACAGCGTGCGGCGCGCCCTGCGCGGCACCCTGTTCAGCGCCACGCTGGCGGGTCTGGCCGCCGTCGCCGGCCCGCTCAGCGCGCAGACGCTGGTCGCGGTGAAACATTCGGCGCTGCGGGTGCTGGACCCGATCATGACCACGGCCTACATGAGCCGCAACCACGGCTACATGGTGTTTGACACGCTTTATGCGCTGGACAGCGACCTGGTGCCGCAGCCGCAGATGGTCGAAAGCCACACGGTGTCCGACGACGGCCTGACCTACCGGTTCACCCTGCGCGAAGGTCTGAAATTCCATGACGGCGCGCCGGTGACGGGCGAAGACGTCGCCGCGTCGATCGCACGCTGGGGCGAACGCGACGGCATGGGGCAGGTCCTCATGAGCTTTGTGGAAAGCATGGGCCAGGACGGGGACAACGTCTTTGTCATGACGCTCAAGAAACCCTATGGTCTGGTGATCGACAGTCTCGCCAAACCGTCGTCCAACGTGCCGTTCATCATGCCCAAGCGGCTGGCCGAAACGCCGTCGACCGAACCGATCCCGGAACAGATCGGCTCCGGCCCGTTCACATGGGTGGCCGACGAATTCCAGCCCGGCGTGAAAGCCGTCTACGCCAAGTTCGAGGATTACGTGCCGCGCGACGAGCCGCCAAGCTGGGCTTCGGGCGGCAAGGTGGTCAAGGTCGATCGCGTCGAATGGGTGGTGATGCCCGACGACCAGACCGCGCTCAACGCCCTGCTGGCGGGCGAGATCGACTATTGGGAAAGCCCGCCCTCCGATCTGCTGCCGATCCTCGCCGCGAATGACGAAATGGTGGTGCGCAACCTCAACAAGCTGGGATACCAGACCATCATGCGGCCCAATGCGCTGCACCCGCCGATGGACAATCCGCTGATCCGCAAGGCGGCGATCGCCTCGGTTTACCAGAAAGACGTTCTGGACGCGCTGGTCGGCAATCCCGAACTTTACAAGCTTTGCGGCGCGATGTTCGTCTGCGACACGCCGCTGGCTTCCGATGTCGGCTCTGAAACCCTGACCGAAGGCAACGGCAAGGACTTGGCCAGGGAACTGCTGAAGGAAGCCGGCTATGACGGCACGCCCATCGTCATCATGCACCCGACAGACGTGGGCACCCTGCGCACCCAGCCGGTCGTCGTGGCGCAGGCCATGCGCGATGTCGGGTTCGAGGTCGATCTGCAGGCGATGGACTGGCAGACGCTGGTCGGACGCCGGGCCAGCCAGGCGCCGATCGGAGAGGGCGGCTGGAACATGTTCATGACCAACTGGGTCGGTGCGGACGTGTTCAACCCGCTGGTCAACAATATGGTCAACGGCAAGGGCCCCGAAGGCGGCTGGTTCGGCTGGCCGGACGTTCCGAAGCTCGAGGAACTGCGCATGGCCTACGCCACCTCGCCGTCGCTCGACGAACAGAAGAAACTGGCAGAGGAGATCCAGAAAGTCGCCTATGAAGAAGGCGTCTATGCACCCATCGGGCAGTATTTCGTGCCGACGGCATGGTCCGCCGCCCTCGAAGGCGTTCTGGACGGTCCCGCGCCGTTCTTCTGGAACATCTCGAAGTAATCGAACGCCCGTCCGGCCCCGCGCTTCCTCGCGCGGGACCGGATCTCTGACGACGCAAGGCCGCCCCGGTCAGGAGGAGGCGCGGCGCACGGGCAGTCGGAAAACCTGAAAGGATCCTTCATGTTTGGTTACATCCTGCAACGCCTGCTGGCAGCCATACCTGTCATGGGTTTCGTCGCCCTTTTTGTTTTCCTGCTGCTGCGGCTCACGCCGGGCGATCCGGCGGCGATCATCGCCGGCGATACCGCGACCCCCGAACAGCTCGAAGCGATCCGGGATTCGCTGGGGTTGAACGATCCGTTCTTCGTCCAGTTCTTCAACTGGATCGGACAGCTGCTCCAAGGCGATTTCGGCACTTCGATCCTGTCGGGCAAGCCGGTGATCGAACTGATCCAGGCCCGGATGGAGCCGACGATCAGCCTGGCGCTGACCACCATCATCCTGTCGGTCGTCATTGCCGTGCCGCTTGGCGTCATCGCCGCCTGGAAGCACGGCACGCTGATCGACCGTTTCGTCATGCTTCTGTCGGTCGTCGGATTTTCCGTGCCGGTCTTCGTGATCGGCTATCTCATGATCTCTCTCTTTTCGATGCAGCTGAACTGGTTCCCGGTTCAGGGGTTCCGGCCCATCGGCGACGGGCTGGGGCCGTTCCTGCAACGGATCGCGCTGCCCACTTTCACGCTGACGCTCCTGTATATCGCGCTGATCGCGCGGATCACCCGCACGTCGATGCTGGAAATCCTCGGCGACGATTACATCCGCACCGCCCGCGCCAAGGGGCTGCCGGAAAGCCGGGTGCTGATGCGCCACGCGCTGCGCAACTGTTCGGTGCCGATCATCACGGTGATCGGCATCGGATTTGCCCTGATCATCTCGGGCGTGGTGGTGACGGAAAGCGTGTTCAACCTGCCGGGGCTGGGGCGCCTGACCGTGGATGCGGTGCTGGCGCGCGATTACCCGGTGATCCAGGCGGTGATCCTGCTGGCGTCGCTGATTTACGTGGTGATCAACCTGCTGATCGACATCGCCTATGTGCTGCTTGACCCAAGGATCCGTTACTCATGACCGGTCAGACCACAACAGTCGCCCCGCGCGAGACGATTTCGCCCTTTGCCAAGGTGCGCGACATCGTGCTTTCAAGCCCCATCGTCATGGTGGCCACGGCCCTGCTGGCGATCATCGTACTGGCGGCGATCTTCGCGCCATGGATCGTGCCGCATGATCCGGTGCGCCTGACGCCGTCAGTCCGGTTGAAGCCGCCTAACGAAGAATACTGGCTGGGCACCGATGCGTTTGGCAGGGACCTGTTTTCGCGCATCATCACCGGCGGGCGGATTTCGCTGGTCATCGGGGTCGGCGCGGCGATTGCGGCTGTGGCGGCGGGCCTGCTTCTGGGACTTCTGGCGGGGTACATCCGCTGGATGGATGCGCTTTTGATGCGCATGGTCGACGGGCTGATGGCGATTCCCAACGTGCTGCTGGCCATTGCCATCGTGTCGCTCTGGGGCGCGAGCCTCTGGACGGTGCTCTTCGCGATCACAATTCCCGAAGTCCCGCGCGTCGTGCGCCTTGTCCGCTCCGTGGTCCTGTCGGCGCGGGAAGAACCCTATGTGGAAGCCGCCATCGCCGCCGGATCGTCCACCTGGCTGATCATGCGCCGCCACCTGGTTCCCAACACCGTCGCGCCGCTGATCATTCAGGGCACCTATATCTGCGCCTCCGCGATCCTGACCGAGGCGATCCTGTCGTTCCTCGGCGCCGGGATAAATCCGGAAACCCCGTCCTGGGGCAACATCATGGCCGAGGGCCGGATCTATTTCCAGATCAACCCCGGAATCGTGCTTTGGCCCGGACTCGTGGTGTCGGTGGCGATCCTTTCCATCAACCTTCTCGGGGATGCGGTGCGCGACGCGCTCGATCCCCGCATGGCGCAACGGGGAATCGACCGATGAGTGACAGGGTTCTGGACATCAGCAACCTGCGCATCGCGCTGAACGGCAACGAGGATAGCCAGGTCGTCAAAGGGCTGAACCTGAAGATCGAGCCGGGCCAGACGATGTGCCTCGTCGGCGAAAGCGGGTCGGGCAAATCCCTGACCGCGCTCGCCACCATGGGTCTCTTGCCCAAGGTGCTGTCGCCCATCGCCGGTTCCATCGTCCTGAAGGGCGAAGACATGCTGACCGCGACGCCCGCGCGCATGCGCACCCTGCGCGCAACGGCCATGTCGATGATCTTCCAGGAACCGATGACCGCCCTGAACCCGGTCGCCCGTGTCGGTCAGCAGATCGAGGAAGTGCTCGAATTCCACAGCGACCTGTCGCAATCCGAACGCCGCCGGCGGGTGCTCGAAATGATGGAGGCGGTGCATCTGCCGGACATCGAGAAACTCTACAAGAGCTATCCGCACCAACTGTCGGGCGGGCAGCGCCAGCGCATCATGATCGCCATGGCGCTGATCATGCGGCCGCAGCTTCTGATCGCGGACGAACCGACCACCGCGCTGGATGTGACCACGCAGGCGCAAATCCTGAAGCTGATCCGGGAGTTGCGCGAAGAGCAAGGCACGGCGGTTCTGTTCATCACCCACGACATGGGCGTGGTTTCGGAAATCGCCGATGACGTGACCGTGCTGAAGCTGGGCGAGGTGATGGAAACCCAGAGTGTCGACAATCTCTTGCGGCATCCGCAGACCGACTATACCCGCGATCTGTTGCGGTCCGTTCCCAGTCAGGTTCCCCGGCCGGCGCGATCCGTGGCGACGGATGAAATCGTCCTGGACACGGACAAACTCTGCAAGACCTATGGCGGCGGCGGCCTGTTCTTCCGCGCCCGCGAGGTGATGGCGGCGCAGGATGTGAGCCTTTCGCTGCTGAAGGGCCGCACCCTCGGCATCGTCGGCGAAAGCGGCTCTGGAAAGTCCACCGTCGCGCGCTGCATCATGCGGCTGATCGACCCGACGTCGGGCAGCATCAAGGTGGGCGGCAAGGATATTGCGACGCTCAGCCAGAAGGATCTGAAACCGCAGCGCAAGAACATCCAGATCGTGTTCCAGGACCCGATGAGGTCGCTGAACCCGCGGATCGAAGTCGGGGAATCGATCATCGAGGGACCGCTGAATTTCGGAGTGCCCAGAAACAAGGCCATGACCCGCGCCCGCGAATTGCTGGAACTGGTGGGCCTGCCCGCCAGCGCGGTGGACCGCTTTCCGCACCAGTTCTCGGGCGGACAACGGCAGCGGATCGCCATCGCCCGCGCCCTGGCGATGGACCCGGACGTGCTGGTGGCCGACGAAGCGGTCTCCGCGCTCGACGTTTCGGTGCAGGCGCAGGTTCTCGACCTGCTGGCCGAATTGCAGGCCCGGTTCGGACTCGGGATCCTGTTCATCACCCACGATCTTGGCGTGGCGGCGCAGATCTGTGACGACGTCGTGGTGATGCAGTATGGCCGCGTGGTCGAATACGGACCCGCCGGGCAGGTGCTTGGCGCGCCGCAGCAGGACTACACCAAGGCGCTGATCGCGGCGGCGCCGGGCCGCCATTGGGATTTCGCGAATTTCCGCCCCTTTGCCGAAGCGCCCTGAATATCGATCACGCCAAACAATCAAGGACATAGCACATGCCCATTCTTCCCGTCATCGCGGACAGCACGGATGAACTGACCGCCATCTTCAAGGATTTGCACGCCCATCCGGAAATCGGTTTCCAGGAACGCCGGACCGCCGCGATCGTGGCCGACAAGCTCAGGGAATACGGGGTCGACGAGGTGGAAACCGGGATCGCCGAAACCGGTGTCGTCGGCCTGATCAGGGGCAAACGTGACGGCAGCCGCCGGATCGGGCTGCGCGCGGACATGGACGCGCTGCCGATTCACGAGGAAACCAACCTGTCCTACTCCTCGACCCATCCGGGCGTCATGCATGCCTGCGGTCACGACAGCCACACGACGATGCTGCTGGGCGCCGCGAAACATCTGGCCCAGACCCGTGATTTCGCCGGGACGGCGGTGCTGATCTTTCAGCCCGCCGAAGAAGGGCTGGGCGGCGCGCGCGGAATGCTGAAATCGGGCCTGTTCGACCGTTTCCCCTGCGACGAGGTCTACGGCATGCACAATTCGCCCAGCGGAGAGCCCGGCAAGGTCGGCATCTGCAAGGGCGCCGCGATGGCGGGAGCGTCCTTCTTCGACATCACCGTCAAGGGCAAGGGCAGCCATGCCGCCATGCCGCAGCAATCGCGCGATCCGCTGGTGATCGCGTCGCTGCTTGTCGGCGGTCTGCAAACCATCCTGTCGCGCAACGTCCCGCCGCTGGACGCCTGCGTCCTGTCCGTCACCCAGCTGCACGCCGGGTCCGCGTATAACGTGGTGCCCGACACGGCAGAGCTGGCCGGAACCATCCGCTATTTCAAGGACGAGGTGCGGGACCTCGCCGAATCCCGGATGCGCGAATTGTGCGATGGATACGCCAAGGCCTATGGCGTCAGTATCAGCATCGATCTGCGCAACATCTTCGACGTGCTTTACAACAACGCCGACCTGTCGGACGCCTATATGGACGCGGCCGCCGATATCGTCGGGCCGGAAAACATCTCGCGCACAGATGAACCCGCCACCGGTTCCGAGGATTTCGCCGACATGCTGAAAGTGGTTCCGGGCGCCTATTGCCGTGTCGGGCATTCCGGCACTACCGGCCTGCACAATCCGAGCTTCTTCCTCGATCCGGACATCCTGCCCGTCGGCGCGTCGATCATGGCCCGCATCGTCGAACGCCGCCTGGCGTCCTGAGGAGACTGACATGAACCCCCTGGACCTGCCATTTGACACCGATGAGATGCTCGCCGGGCTGAAACCCTGGATCGAATGCGAAAGCCCGACCCATGACGCGGCGGCCGTGAACCGGATGATGGATCTGGCCGCCTATGATCTGGCGGCAGAAGCCGCGATCGAACGGATTCCCGGCCGGCTCGGCTTTGGCGGATGTCTGCGCGCCCGCTTTCCGCACCCGGACCAGGGCAAGGTTCCCGGCATCCTGATCGCCGGGCACATGGATACGGTGCACCCTGTCGGCACGCTGGACGTGCTGCCGTTCAAGGTCGATGGCGACATCTGCTATGGCCCCGGCATCATGGACATGAAGGGCGGCAATTTCGCCAGCGTCGAGGCGCTTCGGCAACTGATCCGCGCCGGACTTCGGACGCCACTGCCGGTGACGGTCCTGTTCACGCCGGATGAAGAGGTCGGCACCCCGTCCACCCGCGAACTGATCGAAGCCGAAGCCGCGCGCAACAAATACGTGCTCGTGCCGGAACCCGCCGCCGAGGACGGCGGCGCGACCATCGGGCGCTACGCCATCGCGCGGTTCAACCTGCGCACGGTCGGCAAGCCCAGCCATGCCGGCGCGCGGCTGGCGGATGGCCGTTCCGCCATCGCCGCCATGGCGCGCAAGATCATCGAGATCGAGGAGATGACCGGCCCGGACTGCACCTTCAGCGTCGGTGTCATCCATGCCGGGCAATGGGTGAACTGCGTCTCCTCTCTCTGCGAGGCCGAGGCGCTCAGCATGGCCAAGAAACAGGAAGACCTGGACGACGGGATCGCCCGGATGCTGGCCCTTCAGGGCGAGGTGAACGGGGTCGAGTTCCAGGTGTCCCGCGGCGTCACCCGGCCGGTCTGGAAACCGGACCAGCCCGGCACCATGGCCATGTTCGAGATCGCGAAAGAGATCGCCGCGGACCTCGGTTTCGACCTGAAGGGCCGCAGCCAGGGCGGCGGGTCGGATGGCAATTTCACCGGCGCGATGGGCATCCCGACGCTGGATTCCCTTGGCGTGCGGGGGCAGGGGCTGCACACGCTGAACGAACATATCCAGGTATCGAGCCTTGTGGAGCGCGGGCGCATGATGGCGGCGCTGCTGATGCGGCTGACCTGACGACGGGGCAGGGGCCGGCCCGGTCGCAAGGCCGGACCGCGGACGGTCATGGCCGCCCTGTCAGCCCATCCGGTAGCCCGGCGTCGATTGCGAAATCGCGGTTTCCTCGTCATCCATGTCCTCGGCGATGCTTTCGAACAGCGGCGTCGTGAGATAACGCTCGCCGGTATCGGGCAACATGCACAGGATGACCGATCCCGGTTCCGCCTTTTCCGCGACCGTCATCGCCACGGCGAAGCTCGCACCGCCGGAAATGCCGGTCAGTATGCCTTCCTTGCGGGCCAGTTCACGCGCCCACTTGACGCCGTCCTGCCCGGCCACCGGGATCAGATCGTCATGATATCCCCCATCGAGCGCCTCCTGGAGAACCGCCGGAATGAAATCCGGGGTCCAGCCCTGGATCGGGTGCGGCTCGAACGCCGGGTGGCTCACCGCCGGCGCGTTGTCGCGGTCGCGCTCCTGCGCGTGACCGCTGCCGACAAGCTGCGCATTGGCCGGTTCGGACAGGATGATCCTGGTCTCCGGCCGTTCCTTGCGCAGGACCCGTCCGATCCCGGCGACCGTCCCGCCTGTGCCGTAGCCGGTCACCACGTAATCCAGCCGCGTGCCGTCGAAATCGGCGAGGATCTCGCGCGCGGTGGTGTTTTCATGGATCTCGGCATTGGCCTCGGTCTCGAACTGGCGCGCCAGGAACCAGCCGTGTTCCTCGGCCAGCTCCACCGCCTTCCTGTACATGCCGAAACCCTTTTCGGCGCGCGGCGTCAGCACCACCTTCGCCCCGAGCATCCGCATCAGGCGCCGGCGTTCGACGGAAAAGCTTTCCGCCATCGTCACCACCAGGGGATAGCCTTTCTGGGCGCAGACCATCGCGAGACCGATCCCGGTGTTGCCGCTGGTGGCTTCGACCACGGTCTGGCCGGGTTTCAGCGTCCCGGCGCGTTCCGCCGCCTCGATGATGTTGACCGCGAGCCGGTCCTTGACCGATCCCGCCGGGTTGAACGCCTCGAACTTGACATAGATCGTCACGCCCTCCGGCGCGAGGTTGTTGACGCGGATCGTCGGCGTATTGCCGATCGTCTCCAGGACGCTGTCAAAAAGTTGCCCGCGTCCCCTGGTGGTCCTGACCGTTTTCGCAGTCGTCATCGGCTGTTCCTTTCGTCGCTCTCTGGGCGGAGTATGAACATGGATCCGCCGGCCGGCAATCCGCTCCTTGGCGCCGCCTTGCGCCGGCCTTTGCGGGAGTACCGCTGCCGGCCGGGTGGACCCGGTTTCTGTATACACAATTCGAAAAAATACCGGATACCCGCGCAGTGACGAAGGATATTGACAGATTTTGTATACCGTATACGGTTGAAAGGTCATCATTGGCGTGGGGGAGGCGGTGGGACAACAGGAACGGAACGCCCAATTCGTCCGTGCGCTGATCGAGCTGAGATCGCTGGTTCTGAACGGCACGTTCGTCGGCGGGGACCGAGTCACCGAAACGACGCTGGCCGAACGGCTCGGTCTGTCGCGCACGCCTTTGCGGCAGGCGATGGATCGGCTGGTGGACGAGGGCCTGCTGGAACGGATCCGGACCGGCGGAGTCCGTGTCGTGCAGTTCAGCATGGACGATATCAAGGATGCGATCGAACTTCGCGGGGTTCTCGAAGGCACCGCCGCGCGCCTTGCCGCGGAAAGAGGCGTCGCGCCGGATCTCGCGGAAAGAATGCAGACCGTGCTGTCGGCGCTGGACGATGCGGTGGCGGGGGATCTTGATTTCGACGCCTACGTGGACCTGAACGGGCAGTTTCACGACCTGTTGGCGCGGCTGCCCGCCTCGCCCCTGGTCGAACGCGAGATGGGCCGCGCGAACCGAATGCCCGCCGCGTCGCCCACGGCCTTTCTGCAAGGGCAGGAATTGATACCCGATTTTCGCGACAGCCTGCGCCGGGCGCAGCGCCAGCACCGGTCGATCTTCGACGCCATCCGAAACCGCGAAGGCGCGCGCGCCGAAGCCCTGGCCCGCGAACATGCCCGGCTGGCCCGCGCCAATCTGGAATACGTGATGCAACTGGGGCCGGACCTGGCGGCGAAAGTGCCCGGCCTGGCCCTGGTGGCGGAATGACAGTTTTACAGAGGAGAGAAGCCGACCATGCCCAGTCTCAGCGACGTGATGAAGGAATGGAAGACCCCGGTGGAGATGTTGCGAAACTCCAGGGCGGGGATGTATGTCTATCCGGTGGTGACGCCCGAGTTCCGCAACTGGCGGAGCGAACAGGCGGCCTGGCGCGACAGCGCGGTGCTGTTCGACCAGACGCACCACATGGACGAACTGATCGTCGAAGGCCCGCAGGCGACGGAGTTTCTCAGCCATCACGGCATCAACAGCTTTGCGAATTTCGACCTGAACCGGGCGAAACATTTCGTGCCCGTCACGCCGAACGGCCACGTGATCGGCGACCACATCATCTTTCGCGAGCGGGACGACAAGTACATTCTGGTCGGACGGGCGCCGACCTCCAACTGGCTGATGTTCGCGGCCGCTTGGGGCCGTTGGAACGTGCGTCTGCGCTATGATCCGCGCAGCCCTTCGCGCCCCGAAGGGGAACGCGTGCTGCGCGAGCATTACCGCTTTCAGATCCAGGGGCCCGAGGCCTACAGGATTTTCGAGAAAATGAACGGCGGGCCGATCCCGGACATCCTGTTCTTCCACGTGGACAAGATCAATGTCGGGTCAAAGAAAGTGCAGGCGCTGCGTCACGGCATGTCCGGCGCGCCGGGCCTGGAGATCTGGGGGCCCTACAGGGACAAGGACTATATCCAGTCGGTCGTCCTGGAATCGGCCAGGGAGGCGGGCGTGGACATCGTGCAATGCGGCAGCCGGGCCTATTCGACCAATACGCTGGAATCCGGCTGGATACCCTCGCCGCTGCCCGGCATCTATTCCGGCGACGGAATGCTGGCCGACTACCGCGACTGGCTGGGCGCGGACATGTACGAGGCGGCGGGCGCGATCGGCGGCAGTTTCGTCTCCGACGATATCGAGGATTACTACGTCAACCCGTTCGAACTGGGGTATGATTTCTACATCGGCTGGAAAAAGGACGATTTCGTCGGCAAGGCCGCGCTCGAAAAGATGAAAGCCGAAGGGGTCAGGCGCAAGAAGGTCACGTTCGAATGGAACCGTGACGACGTGCTGAAGGTCATCGCGAGCGCCTTTGACGGCGGTACCCCTTACAAATGGATCGATTTCCCGCAGCCGAACTACGCATCCTCCAGCGCCGACATGATCTGTGACGAGACCGGCAAGATGGTCGGCATGTCCATGTTCAACGGCTACAGCTGGAACGAACGCAGCGTCCTGAGCCTTGGCGTCGTCGCCACGGAGGTCAAGATCGGCGACGTGCTGACTTTGAAATGGGGCGAACCGGACGTCACGGCCAAGACCAGCAAGGAGCCGCACAAGCAGGCCGATATCCGCGTGCGCGTGTCGCCCACGCCCTATTCCAGGGAAGCCCGCGAGAACTACGCGGAAAGCTGGCGGAACAAGGCGTCGGACTAGGTATTCCGATGTTCCGGCGGACAGGATGAATACGCCATGGCCAGCGCGAAGGTTGTCGCGTTGGCCATGGTCAGGCGCGTGCAAGGCGCATGCTTCATGAAAAAGGGAGGATCCAAATGAAAATGACCCATCTGTTCACGGGGGCCATCCTGGCGGGCGCCATGGCCGCTCCGGTCGTGGCCCAGGAACTGAAATTCGCCAATTTCACGCCGCCGTTTCACACGATCAACGCCAGCGTGATCGAAAAACTGAACGCCGATCTCGCGGCGGCGACCGGCGGCGCGGTCACGGTGCGCGGCTATCATGGCGGCGAACTGGGCGCGGGTCCGGTCGAACAATATGTCCGCGTCGTGCAGGGCGTGGCGGATCTGGGATGGGGCCTTCCCGGCTACACCTCGTCGCAGTTCGAAAAGACGATGATCGTCGAACTGCCCGACGCGATCCCGCTCGGATCGAGCGGCTACGAGGCGCTCTGGAAGGCTTTTGACGACCACCTGGCCTCCGAATTCCCCGGCACCGTGGCGATCGCGCTCTGGACGTCGGAACCCAACATCTTCATCATGAAGGATGCCGAAATCCGGACGCCCGCCGACCTGGCCGGCCTCAAGGTGCGGGTCGCCGGGGCCACCGCCGCGCAGGTTGCCGAGGCGCTGGGGGCGACGCCGGTGCAGATGCCGATCAACCAGGTCTACAATGCCTTGCAGACCGGCCTGATCGACGGTGTGATAACCGGCGCATCGACCCTGTCGGACTTCAAGCTGGACGAGGTGGCCAATTCCTACACTCTTGGCGCCAACCTGGGCCGGCTGGCGTTCTACACGGTCATGAACCAGGGCGCGTTCGACAGCCTGACCGAAGATCAGCAGACTGCTCTGCTCGGGCTGCGCGCCGCGGTCTCGGAATCGGCAGAAACCTCCTGGAACGCCACCGCCGACGCGGCGCTTCAGGCGGCACGGGACTCCGGTGACAACACGGTAATCGATCTTTCCGAAACAGAGGCGCAGGCGTTCGCGGAGGCGGTTGCCGAGGTGGTCGACGGCTATGTCTCCGATGTCGGCGGCGAAGCTGCGCTGGCGGCGATGCGGGGCGAATAGGTGCTTGCGACCCTGCGGAAGCTGGCGGACGGGCTGACCGGCCTGTCCGCCGCGCTTGGCGTGATCGGCCTGCTGGTGGAAATTGTCGTGATCCTGGTCGACGTGATCGGGCGCGCATTCGGCCATCCGCTGTTCGGTTCGCAGGATCTGGTCACGATGACCATGGTCATTCTCGTGTTCGGCGGGATGGCCCTGTGCGACCGGCAGGGCGGCCACATCTCGGTCGACCTGCTGGAACGGAACTTTCCCCGGATCGTCAATCGCGCCATTGACATCGGCTCTGCCCTGCTGGGCGCGGTGATCTTCGTGTTCATCGCCTGGGCGATCTGGGAAAGCGCGAAACTGTCCCGGATGCTGAACCTGTCGACCAATCTGCTTCAGCTGCCCAAGGCATGGTTCCAATGGGCGCTCAGCGCGCTCGCGCTGGTCACGGCCTTCGGCATGGCGCTGCGCGCGGCGGAACTGGCGCTGTCCGGACGCGATGTGCGGCACGAAAGAACCGGCCCATGAGCGCGGGCGCCTTCGGGGTCGCGGGCATCGCCATCCTTCTGGCCCTGCTGATGCTGCGGGTGCCGGTGGCTTTCGCGATGTTCCTTGTCGGGTTCATCGGGATCTGGATCCTCAATGGCTGGAACGCGGCCATGGGGCTTCTCGGGTCAGAGACATTCACCCTGGCGTCCAACCCGGAACTGGTCATCATCCCGCTCTTCATCCTGATGGGCAACGTGGCGAGCCACACCGGCATGAGCCGGCAACTCTACGATGCGGCCTATGCCCTCATCGGCCAGATCAGGGGCGGCCTGGCCAGCGCCACGGTGATCGGCTGCGGCGGCTTCGCGGCCCTGTCCGGATCGTCCGTGGCCTCCGCTCTCACCATGGGCAAGGTCAGCCTCGCAGAGATGGAGCGTTTCGAATACGATCCGCGCCTGTCCACCGGCGTCGTCGCGGCGGGCGGCACGCTGGGCATCCTGATCCCGCCATCGACCGGCTTCGTGATCTACGCGATCCTGACCGAGCAAAGCATCGGGCGCCTGTTCCTCGCGGGGGTTCTGCCGGGCCTGCTGCTCTTGGCGGCATTCGTCCTGACGATCACCCTGATGTGTTGGCTCAGACCCGCCTTCGGCCCCGCCGGACCATCCACGACCATGGCGCAGAAACGCCGCGCGATGCTGGGCGCGGCGCCGATCCTGACCGTGATCATGCTGACGATCGGCGGTATCTACGCCGGTTTCTTTTCACCCACCGAGGCCGCGGGCGTCGGCGCGGGATTCGTGATCATCTATGGCATCGCGATCGGGAAATTGGGGCCGCGCGCGTTCTGGGCGGCCTGCAAGGACAGCATCGTGACGACCGCCACGGTGATGCTCATCCTGATCGCGGCCCATATGATCAACCCTTTCCTCGCCCTCAGCCACGTGCCGTCCTTCGTGGGCGAATTTCTGGCCGCGCTCGACCTGGGGGTCACAGGAACGCTGATCGCTATCCTTTTCGTCTACATGGTGCTGGGCTGTTTCCTCGAAGGTTTCGCCATGCTCGTGCTGACGCTGCCGATCTTCTTTCCGGTCATCGTGGAACTGGGTATCGACCCGATCTGGTTCGGCGTTCTCGTGGTGCTCACGCTGGAAATGGGCCTGATTTCGCCGCCCGTGGGGATCAATGTCTTCATCGTGAAATCCGTTGCGCCGGGCGTCGAGCTCGGGCAGATCTTCCGCGGCGTCCTGCCGTTCTGGCTCGCGATGATCGTGACATTGGCGACCCTCATCGCATTTCCGCAGATCAGCCTGATCCTGCCGGACACGATGTTCAACTGACGTCCGTTGACGATACGCGATGCGGCCAAGACTACATCGCAAGGCGGTTCCGCAAGTCCCACAACCGGCTTCGCGTCCTGAGGGCTGATATCTGACCCTCCACGGCCAGTGCCCCGAACGAAACTGCAATCGCGCGGAGAATCTGGTAGACTGGATGCAAGCCGTTGTGGCGCCGCGACAAGCATGGCCTGCGATCCCGCAGAACGACAGCGGCGGAATGGGCGCCCTGCGGGGGACCCGGCAGAGGACGGTCGATCCGGGCGGATGAAACCTTTCACACGAGGCGCGCGCCGGATCAGATCCCGCAGTCGGGCCGTCAGGATTTCAGTAAAAGGACATTCATCATGGCCGAAGACACCAGGAAAACCCTTTACACAACGCAACCGGGCTACAGGAGCATCGTGACAAAGCCGCGCAAGCCCGTGCCGGACGATGGATCACGGCAGCCCCGCCGTCCGGAGAAGGACGAAAAACCCACCCCGAACACCGAGCCGCTGGCCCTGTTCGGTCCGGATGATGAGTTCGTGGCAGTAGCGAGGAGCAATGTCGTCGATGTCTACCGGTTCGACACGTTCGGTGATGACCGCGCCAGGCCGGTGGCCCGCGCCAAGCTGGGACAATTGGCGGAACGCCTGATCGCCGGGGGCCGGCGAGAACCCTTCTCCATCTATGCGCTCGATGCCAAAGGGCGGATCCATCGCTGCGATTTCAGAGGCGACGGCGGTGATCTCGACCGCGGGGCGCGGTTCGAGCGCCTGGCGCCGGAGATCAAGGCGCCGATCCGGCAGGTGGTGGCGCTGCGCAAGCGGTTGATCCTGATGACCGGTACGGAGGGCAAACTGGCGCTCTGGGGGCTGGACCGCCGGTCGCGGCAGATCGCCAAGCTGGGACGTCTGGCGCTTGATCTCGACCTGACGGCCCTGGACGCGGACCGGCACGATATCCTTCTTGGCTGGTCCAAGGGCGAGGTGCGGTTGGTGCTGCTCGGCGAAGACAGCGTAACAAACGCGCCCGAGGTCCATGCCTTCGAGGTCGAGCGGGTGACGGCGGCAACCGTGCTGAACGGCACCCACCTGGTGCTGGCCATGAAGGGTGGTCAGGTGCAGAAGCTCGATCTGCGCGCCAGCGCGATACCCGAGGTTGCGGCGCGGGTCGCCGATCCGCTGGCGCGGCTGTGCTATGCCCTGCGGACTCTTCTGAAGCGATGCGGTTGCGATTGCGACTGCGGTCGGCCGGATGGCGGCGGGTCCGACGGAGACGGCGGCGGAGGCCCGGGCGATGACGAACCCTGCGATGATCGGCACCGGGCGAAACTGGGCTTTACCGTCTACCGTCTGGCGCGCGTAGGCACGCACGTTGTCGCCACCGCCCGCAGCGGCACCCGGATGGCCGTGCTGGATGCCCGGATGAACGTGCTCGCCGAACGCCGGCTCGACCGGGGCGGGGCCGACCTGGATACCGGCCGGACCCACAGCCAGAACATGCTGATCCGGATGCCGCGTACCGGACGTGTCGAGGTTCTGGAGCTGACTGATTTCGTCGCCAGTCTGAAACCCGCCCTGCCGGACGGGTTCTCGCTGGTGCCGATGCCCAAGCCCAAGACGGTGACCTATTGGGGCCACACGGACGCGCCGGCACAGGCCAACCCGGTGATCAAGGTCTGCCTGTTCCCGGTGGTCGACAACGGCCAGACCTATGGCGACGCCAACATGACCAAGCTGATGGCGCAGATCGAGGCCAAGGCGTTCGACCGTATCAACGATTACTACGATGAATGCAGCTTCGGCGAGGCGGAGTATCAGTTCACCACCTTCGGTTACGATATCGGCGGGGCACGCAAACCGCTGGTGTTACCGCAGCCGGTGGCGGATTACTGGTGGGACCCGTACCGGGGCGGCGGGCTCAGGGCGGTGATGCCGGCGGACTGGAGTGATCCGGTTGTCTTCGACGGCACCGAAATGCTGCGGATCAAGACCCATCCACGCGCCGGGGCCGAGAATGAATATGACATTCCCTTCGCGGCGATGTGGACCGACCGGAGTTTCGCCAGCTACCCCGTGACGATTGATTTCGACGGCACCGAGACCGCAGAACTCGAGGTGCAGACCCAGACCGGGGACAGCCATACCCTCACGCTGAATTTCGGCGCACTGAACCTGACGCTGAACCAGGCCGATGATCACGCGGCCTTCCTGGATGCGCTCGCCGCCCATGTCACCGCGGCGATCCGCGCCGCCGAAGGGGCTTTGCCCGGCGACCCGGTGCTGATCCAGGACGTGGTCTATCGGCGCGAGCGCACGTCAACCAACGCAACCGAGTTCGGGCGGTTGCAGGGCCAGTTCCGCGCCCAAGCGATGGGTGGTGCGTCCCAGAAGGGCCGGATCGCGGTCACGAGTGCAACCGGAGCGACGCTGACGGCAATCGGGCTGACACCATCGGGCGATACCCCCGGCGTCATGGACAGCACCGGTCGGGTATCGGATTACATCTCCGAATGCCTGCGGGCCGCGCAGGTCGATGCCGGTGAAGGGATCGGGGGCACGGCGGCCTATTTCGAAACTACCGTCGGCGCCGACTTTGACGGGGCGGCGCAGGAAATCGACGTGACGGTCAGTTTCACTGTCAATTTCGGCGGGCAGCAGGCCGAGATGGAGGTGCAATCCTCTTCCGGCCTGTCCGGCACCGGCTGGAACAATGCCCAGCCCGATCCTGGCTCGGAGTGTCATCCGAACGACAGCAATGCGCTGCGCCATGCCATCGATCTTGCGGACGACACGTTCACCGCCGCCTGTCAGCATATCCGCGACTCGGGCGCATGGAACCGGGCCGTGGTGGCGGCGATGTTCTCCGGCTTTGACGTGATGATGATCACCCATATCGGCGCGCCCCATGCCGGCATCCCGGCGGGTGACGCCTGGAACTGCGACGACCCCACGGGCTTCGGATCAAAGCGCATGTACAAGCGCACCCATCACGCCACCGACAAGGCGCCCCCGGGAGGCGAGGATCCGGTGCAGTTCGGCGCCAGCGCGATCACCGGGCAGAATTTCACCAATATCGCCTCGGCCGACATGAACGCCGCCACCGGTGTGATGGCGCACGAGTTGGGACACGCGTTGGGATTGCCGGATCTCTATTCGGCAAACGGCTATCGCGACGACGTGCTCTACGTCGATCGCTATGCGATGATGGCGGGCGGCAACAGCAATTTTCATCATTTCTGCGGCTGGTCGAAATGGTCGCTGGGCTGGATACCCGACGATCCGGATGGAAACGTGAACCGGACGGTGTTCGTCGACCTGCCGGTGCCGGACGATACGCTGATCACGGATGCCTGGCTGGTCCCTGTCGAGTTCTGGGACAACGCGATGCGCCAGGACGTGCGCGATACGGTGGGCGGCAGCGTCGAGATCGGCCAGCTGATGAAACTGAACCTGGGTTCGGATGGCGGGGTCACCGCGTTCCTGGAACTCCGCGCACGAGGCGACAATTTCAGCCAGAGCCTCAGCCCGCAGCCGACGATCTATGCCACCAACGGGCTGGACCCGGACAGCGACCGCGAATGGGCGGTGAACGGTCTTTACCGGCGCAGCGCCCACCGGCTGAACGAAGGCACCGAGTTGCGCAACGTCGGCGATGTCTGGGATTTCGCAAGCGGGCCAGAATTCCCGATCAAGGGAACCATCGCGCGCGTCATGGAACAGGTGACGGTGCGCGGTTCGATCCCGGTCTGGCGGGTGCGCGTCGAACGCGAGCAGGCGGAATATATCGACCTGCATTTCCAGGATCACGTGCCCAGTTGGAAAAGCCCGGACATCTGGGTGGACTGGGCCGGGGACAATGCCGATCCCTCGGTGCCGCGGGAATACCCGGTGGGAATGCCCACCGACCAGGGCGAAACCGTGCGCTTTCCCAGCAGCGGGACAGAGCGGCATTATGTGGTCGCGCGGGTGCACAATGCCGGCAATTCCCGCGCCGAGAACGTCAAGGTGCGCTGGTTTGTCTGCGATCCGCCCGGCGCCGGGGATGACGGCCGCTGGATCGATCGCGGCACCAGGACCATTCCGGTGGTGCAGGACGGGGATAACGAACTGGCGGTGTTCAACTGGGACGTGGATTCCTCGATCAACGAACACCAATGCATGCGCATGGAGATCATCGACTGGGAGATCCCCGACGAGATCGATCCGGCGACGGGCGACACGGTGGCCCTGTCCTCGGATGACGTGAAGCTGCAGAACAATGTGGCGCAGCAGAACGTGTTCGATTTCGAAGCCTATTCCGGCTCGCCCTTTGACGCGATCACCTTTCCGATGCAGGTGCACAATGATCGGAACCAGACCGAGATCGCGGCATTGGTGCCCGAAGGGCTGCGAGACGGCATGAAGCTGACGATCAGCCCGCGGGAATGGGCGATTCCCAAGGACGAGGCACGGGTCTTCACCTGCACCCTGGAACTGGATCACACCGTGATCCGGCCCGGCTGCGACAATGACAGCGGGTTCCTGCTGACCGCCTGGCGCCGCGGGGGCGAGGCGGACGCCCGCTGGGGCAGCTGTTTCTACCACGTCCGCCCGCGGTTCAAGACGCGGATCGAACTGCTCCAGGGCTATTGGGTGCACGGAAGGCTGGCGCTGAACGGGTTGATGCAGCCGCTCACCGACACGGCGCTCGATCTGACCGAGGACATGCCCTTGCTGGCGCGCATCCGGCTCCAGATCGACGGGCCCGGCGGACAGGTTCTCTGGCGAGCCGCGCAGATCGCGGCGGATGGCAGCTTCGCGTTGGATATCACGCAGGAACAGGGCAAGACCGTGATCGCCCAGGCGTGGTTCGATCGCACCGACCGGCTGGGATCGTCCGTGTCGAACGAACTCACGCTGAAACAGGCCTTCATCGAATGACCGGCGTTCCGCGGCACTTCCCGTCGGGAAAAATCAGACAGTGGGGTATGACGCCCAACGTCCGGGCGTCCTGCTGTGTCGCGGATCGTCCTACACTCCTGCAGTCGGCGACGCGCCCCGGCATGCAGGCGTTTGGGGCGATGGATCGGAGGACGATCGCCTGCGACTGATTTGGGAGGACTCACATGAAGAAGGCATTGATTGCCTCGGTTTCCGTTGGAGCGCTCTTGCTTCCGGCAGCGGCCATGGCTCAGGATGACACGGTCAAGCTCGGCATTCTCGTGGCGCTGGAAGGCGCCTTCGCCGAGGGCGGCGCAGATGGCGTGCGCAACGTCGAACTCGCGATCCAGCAGGCCGGCGGAATGGCCGGCGGCAAGAAGATCGAGACGGTCGTCGCACCGACCGACACGACGCCCGACACCACCGTTCGGCAGGCGCGCAAACTGATCGAACAGGATGGGGTCGACATCATCCTCGGACCGCTTTCGGGCTCCGAAGGCATCGCGATGCGCGACTATGCGAAGACGATCCCGGACAAGACGGTCATCAACGGGATCTCCGGCGCGCTCGAGACGACCTGGGTGGATCCGGCGGAGAACTTCTTCCGCTTCAACCTCGACGGCGCGCAGTGGGGCGCCGGGCTCGGCACCTATGTGGTGAAAGAGAAGGGCTGGAACCGGGTCGCAACCGTCGCGGCCGACTATTCCTTCGGCTACACCAACTTCCTGGGCTTCGCGGTCGACTTCTGTCGCGCGGGCGGCGAGATCGTGGAACGCTTCTGGGTTCCGCTCGGCTCGTCCGACTTCGGCGGCGTGATCGCGGCACTGCCGGATGACGTGGACGCCATCTATCTGGGAGTCGGCGGCACGGATGCGATCAACTTCCTGAACCAGTACAATCAGGCCGGTGCCGAGACCAACCTGATCGGCGGGACGATCATGGCCGACCAGACGGTTCTGACCTCGCGCGGGCGGGCGAAGGACGCGCTGATCGGAACCCCGACCTCGGGTGCGCTGGCGGAAGACAACCCCGATCCGGCCTGGCGGGAATATGTCGCCGCCTATCAGGAGGCCTTCCCGGAAGGCGAGCGTTTCCCGTCGCCGTCGCTTTTCGGCGTCGGTTACTACGTGGCCGCGCTGGCGGCGATCGATGCGCTGAACGAGATCGACGGCGATCTGTCCGGCGGACAGGCGAAATTCCGCGAAGCCCTCGCCGATGATCCGCTCGACACGCCGCTCGGCCCCGTATCGCTGAACGAGAACCGTCAGGCGACCGGCACGGTCTTCATCAACGAGGTGCAGGACGACGGGCAGGGCGGGCTGAAGAACGTGATGGTCGGCAAGGCCGAGAACGTGAACCAGACGCTGGGCATGACGGTGGAGGAGTTCACCGCAATGGGTCTGCCATCGCGTGACACGCCGGACTGCGCGGCTCTTGCCAGCGGCGGCTGAGATTGCCGCAGGAACGGGCGGGGCCCGGCGGCGGGCCCCGCGCAGGTTCCGGAGGGATCGTGCGCGTTCTCCGGGCCACGGGGTTTGACGCCGGGTGACACGTGTCTCTCATCTGCTATCTCACCAGGGTTCACTTCGCCGATCGCGTCCTTGAGGACGCTCTCGCCGAGGAACTGTCGCGCCACGGGATCGCGCGCGCTCTTATCGTGACCGATGAAGAGGAGGCGGACAGCGACGGGCTCGATCGCGTTGTCTGCACGCTGCCGCCGGACGTCGATCATACCATCTTCATTGCAGGGCGGGGCGGCGGTGCCGGGGCGGACCGGCTTCGCGTGGCCGAGCTTCTGGCGGATGCCGGCTGCGACGGCATCCTCGGGTTCGGAGGGATGGCCGCGCTGGACCTCGCGCGGCTGGTGAGCGGCGCTTTGCTGCCGCTTGTCACGATCCCCACGCGGACGGAGACGATCGGGATCGGTCCGCTCGGACGGGATGCGTTCGGGCAGGTGGGCCAGCATGCGCGCCTGCCATCCGCGATCCTCTGCGACGCGACGCTGACCACCGGCGCTGGCCCCCTGGCGACCGCGGCGGGCGGCATGGATGCGCTGATTCACTGCCTGGAGTGTTTCTTGAGCACGGCGTTCAATCCGCCGGCCGACGGGATCGCGCTCGACGGGCTGCGGCGGGTCGCGGCGCACCTCGAAGCCGCCGTGCAGGACGGCGCGGACCTGTCCGCGAGACGGGAACTGCTGGCCGCGGCGCTGAACGCGGGCCTTGCCTCGGAAAAGGGATTCGGTGGAATCGAGGCGGCGTCGCACGGGCTGGAAGCGGTCAGCCGGTCGCGCCACGGCGTTCTGCATGGCGCGCTGCTGTCGGAGATACTGAATTTCAATTCGCCGGCGGTCTCCGACAGGTTCCACCTGATCCGCATGGCGCTGGAACTGCCCGCGCGGGCCGATCCCGCCGAGCGGCTGTCGGTCCTCGCCGAGCGCATCGGCTTGCCGCTGAGACTGTCGGAGATCGGGATAGGGCCGGACGTGCTGCCCTGCGCCGCCCGCAGGGCGGCGGAGAGTCCGGCCAACCGGACAAATCCGCGCCATGCGACCGCCCTTGACTACGAAAGGATGATGCGTGCGATCCTGTAGTTCTTTCGCGTTTTGTTTGCCGAAACGCAGATTCCGGATAGCATCGGCAGGCGGAAAGCGCTCGGAGACAGCGCGGCGTGCCACAAGGACCAGGGACAAAAAGTACTGGGGAGGAGAAAATGAGTGACTCACTGGCCGTGTTTCACGGGCATTTCGGTCGTGTCTGCCTTTACAACATGGATCGCGGCATGGTTCCGCACGGTCATCGCGAAGGCCATCTGATCTTCCATGTCCAGGGTCCGTCGGGCGCCGTCGTGGTGAACGGACAACCCTGGCCACTTGCCGCCGGCCAGGCCGTCGCGGTCAGCCCCTGGCAAGCACATCACTACCTGCCTATTCAAACGTCCGAGCCGACTCTTGCCCTGGTTCTCTACATCCGTCCGGCCTGGTTTCTCGAAGCGTCGCGCCGCGCGTCGGCCTCGATCTGCTTCGGTCGGGTCGGGATCGAGGTCACCGAACACCTGGAACGGCTGGTCTTCGGGACCGCACAGGCCATGCTCGACGAGGATCGCGAGGAGGTGATGCTGGAAGACAGGCTCTGCGACCTGACGCAGTTCGCCTTCGACCAGTCCTGGCAATGGACGCCGCGCGGTGCCGATTTCACCGGCCCGGATCTGCCGCGACGCGATTTCCGGATCAGAAAGGCGCTCAGGTATCTTCAGGAAAGTATCGGAGAGGCCATCGAACTGGACCGTGTGGCGCGCGAGGTCGGCCTGTCGCGGCCGCATTTCTACAAGCTCTTCCGGGCCCAGATCGGGCTTACGCCGAACCTGTACCTCAACGCACTCAGGATGGAGCGCGCAATCGACATGCTGGCGACCTCCAAGGAAGCGGTCGCGAATATCGGGTTCGACCTCGGCTTCTCAAGCCAGGCGAGTTTCTCGCGGTTCTTCATCAGCAACGGGGTCGTGCCGCCATCGGCCTATCGGCGCTCGGTCCACGTCGCTTGAGAGGCCCGCGCGCCGGGGCAAGGTCCTGATTTTTTGACCGTGCGGCGCAGGATCAGACGCTCGGGTATCTGTTCCGCCGGTATCGGGCGCTAGTCTCGGCAGACCCTTGTCAGGGGAAGTTACGGACAGGACACATGCAGAGTTTCATTCAACGCCATCCCGCATGGTCTCTTTTGATCGCGCTTGCCGCGGCGGTCCTGCTGTGGCTGATATTCGCGCCCTGGTCCGCGGGGCTGGAAGAGATGCTTGGCCGGAAACGGGTGTTTCTGAACGCGGTCTTCGGCGGCATCACGCTTGGGGCCCTCTATTTCCTCGTCGCCTCGGGCTTCACCCTGATCTTCGGGCTCATGCGCAACGTCAACCTCGCGCATGGCTCGCTGTATCTGCTGGGCGGCTATCTGGGCTTCGAGATATCGGAGCGGACCGGGTCGTGGCTGCTGGCCTTCCCGGTCGTCTTCATCGTCGTGGGACTCCTCGGCATCGTGCTTCAGAACCAGGTGTTCCGCCGGATGGAGGGAGAGGAGTTGCGGCAGACCATGGTGACGATCGGTCTGTCCGTGGTCATCGCCGATCTGCTGCTCTGGGCCTGGGGCGGGCAGTCCTACACGATCTATTCGCCCGACTGGCTGTCCGGCCCGATGTCGCTGCCGGTGATCTCCAGCGTCAACGACGAGGGCGAGATCCGCTATCTCAGGTATCCCGCCGTGCGGATGGCGATCCTGTTTGCCGCCATCGTCATCGGAATCGGCATGTGGCTGGTGCTGAACAAGACACGGCTGGGGATGCTGGTGCGCGCGGGCGTCGACGACCGCGAGATGCTGGCCGCTTCGGGCGTGCGCATCCAGTATGTCTTTCTCGCGGTCTTCGCCTTCGGCGCGGGGCTGGCGGGCATCGCGGGGATCGTGGGCGGGACCTTCCAGTCGCTGTCGCCGGGCGAGGACACGCGGTTTCTGCTGGCCAGCCTCGTCGTCGTGATCGTGGGCGGCATGGGATCGATCCCCGGCGCGGCCATCGGGGCGCTCATCATCGGGCTCTCCGAACAGCTGGGCCTTGTCTACGCGCCGACCTATTCGGTGGTGTTCACCTTCCTCATCATGGCTGCCGTGCTCGCCTTCCGGCCGCAGGGCCTGTTGGGACAGGGGTAGGCGATGGCGCTGGTGGAACAGGGAAAGACGGTCGCTCAACCCTGGTGGTTCGAACGGATTACCGCGCCCTGGTGGGTGCTTGCGGCGGTGCTGCTGACCATGCCGGTCTGGGTGAACGATTTCATCCTGTTCCAGGTCATGGGCTGGACCTTCATCCTCGGCATGATCGCGCTCTCCATGATGTTCCTTGCCGGATACGGCGGCATGGTCAGCCTGATCCAGATGTCGGTCGCGGCCATGGGCGGCTACATGGTCGCGATATTCGGCACCTCGGGTATGGGCGAGATCAGCATGGGGCTGTCCTGGTGGCTCTACATTCCCATCGCCATCGTGATCGCCGCCATCTTCGGCACCATCGTCGGCGCATTGGCGGTGAGGACCGAGGGAATCTACACCATCATGATCACCCTCGCGATCGCGGCTGCGTTCTTCTATTTCACACGGCAGAACTACACGATCTTCAACGGATATTCCGGGTTCAACCTGGTCGTGCCGCCGATGCTGTTCGGTGTCGACTGGCGGCAGCCGATGCCGTTCTACTACCTGTCGCTGGGATGTGCGGTGCTCTGCTATCTGGCGGTTGTCTATGTCGCGCGCGCGCCTTTCGGCCTGGCCCTGCAGGGGGTTCGGGACAATCCCCGGCGGATGGCGGCGCTCGGCTTCAATGTCACGGCGCACCGGGTCGCGGCCTATACATTCGCGAGCGTGATCGCGGCCATCGGAGGGATCCTCCTCGTCTGGCAGAACGCGCAGATCGCGCCGGGGACGGCGGGCATTCCGGCGGTGATCGACATTCTGGTGATCGCGGTTGTCGGCGGCATTTCGCGGCCGATCGGGCCGTTTATCGGGGCGCTGATCTACGTGCTGCTGAGGACCTTCTCGCCGGATGTGCTGATGGCCTTCGGCCTGTCGGGAGAGCGGTTCAAGCTACTGATCGGACTAGGTTTTCTGACGGTTGTCTTCTTTTCTCCGGATGGCGTTCTGGGTCTCTGGGACCGCTGGCAGGCGCGGCGGGCGCGGAGCCGCGACCCGTTGACCGGAGGCGAGACATGACTCTCGTCGAGGATACCCGCGCCGCTGACCGTCTGGGGTCGGTCAGTTCCGGGAACGCCCTGGAACTGAGGGGCGTGACCAAGATGTTCGGCGCGCTGTCGGCAATCTCGGACGTCACGCTGACGGTGCAGTCGGGCGAGCGGCGGGCGGTGCTCGGATCGAACGGGGCGGGGAAAACGACGCTTTTCAACTGCGTCACCGGGGACTTCCTGCCGACCAGCGGCACCATCCGGCTGTTTGGCGAGGACGTGACGCGCTTCCCCGCCTATGAGCGCATCCGGCGGGGACTCAGGCGGACCTACCAGATCAGTCTTCTCTTCAACGGGCTGACGGTGGCGGACAATGTCTATCTGGCGTGCCGGGGGGTGTCCCGCGGGCGGTTCTCGTTCCTCAGACCGCGCGAAGACGACGCGCTTCTGACCCGCGCGGACGAGCTTGTCGAGGCGGTGCACCTGACCGAGTGGCGCGACACGGCGGTCGCCAACCTGAGCTACGGCCAGCAACGCCAGCTGGAAATCGCGCTGGCGTTGGCGGGCGCGCCGCGCTTCATCCTTTTCGACGAGCCGGCGGCGGGCCTTTCGCCCGCGGAGCGCGCCGAACTGGTCGCGATCCTGAGGGGGCTGCCGGGGCATATCGGCTATATCATCATCGAGCACGACATGGACGTGGCGCTCCGCGTGGCCGAGAGCGTGACGATGATGCACAACGGCCGGATCTTCAAGGAGGGCACGCCCGAGGAGATCGAGAACGACCAGGAGGTGCAGGAACTGTACCTGGGAGACGGCCATGGATGAGCGCCGGAACACCCGCCGCGCCGCGCTCGAAGTCCGGGGCCTGAACGTCTATTACGGCGCGAGCCATGCGCTTCAGGGCGTCGATCTTCGGCTTGAGACCGGGGTGCTGTCGGTTGTCGGACGCAACGGCATGGGCAAGACGACGCTGTGCAAGACGATCATGGGGCTGGTGCCCGCCGCCTCCGGCTCGGTGAGTTTCGCAGGCCAGCCGCTGGTGGGGCGCCCGGCCGCCGAGATCGCGCGGATGGGGATCGGCTATGTCCCGCAGGGGCGGCGGCTCTGGCGGTCGCTGACCGTCGATGAACATCTGAAGATGGTCGAGAAAAAGGGCGGGGCCTGGAGTTCGGAGCGCATCTATTCGACCTTCCCGCGCCTGGCCGAACGCAAGCGGAACGGCGGCGCGCAACTCTCCGGCGGCGAACAGCAGATGCTTGCCATCGCGCGGGCGCTGATGGGCAATCCGAAACTGCTCGTCATGGACGAGCCGACCGAGGGTCTTGCGCCGGTGATCGTCGCCCAGGTCGAAGAGATGCTGCTGACGCTCGCCGCGGAGGGCGAGATGGACGTGCTCGTGATCGAGCAGAATATCGGTGTCGCCTGCGCGGTGGCCGATCGAGTCGCGATCATGGTCAACGGGCGGATCAACCGGATGGTGCCGGCCCGCGAACTGGCCGCCGACCGCGACCTTCAGCAGCGGCTTCTGGGGGTCGGGCGGCACGCGTATGAAGATACGCCGGAACCGGCGGTGGGGACCGGGGGTGGCGAGGCCGGCGCGGCGGGCCGGCCGAAGGGGCCGCAGCCGACAAAGGTCTACCTGTCGAACCCGAAGCCGCCGACCCGCTGGTCGCAACCCGTTCCGGTGCCGCAGATCGAGCGCGCGGCGCGCGTCCTCACCACGGGCGCACCGATCGCGAGCGGGGTGGAAGCGGAGCTGCGCCCGCTCGCCGCGCCGGGAGAGCAGGTGGTCCTGGTGGCGGGGACGCTCGACACCAAGGGCGAGGAACTGCGCTACATGCGCGATCTGATCCGTTCGGCGGGGCTGCCGGTGCGGATGGTGGACCTGTCGACCAGCGGCGCCCATTCGGGGGCGGAAATCCCGGCCCACCAGATCGCGGCGTTCCATCCGCGCGGCGCCGCGGGCGTTTTCACCGGCGACCGGGGTCAGTCGGTCGCCGGCATGACACAGGCGTTCGCGCGCTGGATGGCGCGGCAGGACGGCGTGATGGGCGTGCTGTCCGCGGGAGGATCGGGTGGGACGGCGATCGTGTCCCCGGCGATGCGGGCGCTGCCGGTCGGCGTGCCGAAAATCATCGTGTCCACCGTCGCCTCGGGCGAGGTGTCCCAATATGTCGGGCCTTCCGACATCACGATGATGCACTCGGTTGCCGACGTGCAGGGTCTGAACGTGATCACCGAGGAGGTGCTGGCCAACGCGGCCAACGCGCTGGTGGGCATGGTGAAGGCGCGCCAGGCGTCCCCCGCGCGGCGGGCGGTGAAACCGGCCGTCGGGCTGACCATGTTCGGCGTCACGACGCCCGCCATCCGCCAGATCTCCGAGGCGCTGGAGGAGGATTTCGACTGCCTTGTGTTTCACGCCACGGGGATCGGCGGACAGGCGATGGAGACGCTGATCGACGACGGCAAGATCGTGGGCGTGATCGACCTGACCACGACCGAAATCTGCGACATGATGATGGGCGGCGTCTTTCCGGCGACCGAGGACCGGTTCGGCGCGGTGATCCGGCGAAAGATGCCCTATGTCGGCTCGGTCGGCGCGCTCGACATGGTGAATTTCGGGGCGCCCGACACAGTGCCGGAAAAGTACCGGGGACGGACCTTTTATGAGCACAATCCGCAGGTGACGCTGATGCGCACGACGGCGGAGGAATGCACGCGCATGGGCCGCTGGATCGGCGGGCGGCTGAACGAGATGGAAGCGCCGGTGCGCTTCTTCCTGCCCGAGGGCGGGGTCTCGGCGCTGGATTCGCCGGGCCAGCCCTTCGACGACCCGCAGGCGCGCCATGCGCTGTTCACCGCGCTTGAGGACACGGTGCGCCAGACAGCATCGCGTAAGCTGATCCGCCGGCCCGAGAACATCAACGATCCCGCATTCGCGTCCGCCGTGGTCTCGGCCTTTCGCGAGTTCCACGGGGATCGGCCCACCAGACGCAAGGAGGCGCAGCGATGATGGATCGCAAGAGCATATTGGCGCGGTTCCGCGACATGGCGCAAAGGGGCGAGCCCATCGTCGGCGGCGGCGCGGGGACGGGGCTTTCGGCCAAGTGCGAGGAGGCGGGCGGGATCGACCTGATCGTGATCTACAACTCGGGCCGCTACCGGATGGCCGGGCGGGGGAGCCTTGCCGGCCTGATGCCCTATGGCGACGCGAACGCCATCGTGGTCGAGATGGCCTCCGAGGTGCTGCCGGTTGCGCGCAATACCCCGGTTCTGGCGGGCGTCTGCGCGACGGACCCGTTCCGGCTGATGGACAGGTTCCTTGACGAACTGAAGCGGATCGGTTTCGCCGGTGTACAGAATTTCCCGACCGTGGGGCTGATCGACGGGACGTTTCGCGCCGACCTCGAAGAGACGGGGATGGGATACGGGCTGGAAGTCGACATGATCCGGCTGGCCCGCGAGAAGGACCTGCTGACGACGCCCTACGTCTTTGACGAAGGCTCGGCGGCGGCGATGGCCGGGGCGGGGGCCGATATCATCGTCTGCCACTTGGGCCTGACGACCGGTGGCTCCATCGGGGCCGAGACGGCGCTGACGCTCAAGGACTGTCCGGCGCTGGTCGATGCGTGGGCCGAAGCGGCGCTGAAGGTCAAGCCGGACGCTCTGATCCTTGTTCATGGCGGCCCGGTCGCGATGCCGGAAGACGCCGAATTCATTCTCAAGAACACGTCGCATTGCCACGGCTTCTACGGCGCTTCCTCGATGGAGCGCCTGCCGACCGAGGTCGCGCTGACGGAACAAACCCGCGCTTTCAAGGCCATCAAGGGCCGCTGAAGCGCGTCGCGGAGAGGGTATGACATGAGTGGCCAAATCATCGGACAGCTGATCCTGTGGCTCATTGTGGCGGTGGTGGCTATCGCCATCATCTACTGGGTGATGCAATGGCTCTACCGGCGCTCGACCAAGGAGATCGCCTTCGTCCGGACCGGGTTTCTGGGCGAGAAGGTGGTGATCGACGGCGGCGCCTTCGTCTGGCCGATCATCCACGACATCACGCCGGTCAACATGAACACGCTGCCGCTGGCGGTGGCGCGGACCCGCGAGCAGGCGCTGATCACCAAGGACCGGATGCGCGTCGACGTGGAGGCGGAGTTCTACGTCAGGGTCCGGTCGGACAAGACCTCGGTTTCCATGGCCGCGTCGACGCTGGGCCGCAGGACGCTGGAATCCGAACGGCTACACGGGCTGCTCGCCGGCAAGTTCGAAAGCGCGCTGCGCGCCGTCGCCGCCGAAATGGCGATGAGCGAGATGCACGAGAACCGCGGCGCCTATGTCGCGCGGGTCAAGGAGCAGGCGCAGGAGGATCTGGAGAAGAACGGGCTGGAACTGGAAAGCGTCGCGATCATCGACATCGACCAGACGGCGCTTGAATATTTCAACCCCTCGAACCGATTCGACGCCGAGGGCCTGACCTCGCTCATCAAGGATATCGAGGAGCGGCGGAAGCTCAGGAACGACATCGAGCAGGATTCGATGATCAAGATCCGCTCGCGCAATCTCGAAGCCGAGAAGCAGGTGCTGGAAATCGAGCGCGAGAGCGAAGAGGCACGCCTGAGCCAGGAACGCGACGTCGAAACCCGGCGCGCCCAGCAGCGCGCGGAGCTGGCCCGCGAACGGGCCGAGCGCGAGACCGAGGCGGAATCGGCGCAGATCTCGGCGCAGGAGGCGATCGAGAAGGCGCGGATTTCCAATCAGCGCGCCGTGGCCGAGGCCCGTATCGCCTCGGAACGCGAGGTGCGCACCCGCGAAATCGCCCGCCAGAAAGAGATCGACGCCGAGGAAATCGCGGCGCAGCAGGCCACGGAAACGGCGCGCATCCTGCAGGAACGCGCGGTGCGCGAGGCGCGCATCCTCAACGAGCAGGAGACCGAGGCGAAAGACATCGAGCGCCGCCGGACCATCGACGAGGCCGAGATCGCGGCCCGCGAAGTGACCGAACGCGCCCGGATCGCGCAGGAGAAGGCGCTGTCGGAGGCGCGGATCGCCAAGGAGCGCGAAACCCAGGCGCTGGAGATCGAGCGGCAGAAGTCCATTCGCGATGCCGAGATCGCCGCCAACGAGGCGAACGAGAAGCGGCGGATGGCGCAGGACCTGATCCTGGCGCAGACCCGGATCAAGGGCGAGGAGGACATCCGCCAGCGCGAGATCGCCCGCCAGCAGGCGCTGGACGAGGCGGAGATCGCGGCGCGCGAGGCCGTGGAGCGGATGCGTATCCTTCAGGACGCGCAGATCAGCGAATCCCGGATCGCCGAGGACCGGCGCATTCGTGAGCTGGAGATCGAGCGAAAGCAGGCCGTCGAGGCCGCCGAGATCGCCGCCGACGAAGCGGTCGAGGCCGCGCGCATTGCCCGCGAGAAGCAGATCGCCGCGACCCGGATCGAAGCCGATGGCGAGACCACTTCGAAGGAGATCGCCCGGAACCGGGCCATCGACGAGGCGCGCGTTGCCGCCGACGAGGCGGTGGAGCAGGCGCGGATCGCGCAGAAACGCGCCCTGGAAGCCGAGCGCATCGCCGCCGACCAGGAGGTGCGCGCCAGGGAGATTGAGCGGGACCGCAAGCTGGAAGCGGCCGAGATCGCCCGGCGCGAGGCCGTCGAGAAGGCGCGTGTCGCCTCCGAACTGGCGCTGGAGCAGGAACGCATTGCCAGTCAGAAGGCGCGCGAGGTGACCGATATCGAGCGCCGCCGCAGTGTCGAACAGGCCGAGGAGAAACGGGTCGTCGAGCTTGCCGGGACAAAGGCCGAGCGCGCCGCGGCCGAGGCCAGCGTCCGCGAGGCCGAGATCGCCGCCCAACGCGCGATCGAGGTTGCCGAAGTGGAACGCGACAAGGCGCTGGAAACCGCGCGGCTGGAACGCCGCCGCGCGCTGGAACAGCTTGAGGTCGCCCGCGTGCAGACGCTCCGCGAGGCCGAGATCGCCAGCCAGGAGGAAATCGAGCGGGCGCGTGTCGCGTCCGAGCGCGGTCTCGACGAGATCCGGATCGACCACGAGACGGTGCGCCGCAAGCTGGAGGTCGGGCGCGAGCAGAACGTCGAGACGGCCCAGATGGAGAAGGCCATCGCGCTCTATCAGAAATCGCTGGAGGAGAGTGCCGCCCGCGCCGAGGCAGATGCCGCCCGCGCCCGTGCCGCCGAAGCCGAGGAAAAGGTCAAGACGGTGCGCGAGACCGAGGCCGCGAACCGCCGCAAGTCCGTCGATGTGACGATGGCGGAGAAAGCGGCGGAGGAAGCCCGCCTGATCGCCGAGGGCGAGAAGGTGCGCAAGGCTGTCGAGGCCGAGGCCCAGAAGCTTATCAACGAGGCCGAGAACGTGCTGACCGATCCGGCGCGGACATCGCTGTTCCGCCGCAAGCTTCTGGAGCATGTCGAGGGGATCGTCTCCGCCTCGGTAAAGCCGCTGGAAAAGATCCAGGATATCAGGATCATGCAGCTTGATGGCGTGACCGGGGGCAGTGGAAGCCGGGATGGCAGCCCGACCGACGAGGTCATCAACTCCGCGCTGCGCTACCGGGTGCAGGCGCCGCTGATCGATTCGCTGCTGTCCGATATCGGGATCGAGGGCGGAGGGCTCGCCAAGCAGGGCGGGCTGATCCGCGAAGCCTCTGACATGCAGCGCATCACGGACGCGGTGCGCAAGGCGTCGGGTGTGGGCGGCGACGGGCCGCCAAAGGACGACGGCGGTTCCTCTGGCGGGCGGGGCGAGAAGTAGATGCCGCGCGTATATATCTCATCGGTGATCGACGCCCCCGCCGACCGGGTCTGGGAACGGGTGCGCGACTTCAACGCGCTGCCGCGCTGGCACCCGCGCATCCGCGACAGCCGGATCGAGAACGGCGAGCCCTCCGACCGGGTGGGCTGCATCCGCGACTTTCACCTTCAGAACGGTGACCGCATCCGGGAAAAGCTGCTGGGCCTCAGCGATTACGACATGTTCTGCACCTATTCGATCCTCGAAAGTCCGATGCCGCTGACGGATTACATCGCGACGCTGCGGCTGACCCCGATCACCGATGGAAACCGCACCTTTGCGGAGTGGACGGCGGAGTTCGACTGCGACGACAGCGAGGCCGAGGGGCTGGTGGGCGGAATCGGCAACGACGTCTTCCAGGCGGGGTTCGCGGCACTGCAACGGAGCCTGGCGCGCTGATGGTGAAGATCGTGAAAAGCACGGTTCTTGACGCCCCGGTCGAGGAGGTGTGGGAGGTTCTGCGGGACTTCAACGGCCATGACGAATGGCACCCCGCAGTCGTCGACAGCAAGGTCGACCGGGGCGAGCCGTCCGACAAGGTGGGCTGCGTGCGGCGGTTTCACCTGACCGACGGATCGGAACTGCGCGAGCAGCTCCTGACGCTTTCCGATGCCGACATGGCGTTCAGCTACTGCCTGCTTGAGACGCCGGTGCCGCTTCTGAACTATGTCGCGCATGTCCGGCTTGCGCCGGTGACGGACGGGGACCGGACCTTCTGGCACTGGGAGTGCCGGTTCGACACGCCGAAAGGCCGGGAGAGCGAACTGAAAGAGATGGTGGCCGAGAACATCTATCAAAGCGGGTTCGACGCGGTGCGGGACCATATGGGACTGGAGGGATCATGACGGTTGTCGAAACCTATCCGACGCTCGATCAGGCGGCACGCGCCATGGGCGGCGATGCCGCCTTCCTGGGCGGCGGGACGCTTGTGATGCGGGCGGTGAACGAGGGCGTGGCTCCGGCGCGGCTGATCCGGGTGACCGGGCCGGGTCTGAGCGAGCTGCGGGTGTCGGGCGACAGCGTCCGGATCGGCGCGGGCGTGACGATGGCGGACGTGCTGGCGAGCCGCGATCTGGAATTCCTCCATCCGGTCGCGCGCGTGATCGGCGGGCCGCAGGTGCGGAACATGGCGACGGTGGCGGGCAACCTCTTCGCCGCGCATCCCTTTGGCGATTTCGCCGCCGCGCTGCTGGCGCTCGACGCGCGGGTGATCGGCGCGGGGCAGGGCGGCGCGCGCCCCGTGGCCGACGTGCTGCGCGACCGCGCGCGCGCCGGGCTGGTCGCGGCCATCGAGGTGCCGCGCCCGCGCGATCCGAAAGCCTTCGGGTTCCTCAAGGTCAGCCGGGTCAAGCCCAGGGGCGTCTCGATCCTGTCCATCGCCGCGTATCTGCCGCGCGAGGGCGGCCGCATCCGGGGCGCCCGCGTCGCCTTTGGTGCGATGGGACCCGTGCCGCTGCGCTCAAGCGGTGCAGAACGCGCGCTGGAGGGCCAGTCGCTCGGCGCCGCCGCGATCGACAGCGCCGCGTCGGCGGCGACCGAGGGGCTCGACCCTCCGACCGACGAGATCGCAAGCGCCTGGTACAGGAAGGAAGTGGCGGGCGTGCATCTGAAGCGGCTGCTGACGGATATGGAGCGGCGCTGATGGCGAAAACACCGGTGACATTCACCCTGAACGGCCAGTCGAAATCGGCCTTCGCCGACCCGGGCCAGAACCTGCTCGACTTCCTGCGGCGCGGCGTCGGCGACCTGACGCCCAAGTTCGGCTGCGGGCAGGGCACCTGCGGCGCCTGCACGGTGACCATCGACGGTGAGACACGGCTTTCCTGCCTCGTTCTGGCGGAAACCGTCTACGGGCGCGAGGTCGGGACGGCGGCGGGGCTGGCGGATGGCGCGGCGCTGGACCCGCTTCAGACGGTGTTCATGGAACATTTCGCGGCGCAGTGCGGCTATTGCACGCCGGGGATGCTGGTCTCGGCGCGGGCGCTGCTCGACCGGAACCCGCGCCCGAGCCGCGAGGAGGTGATCGAGGCGATCTCCGGCAATCTCTGCCGCTGCACGGGATACGAGCCGATCATCACCGCAATCCTCGCCGTCGCTGAAGGGAGGGCGCGCGCATGAACGACATGACCACGAGCGGACCCATGGTCGAGTTCCGCAAGGATATCTTCGCCGACGAACGCGACGACAACCTGAACGAGATCGGCAAACCGACCCGGCGGCAGGATATTCCGGGGCACGTCACCGGACGGTCGCCCTTCTTCGACGACCACCTGTTCGACGGGCTTCTGCACATGCGCTGCGTCCGCTCGCCGCATCACCACGCGCGCATCCGGAGGATCGACACCTCGGTCGCCCAACGGATGCCGGGCGTCGTCCGGGTGCTGACCGGGCGCGATGTGCCGGTAAACCTGAACACGCTGCTGTCGCTGCTGGATTTCGGGCTGGATGACGAACCGATCCTGTCGGAGAAAAAGGTGGCCTATCGGGGCGAACCCGTGGCCGCCGTCATCGCCCGGAGCGAGGCCGAGGCGCGCGCCGCCGTGGCCGAAGTCGAGGTGGACTGGGAGGTGCTGCCGCACGTCTTCGACGTCGAGGAGGCGATCAAGCCGGGCGCGCCCGCCGTGCTGGAGATCTATCCGAACAACACGTTCGTCTATCACGGCAAGTACGATCACCAGAAGCTCCGCTACGGCGAGGCCGATCGTGCGCTGGCCGAGGCCGATCACGTGATCGAGGGCCGCTATCAGATGTCGCCCATCGAGCAGGCGCCGATCGAGACCTGCGGCGCCATCGCGGCGCCCGAGCAGAACGACCGTTACGTCTGCTACACTTCCACGCAGGCCCTGTTCTTCTCGCTCGGGACGGCGGCGAAAGTGCTGTCCATGCCGTCCTCGCGCCTTCATTTCGTCGGCGGCACGGTGGGCGGCGGGTTCGGCGGCAAGGTCGATTCCGTGCACGAACCGCTCGCGATCCTCGGCGCGATTCTGACCGGGCACCCGGTGAAATACGCCTGGGACCGGGCGGAGGAGATGCAGGTCGGCGCGCCACGCGGGGCCGAACGCTGGTACATCACCGACGGGGTGATGAACGACGGACGGATCGTGGCGCGCAAGTTCACCGGTTATTTCGACGCCGGCGCCTATACGCGGCTGTCGTCCTACGCGATCATCAAGGGCGTCGGCCACCTGCCCGGACCCTACACGATCCCCAACGTCTCGGCGAATGTCTACTGCGTCTACACCAACCGCACGCCGGCGACGGCCATGCGCGGCTTCGGGATCACCGGCGTCGACTTCGCCATCGAGGCGCATATGGACAAGGTGGCCGAGGCGGTGGGCCTGAACCCGGTCGAACTGCGACTGCTCAACGCCTATCGCGACGGCGACATGAAGGCGCATCGGCGGGTCGCAAAGAACTGCGCGCTGATCGAATGCGCGCAGGTGGTGGCCGAGAAGGCGGGGATCGCGCTTTCGCCCGAGATGAAGGCGGCGTCTTCGCTGAAGGATGGCGGCGGCGCGCGGGGGGAATTGCCGCGCCGCACCGCGACCGACGAGGACGGGCGCGTGGCGGGTTTCGCGGCAACCAGCTACGCCCGCAAGGAAGGATCTGCATCCGCGCCGCAACCGCATCCGCCACAGTCCCCGGCCGTGCCGTCCCGGCCGCAGGGGTCGCAACCCGCGCCTGCGGTGACCTCCGGTCAGCGCCCACCCGCCGGGGGCTCGATGCCCCCGGCGGGTGGCTCTCCGTCCGCGACCCCGCAACCCGAGAAGGCTTCGGCCCGCAAACCCGCCCGCTCCGGCGCGATGCGATTTTCGTCCCTTTCCGGGTTCAGGAGGCGCTGATGGCCATTCACAAGGGCCGCGGTTTCGCGGCGATCAACTATCCCATCGGCATGAATCTGGGCGGCGACCCGAGCCAGGCGCTGGTGCATTCCAACCCCGACGGCAAGTTCACCGTGGCGCTGTCGGCGATCGACCTCGGCCAGGGGATGAAATCCGTGACCCGTCAGATTGCGGCGGAGACCCTGGGCGTGCCGGTGGAAGACGTCTATGTCGACACCGCCGACAGCGACACCGGCCCGCATGACATGGGGAGTTTCGCCAGCCGGGGCACGCACCGGATGGGGAACGCGGTCATCCGGGCGTCGGAGGAAGCGCGACAGGTGATGCTGGAGGCGGCGGCGGAGGAGCTCGAGGTCGACGCGGGCGACTTGGTGACCGATGGCAAGGGCAATATCCACGTGAAAGGCGCGCCCTCGCGCTCGATCACGACGATGGCGGCGGCGCAGGCGGCGCAGTTCAGACAGGGGCGGACCATCGCCGGGCGGGGCATCTTCCTCATCCCCTTGTCGGCGGTCGATCCCGAGACCGGCGAGATGTCGCCCGTGACCACCTTCGCCCACGCGGCGATGCTGGTGACGGTAGAGGTCGATGACGAGACCGGCGAGGTCGCGGTCACCGATATGCAATCGGCCTACGAGGTGGGGCGCGCGCTCAACCCGAAGCTGGTGGAGCAGCAGCTTCGCGGCGGTGCGTGGATGGGGATGAGTCACGCCGCCTGGGAGACGACGGAGCCCTACTACCCGGCACGCGATCATTTGCCCGAGGATTTCAATAGCTACCTGATGCCCGGTCCCGGCGACCTCGCCCCGCATCATATCAGCATCCTCGAACGGCCCGCCGAGGATGGCCCCTATGGCGGCAAGGGGCCGGGCGAGATGTGCGCCAATCCGGTGCTGCCCGCGGTGGTCAACGCGGTCTATGACGCGGTCGGCGTCAGGATCGACGAATTGCCCGTGACGCCGGAGAAAGTGCTGCGCGGCATCCGGGCGAACGGCGGCGCAAGGCCGCGCCAGGCGCTCTGATGGCCGTCCGGCGAAGCATACAGGGTATCGACGGGCCGGAACCGCTGGCCCGGCTTCTCGGCGATGCCCAGTATATCGCCGATGACGGGATTTCGACCGCCGCCTACCTGTCGCTCGCGCTCGGCAAGCCGCTGTTGCTCGAAGGCGCGCCCGGCGTCGGCAAGACCGAAGCGGCCAAGGCGCTGGCCTCGGTTCTCGGGCGTGAACTGGTGCGGCTTCAGTGCTACGAGGGGATCGACGCGGCGGCGGCGATGTACGAATGGAACTTCCCGCGCCAGATGCTGGCGATCCGGCAGGCGGGGGAAGATTACATCAACCTGTATGACGACCGGTTCCTGATCGCGCGGCCGATCCTCCAGGCCCTTGAATCGCCGCGCGAGCGGGTGCTGCTGATCGACGAAATCGACCGGGCGGACCACGAATTCGAGGCGTTCCTGCTGGAGTTCCTGTCGGATTTCACGGTGTCGATCCCCGAGCGCGGCACGGTCCGGGCGGAGGAACCGCCGGTCGTCATCCTGACCTCCAACCGGACGCGGGAACTTCACGAGGCGCTGCGGCGGCGTTGCATCTATCACTGGATCGGCTATCCCGACCCGGATCTGGAAGCCCGGATCGTCATGATGCGCGCCTCCACCGTCGCCGAGGACACGGCGCGCCGCGTCGTCGCCGCCGTGGGCGCGCTGCGGGCCGAGCCGCTGGCGAAACCGCCGGGGGTGGCGGAGACGGTCGAATGGGCGGAAGCGGCGACGCTTCTGAATCGGCGGGGCGATGGCTGGCCGCGCGCTTTCGCGCGGGCGGTGGGCGTGGTGCTGAAGGATCAGGACGATCTGGACTATATCGCGCCGCGCCTCGACGCGATCCTTTCGGAGAGCGCGGCATGACCCCGCGCGCGCTGGACCCGTTCCTCGACTTCCCGCAGGCGCTTCGGGCGGCGGGATTTCCCGCCTCGCCCGACCGGACGGAAACCTTCATCACCGCCGTCGGCCTGCTGGGTCCGACGGGGATCGACGATATCCGCCGCGCCGCCCACGCGGTCTACGGACCCGGACCGGAGCGCCAGCCGATATTCGACACCGTGTTCGACATGGTGTTTCTCGGCCGCCACCTCGCCGCGCCCGTGCCGGGCGAGCCGGAGGATCTGCCACAAAGTTTCGATGCGGGCGCCTTCGAAGACTTGCCGGTGCCCGACGACGAAGACCCCTCGGGCGGGGAGGCGACGGCGGCAGAACGGCTTTTCGCCCGCGCGATCGCGGCGGGGGACGAGGATGCCGGCTTGCGCGCCTTCATGCGCGCGCTTCCCGAGCGGCTGCCGCGCAGGCGGTCCCGCCGGAGGATGCCGGGAAAGGGGCGGTTGCCCGATGCACGCCGTGCCTTCCGGCAGATGTTGCGCCGGGATGGCGAGATCACGCGGCTGCCGACGCAGCGCAGGATGACGCGCGAGCGGCGCGTTCTGTTGCTGATCGACGTCTCCGGCAGCATGAAGGACGGCACCGACGGCGCGCTCCGCCTGGCCCACGCGCTGCAACAGGGGGGCGAGCGGGTCGAATGCTTCACGCTCGGGACGCGGCTGACGCGGGTCACGCGCGCACTTGGGCACAAGAACCGCGACCAGGCGCTGACGCTGGCGTCGGGGCTGGTCGCCGACTGGGACGGTGGCACCCGGCTGGGCGAGGCGCTGGCGGTGTTCCTGTCGATCCCGCGCTTCGCCGCCCATGCGCGGGGGGCGCTGGTCATCGTCGTCTCCGACGGGCTGGAGCGCGGCGGGCCGGAGGCGCTGGTCGCCTCGATGGAGCGGCTTTCGGCGCTGGCCTGGTCGGTGCTCTGGCTCTCGCCGCTGGCCGCCGATCCCGCCTATCGGCCGGAGACCGGGGCGATGCGGGCGATCCTGCCCTTGCTCGACCGGCTCGGCGACGGCAGCACGCCGCCCGCCATCGCCTCCGAAATTCTCGATTTCCGGAAAGGATTGCGCTGATGGACATTGTCGACGCCCATTTCCACGTCTGGCGGCAGGCCGACCTGCCCTGGCTGACCGGCCCGGTGCAGCCGCGCATCTTCGGGCCATACGAGCCGATCCGCCGGGATTACCCGATGTCGGAATACCTGCGCGACATCGCCGGGACCGGCGTGACCAGATCGGTCTATGTGCAGGCGAACTGGCCCACCGAAAAGGCCGAGGACGAAGCCGCCTGGATCGAGAGCCTGATCGCCGAGACGGGCTGGCCGCACGGGCTGGTGGCCTATGCCGACATGACGGTGCCGGATGTGCGCCCGGCGCTCGACCGGATGATGCGGTTCCCGCATCTGAAAGGCATCCGCCAGCAGTTCCACTGGCACGAGAACCCGACCTATCGTTTCGCGCCGCACGCCGATCTCTGTCGCGATCCGGCGGTGCAGAAGAACGTCGCGCGCCTGGCCGATTACGGGCTGGTTTTCGATCTTCAGGTGTTCGACGACCAGATGGCGGGGGCCTGCGAACTGGCCGATGCCTGTCCGGACGTGACCTTTGTCCTGCAACATTCCGGGATGCTGGAGGATGTGTCCGACGCGGGCCGCGCCAGGTGGCGGCGCGCGATGACCGGGCTGGCGGAGCGGCGGAACGTCGTCTCCAAGCTCTCCGGCTTCGGGACGTTCCAGCATCGGCTCGACCCCGGCCTGATCGGCTGGCTGACGAGTGAGACGGTTACGATGTTCGGTGCGGACCGTTGCCTCTGGGGATCGAACTTTCCCATCGAGAAGCTCTGGACGGACTACGCCGCGCTGATCGGGGCGCATCGCGCCGCCGCTGGCGGTCTGAGTGCCGCCGAGCGGGACGCCATTTTCAACACGACCGCAGCCCGGGTCTACCGGCTGACGTGACAGGGAGGAGACGCCTATGGGCCTGGAGATCAAGATACTCGACTATGGCGACATCGAACTCGAATCGAGCTTTCTGGTGCTGGGCCGCGATTGCGGGCGCGTGCGCCGGGTGCCGGTCTACGGCTTCCTGATCCTCGGCGGGCGCTACCCGATCGTCGTCGATACCGGCTATCGCGACAACGCGATCATGGAAACGCTCGGGATGCGGGGCCTGCAGTTCCACGAGAACATGATCGAGCGGCAGCTGGCCAATCACGGGGTCAAGCCGGGCGACGTGCGCTACGTTCTTCACACGCATCTTCACATCGACCACGCGGGCAAGGACGACCATTTCCCGATGAACACGACCGTGGTCATCAACCGGCGCGAGCTTGAATACTCGGTTTCGGGCCTGATGCATCCGCAATACCCCAAGCCCGACATCATTCACCTTGTCGAGCGGCTGCACCATCCGGGCGCGCTGAGGCTTGAGGACCTTGAGATCTCGGGGCCGGTGGAACTTGTTCCCGGCGTCTTTCTCGAAGCGGCGGGGGCGCATACCGAAGGGTCGATGAACGTGCATGTGGACACGGACGAGGGCCGGGCGACGATCTGCGGCGACGTGATCTACGACTTCAACGACCAGATCATCAGCCCGATGCGCTCCTTCGGACCGGAGGAATACCAGGTCACCGGCAATCACGGCGGGTCCAAGCGCGGTGAAAAGGGCGCGATCCGCAAGCTGATGTATTCCGGCGCGAAGTTCCTGCTGCCGATCCACGACAAGCCGGCCAGGGTCGAGCACGGCCAGGTCGTCGGGCGGCTCGACATGGCCGTTCCCGGCCCGATCAGCCAGTCGGTGCCGCGCCGCGACTGGTTCCCGGCCTGAGGAGGACAGAATGGCACATGAAGCCCTTGATTCCGCCTTTCGCAACCTGATCGACGAACACGCCCCCGTCCGGCAGGCGGGGTCGGGATTCACCTTCACCGAAGGTCCGATCTGGCATCCGGTCGAACATTACCTGCTGTTTTCGGACATGCCCGCCGACATCCGCCGCCGGCTCGACAGGTCGGGCGTGCGCGAGGTCATGAACCCGTCCCACAAGGGCAACGGGATGACCTATGACGCGGATCTCAACCTTCTGGTCTGCGAGCATGCGACCTCCAGCGTCACGCGCTTCAGCCCCGACGGGCGGCGCGAGGTACTGGCGTCCCACTTCGAGGGGCGCGAACTGAACTCGCCCAACGATATCGTGGTGAAATCCGACGGCTCGATCTGGTTCACCGATCCCTGGTATGGCCGGATGCCCCATTTCGGCGTCGAACGGCCGCGCGAACTGGGCTGGCAGGGGGTGTTCCGCCTTCCGCCCGGACACAGGCCGGGGGACGAGCCGCAACTGGTGGTGGACCGCTACCTGTTCACCATGCCGAACGGGCTTTGCTTCTGCCCCGACGAGTCGAAGCTCTATATCAACGATACCGAGCAGGCGAATATCAGGGTGTTCGACGTCGATGGCGGCAAGCTGTCCAACGGCCGCGTCTTCGCAAGCGGCATCCGGGACAGCCTGAAACCCGGCGTCCCGGACGGGATGAAATGCGATGCCGAGGGCAATGTCTGGGTGACCGCGCCCGGCGGGCTTTGGGTCTATAATCCCGCCGGCAAGCCGATCGGCAAGGTCTCGCTTCCCGAACTTCCCGCCAATCTGCACTGGGGCGGCGAGGACTGGCGCACGCTCTATGTCGCCGCTTCGACCAGTGTCTATTCGGTGCCGGTGAAGATTGGGCCGCGGAACGAACCGTTTATGCGCGCCCGGTATCGTCCCGGCCCTGCGGTGTCTACGCCTTCGGGACAGGAGGGCGACGCCCTTCGGCTTGACGCCTCCCGCTGCGCGCTCATAATCCAGGACATGCAGAACGACGTGGTGATGGACGGGGGCGCCTTTGCCGCCTCCGGCAGTCCGCAGCACTGCAAGGACCAGAACGCCATCGCCAATGTCGTGAAACTTGCCGCGCGCTGCCGCGACCTGGGCATTCCGGTGATCCACGTGCATTTCCTTGTTCATCCGGGCGCGCCCGGTCTCACGCTGAACGCGCCGCTTTTCGAGGGCGTTCTCGACGAGACCGCCCTGGTCCGGGGCACCTGGGGCGGCGCCCCTGTCGATGACCTGATGCCCCAGCCCGGCGACCACGTGGTCGAGAAGATGCGGATGAGCGCTTGGGAGGGCACCTCGCTCGAAACCATCCTGAAGGCCGAGGGTCGCGACATCCTGATCGAGACCGGCGCCTGGACCAACATGTCGATCGAACACACGGCTCGGACCGGCGCCGACAAAGGCTATGTGATGGTGATCCCGGAAGATGGATGTTCGACGATGAACGCCGACTGGCACCGCGCGAGCATCGACTACGCGATGCAGAATGTGGCGCTTGTCACGAAGACCGCGGACGTGATCGAAGCCCTGTTCTGATCTCCCGATGCCGGTGCGCCGGTGCCGAGCCAGGCACCATATGAAGTAAAGGGAATTTCGGCTATCGCAACCGAAGGTCCGCATCGGCAAGTCCGGTCAGGCGATCACGATACTGGAAAGATTGTCCTGAAGCGACTTGATCCGCCGCACCGCCTGCGGCAACCCTCGCTGAAAATCGCGAATGAACCCGATGTCACCGACCGGGCGCATTCTCGGAATACCACGCCGCCGGGGCCATCTCCGGTGTCTACATGTTGCAAACTTTCCGCTACAAATACCTGCACCATGCCGGTGGCCATGACCCCGAACCGTATGATCAGGAGGCCGATCCCGAAGAAATGAGCAATGTCGCAGCCGATCCGGCCTATGTGCAGATCCTGAACGACCTCCGCGATCAGCTCTCGGGCATGATCGATCCGGAAGAGATCATTACTCGCGAGGCCGCGAACAACACACCGGTTCCCGGCGAGGAACCGGAAATCGTCAGATAGGTAAACGCACCCAATGTACAGGATTCGACTGTTTGCCACCCGACACGCCCGCGCATTCGAATGGCTCTATGCCGGCCTCGAACGCGTCATGATTGCCGCCGATCCGGTGTTTCGCCGGATAGGATACCAGCGTATCGAACGCCCGGTCGCCCTGATCGAACGGGCGGCAAAGGGCCTGTTGTTCGATTGCAAGATGTGCGGGCAATGCGCCTTGTCCTCGACCGGCATGTCATGCCCGATGAATTGCCCCAAGACCCTGCGCAACGGCCCCTGCGGCGGCGTGAGACCTGGCGGCTATTGCGAGGTCAAGCCGCAGATGAAATGCGTCTGGGTCCTGGCGTGGGATGGCGCATCCCGCATGAAGAACGGCGACCGGATCGGTGAGGTCCTGCCCCCCGTCGATCACACGCTGAAAGGGTCTTCGGCCTGGCTGCGGGTCTCGCGCGAGAAAGCCGCCAACCTGCGATCCGCGACAGAGGCCGCGCGAACGGTCGTGGCACAGAGTTTCCCGGCGGCGCGCAGAAACGAACCTTCGACGGCCCCCCTCGCGCCCGAACCGCCGGCGGCACAGGGGAGGACGGAAGCATGACGGAAACGCTTTTCGGCGCACCGCCACGCTATCCGGACGTTCCGGACGGCCAGGTGTCGGGCAGTCGGCTCGAAAAGGCATTGCGGGCCGGAAAGTTCGTAATAACCTCTGAACTGAATCCGCCGGACAGCGCCGATCCCGATGACGTCTATCAGGCGGCCCAGCCCCTGGGCGAAGTCGTCGACGCGATCAACGCGACTGATGCGTCCGGCGCGAACTGTCATATGTCGTCGCTCGGGATCTCTGCGCTTTTGTCGCAGTCAGGATACGATGTCGTCTACCAGGTCTCGTGTCGCGACAGGAACCGGATCGCGATCCAGGGCGACGTTCTCGGTGCCGCGGCGCTTGGTGTGCGAAACGTGTTGTGCCTGACCGGCGACGGGGTCGGCGCCGGCGATCAACCCGGCGCGAAGCCCGTTTTCGATTTCGATTCGATCTCGTTGTTGCGCACCTTGCGGACAATGCGCGACCAGGGTGTGTTCCTGTCGGGACGAAAGATCACCCGTCCGCCGAAGCTCTTTCTGGGCGCCGCGGAAAACCCCTGTGTCACGCCGCACGAATGGCGCCCGGAACGATTGGCCAAGAAGGTCGAGGCGGGTGCCGACTTCATCCAGACCAACTACATCTATGACGTTCCGCTTTTCGAGAAGTTCATGGCGCGGGTCCGCGATCTCGGGCTCGACAAGCGAGCGTTCATCCTCGCCGGGGTCGGACCGATCGCGTCGGCCAAGGCCGCGCGGTGGATCAGAAGCAACGTGCCGGGCATTCACATTCCCGATGCCGTGATCGACCGCGTGGAACAGGCGGAAAAACCGGCGGAAGAAGGCAAGAGAATCTGCGTCGAGCTGATCCAGCAGATCCGCGACATTGCGGGGGTCGCGGGCATTCACGTCATGGCCTACCGGAAAGAACACCTCGTTTCCGAAATCATACGGGAAGCCGGCGTCCTGCAAATGGGGCGCCGGAAAATCGCTCAGCCCACATAGAACGGGTCGGCCCTGGCCGGGCTGAAGGCAAAGTCCCGGCCCGACATCCCGCCTTTCCGCGCACCTTCCTCGCCCTTGTGGATCCCCAGGTCTTCCCGGATGGTGACGATCACCCGAAGCCGGTCGGGCGTTTCGGGATCGACCGCGGTGGGATCGTCCGACGGAACCACGAAACCGGCGCGCTTGCCCCTTCGGCCGAGTCCTTGAAGCCCCTTGCCGTTCATGTTGTAGTTCGATCCGAACAGGGGAGGCAGGTCTTTGCCGGTCGATGCACGACAGCCGGTTGACGAAGGGTCCGCGGTGATCCGCGACCTCTACAAACGCGACGGGCGGCGGGTTTACGCGGCCCTTGTTCGGCTCCTTGGCGATTTTGATCGGGCGGAAGAGGCCACGCAGATCGCGTTCCTGGCGGCCGCGTCGCGCTGGCCGGCGGAAGGGGTTCCGCGAAAACCTGTCCAGTGGCTGATCTCTGCGGGCCGCTTCCGCATGATCGACCAGATGCGCCGGGATCGGCGTATGACGCAATGGAGCGACGAAGCGGAGCGGGCGGTCGAACGCCTCGAGCTGCAACAGGATCCGGAAACGATCGAAGACGACCGGCTGCGCCTGATCTTCACCTGCTGCCACCCGAGCCTGTCTGAAGAGGCGGCGGTGGCGATGACGCTCCGCGAGGTCTGCGGACTCGCGACCGAGGCCATCGCCAGCGCCTTCCTGGTGGCCCCGCCGACGCTCGCCCAACGGATCGTCCGCGCAAAGTCGAAGATCCGTGACGCGTGTATTCCTTACGAGGTGCCCGATACCGACGAGTTGCCCCGGCGGCTTGATCGGGTGCTCCGGGTCGTTTATCTCGCCTTCACCGAAGGGCATTCGAGTTCCGGCGGCGAGAACCTCGTCCAGGCCGACCTGATGGCCGAAGCCATCCGGCTCGGACGCCTCATCCTGAAGCTGCTGCCCGAGGCCGAGGTGCAGGGGCTGCTGGCGCTGATGATCCTGCAACATGCGCGGCACGCCGCGCGCATGAGCCCCGGAGGCGACCTGATCCCCCTCGACGAGCAAGACCGCGGCCTCTGGGACCATGCGGCGATCGCCGAGGGAGCGGAACATGCCCGGCAGGCGCTCTTGTCGGGGCGGAGCGGACCTTACACGCTTCAGGCGGCGATCGCCGCGTCGCACGCCGAAGCGCCACGTTTCGAAGATACGGACTGGGCCGAGATCGCAGGTCTCTATGCGGCCCTTCTCCGGATCGAGCCGAGCCCGGTGATCGCGCTCAACCACGCCGTCGCCATCGCGATGCGCGACGGTCCCGAGACCGGGCTGGCGCTGATCGAACCGCTTCTCCAGGCGGATCGGCTCGGGCGTTACCATCTCGCCCATGCCGCTCGCGCCGATCTGCTGCGTCGCATGGGCCGCACCGATGCGGCCCGCCAGAGCTACGAGACGGCGCGGGACCTGGCCACGCAGGAGGCCGAACGGCGTTTCATCACCCGCCGGCTGGCAGAAATCGGCCCATAAGAAAAAAATTCTCACCCTGTCGATTTGACCGTCCTCCGTTCGACTATTCTGTAGGCCGGCCCCACGGCCGTTCCAGAAAAGGAGACGCGCCATGAAATACCTTTGCCTGGTCTATCTCGACCGGGAGAACTGGAGTTCCTGCCCCGACGCGGTCTGCGCGGACTACGTGCAGCACCTCGTCGAGAACGGCAACTTCGTCGCCGGAGATCCCCTGCACCCGGTCGAATCCGCCACGACCGTCAGGGTTCGCAACGGGAAGACACAGCTCTATGACGGTCCCTTCGCCGAGACGAAGGAACTGCTGGCCGGGTACTACATGCTCGACGCCAGGGATCTGAACGATGCCCTGCGGCTCGCCGCGGGCATTCCACCCGCAAAATACGGTTCGATCGAAGTCAGGCCGGTCCGGCAACTCGACCTCGGAGACACCATATCCGACAGCCAAAGCTAAGGAATTCCGATATGCCCAACACCATACGTCTTCACCGGGTTTTCGCGACCAGCCCTGAAAAGCTCTACCGCGCCTTCACCGAAGGCGACGCGATGGCAAAATGGCTCCCGCCCGACGGCTTCACCTGTACCATCGACAGTTTCGACGCGCGGGTCGGAGGCCGCTACCGCATGCGTTTTCGCAATTTCACCACCGGCGACAGCCATGCCTTCGGCGGCGAGTTCGTCGAGATCATACCCAACGAGAAACTCGTCTATACCGACCGCTTCGACGATCCGAACCTGACGGGCGAGATCCTCGCGACCGTCACGATCCGCCCGGTTTCCGTCGGAGCCGAACTCAGGATCGTGCAGGAGAACGTCCCCGACCCCATTCCGGAGGAGGCCTGCTACGCTGGCTGGCAGCAGTCGCTCGTCAATCTCGCACGGCTCATCGAGCCGGACATTCAACAGTAGCAATTCAGGAGAGCCTGATATGAAACCGACGATCTATCTGTTTTTCAAAGGAAACTGCCTGGAAGCCATGCAGTTCTACGCCGACACGCTGGGCGGTGAGATCACCGGCATATTCAGAAACGGCGATGCGCCGAACCCCGAGCACCGGATGCCGGGCGGTGACGATCTGGTGATGAACATGGCGATGTCGTTGGACGGCGCGACCGTCATGGCCTCGGATTCGCCCGACGCGTGGTACCAGAAGCCTCAAGGCTTCAGGATCTCGATCCCGACCGAAACGCGTCCGGAGTTTGACCGGATCTATGCCGCGCTCGCGGACAGGGCCGAAAACGTGGCGATGGAGCCGGACGAGACCTTCTGGGCCGACCGTTTCGCCATGCTGACCGACCGCTTCGGAACGCCCTGGATGCTCATGTTCGAGGGGTCGAAGAAGCAATGACCATCGCGAAGAACACCATCTGTCTCTGGTATGACAAGGACGCCGAGGAGGCCGCGCGGTTCTATGCGTCGGTCTTTCCCGACAGCGCCGTTCACGCGGTCCACAGGGCACCGGGCGATTTCCCCGGCGGCAAGGCGGGCGATGTGCTGACGGTCCATTTCACCGTGCTGGGCCTTCCCTGCCTCGGGCTGAACGGCGGGCCCGCCTTTCCCCAGAGCGAGGCGTTTTCGTTCCAGGTCGCAACCGACGACCAGGAGGAAACCGACCGATACTGGGACGCCATCATCGGGAACGGCGGTTCGGCGAGCGAATGCGGCTGGTGCAAGGACAAATGGGGCCTGTCGTGGCAGATCACGCCACGCACCCTGACCGAAGCGATGGCCGCGGGCGGCGCCGAGGCACAGCGCGCATTCTCGGCGATGATGACCATGAGCAAGATCGACGTGGCAACCATCGACGCGGCCCGGCGTGAATCCGAGGCCGAACATGAACAGAAGGGAGCGCCGGGGGTGTTCACATCTCACTTTCCGTGACGCTGCATCGGTTCTTGGATGGCCGTTTCGAGGACCCCCGTTGCGTCGAAGCACCTGACCGGGAGTGCGCCCTGGTTTCGACCGGGGGCAGGGCGGCGGTCGCGCCGGCCTTGTGACGTTCGACCGACGGCGGATCGGAACAATCCGGTGCGGCCCCGGCGGCAGGGCAGGGCGGTGAGGAAAACCCGCTTTGGCAGCGGAAGCTCTTGAAGGCGCCGCTCATGGCATCGCCTCGGTCTCGTTTCGCACCGCACCTTCGAGGATGTGCCGCGCCTGCGCGACGATGGCGTCCAGACGCGCGGCGGCGGGCGGGACATCCTGTATGGCGCCCGCACCCTGACCGGCATAGAGCGCCATCGCCTCCAGGTCGCCGGTCGTCGTTCGCAGGGGCGAATCCGTGCTGTAGCGCAGGCGTGGCTGATCGCCGTCCCAGGCGATGGCCTCGCGCGGCAGGCTGTCGGGATCGTGGCCCAGGTAATGCCCGTCCAGCCCCTCGGTCACGCTGTTGGCGATCACCCGCACCGCCGCGCCCTTCGGCCAGTTCAGCACGAAGGCGTCGGTCAGCACCGTATCCGCGCCCGTGGCCTCGACGACGCGGGACTTGTGATAGGGGTGGGCGAAGGAGTCTTCGGTCGCCAGAAAGGCGGTTCCGCATTGCACGCCACCGGCGCCAATCGCCAGCGCCGCGGCAAGGCCCTCGCCGGTCGCGATCCCGCCAGAGACAACCACCGGCAGATCGGTCCGTGCGAGTATCTGTTCCGCCAGCGCGAAGGCGGGACTTCGCCCATGCACGTGGCCGCCCGCCTCGACACCCTGCGCGATGATCACATCCGCCCCGGCCTCTTCGGCCATTCGCGCCGCCTCGACCGTGCCGACCTGGTGCAGGACAAGGCAGCCCGCCTGTTTCGCGCGGGCCACCACGTCCGGCATCACGTCCCAGAAAAAGCTGAAGGCCGGCACGCCGAGATCGAGGCAGCAGGCGATCTGCGCGTCGAGCAACCCCGGCTCGGTCGCCGCCGGGATCAGGTTTACGGCAAAGGGCAGGTCGGTCGCGCGCCGCAGCGCGGCGACCTCGGCGGCGATCAGGGCCGGGTCTTCGCGCACCATGCCCAGCATCCCGTAACCGCCCGCATTGGCCACGGCGGCGGCCAGTTCCCAACGGGAAACCCCACCCATCCCGGCCAGCAGCACGGGCTGGTCGCATCCAAGCAGATCGCAAAGCGGCGTTCGCAGAGACGGTTCAGATTGCCGGCCCGCCATCTTCTTCCTCCCGTAGCAGCCATCGGCGCAGGTAGTCCCGCAGCACGATGGCGTTGTTGTGATCCTCGTTCTTCGAAGCATAGAGCAGCGTGACGACGCCCTCGCGCGCATATCCGGCAAGTTCGCGGACCAGATCGTCATGGGCGGCAAGTTCCGCCTCATAGCGCGTGGTAAACGCCTGCCACTGATCGGAATGGTCGTGGAACCAGTGCCGTAACGCGTCGCTCGGTGCGATCTCCCGGCACCAGTCAGACAGCCGGGCGCGGTCCTTCGCCACGCCGCGCGGCCAGAGACGGTCGACCAGTACCCGCCTGCCGTCCGACACCCGCGCCGCGCGATAGATCCGCTTGACGCGGATGCGGCCGCCGGGGGTGTCGGGGACGGGCGGTCTTGGCGGCATCAGCTGTCCCGCTTGTCCGTGTCGCCGATCACCTCCACCGCCTTCAGCGCATGGGCCCAGGCCGCGCCGGCGCGCATTTCCGCGGCGACCCAGATCGCCTCCATGACCTGTTCGCCGGACGCGCCCGCGCGCCGGGCGGCCTTGACATGGCCCTCGATGCACCATGGGCATTGGGTCACATGCGCGACGGCCACCGCGATAAGCTGCTTGGTGCGCGCATCCAGCGCGCCCTCGGCGAACACCGCTTTGGAGAAGGCGCGGAAGGCGTCCTCGGCATCCGGCGCCAGGGCATGACGCCGGTCGACGAGCGCCGCGGTCGGCTTGGGGAGGTGCAGCTCAGACATGGCCTGCCCCCCGGATTTCGAATTGCGGCAACGACACGCCGTTTTCCAGCGGGATAAGGGCCACGAAGCCGTCAAGGACATCTTCAGGCCCGGCATGGAGCCGCGTCCGGCTTCGGCGGGCGTCTTGCGGGGGTATCGGCTGTATCATGTCGTTCTCCTTCGGTCAGAGCAGGGACGGAACGGTTCGGGGTTTCGCGTCCTCGACCGCCATATGCAGCGAGCGGGCGATCCGTTCGGCGCGTTCGATGACATGCGCCGCACCCTCGGGCGGGCAAGTTTCGGTGGCGGTTTCGCGGAACAGCGACAGCCAGCGGTCGAAATGCGCCCATTCCACCGGCAGACCCGCATGGGCCGGCACCGGGGCGCCGTGATAGCGGCCGGTCATCAGCGCGACCGAGGACCAGAAATCGACCATGCGGTTCAGGTGCGGACCCCAGTCGGAAATCCGGGCGGCGAAGATCGGGCCAAGCACGGCATCCGCGCGGACCTTGTCATAGAAGCGATGCACCAGGTCGGTCAGCCTTGCCTCGTCCAGTCCGGTCCGCGCCATGATCTCGGCGGTCATGCGCGGGCGGGCGGAGATGATCCGTGGGGCGTCGG
>NZ_JASNJE010000023.1 GCF_030164465.1 Sedimentitalea xiamensis
ACCGCGTCCGAAGCGCGCCTGGCAGTGGTGCTGACATGAAACATCCTCCTGAAAAGGATGAATCACAATCGACCCCTCAAGGGAATCCCCAGCGACTCAGGGTTTCCCCGAAATGCTTTAAAAGGCGCCGGCGTCAATTGCGCGCGCTCACAGCGGCGCGCGGTCGATCCGGGAAAGCGCGTCGTTGACGGCGAATATCTTGCCCCTCACCGCCTCGACGCCGAACCCGTTGAGCCGCGCCCTGTGCATATTCAGATAGGCTTCGGCGCTTGCCGCATCTTCGAACAGATAGATGCCGCCCGCTTCGCCGGCGGCCTGATTTTCCGTCCAGATCTTCCAGATCAGGCCCGGTTCCCCGGCGATCGACCGGGCCAGATCGTCCATCGCTTCGGCCATTTCCTGCCCCCATGGGCCGGAATAGGGAAAATCGACTTGCAGGATATGGGGCATTGTTCGGTCCTCGTCTCAAGGGCGCCGGCCAAGGATAGCCGACAGGCGCGGTTTTGCCAGTTTCGCAGAGGCGGGACGCTGTGTCGAGTTCCCGCGCCCTATACACCCGCCATCAACACATCGACCGCCCGTGTGATCAGATCGCCCTGATCCGTGACGTTCCCGCTACGGCGCAGACGCGAGCGCCAGACCGCCGCGATCAGCCGTGTCGCGAGAACCAGGCGTTTGCCATCATGCTCGATTTCGGGGTTCAGATAGCGCGCCGCCGGGTAGTCGGGCAAAAGCGGAATGACGACCACCGCGGGGTCCGGCGGCAGCAGGTCGCTTTCGACGACGACCATGAAAACGCCGTCATACTCCGCGACATCAAAGCGGCTCAGCGGCTCCATGACGAGCCGCCCGGCGCGGCGATGATGCCGGCCAGCGGATGCCGGTTTTGTTCGTGCCAGTCTCTCTGGGCGGCGAAGGCTTCGGCATTGTCGTCGAGCCATCGCTGGCGGCGGGCCTCGGCAACGGCTTGCAGCAGTGCCGCCTCGGCCACTGCCGAGACATTGATCCCGAGCGCCCTGGCCCGGTCAAGCGCCTCGGCATCGAGCGTCAGCGACGTCTTGCGCCGGGTCGCGACCATGGGTTTGCCCTCCGTCTTCATACCGCCAATATATACCGCACGCCGACAAGGCACAAGTTTGAACCCGCCGACCAGCAGGGCGCGGTCAAATCGGCAAATGCCACGTTGTCTCTTGCCCGCGCCTGGTGCACACACGCAACGCAAGCAAGGCGAAGGACGGAAAATGACGGATTGGAAAGCCCGCGCGGCGGCGCTCTATGATGGTGGCTTTCGCCCGATGTTCATCGGCGGTCAATGGTGCGAGGCGCGTTCAGGCGCGGTGATCGAGGCGCGCAACCCCGCTGACGGTTCGCTTCTGGCGACGGTGCCGCGGGGCGGGGCAGAGGACATCGACGCGGCGGTTGCGGCGGCGCGCAAGGCGCTGGAGGGGCCGTGGGCGCGGTTCACGCCGTTCGAGCGGCAGAACCTCCTGCTGCGGATCGCCGACCGGTTCGAGGCCGAATGGGAAAGCCTGTGCCTGTCGGACACGCTCGACATGGGGATGCCGATCCAGCGCACGCTGGCCAACAGCCGCCGGGTTCTGGGCATGTTGCGCTATTATGCCGGGCAGGCGGTGGCGACTCACGGCGACACCATCCCCAATTCCTTTCCCGGCGAGATCTATTCCGCCACCGTGCGCGAACCGGTGGGCGTGGTCGGTGCCATCATTCCCTGGAACGCTCCGATCGCCGGGTCGATCTGGAAGATCGGACCGGCGCTGGCGACCGGCTGCACGGTGGTGCTGAAGCCGTCGGAAGAAGCCTCGCTGACCGTCTTGATGATCGCGCGGATCATGCAGGAGGCCGGGCTGCCCGACGGGGTGCTGAACATCGTGCCGGGGCTGGGGGCCGAGGCGGGCGCGGCGCTGGCCGCGCATCCCGGTGTCGACAAGATCGTCTTTACCGGCTCGACCGCGACCGGGCAGGCCATCGCCCGCGCAGCGACCGGCAATCTCAAGCGGGTCTCGCTGGAACTGGGCGGCAAATCGCCGGTGATCGTCTGCCGCGACGCCGATATCGACAAGGCGGTGCCGGTGGCGGCGATGGCGGTTTTCGCCAATTCCGGGCAGATCTGCATCGCCGGTTCGCGGCTGTTCGTGGCGCGCGAGATCCATGACGAGTTTCTCGGGCGGGTGGCCGACTACGCGGCGGGTCTGCGGATCGGGCACGGAATCGAGGAAACCACCGAAATCGGGCCGATCATCTCGGCGCGCCAGGCCGGGCGCATCGCCGGCTATCTTGCCGCCGGCCCCAAGGAAGGCGCCCACCTGCTGACCGGCGGCGGCAGCGCCGAGGGCGGCCATCTTGCCGGCGGGCATTATTTTCAGCCCACCGTGTTCGGCGGCGTGACCGACGAGATGAGCATCGCCCGCGAAGAGATCTTCGGCCCGGTCATTTCGGCCCTGCCCTTTGACAGCATCGACGAGGTGGTGGCGCGCGCCAATGCGACGCCCTACGGGCTGGCCGCCGGGGTGTTCTCGACCCATCTGGGCACCGCGCACAAACTGGCGCACAGGCTTCGGGCCGGGTCGGTCTGGGTCAACATGTATCACGCCATCGACCCGGCGGTGCCCTTTGGCGGGGTCAAGATGTCGGGCTATGGGCGAGAGGGCGGGCGCGGCCATGTGGAGGACTATCTCGACACCAAGGCGATCTGGATCAACACCGACTGACCGGACACGCCCGGACAAGCGGAAAACAGGAGGACATCAAGGTGAAAGTCGGAATCATCGGTGTCGGGCTCATGGGCCACGGCATTGCCCGCAACGTGCTGTTGCACGACGGGCATTCCCTCGTGTTTCTCGACCATCCGGGCAATCAGCCGGTGGACGAGCTGCGCGGGCTTGGCGCCCGTGCCTGCGCCACACCGGCGGCACTGGCCGCGGTCTGCGAGGTGGTGATCCTCTGCGTCACCGGCTCGGCGCAGGTCGAAGCCATTATCGCGGGGGAAAACGGGCTGATCTCCGGGCTGAACCCCGGCACGGTGATCGTCGATTGCTCGACCTCCCTGCCAAACTCGACCCTGCGCATGGGCGCGGCCATCCGGGAAGCCGGGGGCGATTACCTCGACGCGCCGATGACGCGCACCGCCAGACACGCCCATGAGGGGAGCCTGAACCTTCTGGTCGGGGGCGAGGCGGAGGTGCTGGACCGGGTCCGCCCGGTGCTGGACGCCTTCACCGAAACGGTGAGCCATGTCGGGCCGCTTGGCCATGGCCACCGGCTCAAGCTGCTGCATAATTTCGTCTCGGTCGGCTTCATGTCGCTGCTCGCCGAAGCGGCAGCACAGGCCGCCGATGCGGGAATCGCGCCGCAGGTTCTGGTGGATGTGCTGGCCGGCGGCGGCGGCGCCAGCGCCGCGCTCGACCGGCTGGCCCCCTATATCGTCGAAGGCGACCGCGAGGGCCTGCCGTTTGCCATCGCCAATGCACAGAAGGATATCGACTATTATCGCGCCATGTCGGAAGACGCGGGTGCGCGGCAGACCATTGCCGACGGCGTCGCCACGGCGCTTGCCGCTGCCGCCGCTGCCGGGCATGGGCAAGCCTATGTCCCGGAACTCGTCCGCATCTTCCGGCGGGATGATATCGCCTGACCCCGACCGCGCGCCGGGTTGGTCTTGCCAGCGTAAATTAGCTTGTGTAGCACCGACAAAGATTAACCGGAGGATACCATGACATTCACCATTCGCGGGCTGGCCGCCATCGGCGCCCTTGTTGCGATCGGCGCTCCCGCCCTTGCGCAGACCGAGATCAAGATCGGCTATGCGCTGGCGCCCGACAGCCATTACGGCGTCGCGGCACAGAAATTCGAAGAGGTTCTGCTGGCCGAAACCGGCGATCAGTTCAGCTTTACCCATTTCCCCTCCTCGGGTCTTGGCGGCGAGCGCGAGGTCATCGAAGGGCTGCAACTGGGCACCGTCGAGGCCACCATCGTGTCATCGGGCACGCTGGCCAATTTCGTGCCCGAGACCGGGGTTTTCGACATTCCCTTCCTGTTCCGCGATCTCGATCACGCGCGGGCGGTACTCGACGGGCCGATCGGGCAGGAAATCCTGGCCAGGTTCGACGATGTCGGCCTGCATGGCCTCGCCTGGGGCGAGCAGGGCTTCCGCCACATCACCAACAACCGCAACGCCATCGAGACGCCCGCCGATGTCGAGGGGCTGAAGATCCGCACCATGGAGAACCCGGTGCACCTGGCCGCGTTCAACGCCATGGGCGCGGCACCGACCCCGATGGCCTGGCCCGAGGTGATCTCGTCGCTTCAGCAGGGCGTGATCGATGGGCAGGAAAACCCGCTGTCGGTGATCGTGTCGGTCAAGCTGGACGAGGTGCAGAAATACCTGACGCTTTCGGGCCATGTCTATTCGCCGGCGATGCTCCTGGTGTCGCGGCCGTTCTGGGAAGGTCTGAGCGACGATCAGAAAGCCGCGTTCGAAAAGGCCGCGGCAGAAGCGGTGACGGCGATGCGCGGTTTCGTAGACGATGTCGAAACCACCGGTGTCGCGACGCTGAAAGAGCGCGGCATGCAGGTCAACGCCCTGTCGCCCGAGGAAAAGGCCAAGTTCCAGGCGGCCATCGCCTCCGCCTATGAGGGCTATTACGAGACCTATGGGCAGGAACTCGTCGATTCCATCGTGAACTTCCAATAGCTCCGTGCCGGCGCCTTCGGGCGCCGGTTCGCTTGCCAGAGGCCGCAACTTGAAGAAGCTCGAGCACATCATTGTGGTGCTGAACGGCTGGGCGCTGATCCTGATGCTGACCGCGATGACGCTCGTCGTCGGGGCCAATATCGCCCTGCGCTATCTGACCGCGCATTCCCTGCCCTGGGCGGATGAGGCGGCCCGGTACCTGATGATCTGGATGACCTTCGGCGGCGCCGGGCTGGTGCTGCGCATGGGCGGGCATGTGGCGATCACCAACCTGCGCGATGCGTTGCCCGACCGGGGGCAAAAGATCATGCGCGGTGCCATCGCGCTCGGGCTGCTGATATTCTTCGGCTTCATGGTCTATGTCGGCATCCAATACGCGCAGCGCATGCAATATCAGGTGACACCGGCTCTGCGCCTGCCGTTTCTCTATGTCTATGCGGCGATGCCGGTGGGCTTTGCGCTCCTGATCCTGCATCTGGCCTTTATCGCCTATCCGTTCATCACCGCCGGCAGCTACAAGCACCCCGATGGCGATGACAGCGAAACCACCCACCTGCCCGATAGCGCCAATGGCTGAGATCCTGTTCCCGATGCTGTTCCTGCTGCTGGCGCTCGGCGTGCCGGTGGCCTTCGCCATGGCGATCGCGGTCTTTACCGCGCTCAGCCTCGGCTCGACCTATCCCAACCTCGTCGTGGTCAAGGAAATGTTCGCTGGTCTCGACAGCTTTCCGCTGCTCGCCGTGCCCTTCTTCATCCTCGCCGCCGAGATCATGACCGGCGGCGCCATCACCATGGCGGTGCTGCGGCTCGCGCAATCGCTGGTCGGGCACCTCAAGGGCGGGCTCGGCCATGCCAATGTGGTCAGTTCGGCGATGTTCGCGGGCATTTCTGGCAGCGCGCTTGCCGATGCCGCCGGGCCGGGCTCGATGATGATCCGGATGATGGAGAAAGGCGGCTATGACCGCGCCTATGCCGGGGCGCTGACCATCGCCAGCGCGGTGGTCGGGCCGATCATCCCGCCGTCGATCACCATGATCATCTATGCCATGCAGGATCAGGAGGTCTCGGTCGGATCGCTGTTCATGGCGGGCATCCTGCCGGGGATCGTGATTACCTTGGCGGTGCTGCTGGCCAACGCCCGCATGAGCCACCGGCGCGGCTATGCTTCGGACGCGCCACGGCCGCCGCTCGCGGAAATCACCCGTGTCGCGGTCTACGCGCTGCCGGCGCTGCTGCTGATCCTGCTGATCGTCGGCGGCATCCGCTTCGGCATCTTCACCCCGACCGAAGCCTCGGTCATCGCGGTGTTCTATGCGCTCATCGTCGGCATGTTCGTCTATCGCTCCTTGCGCCTGCGCGACCTGCCCGAGATCATCCTGCGCGCGGCGCTGACCTCGGCGGCGGTGCTGCTGATCCTCGGTGCGGCGCGGGCCTTTGCCTGGATCCTGATCATCGAGGGCATCCCGCAGTTCCTCGCCGAAACCATCATCGCCTGGGATCTGTCGCCCATCGTCTTTCTGCTGGCGGTGAACCTGCTGCTCTTGGTGTTCGGCCTGTTCATGGACCCGCTGCCCGGCGTGATGATCCTGGTGCCGATCCTGGCGCCGATCAGCTTTGCCATGGGGATCGACCCCAATCACTTCGCCATCGTGGTGATCGTCAACCTGACGCTGGGCCTCACCACGCCGCCGGTGGGCAGCCTGATCTTCGTGGTCTCCTCGACGGTAAGGCTGAAACCCTCGGTGCTGATCATGGAGATGCCGCCCTTCTTCCTGGCGCTGGTGGCGGCGCTCCTCCTGATCACCTTCGTCCCGGCCCTCTCCACCTGGCTACCCGGAGTCAGCGGGTTCTGACGCGATCAGGCCGCGCGGGAACGGGAGGCCCTGGCCATGCGCGCTGCCCTGACAAATCCGTGTGCATCAAAAATATATCCGATGCCCACGGACATCAGGCGCATATGGCTATCCCCTTTGTCAGGTCATTCGGACGGAACCTGGCGGTCGCGGCGGCGGCGATCTCGGCACATACCCCCACAAATGACAATGCCCTCTCAACAAGTTTCAAATCAGCCTCTCAGTAGTCGACCGGGTCCCTGATGATGGGGCAGGTCATGCAGTGGCCGCCGCCACGGCCCCGGCCAAGCTCGGCCCCGGCGATGGAGATGACCTCGATCCCCTGCTTGCGCAGCAGCGTGTTGGTGTAGGTGTTGCGGTCATAGGCATAGACCACGCCCGGCGAGGCGCAGACTAGGTTGGCCCCCGAGTCCCACTGGGTGCGTTCACGCATGTAGGCGGTGCCTCCGGTTTCGACCACGCGGATCTTCCTAAGGTTCAGCGCATCTCGCACCGCATCCGTCCAGGACCCTTCATTGCGGCGGATATCCAGCTTGCCGTTGTCGCCCGGGCGCACGCTGATGGGCGTGATCGTGTCCACAATATCGGGGTAGACCAGCACACAGTCCCGGTCGGCGAAAGTAAAGACCGTGTCGAGATGCATCGCCGCGCGCAGCTTCGGCATGGCGGCGACGAGCACGTGATCGACGACATCCTGTTCAAACAGCGACTTGGCCAGCAGCGCGATCCCCTGGTGCGAAGTGCGTTCCGACATGCCGATCAGCATGGTCCGGTTGCCCGCCGGCATCACGTCGCCGCCTTCGATCGTGGCAAGCCCGTGCTCTTCTTCGGGATTTCCCCACCAGACCTTCACCTTGCCGGCGAAATCCGGGTGGTACTTGTAGATCGCCGTTGTCAGCAGGGTCTCGTCCTTGCGGGCGGGCCAATAGAGCGGGTTCACCGTGCAGCCGCCATAGACCCAGCAGGTCGTATCACGGGTGTAAAGCGTGTTGGGCAGGGGCGAGACCAGGTAGCGGCTGATGCCCGGCGAATTGCGGATCAGGTTCATCAGCGCGCCTGATTGCGCTTCGGGGAATTCCTCGACCGAGAGGCCGCCGATCAAGGTTTCGGCCAGCTCTCGGTCGGGCATCTCCTGCAGGTAGCTGCGGACGTCGTCCATCAGCTCAAGCCCGACCTCGTTGGCGGTGATCCGGTTGTCGAGGATCCAGGTGCGGGCCTCGGGGATGGCGACGGTCTGGGTCAGCAGATCGTGCATCTCGACCACATCCACGCCCCGGTCGCGCATCTTCTGTTGAAAATCCAGATGGTCACGCTTGGCAGTCTCGACCCAGAGCACGTCGTCGAACAGCAGGTCGTCGCAGTTCGAGGGTGTCAGCCGCTGGTGTGCCCGACCGGGGGCGCAGACCATCACCTTGCGCAGTTGGCCGACTTCCGAATGGACGCCGAAGGGTTGTTGGTCGGACATGACAATCTCCATATTGGTATAAGGTGGTCTTGAAAGGCGAAGGCGGGATTCAGGGAGTAATGTGGCCGGTGATCAGCCCGATGAGGCCGATTACCGCGCCAACAACCACGAGCCCGAAGAGCACCCGTTCCTTATGGTTGAAGTATTGCAGCTTCTGCTCGTTCCTGGCCCAGAAATAGAGAAGCGTTCCCGGCGCGAAGAGCACGGCCACGAGAATGACGTACTTCAGTCCGGCGGCCACGAACATGATCAGGGTGTAGATCACCGCGATCCAGGCGAATATGAGGTCGCGGCGCCGTTCGCCCGGTACATCCTCGTAGCCGGTGCCGTTGCGCGCGATGATGACGCCGTAGCCTGCCACCAGAAGATAGGGGATCAGGGTGGTGACGCTGGTCATGTCGAGCATGAACCAGAAAGCGTCGCTCGACCAATAGGTCGACACCACGAACAGTGAGACCAGGATATTGGTGACCCAGAGAGAGACGACCGGCACTTTGTTGCTGTTTTCGCGGCCGAAGGCGCTCGGCATGTCCCTGGATTGCGCCGCGGCATGGGGAACTTCCGCACAGATGAGCGACCAGGCAAGAAAGGCACCAAGTACCGAGACTAGAACCCCAATGGAGATAAAAACCTTGCCCCATCTTCCGACCACCGCCTCAAGCGCTCCGGCCAGCGACGGGTTGCTCAGTTCGGCGATCTCGGCACGCGGCATGTTTGCGTAGGGCAGCATGGTAACGGCCAGCATCAGGCCGGTTACACCTACGAAGCCTAGGATCGTCGCCGTGCCGACATCGGCGCGAGTCTTCGCATAGCGTGAATAAACACTCGCCCCCTCAATCCCGATAAACACGAACACGGTAATCAGCATCGTGTCGCGCACCTGGGCAAACAGGGATTTGTCGGGCATACCCACGCCGCCGAAGAAGTTCTCGGCGAACTGTTGGTAGTTGAAGGCGAAGAGCATCATGAGCAGCGCAACGATGATGGGAACGATCTTTGCGATGGTCACCACGAAGTTGACGAAGGCCGCCTCCTGCACACCACGGAGGATCATGAAGTGGAAAGCCCAGATGCCAATCAGCGAGACGGTGATCGCAACGAACGTATTGCCGCCGGCGAAGGCCGGAAAGAAGTTGCCTAGCGTTGTGCCGATCAGCACCCAGTAGAAGACATTCCCGAGAATGCTGCCGAGCCAGTACCCGAAGGCCGACAGAAACCCCGTATAGTCGCCGAAGCCGGCTTTGGCATAGGCGAATACGCCCGAGTCGATATCGGGCCTGCGCTCGGCCAGCGCCTGAAACACCCGCGCCAGCATATACATGCCAGTCCCTGCTATACTCCACGCGATGATCGCCCCGAATGGTCCCGTCGCCTGGCCGAAGCGGCCGGGCAGGTTGAAGATCCCCGCTCCGACCATCGATCCCACCACCATGGCGGTCAGCGCCATCAGTGAAAATTTCTGTGATTTTTCAGCCATCGTGGTCCTTTCAGACGAAATCATACGAACGAACGGTTGTCCAACGGGTGACTCTACTATCCCCCAAATGCGGACAGCACCTTCCGATCTTCCATACCGAAGCGGTGCCAGTCAGGATACCAACTGCTAACGCAAGCTTATAATGCTCGCAAAACAAGCCCAGGCTATCCACTTTCCGTCAATAGTGCTCGGACCGTCGGGCAGAACAATCCTTGGGCCGCGGTCCGGCTGGCCATTGCGTGGCAAGGGAGATCGCCATTTCGGAGGCTGCCGAACATGGTGCACGGCGGAGATTGCAGCCGCGAAGCGTTCCAGTGCGAATGCAACACACCTTGCTTTGAATCTCGGCGGACCAAAGGCGTTCCCAGGTGTCGCGAAATGACGTTCCGACGCTTCTAACATTTCCCACACCTGGGCTGCGCATCGGACTGCCCGCATCCGATATCAGTCAGAATCTTCGAAAACGAAATACGACAAGCTCAAACCGAAGGCCGCCGCCGGGAGTCAGGCGGCCTGACGTCGATCTACACTTCGTCGATTGCCGCCCCGGGCTTCAGAAATCCCAGCGCGCACCGAAGAAGATCGAACTGGCGTCGAGATAGGTTGCCGTCGCATCGGCGTATTCGTATGTCCGGTATGCGAGATAGGCCTGTACCCGGGCCGCGTCGAACTGCTGCACCAAGCCTGCTCCAAAGCTGTTGGCCGACGCTCCCGTCACCGTAAAATCGGAACCGTCGTAATAGTCGATTGAGAAGGCCGTTGTACCGACACTGAACCAGTCGCCAATGAACCCGATCTTCCCATAGGCGTAGTCGCCACCCGTATTCCGGCTGCCCGCCGCAAAGGAAAAGTTCAGGCCAGACGGCAGAAGTATGCTGAGCGCACCCGTCGTGTCGTCGCGGTCCGGAAGGCCGGGGCTTTCGCGCCGCGACCAGCCTATTCCGCCCACAAGTTCCGTACCGTTGGCGAATGTGTTCTGGTAGACGAGGGCAGCATCATAGAAGGTGTCGTCATTGTTGGATTGCAGCACCTCCTCGCCATATGCGGCGCTGACGGTAAAGCCCGAGAATGACGGCGTGTCGTACCTGATGCGCGCGCGTCGTGTGCCATTCAGACTGGGCATCGCGTCGTCAATGGCGATGCCCGAGAGCACGCCTGCGGTGGTTCGGAACTGGAAACTGCCGGCGGTATCGCCAATCGAGTTGGCGTTCGCCAGCCAGGTGTTTGACAGGTCTAGGTCGGCGACCCCGTCCGTCGCCATGCTACCCTGCCCGGCATAAAAGCTGCCCCAATTCGCCGTCACCAGACTCAGATCGACCCGGCGGATATTGGTGCGTCTCCAATTCCATCCCGGATCCCCGGTCTGGCTGAAGTTGGCGGATTGCGGTGCCCCAAGGTTTGTTTCCAGCCAGAACCCAAAGGTGCCAATATCATACGGCTGCAACAACCTCATTCCGATGCGGGACACCGAATGCGAACTGTCGGTGAGGTTGTCGTAAGTCTGCACGCCGTCATCGAAATAGAGAAATGCCGGGTTCACGTGGCCGTAGAGCCGGACCGAGCCGCCCGAGGCGTTCTCGAAGACGGCATCGGACAGGGCGGGCGTGGCCAGAAGGAGGGAAAGCGTCCAAAGCCCGGCGATCGGGGCCAAACCGCTGGCAGGATGGCAATGCCTTGCCCCGCCGATGTTGCCGGTTGCCATTACGGTCGTCGTGTCGCCGTCATGTTTTTCGACTTTACCTGAATTCAGATTCATCAACGAATGCCTCCCGCGATCATTGGTTCCAGCGTCTTTCCGCGAGTCTCGGTTGATCTTGCACCGGCATACGAACGCCTCCGATGCAGACCTTGTTCTCCCACGGACTACATGCGGATACCGAAAAGTACGATGATGGGGAAACCGCGGCTATCCGCATTCCGACCGAAATCGCCGCGCTCACGCGGGCGAGGCAATCAACGCCGTCGCGCCAATGCGCAACTGTCGAAGGCGGCGGCCCGCAACGTTGCCTATATCGCGGGCGCATGCTGCGGGTTGTTAGGCCGTCCGCGGCTCCGGCGTGCGGATCATCCGCCAGCCCATGAAGCCGAAGACCATGGTGATGATCGGGTTCAGCAGGTTGAAGGCGGCAAACGGCAGGTAATTCACTGTCGCCACCCCCAGCGTAGCCGCCATGTAGGCGCCGCAGCTGTTCCAAGGCACCAGCGCGCTGATCACGGTGGCGGAATCGCCCACCGCCCTCGACAGTACCTCCGGCGCCAGCCGCTTGGCGCGAAAGGCGCTCTGGAACATCTTTCCGGGCATGACGATGGCGATATACTGGTCCCCCACCAGCAGGTTGGCCCCGAGCGAGGCGGCAACGACCGATGCGATGAGCCGCCCCGTGGTGCGCGCGGCCCTCAGCACCGGCTCCAGCAGCCGGTCGAGGATGCCGACCTTCTCGATGATCCCGCCGAAGGCCAGCGCCGAAAGGATGAGCCAGATGGTGATCAGCATGCTCTCCATGCCGCCCCGGCTCAGGAGCTGGTCGAGCGCCGCAGCCCCGGTTTGCGAGACGTTGCCGCTCGCCATCGCCTTCCACACGCCCTTCAGCAGCGCGAGCGGGTAGGCGAGATCCGGATCGTTGGCGGCAAGGATCACGTTTCCGGGGTTGAGGGTGACGGCGACCAACGCACCGGCGATGGCGCCGCCCATGATTGTCAGGAACGGCGACAGCTTCAGCAGCGCCAGCCCCAGCACCACGATGAGCGGGATGAACGGCACGAAACCGGTGTCGAAGTCCGCCGCCAGCATCTCGGTCAGCGAGGAGGCATCGAAATCTCCCGGCGAGCCCAGCATGAAGAAAAAGCCGAGGCTCAGAAGAAGCGTCGGCACCGAGGTCCACAAGGTTTCGAGGATATGCCGGTAGAGCTCGGCGCCTGCTGCCGCCGAGGCCAGGTTGGTGGCATCCGACAGCGGCGAGGACTTGTCACCGAAATAGGCGCCGGACAACACCGCGCCCGCGGTGACTGCCGGACTCAACCCCATCTGCAGCGCCACCCCCATAAGCCCTATGCCGATGGTACCTGCTACCGTCCAGGAACTGCCAATACAGAGTGCCACGGCTGCGCAAATTAATACCACGGTAAAGTAGAAGTAGTTGGGCGAGAGTAACTGCAGCCCCCAGTAGACCATCGCCACCAGCGTTCCGCTCATGGCCCAGGTGCCGATCAGCGCCCCTACCGCGAGCAGGATAAAGAGGGCGGGCAACCCCGTACCAACGCTCTCGAGCGCCGCAGCGCGCATTTCGTCCATAGAGACGCGGTGCCGGAAGCCCACTAGGATCGCGACGATGGCAGCCATGGTCAGAGCGATCTGGTTCGGACCCTTGGCGGCTTCGTCGCCGAAAAGGAAATAGGCCAGCGCCAGCAACACGATGAGCGTGATGATGGGAACCAGCGCCCACCCGAGTTCCGGTCTCTGCGCGCCACCCGTCGACCGGGTTCGTTCGTTTGCGGTATTCAACGTGCGGCCCCCCCCTGATAGTGCCACCTTACGGAGCACCGTGGCTGTCATACCGATGTCGCCAGCGATAGAAACTGGCGCGCCGAATCCCGAAATACCGGCGTCTTACTCACCGATCCGGTCTGCTCAGCGTGCTCAAGAACACGCAATTTACGACGGATCTATCGCTGGTCCTCTGTCATCGATTACATCCTCCTTCTCCAACTTGGAGCTTAAAGAAGATGTCTTGCGGGTACGTACATATCTACAAACCGGCCTACCCGCCTCAACCGGACTCGCTCTGACACTGACGTTTACCAAGCTGCAACTCAGATCAAGCTCGCGCGCAGCTTTTTGTACTCCTCCTCAGTGATCGAGCCCTCGGACTTGAGCTGGTCAAGTTTTCGGATCTCATCCGAGACACTGAATCCGATCACTTTTCTCAATTCATCCCGTGCAAGGACAGCTTGTTTCATATCGCGGTCATGCATAGCCGAGTTCTGAGTCAGCAGATAAACGAAAACCCCGATGTAGGGCAGGACGATCAGAAAGATCACCCACATCACCTTGACGAAACCGGAAATGTCCGAGCGTCTGAACATGTCCGCCATCACGCGGATCATGAGCCAGAACCAGATCACGAAGACGAAAATCGCCAGCATGTCCATCAAAAGGCTGGGGAAGGTTGTCCCGAACAGGTGCCCGCCACCCTGCACGACTTCATCATCCATAGTTTCGTTTCCTTTCAGTTGAAGTCACATGTCGCCGACAGCGAGCCTTTGACGTTCGTCCGGCAATCCCCGCTGTTTTGATGGATGCCTTTGGTTGTGGCCGTTGTCAGAATGACAGCCCAGTGCAGACAGGCTATCCGCTTCCCGACACGGTGCGACCGTAGAAATACGCCTGACCACGATCCGGCGAGGGCCGCCTCCCGGTGAGTCAGGCTTCCTGTTCGAGAAAGGCCCGATCCGCTTCATCGCCGATCACGCCGGTCAGATGACGGCGCGCGGCGAGAAGCGCCGGCGCGTTCAGGTCCCGCGGCCGTTCTTCGTCGATCCTGAGTTCAGTCCGGATCCGACCGGGCCGGGCGGTCATTACCAAGATCCGGTCAGCAAGCGCCAGCGCTTCATCAATGTCATGTGTGGCAAGCAGAACGGCGCCGTTGGTCTCGCGCACCGTCTCCAGCAGGTAGCGCAGCATGCGCTGGCGCATCAGAACGTCAAGTGCGGCAAAGGGTTCATCGAGAATCAGAAGCGCCGGCTGCATCAACAGAGCCCGGGCAATCGCGGCGCGCTGCTGCATGCCGAGCGAGAGCGTATGTGGCAGTTGCCCCATCACTGGGGCGAGACCGAACTTCGCGAGCATGCCCCGGGCGGAGTCATGGCGGTCCTGCCGTGACACACCCTGCAAGGCAAGACCGAAGCTCACGTTTTCCCAGACGGTCTGCCAGGGGTAGAGGCAGGGTACCTGAAACACCATTGTCCGGGTGGGGCTGGGTCCGGCGACAGGCTGGCCCGCTGCCAAAACGGAGCCGTCGCTGGGCTGTTCGAGTCCCGCAGCCAGCCGCAGGAGCGTGGTCTTGCCACAACCCGAGGGTCCGAGGATGGCGACGATCTCGCGGTGACCGACGTTCAGACTGAGGTCGGCCAGTGCCCGGGTCTCGGAAGGCAACCCCGGCGACCAGATCTTCCCAACGCCCCGGCAAGCCAACGACAGGGGGCGCTCAGCGGTCAAGATACTGCCCGCCGCCACCGCCGGGAAGCCAGTAAAGCGCCCGGCGCTCGATCAGGCGGAAGCCGAGATCGAAGAGGTAGCCGATCACGCCGAGAAGCACGATTGTGAAGAACACAAGCCTCGGATTGAAGCCGTTGCGCACCAGCATGACCACCTGACCCAGTCCCCGACTGACCCCCGTGGCCTCCACAAAGAGCGCCACCATCCAGGCGGCGAAAAGGTTGAGGCGCAGGATGACAAAGAGACCGGGCAGGATGGCCGGCAGAACGACTTGCAGGAAGATTTGGCGACGCGAGGCACCCATCATTCGGGCAACTTCGAGATAGGGCGCTTCGACCGCATCGATCTGGCTGACGGTGGCGAGCAGCATCAGGAAGAAGAGCGCTATGAACACCATGAAGATCGCCGGCATACTGCCGACGCCGAAGATGAAAATGGCGACGGGCAACCAGGTAACCGCCGAGACCGGGGCAAGGAAGGTAACGGTTGGAAGGGTAAGCTTGCCGAAAAGCGGCCAGTATCGTGCCGCCAGCCCCATGGTGAGCGCCGCGATGGCGGCGAGCGCAAGGCCGGCGAGAACCCGTGTGGCCGTCGCAGTCACCGTACTCAGAACCGCCAATGCCGCAGGCCGGGCAGCGACCTCACCGGAAGTGATCAGCCAGCGATCGGAGGTGTTGAAGTGGCGTGCCTGCGCACCGAAGTCGGCAAGGAAGACATGCGGCGGAGGCAGCAGGCGCGGATCGGCGAGGCCGGCAAGCCAAGCCGCCTCCCAGATCAGGGCGAACAGCCCAACGGACAGCAGACTCCAGCACAGGCGCACACCGAACGCTCGCCACCGAGCCTTGCTCGCGCGGGCTTTCGGACCGTTTGAACAGTTGGGTCCGATACTGGCGACCGGATTGATGTCATGTATCGGCGCTTTCATGTCCCTGGGCATGGCGCTTCTCCTTCGCGTAGGCGCGAAACGCGCCGCAGCGCTTGGTCGGACCGGGGGGCCGCATCCCGAGGACGACGCAGGCTGCGTACGCACAACGTCCGAACCACTCAGACGCCGGCCCGGCGACCAAGGCTCTGCCAAAGCGCAGTGTTGTCGGCGATTGTTTTCTTCAGCAGGCGCAGTCAATCAGCTGCGGATCCGGTCGTTGTGTAATGTAGCCCATGTCGATCAGGCTGTCGGCTCGGGAAAGGATGAAATCCTCCTGGCCACGAATATCGACCTGCAGGGGCTGGTTCGCAGCGCCGAGTTTCGCGTCTTCGAGAGAAGTCTTGTAGTAAGACCCGACCATGGCGGACAAAATGGAATCGAGATCAGTTTCGCAGGCATGCTGCGCACGCATCAAAGCCTTGATGACGGCACAGATGGCCTCGGGCCGTCGTGTCTCGATGGCCTCGACCTGGGCAGTCAGCACGCAATCGGGGTAATCCTGATCGTAGATGTCACGTCCGTTCGACAGCAGATGCGCGCCGGGAACCTCGGCCAGCAGTGATGTGACATAAGGTTCGATCGATGAGATCCAGTCAAGCGCGCGGGCCTTGAACGCTTCGACCGCCTCGGGGATGGAACCCATGTAGCGGATTTCGACATCGGCCAGCGGCACGCCATTGGCACGCAGCCAGTCGAAAGCCATGACCTCGAGACTGTCCATCTGGAACGTGCCAAGTGTTGTGCCCGGAATCTTGTCCGGCCCATCGATACCGGCGCGTGCGACCAGCCCGCAGCCCTCGATCCCGCCGCCGCCGACAATACGGATGTTCGCCCCGTTCTCGATCAGGGCGATGGCACTTGCATAGGGTGTCACGCTCACGTCGACGGCCCCATTTCCTACCATCGTAATATGATCGGCGAATGTCGGAGTGGTCACGAGTTCGATTGAGACACCGTCGTCTTCGGCCAGTTGCCGGGCATGAGCGAGGAAGAGGTCAAGGCTGCAGAAACCTGCCCCATAGGGCGCCTGGATCACCTGTGTCGAAGCCGCCGCAGCGATTGGCAAGGCACAAGTGGCGGCGGCGGCGAGACCGCCTCCGGCAAGTCTGAGCAGGGCCTGGCGGCGGTCGATCACACCAGGCCCCGGCCCAAGGGCGACGGCTTGGCGGCAATTGTGGCACATGGGTGGTTCTCCACGGCAACGCAACACGGATCGTTCTGCCGGAACGCGGCTCTCCTCATTCAGGCACCTGGACCGAGACAAGAAAAGCCGGAGGCCGTCGTGTCCGAAAGCCCGGTCGTACGCCGTGATCACTGAAGCAGGATTGCACCCTTCATGCAATCCCGGCGACTTCGAATTGACAAACGATCCGACTGACCCCCGCCATGTCTTTCGCCCATTTGTTCCTCTCCGGTGACACTACGGCCTTCGTCCCCATCCTCTGATCGTTCAACAGGCCGCCTGTGCGTCCAATGGCTCTGCCTGACCGGCGCCAAACGTCTGGTCCTGCCAGAACCGCCGCCTTGTCTCACTCGGGGCACAGCCATGCATCCTTGAATATGCGGCTGAAAATCGGCCCAGATGGGTGAAACCGAAGCTCATTGCGATATCGGTAATCGATCGCCGACTTCCTTCGGCAAGTATCGTGCCATGGACCGCGCGCAAGCGTCTGTCGCGCTCGAAGCTGCGCAGTGTCATCCCCATGCGTTCCTGGAAGGCACGCTGCAGCATGCGTTCGTTTACGCGCAGAACCTCGGTGATCTTGCTAACCGCCACCGGTTCGTCCGGACGTTCGGCCAGGTATTCGATGGCCGCTTCAACCAGTATGCGCTTGGACTGGCTGGTCTCCCGGGGGTTCTCGTCGACTTCCCTGACCGAACTCAACGCCTGTATCAACGCGCCCCTTACGTGATGCGCCGCGAGTTTGAGGAGATTTGGATTCTGTGCCCGCCGAACCGCGTCATTGGCCACCATCAGGCCGTGATGCATCTGTTCCTGCAGGTTGGTCTCCATCTCGGGCGCGATGCCAGGCCTGCGCAGTCCCAGACTCTGAAAGTCGCCGCCTGACATGAAACCCATGCTATAGCTTAACCCGGCGGACAAATGGTCGAAAAACCAGGACCACCTCTTGCGGAAATGGACCACGACAACGCGGGACTTGCTACCTGCTTGCCTCTGTCCCAAAGTAGCCAAAAGGTACACGATCTGCGATGCCGGTCGTTGTTAACGACCGGCACCTCACTATTACCCAAAGCGTCGAGCTCAGAAGAAGCCGAGCTTGTTCGGGTTGTAGCTGACCAGCATGTTCTTGGTTTGCTGGTAGTGATCGAGCATCATCTTGTGCGTTTCACGGCCGATGCCCGATTGCTTGTATCCGCCGAAGGCCGCGTGCGCCGGGTAAGCGTGATAATTGTTCACCCAGACACGTCCCGCTTCGATATTGCGGCCAAAACGGTAGGCGCGCGTGCCATCGCGCGTCCAGACACCGGCACCCAGACCGTACATCGTGTCATTCGCGATGGCCAGCGCCTCGGCCTCATCCTTGAAGGTGGTGACTGAGACCACCGGGCCGAAGATCTCCTCCTGGAAGACCCGCATCTTGTTGTGGCCCTTCAGGATCGTCGGTTGGACATAGAAGCCGCCCGAAATGTCACCGTTGAAGCGCGCGGCATCGCCGCCCACCAGAACCTCGGCCCCTTCTTCGACGCCGATCGTGAGATAGGACATGATCTTGTCCTGCTGCTCCTGGCTGGCCTGTGCACCCACCATGGTGTCCATGTCGCGCGGATCGCCTTGCTTGATGGCCTTCACGCGCTCGATGCAGCGGGCGATGAAGGCCTCATAGATGTCCTTCTGAACAAGCGCCCGCGACGGGCAAGTGCAGACCTCGCCTTGGTTGAAGGCGAACAGAACGAAACCCTCGACCGCCTTGTCAAGGAAGGCATCGTCCTCGGCCATCACGTCCGAAAAAAAGATGTTTGGGCTCTTGCCGCCCAGTTCGAGGGTCACCGGGATCAGGTTCTTTGTGGCGGCCTTCATGATGATGCGGCCGGTTTCGGTCGAACCGGTAAAGGCGATCTTGGCGATGCGCGGGCTTTCAGCCAGCGGCCCGCCCACATCCGGACCCATGCCGTTGACGATATTCAGTACCCCATCGGGCAAGAGATCGGCGATGCACTCCATCAACACCATGATCGCCGCCGGGGTCTGTTCGGCCGGTTTCAACACGATGCAGTTGCCCGCCGCCAGCGCCGGCGCCAGCTTCCATGCCGCCATCAGAACCGAAAAGTTCCACGGGATGATCTGACCGACAACGCCCAGCGGCTCATGGAAGTGATAGGCCACGGTATCGTGGTCGATCTCAGACATGTTGCCTTCCTGCGCCCGCAGGACTCCTGCGAAATAGCGGAAATGATCGACGGAAAGCGGAATATCGGCCGCGGTGGTTTCCCGGATCGGCTTGCCGTTGTCCCAGGTCTCGGCGGCGGCGATCAGGTCGAGGTTCTCTTCGATCCGGTCAGCGATCTTCAGCAGGATGTTCGACCGGTCGGTCGCGCTGGTCCTGCCCCAGGCTTCCTTGGCGGCATGGGCAGCGTCCAGCGCCAACTCCACATCCTCGGCTGTGGACCGGGCCACTTCGCAGACCTTGGCGCCGGTAATCGGCGTGATGTTGTCGAAGTACCGGCCCTTCACGGGCGCTACGAACTTGCCCCCGATGAAGTTGTCGTAACGGGTCTTGAAAGGCGACGTGTGGCCGCCCGCAACCTGGGTCATTTCGTTCATTGGGTATCCTCCATTGGTCGTCCGGTCCTCCGCCGGAGACAAACAGAGCATGTGTGAAGGCCGCCTCCGCGTCAGCCCGGCCACCCCGGCCGGCACCCTCCACCTGTCTCACCTCTGAGACAGTCAGCCTTGATTTCCGCCGATCCCAAGCCGCTTCATGCGCCGATAAAGCGTTGCCCGGCCCACGCCCAGCATTCGCGCGGCTTCCGAAACGTTGCCGCCCGCTCGCGAAAGTGCCCGATTCACCGCCGACCTTTCGGCCTTCTCGAAGCCCGTCGGCCCGTCGTCACGCCCGAACAGGTCGGATGCTGGAACCGAGGTGATCGGCCCGGTCGAATTCAGCCGAAACGCCTTGCGGGCGCCGCGGGTCGCACCCAGCACGAGGTCGTCTCGGTCCACTGCCAGCAGCATCGCCGCCTCGCTGTCGTCCGTATTCGCCACGATGATCCGTGCATCGGCAAAGGCGGCGCGGAAATTGTCGGTCTCGATCTGGCGGGCAGTCTGGGCCACCATCGCGGCGATCAGCTGGTTGAAAGCCTCAGTCTGGTCGGCCCTCGCCGAGGACACGTCGAGCGCGCCGATCAGTTCTCCCTCGGGGCCGAAGATAGGCGCATCCATGCAACTCATGCCGGTGTTGCGGGCGTGAAAATGCTCGTCGCGGTGAATGATCACCCTTCGCCCTTCGGCGATGCAGGTGCCGATGCCGTTGGTGCCTTCCGAGGCTTCCGACCAGTCGGATCCTGGCGTCAACCCCCAGGCTTCGAACGTGGAAAGGTCGCTGCCTCCGGTGCGCAGGTCGAGTACCACACCTTCGGCATCGGTCAAGAGCACCCCACACCCCGAACTGCCGACCAACTGGAATAGTGTGTCGAGCTTGGGCATGGCCACGCGCAACATCGCTTCCGATCGCTCGCGCCGCTCCGTCAAGGCCTCTACCGTCACGCGCTGCACGCCTTCCTTCTGTCCCGGATCCAGCCCGTGATGTTCAAATGATCGGCGCCACGAAGCCGCCAGTCGTGATCTGGCCGCAGCGTTCGGGTGGCTCGCAATTTCCACCACGCGCTTGATATGCCGCGAGTCCGACGTCAATCCTGGCTTCCTCCGCGAACCGACGGTATCGCGTTTTTCATGATGCGTCGAGCGACAGCCAGACATATCTTCTTGCTCGGCTTGAGTGGGCGTCGTTTCAAAGTGGACCACCGGTGTTTCCACCGCGCGGCATGAGGCAGATAGTGCCGGTAGCGGTAATACGGCAGGGCAGAACATTGCCGAACAAAGGCGCTATTTGAATGTCAGCTTCCGGCATCCTGGCCTGACCGGTCCGCACACGCAGAGGATGTCCGGGATCCGCCCAACGCGAGCGCACCGTGATCAACGCCGGGTCGCTGAGCGGCGTTCCTCGGAACGGCATAACCGGTTAATCGACCGTCGATAGGCCCGGGGGCGCACCCGCGCCGCGCCCGGACCCGCGGGAGGTGAGCCGACGCCTTACCCGAACGGGTCATACTCCGAGACGATCACGACTTCGTTTCCGTCGATTTCATCGGCGGGGACGGCGCCAGAGGTTCCATCACCTGCCTCGAAGAGGGGCTATCGCATTAATCGCAGTTCTTGGGGAAGTTACGGTTTTCGAACTTGAGAAAGCCGCGTATATCGCCGTTCAAGCATCGCCGCTTTCCGCGCGACATCATTCTCTGTACCGTGCGACGGTAATTGCATTATCCGCTATCCTACCAAGACGTCGTAGTCCTCCTGGAAGAGGTCGATCCCCGCGGGGGCGGGGGAGCCTAGTGCCGTACCTGTGTGCCGCCGATGGCCTCGGGTCGATCCCCGCGGGGGCGGGGGAGCCCGGGACAATGGCGGCGGTTCCTATCGCATCTGGGGTCGATCCCCGCGGGGGCGGGGGAGCCGGACCGCGCCGAGCTGGACGCGCTACATCACGGGGTCGATCCCCGCGGGGGCGGGGGAGCCCTGCACCGGTTTGAACCCGACCTGCGCCACCTGGGGTCGATCCCCGCGGGGGCGGGGGAGCCCCGATGACCGCGCCTGAACTACGACCCTGCCCGGGTCGATCCCCGCGGGGGAGCCCACCGCGCCCGACCCGAAATACTATCGCACATGGGTCGATCCCCGCGGGGGCGGGGGAGCCGCTGAGCGTGTAATCGGCCTGCACGGTACCCCGGGTCGATCCCCGCGGGGGCGGGGGAGCCTCCTGAATGATCCGCTGCACCGGATGTGCCCGGGGTCGATCCCCGCGGGGGCGGGGGAGCCGCCTGCACCGTGCGCTCGCCGGTGCAGATCAGGGGTCGATCCCCGCGGGGGCGGGGGAGCCTCATCGCCGGTCAGCCCCTCCAATTGCAGGAAGGGTCGATCCCCGCGGGGGCGGGGGAGCCCGTCATGTGCGAGCCGGGATCGAAAAGTATTCGGGTCGATCCCCGCGGGGGCGGGGGAGCCAAAAACATCGGTCGCGTGAGAAAGAGGATCGCGGGTCGATCCCCGCGGGGGCGGGGGAGCCCGCTTTGTCGGGCGATGGCTGGTAAAGCGAAAGGGTCGATCCCCGCGGGGGCGGGGGAGCCACCAAAGAGGACACAAACGACGCCATTGGCAAGGGTCGATCCCCGCGGGGGCGGGGGAGCCTCGGACCGCTGCTGCATCACGGCGGAAGATCTGGGTCGATCCCCGCGGGGGCGGGGGAGCCGTCCTGCAGGACTGCGACGGCGGGCTCGACGTGGGTCGATCCCCGCGGGGGCGGGGGAGCCAGTGCATCCAAGACGGTCGGACGGCAGCGGAGCGGTCGATCCCCGCGGGGGCGGGGGAGCCCGGAGGCCGGTGAGATTGTCCACGCCGCATACGGGTCGATCCCCGCGGGGGCGGGGGAGCCCAATCAAGAAACAGCTTGAGGCTGGCGAAACCGGGTCGATCCCCGCGGGGGCGGGGGAGCCATCTTGCGCGAGGACAGCGACGAATTCCGCAAGGGTCGATCCCCGCGGGGGCGGGGGAGCCGCGAACCATTTCGCCCCCGGCGCTGACTTCCTGGGTCGATCCCCGCGGGGGCGGGGGAGCCGCGAACCCGGCTCAGAATGCGCTTGATGCGCCGGGTCGATCCCCGCGGGGGCGGGGGAGCCCATCAGCCAGATATACCTTTAGATCCTGACCAGGGTCGATCCCCGCGGGGGCGGGGGAGCCAGTTGGCTCCGCATGAATCCTGACCAGACGCAGGGTCGATCCCCGCGGGGGCGGGGGAGCCAATGAAGAACGGAACGAAAACAGACCAAGAATGGGTCGATCCCCGCGGGGGCGGGGGAGCCGAGAGGATCACGGCAAAGGACCGCGAACTAGCGGGTCGATCCCCGCGGGGGCGGGGGAGCCATGACCGATACCGTTTTCAAGGAAATCCGAAAGGGTCGATCCCCGCGGGGGCGGGGGAGCCCGTGAGGCGGCGGACGGTATCCCGTTCATCGAGGGTCGATCCCCGCGGGGGCGGGGGAGCCTCTAGGAGGTAAGTATTTGGCAAGTATAAAAATGTCAAAAAGCGTGGATGTTCTGATCGATTCCTATTCCCGTTTTACGAGCAAAATGCCATCGGCGTCTACGATCACTTTCGGCGGCTCTCCCAGCATTTCCATCGCCAGGTCACCTGTAGCCGAAGGATCGCGCCAGACCATCACGATGGCGCCGCGACCGAGGGTTTCGTACCAGCTCGACAGCACGTCCCAAACCCGTGTTCGTACACCTGCCGAAAGGTCCGGCGCGACATAGATGCCTGGCGCCACCTCCAACATGATCGAGGTGAGGAAGCCGCGATATCGCGCCTCGACGTCACGAGTGACCACCATCGTCATTGGCAAGGCGCGCGACCCTCAAATATTGGTTTGCAGCTCATGGTCCATCCTCGATCAGGGCTTTGATGCGTTCGATCATGGCTGGTATGATCCTCTCCCTGGCCAAGGTCTCTCCGGTGAGACGCCGTGCAATGCGCTCGACAGGCATGTCGGGCCTGTCCTCGGCGCGCTTGGCCGCGCGGAAGGCGCAGGGCAGAGTAACCGTCTCTCGCCAAAGGTCGGCAATGTCGAGCACAAACGACTGACCTGGGTCCTCGTGGATGAAACCCAGTTGTGGCACGGTCGCAGTCGCGCTTACGGCAATTGCCGCAGCGGCCTCGACGGCAGAGGCCGCGTGGTTGAGAGCCTGGTTGGCAAGATCGGCTGCCTGGGGATTTGCCCGGTCGTACCGGCGGCCGCGCCAAGGCACGCCAAAGCGCTCTGCGGTCAGCTTGTAACTTTCCTTGACGCGGGCTCCCTCAATGCCGCGCAACACATCGAGGGAGCGATGCGGCAAGACCTCACCCAGGCGCAGTGCGTACATGCGCCGGGCGACCATGATCCGCATGTCCTCGTCAGCCCAAATGCGCGCCTGAAGACGCGCGAGCCCGGAGCGGTCGGGGATCAGTGGCGGTGCCGTGTAGAGACGAACACCATCCTCTCCCACAGCCGCAAGCGCAGTGCGCGCATGGGCCAGCAGGCGAAGCGCGTCGTGACTGACTGTCGACCCCGGACCGAGCAGGATCATCGAGACGCCCTGAAGCGGAATGGCGTGATCGCCCTGCGCCAGAGCGTCCGGTCCGGACTCCGCGCCACGCAGAAAGGCCAGCGTTCCGTCTCGTGCGGTCAGTTGGCCACGCGCAAGATAGAGCAGCCCCGCCCTGTCCGCATGGGGAACCTTGGCGCTGTCAAGGCCCAGGCGTCCTTTCAGCATATCCTTAGCTCCTCGGGACCGGTCGCCCCGGCGGTCGCAGCAACAGCATACCGAAACCGAAGGCTTTGTGACGGCCGACGCCGCGGCGCAAGCGATCCCTGAAGGCGTCCGGTTCGCGGACGGTAAGCGTGCCGTGCAGAATTGCGTCCGGCCCTTCAACGCCACGTCCATCCCCCCTTGCGGCCAAGCGGCGACGGAATGATGCAAGGCGGATGTCCTCGATCTCCGCGGCGCCCGCGAGGCGATCAGCAAGCCATGCGGCATAAACGGTTTCGCGACTGCGATCCGTGTCCCCCATGGCGTTCCGGTCGGGGTTGCGCAATGCGGTTGCGAGAAAAGCGTCAATCTCCGCTCCCGCCTTGAACCCGTGCCGCCGGCCCTTGTTGCGATCCGCAGGCGTTTCGATGTCGGAAGCCAGGCGCACGACCGGGCGCAGCCGAATGTCGAAGCCCAGTCGACGGCCCGGAGCGGCAACATCCGGCAGCGTCTTGGTCGCAAGGCGGGAGAGCGGCAGCGCAGCCTCAGCCGCTTCGGACAAGGCCACCATCTTTGCGGTCTCCAGCAAAGTGGCGGCATTGGCCTCGGTATAGGCCCATAACGTCCCTGTCCGGGCTCGGGGTGCGACGATCAGGCGAAACGGTTGAAGTACACCGGGGCCAAAGGTCTCACCTAGCAAGTGGTGAAGCGCCCGGCCCTCGTCAAAGGTGGCGCGCGAACCACGGGTCCAGCCGCGCTCACCTGCTGCGCGTGCAAGAGCGGGCAAGTCGATCGGCAGCCGGGCGAGGTGAAGCGTCACACCATACCCTCCACGATTGCGCGCGTTCCGCCATGCAGTCCGCTGGACCAGACGCGGCGATCAGCGACGTCCATCGCGCGAGATCCGGACGGGCCTTTATCCGCGGGCCACATGGCGGGCCTGGGTTTGTCGCGATCGATCGCGCAGAGCGCATCGTGGACGGTCGGCGCGTCAACAAATCCGCCGTTCAGCGGCGTGGATGGCAGACAGGGCTTGCGTCCAATGAAAAGGGGGCGGGCTGGACGGTCGAGAGCGTTGGCGACCTCGTCCAGTGTGGGCTGTTGATTTTCTGGATCCAGACGCAATACCACCCGAAGGGAGGCATCCAGAATATAGTCGCGCCGCCGTCGATGCGGTGCGTCGTAGCTCGCTCCCGTGCGACCTTCCGGTTGTCCGCGCGTCGTCCATCCTCGATCTGTCTTCCCGAGTTGGGCATTCTGGCTGTCGGTCAATATGTCTCCCTCCCGCAGGGCGATAGCCCCGAACAGAAGCCGGTCCTGAAGCGCCTGATGCGCGGTGCGGTCGTCCCAATCCCAGCCAAGCGCGTTTCCCAGCATTCCGGTCAACATCGAGGCCCCGGGCCAGCGTGCCGTCGGACCCACCTGGTCGATTGCGACGGCGCCAAAAGACATCATCGGCGCGCAGAGGCGCAGCACCAACCAGCGCATTTCACCGCCACTCATGACAGCCGGGCTGGAAGAGTGGCGGCCCAGTCGGCCAGTTCCTTGAGCGTGCCGGGCGCCGCGCCATCCAAGGCCTCATTGCGCAGAGACAGGACGCGGCGCTCCTCACCTGTGGCATATGCGCGGTCCAGTGCGGCGAGGTGCCCGGTCAGCGCCTCGGCGGCAGATGCCATGTCAGGATCGCACGGAACGCGGAACGCCTCGGCCAAAGAGCGCGGCTGACGGTCGCCCGCTTCGAGCAGCATCAACCCCGCGCGGCCGTAGGGTGCGGTGGACCCGAGTTTCGCGCCGGGGGATACTTCGGCAATCAGATGGACGAGGTTGTGCAGGACCGGACCGGCGAGGTCAGGCGCGGCAGACCCGAGATTATCAATCAAGCCGGGCAAGTCGACAACGACGTAGCCATAAAAGAGGCCGGAGGTCAGTTCCGTTTCCTGGATGGTGTCGGCACCTGGTTCGTCCGCGCTCAGGTCATCGACGGCCGTAAAATAATCGGATTCGCTCTCCTCTCCATGAACGGTGAACGCATGAGCGACATGGACAGGGGCTGTGATATTGGCGGAGGTGTCAGAGGTGACCATCCGCCCGAAGAGCGCAGCTGTAAGTCCCCCGGGCAGCGCCGTCGCTTCACGCATCGCCGCAATGTTCTTCTTGAAATCCTTGCCCCACTGCTCAGTTGCCTTGGCCGCCGCCTTCGTATCGCCCGCGGACTCTGCCACGAGACGCTTGGCCTCATCGCGCAGCCATGCGAGCTCGCGTTCTCCGAACAGCAGGGTCTGGCGGCTTCGTTTTTCTTTGAAGCCCTTACCGCCGTAGACGGCTTCCTGAAAGGCAGGCTCTATGGCCTGAACGACTTCCGACGGTTCCAGTCCCCCCAGCACTTTGCGCGTCACCAGTTCTCGCGATCGGAACGCCTTGTCCGCACCGTTAATAGTGTGAAGCGCATGCGGATCTTCCGCCATGCGCCAATGCCGTTTGAGGCATTGCGACGAGACCCGCGTGCGAAGGGCACCGCCATAGGTCAAGCGCTTGGCGAGGCCACTGTCATCGCGGTTGAGCAAGGTCGCGGTGTAGGAGGTCAGGGTGTGGATTTGTAGAAAACGGGGTTCAGGCATCGGCAGGCATATCCTTTGATGTATCTGCATCGCGCTCGGCGCAATCAAGGCGGCGGTAATACGGGGCGGCAAGCGCATCCGGGCGGGAGGAGTCAAGAAAGGCCCGGGCGATGTCGGGTACGCGAATACCTGCATCCGCGGGCTTGGACGCGGCGAGCGCACGGATCGCGCGTGTCAGCAGAATGGTGCGTTGCTTGCCGCGCGCGGCCATGAGCTGCGCCAGACGGCGCTCGCTCAACATGGGACGGGGCAGGTTCGCGCCCGGCCAGTCCCGATCGCCACCGGTGCACAGGGCTTCGCCCAGTGGGCAATCTTTGTCGTGCAGATCCGGCCGGTCTTCCGGCGCGCCTTTCGGCGTCAGGATCGCCAGCGCCCGGACGATGGACACCCAGCGATCCGGCCGGTCAGTCAGCGGCGCGTGGCGCGCGGCCAGTCGCCAATAGCCCGGCACGGCCCCGTCATCGCCCATGCGGCGCAGCGCGGCCAAGGTGCCGGGGTCCAGTCGCCTCAACTGCGCAGCGAGCGAGAGGGCAATTGCACCAGGATCATCAGGCATTGGTCGTCTCCAACAGGTCCGCCTTTCGCACGGCGCTTTCCAGTCTGCTTCTCGCCCGCGTCCGGGCGCGGGGCGCATGAATGCGGGCGCAAGGGACAGTTCCAAAAGCGCGGGTCAACTCGGTGCGGGCCGTCTCGACCAGAGCAGCACGAAACGCGCGTGTCGCGGCGGTCTGCGCGTCCGGGCCCTGTTCCATCGCAGTAATCCGCGCCCAAAGGTGGTTGAAGAACACCCGGTCCGCAAAGGCGTCGAGCCGAGCGCGCGCTTCGGCGGCACGCAGGCGTTGCGGTTTGCCGACGCTCTCATAATCTCCACCTGCCGCATAAAGCGCGACCGCCTCCCGAAGCGCGGCGTCGGCCTTCTTGATCTCGCCGAGTTGTGCTTCCGCGACCGTCGACAGGCGCGCGGGCAAATCCTTTGCCCGCCACACGCGGGCCGGCATTGGCAGGATGCGCGATTGCAGCCCGTCGGTTTTCGAGTTCCCTCGCGCCAGCGCCTCGGCCACCACCACCATGTCGCCTGCTGCCGCGCCATCAAGCCGCGCGGCAGGAGGCGCGCGCCAGTCCTTTTCCGACAGAAGTTCGACCATGCGGCGGTAGTGAAAACGACCGCCCTCACCTAGGGTCAGGGCTTTGGGCGACGCGTCCTTCACACTTACCGGTGCCCATGGATCATCAAGCACCCCGGCGAATTCCTTGGCCGCGACACGCGCCGCCTTGGACGCGGCCCGCTCGGCCCGGATTGCGCCGTCCACCTCTGTCAGCCGGATCCGTCGGCAAACCTCGATTGCGAGCGGGTCCATGTCGGACACAGGGATTTGGCGACCCTCGGGCCAAGGCAATGTCCAGAGCAGTGCCGGCCCTCCGCGCGTCAGAACTGTCGGCGCATTCCGGTTGCGCAATACGAGGTCTAGATCGCGCCGCCACCACGAGGACGGATCGGGGCGCCCGCCCGCTCCTGCGGGTGCGAGCCCCAGCATTGCCCGGCTGGACGAACCGCCGTTCATCCGCGCGATACCGAAATTGCCGCGCCCGCCATAGCCCTCGGATGTCTGGAGCGACACCAGGGCGTAGACCCAATCCTCAGGAGCGGCGTTGTCGGCGACTGCCACCTTCAGGTCGTGGTTCTTGGATGTGATCAGGAGATCAAGCGCGTCAGGCATCGCCACTGGATCCCATTTCAACTTACCCGGGTCGGGCGGCTGCAGGAAGCCGGGCCTGCTGCGATCCTTAACCACGAGAGTCCATGGCTCGGCCGCGCCATCGGTGAGAGATAGCAACAATTCCCGCCAAACGGCGACTTCCCGCGGCGGCTCGGCGTCGGGCATTTTATCCATCGCAAGAGCGGCGAGCTGTACCAGAAACATATGCCAGGCTGCCCGCTGGTGGGCGCGAAGGCGCAAAAAGGATCGGACCTCATCGCGGGCAAGGGCGGACAACAAGCCCGGGAGCGTGCAGGAGGCACCGGGTTCGACAGAGATAACCGGGTCGGTCAGTAAACTCACCGGCCCGGCCCTTGTTGCCCCAAAGCACTTGGGGAAGACGATCTGAATCCGACATTTCCCCTATAGGACACGGGTCTATCCCCGGCTTCCGGGGCCGTAATGTCAGATTCACTGCCAACGTGCGCTCCGAATTGGTAACGTCTTCGCATGGCTCGACTCGCCACCATCCGTATGGAGTTAAACTCGGTATTGAAAGCAAAACGCATGTTAGTCTCTTTACGGAACATTCACTATATGACACGTTAATCAGAAGCCTTTGTGATGTCAAGGTTGCGATGATGTATCGAAAGTCAGCATGGGGCAAAACCGACAGGTCCGGTCGGCCGTCTCATCACCTCGCCCATCATTCGATGGATGTTGCAGCGGTGCTTGAAGCACTCCTGCGCCATCCGATCTTGTCTGCGCGCGCAGTCGCCGCCGCCGGCACACCGCTCGGGCCGACGGAAACCGCCTGGCTTTCCGCCTTCGGCTTTCTGCATGACGTCGGGAAGCTGTCTCCACGCTTCCAAGCCAAGGCGTGGAAGGACAGGGTCGCCGGCGGGACGCGCAGCCATCTGTGGGAGGGGCTTATTTGGGCGATTCGGTTATTCGAGGGCCAGCCGCTTCTGGATGGGGCTGCCACGCCATTGATCGACCCACTCATTGAGGCAGAGGCCGAGGAGGTTTGGTTCAGTGCACTCCTTGCGCATCACGGACGACCGCTGCCTTTCAGCGAAGTGACCCTGCCCTCCGACCGGCGAACCGTTTTTCCGGACGTTCCTGGCTATGATTGGCGCGCCGAGGATCGCCGGATGGGCGAGGCGCTGCGGCTCTGGTTTCCGGAAATTTCCATGCCCCGCGCTCCGCTTCGATCCTCTCGCCTGGTTCATCTTTTCGCCGGGTTGCTGGCGCTAGCCGACTGGATTGGTTCTGACGTCCATGCCTTCCCGCATGTCCACGATTTCGACCCGAACTACGGCACGAGAGCCCGGGCGCTTGCAGCAAAGGCCGTGGCAGCCATCGGCCTGACGGAACCGTCCTGGCCGAAGGCTGCACCGAGCTTTGAAGACCTGACCGGCCACCCCGAGCCACGCGGTGTTCAAAAGACAATTGTCGATGTGCCAAGATCCGCCCGTCTTGTCGTGGTCGAAGCAGAGACCGGATCGGGCAAAACCGAAGCCGCGCTCATGCACTTTGCCCGGCTCAGGAGCGAGGGTTTGGTAGACGCGCTCTACTTCGCGGTGCCGACTCGTGCCGCCGCCGGGCAGTTGCATCGTCGTATTGATGAAGCCATGGTTCGTATCGGCGGCCCGGAGGCCGTGCTGGCCGTGCCGGGCATGTTGCGGGCAGGACAGGCGAAGGGTCGGAAGCTGCCGGGTTTCCGTGTTCTTTGGGATGACGATCGTACGCATTGGGCTGCGGAGCATCCAACCCGCTTTCTCGCCGCCCCGATCGCGGTGGGCACAATCGATCAGGCACTGCTGGCCGGGTTGCGCGTCAAACATGCACCGCTGCGCGCGGCAGCTCTGACCCGCAGCCTGTTGGTCATCGATGAGGTACATGCCTCGGATGCCTATATGAATGCCGTCGCCCGTCCGCTTGTCGCCGGGCATGTCGCACTTGGCGGACATGCCCTGCTGATGTCGGCCACACTTGGCTCGGCACAACGCGCCGCATGGCTGGGGCAGGACGTTCCTTCGCTCCACGCGGCAGAAGCCATCTGCTATCCCGCAATCTGGCACAATGCGTCTCCTTCAGTTCCCCTGCGTCCCGATCCCGAAAATCGTGAAAAGATCGTCCATCCGGTTCTCGTGCCGACGATGGACCCGATGGAGGCCGCCCATCTGGCGGTGACCGCGGCGGCGCAGGGGGCCCGCGTCCTTGTGATACGAAACACGGTCGATGCCGCCGTCGATACATGGCGTGCTGTTACGGCAACTCGGCCAGATCTATGCTTCGCCATTCGCGGTCGCGCGACCCTGCACCATTCGCGCTTCGCCGCGGAGGATCGGCAAGCGCTTGATGCCGCGGTGGAGGACGCATTTGGTCGCGGCGGCAGCGGGAACGGAACGGTCTTGATCGGAACGCAGACGCTTGAGCAGTCGCTGGATATCGACGCGGATTTTCTGATCACCGATCTGTGCCCGATGGACGTGCTGCTGCAACGCATCGGGCGTCTGCACCGCCATTCAGATCGAAGCAGACCTGCTGGCTTCGAGACTGCGGCCGTTCACGTCATGGTGCCGGAGGGTGGACTGGAGCCGCTGGCGATCGGTCCAAGCTTCGAGAACGGCCTTGGCGCCTGGCCTCATGCGGGCGGATACGCCGGCATCTACCTCGACCTTCGGATCCTGGAGCTGACCCGCCGGTGCCTGATCGGCCATACGCCCTGGCGCATCCCGGCCGACAATCGGCACCTGGTCGAGGCATCAACTCATCCCGATGCTCTCGCCGGGATTGAGGCCGAAATGGGTTGGTCGGATTACGGAATGCGAATTGATGCCAAGGCTCTGGCGGAAGGCCGCGCAGGAGGGATTGTCACGCTCGACCGGGCCGCTCCTTTCCCAGAAGCTTTCCCAGATGCAGACGAAGCGATTCAAACTCGGCTCGGTGCCCGCGGCCCGAACTTCTGCCTTCCAAAGGGCGCTATCGGACCGTTCGGGGCACCAATTTCAACCATCGCGCCCCCCGTGCATTGGTGCCACGGGTTGACCGGTGACGAGACGGTGGAAGTTGCATTGAGCGGAACAGGCCTCACGCTGAACATCAAAGATCACTCGTTCGAATACGACACCGCAGGTTTGTCGCGAACAAGCGATCCAATCGTCAAGTGAACAGGATGAAATAGTCTGTGTCCCTATGCGGCGTGCTCGAACAGCCCCCTGATAAACGCGATTTCGCCTCTGATGTCTGGTTCTTTGTGATGGATGTGGCCGCGTTTGATGGTCCGGATCGTCTCGATCCCGCTGAGGGTCGCCTTTGCGGTTCGCAACGAGCAGAATCTCTGGCGGTATCCGATGAGCCGTTTCAGCGCGGCGTGGTCGATCTCGATCCGATCGTTCCGCCATTTTCCGTCGATATGCCGGATGCTGTCGAAATGCGGGCCATATCGGTGATTAATCTCGCGGATGACGAGCGGGTAGGCGCGTGCCTTGTCGGCGCAGATTGTCACCGGACGGTGGAGCCGAACGGTTAGTGTCCGAGTACGTGGTGAAATTTCCGCGCCTTCAACGGTGTAATGCGGGCGGCCATCGAGGTGTATGGTCGAGGTGGAGTTTCGACGCTTCAACCACGAACCCTACGGAGACCCGGATGACCAAAACCAACATGGACCTGTCCGAGCTTCTGGCCAAGCACGATCAGGGTGACTTCCTGCGCGGCATTGCCGAGGCCGTTTTGCAGCTGATCATGGAGAGCGATGTCGACGGCCTGATCGGCGCCGGCCGGCATGAGCGCAGCGGCGAGTGCACATGTGCCCGGCATGGTCGCGGAAACGAATTCCGGCGCGGCGACCGCATCGACGTCGAACAAGACTGAGGATCTCTTCAGCAGGCCAGAGGCTTCGTTAAAACTATGATCGCCTGAGCGCTTCCGACAGATTCTCCCGAGACCCTTCGCCCTGGCGCTGTTTTTGGGCCGATGCAGATTCTGGTCACCGCGCGCCGCGATCGAGGTCGGACTCCATCTTGTCTGCCAGACGCACCGGATTGAAGCTGATCCAACCGTAGGTTTCGCGCGCAATCAGCCTGTCGCGCTCCAGGCCTCTCAGCGCCGGACCTGCGCTGTTGCGGGAAAGCCCCGCCATTTCCCCCAGTTCCTGCTGCGAACAGGGGACCGAGATATCGGCGTCCTCGCGCATGTCTGACCCGGCAAGCCGGATCAGAGTGCCGGCAATCTTGGTCCTTGCATCCCCCTTGACCAGGCAGGACGCAAGCATCAGGGCATTGTCCAGGTGCGTCACTGTCATTTGCGCCAGTGAACGCCACAGGCGGGGGAAGCGCGACTCAAGTTCTTCGATGTCCTGAAGCGAGACGTAGCAGACTTGCATTTCCGTTCGGGCGCGGATCTCGACGCGACGCGGAGAGCCGGTGACGGCAGCCGCCTCCCCGACCCACCAGCCCGGACGGGCGATATGGCCCAGGAAGGGCGACTGGTAACCTGATGCCACCAGGACATCGGCAAACCCCTCTGCCAGCCCGTAGATCCCGCCGGGCGGGTCGCCCAGCGAATACAGGTGGATGCCGCGCGGCACGGTACGCAACTCGCCAACTTCCAACCAGGCTCTGCGAAACGGCTCGGGCTGGGCGGCCAGCCACCCCTTGCGATGGAAGATTGCGGCGGGGTCCGGCTGAGTCATCTCGAATTCCACGACTTGCACAATTATGTGCAAGCTAGCGCATGCCTCCATGATATTCAAACCTGGTGACAAGGGGCCGATTCGGCTCGGCAAATCCTATTGGACACAAGGAACCGTTCGGCTTCTTTTGCAGCCGTCGAAAACTGAGGAGCTGACATGGCGAGATTCATTTTGGCGACGGCCACCCTGATGCTTGCGACCCAGGTTCAGGCCCAGGCTTGGCCCGACCGCAGCAACCTTCCCATTCCGCTTGCCCCTTTCGAGGGCACCATCGGCGAAACGTATCAGGATTCGGTTTCCGACTGGCAGGAGCCGGTCGCGGCACCCGAGGGGGCGCCCAACGTCATCGTCATCCTGCTGGACGATGTGGGCTTTGGCCAGACCTCCACATTTGGCGGGCTGATCCCGACCCCGGCGCTGGACCAGCTGGCCGAAGAGGGGCTGCGTTTTACCCGTTTCCACACCACCGCCATCTGCGGCCCGTCCCGCGCGGCGCTTCTGACCGGCCGCAATCACCACAGCTCCGGCAACGGTTTCCTGATGGAATGGGCGACGGGCTTCCCGAGCTATTCCACCATGTTGCCGAAGGAGACCGCGACCATTGCCGAGATCCTCAAGGACAACGGCTATGCCACATGGTGGTTCGGCAAGAACCACAACACGCCGGACTGGGAACAGACTGTCACCGGCCCATTCGACCGCTGGCCGACGGGCATGGGCTTTGACTATTTCTACGGATTCAATTCGGGCGAGACGCACCAGTACTACCCGGTGCTGTTCGAGAACACGGTGCCCGTCGAGCCTGAAACGACGCCTGAAGAGGGCTACCATTTGATGACCGACATGACGGACCGGGCCATCGCGCGGATGAAGTTCGCCAAGTCGGTTGCGCCGAACAAGCCGTTCTTCATGTATTTCGCCCCCGGCGCCATGCACGCGCCGCACCATGTGACGGCCGAATGGCGCGAGACGTTCGACGGCGCCTTCGACATGGGCTGGGAGGAATACCGCAATCAGGTCTTTGCCCGGCAGCGGGAGATGGGGATCGTGCCCGAGGGCACCGAACTGACCCCGCGCCCCGACTGGGTGCCTGCGTGGGACACGTTGAGCGACGACCAGAAGGAGGTCTACAACGCACTGTTCGAGAACTTCGCGGGGTATTTCGCCTTCACCGACCAGGAAGTCGGCCGCCTTCTGGACGCGGTCAGGGAATTGCCGGATGCCGAGAACACGATGGTGGTCTACATTGTCGGCGACAATGGCGCATCCTCCGAAGGCGGGCCGGATGGAACGCTGAACGAGATCATGAACCTCAACGGCATCCCGTCCGACATCGAGGACATCAAGGCGAACCTTCACAAGCTGGGCGGGCCGGAATCCGAGCCACACTACCCCGTCGGCTGGGCCTGGGCCGGGAACACGCCGTTCCAGTGGGTCAAGCAGGTCGCCTCGCATCTCGGCGGCACCCGCAATCCGATGGTGATCAGCTGGCCCGCCCGCATCGAACATGACGCCGCCCCGCGCACCGCCTTCCTGCATCTGGTGGACGTGGTTCCGACGATCCTTGACGCGGCGAACATCCCGATGCCGGACAGGGTGAACGGGATCGACCAGAAACCGCTGGAGGGCGAGAGCTTCCTCGCCAGCTTCACCGACCCGGGCTACATGGGCCGCACCCAGCAGTATTTCGAGGTGTTTTCCAACCGCTCTATGTATGCCGACGGCTGGAAGGCCAACGCGCAGCACACCTTCCCGTGGCGGCAGGATTTCGCCCCTGGCGAGTGGGAAAACGACAGGTGGGAGCTCTACAACCTCGACGAGGATTTCTCCGAGGCCAACGATCTTGCCGCCGAGAATCCCGAGAAACTCGCGGAATTGAAGGCGATGTTGCACGAGGCGTTCGAGAAATACGGCGTCTTGCCGCTCGATGACCGCGGCGCGGGGCGACTGGCCATCGCCAAGCCGCCGGTGCCGGGGGCCGACGAAGGGGCCACGACCTACACCTACTACGAAGGCGCGATCCGCATCGCGGAACCCGCGGCACCGCCGATGAAGAACCGCTCCTGGACGCTGACCGCAAAGGTCGAAACCGAAGGCGCCGACACCGAGGGCGTCATCATGGGCTTCGGCGGTGTCGCTGCCGGGATGGTGCTGTATCTCGATGGCGGGGTGCCGGTGTTCGACTACAACCTGTTCGAGAAGCACACAGTCGTGCAGGGTGCCGAGCCGCTTCCGGCGGGAGAGGCCGAGATCATCCTTGATTTCTCCTACCAGGGCGCGGAGGGCGAGGCCGGCAAGGGCGCGGAGATCACCCTCACGGTCAATGGCACCGAGGTGGCAACAGGCAGGATGGAGACCACCGTCGGCGGGCGCTTCGGCATCGACACTTTCGGCATTGGAGAGGACAGCGGCCAGCCGGTCACCGCCGCGTATGAGCCCCCGTTTGCCTTCACTGGCGGGATCGAGAGCGTCGTGGTCGAGGTTCGGTGACAAAGGGCGAAGGGACAAGATTGCCGTTCACGGATGGGTTTCTGTGAACGGCAGCATCATTCATGGATGCAATCAACACGCAGACGGCAGCGAAAGGTTGCGGCGCCAAAGAGGCTCCCGACAACGCCGATTGCGCGGCAATGGCGACGGTGGCCGCGTATCATGCGGCCAGCCCCCGGAAGACGATGATCCAAAAACCTCACGATGGCCGGTCAGAGCATTCCTTCATCGGTGAGCGACTGGATTCCGGCGGTGGTTCCGTCATTGTAGGCGATGCACTGCCACGGCGCCTGGTTCTCGCCCACGCCGACCCGCACCAGCGTCCCGGCTTCGGAGAATTCCGAGCCGAGCAGCACGACATCGGGATTGTTCGTGGCGACGGTCACATCGCGCAGGCAGGCCTGTTCGGCGGTTGATGGCGTGCCGGAGGCGCCGGAACCCCCGGTATCTTCGACGCAGGCAGACAGCGACAGCGAAGCGCCGATTGCGCCGGCGATGACAAAACGTCTCATCTCATTCTCCTTGGCTTGATTTCTGATTTCGCGTCACTCGATACCGAAAATCACCGAATAGATGGCATCGCCGTTGGTCCTGTTGATGACCTCGACCACGTGATCTCCGGATTGCCACAACTGGCCCCGGTAATCGCGTTCGGTCGAAATCATGTCGAGCAGGAAGGTCCGGTCCGGATTGAATATCTGGTATGAAATCGGCGCGGATTGTGTCGTGACCCGCACGGTCAGGAACTGGCCGTCGCGCGCGTTGAGCGAATAGCGGCGCGACTCGCCCGGCGCCAGCAGCCCGTGAAGTTCGGCACCCGATGCGCCGGCTGCGAACTGCACCCGTTCGTCGCCGTCACCCACCGAAATCGCTGCTCCCGAACCGGCGGGCTCCGCTGCGACGCCCGACCCTTCGATCAGGAAATCGCCCGCGGCCCAGCCTTCGAAACCCGGATCGGCCATGGTCGCGACGCGGCACCACCGGCCGCCCTCGGCCATGCGGCAGCCGAGATTGCGCAGGTTCTGGCCATTGGAGAGCCGCGTGATGATGCTGGCCCCTGCCGATGGACCCGCGCGCATGTTCAGGGTGCCGCCGCCGGACACGGAGACCTGGAGAAAATCCGGTCCGCCGGCCAGACCATCGGCGAAATCGCCTTCGACGCGCGCGCCGGTTTCGCCCAGAACCGAGAGGTCCAGTGTGAATTCGGCGGTTTCGCCCCGGCGCGCGGCGGCACGATACAGGAAGACAGCGACCGTGTATTCCCCGGAAATGTCCAGGGTGCCGGACCAATTGTTGATCGGATCGGTGAATTCACCGATCACGAACGCCTCGTCGCCGGGTCCGCTGCCGGGCGCATATACGTTGAAATAAGTCGCGGCATTGTTTGACGACAGGACGACATTCATGGTCTGCCCCGCTTCCGCCCCGAGCTTGTAGAGAACGGTATCGCGGCCGGTCACGCTGTCGCTCAGGGTCGTTCCCGTCGCGCCGGCGGGGAAGCGCACGTCTACCGCCCGATCCTGGGCCAGGGCAGGGACCGGGGCAATGAGAATGGCCGCGGCTATGAAAAGGGATCTCAGGATCTGCAAAGCAACCTCTCGCTTCTCAAGAAAGGACGGTCCAGGCACGGTTTTCTGCCAGCGCGGTTGCTGGCAGGTTATCGCAAGAGCAGGAATTTTCAAGTTTGCATCGCGACGAAGGGGAATGCCGCGATCCGGATCACTCCGGCAGGGCGGATCATCCCTGTCCAAAAGGAAAAACCGCAAACCCGGTACAGGCCAGCCGGATCCCGTGCCGCGTCAGCGCGCGGGCTTTCCGAGATAGGCAAAACGATAGGCCAGGGCGACGCCGCCCGCACCGCCTGCGATGTTGCCCAAAGTGACCCAGACCAGGTTGCGCACCGCATCGCCCACCGGCACCCCGGACGCCGCCAGCCATCCCTGCGGAAAGAAATACATGTTCGCGACGGAGTGTTCGAGACCCAGCAGGACGAATGCGCTGATCGGCCAGAGGATGGCCAGGATTTTCCCGCTAACCGTCCTGGCCGCAAAGGTCAGCCATATGGCGAGACACACCAGCGCATTGCACAGAGCGCCGCGAAAGAACGCCTCGACGGGTTGCAGGGCGGCTTTCGCCTGGGAAATCCGCGCCGCGACCTCTCCCATCGGGCCGTCCAGAAGTCCGGAAAACCCGAAGGCGAGGGCAAGCCCGGCCGCGCCCGCCAGGTTTCCCAGGTAGACGACCGTCCAGCTACGCAGCAGTTCCGGCGCCGTGATTCTCCGGTCGACGGCGGCCATGACCATCAGGGCATTGCCGGTAAACAGTTCCGCGCCCCCGACAACGACCAGAACAAGGCCCAGCGAAAAGACCACGCCGCCGAGCAGCTTGTGGGGGCCGAATGCCGGATCGATGCCGGACATGACGGCGCTGTAGGCGGCTGCACCGAACCCTATGAAGGCCCCGGCGAGGATGGCGAGCACGAACATCTGAAAGAGCGGAAGCCGGGCCTTGGCGATGCCGACATCTTCCACGAGAAGCGCGATCTTCGCGGGCCCATAGGCATCATGGCTGCTGTCGTCCTTCATGCGACCGACGATAAACCGCCCGATCCGGAACAAAAGATCTATTTCGGGTTCGCGACGTTCGTTGCACCATTTCGTCAGACCCCGGTCAGGGACAGGGTTGACCGATCACGGCAAACGGAGACCGGCCCGAACGGACCCCGGATTCCGGACGCCTAGGTGCGTGCGACGATCCATGATACGGCTTCGGCCAGAAGCTGCGAGGTCGCACCATCGAACGCGGCCGCAAGCGCATCGGGATCGGTCGAAGCGGTGTTTTCGGTGACGGCGAAAGCCCGTGTGGCGACGACCCTGCTGTCGCTTTCCCGAACCAGCCGCAGAACGAGTCGGACCCGGATAACCGATGCGCGCCCGTCGGCCACCGTTTCCGCCTGAAAATCCGTCAACTCGCCCAGCACCGTGAAATCGGAAATTGGTCCGACCGGACTGCGGCCGACCGACGCGAACCTGCCGGTTTCGGTGAGTCCCCTGACCAGCAGGGTCTGGATCATGACCGGCGCCGTGTCCGCCCACCGCACTCCGGGCAGGTATTGCGCCTGAAGCGGCGCGGGCCGGATCATGATCCGGTCGGTCGCGAGCGCGCCGCTGGCGGCGGGCGCCTGGACGACAAGTTCGACAGCCCGGCGCGACGCCGACCGAGGCACCTCGGGCGTGCGCAGTTCGTAGATTTCCAGCGGTTGCGAGGCATCTCCCAATGCCGTGAGCGCGGAGCAGCCGGACAGCGCCAAGGGCAGCAAGAGACACAGGGTCGGCAGGCGCATCTTCACATTCATCGTCTGAACTCCGGGGCGCGTGGGTCTAGGAAAAATCGGCTCGGGTCGCGTCGGATCTGCGCGAGCAATGCATCGAGATTGCTGATCAGGGCGCGGGTCTCGGTGGCAAGCCGGGCGTATTGCGGCAGCGCGGTTGCCGCGAAATTGCGGACCTCCGGGGCGCTCTCTTCGACGGCGGCCCTGACCTGGGCAAAGGCGGATTCCGCCGAACGGCTCGCGGCGCGCAGGTCTTCCGTCACGCCGGGAATTTCGTCCGCGACCCTGGCGACCGTGGCTTCGAGTTGCGACAGGGTCATGCGCAACCGTTCGGCAATTTCCGTGGCGTCTTCGTTCAGGACACGGTCCGCGCCCTGGAACGCCGATTTCGCGGCTTTCAGGGCGCGATCCCCTGTCTCCAGCGCGGCGTTGATCGCCGACAGGGTTTCGTTCGCATTGGCGAAAGTGACGCGCGCGCCGTCCAGCGTTTCTTCCGCCTTCCGGGCGAGATCATCCAGCCGGCCCGAGGCGGAAGACAGGTCCGCTCCGACAGTCGTGGCGACGCTGGAAGCGGTCTCGGTCGCCCTGCGGATATCGTCGAGAATCGCCGGCAGGTCGGTTTCCGCCGTATCCCCGATCATCCGGATGACCGACGTGGCCTCGGTCGTGGCGATGCGGAGTTCCGCGATCAGCGGTTCAGCGCCTTCGGCAATCGCCCCATCGAGCCGTCGCGCGGCATTGTCCACGCTGGCCAGCGTTTCTTCGATCCGGCCGATCAGAGCATGCGCCGCCGCCAGGGTCTCTTTCGCTTCGCCGAGGCGCAGGTTGGCCGTCTCGCCGGTTTCGGTATAGGTTCCCATCAGGAGGTCGGCGCGGTCGCTGAGGACGGCGAAGCGGGACTGGATGTCAGCCGCCGAACGGTCGAGCTGTCGTGTCGCGGAGGTCAGGTCTTCCCGGATATAGCGGTCGGCGCTGGCGATGGCGCCTTCCGCCCGTTCGAGCGTGTCAGAGCCTTGCGCCAGAACGTTTTGCGCGTCGGCGGACAGCGCGTCGATCGAGCCGAGCGCGGATTCCGCGGACTTGAGAACGCCGGAGGCATCGGTGGTGAGCGAATCCAGCATGTCGTTGAACCGGTCGATTTCGCGCGCGAAATCCGACACCGTGCCGCTGACCACCGAAAAGTCATCCAGCGCCTGGGCAAAGGATGCCGACGACTGTTCGACATTCCGCAGGATGTTCTGCACGCTTTGCTGGTTCTCGCCGCCAATCAACTGCCGCAACTGCCGCACGACTTCCAGCGTTTCGGCAAGGATTTCGGGTGCATCCTGCGACAGTGATTGCAAAACCGACTGCCCCGCCTCGATCATCGGGATGTCGTCCGGCGACGCGGCGGCGAGAAGCGGGGATTCCGGCGTGCCTGCCGAGATGCCCACAAAGGATACGCCGGTCACGCCCTGCGCTTCGATCGTGGCGACACTGTCGGTGCGCACCGGGGTATCCGCCCCTACTTCGACCCTGACCCGCACGCGCCCGTCCCGCTCCGGCGACAACCGCACATCGACGACCTGCCCGACCGGCAGACCGGAAAAGCGCACGTCCGATGCGTCGCTCAGCCCGGACACCGTCGGAAAATCGATATCGAAATAGGCGAACTGCCGGTCAAGCTGGATATTCGCGAACCAGAGAAAGAACGCGAGCATACCCAGAAACCCGGACAGGGCGAAGGCGCCGATCAGGATGTAGTTGGCCCTCGTTTCCATCGTCATTCTTCTCCGGTGGCAACGCGGGACGCCTGCGTTTCAGAAGCGGCGCGGGCGCGGGGGCCGTGAAAATATTCGCGCACCCAAGGATGCTCAACCTTCTGCATATCTTCAAGACTCCCCGTGACGAGAACCTTCTTCTCGGCCAGAACCGCGATACGGTCGCAGATCGCATAAAGCGTGTCGAGGTCATGGGTCACGAGGAAAACGGTAAGTTCAAGCGACCGGCTCAGGTTCCGGATCAACGTGTCGAAGGCCGCGGCACCGATCGGGTCAAGGCCGGCGGTCGGCTCATCAAGGAAAACGATCTCGGGGTCGAGCGCGAGGGCGCGCGCCAGCCCGGCCCGTTTCCGCATGCCGCCCGAAAGTTCCGCCGGGTATTTGTCCCCTGCCGAATAGGGAAGGCCCACCATCGAGATCTTCAGATCGGCAAGGTCGCGCCGGATCGCGGGTGCGAGGCCCGGAACCGATCGCATCGGCACCTCGACATTCTCGCGCACGGTCAGCGAAGAGAAAAGCGCGCCATCCTGGAACATGACGCCCCAGCGTTCTTCCAGCGATTCGCGCGCCGACTCCTCTTCGGACAGCACGTTCACGCCGAAAACCTCGATCGATCCGGCCTTTGGCTTCTGCAATCCGGTGATCGACCGCAGCAGCACGGATTTCCCCGTTCCGGACCCGCCCACGACGCCGAGAATTTCGCCGCGATAGACGTCCAGATCCAGGTTTTCGTGCACCACATGCGCGCCGAACTGGTTCTTCAGGCTGCGCACGCGGATCACGGTTTCGCGGGGTCCAGAGTCCATCATAGCCCGATCTGCGCGAAGAAGATCGAAAACATGGCGTCGGCGACGATGACCGCGAAGATCGCGGTCACGACCGCGTTCGATGTCATGCGGCCAAGCGATTCCGCGTCGCCCTTGACCTGCATTCCGGCATGGCATCCCACGACACCGATGATCAGCGCGAAGACCGGGGCCTTCACCAGCCCGACGAAAACATGGGACACATCCGTGCCTTCGACCAACCGGGTGCGGAACATCGACGGAGAAATCCCGAGATCGATCCAGGCCATCAGCGCGCCGCCGAACAGCCCCATGACATCGGCAATCAGGCCGAGGATCGGCAACATCACGAGAAGCGCGAGGATTCGCGGAAGGAACAGCACTGTCGCCGGGTCGAGGCCAAGGGTGCGCATCGCGTCGATTTCCTCGCGCATTTTCATCGACCCGATGGCCGCCGTGAAGGCCGAAGCCGTCCGGCCCGCGACGATGATCGCCGTCAGCAGAATTCCCAACTCCCGAAGGATCGAGATTGCGATCAGGTCCACGACGAAAACTTCGGCACCGAACTGCCGCAGTTGGGCAGACCCCTGGAATGCGAGCACCACGCCGATCAGGAAAGCCATGAGGGCGACAATCGGGACGGCGCGCAAACCGACATCCTCGGCATGGGCGACAAGGGCCGTCAGGCGAAATTCGCTCGGGTGCCGCATCACCCGGCCGAGACGGGCGAAAAAGAGGCCGAGATAGCCGGTCAGTTCGAGCAGGAACCTGGCGCCGGCAACCACGGTCTGTCCGATGCGTTCCAGAAGCGCAGCGAAATCCTTGCGGTCCGGAGGCGCCCCTTCCTTTTCGGGCATGGCGCGGCGCACGCTTTCCAGCAACTGGGCGCTTTCCGCGCTGAGGTTGCGCATCTCCATCGTGCCGCCGGAACCGGTCAGCCGCCTTTCAAGATCGGACAGGGCCCAGGCGCCGGCGGTGTCGAGACGGACGACCTTTGCCATGTCGACGACCAGACGATCGCAAGGCTTCAGGTCTCCGAGGTTTTCGTGAACCTGGGTCACCGTATTGACGGAGAGCGTGCCGATCAGGCGCAGGACTGCCTCGCCGGTCTCGGCCGCCGGGATCATTTCGAACTGGAAATCCTGTTTCACGACCGGACCATTTCCTTCTCGGCGCGCCTAGCGGCACCGCGACGCATCTTCGGCAGAAATGATCCTGCCATGTGCGTGCGGAACAGGAAAGCAGATGACATATGGCGGCGCCGACCGTTGCCCAAGGGGCACGGCCGGGAAGCGGACGGGCCGGTTTCAGGGCTGGAAGGACATCGGCAGAACGAACTGGTGAACGCCAGTCGCAAGCCCCTTGGGTGCGCTGCGAATCCGGGCGCGTTTGACAGCCGCGATGGCGGCCTGATCCAGCGCCGGGTGTCCCGATGACTTGCGGATCCTGACCGCGGACACCGTGCCATTGCTGTGCACGGCAATCGCCAGCGTGACCGAACCCTCCACCCGCAACCCTTTCGGGAATGATTTGCGCCGTTCGATTTCAGCCCGGATCGCCTGTCCCCAGGTCGCCATCAGGGCAGGGGACTGCGAGGAGTCGGCGGCGGCCGAACGCGATGCGCCGTTGTTTCCGGCCTGGCTGCGTTGGCCGCGTCCCGCGGCCTTTTGTCCGGGGCTGGCGAGCGCGGACCGGGGTGGACTGGGTTGCGGCTGTCGCTGCGGCGGGCGGATCGAACGTTCCGGCGATGCAAAGGCGTAGTCGTGAGAAGCGCGGTCAACGGAGACGGGTGCCGACGGTTCGCTCGCTGACATGGGCAGGCTCTCGATGGCGGTCAGCCGTGGAACCGATTGTTCCGGTGCAGTCCGGCGGATCGGCGTCGGAGGGATGGCCGGATCCGGTGTCATCGGGGCGGGACTGGACGCCACGACCGGTTCGCGCTGCCATCGATCGACCAGCGCCTCCAGCGACGGGCTGCTGGCCTGGAGCGATATCAGCGCGTCGCCGCCCTCCCCGGCGCCGGGCGCGCCGCCGGAATCCGCGCCCTGCCAGACCGCGACGTGAACGCCCGCAGCGACGGCCAGAAAGAAGCCGATTTCAACCGCGGCCCTCATTCCTGCCGCACCACGAGACTGAACCGCGTGACGCCGGCTTTCGCCAGGCGCGACAGGATGGACGCCAGGTCCCTGGCCGGCAATTCCGCATCGGCCCGGATCGTCACCTGTTCCACTGATTCCGCGGCTTCGATGGCGGCCCAGGCGTCTTCTCCTGTCTGGCCGCCAAGGGCGATCATCCCGGCGGCGGAAACGTACAGGGTTTCCAAGTCCGCGACCGCCTCGTCGGAATCGGCCTCCGGCAATGTGAGATCGAAAGGCGGTGCCGGGGCGATCCGGGCCGTCATCATGAAGAAGATCAGCAGAAGAAACACGACGTTGATCATCGGAACGACGGATTCGGCATGCGGACGGCGGCGGGAACGGGTGAACTGCATCGGCGTCACTCCACCACGGCAAGGTTCGTGATGCCGGATCGGCGCAGACTCTGCGCCACTCCGATCAGCCGTTGCAGACTGGTATCCGCGTCGGCGCGCAGCACGACCAGGTCATCGCGGTCGCGCATCAGCGGGGCCAGCCTGCCGGGCAGGTCTTCGGCGGTGAGGGGCTGGCCGTTCAACTGCAGTCCGGTTTCTGTCACGACGACCAGCCGCGGCGGGCCTTCATATGGCGCGCCACCGCCTGCAGCAGCCAGGGACAACGCCGCGTCATGGCCGAACCGCGACGCGAGCATGAAGAAGACCAGCAACAGAAACACCACATCGATCATCGGTGTCAGGCTGGGCTTGCGGCTGCGCCGTGGTTCGGAAAAGCTGAACATCAGGCCGCCACCGTGTCCCTTGTCGCCCGGCGGGTAAACAGGCGGGTCGCCATGTCTTCCATGTCGGACTGGACCCGGTCCGCGACGGATTCAAACCAGCTGAGCGCGATTGCCGCCGGGATTGCCACCGCCATCCCGGCGGCAGTGGTCAGCAGGGCTTCCCAGATACCGCCGGCCAGAACCGAAGGGTCGGCCTGTCCGCCGCTGGTTTCCAGCGCCTGAAAGGCGTCGATCATGCCGAGAACCGTACCCAGAAGGCCGATCAGGGGGGCGACCGTGACGATCAGTTCCAACGGACGCAGACCGGTGCGAAGCTGCTGCAATTCCCGCTGCGCCAGCCGGGCGGTTTCCTCGCGGGCCAGCTGTTCGGGCAGGGCGAGGGTCGCAAGCGTTCCCTCGACGAAACGGGCGCGCACGTTGCGCGGCGTCGTGGGCAGTGACGTTTCGGGCCGTATCCTGTCGGTGCCGTCGCAAGCCGCGGCGACCATCTTTTCCGCCTGGGACTCCGACCATGCCCCGGCAAGGCCCAGTCTCCACAGTTTCCACAGGATGATCGCCAGCGTCAGCACGGACAGGGCCGCGATGGCCCAGAGCGCGGGACCGCCGGTGTGCAGGAATGCCAGGAGCGCGGCAATGTCGGGTTTCATGTCAAAATCCTTCAGCAGTCATTGCAACCTGTCCGCCCAGGCAGGGGCCGATGCAGTGGGTTTTGAAGGCTGCGCTGATCCTGTGCATTCGTCACCCATTCTGATCGGGCCGAGGCGAATTCGTCCATCCAGTCACGGGCGCCGGCCAGGGTTGCGCGGTAGACCGCTCGTCCGACGGCTTCGCCGATATCGGTGTGCAGCCCGGCATAGGTGCAGGTTCCGATGGGGGCCGCCACGGCGATGCAATCCGTTCCGGTCCCGGTTGCCGGACCATCGCGCAGGGGCAGCCCGACCTCGATGATGGCCGCGGTGCGGGCCTGCGTGGCGATGCTCAGCGTTTCCAGCAGACCGGTTTGCGAAAGTCCGGCGGTCAGGCGGATGGCGATGTTGATCGTGCCGCGCCCCGGATGCGCCCGAACGGTCCGGAATCCCACCCGTTCGGCATTGGTAAGCCCCACGGTGGCGACGCAATGCGCCGTGGTTCCGCCCACGCTGGCGGTGGCCTGTTTGTATCGGCCGATGTCACGCGAGGTCAGCAAGGTGACGGCGTCCGCCGCTTGCCGGTCTTCAAGTTCCTCCGACAGCCAGCGGGCGACATCGAAATCTTCGGACAGGTCGGCGTTGCGGACCTCGCGCCAGAAAATGCGGCGTGCGGTGACAAAGCCGGGCCGGTTGATCGCCCAGCTCAGAACCTGCATGTCCCCGCCGAGATCGAATTCGAGCCACGGGCGCTTCAGGGTCACGGCGGTCATGTGGCCACCTCCAGCGGCTGAAAGACCAGCCCTTCCGGGGTATCCTGGAACCAGGCCGTGATGCCGAAGGTCTTTCGGATCAGGTCGGGCGACAGCAGCGCGCGCGGCGGTCCGTCGGCGACCACTCCGCCCCGGTCGATGACGATCAGCCGGGTGCAGTGACGCACCGCAAGTCCGAGATCGTGCAGCGACACGAAAACGGAACGGCCCTTCCGGGCGAGTTCCGCAAAGGTTTCCATGGTCGAAATCTGGTGCGCCGGATCAAGCCCTGCGATCGGTTCATCCGCCATCAGCAGCGGGGTTTCCTGCGCCAGGGTGCGCGCGATCAGGACCCGCGCCTGTTCGCCGCCGGAGAGGCGAGTCGCCGTCCGCTGCCGCAGCTCCGTCAAACCCATCTGTTCGAGCGCCGAGTCGACCGCGTCCCGGTCCGCTCCGGTCATGCGCTGGCCGGTGGACATGTGCGGCATGCGTCCAAGCGAAACCACGGTCTGTACATCCACCGGCCAGGCGATTTCGCGGGCCTGGGGCAACCATGCGACTGCGCGTCCACGCTGGGCCGGGGCAAGGGCCGCAAGCGAACTGTGTCCGACCGAACCGATCAGACCGAGCGCGGCCCGCATCAGCGTCGTCTTGCCCGCGCCGTTGGGTCCGATCAGGCCGACCAGTTCTCCGCCGCCGATGTCGAAGGCAATGTCGCGCAGGATCGGCCTGCCGCGAAGCGTCACGCCGAAACCGGACAGGGACAGCACGGTCACAGGCCTTCCCTCCGGGTGCGGTGGATGAGATGCAGGAACAGCGGCGCTCCGACGAGCGCGGTGACGACGCCCAGTTTCAGGTCGCGGGCGGGCAACAGGATGCGCACCGCAAGATCGGAAGCGAGAAGCATCGCCGCCCCGCCCAGGGCCGACGCCCAAAGCAGACGTCCCGGCCGCGCCCCGACCAGCGGGCGAAGGATATGCGGCACGACCAGCCCGATGAACCCGATGGCGCCGGCGACCGCGGTCGATCCCGCCACCACGGTGGCGGTCCCGAGGATCAGGATCATGCGCATCCGGTTCAGGCGCAGGCCCATGGCTTCGGCGGCGTCCTCGCCCAGCGTCAGCGCATCGAGACCGCGCGTCAGCGTCGCGAGCATCACGGTCCCGGCAAGGATGAGAGGAAAGGCGATCCAGACATGCGCCATCGACCTGTCCGCCAGCGACCCCATCATCCAGAACACGATTTCATTCGCGGCAAAGGGATTGGGCGACAGGTTCAGAACCAGCGATGTCAGGGCCCCAGCCAATGCGGAAATCGCGATGCCTGCAAGGATCAGGGTCAGCGACGACCCACGCGGCCCCGCCAGAGCCAGAACCAGCAGAACGCCGATCAGCGCCCCGGTCAGCGCCGCCAGCGGCAACCCGATACCGCTTTGCACCGCCAGCCCGGTTTGCAGGGCGATCACCGCACCCAATGCGGACGCACCGGAAATGCCGATGAGTCCTGGGTCGGCCAGCGGGTTGCGCAAGTAGCCTTGCATGGCGGCGCCCGCCATCCCCAGACCCGCCCCGATCAACGCCGCCAGAATCGCCCGCGGCAGGCGGATCTCGCGCACGACCAGTGTCGATGCGCCGCCGTCCCCGCCGATCAAGGCGACGATACTGTCGACGGGACCGATAGACGCCGGGCCAACCACCAGCGCAGCGCCGAACAGCGCCAGCACCAGCAGCGACAGGATCAGGCCAAGCCGGGTCATGGCCGGTCCGCCGTCAAGGACTGCCTGAGGTCCGTCATCTGGCTGACGGCGTCCAGAACGAAGGGTGTCCCGCAGACCCAATCGCTGTCCGTCACGGACGCGGTGGCGGACTGCCGGCGCAGAACGGACACGACCGGATGATCCATGATCTCTTCGGACCGGGACGCGCCGGGGTATGGTTGTCCTGTCACCACCGCGTCGGGGATGTTCATCGCCAGCAGTTCGAGCGGCAGGACGCCGCCGCCTTCGTATCCGATGTCGGCGGCGACGTTGTCGAAACCGGCCCTCGTCAGGATTTGCCCCGCCAGCGACTTGTCGCCGAGGGTGTATCCGTTGGCATAGTAGAGCGCCGCGCGCGGGCGGGCCGCGATCTCTGCCTGAAAGTCGCCGAGCCGGGCATCGAACCTGTCGACAAGCTCCGCGGCGCGATCCTGCCGGCCGAGGACCTCGCCCATCTGGATCATCCGGGCGCGCACATCGTCCAGCGAATAGGCCTGTTCAAACCGCAGGACTGGCACATCCAGCCGTCTGAGCATGTCCACCGTGGCATTGGCGCCATATTCACCCGCCAGAACGAGATCCGGCTGCATCAGATAGATCTCTTCGGCCAGACCGCTGTTGGCGGGGTAAGCCCGTGCCTGTTCGACCATCGCCGAACTGCGCGGGTCCGTCGCAAGATGGGACACGGACACCAACTGCCCGGTATCCGCGATCAGCATCGCCAACTGGTCCGTGCACAGGTTGATGGACACGACGCGCGCGGGGGACGGATCGGCGTGCGCACCGGCCCAGGGCCAGATCAGAGCCGCCGCCCATGCCAGCCCCCGCAACATGTCAGAACGCGGCCCGCAACCCGACATAGGCCGTGCGGCCCCGCGTGGCATATCCCCAGGTGTCAGAGTAGGTTTCGTCGAACAAGTTCACGATTCGGCCGGTCAGTTGCACCGCGTCGGTCAGTTCATATTGTGCCGAAAGATCGACGGTCACGTAATCGGGAAGCTCCTTGGTGTCGAAATTTCCGAAGAACTGCGTGTCGTAATTCCCCGCAACATAGCGCAGATCGGCCGTGACCTGTCCGCGCCCGGCAAGAAATTCCTGGGTCGCGGACAGCGACAGTTCATGCTTCGGACGCCGGATCTCGATGGAACCATCGGGGTTTCGCGCACGCAGGTAGGTATAGTCGAGTTGCAGGTTCAGACTGTCCGTCGCCTGAAGCGAGCCGGACAGTTCGACGCCCCGCCGGTTGCTTTTCCCGTCCTCGTTGATGAAGGTCGAATTGCCCGAAACCGGGTCGAAAACCGCCGTGATTTCGTCGGTCAGGTTGTCGTAGAAATAGGTGAGGCCGATGCTCCCCCTGTCGCCCCAGAACGGCACGTCCACCCCGATGTCGAAGCTTTCGTTCTTTTCCGGCTTCAGGTTGGGATTGCCCACGAACCCGAACGAATCGGCGAACAGCTCGAAGTAGCTGGGATTGACCGACCCGGTTCCGGCAGAGGTATGAAGACGCACACCGCTTTGCGCGAATGTGTAGGAGGCCGCCAGTGTCCAGACCACGTCGTCTTCGAAGGTCTTGTTGTCGTCATAGCGCAAGCCGCCCTGAAGGTTCAGGCCGTTTTCCAGGGCGCCGCGGTATTCCATGGCGACGGAATTGGTTTCGCGACGATATTCCGAGTTGGTCGACGACGAATCCTCTTCCCATTCCAGCAACACGTTCAAAAGGTGATCGGTGTCTGAAACCATCTGCCCGTCCAGACCGTAGCTCAGCAGGTATTTTGCGGCCTTCCGGTCCGCCTTGGTGGGATCGCCGCCATTGGTGCTGGTTTCGAAATCGGATCCTTCAAAGGTCAGGCGCTGGATCAGCCGGCCGTCCAGGGCGTCGAATTCCGCGTAGAGGCTGCCCTGGCGTTCCTGGCGTTCGGACGTCTGGTCGGGATCGTCTATGACATAGTCGGCCGGATCCATGGCCAGGAAGTTCGTTTCGTCGAAATCGGAATCCTCGTCTGATGCCCGCAACGTGAAGCCGAGCGTGATCTGCTCCGTCACGTTGTAATCGCCGGTCAGGTTGATGGTCGAGCGCCGGATGCCGTCGTCTTCGCCATTGCTGCCGGAATAGTCGTAGCCGTCGTCGTCCAGGCGGGACAGGCCCAGGGCCAAGCCGCCGCGATCGGTCCGGAAGGAATATCGCGCGGTCGCCGCATAGCCGTCCCCGGCTTCGACCGTTCCGCCGAATTCGGTGCCGAGATTGCCTTTCTTCGTGATGATATTGATGACGCCGGCGGATGCGTTGGAGCCGTAGAAGACGGATTGCGGCCCGCGTAACACTTCGATCCGTTCGATATTCGCAGTCTCAAGTCCGGACAGGACGTATTCGTTGTCGCCGGCGGATGCCTGGACACCGTCGATCAGGATGAGCGTATGATTGGCTTCGGCGCCGCGAATGCGCACCTGCGTCAGGTTATCGCCTGTTCCGCTGACCGATACGCCGGGCACCGTGCGCAGCGCTTCCTTCACCGTGATGAATCCCCCGTTTTCGATGTCTTCGGCGGTCAGGACGGTTGCAGAGCGCCCATAGCGTTGTTCCTCGATCGGGGTGAACCCGCCGGAAACGACGATTTCATCCAGTTCGAAGGGGGTTTGCGAAATGGCCGGCTGCGCGCAGAGTGTGGCTGCGGCAACGGTGGCGAGATGAATGGAGCGTGTCATGTTCTTTGCCTCGGATGCGACCGTGGAGCGGTCGCCAGACCTGATCGGTTGTCCGGTGAGGGCAAGATGTCCCCCGCAGACGGTGAAGCCACCACGGCGGAAGATCCGCAGCCCGAAACGCCCCTCGCGTCCGGACAGGGTGATCGCTTCGGCAGGTCTCCTGACTTGCGGGTCAATGCTTGGCCGGACCTTCCCGTCACGGCAATCGTGACAGTGGTTTTTCCCGGCTTCGCTCGCCGCCTACAGTTGCGGGGGCAGTCCCGGATTTCGCGCTTTTGAATGGCGCGGCACCGTGTTCCCTAATTTTGAAAATCCGGACGGCAAGCCGCTCGGACCGAAGCAGACCTCTGATAGGCCGAGTCCGTGTTCTTGTGAAGAGATTAATTTGTGCCATTGCCGGTCGGTTCGTCGGACCCGACGGGGGGGCTGGGCCGGCCCGAGATCGCGGCAAGCCTGCCCGGTCAGATCCTGAGGTCGGAAAACGGCACCAGCGCGCCCTTGCGGTACACGACCTGCGCGGAACAGGCCTGCGCAACGGCAATCGCCTGCGCCACGGCCGCGCCCCGGCCCAATGCGGACAGATAGGCGCCATTGAAGGAATCCCCGGCCGCTGTCGTGTCGACGACGCCTTCCACGGGCGGCACAGGGAAATCCTGCATACCTCCCTTGTTCAGCAGCAACGTCGGAAGCGGGCCATTTTTGACCACCACCTGATCCGCGCCAAGCGCGCCATATCGCCGGGCCGTGTCTTCCGGGGCCGCGTCGCCGAAATTTCGGCACTCGTCGTCAAAACTGGGAAGCACGATATCCGACAGGCCCGCCGCCCGCGAGATGACCCGGCGCATCCGGTCTGCATCGTCCCAGAGATGCGGGCGGAGGTTCGGATCAAAGGCCACGCGCGCACCGGGTTTCATCCGCGCCCGCAGGTTTCCGAGAAACAACTCGCAGTCTTCGTGGCTCAGGATCGCCAGGGTGATCCCCGAGAAATAGACAAAGTCGGCATCCGCGACCTGCGGCCAGAGGCGGTTGGCATGCCGCATCATCAGCCGCGCCGCCGACGTGTCGCGCCAGTAGCTGAACGTGCGCTCGGCACCTGTCAGATGGATGACGTAGAGACCTGGCCTTCGACCCGGTATGCGCGGAACAGAATCGCAGCGGATACCCGCTGTGGCGGCGAATGCCAGCATCCGGTCCGAGATCGGGTCATCGCCGACGGCGGTGAAAAAGGCGACTTCGGCATCGGGACCGCCGGTGGCCTTGGCATACCATAACGTGTTGAACACGTCGCCCGCGAATCCCTGCCGAAGCAACGACCCCTCCGCGGGCGAAAGTTCGATCATGCATTCGCCGATACCGAGGATGGATGTCATGTCGCCGCTTTCATGTTCGGTTGCCGGTCCCGCGATCCCTGTCCGGGCACAGTGACACCGAAGGCCGGCGGGCGGTCAAGAGCGCAGGGCCGATGCCACCAGATCGCTGGCTTTCATGCCGATCCGGCCTCCGATCGTTTCGGCAGCGGGGTTGAGGGCCGAGATCGTCCCGTCGTGCCATGTCGAATGCGCGTCGCCGATGCGGGCCGACGTCGCGGCCACGGTGGCGGCGGCAACGCCCCGGTCCTGCAGGGCCGGCAGGCGCGACGTGGCCGCACCGCCCGCGTCGTTGAAGAGCGCGAGGTGGGCATCGGTTTTCAGGGCGTTGGCCGGGTTGCCCCCGAAGATCGCGCCATGCGATCCGGTCACGACCACCTGACCGGCGTCGTCGGGCCGCACGAGGCCGGCGGAGTCGACCAGGATCAGCCGGCGCTTTGCGCGGGGCAAGGTGATTTCCTCGCGGCCTTCGCGGATATCGGGGCAAGGGCCGTCGGGCAGCGGCGTCCGCGCCAGCAGCCTGGCGGCGGCGGCGCAGGCCATGCCGGGGGCCAGACCGGCCGCGGCCGCGCCGGCGTTGACATGCGACAGGATGCCCCGAGCCATCATCATCCCCGCATTGCCGATATCCGCGGTGGCGTGATTCACCGCGGCCGCGGCCATGCCCTGGGCTTCCAGCCAGCGCAATCCGCCGATCCCGGCCTGCTCCAGCCCGACCCCCGCGTCGTGGAAGATCGCGGCGCGCGCGCCTGCCTGCCGGACCAGAAACGCGGCATAGATTCCGCCATGCGATCCGGTGACCGCGACCTTGCCGATGGCGTCGGGACCAAGGCGTGTCGCGCTGTCCGCCAGGATCGGGTCAGGCAACCCGGTCGCCCTTCCTGACCTTGACCGCGCGGCTGTCCGCCGCGGGCAGCATCTTGCCCGGATCGCGGGTCACGACCACGTCCAGGACGGTGGGTCGCCCGGTTTCCGCCAGTGCCCGTTTCAACGCGCCCGCCAGCGCGTCCGGCGTTTCCACACGGATACCGAGACAGCCCATCGCATTGGCCACATCCGCATAATTGGTTTCCGCGAGATCGCTGGATTGATAGGCGCCTTCGCCATACATCAGGTGTTGCAGCGCCTTCACGTAGCCCGATGCGGCGTTGTTCACCACGATGATCGTCGGCGCCAGGCCCATGCGGCGGGCGGTTTCGAGTTCGCCCAGCACCATGTTGAAACCGCCATCGCCGGTTATCGCGACGACGGATCGTTCCGGGGCGGCGATGCAGGCGCCCATCGCGCCGGGAAGGCCGTAGCCGATGGATGCGAAGCCCCTGTCCGGAACGAATCCGCGGCCGGGCCTGCGGCTGTCAAACAGCAGCCCGCTCCAGTGCGCGGCGAACCCGCCGTCGGCGATCAGGATAGCATCCTGTGGCAGGTGCGTGTTCAGTTCCCCGATCATCCGCCCCATCGATACCGGCACCTCGTCGCTTTCAAGCCGCGCGCGCGCCATCTCGCGCCAGTCGTTCATGCGCGCAAGAACCCTGTCGCACCAGGCCGCGCGCGCCGCGGGCACGGTGCCGCCGGTCAGCGCCGCCTTGAGATCGCGCAGCCCTTCGCGCGCGTCGCCCCACAGCGGCAGCGTCGGCGCGTAGGTCCGGCCGATTTCCTCGGCGACGCAATCCAGGTGGATCACCGTCTTGCCAGGCGCCGGCACGGTATAGCGCTTGGTCGCGATCTCGCCGAGCTTGCAGCCCACGACGAGAAGGCAATCGCTGTCTTCGATCAGCTCGTTGGCGATGCGGTCGTATCGCCCGAAGAGCCCGGCGCTCAGCGGGCTGGTGCAGGGAACCGCGCCCTTGCCGCTCATCGTGTGGGCCACGGGGATCCGGGCCGCTTCCGACAGGGCCGTCAGGATATCCGCAGCCTGCGAGATGTGAACGCCGCCTCCGGCCAGAACCAGGGGCCGTTCCGCCGCCGCCAGCATCGCCGCCGCCCGCGCCAGCGCCTCGGCTTCGGGGCGGCACCGCAGGGCCGGCGCTGCCTGATAACGCGGGTCGCTGTCGAAATCGCCGTCGCCGAAGCCATGGGTGCCATGCGCCACATCCTCGGGCACGATCAGAACCACCGGACCGGGCCGTCCCGTCGTTGCGACCATGAAGGCCCGTCGCAGCAGTTCGGGGATACGGTGGACCGCCTCGACCCGGATCACCTCCTTGGCGGCAGGACGCAGGATTTCAGCCTGGTGGGTTTCCTGGGTCATGTTCTTCCAGGAGTGGTCCCGGTGGGTATCGCCGACGATCGCGACGATCGGGGATCCGGCGTTCAATGCCTCGACAAGACCCGTCACGAGATTCGTCGCTCCCGGCCCGAGCGTCGCATCGACCAGCCCGACGCGGCCCGAGACCTTGGCATAGGCGTCTGCGGCGAAAGCGCCGCAGCGTTCGTCGTTGATCAGGTGGTGGTTCAGGCCGAGACGGCGTGCGGCGTCATAGAAGGGCAGAAGCTGAAAGCCTCCCATGCCGAAGATCGGCCCGGCCCCGTGGCTCATCAGGGTGCGGGCCAAGGCCTCGCCTCCGGTCATTTCGTTGCTTTCGGACATGTCAACCTCGTGTCAAGTTATGCGATAGCCCAGAACCCTCGGCAGCCAGAGCGCGATTTCCGGAAAGGCGATGATCAGGGCCAGCGCCACGGCCATGGCGAACAGCAGCCACCCGACCCAGCGAAAGGTGGATTCCAGAGGCACCCCGGCGATCTTGGCCGTCACCATCAGGTTGACGGCCACGGGCGGGGTGAATTGCCCCATGGCGATGTTGATCGCCATCACCACCCCGAACCAGACGTAGGACCATTCGAAGGCGTTGATGATCGGGATCAGCAACGGCAGCGTTATCAGGTAGATGGATACCCCGTCCAGCACCATGCCGGCCAGCAGCATCACGACCATGACCAGGCAGAGGATCACCCACTGGTTGTCGCTGACCCCGAGGATCAGCTCCGCCGTGGCGGAAAACGCGCCCATGGTGGAGCCTGCCCAGGCGAACAGGCCGGCCAGCGACAGGATGATCATCAGCACGCCCGAGATCCGGGCGCTTTCCGCCAGAACGTTGTAGATGTCGCGCCAGCCCATGGTGCGGTAGAGAACGGTGCCGACGAACAACCCGTAGAACACCGCCACGACGGCGGTTTCCGTCGGAGTGAACAGGCCGGACCGCAATCCGCCCAGGATGATGACCGGCGCCATCAGTCCCGGAAGGGCGCGTTGGAAGCTGGGCCAGAAGGGCGGGCGCTTCTCGACCTCGCCGACGCCGAAATCGTGGCGGCGGCTCAGGATCAGGGTCGGGACAGCGATGGCCACGCCGAGCAGCAGGCCCGGCAAGAGCCCGGCGGCGAACAGGGCCCGCAGATCCATGCCCGGTATGATCACGGAATAGACGATCATGGCGATCGACGGCGGAATCAGGATCGCGGTCGAGGCCGAGGCGGCGATCACGCTGGCGGTGAAAGGTTTCGGATATCCCGCCTTCACCATCGATGGCAACATCACGGTGGCGACCGCGGCGGCGTCCGCCGGGCCGGAACCCGACATGCCGCCCATGATCATGCAGACAAGTATCGCCACCAAAGCCAGGCCGCCGCGGCGCGGCCCGATCAGAGACTGCGCGAATTCCACCAGCCGGGCGGCGACGCCGGACCGTTCGAACATCGCGCCGGTGAGGATGAAGAGCGGAATGGCGATCAGCGGATATTTGGCGACGGCGGCATAGGTGTTCGGCCCGATCATGCCAAGCGCGGTCGCATCGAGCCCGAGCCAGACCCCGACCGCGCCACCAAGTCCGAGCGCGACGGCGATGGGCGTGCCGATCAGCATCAGGCCGACGAAAACCGCCAGCAACATGACATTGGCCAGGATCATGCGGCGCGCCCCTTGCGGAACCGCGCCCATCCCCGGCCCAGAACCCGCAGCAGAATGGCCACCGACAGGATCGGCATCCAGATCGTGTAGATCCAGGTCGGATTGCCCAGACCCGGCGTGGTTTCTTCCCAATACCATTCGGTATAGGTCACGCGGCCGCCGAAATAGATGATCAGCGAGAACATCAGCGTCGTGGCCAGAAGCGTCACAAGCTCGCACAGACGCTGCAAAGTGGCAGGCATCCGGTTCAGAAAGAACGTGATCCGGATGTGTTCATTGCCGGCGAAGGCGGCAGATGCCCCGACGAAGGTCATGAAGACGAGCAGGAACACGGAATATTCCTCGGTGAAGGCGAAGGACACGTTGGTCGCATAGCGCGCGATCACGTTCGCAAAGGAGATCAGGCAGATCAGCGCCATGGCGGCCGCGCCAAGGGCTTCCTCGATGCGCACCGGCACGATGGTGTGATCGGTTCCGGTGTCGTCGGCCGGTGTCGGGTCTGGCTGATCCATCCGATTGCCCCCAGGCAGAGGCCGGGCCCATCCGGGCCCGGCGCTGGTTCCTCAACGGTTGGCGATGGACTGTTCGGCCAGATCGACCAGATCTGCGCCGATCTTTTCCTTCCAGGCGTCATAGACCGGGCGCGTCGCGTCCACGAAGGCCTGTCTTTCCGCGTCCGTCAGGGTGATCACCTCGACACCCTTGCCGCGGATGTCTTCGATCAGGCTCTGGTCGCCGTCGGTCAGGCCCTTGCGGGCGATCTCGATTCCGATGGCTCCGGCATCGATGGCGGCCTGGCGCAGAATTTCCTGGTCCTCTGAGGTGAAGCTGTCCCACACCTGCTGGTTCACCGCAAAGATCAGCGGGTCCGCTACGTAGTGCCACAGGGTCACGTTGGTCTGCCCCAGTTCGTGCATGTTCAGCACCGAATAGATGGTCAGGGGGTTTTCCTGCCCGTCCACCGCCCCGGTGGTCAGAGCCGGCTGCGCATCGGCCCAGCTCATCTGGGTTGGGTTCGCGCCCATGGCGCTGAACATGTCGCTGAAGATCGGCGATCCGACGACGCGCAGCTTCAGGCCTTCCAGATCCGCGGGGGTGCGGATCGGCGTCTTGGAGTTTGTCACCTCGCGGAAGCCGTTTTCGGCCCAGGCCAGCGGCACCGCGCCCTTCGCCTGGACGATCTCGAAGATCCTTTCGCCCACCGGTCCCTGCGTCAGCGCATCCAGCGCCGCGTAATCCGGCATCAGGAAGGGCATCGAGAACAGGTTCAACTCGGTGATCTGCGGCGACCAGTTGATGGTCGAACCGACCGCCATGTCGATCACGCCCTGCCGCATTGCGGTGAATTCGCGGGTCTGATCGCCCTGGACAAGCTGCACGCCGGGATAGATCTTCAGGTTGATCCGCCCTTCGCTGCGTTCCGCGGTCAGTTCCGCCCATTTCTCAGCGGCGATGCCCCACGGAAACGGCGCCGGCACGACGGTGGAAACGCGGTATTCTTCCTTGTACTCCTGGGCAACGGCAGCGGTCGCGGCCAGCGTGGCCACCGCGGCGATCACGGTCTTGAAAAATTGCATGGTTGGTCCTCCCTCAGGTGTGGTGGCGGCACGGGCCGCCGGTTCAGGCCGCGGTGCGGGGGGCGATCAGACCCCGAACCGCGTCGATGATGCTCTCCTGGCTGACCCGCGCGCGGTCTTCGAGCGCGGGGGCATAGGCGATGGGAATGCGCGGCGCGCCCAACCGGCGCACAGGCGCTTTCAGGTCATGATGCAGGGCTTCGGCCACGCTGGCGGCGATTTCCGCGCCGAACCCGGCGACGCTGACGGATTCCTGCACGACCAGAAGCCGCCCGGTCCTTTGTACCGAGCCGAACACGGTGTCGCGATCCCAGGGCCAAAGCGTGCGCAGGTCGATGACCTCGACCTCGACGCCCTGCGCGGAAAGGGTTTCGGCCGCTATCAGGCAGACATGGCGCATCGCGGACCAGGTGACGATGGTGACCGCATCGCCGGCGCGGGCAATGGCGGCCTCACCAAGCGGCACGAGGTGCTCGCCGTCGGGCAGGTCGCCTTCCAGGACCCAGAGGTTCTTGTGCTCGAGGTAAACCACCGGATCGTCGTTCCTGATCGCGGATTTCAGCAGGCCCAGGTTGTCGGCGGGGGTCGACGGTGTCACGACGACAAGGCCGGGGATATGGGCATACCACGCTTCCAGAGATTGCGAGTGCTGCGCTGCCGAGGACCGCCACATGCCGATCGGTTCGCGCACCACCATCGGCACGCGCATCTGGCCGCCGAACATGAACCGCGCCTTGGCCGCCTGGTTGACCAGCTCATCCACCGCGCAGAGCGCGAAGTCGGAAAATCGCATCTCGACGATGGGCCGGGTTCCGGTCATCGCCGCACCGACCGCCGCGCCCATGATGCAGGCTTCGGAAATCGGCGTGTCGGCGATGCGGCTTGTGCCGAACATCTCCTGCAGGCCCTTGTATTGGCCAAAGACACCGCCGCGACCCAGGTCTTCGCCCAAGGCCCAGACGGATCCGTCACGCTGCATTTCCTCGATGACCGCGCGGCGGCCTGCGTTCAGATAGGTGTCTGTCGCCATCAGAAAGCCCTCTCGCGGGGATCGCCCATGTCCTGCACATCGGTATAGGCCGCCTCTGGCGCGGGCCAGTCGGTGTCCCGTGCCTGCGCGGCGATATCCGTCATTTCCCGCGCCGCTTCGCCATGGGCGCGAGCCAGGTCGCCGTCCGCCATTCCGGCCAGGCGCAAGGCCGATTCCAGGCGGGCAATCGGGCAATTTTCCCGTTGCGCCGCAACCTCGGACGCGGGGCGGTAGGTCGCCGGATCGACCGCAGTGTGGCCGGTGATGCGATAGGTCCGGCAGTGCATCAAGACAGGTCCCTTGCCTGTGCGGATGTCGGCGATTGCGGCCCGCGCCGCGGCGTCCACGGCGACAAGGTCGTTGCCGTCCACCGCGACGGCGGGAATGCCCAGGCTTTCCGCCCGTGCCCCGGCTCCACCGCCGCCGGTCATCTCGCGCGTGCGGGTGGTTGCCGAAAAACCGTTGTCTTCGCAGACAAACAGCACCGGAAGATCGAACACCCGCGCCCAGTTCAACCCTTCGAGAAACGGGCCGCGATTGATCGCCCCGTCGCCGAAGATGCAGGTCACGATCCGGTCCGACCCCTGAAGTTTCAGCCCGTGGGCCGCGCCGGTGGCGATGGGAATGTTTGCCCCCACGACCCCGTTGGCCCCGAGCATTCCGACGCCGAAATCCGCAATGTGCATCGACCCGCCCTTGCCGCCGCAGGTGCCGCCCGCGCGCCCGAACAGTTCGCGCATCATCGCCAGCGGATCGGCCCCCTTGGCCAGGGTATGGCCGTGGCCGCGATGGGTGGACAGCAGCAGGTCGTTCCTGTCGAGATTGGCGCAGATGCCGGCGGCGACGGCTTCCTGCCCGATGGACGGATGGATCGCGCCCAGCACCAGCCCGTCCTTCTGGGCGGCGATGGCGGCTTCTTCGAAGGCGCGGATGCGATGCATCAATTGCAGCATCGCGCCGAACCTGTCGCGGTCGAGATTATGCCCGTTATCCTGCGCCACCTGTCATCCTTTCCATGTCCCTGCTACCCAATGCCCGGCCGAGTTGTTCCGCCTCTGCGATCAGCAGCGCCACCAGTTCCGACCGGCGCGGTCCGGTCATGCGTTCGCGTATGGCGGCGATGGACAGGGCCGCGACGACCCGCCCATTGGCGTCCAGCACGGGGACGCCGACCGCGTTCATGGCGCCGACAATCCGTCCGTCGTTATAGGAATGCCCGGTGCGCTGTGTCTGGCCGATGAGCTGCGTCATCGTTTCGTCGTCATGTCCCGCATAGGTCAGGCGGTCACGGCGGGTGGCTTCCAGAATCCGGTCGATTTCCGCGGGATTTTCAAAGGCGAGCAGGGCCAGAGATCCGGCTCCGACGCCCAGCGGTCTTCTGTCGCCCACGGAAAGCGTGAGCGTGCGGATCGGATAGGACCCGGTGCAGCGGTCCGCGCAGAGCGCCTGGTCGCCATCGCGCACGGAAAGGAAAACCGTGTCTTCCGTGGCCTCGGCCAGCCGCGCAAGGCCCGGACGGGCGAGTTCGATGATATGGAACCGCCGGGCCGAGATACCGAGCGCGAACAGTTCATATCCCAGCCGGTAGCATTTGGCGGCCTCGTCATAATCGACATATCCAACGTCCATCAGGGCCTTGAGCAACCGCAGCGCGGTTGTCTTGCTCAGCTCAACCGCCGTCGAGACATCGGACAGACGCAGACCGCGGGACGGCCCTTCCGAGAGCGCTTTCAGGACCAGAGCGGTCCGCCTGATCGACTGCATGGAGGTGAGTTGCGGATCTGCCATTGCGGGTTGGTCGGACGGTCGTTGATTCTGTTCCGCTCACAGAAACATATGATGCTATTTAATGGAACACTTGATTTCCCGCGGCACGATGTCGAGGTTCTGGCGGGGCCGGAGGGCAGGGGCGCGGCGCGTCGGGCCTGACAGCGAAAGGGTCTCAGCAATATCCTTCGACGCCGACCCACTGATCGTGCGTATATCTGTCGCCATGCGCCCATCCGACCGGCAATTTCCTGTCGATTTCGGCCATGATCTCGGCGGTCATCGGAAAATCGCTGCCCGCGACGCATTCCGCGAGATGTTCCGCCGTGCGCGTTCCGGGGATCGGGAGAAGATGTCCGCCCTGCGCCAGGGACCACGCGACCGCCAGGGTCGCAGGCGCGGTGGACAGGTCGCTGGCCAGGTCCCGATACGCGCGGATGTGGCGCAGGTTGTGGCTGAAATTCGGCTCGGTGAACCGGGGGGTGCCCTTTCGGAAATGACCCTCTTCGAAAGTGGCGGGCTCAGGTTCGACAGAGGTGAACATCCCGCGACCGAGTGGAGAGAACGGCACGAAGGCCACGCCCAGTTCGGCGCAGGTCTGGATCATCCCGAGTTCAGGTTGCCGCGTCCACAGGGAATATTCGCTTTGCACCGCGTCGACCGGCCCGATGGCCGTGGCCCTGCGCAGGGTGGCCGGCGAAATCTCGGAGAACCCGATACCACCAATCTTGCCGTCTTTCTTGAATCCGAGAAGGGTTTCCATGAGGTCTTCGACCGAGACATCCTGATCCCGGCGATGGATGTAGTAGAGATCGATATGTTCGAGCCCCAGCCGGGACAGGGATTTTTCGAGTTCCTTGCGCAGGTAATCCGCCTGGTTGTTGAAACCGCGTTTGCCGGTATCCGGATCACGCCAGATACCGGCCTTGGTCGCAATCGTGAAACGACTGGAATCGCCTTTGAGAAACGAGCCGATCATGTTTTCCGAAACACCCATGCCATAGACGTTCGCGGTGTCGAGAAAGTCGACGCCAAGATCGAGCGCGGCGGACAGGGTGCGATGCGCTTCCGCTTCGGTCGTGGGTCCGTAGGACCCGCCGAAGCTCCAGCATCCCAGCCCCACTTCTGAAACGCGCGTTCCGTCCTGACGTAGCTTGCGTTTTCTCATTGCGGGCCTCGATGACTGGGATGTTTTCCGGTGCCTGCCTTTGTAAAGCGCAATCTTCCGGCGATGACAGCACTTTTTTGCCCGGTTGCACTTTGGGTGGCGGATGAAGCTATACTGTTGCAATCATCGGTTCAGACGCGATGCCAGCGGGTCTGGCTGGGTAGAGGGGGCAAGGGAATGCGCGAGAATGACGCCAAGATCGAAGGCCGTCTGCATGGCGAGCAGTTCGAACCCGACGAGCCGGACGGCCTGCCCGCGCGGCTGGTTTTCATGGTGCTGATCGCGGTCATGATATCCGTCGCGCAAACCGTGCTGAGCCTGGCCACGGTGGTGCAGTTCGTCGTCATGCTGGGAAACCACAAGAAACCGAACGAACGGCTGGCCGATTTCGGAACCGATCTGGGCATCTGGATGGCGAAGGCGGCAAGATACCAGACCGCGGCCAGCAACGTGAAACCCTGGCCATGGACCGATCTCGACTGAATCGGGCCTGTTTGCTTTCCCTGGCCCCGGAAACGGTTTCATGGCGGTCGGTTTGCGGCAAGGGGAAGCCGTTCTGCGGCGCATGCTTCGGTTGGCGGGCGGCTGCTCCACAACGCAATGGCGGGACGGGGCGGTTCATCCGGCTCGGGACAAGGCCATCTGGTTCCGCCGCCGGCAATTCGGTTTCGATCTGCCCTGTCCACCGGCCTGCGTCCGTTGTAGCAACGGGGCACCCGCCTTCCTTTCGCATGGCGCGGCTCTGGTCCGCCGTCATGCCACGCAGGAAGGGTGCGTCGGCATGTCATTTTTCAGAAGGCAGGATGATGGATTTCGATTTTACCCGACTACCGCCCGAGGACAGGTATCGCTTGCTGACAAACTTTGTCGGTCCCCGTCCGATCGCGCTCGTCACGACCCGTTCGGAGTGTGGCCACACGAACGCGGCGCCGATGAGTTTTTTCAACGTCTTCTCGCAGGATCCGCCGATCGTCATTCTGGGCATACAGACGCGCGGCGACGGGAACGAGAAAGACACGCTGGTCAATATTCGCCGGACACAGGAATTCTGCGTCAACATGGTGGACATGGAGATTGCCGATGCGATGATCCTGTGCGGCATCAATTTCGCCCGCGACGTCGATGAACCGGCGTTCGCGGGGCTGGAGACTTCGGATTGCCGCCGGGTCGACGCAGCTTTCCTGACCCGGACGCCCTGCGCCATGGAATGCCGGGTCGAGAGGATCATCGACTTTCCCCGCCGCGCCATCGTGCTGGGCGAAGTGGTGGAAATGACGGTGCGCGACGATTGCCTGGATCCCCAGGGACGCTATGTCGACCCGACGACCTATCAGCCCGTCGCGCGATTGCATGCCGACAACTACATCGTGGCGGACAGGCAATTCGAACTCAAGAAACCCGTTGAGGCAGAAGCCTGGGAAGCAGCGCAAGCGGCCCCGTCGCCGAAGAAGGCCGTTTGATGCCTGCTGTCCGGGTGTTCATCCCGGCGGCATCGCCGCGCCCCGTCCCGGTCATGGGCCTTTTGGCGTCCGGACGCTGGCTGCGGCCGCGAACCACCGGCCATCGGCTGGGGACGCCGGCAATGAACCATGTCCGGTTGCATGACCGGGCCGTAGCCCGCATCGGCCTGAACGGTCGTCTGGCAATACCCCGCGGCCAGATCCGGCCGCTTTCAGGAACTGGGCGCTTCGCCCCGGAGGCAGCATGACCGACCTTTTGATCCGCAACCTTCGACCCCTCGGGCGGGACCGGGCCGACATGCTGATCCGCGCCGGGGTCATTGCCGAAATCGCGCCACGTATCCAGGCCCCCGGCGTCGCGACGGAAGATGCAAACGGGGCCATCGCCATCCCCGGCCTCGTCGAGGCGCATACCCATCTGGACAAGACGTTCATGGGCATGGGCTGGTATGAGAACGCGGTCGGCACAGATCTGCGCGCGATGATCGAAAACGAACGCTTTGAACGCCGCCGGCAGAACCATGACCCGGCACGTCAGTCCATGCGGCATGCACTGGCGCTTGCCGGGACCGGAACGACCCATATCCGCAGCCATGTCGATGTGGACACGGACAACGGCCTGGCGGCCATCGAAGGTGTCCTGCAAACCCGCGAAACGCTGCGCGATCTGGTGCAGATCGAGATCGTCGCCTTTCCGCAGTCCGGGTTGATGATCCGCCCCGGCACGGCAGCGCTTCTGGACAGCGCCATGGCGATGGGTGCGGATCTGGTCGGCGGGCTCGATCCCTGCGGCATCGACCGCGACCCCAAGGGGCATCTGGATGCGATTTTCGCGCTCGCCGACAAGTTCGGGCGCGGCATCGACATCCACCTGCACGAAGGCGGCGAACTGGGCGCGTTTTCCATGGAGATGATTCTCGAACGCACGCGCGCGCTTGGGATGAAGGGCAAGGTGGCGATTTCCCACGCCTTCTGTCTCGGAATGCCGGACTGGAACCGCACCGAGGCGCTGCTGTCGGGACTCGCGGATCAGGACGTGGCGATCCTGACCACCGGCGCGCCGTCCGCCGAGGTGCCCAAGGTCAAGCGGGTGCTGGGTGCGGGGCTGCGCATGGGCGCGGGGTGCGATGGGGTGCTGGACACCTGGAATCCCTGGAACCGCCCCGACATGCTCGACCGGGCGCGAATCGTCGCGCAGAAGAACAACATGCGGTCGGACGCGGACCTAGCGCAGGCGCTTGCGGTCTGTTCGACCGGCGGTGCGGCGGTGATGGGGGTGCGGGGACATGGCCTGGATGTCGGCTGCAACGCCGATCTGGCATTGGTTCCCGGCAGGACTTTGGCCGAAGCGGTCGCGACCGGCGGGCCGGTCGCGCTGACCGTCAAGGGCGGCCGGGTCACAGGCCGGATGGGCAGACCGGTGGACGAGGCGCCGTGACCCCTGACGAACGCCAGGACGGTCGGCGCGACCTCTCGGGCCTGGAACGATAGCGATCTTGGCGCGCGACCGTGCAAAGGCCGCACTCTTGCGCAGCGGAGGATCATGCTTCCCGGTTGGCATCCGTAGAGGAATGCCACTCAAGAGATTGCGTTCCGGGCAATGCACACGAAAGGAACCGCGGGCCGAATAAATCAGCACTGGGCGGAGCTGCCTGTAAATTTTCACATGAACAGTTTGCCGGCATCATGCTGAAATCTGAAACGGGTTTTGGACCGCCTTGCGGCGATGCAGAGAGGAACCCTGACTCCGGACAGTCTGAATGTTGGCCCCGGCTTCCTTGCCGCTTCGCCTGTCATTTGCGGACTGGGTCCGGAAACCGCCCGTTCGGCCCGATCCGCCAGCCCGGCAGAGGTGCCACAATCTTGCGGCGAATCATAATTTGCCGCAAACTGATGCATGATCGACGAATTCCGGGTTGCCTCGTCAACCGGCTTGCGACTCTCAAGGTGTTTCAACGTCAGATCAGCAATAGTGAAGACATTTTCTAATCGCCAATTCCCATATGGGGGGCGTTCATGGAAAGATTCTCGGGGTTTCCCGCGGCACTGCTTAATGGCCTGAAGACTGCAATCGTCTACTTTTTCACGCTCAGGTTTCTGCGCGACGCCGTAGCGCTTGCGCGCGATGTGATCGCGATGTGCCGGCGGTACGAAAAACTTCGCGACGATCGCCGTGGAGCACGCGCCGGCTGCCCGCCCAAGTGCGGTCGCGTTCCTCCCGACATCTACCGCCGTGCCGATCCGCTGATCTACTCCCAGAGATATCTGATGGAACAGGGCTTGTCGGTAACCTGGGACAATCCCGATATTCAGCTTTACGAGAACGGGAACCCGGTCTCTTCCTCCTCTCTCAAGCCGGGCACCGATTACGAGGTCCGCGCGACGATCTGGAACAATTCCACCAAGGCGCCGGCAGTGGGGCTGGGCGTCGATTTCTACTTCCACGACTTCGGCATCGGGCCACAGCCAATCGTGATCGGCACCGATACCGTGACGCTGCCGGTAAAGGGCGCACCGGGACACCCGGCCACCGCCAGAACGATCTGGCGAACGCCGGGCGCTCCTGGGCATTACTGCCTCAAGGTGCAGCTCAACTGGGCCGAGGACGCGAATTTCAAGAACAATCTCGGTCAGGAAAACACCAATGTCGGCACCGCGCAGTCGCCGGCGGTGTTCACCTTTCCTGTCAGAAACGAGGACACGGTCCGGCGGAGTCTCAGGCTTATCGCTGACGCCTACACCATACCTCCGCCGGTGGATTGCAGGGAGAAGCCGGACAAGACCGACAGCGACAAACGCTTTCCCAGGCTCGCCACGGCGCCGGTGCATAATGAATACAGCGAGAAACTTCCGGATTGGGCCTTTGCGCGGTCCCGACATGGTCCATCTGCGCATCCGATCCCGAATGGCTGGTCGGTCGGGATCGCGCCGGAAACCCTTGATCTTGATGGCGGCGAAAGCCAGGACGTGAAGGTTTCGATTACCCCGCCGGATGGATGGAAAGGCCGCCAGGCGATCAATGTCAACGCGTTGATGGGGGCGGATCTTCGCGGCGGGGTGACGCTTTATGTTATCCGCGGTGAGGGGGGCTGAAATGGCTGATTGTCACAAGCATTACTTCTGCGTCCCGCCGTCAGAGTTCAAACCGCTCAGCGCCGTTGCGCTCGCGATCACAAGCGCGGTCGCGATCCTGATCGGGGCTGTATCGGGAAACGTCGCCGCCGGCATCATCGGCGGCGCGTTCTGGATCGCCGCCGTATTCGAACTTTGTCATTTCCTTCATGGCGGCAAGCTCATCTGTCTCGAAAAGGGTGTTTGCGCCATTGGCAGGGTCGCAGCGGTCCACCCGGTCGGCGCCGACAAGTCCGGTTTCGAGAAGATGGACGACGATTTCACCTTTGACCTCATTCTCGCGCCTCATGCCGCGAACGAGACCAAGTCCGAAATGATAGCGTCCGATTCCAACCAGGGCCGGTTCATCGCGGATCAGACCGCGGTCACCGGTCTCGGGCTCGGCTATGTCGGCGACAGCGTAGCCTTTCCGGCGATCAATCCGGATGGCCACAAAACCGAAATCCTGCATGCCGAAATCAAGGGCTGCCGCGTCCACGACGTTTGCATCGTGCTCAAGGTCATGTCCGTTCCGACGGCGATTGCCGCAAGCATCTGTGCGGTGCCGGTTCTGGGTTGGATCGGCTGCCTTCTGGCGCTTCTGGCCGTTCTGATCGTCACCGCGATCATCGGCGGCATCGTCTGGGCGGCGACCCACAACGGCGCGCTCTCTGATGTCATGGATCCTGCGTCGGGCGATCTTGTGCCGGCGGATGACGAAGGGAATGGAGGCGATGTGGTGCTGATACGCGGCGATTGGGTCTATGACGCGGGTCATAGCGGGTGGAACGAGTTCCACCCGATCCGCCATGCGCAGAAAATCGTGATCGACGACAAATTCATGGGCACCGGCAAGGCCAGCGCCGACCTGGTGGCGGCGTTCAAGCGCGAGGTCTACGATCCCTGGTGTTCGGAAGTGGGAAAATCCGAAGATCCGCTTGTCGTCGTCGAACAGGGCAAGCCCGGCAACGGCTGGCAGATACATCCGTCGATCGACGGGTGCGAAGAACCTCCGGTTATCAAGTAGCCTGGGGCAGAGGGCAGCATCGATGCCATCGCCGTTTTCGAACCTGTCTTTCTCGCGCCGGCGGTCGGGGTATCATTCATCATTCCGCCTCGGCGCTCTGCCTTGAACGCATGGATATATGTCACCAAGTTGCAGTGCGCCTGTTGGTGAAACGACGGACCTGTGAAGGAGCCGATGATCAGTCCCCGAACCCGGCTTCGATTTCCAACCCCGTCGGGGCAAAGGTGGCCGGCGAAAGCAGTTCGCCCTCCTCGAAATAGAGTTCCGGCCCGACGACCAGATCAAGCGGTCCATTTCGGGACGAAACCTCAGCGGATACATGCTCGTCCGGTCTGAGTCTGGTCCCGGCACTGTTTGCCCGATCGGGAATCGTGACGATTGCGCCGTTCGAGAGTTCCTCGTTCCGATCCCCCAGTGAAACACCGACGATCTGGTCGAAATCGTCTGGTCCGCCGCCAATCACATGCGCCAAATAGAGATCGTCGCCCCGGCCGAAAAGAACGTATTGCAAGCCATTTGCCTCGCCGGAGTCAACGGACAATTCGCTCGCGTAAATCAAGTCTTGGATCCAAACGGAGATCGACTGGAGTCCGTCGATCCCGCTTCCGCCGCGTTCGAGATGGCCACGAAAGACATTTCCGGAAAACATATTGCGCTCGGGGTCGCCATCGGGAGTAAAGAGGCGCGACAGAACGAAATTGTCGTTCGGTTGCACGGTGTACATCCGGACATCCGGGTGCGACGCGCGGTCTTCGAAATAGATCGAACTTAGGTCGGACTCGCCCCCTGCGAGGACAACTTCCGCGATGACCTGGAAACGGTGTTCGTTCCCGAACATCGGAAGGTGGGAAACAAACGCCGATTGTTCCCCGACAAGCATCATGTTGTGCTGACCGCAATCCGGGTGCCCCGAAGGGCAATCGGAATCGTCTTCCGCGATCACCGGCACGGGCAAAAGCTGGAGAGCGAGTGCCAAAGCGACCGGACAGGAGATACTCCGCATGAGCGGAGGCCGACAATCAAGGGATATCATTGTAAACTCCGTCAAATTCAGAATTCGTATTCGGCTCCGGCAGCCAGGGATGCTGCGACACCGTCCAATCCTTGCAACTCGCATGGGAGCAGTTTGATCGTAGCACAGATCGCCGATTTTTTCATCCATCGTCTATGTGCCGCAAAAGGCGCACGGCGGGCGGGTGTTTTGACGGTAGTGAACGAAGTGGGTTTCGCATAGCCGGCATCCACCCGCCGCACATCCTCACAACCATCGCGAAGAACCGCTTTCCGTGATAGGATGGCACTTGGGACTCTGGACAAAATGAATGCAGAGCGGCCTGTCATCGACGCCATTTTGCATTGAGTCCCGGGAAGCAAGATTTGCCGACCGTTCTGGTGCGGCCGGCGTTCCCTTCTGGAAATGCGCCGTCAAGGGGCGCCGGTTTCAAATGCAACCGCGCTGAAGCTTTCTTCAAACGGGCCGGAACCGACGAAAAAGCGTCCAAGGGCCGCATTGTTTCAGGAAAAGGAGATTTCCATGTCCGTGCATCACGAAGATATTGATCAACTGGATGAAAAATTCGAACGCCCCTGGCAGGATGATTTCGCGCTGGAACGCAAACTCGCGGGCGATGTCGCGGAGGTGATCCGGTCCTTCGTGGAAAAGTCGTCACAAACCCGAAGTGCGTGGCGCAAGCATCAGGTTGAACTGGAAAGCATGCTCGCGCGCGGTGAGCGGCCATCGGAACGCGACTTGGAGAGGCTTGCGGCATACCGGCACATATTCGACGATTTGCCGGATCGTCCTGATGGGGCGTGCGCGACTCGGGACGTTCATCGGAAGACCCATGGCTGTTATCGCGCGCGCGTCACGATATCGGAAGATCTTGATCCGGCTCTTGCGAAGGGCCTGTTCGTCCCCGGAAGAGAGTATGATGCCGTGGTAAGGTTTTCGAACGGAAATCCGAGAAACCAAAGCGATTCGGCGCCTGATGCCCGCGGAATGGCGATCAAGTTGCTCGAAAGCGGGACACTGCCCGACGGGACCGCACTCAACACGCTTTCGGCGAGCGACATTAACGCAAAGGGCCTCCTCGACATTCTGACAATCAATTTCCCGGTCTTCTTCGTCGATGACCCGCTCGTCTATGCGAAGGTGAATACGCATTTCCTCGCCGATGACGAAGACGTGCTCAAAAGCAAGAAACTTGACGAGGTTCTTGCGGTCGCCGGTGCTGGCATGTCGCTCCTCGAGCAAAATCTTGCGCTGAAAGTGAACGGGTCGATCATTCGAAACCTGCTCTATCAGCAGTGGTTCTCGATGGCGCCGTCACGTCTGGGTGAGGCGGCGGATGCGGAACGAACGGCGGTCAAGTATTTGATCGAACCGGCAAGAGCCACCAAGGGCGACCCGGACTGGCCGGAATGGTCGACATGGGAGACAGGGCGGAATTATCAGATTCCTCTGAGCAAGCGCCTCAATATTCCAAGACAGGAGCGAGAGGCGATGGATGCAAACCCGGACATCCTGCGCACCCGTCTCGAAGAGACCTTGTCGCAAGACGATTTCGAGATGGACCTGAAGGTCCAGACTTTCCTGTCGGAAGAGGCGACGCCGATAGAAGATACAACGCGAATATGGCATTGGAGCGAGGAAGAAATCGACGCCTGGCTCGGCGATGCGCTCTCTCTGCCGTTCGTCTCGCGCAGGCAGGAGGCACGACGCCGCGACTGGCATCCGCCGGTTCGAATCGCCACGATCCGGATCACGGGATCGGGTGGCATGGCTGGCAATTCGGAATTCTGCGAGGATCTGAGCTTCAACCCCTGGAACAATGTGCCGGCGGCGCACAAGCCGCTCGGGATCACACAGAGGGTCAAGCGCTTTGCATACGCGGCCTCCAGAACGGCGCGCTACGGGATCAATCGGGTCCAGTCGACATTCCCGCCGGTCGCTTGAATGCGATGAGGCGGCCGGCCTCCGCGGCGATGGCGGGTAGTGACGGGGTCCCGCTACAGGCCGGGCTCGTTGATCGAAAGGTCCATTTGTGATAAAATGTTCCTACCGCGAAACCCGCTGACCGGGTGAGCGACAGAAGGCAATTTTCGTTCTGCTTCCGGGGATCACTTGTAACCAGTTGCGAGCCAGAATGGGACCCCTGGACAGTTTGGCGCCTTGAAACCACCGTCATTCGGAGGCCCTCGTTTATGTTCAAACTCATTCACAGCCTGTCTATGTCGGAACTTCTGCGGCAACAGTTTCCGGCATTCGCGATTTCGTTTCTGATCGCCGAATTCTTCTACAAGTTTGGAAGCTTCGCGCTTGAGTGCGTGGCCTTCCTCGTGACCTGGTATGTGCTGGACGCCGTGTTGCAGTGGTTAAGGCCGGACAATCCACCGAATGATTGATCATCGCGAATTTGCGCGAAGAACTGTCGAGGTTCGATATGCAAGATTCCAAAATAACCAACCGCCGCGAGAAAAAACTTCCTGACGCTGATAAGGAGAAGCGCGAAGAACGTCTCCGTGATACGCGCGACTTCTGCTGCGAGGAAGACCGATACCAGACCGACCTTCTGGTGGGCGTACTTAAACAGTTCGAACTGGCCAATTGCCATCTGGAAAAGATTGCCCGACAAACTTGTCATGCCCTGAACGAATTGCATTGGCAGACCGCCTTGCAGACGACGATGTCAAAAGACCTGGCGCGGCTGTTGGCAATTGCCGAGGCCAAGGAACCGGGCATCGTCCAGCATCTGGACGAGTTGGAGAAACTGAAGCGACAGGTGGAGGAATGCTGCCCGAAACCGGACCGGCATCCTGCGATCTGCCGCTACAGGCCCTGCGCGGAACGTGAGGAGGACAAGCCGGGCAAGGGTGACGCCAAACCCGGTCGGTGCCATCCGAACCGTGTCGAAGACGCCCCCTACGACCCGGTAGAGCGAGACCCCAAGCCCAAGTATCAGCCGAATGACCGCCCATCGCGGATCGTACCGGATGGCCCCTTTCGTGGAATACTGCGCGAAACTCCTTCCTTCGCGCCGCAGAATCCCGGCGGTCCGGGCAGCGGACTGGATTTCAACCCTTGGACATCCGATCCGAATGTCACTCCGGCCAGTGTCAATGCCGCTGACATCAGCGGCGGCGATGCCGGTGACGTGGTCATGATGACGGGAAACTGGTATGCGGACTATTCCACGGATGGCGGGCAGACATTCACGACCGTCGATCCGACGACGGTGTTTCCGAATACACTGGCAGGCGGTTTCTGCTGCGACCAGGTCATTCAATATGTACCGTCTATCAACCGGTTCATCTGGCTGTTGCAGTATCAGCGGGTCGGCGGCAATGCGGACAATGCCTACAGGCTGGCAGCGGCCAGTCCGCAAGATATCATCGATTCCAACTGTACCCGGTGGACCTATTGGGATTTTACCTCTGCGACCTTCGGATTCGGCACGGACTGGATGGATTATCCCAGCCTGGGAGTGGGTGCCAATTCGATCTACCTGTCCTTCGATGTGCTCGACAACGTCGCGGACAATACCGGCGACAACGGCCTGGTTATCGCGCGTCTGCCGCTCAACGCCATCGCGGCTTCCGATACCATAAATTTCTGGTTTACCAATCCCGGCGACGGGTTGGTGGCCTGGGGAAGCAATGCCTGTCAGAATACAGGTGACGAGGTCTACTGGGCGGGGCATATCGACAATTCCACCATGCGGGTCTTCAGTTGGCACGAAAGTTCGACGACCTATTTCTGGCGCTCGGTCGAAGTGGCCAACTGGTCCAACAGCACGCTTTCGTCGAATGGCCCGAACGGGAACAACTGGTTCGGCTGGGGCTTCCCGAACAACGCGGTGATAGGCGTGACGCGCCAGGACGATCTCGTCTGGTTCGCATGGTCCGCGAATGCGGGCGATGGCGGCAATGGTGGATTCAATTTTCCGCATCCCCATGTCCAGATCGCCAAGGTGCGGATCGGTAGCTGGGATCTGGTTGAACAGATGACGATCTGGAACGAGGACTTTGCTTTCGGCTACCCCTGCTTTGCGACCAACACGGACAACGAGGTCGGGGTCGCCCTCGGCTGGGGCGGTGGCGGAAACCGGCATGCCAACAGCGCCGTCGGATTCATGGGCGACTATGTGGTCTATTTCCGTGATGAAAGCACCTGGACACATACGCGTTGGGGCGACTACGTCTCGGTTCGGCGATCTGCCCCGAACGGGCGTGTGTTTGCAGGCTTCGGATACGTAATTCTCGCGGATGCGACGACAACCGCAGGCTACAGGTTCGAACCGTATTTCGTTCGGTTTTCCCGAGACAAGGTCATCAATCCTCCGGTTGGGTGAACGAGCGGTTGCCTCGGACCCGGAACCAGATCTCAGCGGGGCGGTGTCGTGTGAGGACGCGTATGGCGACCCGCCCCCCTTGCGTGCGGGTCACTCATACACAGAAGATCGGACACTCTCGGCGTGGTCTATTTCTGCGCCCCCGGACGCCACGGTGAACACGCCGAAAAGTTCCTCACGGGGTTCAACGGCATCCTCCAGATCGACGGTTATCCCGGCTATAACCGGCTGACCAAATCCTCCCGAAAGGGCGGCGATCCGATCATTGTGGCGCATTGCTGGTCCCACGCGAGGCGCAAGCTCAAGGAGGTCTTTGACCGTGACGGCTCCGAAATCGCTACCGAAGGCTTGCGTCAGATCGCCGAGATTTACGCTGTCGAAAAAGACATCCGCGGAATGCCCCCGGGCCAGCGCTTGTTTGCCCGCCAGGCCCGATCCGCGCCTCTCGTTGCCGAATTCGGCGAATGGCGGCAGGTCGTTTGTCTCCGCGTCTCAAAGAAATCCAGGCTCGCCTTGCTTCCGGTGGAAACTTTTCTGTGCTGTGGCTGACATTTGTTGCATTGAAGGGGGCATCTGGCTTCGGCTCAGCGTGCTCGCGATGCGGAGTGGTTCCTCCACAGAAAGGTGTGAATCGCACGCCCATGCCCAGGAAACGGGTTGAGGGCCTAAATTTGAGTTGACCAAATCTTGCCCAAAACACGCGCAATTCAGGAGGTTTCCCCGCCTTTTCAGGGGGTTGAAGGCGCTTTGTCCGAATTGGCCACAGGGCCAATTTTCGCCTTGTATATCCGTAGCTTGGCACGCTATACGCGTCGGCGGAGACGTGGCCGAGTGGTCGAAGGCGCTCCCCTGCTAAGGGAGTAAACCGCAAGGTTTCGTGGGTTCGAATCCCATCGTCTCCGCCATTAACCACCTGATATTAAACGAAAAAACGACCGATCGGGTGGCCTCAAAAACGTGTCGTTAAAACGTGCATTGCACGGCATGCACCGATTTTGCCCTGAATCACCGGCAAGCCCGTGCAAAATCCGTGCAGCGATCCCCCGCCCGGCCGCCGATCCGGTGGCCGCTTTTTCGGTCCGGCGGGGGTGTGATACTGCCCTGGAACGCGATGCAATTTATTGTGTGCAATGCAACCCAGGAGGAAATCCGATGTTCAAGAAAAAACCCGCCACCGTTGCCGAGGCCCCGGCGCCGTTCAAAGAGGTGCAGGCCAACCTGGGCCGGATCAAGGCGGCCACGGCGCAGGGCGTTGTTGCATAAATTGTTGCGAGTGTGAGCTTCCCCTTATCCTGTGGGTTTCAGGCGTCGCGGACTGTCTCAGCCGTTCCGAGGGCTGAGAAGCGGTTCATGAGGGCAATTCGGATGTGGATCTCGGCGGTTCGTCTTTCTGGGTCCCTCGCCATGATGCGTTCGCCGAATGCCTTGAGACATCGCATCCTGGCCTCGATGCGGCTTCGGGCGTGATAGCCGCTCCACCGCTTCCAGAGCGACCTGCCGAAGCGTTGTGAGGCCCGCAGTATCTCGTTGCGGGCCTTGGCCGCAGGACCGTCCTCCTTCCACAATCGCCCGTTCCGGCGAACCGGGATGATCGCTTCTGCATCTCTGGCAATGATTGCGGTGTGGCACCTGCGCGTGTCATAGGCACCATCAGCGGTCACGGTGTCGATCTGTTCGTCTTCAGGGATCTGGTCCAACAGATCCGCCAGGACCGGGCTGTCGCCGTCCCGGCTGGGCGTGAACTCGACTGCCCGGATGTCGGATGTGGTGGTGTCCATGGCCAGATGGACCTTGCGCCATTGGCGTCTACGGCTGGTTCCATGCTTGCGGACCTGCCATTCCCCATCACCTAAAGCATTTCGGGATTAACCTGGCGCATATCCTGCAGCGCGAAAGTAGTTCATGCATTCGTCGGGAGTGAACAGGTCGCATATCCTTCCGAGCGCGCTGAACAACTCCGTAAACGTCCG
>NZ_JASNJE010000024.1 GCF_030164465.1 Sedimentitalea xiamensis
CATGCTTGCGCGCCTTCCGTTCCGCCTCACCCTCCGCCTTGATGCCGGTGCTGCCGATTGGCACGTTCAGCGGGCCGTAGGGGATGTTCGGTTTCAGCGTTCGCCGGCGGCGTCCGGTTCATCTCGGGGTCGAACCAGACCGAAAGCGATCCGCGCCGCTTCAACGCTTCATGGTAAGCCGACCCGTTCGTGGTCTTGTAGTTCGTGGGGGTCCAACTGCTCATGCCTCCCGGCTCTCATGCTGGATGCATGCGGTGAACCCCTCAGTCGATTTGTGCGGCAAAGGCCAGTTGCGACCACCCCCAACGACTATCTCGACGGCTTCATCGACGAGACCGACGCCGCCGATTTCCTGTGCCAGAGCGTGCGCACGATCCAGAAATGGCGCGTCACCGGCTTTGGCCCGAAGTTCTACAAATCGGGCCGCTCGATCCGCTATCGCCGCCGCGATCTGCTGGCATGGGGCGAGACCCGCCGCCGCGCGAACACCAGCCAAAACGCAGCCTGAGTTTTGCCCGCGCGGGGTTGGCAGCGCCGCGCGGGATTTTGGGGCCGGACGGCTTCGACAGAGGATGCGGGCGAAACGGTTCCGCATCCTCGCAACCAACCAACGCAAGAGGACATACCCATGGCAAACCAGCCTGCACAGAAATTCAAGATCGGCCTTGTCACCGCCACGATCTGGCAGAATGACGGTTTCTATTCCGTCGATCTGTCCCGGTCCTACAAGACCGACACGGGCGACTGGAAGAACACCGGCAGTTTCCATCATTCCGACCTGCTCAATCTCGCCAAATGCGCGGAACGCGCCGAAATCTGGATCGGTCGTCAAGTCAATGCAAAGTGATTGCAGCGCCGGGCCAAGGCCCGGCCCCAAAACCGATGCTGCCCCGCCGGAGGCGCAGGTTTCATCGACTACCCGCAAGGGACCATTCATTCATATCGGCACCGCGATACGGGCCGCCATTGAGGGGGGTCTTGTAACACCCCCCTCTACCGATACCAAAGCGAAGGCCAGCGCAAATGGACGTGGACATCCTGCATTCGGGCTTTGACGGTCTGAAATTCACCATCCAGACCGATATCCCCCCGGCCCTGCGGGCGGAACTCGCCAGCGCCAAGGCCCATGCCTTTGACGGCAATGCGGATTGCACCTTGGACATCGGCGGCCAGCCCCTGACGGTGCGCAAGGCGGGCGGGTCGGGCTTCACCGCCCATACCGGCGATCATGGCGCGGTCTGGCTGTTTCAGGACCCCGAAAACCGCATTCCGAACAATCCCGGCATCACCGTCGATTTCCGCGCCTTCGGGCTGGCCACCGGCGGCTTGCAGGGGGCCGAGGATCACTTTCGAACCTGCATGGCGGCTTGGGATATTCCCTACGTCGAAACCCAGCTGCGCCTGACCCGTGCCGATTTCGCCGTCGATCTTCTGGCCCCGTGGTTCGAACCGGACCGGAATGCCTTGGTGCTTCCGCCCCGAACCAAGATCACGGAATACACCGGCGTCGATGAAACCGCGACCATGGCCAGCGGCGCGCGCGTCACCGGGTTGCGCGCTGGGGCCGTCGCCAGCCGTCAGATCGCGATTTACGACAAACGCGCCGAGGTGATCCAGCAAGGTAAGGCCGGTTGGCTGACGATCTGGAACGCCGCCCGCGCCGCCGCCGGAAAACCGCCGCTCGACCTGGCCGACCGGGATCAAAGCCAGGTCTGGCGGTTCGAACTGCGCCTTGGCAGCAAGCAACTGCGCAACCGCTTCGACATGCGCAGCTGGCAGGACCTCAACGACATGATCGGCGACGCCTTCACCGACGCCCTGACCCGCATCCGCTATTGCCAGCCCACTGCCGACCGGAACCGCGCCCGCTGGCCCGCCCACGACCTCTGGCATCTCGTCGAAACCGTCATCGCCATCGACCTGCACCAGAACTGCTGCGGCGTCCTGCCCAGCGACATCCGCGAGGCCAACCGCAGCGAGAAAATGCGCGAAATCGACCGGCAATTGCTCGGCCTCTTCGTCACCCGCGCCGCAATCTCGGACAATCCTCCCCGTTTCAGCGGGGTTTGATCGTAGAATTCACGCGGCCATTTTCATCTTCATGGGGAGTGTGATCCCGCTGATGCCCATGTTGGGGCGTTCGTTGTTGTAGGTCCATAGCCATTCGGTTGCGATCTGCTGCACCTCCTCGATGGTGTCAAAGATGTTGAGGTCCAGCCATTCGTGCCGGACCGTCCGGTTGTAGCGCTCGACATAGGCGTTCTGCTGTGGCTTTCTGGGCTGGATGTAGTTCAGGGCGGCGCCCGGCTTCTCAGCCCAGGTCATCAGGGTGGAACTGACGTATTCGGGGCCGTTATCGACCCGAATTGCCAGCGGTTTGCCACGCCACGCGATGATCCGGTTCAAGGCTCGAACGACACGCTCGGCGGGCAGCGAGAAGTCTATCTCGATACCCAGGCCCTCGCGGTTGAAGTCGTCCAGAACGTTCAACAGCCGGAACTGTCGCCCATCGGCTAGGCGGTCGGCCATGAAGTCCATGGACCAGACCAGGTTCGGCGCGCTCGGCACGGCGAGTTCATCGGGCTTTTCGCGTTTCAGCCGGCGTCGCGGCTTGATCCGCAGGTTCAGCTCCAGCTCGCAATAGATCCGGCGCACGCGCTTGTGGTTCCAGGCATGCCCCTTCACGTTCCGCAGGTGCAGAAAGCACAGGCCGAAACCCCAGGTCTTGTGGACATTGGTCAGCCCGACCAGCAGGTCGGCGAACCTCTCGTTCTCGTCGTCGCGCTTCGGGCTGTAGCGGAAACAAGTCTCGCTGACCCCGACGTCCGGCAGGCCGCACGTGGTGACACCCTTCGTCGCCACCGCATTCTCGCCCAGCTCGCGGCGCTGAGCTGGCCGCGTCACTTTTTCCAAGCGCCTCTCGTAGCAGATCCGCCTGCATGCTCAGGTCCGCGAACATGCGCTTCAGCCGCCGGTTCTCATCCTCAAGCGCCTTCATCTGGCTCATCATGGACGCATCCATGCCGCCATACTTCGCACGCCACTTGTAGAACGTCGCGCTGCTGATCCCATGCGCGCGGCACAGCTCGGACACGGGCATCCCGCCCTCCGCCTGACGCAGCACACCCATGATCTGCGGTTCGGAGAAACGGCTCTTCTTCATCGGAATCTTCTCGTCCATCTTGCCGAGAAATTTCTACTTCCGCAGCCCTTTAAGATCGGGGAGATTACCGATCGGCAACTCGATAGGACGCTTTTTCCCCTTAGTTACGTCAAAGGCTGAATAATGATTTTCGAATGCGACGACTTCATCACCGTCAAACATATGCTAGCGAAACACGGCATAGTTGCTGGAAGGCATTAAAGTGAAACTCCATCTCGACGATGTACCGTTTCAACCTTTCCGGGATTCGTCAACTACGTATGCTCAGGGGATACACCCCACAAAAGGTCTGCCTCGGGCTCCGACATGCCGCCCTGATGGCGTTGCAGAAACCCCGCGAGCGGCTGCCCCCGGCTCCCGACCACCTCCCCGTCGGCGACCGACAGGCGGTCGCGGGCGAACGGGCCGGCATGGCCGTGACACCTGAGGCACCGCGTTTCGAAGAATTCGTGCATGCCCACGTCCTGCGTGGCCCCGGCCAGGGGGGCGCCCCCCCAGGCAACGCAGGCCAGCAGGATGATCCGAACCAGAGACCGCATGTCCAAAGCCCCCTCTTCGCGGCTGCCGGGCCGCGATCCGCTGGCCCAGTCTAGCCCCATCGGCAGGGCGGCGTCTTGCGTCAGATCAAAAAGGCGGGGCGCTCAGGCGACCGGCGCGTCCGCCTCGTAGGCTTCGATGATGGCGGCCACCAGCGGGTGGCGCACCACGTCTTTCGAGGTGAAATAGTTGAAGCCGATCTTCGGGATGGTCTTCAGCAGCCGTTCGGCATCCGCCAGCCCCGACGGCACCCCGCGCGGCAGGTCGATCTGGGTGCGGTCGCCGGTGATCACCATGCGGCTGCCTTCGCCCAGCCGCGTGAGGAACATCTTCATCTGCATCGAGGTGGCGTTCTGCGCCTCGTCCAGCACCACGAAGGCATTGGACAGGGTGCGCCCGCGCATGAAGGCCAGCGGCGCGATCTCGATCCGCTTTTCCTCGATCAGCTTGGCCAGCTGCTTGCCGGGCAGGAAATCGTTCAGCGCGTCGTAAAGCGGCTGCATGTAGGGATCGACCTTGTCCTTCATATCGCCGGGCAGAAAGCCCAGCCGCTCGCCCGCCTCCACGGCCGGGCGGCTCAGGATGATCCGGTCCACATGGCCGCCGATGAACATGGTAACGCCGACGGCGACGGCGAGGTAGGTCTTGCCGGTGCCCGCCGGACCGATGCCGAAGGCCAGTTCGTTCTCGAACAGCGACTGGACATAGGCCTGCTGCGCCGCGGTGCGGGGTTCCACCAGCTTCTTGCGGGTCTTGATCTCGATCTTGCCGCTCTTGAACATCTCGAGCTGGTCGCCGTCGCGGACCCCGGTTCCGGCTTCCGATCCGCTCATCCGCAGTTCCCGGTCGATGTCACCGGTTTCGACCTCGCGCCCCGCTTCCAGCCGGGAATAGAGCGCGTGCAGAACCTCTGCGGCCTGTTTCTGCCCGTCCTCGTCGCCGATGATCGACAGCTGGTTGCCGCGGCGCATGATCTGCACCCCGATCTTCTGTTCGATAGCGGCCATGTTGCGGTCATATTCCCCGCACAGGTCGATCAATAGGCGATTGTCTGGAAATTCGATCAGCACCTCGTGCGGCGCCATGTCGGTCTGCGGTGGGGTCAGGGCGCTTGTGGCCAATCCGCTCTCCTGTACTGCCATTTCGGCCTTCTGAATCGAAGGTGCCAAGTTCCGCCCCGCCATGCAAGCCAATGCACCCGCATTTCATCAAAAATTCACGCAGGACGCGGGCAGAGACCAGAATCCGCGCAGCCTCACGCGGCGGGCAGCGCCTCTCCGGCCAGCGAATTGGTCCCGGAAGACAGGATGCGGACCGGGCGGATGTCGCCGGTCGCCGCGCCGGAGCCGGCCACGTGGACCGCGTGCAGGTAGTCCGATTTGCCGACCATCTGGCCGTCAAACCGCCCCGGTTTCTCGAACAGCACCTTCACCACCCTGCCGACCATGGCGTCCTGCGCCGCCCGCTGCTGCCGGGTGATCAGCGCCTGAAGCCGCTGAAGCCGGTCGGATTTCTCCGCCTCGTCCACCTGGGCGCGCTCCGCCGCCGGGGTGCCGGGCCGGGTCGAATACTTGAACGAATAGGCGTAGCCGTAATTCACCTCTTCGATCAGATCCATCGTGGCCCGGAAATCCGCCTCGGTCTCTTCCGGAAAGCCGACGATGAAATCGCCGGACATCAGGATGTCGGGCCGCGCCGCGCGGATGCGCTCGATCAGGCGCAGGTAGCTTTCCGCCGTATGGCTGCGGTTCATCCGCTTCAGGATCCTGTCGCTTCCGGACTGCACCGGCAGGTGCAGATAGGGCATGAGCTTGGCGCAGGTACCATGCGCCTCGATCAGGTCGTCGCTCATGTCGTTGGGGTGGGAGGTGGTGAAGCGGATGCGCTCCAGCCCGTCGATGTCGTTCAACGCCCAGATCAGCCGGGCCAGCGACCAGTCCCCGTCCGCCCCCGCGCCGTGATAGGCGTTGACGTTCTGCCCCAGGAGGGTGATCTCGCGTACGCCCCGTTCCACCAGGTCGCGCGCCTCGGTCAGGATGCGCTCCGCCGGGCGGCTGACCTCGGCCCCGCGCGTGTAGGGCACGACGCAGAAGGCGCAGAACTTGTCGCAGCCTTCCTGCACGGTCAGAAACGCCGTCGGCCCGCGCGCCGCCTTGGGGCGCGAAGTCAGCTTCTCGAACTTGTCCTCTTCGGGGAAATCCGTGTCCAGCGCCTTTTCGCCCTGCCGGGTTTTGGCCTCCATCTCGGGCAGGCGGTGATAGCTCTGCGGCCCCACCACCAGATCGACCAGCGGCGCCCGGCGCATGATCTCTTCGCCCTCGGCCTGGGCGACGCAGCCGGCGACGCCGATCTTCAGGTCGGGCCGTTCGGCCTTCAGCCCCTTGAACCGGCCGAGTTCGGAATAGACCTTCTCGGCGGCCTTCTCGCGGATATGGCAGGTGTTCAGCAGGATCATGTCCGCATCGTCGGGCGTCTGCGTTTCGACATAGCCCCGCCCGCCCAGCGCCTCGGCCATGCGCTCGCTGTCATAGACGTTCATCTGGCAGCCATAGGTCTTGATGAAAAGTTTCTTCGGGGCCGTCATGGGCAGTGCCTTCTGGGAAGATCGGATCAGCGGCCTGATCTAAACCGATTGCCGCCGTCTTGCAATGCACCCGGAATTAACCAATTTTGGGCCAGGTTTTCGCAACGGCGGCACTCCGGGCAGACATCATGGCAGGCGAAACGCTTGAAAGCTTTCTGAAGCGGCAGAAACGCCGGCCCGCCAGGGGGCCGGTGGCGCTGGTCTTTGCCGAGGACCGGGTGGAACTCGCCAGCACCCTGCGCCACCATCTGAACCTTGGATTCGGGTCGGTGCTCGCCCTGATGCCGGACGCCTTCGACCTGCCGCCGGATCTAAACCGCGAGGTGCAGCGCATCGCCTTCGACAGCAGCCGCCCGGCAGAGGTGTTCCAGGCGGTGAACCGGGTGATCGGGGTTCTGCCCGGCACCTGGCTCTATTACTGCTACAACGCCGAATACCTGTATTTCCCGTTCTGCGAGACCCGCAGCATCGGGGAAATGCTCGCCTTTCACGGCGAAGAACGCCGCGACGCGATGCTGACCTATGTCGTCGACCTCTATGCCGGCGATCTGTCCCGGCATCCGACCGCGGTATCGCTGGACAGCGCCCTGCTGGACCGGTCCGGCTACTATGCGCTGGCGCGGATCGCCCCCGACACCGGCGCGCCGCGCGAACGGCAACTGGATTTCTTCGGCGGCCTGCGCTGGCGGTTCGAAGAACACGTGCCGGAAAACAGCCGCCGCATCGACCGGATCGCCCTGTTCCGGACCCGCCCCGGACTGCGCCTGAACCCGGACCACACGTTCAACGACCAGGAATACAACACCTACGCCTGCCCCTGGCACCACAATCTCACCGCCGCGGTCTGTTCGTTCCGCGCCGCCAAGGCGCTGAAACGCAACCCCGGATCGCGCCACGCCATCGACTCGTTTTGCTGGCGCAATTCGACGCCCTTCGACTGGACGTCGGGCCAGTTGCTCGACCTCGGCCTGATGGAACCCGGACAATGGTTCTGACCGCGTCCGCCTAGGTCGCGCCCGGCGTCTCGATCTTCAGCGTTTCGCCGCAATGCTTGCAGTGCACCGCGTCCATGTCATGGCGCAGCAGCCCGCAGGTCGGGCATTTGTGCGTCACCTTGGACGGGCGCAGGACCGCACCTGCCAGTTGCACGAACAGCGCGACCCCGACCACCATGATCACCACCGACAACAGCTTGCCGCCCGGCGTCGTCGGGGTGATGTCGCCGTAGCCGGTGGTGGTCAGGGTCGAAACCGTGAAATACAGCGCGTCCACGTATTGCGCCGGCCCGGCGCTGTCTTCCGCGAACAGGGCAAAGACGAAGGAGGTGGTGACGAAGATGAAGACGATCAGGTTGACCAGCGCCAGCAGCGCGTCCTCGTGCCGGCGGAAGAACGCGCTGTCCCGGCGCAGATCGCGCAGCAGGTGATAGGAATGGATCAGGCGCAGCCCCCGCAGGATCCGCAGCACCGCCAGGTCGTGCAGATCCAGCAGCGGCGCGACCAGCAGGGTGCCCACAACGATGACATCGGCGATCGTGTAGACCTGCCGCAGCATCCTGGCCCGGTCGTCCGCAACCCAGAGCCGGGCGGCGAAATCCATCAGGATCAGCAGCCCGAGAATCGTGTTGATCACGATCAGCGCCGGCGTCAGCTGCACCGCCACCGTCGCCAGGAAGAACAGGATCGTCACCAGGTCGAACGCGATCAGCCCATAGCGGAACCACGTCGCGCGGCGGCTGCGCCCCAGGTAAAGCGACGTCAGGGTCTTCTTCAGGGACGCCTTCATCGTCCGCCCGGCAAACCGCCGTTCAAGACCGTTCCGCGCCGTTCAGGCACGGTGGATCACCGGGAACCAGTCTTCCCGCAGCGTCTGGCCCGGCTGCATGTCATGGCCCGGAAACGGCGGCGAGGTGGGGCCGGGGCGCTGCACATAGCGCGCGTCGTCCCCGACCAGCCGAAGCGAAAACGCGCGCCGCCGGGTCTGGCTGGTGTTGCCGCGCGCGCCGTGCAGCGTCCGGTAGTGGAACGCCACCGCATCGCCCGGCTGCATCGGGAACTCGACGATCCGCATGCCCTCGGCCTCGGGATCGGGCACCGGCATATACTGGCCGTCGTCCGGAAAGAACGCCGATTCCGCGACCCAGCGGGTCGGCAGCACGTCCTTTTCCCACAGATGCGATCCGGCCACGCAGCGCAGCGCCGCCTCCGTCACCGGGTCCAGCGGCGACCAGAAGCTGACGGTCTGTTTGCCTTCCACGAAATAATACGGCCCGTCCTGGTGCCAGGGCGTCGCCATCGAGGTGCCCGGTTCCTTCACCAGCACATGGTCGTGAAACATCTGCACCCGGCGCGCGCGCATGAGATCGGCGGCGACCTCGGCGGCGGGAGAGCTGCGGATCACCTCGGCAAATTCCGGGATACGGGCCCAGTTGCAGTAATCGTCGAAGAACCGGCCGGAATGGCCTTCCTTGCGGTTTTCCGAGGCATGGGGCCCCGGCTCCGCCATGTTGCGCTCGATCCCGGCGCGCAGGGTGTCGACGTGATCGGCAAAGAGGCCGCGGATCAGCACCACCCCGTCACGCTGGTAGGTTTCGATATCGTCTGCGGTCACGAGCGGGTGGGGCATGGCGGCACTGTCTGCTGTTGTTCGATCGGGCAGAGGCTAGCCTACATTCGGCGGCGCCGAAACGCCAATCTGCGCCGGGCGGCGAATTCCGTCAGGTGCGGCGCAGACGGATCACCACATCGACCGACGCGATCTCCGCGCCGTCGGGCGCATCCGGCACGCGGGTGATGACAAGCTGTTCGGACGGCGCGTCGGTCAGCCGACCTTCGTCTTCCCAGAAGAAATGCGGGTGGTCGTGGGTGTTGGTGTCGAAATAGCTCTTGGAACCGTCGACCGTCACTTCCTGGATCAGCCCGGCGTCGCAGAAGGCGCGCAGCGTGTTGTAGACCGTCGCCAGCGACACGCTGGCCCCGGCGGAACAGGCGGATTCGAACAGGCTTTCCGCCGTCACATGCCGGTGCTGCCCGTCCCCGACCAGCAGTTCGGCCAGGGCAAGCCGCTGCCGCGTCGGACGCAGCCCGGCCTGGCCCAGCCATTCCGTCGCATTTTCCATCGCGTCGCGCGTCACTCTCGCATCCCACATTGCCGTCTGACCTTCTATATAAGGCCGGTAGGGCGGCGAGTTCAAATAAAAATCATTCGCAACACCGCGTCCCCCGAGACTCCGCCGCTTTCGCGGGCGCCGCACGTCTGCGTGAGGCCCGCGCAGGCAACGCGACAGGCGGCGGCAAAAGTGCTAGGCTCAACCCCGGATGGAAATCCAGGGGCCTGCCCAGCGGGTCGTCACCATCACCCGCCCGGATCACGGCCCCGCGATGCAGATCAATGCAAGCGAGGTCAAAATGGCAAAGACAATTGGCAACCCGGCATCCTGGACCGCGCAGATGTTCGGGCGCGGATCACACAGCATCGGCACCGGAACCAGCGAACTTTCCGGACCGGACACCGATCCCATCGTGCTGCGCGACCTGACCACGGCGGACCTGCGCAGCGCGCTGTCCAAGGGATATCAGGACTTCACCGCCCTGCGCACCGACGTGATCTTCATCGTCCTGGTCTACCCGGTGCTCGGTGTGCTGCTCACCTGGTTCGCCCTGAACCGCGACATGCTGCCGCTGGTGTTCCCGATGATGTCGGGCTTCGCCATCGTCGGCCCGGTCGCCGCGGTCGGCCTATATGAGATGAGCCGCCGGCGCGAAGCGGGCCAGCCTGCCGGATGGGGCGACGCCTTCGCGGTGATCGCCTCGCCGTCCTTCCTGCCGATCGTGGTGCTGGGCGGTTACCTGGCGGCGCTGTTCATCGTCTGGATCTTCGCCGCCGGCACGATCTACAAGCTGACGCTGGGTCCGGAAACGCCGCAATCTCTGGGCGTCTTCGTGCAGGACATATTCGGCACATCGGCGGGCTGGACGATGCTGATCGCCGGCATGGCGGTCGGGTTCGTCTTCGCGCTGGCCGCCCTGGCGGTCACGCTGGTCTCGTTCCCGCTGCTGATCGACCGTCACGTGGGCCTGCCGCGCGCGGTCGTCACCTCGGTCCGGGTGGTCCGCCGCTCCCCGGTCGCGGCCCTGACCTGGGGGCTGATCGTGGCGCTGTCCCTGGCGCTGGGCGCGGCGACCCTGTTCGTCGGGCTGATCTTCGTTCTGCCGATCCTGGGCCACGCCACCTGGCACCTCTACCGGCGCGCGGTCGAACCGCGCGGCTGACCGCCTCGGGCACGCTCCCGCGGCCGGGCAAGGGACCCTTGCAGGACCCCTTGCCCCTTGCTAGACGGGTTTGCAACCGCAGATCCGAGCAGGAGAGCCGCCCGCATGGCCCAATACCCCACCAGCTTTGACAAAGAGGGCTTGCTCAAATGCGCCCGTGGCGAACTTTTCGGCCCCGGCAACGCGCAACTGCCCGAACCGCCGATGCTGATGATGGACCGGATCACCGAGATCAGCGCCGACGGCGGCAGCCACGGCAAGGGACATGTGGTGGCGGAATTCGACATCCACCCCGACCTCTGGTTCTTCCAGTGCCATTTCCCCGGCAACCCGATCATGCCCGGCTGCCTGGGACTGGACGGATTGTGGCAGCTCACCGGCTTCAATCTCGGCTGGCGCGGGATGCTGGGACAGGGCATGGCCATGGGCGTCGGCGAGGTCAGGCTCAAGGGCATGGTCAAGCCGGACCGCAGGATGCTGACCTACTACGTGGACATGACGCGCATCATCGACCGCAAGCTGAAGCTGGGCGTGGCCGATGGACGGGTTGTCGCCGACGGTGAAGAGATTTATGCCGTCAAGGACATGAAGGTGGGTCTGGCAACCGCCCAGGCCTGATTGCCCGTCAGGGCCGCCAACGAAGGAGACCGCCGATGCGCCGCGTCGTTGTCACTGGGCTGGGGATCGTCTCGTCCATCGGAAACAATGCGTCCGAGGTTCTGGCCGCCCTGAAATCCGGCGCGTCCGGGATCGAGGCCAGCCCCGAAATGGCCGAACACGGCTTTCGCAGCCGGATCGCCGGCACGCTCAAGATCGACGTGGCCGACCACGTGGACAAGCGCACCCTGCGCTTCATGGGTCCGGGTGCGGCCTATGCCCATATCGCGATGGCCGAGGCGATCGCCGACGCGGGCCTTGAGGAATCCGATATCGTCAACCCGCGCACCGGCCTCGTCGCCGGGTCCGGCGGTCCGTCCACCAGCGCCATGCTGACGGCGCATCAGACGGTGCTGAATTCCGGTGCGACCAAACGCATCGGCCCCTTCGCGGTGCCCAAATGCATGTCCTCGACGATCAGCGCCAACCTGGCCACCGCCTACAGGATCAAGGGCATCAACTATTCCATCACCTCGGCCTGCTCCACCAGCCTGCACTGCATCGGCAACGCCGCCGAACAGATCATGCTCGGCAAGCAGGACGTGATGTTCGCCGGCGGCGGCGAGGAACTGGACTGGACGCTCTCCTGCCTCTTCGACGCCATGGGCGCGATGAGCAGCAAGTTCAACGATACGCCGCAGCGCGCCTCCCGCGCGTTTGACGCCAACCGCGACGGCTTCGTGATCTCCGGCGGCGGCGGCATCGTGGTGCTGGAGGAACTGGAACATGCCAGGGCGCGCGGCGCGAAGATCTACGCCGAGATCACCGGCTACGCCGCCACCAGCGACGGCCACGACATGGTCGCACCCTCCGGCGAAGGCGGCGAACGCGCCATGCGGCTGGCCCTCTCCACCCTGCCCGCGGACCGCAGGGTCGGCTATATCAACGCCCATGGCACCAGCACCCCCGTGGGCGACGTGGGCGAGGTCGAAGCCGTGCGCCGCGTGTTCGGGCAAGGCGCAACGCCGCCGATCAGTTCCACCAAGTCGATGACCGGCCACGCCCAAGGCGCCGCCGGCGCGCTGGAGGCGATCTTCAGCCTCCTGATGCTGGACAACGACTTCATCGCCCGCTCGATCAACGTCGAAACGCTGGACCCGGCGCTGGACGCCTCGGAAATCGCGCTGGAAACGGTGGAAAACGCCGGGCTCGACAGCGTGATGACCAACAGTTTCGGCTTCGGCGGCACCAACGGATCGATGATCCTGTCGAAATTCAACGGATAGGACCGGCACATGACCCAAGCACTCGCAGGCAAGCGCGGTCTCATCATGGGCGTCGCCAACGACCGCTCGATCGCATGGGGCATCGCCCGCGCCATGCACGCGGCCGGCGCGGAGCTCGCCTTCACCTACCAGGGCGACGCCTTCGGCAAGCGGCTGGAACCGCTCGCCGCCTCGGTGGGATCGGATTTCATGGTCGACGTGGATGTGACCGACGACGCCTCGCTGGACGCCGCCTTCGACGCCCTGGCCGCCCGCTGGCCGACCATCGATTTCGTGGTCCACGCCATCGCCTTTTCCGACAAGTCGGAACTGACCGGCCGGTTCCTCAACACCTCCCGCGCCAATTTCAAGAACTCGCTCGACATCAGCGCCTATTCCTTCATCGAGATCGCCCGCCGGGCGCATCCGCTGATGGCGGAAAACGGCGGCACGCTGCTGACCCTGACCTACCAGGGCAGCAACCGGGTGGTGCCGAACTACAACGTGATGGGCGTCGCCAAGGCGGCGCTGGAATCGGCTACCCGCTATCTCGCCAACGACCTCGGCCCCGAAGGCATCCGGGTGAACGCGATCTCGCCGGGGCCGATGAAGACGCTGGCCGGTGCCGCCATCGGCGGCGCGCGCAAGACCTACAAGCACACCGACCAGAACGCGCCTTTGCGCGCCAACGCGACGCTGGAGGCGGTCGGCGGCACAGCCGTCTACCTCGCCTCGGACGCCGGCGCCTGTACCACCGGCGAAATCATCCACGTCGATGGCGGCTACCACGTCCTGGGCATGCCGCAGCCGGAATTCCTCTAAACCGCGCGCCCACAGGCCCCGCCCCAAACCCGAACGCGCCATACCCGCGCATCGCCGCGCCGACGCGGAACGCCCGTCATGCGGACAAAGCTGCCCTTACCAATCGCGTTGAGTTCTTCTGCAGTCAGCCGGAACTCGACATTCGAGCCACACGTAGCGACAACTATGCTGCGAATGCGAAGGGCTCAGTCGATTTCCCCATAAGCAGCGCTCAGGCGATGCAGTTCTGAGCAGGCTTCATGCAGCGCTGAAAAGGCATTGCCGACACCTTGCCTGATATCACCGGCTTCGGCCGCATTCCGCACGGCAGTGATCACTTGCTTCGCAATCTCGGACGCGTACCCGGTTGCCGTGGATTGGACGGCCGCTTCGATCTCATCGATATAAAGCGGTATGTTGTCTTGAATATCGCTTTCAGACAAACGCGCAATGAAGGACTTCGAGGGCAATTCTTCCGCTAGCCTGGCGAGCAGCCGGATGTCACTTTCCAATTCCTCTATTGTCGCTGGGCCATCGATCGGGATTCTACAAGCCACGCAAATCTCCCTGTTTAGGAACCGTAAACTCTCTGGACCCGGCTACCCAGACAGGGCAAGACCAGATAAGATCGCCAAAACAGATTACAACCATCTCGCCGTGTGGCGAGCATTGCCGACCGCATCTAGGCAAGGTTAGTATCTCCAAGTACAAATTGAGGGTGCAACGGCCTCAGCATTTACCCCACCCGTCACATTTCTCAAGGATGCTAAAATTGAAGACCTCTCTAATGACCTGCCTTGCTGTTCTGGGCTTTTTGCAAACCGCGCACGCGGAGGAGGAGAACCGCTGCGGATTGCCGTCTTCTCAGGACGCTGATGATCTTTGCGAGAGGCTGACACATTTGCTCCCTCACTTTGCCGATGACTTCGATTTATCCCGGCTTGATGGCCGGTATGCATTGGCTTGCGGGATGATGGAAGGTATCGAACTCTCCGGCGCGTCTGCCGAGAACGAAACGCGGGTGTTTGTGGATCGGCATGAGGCAACCGGCGTTTTCCACCCTAAAGCCTTTTTTGGCCCCTCGAGCAGCCCTCTGAGCTTCGTCCTGGCGATTTCCTATACGGACCCTCAGACCCGCGAGGAAAAGACCTTTTCGGTTAATGGGGATCATCAAGGGTTTTACATACTGGATGATTGGGACGGAGTTCGAAGGTTATCAAAATGTTCGGAGGCCGCGGAATAGGCCAGGGCATTCCAGAAGGCTCCACAACAATGAACTTCCAAGCTCCCAAGTGAAACCGCTAATTTTGCAGCCTGCTATGCGTGCAACCCGCCAGCAGGTAGAGCTTGAACGGCCAGAACAACGCACACATCGGACAGGAATTCGAAAATGTTCAAGAAGCTGATTTTGCTGATTATTTTTTTCACCGCGCCTTTTGCCGCCTGGGCTGATCCGATCAAGAGTGATATCTATTGGGCCGTCCTCAGATCAGACAGTGCCAACCTGGTACATCCAGGAATCGAGATATTCAGGTTCCAGGAGCAGCGACAGTTTTCCAACGAACTTTCGAACAGTGCTTGTGAGGGCAATGAAGTTGCGCATGGCAAACTTGAAGCGGCTGCGGCTTTGGGTAATGCAACGGCGAATACCGCTCTCGCATGGCTTTACGGAAAACGGCACTGCCACTACTTTCAGAACAACCCTGAACTGGTCACGAGCCTGTACAAGCGCGCTGCGGAACAAGGGTACCCCATTGCAATGACCAATTACGGGATCAAGTTGCTTCGAGGCGAGGGAACCGCCAAAAATCATTATGTTGGAACCGTTTACCTGTTGAACGCTGCCATATCCGGTTGGGGTAATGCGGGCTTGTTCCTCGCCGAGCATATTCTTCTCGGTGTGAATGCAGAATATGACCGGGACGTCGCGCAAGCTCTCTATGATGAATTCCGCACCAGCGCGTATAATGACGAACTGATTGGAAGCGTTGAAAACCTATTGGCGCAACACTGAGCAGGCGGCGTCAACATAGGTGAAATCTGCGGGGTAGATGATGCCCGTTTCACAAGCATTCTCTTCCAGACTGCACGTGCCCATTGAGCGGTACAAGCAAGCTCTGGAAGGTCTCGCCCGCCGTGCAGATGCCTGCGGCATATCAGGCTATGAAGAGGAGGGCGATATCGTCCTTGCTTCGCTCTATGATAGCGAAGCGCATGTTGAATTTTTTGACGGTATCATCCGGCAACCGGAGCAGTATCACGCGTTCCTGTTGCTGCAAAAGGTGAACCTGCTGGAGGACACCCTAGGATATCTGCAGCGGTTTGGTGAGCCTTATGCCGATACGACCATTCAGGAGTTGATCCGCGTTTTGCGAGGTCCGGCGATGGGTATTGCCCCCATAGATCCTGAAGCCTAAGGAGCCGGATCCCTCCGGGCTAACCGGCGCGAGGGAAATCCCCGTTTTTCGGGGCTTGGTACGGAATTTCTGCGGCCATTTTCAGTGTTTGGGCAGGCGGTCATCCCGCCGTTACTCAACTTGGGACGATCATCTTTGTCCCGCAGTGTGTGAATTCACCAGCGCCACAACCTCGCAGTCGAAGCGAACGGCAGAAACGGCGGGCTGCACCGCAGCAGAAAACCTCGGCTGGTTGCGTTAAGCGGCCGAGGTTGCAATGGGCGCTTCCTGCGCATCGAAGTCATTCGCGCCTGACGCAGCATCTGTGACTTTGGGCTCAAAGCGGGCCGCCCCCGCGCACGCCCAGCCAATCCTTGAACTCGGTTCTGCACTCCCCGCAGGCCGCTTCAAGCCTCTCCGTCAGAACAATCCCGTGACCTTGCGCAGCCGTCACCCGGTGCGCGGCAGACGGTCCGCCCCGCCACTTAACCCATCCGCAACCTTCCGGCATCGCGCGCCGCGTTAACCCGTCGCCGGGGGCCGGAACCGCACGCCGCGTATGCACACGGTATGCACGGGATATGCACGCCCTGCACAGCCCGCGGATCCTTGCAGACAAGGGCATTAACGCGGTTTCGCCGGAAAACCGCCGCCCCCGTTGCGCGCGCGCCGGACCATTGCGTCAGGATGCGACCGACACCAGTTCGATGTCGAACACCAGATCCTGCCCCGCCAGCGGGTGGTTGGCGTCCAGCGTCACCTCGGTCTCGCCGACCTCGACCACCGTGACCGGCATCACCTGCCCTTCGGAGGACTGCATCTGAAGCTGCAACCCGACTTCCAGCGGGATTTCCGCCGGGATGTTGTCGCGCGGCACGCCCTGGCGCATCTCCGGCCGGACCGGGCCATAGGCGTCCTTGCAGGGCACGTTCACCGTCTTCCTGTCGCCCACTTCCATGCCCGGCAGCGCCACGTCCAGCCCCGGAATGATCTGGCCGGACCCGACTTCGAACTCCAGCGGTTCGCGCCCGCGGGAACTGTCGAAGGTGCTGCCGTCGAGCAGGGTCCCGGTATAGTGGATGCGAACGGTGTCGCCGGTCTTGACCTGGGTCATGATGTCCCTCCCTCGGGCTCGGTGTCGGATTTGACCAGCCCCTCGGGCCGGCAGAAACGCCCAACCTAACCGCTCTGCCCCACATGTAAACCCGCTCCTCCCCAGTTCTTCATCTTTGTCGAAATACTCCGGGGGAGTCGCCGACAGGCGACGGGGGCAGCGCCCCCACCCCCGAGCGAACCCGGCACTTTCAACCCCGCCGCGCCTGTGCCACTCTGCACCGAAATCCGGAGCCCGCGATGCCCATCACCACCTGTATCTTCGATGCCTACGGCACCCTGTTCGACGTATCCGCCGCCGCCCGGCAGGCCGCGTCCGATCCGGCGTTTCCCGCCCTCGCGGACCGCTGGCAGGACGTGGCCTCCCACTGGCGGCTGAAACAGCTGCAATATACCTGGCTGCGGGCCGTGGCCGGCGCCCATGCGGATTTCTGGGAGGTCACGCAGAACGGTCTGGACTGGGCGCTCGACGCCAACGGGCTTAATGGCGACGCGGCGCTGCGCCAGCGCCTGCTGGATCTCTACTGGGAACTGTCCGCCTATCCCGAAGTGCCCGCCATGCTGGCCGCGCTCAGGGCCGCGGGCCAGCGGACCGCCATCCTGTCCAACGGCTCGCCCGCGATGCTGGACGGCGCGGTGCGGTCGGCCGGGATCGGGCCGCTGCTGGATGACATCCTGTCGGTGGAAAGCGTCGGCGTCTTCAAACCGGCCGCCGCCGTCTACGATCTGGTCGGGCAGCGGTTCGGATGCGCGCGCGACGCGGTTCTGTTCGTGTCGTCCAACGGCTGGGACGCGGGCTGCGCCACCGGCTACGGGTTCCGCACCGCCTGGGTCAACAGGGCCGGAGAGCCCCCGGACCGCCTGCCCTGGACCCCCGCCCATACAGTGCCGGACCTGACCGCGATTCCCGACCTGGTGCGCGGCTGATGGCGCGGTTCCGGACCTCCGACGGGCTCGGCCTGCACTTTGAGGACAGGGGCGCGGGGCAACCGCTCCTGTGCCTGCCCGGCCTGACGCGCAACACCCGCGACTTCGATTTCCTAGCGCCGCACATGGCCTCCCGCCGCATGATCGCGATGGACTATCGCGGGCGCGGGCAATCGGATTTCGCGGAGGATTTCCACAGCTACAACGTGATGCGCGAGGCGCAGGACGTGGTCGGCCTGCTCGACCACCTGGACCTCGGCGCGGTCACGATCCTCGGCACCTCGCGCGGCGGGCTGATCGCTATGGCGCTGGCGGCGGCGCATCCGGACCGGGTGTCGGGGGTGATCCTGAACGATGTCGGCCCGGTGGTGGCCGCCGACGGGATCGCGCGGATCATGGAGTATGTCGGCCGCCCGCCCGCAGCCCGGTCTCTCGATGCGGCAGCGGAATCGATGCTGGCCGCGCTGGGACCGCAGTTCCCCGGCGTGCCCGCGGACAGGTGGCGCGCGCTGGCGGCGGCCCAGTTCGCGGACACCGGCGAGGGGCTGGCCCTGCGCTATGACCCGCGCCTGCGCGACGCGCTCCTGGCGCAGGCAGAAGCCGGTCCTGTCCCCGACCTCTGGCCGCTGTTTGCCGCGCTCGCCGGGCGACCTTTGGGCGTGCTCCGCGGCGCCAGTTCCGATATCCTGTCGCAGGACACGCTGGCGCGGATGCAGGACCACAACCCGGCCCTGATCGCTGTCACAGTGCCGGATCGCGGCCATGTGCCGTTTCTGGACGAACCCGAAAGCCTCGCCCTCATTCACCGCATCCTGAAGGACACCGCATGAGCGACATCGCCATGATCGAAGCCGCCGCCGCGCGGCTGACGGGCCGTGCCCGCCGCACGCCGCTGCTGAGTTCGCCGTTCCTGGACGAGATCGCGGGGCGGCGGGTGCTGGTCAAGGCGGAATGCCTGCAACACACCGGCAGCTTCAAGTTCCGGGGCGGCTGGTCCGCGGTATCGGCGCTGCCGCCCGAAGCCCGCGCGCGCGGCGTCATCGCCTATTCCAGCGGCAATCATGCGCAGGGCGTGGCGCTGGCGGCGCGCGAACACGGCGCGCCGGCGGTCATCGTCATGCCCTCGGACGCACCGGCGGTGAAGATCGGCAACACCCGCGCGCTCGGGGCCGAGGTGGTGCTCTACGACCGCGCCACCGAAGACCGCGACGCCATCGGCGACCGGCTGGCCGCCGAACGCGGTCTCACCCTGATCCGGCCCTTCGACGAACCGCTGGTGATCGCGGGACAAGGCACGACCGGGCTTGAGATCGCCGAACAGGCGGCCGAGGCCGGCGTTGACGAGGCCCATGTCCTGGTCTGTTGCGGCGGCGGCGGGCTGGCGTCTGGCATCGCGCTGGCGCTCGAATCCCGCGCCCCCGGCCTGAGGGTGCGGACGGTGGAACCCGAAGGCTTCGACGACGTGGCGCGATCGCTCGCCGCAGGCGCGATCCGGCGCAACAACCGGACATCGGGCAACCTCTGCGACGCGATCCTGACGCCGCAGCCGGGCGACATCACCTTCCCCATTCTCCGCCGGCTCTGCGGTCCCGGCCTCGCCGTGACCGAGAACGAGGCGCTCCGGGCGATGGCGCTCGCCTTCGCGCACCTCAAGGTGGTGCTGGAACCCGGCGGCGCGGTGTCGCTGGCAGCCGCGCTCTTCCAGCCCGATCGGATTGCAGACCCGGCGGTGATCGCGGTGGCGACCGGCGGCAATGTCGATGCCCCGGTCTTCCGCGACGCGCTGCGCCGGTTCGCCCCCTGACCGGCAACCGGAGCTTTGCCTTTCTCCCGCGCAGGCGCTAGGCTCCGCCGAAACAGCGACAGGATCCCCTTCATGCACATCGCCGAACTGGACGACGTAAGGCTGCACTACCGGATCGACGGCGACCCGGACGGAGCGCCGGTGGTGTTCTCGAACTCGCTCGGCACCGACCTCCGGCTCTGGGACGCGGTCCTGCCCTTGCTGCCCGAGGGGCTGAAATTCATCCGCTACGACAAGCGCGGGCACGGCCTGTCCTCGGCCCCGCCCGCGCCCTACACGATGGGCGCGCTGGTGCGCGACGCGGAACGGCTGCTGGATCACCTCGGCGTGCGCGACTGCGTATTCGTCGGCCTGTCCATCGGCGGCATGATCGCGCAGGGGCTTGCGGTCAAGCGGCTGGATCTGGTCCGGGCGCTGGTGCTGTCCAACACGGCCGCCAAGATCGGCACCCCGGCCATGTGGGAAGAGCGGATCGCGGCCATTCACGCGGACGGCATCGAAAGCCTTGCCGACGCGGTGATGGAGCGTTGGTTCAGCGCTGCCTTCCGCAAGACGCCGGAACTCGAACTCTGGCGCAACATGCTGGTGCGCCAGCCCGCCGCCGGCTACGCAGGCTGTTCCGCCGCGATTTCCGGCACCGATTTCTTCACCCCGACCAGCGGGTTGCGCCTGCCGACGCTGGGGATCGCCGGCGATCAGGACGGATCGACGCCGCCCGACCTGGTGCGCGAAACCGTGGAGCTGATCCCCGGCTCGCAGTTTCACCTGATCCGTGGGGCCGGTCATCTGCCCTGCGTCGAGAACCCCGAGGACTACGCGCGGGCGCTGACCCGATTCCTGACCGAAACCGGCCATGTCTGACCGTATGACCCGAGGGCACAATGGCTAGGTTTCTTCTCGTTCACGGCTCCTGTCACGGCGCCTGGTGCTGGCGGGACCTGATCCCGCAGCTGGAATCGCTCGGCCATGCGGCCATCGCCATCGATCAGCCGGGCAGCGGCGACGACCCGACGCCTTATGCCGACGTCACCCTGGGCGCCTGCCGCGACGCGGTTCTCGCCACCAGTGCGCCGGACACCATCGTCGTCGGCCATTCCTGGGGCGGCTACCCGATCAGCGCGGCGGCGGAACGGGACCCGGACGCGATGCGCGCGCTGGTCTTTCTCTGCGCCTATGTGCCGGAACCGGGCCTGTCGATGGTTGACATGCGCAAGCGGGGACCGCGCCAGACCATCGCCGATGCCGTGGTCCGCGCGCCCGACGGGCTGACCTACACGATCCTGCCCGACCGGGTGCCCGACCTCTTCTACCACGATTGTCCGGCGGAAACCGTCGACTACGCGCTGGCGCGTCTCGGCCCTCAGCCGATCCTGCCGCAAACGACTCCGCTGGATCTCACCGAGCGGTTCCATTCGGTGCCGAAATTCTACATCCGGGGCGACGAAGACCGCACCATTCCGCCGGAATACCAGATCGCCATGACCCGGAACTGGCCTTCCGAAGGGGTTTTCGCCATGCCAACATCGCATTCTCCGTTCTTTGCCGATCCGGCCGGGCTGGCCGCCCGGCTCGACCGGATCGCCGGGGCGATCTGATGGCCGCCTCGGTGTTTGACAGCACTCTCTACGCCCGGCTTTTCCCGTTGGGGGAGGTCGGCCGGTTGTTTTCGGACAGCGCCGAAATCCGCGCCATGCTGCTGGTCGAAGGCGCGCTGGCCAGGGCGCAGGGCGCCCGTGGCATCATTCCCGCCGACAGCGCCGAGGCGATTGCCCGCGCCGCGATGGAAGTGCAGATCGATCCGGCGAAGCTGGCGGCGCCGACCGGCGAAAACGGCGTCTGCGTGCCGGGTCTGGCCGCCGCTTTCCGACACGAGATGCAGGCCCCGGATCACGCGCAATACGTGCATTGGGGGGTTACGTCGCAGGACATCATCGACACCGCGCAGATGTTGCGGTTGCGTCAGGCGCTGGCGCTGATCGAAACGGATCTGCGGGCGGTCCTGACCGGTCTTGCGCGGCTGGCCCGCACCCATGCCGAGACGCCGATGGCCGCGCGCACCTATGGGCAGCACGCCACGCCGACCAGCTTCGGCGCGGTGGTGGCCAGCTGGGGCGACCCGCTGCTGGACCTGCTGCGGGAACTGCCGGCCCTGCGCGAGACCAGCCTGCTGGTGTCGCTGGCCGGGGCCGCGGGCACCGCCTCCGAACTCGGCCCCGACCCGGCGGGACTGCGCGCCGATCTCGCCGCTGCCTTGAACCTCGGGGATCCGCGCCGTTCCTGGCACACGGACCGCACCCCGGTCCTGCGCATCGCCGACTGGTGCACGCGGCTGACGCTGGCGTTGGGCAAACTGGGCGAAGACGTCGCCGCGCTGACCCAGACCGGCATTTCCGAGATCACGCTGGGCGGTGCCGGCGCGTCCTCGACCATGCCGCAGAAGCAGAACCCGGTGGTGCCGTCGCTGCTCGTGGCCCTGGCGCGCGCCACGGCGGGCCAGATGGCGGTTCTCAACGGCGCGGCGCTGCACCGGTATCAACGCGACGGCGCGGCCTGGTTCACCGAATGGATGTGCCTGCCCCAGATCGTTCTGGGGGCGGCCAGCGCGGCGCAGGCCGCCGGGCCGCTGAGCGCGGGACTCGCGCCGGACACGGGCCGGATGGCCGCGGCGCTGACCGGAGAGCTTGGCATGATCCATGCCGAAGCGCTCAGTTTCGCGCTGGCCGCGCAACGGCCGCGCCCCGAGGCGCAGGCCCTGGTCAAGGCGCTCTGCCGCGAGGCGCGGGACAGCCGGATGCCGCTGGCCGACCTGGTGCGCCGCGATCATCCGGACATCGACGCTGCGGCGCTGTTTTCCCCGGCCCGGCAGATGGGCGAAGCGCCGGCCGAGGCGCGCCGCTTTGCCGACAGCGCCACGGCGATCCTTGCCGGCGGCACCTGATCCCGACCTCCGGCTGCCGGTTTCCGCCTTGCGATGCGCGGCCGCCCGGTCCACCCTGTGCGCGACAGACAACGGGAGACTTCCATGCAGACCATCAAAGCCGCCGTTTGCCGCGAGTTCGGCAAGCCGCTCGTGATCGAGGAGATTCAACTGGCCGCACCCGGAACCGGCGAAGTCGAAGTCAGCCTCGACGCCGTCGCGATCTGCCATTCCGACATATCCTATGCCGAAGGCGCATGGGGCGGGCATCTGCCCGCCGTCTATGGCCATGAGGCCGCCGGTGTCGTGACCGGCATCGGTGCGGGAGTCGCCGGGTTCGACATCGGCGACAGCGTGATCGTCACCCTGATCCGCGCCTGCGGCACCTGCCCGAACTGCGCCAGCGGCAAGCCGACGATCTGCGAGACCCCCAGCGACGGGGTGCAGGGGTCGATCAGGACGGCGGACGGGGGGCCGCTGCTTCAGGCCATGGCCTGCGGAGCCTTCGCCGAAAAGGTCGTGGTGGACCACAGCCAGATCGTGAAGATCCCCGCCGACATGCCCAAGGACTCCGCCTGCCTGCTGTCCTGTGGCGTCATCACCGGCGTCGGCGCCGCCGTCAATGCCGCCGGGCTGCGCGCCGGACAGGACGTGGTGGTGATCGGTGCCGGCGGCGTCGGGCTGAACGCCATTCAGGGCGCCCGCATCGCCGGCGCGCGGCGCATCGTGGCCGTCGACATGACCGAGGAGAAACTGGCGATCGCCAGGGAATTCGGCGCGACCGATGGGGTTCTGGCCACCGCCCCGAAACCGTGGCGCGCGGCGCAGAAGGCCTTTGGCGGGCGCGGGGCGGATGCGGTCCTGGTCACGGTCGGGGCCGCGGGCGCCTATAACGACGCGCCGCGCTATCTCGGCTGGGGCGGCAAGGCGATCATGATCGGCATGCCACACGCGGACGCCAACGCCGAGTACAACCCGATGGGCATGTCCTATCAGGGCCAAGGCCTGATCGGGTCCAAGATGGGGGACACGGTGATCCAGCGGGACATTCCGTGGATGGTGGACCTTTACCGGCAAGGGCGGCTGAAGCTCGACGAACTGATCTCGGGCCGCTGGACGCTCGACCAGATCAACGAGGCCATCGCCGACACGAAGTCGGGAAGCGCCAAGCGCAATGTCATCCTGTTTCACCGGTAGCAGGGGCTTTGCCCCCGCCGCCTGCCGGCGGCTCCCCCAGAGTATTTCCGCAAAGATGAAGGAGCGCGGGGCGGAATGAAACTGCAGGATCTCGATATCATCGTGACCGCGCCGCCGGCTCCGGGGTGGGGCGGGCGCTACTGGATCCTCGTCAAGGTGACGACGGATACCGGGATCACCGGCTGGGGCGAATGCTATGCCGCGTCGGTCGGGCCCGAGGCGATGCGGGCCGTGATCTCGGACGTGTTTGCCCGGCACATGCTGGGCGAGAACCCGGAGAATATCGAACTGATGTTCCGGCGGGCCTATTCCAGCGGATTCACGCAGCGTCCCGACTTGACCGTGATGGGCGCGTTCTCCGGCCTCGAAATCGCCTGCTGGGACATTATCGGCAAGCACCGCGACCGACCGGTACATGCGCTGATCGGCGGGCGGATGAACGACCGGATCCGCGCCTATTCCTATCTCTACCCGCTGACGCAGCACAATCTGACGGATTTCTGGACCGCGCCGGACCAGGCCGCCGAGAGTGCGGCCGAACTGGTGCGGCAGGGTTATACGGCGGTCAAGTTCGACCCGGCGGGTCCCTACACGATGCGCGGCGGCCACATGCCGGCGATGCGTGACATTTCGATGTCGGTCGCCTTCTGCGCGGTGATCCGCGATGCGGTTGGCGACCGGGCCGACCTTTTGTTCGGCACCCATGGGCAGTTCACCACGGCGGGGGCGATCCGCCTGGGGCAGGCGCTGGAACCCTATATGCCGCTGTGGTTCGAGGAACCGGTGCCGCCGGACAACATCGATGAAATGGCCCGCGTGGCGGCAACGGTGCGCATTCCCGTCGCCACCGGCGAGCGGCTGACGACCAGGGCCGAGTTCGCCGCGGTCCTGCGCTCCGGCGCGGCCAGCATCCTGCAACCGGCGCTGGGGCGGTGCGGCGGGATCTGGGAAGCCAGGAAAATCGCGGCCCTGGCCGAAGCGCATTGCGCGCAGATGGCGCCGCATCTCTATGCCGGGCCGGTGGAATGGGCGGCGAATATCCAGCTGGCCGCCTGCATTCCCAACATCCTGATGTTGGAATCCATAGAGACATCTTTTCACGCGGCCCTGATCAGGGGGACGATTTCGGTTCAGGACGGGTTTGTCGAACCGCCGGAGGCGCCGGGTCTGGGTATCGATGTCGACGAGGATCTGGCGCGGGCGCACCCCTATACCGGCAGCGGTCTGCACCTGGAAATGCAGGAAGCGCCCTGCGATTATGTGAACGGCAACGCGTTTCAGGGGGGTGCGCCCGCGACAGAGGGGTGACAGCGGGGCCAAGGTTGGGGCATGATGCATGCCATGGATTCAATTTTCGGGATTGCATTGTCGTGACACTTCAACCTGTGGAAGGGATTTCTGCCGAAAAACCAATGGATATGGCGGCGCGCGCCTGCGAGGCGGCGGCCTACCTCAAGACGCTGGCCCACGAGGGGCGGCTGATGATCCTGTGCCATCTCGGCGCGGGCGAAAAATCGGTGGGCGAACTGGAGCAGCTTCTGTCCATCCGCCAGGCCGCTGTCAGCCAGATGCTGGCCCGTCTGCGCGAAGAGGGCCTGGTGGCCACGCGGCGGGACGGCAAGACCATCTATTATTCCTTGTCCGATAACAACACCGAACAGGTCATCGAATTGCTCTATTCGCTGTTCTGCAGTCCGGATTGAGCCTCTGACAGGACCCGCTGCCGCCGCGCCGACCGGGTCGTAACCCGGATCTGCGACAGATCACGGGTGGCCGCGGGCAGGAGTGGCTATCCGTTCACGTATCCGGCAACCACCTGCAACAGCTTGAACGCGGTCGCGGCGTCGTTCTCCACCACAGCCAGGAATTCTTCGGCCCCAAGGCGCAGGCATTTCAGATCGGTGGCGGCGACCATGCTGAGTGCGCGGGGTTCGTCGCGGATCAGCCCGAGTTCCCCGACCAGCGTTCCGGGACCGACCGTGGCGATCAGCTGGTCCTGTTCGCCGGTCTTCGGCAGGATCAGGTCGGCTTCGCCTTCCAGCAACACATAGGCGCCATCGGTGGGCGCATCACCCTTGGAAAAGACGACATCGCCCTTTTCGGCCTGGAACCAGCGCGCGCCGAAGGCGAGCAGGCGCAGCTGTTTCCGGTTCAGGCCCGAGAACATGTCGGTCTGTTCCAGCGCCCGCAGCTTGCGCGCCAGATCGGCGCTGGCGACGCTGTCGCCATCGACACCCTCGGGCATCTCGCCGCTGACGATGCGCCCCTGGCGCAGTTCAAAAACCGCGTCGAACACGGCCTCCCGTTCAAAGCCCTCGTTCAGGTAGACCAGCGTTGATTCCGGCAACAACCCCCGCAACCGATTGTGAACGGAGACCTGCGTGGCCATGTCATAGCTGGCCAGGGCGCGGTCCATGATCAGGATGTCCGGCCGTTTGATCGTCGCGCGACCCAGGGCCAGGGGCTCTGCGAACTGGGTCGGAAGATTGGTGCCCCCCAGCGCGATCGGAAGGTCGTAGACCAGCTGGATCACCAGCCGCTGCATGCCGTTTTTCAGAAGAACATCGGCGACCAGCTTGCGGATTTCCTGACCCTTGGCGCCTGCCGTATCCGATACCTTGCCGAACAGAGCGTTGTCCTGCACCGACAGGCCGGGGGCGAAAGCGTCCGGGGCAAGCGGCGCGAAAAGATCGCCCAGCCCACGCTGCAGATCGCTGGCGTGGACCTGGCGCAGCTGCAGGATGCGGTCTTTCATCGCGTCCGGAAACGCCGGGCCGATCTGCTCGGCGGTGATCTGGAACGGCACCGTCAGCAATGTCGCGACCTGGTCCGCGGTCAGGCCATCAATGCCGCCCTTGCGGCTGCGCTCCACCAGGTCAAGCGCCGCCTCATAGGTTTTCGCATCCAGCCCGAGCCTGCGGAACAGGGGGTGATCGGTGCCGTCGGTTCCGAATATCTGCCGCAGCAAGTCGATCACGTCCTGGCTGAGCGCGATCAGGTCGCGGTCCAGTTTCAGTTTCTTCAACTGGTCGATGAAACCGGTCTGCTCGGCCAGCATCTGCTGGGTGATCGGACGGCGCGGTGTGGCGAGCAGAAGGTTCTCCGCGACCGGGAGGCCGGGGTTGTAAAGCTCCGGACTGAAGAAGAACACATGGGGCCGCAAACCGGCATCGCGTATCGCCTGTTGCACCGCGGGCCGCAACCGGACCAGCCGTTCCGCGAGTTCGGGATGAGCTTCGGCGTCGAAACGCTGTTCAAGTCCCCGCTGGAACAGGGCCGTTCCGGATCCCATGCCTTCGACCAGTTGCAACCACCAGTCGCGCAGCGCCTCCGGGTCGTCCGGCCCCGCGATGGCGGGCGTGGTCCAGTCGCCGTGCAGCGGATCGCCGCTGTTGCCGGCCCGGATCGCTTCCCGGATGGCGTCCGAATCCACTCCTTCGGCTGGGGGCTGGATCTTGACCGGCATCATCACGTTGTCCCCGAAAGTCCCCTGAAACAGGACGGGATTGGACGTCGCGTGGCCGATCCGCGCAGCGATGACGGCCTGATGAAGCTTCGCGAGATCCCGCCCCCCGACAGAGACCCTGCCCGTGCTCGGCATGACTTCGCGCGTCAGCAGCTGCGCGAAGGCGCGGCGATCCTCTGAGCTGGGCGCCGCGACCGCGATGACCTTGCCGCCCGGCAGCGTCACGGTCAGATCGTCGAGCACGGTATTGCCGTCCGTATCACGCACGCTGACGTGATCCAGAACGATGTCGCCGGTCAGATGCGGGATCTCGTCCGGCATACCCTCGATCAGCCGTTCATCCACCATGCCTGCGGGATCGAACCGTTCGAGGATGATATCCCAGCGCACCGCCATGTCCTGCGTCTGGTTATAGTAGTCCAGCAACTCCTTCCACGGGCTGGACAAATCCTTGTAGGCGGCCAGCGCCGCCACCAGCGCGCCCAGCGAGACATTCCCCTGAAGCACGAGATAGCCGCCGATGGAAAAGAAGAAGAACGGGGTCAGCTGGGAAATGAAGTTGTTGAGGAACTTCATGAAGAATTTCTTCTGGTAGATCACGAAGCGGATGTCGAACAGCCGGCCCAGCTGGTCGGTGATCTCGGCCAGCCGGTAGCGCCAGCCGCCGTTGCTGCGCAGGGTCGCGGCCCCCGCCGCGCTTTCCCCGATGGCCGAGGCCAGGACCCGCACCTGCTTGATCCGGTCCTTGTTCAGCATGTTGATCTGGCGTTGCAGCATCGGGATCAGCCAGGCCTGCAACGGGATCAGGGCAATCGCCGCCAGCCCGAACCAGAAGCTTTGCAGGAACAGAAAGGTCAGGATGGTCAGCATCTGGCCGCCCTGCAAGACCGGCTGGCTGATCGCATCCCCCATGAGGCCGCCCATCGGTTCGCTTTCCGCCGTCACCATCGACACCAGTTCGCCCTGGCTGACCCTTTCGAAATAGGGCTGCGGAAACCGCAGGATACGCGAGATCATCTGGTACCGGTAGCGGCGCAGCATCCGTTCGGACAACACGCCCTTCATCGTGTTGATCCGCATTTTCATCAGCCCGTGCAGAAGCACGGAAATCAGGAAGGCGGCGCAGAGAACCCAGAGAAACGCCACCTGAGACATCTGGATGCCGGCGAGTTCGACGGTGCTGGTTTCCGATCCGATCGCGTCATTGATGATGCGCTTGGGCAATTCCAGCGTCAGGTAGAGCAGCGGGAAAAGCATTGATGTGACGACCAGAAGGATCAGCTGATCGCGTTTCGAGTATTTCCAGATGAAACCGAAAATCGTACGTTCTATAATGCCATTCCAAATCCGCGGCAGCCGCCCGGAAAACCGGGCGCACCGCCTCTTCTCCCCTAATCCGCGAGCCTAGCAATCAGACCCGTCCCGACGCAATGGGCAAGGCGTGCGCGCCCCCGGCGTTACTTGGACAGGTCCTTGACCCAGGACATCTGCTGCTTGGCCTTTTCGAATTCTGCCTTGACCGTGTCGACCTCTTTTGCATCCTTCCCGAGGTAATTCTTGATCCGGTTCAGAATCCGATCCATTGCCTCGGCCGAATTGAGGTAACTCTGCTTTACATACTGCGCGGCCTGTTCATGGCCTTTCTGAGCCTTCCTGGTCGTGAGGCCGAGGTATAAAAGCTTCTTTTCAGCGGCCTTGCTGGCCTTTTCATAGGCTTTGCCGGCGATTTCCGCCTTCATCTTGTCGCCGGAGCTGTTCGACTTGTTGGCCTTGTCGATGGCCTTGGCCAGCGTCGAATACATGTCCTGCAGCGCGCTCGCCGTTTCCGTCGCGTCCCGAAGTTCGCTGGTATAGGTCTTGGTCAGATTGCGCAATTCGGACGCCGCGCCTTTCATGGCATCGGCCGTATTCGATCCGTAATTGGAAGCCCTAGCCATCTGGTCGAAAAACCTGGTGAAATCCTTCTGCAACTTGTCGGTTTGCGGTGGGACGCTCTTTATCGCCCGGTCCAGTTTGTCCGCGTCCCGATCGATCTCGTCGGCAGCCTTGTCCAGCCGGTCCGAGATCTTCTTGAACGACTCGATTTTCGTTTCGCCCGTGCATCGTTTCATCAGAACCGAAGGAGCGTCGTAATCTTTCAGGTTCATGGATCGTCCTTTCAGGAAATGGGTGCTTCGGAAATACGCGGTGACGCCGGTCCGGCCGTCTGCCGCGTTTACCCTGTCGCCAGCTTGCGCACCGGTCAAGAACTTGCTGAAGGCACGGACCGGTGCAGCGGTCCGTCCAGGCGCATCCGGACGCCGCACCCCTTTTTCGCAGTGGCGGGCCTCCGCCAACGCGATTGCGGCAGGGACCCGAAGCCCCTAAGCTGATCGCATTGCGAAACGGGAGGCGACCGTGTCCGACGTAACCAGTTCGATGTTGCTGCTTTTCTGCCTGTTGCAGATCAAACATATGTTTGCCGACTATTTCCTTCAGACCTCGGCGATGCTGGCCGGGCGTGGAGCCTATGTTCACCTGGGCCGGGCGCAGCACGCCGCCGTGCACGCGGTCGGCTCGGCCCTCGCCTTTGCCCTGGTTGGTGCGCCGGCTCTGTTCATCCTGGCGATCTGCGCCGCCGAATGGGCGGTGCATTTCCACATCGACTGGGGCAAGGCGAAACATTCCGAAATGGCTCAACTCGGCCCGAAGGATGCCGGATACTGGCGCGCCGCCGGGCTGGACCAGGCGCTGCACCAGTTCACCTATATCGGCATGGTCTGGGCCTGGCTCCATTTCACCGTGCCGGCGGCCTGACGCGGCGGCGGCGCCCGCCGCGCCCGCTGCCGTTTACCGCCCGATGTGATGGGTGTCCTGCAAGCCGTAGACCGGCGTGTCGATGCCTTCCATCCGCGCCTTCAACTGGAGCGACAGGAACTGCGAATAGTGCCGTGACTGGTGCAGGTTGCCGCCGTGGAACCACAGCGCCTCCTGCTGGGTCGGTTTCCACATGTTGCGCTGTTCGCCTTCCCACGGCCCCGGATCCTTGGGCGTGTCCGATCCAAGCCCCCAGACCTTCCCGACCTTGTCCGCGGTTTCCTGGTCGATCAGGTCCGCAACCCAGCCGTTCATCGATCCGTAGCCCGTGGCATAGACGATCAGGTCCGCGTCCAGCCGCGAGCCGTCCTCGAAGATCACGCCGTTTTCGTCGATCTCGCTCACCTGCCCGGTCTTCAGCTTGATCTTGCCGTCGATGATCAGCTGGCTGGCGCCCACGTCGATGTAATAGCCCGACCCGCGGCGCAGGTATTTCATGAACAGCCCCGACCCGTCCGCGCCCCAGTCGAGCTGGAACCCGGCCTTTTCCAGCCCGGCATAAAACTCTGCGTCGATCTCCTTGATCCGGTCGTATACCGGGATCTGGAATTCATGCATGATCCGGTAAGGCAGCGAGGCAAAGATCATGTCGGCCTTCTGCGTCGTCACCCCGGCCTCGACCGCGCGTTCGGAATAGAGATCGCCGAGCCCGATCTCCATCAGCGGCTCAGAGCGCACGATATGGGTCGACGATCGCTGCACCATCGTAACGTCCACGTCGTTTTCCCAAAGTGCGGCGCAGATGTCATGGGCCGAATTGTTCGACCCGATCACCACCGCCTTCTTGCCCCTGTAGGCATCCGGCCCCGGATGCTTGCTGGAATGGTGTTGATCGCCCTTGAACTTCTCCATGCCGGGGAAATTCGGCATGTTGGGCTTGGCCGACATGCCGGTGGCAAAGACCAGCTGCTTCGGTTTCAGCGTCACCTTTTCTCCGTCCCGGTCCACGGTGACGGTCCATTCCTTGGCGGTCTCGTCGAATTCCGCATGCTGCACCGTGGAGCGGGTCCAGTAGTTCAGCTCCATGATCTTGGTATACATTTCCAGCCAGTCGCCGATCTTGTCCTTGGGTGCGAAGACCGGCCAGTTCGGCGGAAACGGCAGATAGGGCAGATGATCATACCAGACCGGATCGTGCAGGCAGAGCGACTTGTAGCGGTTACGCCAGCTGTCGCCGGGCCGGTCGTTCTTTTCCACGATGATCGTCGGCACGCCCAGTTGCCGCAGCCGCGCCCCCAGCGCAATGCCGCCCTGCCCGCCGCCGATGATGACCGTATAGGGCTGGGTGGCGTATCCGAGTTCCGCCTGTTCCTTCTCGCGTTCCTCGGCCCAGGACAACCGTCCCTTGCCCGCGCCATGCTTGGCCCCCAGCGGGCGTTCGTAGCCCAAGGGTTCCTCGTGGCCTTTCAGTTCGGTCATCGAGGTCAGCAGGGTCCAGATCAGCCCGTCCTTCAGACGGATCAGCCCATAGCCGCGCGCGACTCCGGTTTCGAAGGTGATCCATGCGGTGGTGATCCCGCCCTCTTCGGTCGCGGTTTCTCCCTCGGCGACCTTCCATCCGCCCGGCCGTATCGCCGGCAGTTGCGCCGCCAGCATGTCGCGGATCTGCGCGCGGCCTTCCAGCGTCTTGATGTTCCAGGTGAAGGTCACGAGGTCGCGCCAGTAGCAATCGTCCTGAAACATCGCCACCGCGGCGTCGACATCGCCGCGTTCCAGAGCACTGCCGAAATCGTCCAGAAAGGTCTGGACCTGATCGTTGATCGTCGAGTCGAGCATGCGATTCCTCCCAAAAGCTGCCGGGCGGAGTGTTGCACGGGCAGCGTTGGTCAGGCGAACCCTTTTATGCGGGGGAAGTTCGTTCTTTCGTATGGGATCGCTTCGCGTCCGGACCGAAGGACGCGCGTTCCTGACCGGTATCCAGGGTCCTGGCGCACCACGACGGCGTTGGGGGGCAACAAGCCGGTCTCGATCTACATTGCGAGGTCGAAGACGTGTTTCCCATGTGCTATGGCAAGGCTCCGGGTCCGGACAGGACCGGTGGTGCGCTGAAACATGGCAGCGGGTTCCCGGCCCGCCGCCTATCAGCAGTCGCCCTACAATAGGCGGATTCGCATCAGCCTAGTGAGCGACCGCATCGCACAGGTCAGGAGAACGGGACATGACGGATTTCCGAAAGGGCAAGAGCAACGATATCGAGGCGCTGGAACGGCTTTATCCGGCGGCCTTCCCGGATGAAGACCTACTGCCCCTGGTGCGCGCCCTGACGAACGCGCCCGGCGTTCTGTCCGTCGTGGCCTGCGACGGCACCGACCTGATCGGGCACGCCGCCTTTACCCGCTGCTCGGTGGCGGGAACGCCGGTCGCGCTGTTGGGTCCGGTCGCGGTCGCCCCGGCGCGGCAGGACAAGGGGCTGGGCGGCGCGCTGATCCGGCAGGGACTCGACGATCTCGGGCAGGCGGGCGTCGCCCAGGTCATGGTGCTGGGCGATCCGGCCTACTATGGGCGGTTCGGGTTCCGTGCCGATGCTGCGGTTGCCGCGCCCTATCCGCTGCCGGAGGCGTGGGCGGCGGCATGGCAGTCGCTGCACCTGGGCGATGGGCCGGCTGCACAGGGCGTGCTGGAGGTGCCGGACCCCTGGCGCGACCCGGCACTGTGGTCCTGAGCGGCCTACAGCGCCTCGACGATGGTCACGTTGGCGATGCCGCCGCCCTCGCACATGGTTTGCAGCCCATAGCGTTTGCCGCGCGCCCGAAGGGCATGCACCAGCGTCGTCATCAGCTTGGCGCCCGACCCGCCCAGCGGATGGCCGAGCGCGATGGCGCCGCCGTTGACATTCAGCCGGTCGGGGTCGGCGCCGGTGTGTTTCAGCCAGGCCAGCGGCACCGGAGCAAAGGCTTCATTCACTTCGAATAGATCGATGTCGCCGATGTTCATCCCGGCCTTTTGAAGCGCCCGGTCGGTGGCGAAAAGCGGTTCCTCGAGCATGATCACCGGATCGCCCGCCGTGACCGTCAGATGATGAATGCGCGCCAGCGGCGTCAGCCCATGCGCCTTGACCGCGGCGTCGGAGGCGACGAGAACCGCCGCCGCGCCGTCGCAGATCTGGCTGGCGTTGGCGGCGGTGATGCGGCCGTTTTCCACCAGGGTTCGGACCGATCCGATACTGTCCATCGTGGCGTCGCGGCGAATGCCTTCATCCGCGTCATGCACGTCGCGCCCGGCCTCGGTCCGGATATCGAGCGGCAGGATCTCGTCCCGGAACGCGCCGCTGTCGGCGGCGGCGGCGGCGCGCCGGTGGCTGGCCAGCGCGTAAGCGTCCAGATCGGCGCGCGACAGGTCCCATTTCTCGGCGATCATCTCGGCCCCGGTAAACTGGCTGAAGATGGTTTCCGGGTAAGCGCGCGCCAGTCCCGGACTCGTCGGACTGCCCGGCGTGGCGCGGCGTGCCCAGCGTCCGGTGGAGCCCATGGCGACGCGGCTCATGCTTTCCGCACCGGCGGCAATGACCAGATCCTGGGTCCCGGACATCACCGCCTGTGCGGCAAAATGGATCGATTGCTGCGAGGACCCGCATTGCCGGTCGATGGTCACGGCGGGCACCGAGCGGGGCAGGCTTGACGCCAGCACCGCGTTGCGCCCGAAATGCATCCCCTGTTCGCCGACCTGGCTGACGCAACCCATGATGACATCGTCGATCGCGTCCGGCGCGACGCCGGCGCGCGCCACCACGTCATCGAGCACGGCGGCGGCCAGGTCGACCGGGTGCCATCCTGACAGGCGGCCTTCGCGTTTACCCCCGGCGGTGCGGGTGGCGGCGACGATATATGCTTCGGGCATGGGTGCTCCTTTCCGGGTCAGAGACCGGCGCTGGGACGCGCCGCGATATTGTCGAACCAGGTCCGCGTGGCGGTGTTTGAATCGGGAATGCGGGTCTTGATGACGCGGGCGAAGTCGATGAAGACAAAGGCGGTGATATCGGCCAGCGTCAGGTGGTCGGTGGCGATGAACGGACTTTCGCCCAGACGCCGTTCCAGGTCGTCGAAAAACGCTGCAAGCCGCGCATGGCCGCGTTCGGCCAGTTCGGGGATCTGGGCATAGTTCCGCGGCCCCGGCAGGGCGCGGTCCTTCATCGCCGGATGCGAATTGCGGAACGCCTCGCCGACGGCCATGCCGCAGTGCTGTTCCGCGATCGCGTTCCACATCAGGACCAGCCCCCTTTCATCCGGGGTGCGTCCCATCAACGGGGGGTCCGGACGCAGGGCTTCCAGACAGGCGGCGATGGCGATGTTCTCGCTCAGGGTGACGCCGTTGTCGGTGACGAGCACCGGGATCGTCGCGCGCGGGTTGACCGCCAGAAAACCGGGTTTCAACTGTTCGCCGTCCCGCATGGAGATGTCGCGGGTTTCGATTTCCAGCCCCTTTTCGGCGATGAACATCCGGGCGCGGCGCGGGTTCGGAGCGGTCGAACAGTCGTAAAACAGCATGGCGGGTCCTTCCGGTCAGTCGGTCAGGGCGGCAGCGACGGCGCGGGCGATCACGCGTTCCTCGTCCGTCGGGATCACCAGAACCCTAACAGGTCCGGCGCCGATGGAAACCGCGCCCGCATCGTTCGACGCAGCGTCCAGTTCGACACCGAGAAACCCCATCTGGTCCAGCACGCGGGCGCGGATGGGTGCTGCGTTCTCGCCGATGCCGCCGGTGAAGACCACGCCGTCCAGCCCGCCCAGAACGGCCGCCATCGCCCCCAGTTCCCGGCGGATGCGGAACACGTAGTAATCGATGGCTTCGGCGGCGCGCGGATCGTCGCTGGCCAGCAGGGTGCGCATGTCGTGGCTGATCCCGGACAGGCCCTTGAGCCCGCTTTCCGTGTAGAGCAGGTGGGCGATCTGATCTCCGGTCATGCCCTGGTCGAGCATGTAGAGCAGCACGCCGGGGTCGAGCTGGCCGCAGCGGGTGCCCATCGGCAAACCGTCGAGCGCGGAAAACCCCATGCTGGAGCCGACGCTGCGCCCGTCCTTGACCGCGCACATGGAAGCCCCGTTACCAAGATGGCAGATCACCGTGCGCCCCCGCGCCAGATCCGGCCAGTCCCGCGCCAGAACGCCCGAGATGTAATCGTAGGACAGGCCGTGGAACCCGTAGCGGCGCACGCCCTGTTCATAGAACCTGCGCGGCAGCCCGAAGGTGTCGTTCACGAAGGGATGGCCGCGATGGAACCCGGTGTCGAAACAGCCGATCTGCGCCGCCTCGGGAAAGGCCTGTTGCGCCGCGCGCAGGGCCGACAGGTTGTGCGGCTGGTGCAGCGGGGCCAGCGGGATCAGCGCCGCCAGTTGCGCGACGACGGCTTCGGTCAACCGCACCGGCGGGCCAAAGGCCTTGCCGCCATGCACGATGCGATGTCCGACGCCGGCGACGGCATGCCCCCCCAGCACCGGCGCGGCGGCGTCGAGAATCGCCCGCACCGCAACGCTGTGGTCGGCAGGGCCGATGTCCCGCGGATCAGCACCCTTGACCGCGAGACGCGCCACGGGGCCGAGGTTCTCCACCTGCCCGGTCAGCAGCAATTCCGGTTCCGTCGCCGTCGCGTAGACCGCGAATTTCAACGATGAACTGCCCGCGTTCAGGGTCAGAATCGCGCTCATGGCGCGGCCCAGGCGGCGTTGAGCGCGGCGATCGCGCAGGATACCAGGCGCGACTTGTCGTCGTCGGACCGGCTGGTCAGGATGATCGGGCATTTTGCCCCGATGACGATCCCGCCCGCCTGCGCCTGCGCCAGGAAGGTCAGTTCCTTGGCCAGCATGTTGCCGGCCTCCATGTTGGGCGCGACGAGGATTTCCGCGCGTCCGGCCACGAGCGACGTGATGCCCTTGGTCGCCGCCGCGCCGAGGTTCACGGCATTGTCCATCGCCAGCGGCCCGTCCACCAGCCCGCCGGTGATCTGCCCGCGATCCGCCATCTTGGACAGGATCGCCGCGTCCAACGTCGAGGGAATCGCCGGGTTCACCGTCTCGACCGCCGAGAGCACCCCGACCTTGGGTTGTTCGATGCCGAGCGACAGCGCAAGGTCGATGGCGTTCTGGCAGATATCCGCCTTGACCTGGAGATCGGGTGCGATGTTGATCGCGGCGTCGGTGACGAAGAGCAGGTGATCCAGGCCCGGCACGTCCATGACGAACACATGGCTGACGCGGCGCCCGCCCCGGCGCAGCCCGCCGTCGCGTTTCAGCACCTCGCTGAGCAGGATATCCGTGTGCAGGTGGCCTTTCATGATCGCCGCCGCCTGGTTTTCCAGCACCATCTTCACCGCGATCTGGGCCGCGATCCGATGATCGCGCGCTTCGACGATGCGGTAGGGCGTGAGGTCAATGCCTTCGGCCAGCGCCGCTTCGGTGATGCGGTCGGGATGACCGATCAGGATCGGGTCGATCAGGGTGTGGCGGGCGGCCAGGATCGCCCCGGCCAGCGCGTCCGGCTTTTCCGGCGCGACCACGGCGGTGGCCAGCGCGGGCAAGGGTTCCGCCCGTTCCAGCAACTTGTCGAAATGCACATGGCTCTGCACCGTCAGGCCCGGCACATCGGCGGCGTCGAACCTGATCAGCCGGTCCGGCGCGATGACCTCGGCCTCTCCCTCGACGATGCGGGTGCCGTCGGCGGTCTGCACGACAGTGTGAAACCGCACCATGCGGTCCGGCCCCTTGGCGATCAGCCGCACCCGGACGATCAGCGTGTCGCCCGGATGCGCCCGGCCAACGAACCGCAGCGTCTGGGAGTGATACAGCGTTCCCGGCCCCGGCATCTGGCAGCCGAGCACACCCGAGATCAGCGAGCCCACCCACATCGCCGGGGCGACGGATTCCGGGATGCCGTCACCATCGCCGTCCGCCTTGGGCAGATGCAGCGGATTGAGATTGCCCGACGTGTTGGCAAAGACGTAGAGATCCTCCGCGCGGCAGATCCGGGTGGTCTCGGCCTCCATCCCGATCCGCAGGTCGTCGTAGGGAATGTTCCGCATCTCGTGCCCTGCCGGTTGCCGCGCTGCCATGCGCGAAGGGTGGCGTATCGCGGCGATCAGTCAACCGCTTTCTGATAGACGAAGCAGCGCCCCTCCACCGCGCCCGCAGGCAACGGCAATTCCATGAGGCCGTCGAAATACATCCGGTCGCTGGACACCATCATCCCGCCGGGGGCCAGCAGCGGTTCGACCAGCGGCGATATCAGGCGCGCGAACCGGTCGTTCTTTTCCAGGTTGTGCCCGCCGAGATCCGCGTGGATCAGGCTGGCGACCGGACCCATTCCGGCCAGCGTCTCGGGCAGCGTATCGGTCACGTCCCCGTGGATCGTCCGGTCTTCGGGCGGGGTGCTGTCGGGATGGGACGCCACCGCGCGTTCGAAAACGTAGATGTCCCGTCCGGCGACCCGGCTGCGGATGTGGTGATAGGTGCGTCCGTTGCCCAGCCCCAGTTCGAACACGGGCCCGGCCATCGCCGCGGTTTCGGCGATGGCGAAATCCAGACAGGCGCGCTGGGACACCATGCGGTCGATGAAAACATCCAGGCGGCTGGACATGGCGTTCTTCCCTTCTTGCTGATCCATCGGGACGCGGCTTCGCCCGGCCCACCGGTCCGTCATGCCAAAGTTGCAGAGCGATGTGTAGGGTGCAGATGCGATTCCGTTCGCATCCCCCGAGCCGGGAAAATGTTGTTTGACTAGCGCCCCGATGCCAAGCGAAGGTATTTCGGCGCGGCCGGAGGGGAACACAGGGACGCCATGCCGCTGGTTTTTGGTCAAAGGGGATCGTCCGCATGACTCCGCTGCTGTCCGTGAGGGATCTGTCCATCGGCTTTGGCCGCGGGCCGGACGTGGTCCGGAATGTCAGCTTCGACGTGATGCCGGGGCAGACGCTCGCGCTGGTCGGAGAATCCGGATCGGGCAAGACCGTGACCTGCCGGGGAATCCTGCGGATCCTGCCGAAAACCGCGCAGATCCGGTCGGGCGAGATCGTGCTGAACGGGCGCAGCGGCGGACTGGATCTCGCCAGCCTGCCGGAACGCCGGATGCGCGATGTGCGCGGCGATGCGGTGTCGATGATCTTTCAGGAACCGATGCGGTCGCTGTCGCCGCTGCACAAGATCGGCAACCAGGTCAGCGAAGTGCTCTGGCTGCACAAGCACATGAACGAGAAGGAAGCCCGCCGGCAGGTGCTGGACACCTTCGCGCGGGTTGGTTTTCCCGATCCGGAACGCGCCTACGATTCCTACCCGTTCGAGATGTCGGGCGGCATGCTGCAGCGCGCGATGATCGCAATGGCCATGGTGTCCAAGCCCGATCTGATGATCGCGGACGAACCAACCACCGCGCTGGACGTGACCACGCAGGCGCAGGTTCTCGGGCTGATGAAGGATCTGCAGCAGGACACCGGCATGGCGATGGTGCTGGTGACCCACGATCTGGGCGTGGTCGCCAACATGGCCGAACAGGTCGTCGTGCTGAACAAGGGCCGCGTCATGGAATCGGGCAGCGCCGCGCTGGTCCTGAACGACCCGGCGCATGCCTACACGAGACAGTTGTTCGATGCCGCGCCCGCCATCCCCGAAGTGGCCGAACTCGCGCCGGCCCTGGTCGAGGAAGACCTGATTCTCGAACTCAGGTCCGTGTCCAAGACCTACAGGATGCGCAGCCAGTCGGTCTGGAAACCCGATGTCCTGATCCACGCCTGCCGCGGCGTCGATCTGAACCTGCCGCGCGGCAAGACGCTCGCCATCGTGGGCGAAAGCGGGTCGGGCAAGACCACCGCGGCGCGGATCGCGCTGGGGGCGGAACCGCCCGACGCGGGCGGCGAGGTCCTATTCCGGCCCGAACGCGGCGCCGACACCGTCGCGGTGCACAAGATGTCCCGCGCGGAACGCACGGCATTCCAGAAACAGGCGCAGATGGTGTTCCAGGATCCCTATTCGTCGCTGTCCCCCCGGATGCGCATCCTCGACGCGTTGACCGAACCGCTGGACATCCACGAAATCGGCACCCGCGCCGAACGGCGGGAGATGGCCGAGCGGAAACTGCTGTCGGTCGGCATGAACCCCGACATGCTGCAACGCTATCCGCACGCGTTTTCCGGCGGCCAGCGGCAGCGGCTTTCCATCGCGCGGGCGCTGATGCTGGACCCGGCGCTGATCGTCTGCGACGAACCGACATCGGCGCTGGACGTTTCGGTTCAGGAACAGATTCTGTCCTTGCTGGAAGACATCCGCGACGAAATGAACCTGTCCTACCTGTTCATTTCCCACGATCTCGCGGTGGTCGCCCGCATCGCGGACGAAGTGGCGGTGATGCGCCAGGGGCTGGTGGTGGAACAGGCGCCGCCCGACACCCTGTTCTACAACCCGAAACACCCCTATACCAAGGCGCTGATCGCGGCGCAGCCGACGCCCGACATCAACCGGCCGATCAACCTGAAACTGGTGGCGCAGGGGGCCGGGTCGCCCGAGAGCTGGCCCGAGGCCTTTCGTTTTTCCGGCACCGTGATACCCTCGCTCATGCAACTCGAACCCGGCCACAAGGTGCGATGCCATGTTTGACCCTATCCGACGTTTCCTTCTGATCGCCGCGGGCGCGGCTCTGGCGGCGACCGCCGCTTTCGCGACACAGCCGCCCAACCTGCAGGAAAGCAGCTTCTGGGCGCATGAGGTCGAACGGGGCGACCTTCCGCCCATCGCCGAGCGCCTGCCCTCCGAACCGCTGGTCGTCGACCTTGCAAGCCGGGGCCGCACGCCTGGCGTGCAGGGCGGCACCCTGCGCACCCTTGTGAGCCGCAGCAAGGACATACGGCAGATGGTGGTCTACGGCTACGCGCGGCTGGTCGGTTACAACCATCTCTATGAACTCCAGCCTGACATCCTTGCCTCTTATGACAACGTCGATGACCGCAAGTTCACGTTGCGCCTGCGCCCCGGTCACAAATGGTCGGACGGCTCGCCCTTCACCTCGGCCGATTTCGAATACTGGTGGAAGGATGTCGCCAACAACAAGCTGCTGAGTCCGGCGGGTCCGCCCGACGTGCTGCGGGTCGAAGGACAGCTACCGACCGTCACCTTCCCGGACGAAACCACGGTGATCTACGAATGGGACCATCCGAATCCGAATTTCATCGCCTCGCTGGCGATGGCACGGCCGCCGTTCATCTACCGCCCGTCCACCTTTCTGAAACAGTTCCACGGCGACTACGCAGACCCGGCGAAACTTGAAGAGATGATCGAAGAAACCCGTGTGCGCAGTTGGGCGGCGTTGCACAACAATCTCGACAACATGTACAAGTTCGACAATCACGAGCTGCCCACCCTTCAGCCCTGGATGAATTCGACCTCGGGCAAAAAGGTGCGCCACCTGTTCGTGAAAAACCCGTACTACCACCGGATCGATCCGAACGGGGTTCAGTTGCCCTATATCGACGTGGTCGAAATGGAAATCGTCAGCCCCGGCCTGATCGCGGCGAAATCCAACGCCGGTGAGACCGACCTTCAGGCGCGCGGACTGGATTTCCGCGACATTTCCATCCTGCGCAAGGGCGAGGCGGACGGCGGCAACTACAGGACGCTGATGTGGGGCAATGCGGTGGCCAGCCAGATCGCGATCTATCCGAACCTCAACTACAATGACGATGGCTGGCGCGCGGTGTTGCGCGACGTTCGGGTACGCCGCGCCCTGTCGCTGGCGATCGACCGGGACACCATCAACAAGGCGCTGTTTTTCAACCTCGCCAAGCCCGGCGCGATGACGGTGCTGCCGGCCAGCCCGTTCTTCAGACAGGAACACCGCGACGCCTGGGCGTCGCTGGACCCGGATCAGGCGAACGCGCTTCTGGACGAGGCGGGTCTCGACAAACGCGGCCCGGACGGTATCCGGCTGCTGCCTGACGGCCGTCCGATGGAGATCGTCATCGAAACCGCCGGCGAACGGCAGGAAGTCGAGAACGCGATCCAGATCATCACCGACGACTGGCGGCAGGTCGGCGTCAAGCTGGTGATGCGCCCGCTGGACCGGGATATCCTGCGCAACCGGATCTTTTCCGGCAACACCATGGCGGGCGTCTGGTATGGCTGGGACAACGGTATACCCCGGCCCTACACCTCGCCGGAATATGTGGCGCCGCGCCAGCAGGAGTTCTTTGCCTGGCCGAAATGGGGCCAGTATTACCAGACCAACGGCGCCGCGGGGGAACCGCCCGACATGCCCGAGGCCATCCGGCTCATGGAACTCGCCCATGACTGGGACGTGGCGACCACGATGGACCAACGCACTGCCGCCTGGAACGAGATGCTGGCGATCCACGCCGACCAGATCTATGCCATCGGCACGCTGGCCGAAGCGCCGCAGCCGGTGGTGGTCAACAAGGCGCTGCGCAACGTGCCGGAAACCGGGCTCTGGGCCTGGGATCCGGGGGCGCATTTCGGCATTCACCGCATGGACGAGTTCTTCTTCGATCCCGACGGAACCCGCTGATGAGCATACTGCGCTATGCGGTGTATCGTTTCGGAACGATGCTGCTGACGCTGCTGGTGGTTTCGGCGCTGATCTTCCTGATCATCAACCTGCCGCCGGGTGACTACCTGTCCAACCAGATCGCCGAACTGCGCGCTTCGGGCCAGTCCGCCGGCGTGGCCAAGGCCGAATTCCTGCGCAAGGAATATGCGCTGGACCGGCCGCTCTGGCAGCAATACCTGATCTGGATCGGCTTCATTCCGGGACCGCAGGGGTTCTCCGGCCTGATCCAGGGGGATTTCGGCTGGTCGTTCGAATTCGACCGGCCGGTGGCCGATATCGTCGGGGAATCGCTTTGGCTGACGGTGCTGGTCAACCTGGCCGCGGTTCTGTTCGTCTATCTCGTGGCCCTGCCGCTTGGCGTGCTCGCCGCCGCACGGTCCAAGACCTGGGTCGATTACACCTCGGCCTTTGTCGGCTATCTCGGCCTCGCGACCCCGAACTTCCTGCTCGCGCTGATCATGTTCTACTACGGGCACAAGTATTTCGACCTGCCCATCGGCGGGCTGATGGACCCGATCTACGAAGGCCAGCCGATGACCTGGGACAAGGCGAAATCCATCCTGATCCACCTGATCGTGCCGACCTTCGTGATCGGCACCTCGGGCGCCGCGGCGATGATGCAGCGATTGCGCGCCAACATGCTGGACGAACTGGGCAAGCCCTATGTGGAAACCGCAATAGCCAAGGGGATGAGCCCGCCCCGGATGCTGGCGAAATACCCGCTGCGCATGGCTTTCAACCCTTTCGTCGCGGATATCGGCAACCTGCTGCCGTCGATGGTGTCGGGCTCGGTCCTGGTGTCTGTCGTGCTGGGCCTTCAGACCATCGGGCCGACTCTGCTGACCGCGCTCAAGACCCAGGACCAGTTCCTCGCCGGCTTCGTGCTGATGTTCGTCGCCCTGCTCACCCTTGTCGGCACCATGATCTCGGACCTGCTACTGGTCCTGCTTGACCCGCGCATCCGCTACGAGGGGCGCGACGCATGACCGAGCTTCCCGATGGCCGCTATGTGGACGACGAACCCTTCGATCCGAAGGCCAATATCCAGGCGCTGGAACGGCGGGACCTGGATGCGCCGAACCGGGTCCTGGTCTGGCGGAAGTTCAAGCAGCACAAGCTCGGCCTCGTGTCGGGCATATTCCTGCTGTTCTGCTACCTGATCCTGCCTTTCGTCGGCTTTGTCGCCCCCTACACGGCAAACGAGCGGAATTCCGATTATCTCTATGCGCCACCGCAATCGGTGCACCTGCTTCACGAAGGCAAATTCATCGGCCCCTTCGTCTATCCGACCGTGGCCGAGGCCGATCTCGTGACCTTCCAGTGGAAATTCGTCACCGATACGACTCGGCCGATGCCGCTGCAATTCTTCTGCGAGGGCAGCGACTACCATCTGGCCGGGCTGATCCCGTCGAACAGGCACCTGTTCTGCGCGCCCGAAGGCGCGACCGTGTTCCTCTGGGGGTCGGACCGTCTGGGCCGTGACGTGTTCTCGCGCATTCTCTATGGCGCGCAACTGTCGCTGACCGTGGGCCTGATCGGCATTTCGGTATCCTTCTTCCTGGGCATCGGTTTTGGCAGCATCGCGGGCTACTTCGGCGGCAAGATCGACTGGGTGATCAACCGGGTCATCGAGATCCTGCGCTCGCTGCCGGAACTGCCGCTCTGGCTGGCGCTATCGGCGGCGGTGCCGTCGAACTGGGGACCGGTCGCGGTGTTCTTCATCATCTCGATCATCCTCGGAATACTCGACTGGCCCGGCCTCGCACGATCGGTCCGCGCGAAATTCCTGAGCCTGCGCGAAGAGGAATATGTCCGCGCCGCCGAAATGATGGGAGCCAGTTCAGGCCGGGTGATCCGCAAACACCTGCTGCCGAACTTCATGAGCCACCTGATCGCTTCGGCAACCTTGTCGATTCCGGCGATGATCCTCGGCGAAACCGCACTCTCCTTCCTCGGGCTCGGCCTGCGGGCGCCCGCGGTGAGCTGGGGGGTGATGCTGAACGACGCGCAGAACCTCGCCAGCATCGAGATCTATCCCTGGACGGCGATCCCGATGCTGCCGATCATCGTGGTGGTGCTGGCGTTCAACTTCCTCGGCGACGGGCTGCGCGACAGCCTTGACCCCTATGCGGACTGATCCGGGCCGGGTAGCGGTCCTTTGCGCCAGCCTGATCGTTGCCTGCGCGCCAGCCCTGGCCGGCGATGTCACGGCGGACGCCTGGACGCGGCAGAAATGCGAACTTTACAACACCGCCTGGCAAAGCGTTTCGGAGAACCACGACATGACCGGGGTGAGCCCGCAGTTTCTGGCCCGGCATCGGGACTTCATCGATTCCGGCTGCAGCAGCGACGAAAAGATCTGCGCCGCCACCGCCAGCGACCTGGACCTGGCCGACCTGATGACCATCCTGTCGATGAACGAAGGCATGGCGAGCACCTTCGTCCCGTTCGGATGCCAGGACTGACCCATCCGGGTATGGTGGGCGCCGCACCCCGTTCCAACCGACGGCGCATTGGTTTCCCAGCCCTCCGCGTGGCGGACTTCGTCGAGCGGAAAGCCACCGCGCAGGACGATATCCATGTGAAAGTCACGGCAAACATCCCGTGTTTCCTGCCAGCCGCCCTTACCAGTCGATTTTCCTACGTGTATCTCGAACTCTACTGGACACGGTTTCGCAGGCCCTATCTCGACCGGACCCCGGCAGGAGCGATGGACCCCCGATAGCGGCGTCCGGAACCGGGACCGCCGCGCGGCACGCGCGGCCCGGCCCAACGCCGAACCGGTCCCGCAAGGGGCCGGATGAGGGGGCGGGAGCCGCCTGCCTTTCGCCGCCAGGCGGATCGGTCAACGATCGTCGCCGCCTGGGCCGATGTCGTCGAGGTCATCCTCGTCGACCGCACCCTGAACTGCGCCCGCGACCGCTTCCTTTTGCGCCGGGGTAAGATCCTCCGCCTTTGCATCCGCCAGGCGGACCGTCACCTCGCGATGGGCGAAATGGATACCTTCACGGGCGAAGAGTTCGCGAATTTCCTCGTAGACCTTCTTGCGGACCAGCCACTGGTCCCCCGGCTTGGTCATGAACTTGACCCGGATGATCATCGCGCTGTCCTGCATTTCGATGACCCCCTGACTTTTCAGCGGCTGGATGAAATTCTCGCCGATCACCGGATCGCTCAGCAACTCCTGCCCCAGTTTCTTGATCAGCTTGCGCACCTTTTCCACGTCGGTGTCATAGGTGACGCGCAGGGGCAGCTTCATGATCACCCAGTCGCGCGAATAGTTCGTCAGCACCTTGATCTCGCCAAAGGGGATGGTGTTGAGCGCGCCGAGGTGATGGCGCAACTGGAACGACCGGACGGAAATCTTTTCCACCGTGCCCTTCACGTCGCCGATGTCGATATATTCGCCCTTGCGGAAGGCGTCGTCGATCAGGAAGAACGCGCCCGAGAAGATGTCCCGCACCAGCGTCTGCGCCCCGAAACCCACGGCCAGACCGACCACGCCGGCGCCGGCGAACAGCGGGCTGACGTTGATCCCCAGTTCCAGCAGCGCGATCAGAACGATCGACACCACGACCACCGCGAGGATGGCCCCGCGGAACAGCGGCAGCAGGGTCGCAAGGCGGCTGGCACTGGCGGCCCCGCCCTCGTCGCCCAGTTCCGCCTCGGTCTCGTCCACGGTTTCCTCGGCGATCTTGCTGTCGATCCAGATGCGGAAGAAATTGTAGAGCACATAGCCTATGAACAGGATGGTGATGACATCCAGCAGGTTGCCCAGAACCGAATCCGGAAGGATCGCGTTTTCCGGATCCCAGACCCGCAGCAGGGCATAGGCTCCGGCAACGAAAGCCAGCACGCCCGCGACCCGCCGGGCCAGCGCTTCGTAGGTCATGATCTGGTAGCCGCGCGCAGGCGGTGTTTCGGGCGCATCCTCAGCGGCGCGCTCATCGGCTTCGGCGGCAGCCAGTTCGCTGTTCATCCGCGCCAGTTGCCGGGACCGGTCAAAGAAGCTTTCGATCACGTAGTTGATGCCGCCATAAACCACGATGATCGACAGGAAGACCGCATAGGCCCCGGCGATCATCGGAATGGACGCCTCCTGTTCCAGCACCAGGTCAAAGGCCAGTTCGAACCATCCGAAGATGATGTAGCCGACCAGCAGGGGCGCCCAGGCAAAGGACAGGAAGCGGGTCAGCCAGGCGACTTCGCCCGCCGGGCGTCCGCCGCGAATGGCATCCGAAATCGCGCCGGCATTGAACAGGATCATCAGGATGTTCGCGACCGCCCCGACCAGGGACAGTACCCCGTAGAGAATCGCGTAAGCGTTGTAGTTCAGACCGAAATCCGCGATCCAGGTGCTGAACATGATGGTGGCGATATTGTAGGTGGCCAGCACCGCCGCCCAATAGTAGATCCGTCGGGCCTGCCGGTCGCTGAGCACCGGGATCCGGTACTGGCTGATGAACGGTGCCAGGATCATGCGCCACAGATCCGACACCGTGCGCGACAGGAAGAACGCGGCGTAGATCGCCGCGATGGTCAGTTCGATCGACTGATCCTCGACCGAACCGAAAATGAGATACCCGGCCACATAGGACAGCAGCATCACCAGCACCGTGCCGCCGATCCCGAGCAGGAAGCGGAACACCAGGAGCGGGATCTTCTCGCGGTAACCTTGCGGGTTCTCCAGCGACCGCGCCAGCATCAGGCCAAGGGCGAACCGCCGGCCATAGGCATATCCCACGATCACCCGCGAGACGGCGAACAGGAGGAGGGTCCAGATCAGGACCTCCACATAGGTCATGATCCGCCCGTCCGGGCTGGTCGCGCGCAGGATGAACGCGACCTCGTTCAGCGACGTCGGCAGCGCCTCAAGGCGGCTGGCAAGCGTTTCGCGGAATTCCTCGACCTCGGACTGCGCCCGCATCAGCGGCGACGGGTGGTCCATCGGATGAAGGGTTGGATCCTGTTCCGCCGTGCCGCCGGATTGCGACGTGACCGCGCCGACAAGTTGCCCCGCCCCATCGATCACGATGACGTTGACGCCGCTTTCGGCGGCCTCGCGGATGGCGGAGGCCAGCGGCGTTTCCGGCTGGGCGGCGGCGGCTTCCCTGCCGCCGCCCAGACCCGGAAGGGACTGCGCCGAAACCGGAAACGACAGCAGGATCGTCAGCAGGCCGGTCAGTGCCACGCAGAGCAGGAAATGGCGCATTGACTGGCTGAGTCCCCGAAATGTTCAATCGTTGCAACGCTACAGGACGAAACATGCGGGTGTAAATGATTTCGCGGCAACGCCCCCGTTCCGGCCAGATTGGGGTTTGCTTTCAAGCCCGGTTTCAATAGTAGGAAACACACGGGCCTCATTGGTCGACTCGGTGCGCCGTCACCCGCAACCGGCCGGGACCCGATCCAATTGCGACGGCTGCGGGGGCGGCTGCGGGGACGAATATGGGACATGACATGGCAAACGATCCGTGGCCGGAGCGCCTTGCGCGATGAGTCCGCACAAGTCCCGCGAGCCGCGCATCATGCTCTACAGCCACGACACTTTCGGGCTGGGTCATCTGCGCCGGTCCCGCGCGCTCGCCGAAGCGATCACCCGCGCCGATCCTTCCGCCTCGGCCCTGATCCTGACCGGCTCGCCTGTCGCCGGTCGTTTCACCTTTCCGCCACGTGTCGATCACATCCGGCTTCCGGGCGTCACAAAGCTGCGCGATGGCAGCTATGTCTCGCAGACCATGGGCATGGACATCGAACAGACGACCGACCTGCGGGCCGGACTGATCAAGACCACTGCGGAACAGTATGATCCCGACATCCTGATCGTCGACAAGGAACCGACCGGATTTCGCGGGGAACTCCTTCCGACGCTCGATCTGCTGGCCGCGAACGGCCGGACACAGCTGGTGCTGGGATTGCGGGACGTGCTGGACGAACCGGAAGTCCTGTCCGCCGAATGGGAGCGCAAGGGCGGGATCGCCGCGACCGAAACCTACTATCACGAATTGTGGATCTACGGGCTGCGATCCGTCTACGACCCGACATCCGGTCTCCCGCTGAGCCGGGACGTCCAGAACCGGATGCACTGGACCGGCTATCTGCGGCGCGACAGCAGTTCCCGGGCGACGGCGCCGCAGCGCCCCTATATCCTGGTGACGCCGGGCGGCGGAGGCGACGGGCAGGCGATGGTCAATCTTGTCCTGTCGGCCTACGAGCACGACCCGGATCTCTCCCCGCGGGCGATCCTGGTCTACGGCCCTTTCCTGTCCGGCGACACCCGCGCGGATTTCGAGGCCCGCGTCGCCAACCTGAACGGGCGTGTCACGGCGGTCGGGTTTGAGTCACAGATCGAGACTCTGTTCACCGGCGCGCAGGGCGTCGTGTGCATGGGCGGATACAACACCTTCTGCGAGGTGCTGTCATTCGACAAGCGCGCCGTGATCGTTCCGCGCATGGTGCCCCGGCTGGAACAGTATATTCGCGCCAGCCGCGCCGAGGATCTGGGCCTCGTGCGCATGCTCGACGAATCCCGCGACGGTCTGACTCCCGACTCGATGATCCGGGCGATCCGCGCCCTGCCCGACCAGCCGCTGCCGTCGGAAGCGATTTCGGACGGTCTGCTGGACGGGCTGGATTATGTCACCCGACGGGTCTCGGCACTGCTGTCGGAGCAAGCGAGACAGGCGGCGGAATGACCCACAGACTGGCCGTCGTGGTCAAGGGCTGGCCGCGCCTGTCCGAAACCTTCATCGCCCAGGAACTGGTGGCGCTGGAAGCCGCCGGACACGCGTTCGACATCTGGTCGCTGCGCCGCCCGACCGACACCAAGACCCATCCGCTGCATGACCGCCTGCGGGCGCGGGTCCGCTATCTGCCGGAATATCTTCACGAGGAACCGGACCGCGTCTGGCGCGCCCGCGCCATCGCCCAGAGACTGCCCGGATACCAGCGCGCCTATGAGATCTGGCGAGCGGATCTGGCGCGGGATCGTGACAGGAACCGTATCCGCCGCTTCGGGCAGGCCTGCGTCATGGCCGCGGAACTGCCGCCGGAAACCCGCGGGCTCTATGCGCATTTCCTGCATACCCCGGCCTCCGTCGCCCGCTATGCGGCGATCATGCGCGATCTGACCTGGGGGTTTTCGGCCCATGCCAAGGATATCTGGACATCGCCGGACTGGGAAATCGGCGAGAAGCTGGCCGCGGATGACACCGGCGCGGCCTTCGGCGCCACCTGCACCGCCTATGGCGCGGCGCGGCTGCGCGGTCTGGCGGACGACCCTTCCCGCATCGACCTGATCTATCACGGGCTGGACCTGTCGCGGTTTCCGGCTCCGCCCGACCGTGCCCCGCGCACCATCGGCGCGCCCTTGCGCTTGCTGTCGGTCGGACGGCTGGTGGAAAAGAAGGGCTTTGACCGGCTGATCGCTGCGCTGGCGCTGCTGCCGGCGCGTATCGACTGGACCTGGACCCATATCGGCGGCGGCCCGCTTGGCGAAAGCCTCGCGCGGCAGGCGGCCGAGGCCGGCCTGACCAGACGGATTCACTGGCGCGGCGCCTGCGATCAGCCGCAGGTGATCGAAGACATGCGCGCCGCCGATCTTTTCGTGCTGCCCAGCCGGATCGCAGCGGATGGCGACCGGGACGGCCTGCCCAACGTATTGATGGAAGCGGCCAGCCAGCGCTTGCCGATCCTGTCAACGCCCGTCGCCGCGATCCCCGAGTTCATTGCCACAACCGTGCATGGCACCCTCAGCGATGACGGCCCCGGCGACCTGGCGGCTGCGATCACGATGCTGTCCGACAATCCGGAGCAGGCGCAACGGATGGCCGACGCCGCATTGAAGCGCCTGCGGTCGGAATTCGCCATGCAGCCGGGCATCGACCGGCTTTCGCGGCGGCTTGACGACCTGACATCCTGACCCCATGCGCCGCATCGCCTTCTATGCCCCGATGAAACCTCCGACGCATCCGGTCCCGTCCGGGGACCGGGCCTTTGGCCGCGCGCTCATGGCCGCCATGGCGACGGAGGACGTCGCCGTGGATCTGGTGTCCGAGCTTCAGCTTCACGATGGCCGGGGCGATGCGCTGCGCCAGACCGAACTGCGCGACCTGGCGCGCAGGGAAACGGCGCGGCTCATCGACCGGCTCGGGTCCGACAGGCCGATGCTCTGGGTGAGCTATCACAACTACTACAAGGCACCCGACCTGATCGGCCCGGCGGTCTGTGCCCGCCTGGGCCTGCCCTATGTTCAGATCGAATCCAGTCGGGCGAAAAAGCGGCTGGCCGGCCCCTGGGCGGGGTTCGCAGCCGCGGCGGAGGCCGCGACAGATGCCGCCGACATGGTCTTTCACGTCACCGCCCACGATCTCATCACCCTGAAGCGGGACCGCCCGCCGGGCCAGACACTGGTCAGCCTGCCGCCGTTCCTGCCGCGCGCCGACCTGCCCGAAGCGGCCGATTGCGGCGGGACGGGCCGCCCGATCCTCGCCGCGGGCATGATGCGGCAGCGGGACAAGCTGGACTCCTATGCGATCATCGCAGAGACGCTCGCCCAGCTGACCGACCCCGGCTGGCATCTGTGGATCGCCGGCGACGGACCCGCGCGGGCAGAGGTCGAAACGCTGATGGCGCCGTTCGCCGGGAGGGTCCGGTTTCTCGGCCGACTGGACGCGGACGGCATGGCCGACGCATATGAACAGGCCGCCCTGTTCTTCTGGCCGGGCGTCAACGAAGCCTTCGGAATGACCTATCTTGAAGCGCAGGCCGCCGGATTGCCGGTCGTGGCGCAGGATCGGCCCGGCGTGCGCGATGTTCTGGCCCCCGGCGCCTATCCGGCGCCCGAAGACGGCGCCACGGCCCTGGCGCTGGCCATCGACGCCCTGCTGTCGGACCCGGCGCTGCGCCGCACACGCGGCGCTGCCGCACGCCGCCGGATCGGTCAGGATCACCTGCTCGGCAGCGCCCGCGACAGGTTCTGGTCGGCGGTCGCCCCGCTTGTCGGAGGCGTCCGATGATCCGCCTTGCCCTTCTGCGCCATGGACACACCGCCTGGAACCGCGCCGGACGGATCCAGGGCCGCAGCGACATCCCGCTGGACGACGCAGCGCGGCGCGACATGGCGAAGCTCCGTCTTCCCGCCCCGTGGGACGAGGCGGAGCTGTGGTCAAGCCCGCTGTCCCGCGCCCGCGAAACCGCGGAGATCGTCGCCGCCCGCCCGCCGCGCGTCGCCGAGAGCCTGACCGAGATGCACTGGGGCGATTGGGAAGGCCAGCGGGGCGTAGACCTTCTGGCGGAACCGCGATCGGGGTTCCGCCATATCGAACATTGGGGGTGGGACTACCACGCTCCCGGCGGTGAAACGCCCGCCGATGTCGATGCGCGTCTGCGGCCCTGGCTGGCGGCGTTGACACGGGACGCGGTCGCCGTCTGCCATATCGGCATCATGCGGGTGTTGCTGGCGCGGGCGCATGGCTGGGATTTCGACGGCGATGCGCCGTTCCGGATCAAGCGCAACCGTCTTTATCTGATGGCAGTCGACGGTGACAAGTTGCGGGCCGATCCGGACCCGGTGCGGCTGGAGCAGCGGCCATGAAAGTAATGATCGTGGTCACGCATCTGCTGGGCACCGGGCACCTGCGCCGGGCGGCGGTGCTGGCCCGCGCATTCGCCGATGCCGGGCATCGGGTATTGCTGGCCAGCGGCGGAATGCCCCTGCGCGACCTGGGTTTGGGCGGGGCCGAACTGCTGCAACTGCCGCCGGTCCGGTCGGACGGGGTGGATTTCGCGCGGCTGCTGGATCGCGACGGGCAGGCGGCCGATCCCGGCCTCCTGGACGCGCGCCGCGATGCGCTCTGCTCGGCCGCCGGGGCATTGATGCCGGACATTCTGATCACGGAACTCTACCCCTTCGGCCGCCGGGTGTTGTCCGGCGAGTTCCAGGCGTTGTTGCTGCAAGTGCGCGGCCTGCCCCGGCAGCCGCTTGTGCTGGCCTCGGTGCGGGACATTCTCGCGCCGCCGTCCACTCCGGCCAAGGCCGAACGCACGGATCGGATGATCGCTGAAAACTACGATGCGGTTCTGGTGCATTCCGACCCGGGGGGAGTGCCCCTGGAGCAAAGCTGGCCCGTCGGTCCGGCCCTCGCGGGCAAGCTGCGATATACCGGCTACATCGCGCCGCCGCCGGCAGGGCCGCATCCGGACGGCACCGGCGCCGGCGAGATACTGGTCAGCGCCGGCGGCGGCGCGGTCGGAACGCCGCTGTTTGAAACCGCGATCCGGGCCGCCCGCCTGATGCCGGACCGGGTCTGGCGTCTGCTGGTCGGCGGGTCGGATGCCGGTCGGGTACGGAACCTCGCGGACAGCGCCCCGCGCGGCGTCATTGTAGAAGCCGCCCGACCGGATTTCCGCCAGATGCTGACAGGTGCCGCTGCTTCGGTCAGCCTCTGCGGCTACAACACCGCGCTCGACATCCTTCAGGCCGGCACGCCCGCGGTTTTCGTGCCTTTTGACGACGGCAACGAGGTCGAACAGACCCTGCGCGCCCAAAGCCTCGCGCAGTTGCCGGGTCTGACGGTTCTCAGGACGGCTGACCTGACGCCCGAAGCTCTCGCGAAGGCGGTTTCCGGGGTGATCGCCGCCCCGGAACGCAGCCCGTCATCCTTGCGGTTTGACGGCGCGGCACAATCCGTGGCAATCGCGGTCGCGATGGCGCAGGCAAGAACATGACCCCGAACTGGACCCCTCTGGACGACGAACTGACCCTCTGGGCCGAGGCTGGGTTGCGCCTGCCGCTGTGGTGGCGCGATGACGACGCGATTGCCCCGACCCCGGCGCTTTCCCGGTTGGACAAGATGGCGGCGAATCTCGGGATGCCGGTGCATCTGGCGGTGATCCCGGCGCGGGCCGAGGGCGGCCTCGCCGATGCGCTGACGCCGCGCTTGGTGCCGGTGGTGCATGGCTGGACGCATGACAACCATGCGCCGGGCGGCGAGAAGAAAGCCGAGTTCGGACGCCACCGGCCGCTGGTGCCGATGCGCGCCGAGGCAGAGGCCGGGCTGGGGCGCATGACCGGCCTGTTCGGCACCGACCTGGTGCCGATGTTCGTGCCGCCCTGGAACCGGATCGACCCGGCGCTGCTGCCGTCCCTGGCCGCGCTCGGATACCGCTGGCTGTCCACCTTCACGCCGCGCGCCACGGCCGAAGCCGCGCCGGGCCTGACCTGCATCAACACCCATTTCGACCCGATCGACTGGAAGGGACACAGAGGCCTGGCCGATCCCGACAAGCTGATCGCGCAGGTTGCCCGGCAGTTGGGCGACCGCCGCAGGGGGCTGGCGGATTCCGCCGAACCCTATGGCATCCTGACCCATCACCTCGTCCATGACGCCGCGATCTGGGCGTTTTGCGACCGGCTGCTGACCCGGTTGCTGTCCGGCCCGGCGTTTGTGATGCCCTCCCTGAAAGGACCGACCTCATGAGCCGACTGGATTCCATGCTGCGCCGCCTTGCCGCGCAACGCGACGGGTTGAACTGGGCGGCCCGGGACATTTCCGATCTGCCGGGAGAGGTGCTCGACCTCGGCCTTGGCAACGGGCGCACCTATGACCACCTGCGGGAAATCCTGCCGGATCGCCGCATCCGGGTGATCGACCGAATCCTGCAATGCCATCCGTCCTGCACCCCGCCGGCAGAGGATTTCTTGCAGGGCGAGGCCGAACCGATGCTGAACCTGCTGCTGGAAGAAGGTGTGCGCTTTGCCCTGGCGCACTACGATTTCGGGAGTGGAATCAAGGAACAAGACGTGGCCGAGGCGGCACGCCTCAGCCCGCTGATCGCGCGCCTGATGGTGCCGGGCGGGCTGATCGTCTCCGGTCAGCCGCTGGTCGGACTGCCCCGGATCGCGGGACCGGACACGATCGCGCCGGACCGCTACCTGTTCTACCGTGCCTGACGGCCCTACCCTCCGGGCGGCGCCGCGCCTATATTGCAGCATGAACCCCTGAAAGGTGTCCCATGTCCTTTGACCGAAAGATCAAGATCGCCCCGTCCATCCTGTCTGCCGATTTCGCCAATTTCGGCGCCGAATGCGAAGCCATCGAGGCGCAGGGCGCCGACTGGGTGCATGTCGATGTGATGGACGGGCATTTCGTACCCAACATCACCTTCGGTCCCACCACATGCGCGGCCATTCGCAAGCATATTCAGGGCGTCATGGACGTTCACCTGATGATCGCGCCGGTCGATCCCTATATCGACGCCTTCGCCGCCGCCGGGGCCGACGTGATCACCGCCCATCTCGAAGCCGGCCCGCATATCCACCGCACGCTGCAGGCGATCCGCGCCAGCGGGGCGAAGGCGGGGCTGGCCCTGAACCCCGGCACCCCGGCCAGCGCCGCCGAACCGCTGCTGGACATGGTGGACCTGATCTGCGTGATGACCGTAAACCCCGGATTCGGCGGACAGAAATTCATTCACAGCCAGATCGACAAGGTGAAGTCGCTGCGGGCGATGATCGGCGACCGGCCCGTCCATATCGAGATCGACGGCGGGGTCGATCCGACCACCGCGCCGCTGGTGGCGCGGGCCGGAGCCGACGTCCTCGTGGCCGGATCGGCGGTATTCAAGGGTGGGTCGGCGGCGGCCCCGGACGCGTATGGCGTCAACATCCGCGCCATACGCGAAGCCGCCGAAGGGGTCTATGCCTGACGGTTTCCGCCGTTTCCTGCAAACCGGAACAGGCAGAACAACCGCCTTGAGAATGTCTCTGCGGCAGGGTCTTGGCGCTTTGCGGGCGGTGTCGGCTGAACGGCAAGGCCCGGCCGGGTCCCCGTCGGGACCGGGCCAGGCCCTGGCACCGGTCAGACGAGGTGGGTCGCCTTGCAGCGCAGGTAATAGATCGCCCCGCCGAGAATCGCGCCGACGATCCAGGCGTAGCCGGACAGTTGCACCAGCGCCGGCACCCAGACCGTGGCGATCGAGAACACGGCCGCAATGCCGAAGGCCACCAGCGCATTGTCGTTCCAGCCATTGTGGAAATGGTAGGTGCCGCCGTCCATGTCATAGAGATCGTCGCGCTTGAGTTCCTTCTTCCGCAGCAGGTAGTAGTCCACGATCATGATCCCGTAGAGCGGCGCCAGCGTCGCGCCCAGTGTGTTCACGAAACCGCCGATGCCGAACTGGCTGATGAAGCTGGTCCACAACCCGCCGATCAACAGGGCGAAGCCCGACGTGATGAGACCGGCCTTGCGGAACCCGATCCTGTTCGGAGCGAGGTTGGCGATGCCATTGACCGCCGGGATGAAGTTGGCGACCAGATTGATGCCCACGGTGGCGGCAAAGAAGGTGATGGCGGCGATGACGCCCAGAAGCACGCTGTCGGTGCGCGCCACGATCTCGGTCGGGTTGGTGATCTTTTCGCCATAGACCACTGCGGCCCCGGCGGTGGTCAGCAGCGCGAGCGCCGAAAACAGGATCATGTTGAAGGGCAGACCGGCCAGATTGCCCTGCACCATCGCCTTTCGATCCCTGGCATAGCGGGAAAAGTCGCTGAAGTTGATCATCACGGCGGCGAAATAGGCGACCATCGTGCCGATGATCGCGATGAAGCCCGACAATTCCGTGCCCCAGGTCGCTTCGGGATTGGCGAAGATCGTCTGCGCCTGCGACAGGAGCTGGCCGTCGGACTTGACCCACAGGACGATCACGAGCCCGATCATCACCGCATAGACGAAGGGACCGGCGATGTTCAGGAAGGTTTCCACCCAGTTCATGCCGCGCCAGAAGATCACGATGTGAAAGGCCCAGACGATCACGAACGACAGCCAGTCGATCGCATCCAGGCCGAGCGTTTCCGCGCCGGGCGCGATGCCCGTGATTGAACGGATCAGCAGGGCGACGGCGGTGGAGGCGAAATAGACCTGCACCCCATACCAGAAAACCGCCACGGTGGCGCGCAGCACCGCCGGAAGCTTCGCCCCCGCCGTCCCCATGCTGGCGCGGGCAAATACCGGGTATGGAATGCCGTAGCGTTCGCCCGCATCCCCGGACAGGTTGACGAAGAACATGACCAGAAGTCCGGCCGCGATCAGGGCTGCGAAGGCTGTCCAGCCGCTGACGCCGTAGGATATGAACAGCGACGCCACCAGAGAATAGCCAAAGAGCGACTGGATGTCGTTGGCCCAGATGTTGAAGATCGCGAACCATCCCCAGGTCTTTTCCTCCTTGCGGACCGGGTTCAGCGTGTCGGTATCGGCATGCAGCGGGTCAGCCTGCGCGTGTGTGGCATTTGTCTTGTCCATGAATCTCCATCCCATCTTTTAGATCTGGCTGGCGGATCCCGCGCGGAGCCGGCCCATCTTCCTGAAACAGGCCCCGCCCCTTGAAGAAGGCCGGACCTTGCCGAATTTCGTGCCGCCGCGAGGGAAGCGGCCCGTCGCATTCTATCGTTGCAGAATTTCAGAAATTCCGCCCGACATGCCCGATAGAATGCCACAATGATGACTATACACGAATGGGATTTCAGGAAATTCCTGAAAATGATCGGCGACCCCGGATCTGGCCGACCGGATCGCGTCGGCGATGGACGAACACCTCGACATCATGGCCGCGCCGGAAGCACGCGATGCGGACGCGGCTTTGGCCGCGATCCGCGCCCATCTGGTCAGGACGCTGCGCTGGTGGGGTGTGCCCGACTGATCGCCCGCGTCAGTCCAGCCGATCGGCGAAATGGGCGATCAGCTTGTGTTTCAGGATCTTGCCCGTCGGGGCGGCGGGCAGATCGGTGGCGACGATGATGCGGGCGGGGCGCTTGTAGCCGGCGAGCCGTTCGGCGGCGAAGGCGCGCAAAGCCTCTGGATCGGGAAGGTCATCGGGCGCGGCCTGCACGAAGGCCAGCACCTGTTCGTCGCCATTCACGGTGCGGCCCACCACGGCGCACTGGATGACCTGCGGATGATCGTTCAGCGCCGCCTCGACCTCGGGGGGATAGACGTTGAAACCGCCGTGGATGATGAGTTCCTTGGTGCGCCCGAGAATGTGCAGCCGGCCGGCGTCGTCTATGCGCCCGAGATCGCCGGTATGCAGCCAGCCGTCGGCGTCCAGCGCGGCGGCGGTGGCTTCGGGGTTCTTGTAATAGCCTTTCATGACATTGGGGCCGCGCGCCAGCACCTCGCCGCTGTCGTCGGTACCGCCGGTGACGCTGGCGTCGATGCGGATCTCACAGCCAGGCATCGGCGGGCCGGTAGAGATGTCCGGATCGCCCAGTTCATTCTGGGTCACGCAGACTCCGGCGGTGGTTTCGGTCATGCCATAGCCGTTCTGCAGGGCGACGCCGTAAAAGGCCTCGGCCTTGCGTTTCCACGCCGGGTCCAGGGGCGCGGCGCCCGAGGTGACGAAGCGCAGGGTGTCGCTGGGCAGGCGGTCGTGGCCCTGCTCCTTGGCATATTGCATGAGATGTGCGTGCATCTGCGGCACCGCGGACAGCAGCGTCACGCCGTCGATCAGGGCCGCATAGAGCCTGGCCGCGGAAAACCGCGGTTCGAACCGGATGAAGGCGCCGACATACATCACCGCCGTGACGATCGAGGCGAGGCCGAAGACATGGGTGATCGGCAGCACGCCATAGATCACGTCATCGGGCACCATGTGGCGGATCCCGGCCGACTCCTTTCCCCCGAACAGCATGTTGGCATGGGTCAGCATGACGCCCTTGGGTTCTCCGGTGGTGCCGGTGGTGTAGAGAATGACGGCGACGTCGCGCGCCTCGTCGGGGGCGCTCGGATAGGGTTGCGCAAGGCGCAGGTCGCCGAACTTTCCTGAAATGTCCGTGGCCTGCATCCGGTCGGCATGGGCGGCGGCGTCGGGCGACGCCTTGGCGGTGAACAGAACGGCGGCGGGCTGGGCGTGGGCCGCGACGCGGGAGATTTCGGTTTCGGTCTGCCGGGCGTTCACCGGGATCGCCACCGCGCCGAGCCGCGAACAGGCAAAGAGCGCGGCAACCGCAGGGGCGCAGTTCTCGGCAAGGATCAGAACCCGATCGCCGGGTTGCACGCCCTTGCCCGAAAGCCGGTCCTTCAGATCGTCCACAGCTTCGGACAGGTCGCCGTAGCTCCAACGCGATCCGATGGAATCCGCCAGCGCCGGGGCATCGGGACGGGTGGCGGCCTGGTGATCGAGATAGTCGTGCCAGCGTCCGGTCATCGAGAGAACCTCGGTTTGCGTTTCTCCAGGAAGGCCGCGATGCCCTCGGCGGCTTCGGGACCGCCGGCGGCGCGGGCCATGGCGTTACGTTCGGCATCGAGCTGCGTGGTTTCCGGGGTTTCATAGGCAGCGGCGACGAGACCACGGATCGTGCCCTGCGCGTCACGCGGCCCGGCGGCGAGCGCGTCGGCGAGCGCATGTGCCTCGGCATCACACCGGCCCGCAGGCGCGACCGTGTTGACCGCACCGAGCACGGCTAGGCGTTCCGCGGTGACGGGACGGGCGAGCAGGCACATCTCCATCGCCAGCGGGCGCGGCAGCATCCGGGCCAGCGCCGAGGTCAGCCCGGCATCGGGCACCAGCCCCGCCTTGACATAGGCGGCGGTGAATTTCGCGCCCTCTGCGGCAACGATCAGGTCGCAGGCCAGCGCCAGCGACGCCCCTGCCCCGGCGGCCCCGCCTTCGACGGATGCGATCACCGGCACCGGGCAGGCGCGGATGGCGCGCACGAGGTCATGCAGGTCGTCGACCTTGGCGCGGCGTTCCGCTTCGGTCAGCTTGCGCCGCTCGATCAACACGTTGAGATCGCCGCCGGCGCAGAAGAAACCGCCTTCGGAGGTCAGGATCACGGCGCGGATCCTGGGGTCCTGCGCGCGGGCCATGGCCTCGGCAATCGCCGCGTAGAGATCCGGCGACAACGCACCGCGCCGGGCCGCGTTCATGTTGACGACGACCAGCCGGTCGCCAAGATCGTCCACCCGCGCCAGAGTCATGTGCCGCCCTCCTTGCGCATGTATTTGAACACCCCGTTGCCGGTGGCGAGCAACTTGCCCGCCGCGTCGCGCAGGTCTGCGTCGGCATAGCAGATCGACCGGCCCGCCTGCTTGACATGGCCGGTCGCCGTGACCCGGCCGGATATGGCCGGGGCGAGGTATTGCGTGTTGAGCGCCACCGTGACCACCGGGACCAGATCCGGTCCCCCCGCCAGCGACGCGGCGAAGCCGGCGCTCGCGTCCAGCATCATGGCGATGATGCCGCCGTGCAGGCTGCCGTTGCGGTTCAGGTGCTTGGGCGCGAGGTCCAGCACCACCCGCGCGGTGCCGTCGCCCGCAGACAGGTCGACGTCATAGCCGACGAGGTCATGGGCGCCGCTGCCGGGCGCGACCGGTGCTTCAGGCGGCGCTGAGGTCAATGAACCGTTCCAGGTGGTAGTCTGTGTCGCCCAGGCGATGATCGGTCATCACGATGCGCTTGGCGATATGGGCCAGTTCGTATTCCTGGGTCATCGCGATGCCGCCGTGCATCTGGATGCTCTCCTCGGCCACCAGCCGCCCGACGCGCCCGATCAGGTTGCGGGCGCTGGCGATATGGCGGTCGCGTTCGCGCGCGGGATCGGCAAAATGGCCGGCGGCGTTGATGACGGCGGAACGCGCCTGCTCCATCTCGATCAGCAGGTCCGAATAGCGATGCGCCAGCGCCTGGAAGGTGCCGATGGGGCGGCCGAACTGCTTGCGGGTCATGAGATATTCCCGCGTCAGTTCGACCGCGGTTTCCATCGCGCCCATCGCCTCCGCCGCCAGCGCCACGTTGGCGGCGGCGACCTGCGCCGCGATGGCTGGGAAGGCCGCGCCCGCAGCACCAAGCCGGGCCGAGCCCGGCAGGCGCACCTCGTCCAGCGTCACCTCGGCGGCGCGGCCGCCCGACATCAGCGGATAGCCGCGCAGGGTCATGCCATCGGTGCCCGCGGGCACGAGGAACAGGGAAATCCCCGCCTCGTCACCCGCATCGCCGCTTTCGCGGGCAGACACGATGATCCGGCCCGCCGCCTCGGCATTGACGACCACGGCCTTGCGCCCATTGAGCACGATCCCGTCACCGTCGGATTTGGCGCTGGTCTCGACGCGGCTGAGGTCATAGCGGCTGGTCGGCTCGCCATGGGCGAAGGCGAGGTGCAGGCCGCCGCCGATCACCTCTTCGACCATCTGTTTCTGCGCATCATCCCCCAGCGCGGCGATCAGCCCGCCGCCCAGGATCGCAGTGTCGAGAAACGGTTCGACCACGCCCGCGCGGCCCAGTTCCTCGAACACGGTGCTGATATCGAACCCGGCGCCGCCGAAACCGCCCTGTTCCTCGGCAAAGAGCGCGCCGATCACGCCCAGCTCGGCCAGCGCGGTCCAGATCTCGTCGCTCATGCCGGTGTCCGAGTCGATGATCCTGTTGCGGGTGTCCGTGGTGTAGCGGTCCTTGAGAAAGCGTCGCAGGCTGTCCTGCAACATCTGCCGCTCTTCGGTCAGGTCGAAATTCATTTCTCAGCCTCCCATCTTCACTTTGGCGATGATCCCGCGCTGGATCTCGTTGGAGCCACCGAAGATCGACAGCTTGCGGTTGTTGAAATACTTGGCCGCGACGGGTCCAGCATAGTCCGGCCCGATCGGATCGTTGTCACCCTCGACCAGTTCGGAAGCGAACGGCATCGCGTAGGGTCCGGCGGCGCGGCGGGCGAGATCGTTGATCTCTTGCCGAATGATCGTGCCCTTGACCTTGAGCATCGACGCCTCGACGCCGGGCGCCTGCCCGACCGCGGCCTTGGAGATGATGCGCAGGTTGGTGGTGGCCATGGCCATCAGGTCGATTTCGACCTTGGCGACGCGCGCGGCGAAATGCGGATTGACGGCGAGCGGCTTGCCGCCGGACATCTCGGCGCGGGCCATCCGCTTGACCGAGGCCAGACCGGCCTCGGAAAACCCGACGCCTGCGATGTTGGTGCGCTCGTGGGTCAGGAGATACTTGGCATAGGTCCAGCCCTTGTTCTCCTCGCCGACGAGGTTCTCGACCGGAACCTTGACGTCGGTGAACCAGACCTCGTTGACCTCATGCGTGCCGTCCAGAAGGATGATCGGCCGCACCTCGACGCCGGGCGTGTTCATGTCGATCAGCAGAAAGGAAATACCCTCCTGCTGCTTGACATTGGGGTCGGTGCGCACGAGGCAGAAGATCCAGTCGGCATACTGGCCCAGCGTCGTCCAGGTCTTCTGGCCATTGACGATGTAATGGTCGCCCTCTCGTACCGCGCGGGTCTTGAGCGAGGCAAGATCGGAGCCCGCACCCGGCTCGGAATAGCCCTGGCACCACCAGTCGGTGCCGTCCAGAATGCGCGGCAGGTAGTGGCCGCACTGTTCCTTGCTGCCGAATTTCATCAGCACCGGGGCCAGCATCGACAGGCCGAAAGGCACGATGCGCGGCGCGCTGGCAAAGGCGCATTCCTCCTCGAAGATATGGCGCTGCACCGCGTTCCATTCGGCCCCGCCGAATTCCCTGGGCCAGTTCGGGGCCAGCCAGCCGCGTACGTTCAGAATCGCGTGCCACTGTTCCTGCTCGGCCTTGTCCGGATGACCGCCGCGGCGGATCTTCTCAGCCAGGTCCTTGGGCAGCTTCTCGTCCAGAAAGGCGCGCACCTCGTCGCGAAAGGCGATTTCCTCGGGGGAATAGCTCAGGTCCATTTGTGCTCTCCTCTCATTGCACAACGACAGGGTCTGGCGACGTCCGGCACCCCGTGCCGGACCGTGTGCGCCCGGCCCTCGATGGGCGGGGCGTACGCCTCCGCCTTCAGTAGATCTCGAACAATCCGGCAGCGCCCATGCCGCCGCCGATACACATTGTGACGACGCCCAGCTTCGCGCCGCGCCGCCTGCCTTCGCGCATCAGGTGCCCGACCATGCGCGCGCCGGTCATGCCGAAGGGATGGCCGATGGCGATGGAACCGCCGTTGACGTTGCATTTCGCGTCATCGATGCCCAGCCGGTCCCGGCAATAGAGCGCCTGGCTCGCGAAGGCCTCGTTCAGCTCCCAGAGGTCGATATCGTCCACTTTCAGCCCGTGCCGCTCCAGCAGGCGCGGCACCGCGAAGACGGGACCGATGCCCATCTCGTCGGGCTCACACCCCGCGACGCAAAAGCCCTTGAACGCACCCATCGGCGCCAGGCCCTGCCTTTCCGCATCGCGGCTTTCCATCAGCACCAGCGCCGCCGCGCCATCCGACAGCTGGCTCGCGTTGCCGGCGGTGACAAAGCCGCCCTCGCGCACCGGGCCAAGGCCCCGCAGGCCCTCGATCGCGGTGTTCGGGCGGTTGCACTCGTCGCGGTCCACCGTGACCTCTTGCAGCGATATCTCGCCGCTCTCCTTGTCCTTCATCGCCATGGTGGCCTGCATCGGCACGATCTCGTCGTCGAACAACCCGGCCTGCTGCGCCGCCGCAATGCGCTGCTGGCTGCGCAGGCCGTATGCGTCCTGATCCTCGCGGCTGATGCCGTAGCGTTCGGCCACGATATCGGCGGTTTCGATCATCGCCATGTAGATCGCGGGCTTGTGTTCGGCGATCCAGCTTTCCTCGGCACGTCGCGCCTTGGGCTGCACCATGGAGATGCTTTCGACGCCGCCGGCCACCATCGGTCCGGCGCCTTCCGTGGTGATCGCGTTGGCCGCCAGCGCCACGGTCTGCAATCCGGACGAACAGAACCGGTTGACCGTCATGCCGGACGCGGTGACGGGGAGCCCGGCCCGGATGGCGATCTGGCGGGCGATATTGCTGCCGGTCTCGCCCTCGGGATAGCCGCAGCCGATGGCGCAGTCCTCGATCGTGGCCGGGTCGATTCCGGCGCGCTGCACGGCGGCGGCGACCGCATGGCCGCCCATGGTCGCGCCATGGGTCATGTTGAAGGAGCCACGGAAGGATTTGGCCAGCCCGGTGCGGGCGGCGGACACGATGACAGCCTGTTTCATGCGGCAGCCTCCTTGTTCAGATCATCGAAATTGCGCCCTTCGGCCACGAGTTGTTCGAGCAGCGGCGCGGGTTCCCAGAAATACGGATCTTCTTTCGCATAGGACTTGATGTCCTCCAGCAGGCCGGGCAGCCCCTGAAGGTCGGCCCATTTCAGCGGCCCGCCGCGATAGCGCGGGAAGCCGTAGCCGAACAGCAGGGTCATATCCACGTCGAGCGGACGCCGGGCGATGCCCTCGCCCACGACCTTGGCGCTTTCATTAACCATCGCCGCCATGTAACGGCGCACGATTTCCTCGTCGGTGAACGCGCGCGGGGCGAGGCCCTGTGCGGCGCGTTCGGCCTCGATCAGGGGCAGAACGTCAGGATTGGGCACCCGCGAGCGCGGCCCGGCGGCATAGTCGTAGTAGCCCTTGCCGGTCTTCTGGCCGAAATGGCCGCCCTCGCAAAGCGTGTCCGCATAGGAACTGTCGCGCGCTCGGGGATCCAGCCCCTCGGCGCGCTTCCTCTTGCGCACCGCCCAGCCGATGTCGAGCCCGGCGAGATCGGCGACCGCGAAGGGTCCCATGGCGAAACCGAAATCCTCCAGCGCCTTGTCGATCTGGTAGGGGCTGGCGCCGTCCAGGATCATGTGATCGGCGCATGTGCGGTAGGTCGAGAGGATCCGGTTGCCGATGAACCCGTCGCAAACCCCGGCGCGTACGCTGATCTTGCCCAGCCGCTTGCCGAGGGCAAAGCCGGTCGCCACCACATCGGGCGCGGTCCGATCGGCCACCACCACTTCGAGCAGCTTCATCACATGCGCGGGCGAGAAAAAATGCAGCCCGATCACGTCGGCCGGGCGGGAGGTGACGGCGGCGATCTGGTTCACGTCGAGATAGGAGGTGTTGGTGGCCAGCACCGCGCCGGGTTTCGCGACCGCGTCGAGCTGGGTGAAGACCTTTTTCTTGACCTCCATTTCCTCGAACACCGCCTCGATGACCAGATCCGCGTCTTTCAGCGCGCCGTAATCGGTGGCCAGAGTGAGGGCCTTTTCGGTCAGGGCCTCGAATTTCTCGGGGCTGATCTTGCCGCGTTTCAGCGCGCCCTGCAGATTGCCCGCGATCCGGCCTTTCGCGGCCTCCGCCGCCTCGGGCGTCATTTCCAGCATGGTGACGGTCAGCCCCGACAGCAGCGCAGCAGTGGCGATGCCGGCACCCATGGTGCCACCGCCGATTACGCCGATAGCGGACAGCGGGCGCGGTTCCACGCCTTTCAGTTCGGGCAGCTTGCCCACAGCGCGTTCGGAGAAGAAGGCGTGAATCAGCCCCTCGCGCTGATCGGTGTTCATCAGGTCCATGAACAGTTCGCGTTCCCGCTTCATGCCCTCGGCAAAGGGCAGTTCGGCCGCCGCCTGCACCGCCCGCACGGCGGTGGCGGGCGAAATCTGGCCCCGGCCCTTTTTCAGCACGGAATCATAGACCGCGTCGAAATCGACCGGCGCAGGCGCATCCATCTCGCTGACCGGACGGCGCGGCGCGCCCTGGTCCAGCAGTTCCCGTGTATAGGCCAACCCGATATCGCGCGGCGCTCCATCCTCGATCCTGTCGATGACGCCAAGTTTCAGCGCTTCGTCCGCCTTGATGTGGCGGCCCGTGATGATCAGGTCGAGCGCGGCTTCTGTTCCCGCAACGCGGGGCAGGCGCTGGGTGCCGCCTGCGCCGGGCAGGATCCCGAGCAGAACCTCGGGCAGACCGACGCGCGCGGAAGGCACGGCGATGCGGTAATGGGTGGACAGCGCCACCTCCAGCCCGCCGCCGAGCGCCGTGCCGTGCATGGCCGACACCACCAACAGCGGCGAGGCTTCGATCCGGTCGCAGACCTCGGGCAGGCCGGGCGCCTTGGGCTTCTGGCCGAATTCGCGAATGTCGGCCCCGGCGAAATAGGTGTTACCCTCGCCATAGATCAGCACCGCCTTGGCCCCGTCGGTTTCGGCGCGGGCGATTCCGTCCATCAGGCCGACCCGCACGTCGTATCCCAAAGCGTTCACAGGCGGGTTCTGCGCCTTCAGAATGGCGATGTCCCCAATGCGTTCGTATCCGATGGCGTCTGTCATCAGCCCCCTCCCTTGAGATGATCCCGCGCAGCCTTTGCGCTGTTGGTTTGTAATCCCCGGAACCGCGCCCATGCAAACCCGCAAGTTGCGAACCTTGCGTCACAACCGCGGTCCGTCACCGGCTTCAGGCAGGCCCGTTCGACAGGATGGGCGAATCCCGGATTTCACTATGCGAAACCCTATTCCACAAAAATGCGTGGCCGCAACCGAATAAAAATCAGACCGAAACCGCAGCCACCAGATCGTCGCGGCCGAGCGTTGTCTTGTCGCCCCGGTCGATCACCGCGCCGCGGCGCAGGATCACGAACCGATCGCCAAGCTGGTAGGCAAAGTCGAAATACTGTTCGACCAGCACGATAGCCATGTCACCACGGTCGCGCAGGTATTCGATCACGCGGCCGATTTGCTGGATGATGTTGGGCTGGATGCCTTCGGTGGGTTCGTCCAGCAGCAGCAGCTTGGGTTTCGTGATCAAAGCGCGGGCGATGGCCAGCTGCTGCTGTTGGCCGCCCGATAGGTCGCCGCCGCGCCGCGCGGTCATGTCCCTGAGCACCGGGAACAGGTCATAGATCTCGTCAGGCACGAAATGTTCGCCGCGCGGCAGGCAGGCATAGCCGGTTTCGAGATTCTCGCGCACGGTCAGAAGCTGGAAGATGTCCCGCCCCTGCGGCACATAGCCGACCCCGTGCCGCGCCATCGCATGGCCCGGCAGCACGCCGAGCGGCTCGCCGTCGAGTTCGAGGCTGCCGGCGGACCGGGGATGGGTGCCCGAGATCGCCTTGAGCAGGCTGGTCTTGCCGACGCCATTGGTGCCCATGACGCAGGTGACCTGCCCGACCTCGGCGGTCATGCTGATGTCATGAAGGATCTGCGATCCGCCATAATGCAGGGAAAGATTGTCGATCTTCAGCATTCTACTAGCGCCCCAGATAGACGTCGATGACGTCCTTGTTGGCGGTGACATGGTCGAGCCCGCCCTCGGCCAGCACCGCGCCCTCGTGCAGCACGGTGACCTTGCAGTTCAGCCGGCGCACGAATTCCATGTCATGTTCGACCACCACCACGGCGCGGGTTTTCGCCGCCTGCACCAGCAGGTCGGTGGTGTGTTCGCGTTCCTCGAGCGTCATGCCCGCCGCCGGTTCGTCGACCAGGAGGAGCTGCGGATCCTGCGCCAGGAGCATACCGATCTCGAGCCATTGTTTCTGCCCGTGGCTGAGTTCGCCGGATTTGCGTGGCAGCTGGTCGGCGAGCCCAATCTCGCCCGCCAGTTCCTCGACCCTTTCCCGGTCGCGCGCCGAGCTGCGGTAGAACAGCACCGGGAACGGGCCGCGATCCTTCTTCAGCGCCAGGAGCAGGTTGTCGAACACGCTCTGGTCCTCGAACACGGTCGGGCGCTGGAACTTGCGCCCGACACCGGCGCGGGCGATCTGCGCCTCGCTCATCTTGAGGAGCGACACCGACTTGTCGCCCCAGATCACACGCCCCGTGTCGGGGCGGGTCTTGCCGGTGACGATATCCATGAAGGTGGTCTTGCCGGCGCCGTTCGGCCCGATGATCGCCCGCAGTTCCGCCTTGCCGATCTGGAAGGACAGGTTGTTGATCGCCCTGAACCCGTCGAACGTCACCGAGACGCCGGAGACCTCGAGAAGCGTGCTCATTCTTCGGCCTCCTTTTCGCGCAGGGCGCCGTCATCGGGGCCGAGGGCGGCGCCGTGGCGGCGGGGCGGGAAACGGCCGGCAGCCAGGTCGAACAGCCCGGCGATGCCCTTGGGCGCATAGATCGTGACCAGCACGAAGCTGAGTCCCAGCACCACCTGCCACCAGTCGACCCAGTTGATGGTGTAAAAACCGAGATCGACCGGCGGCACCTGCCCGGAGGTGAACCAGGTCGAGACCAGCGAGACGAAGGCGGCACCGATCACCGCGCCGTAGAGTCGCCCGCGCCCGCCGATGGCGACCCAGACCGCGAGGTAGACCGAGGCGATCGGGGCCAGTTCCGCCGGGTTGATGATGCCCGCCTGCGGATAATAGAGCGCCCCGGCGATGCCCGCGATCACCGCGGTCAGCACGAAGACGAAGAGCTTGTAGCCTTCGACCGAGTAGCCGAGGAAACGCACCCGCGCCTCGTCATCGCGGATGCCCCGGATCACGCTGCCGAACTTGCCCGACACCACCCAGGCCAGCAGCAGGTAGCCGAGCCCGAGCGCCAGCGCCGAACCCCAGAGGAACCAGAGCGAGATCAGGGATTGCGGGATGGTATCCGCGCCCGGCAGGTTCTGCAGGCCCGAGAGCCCGTTGTTGCCGCGCAGCCCGCTGTCGTTCTGAAACAGGTAGAGCGCCAGCGCCAGCGTCATCGCCTGGGTCAGGATCGAGAGATAGACCCCGGTGACCCGGCTGCGGAAGGCGAGCCAGCCGAAGACCAGCGCCAAGAGGCCCGGTACCAACACCACCAGCGCCAGCTGCGCCGGCAGGCTGGGCGCGAAGGCCCAGACCGCCGGGAAATCGGAACTGCCGACGACGCCGAAGATCTGGTTGCCGATGGCATCGCTGATCTCCTGAGGGGTCGGCGGAATTTCCACATCGGCCAGCGAGGTGACCACGATGTCGCGGGTGCGCTCGTACATCAGCCACATGCCGATCATGTAGCCGCCGAGCCCGAAGAACGCCATGTGGCCGAGGCTGAGGATGCCCGCATACCCCCAGACGAGATCCATGGCGATGGCGACGAGGCAGAGGCAGAGCGTCTTGCCCAGGGTCTTGACGAAGGAGGTCGAGATCACGCCGATGCCCAGCCCTTCGGACAGGATGGTGACCAGCAGGGTGAAGAAGGCGAGGCAGGCGATGAACACCAGGACCGAGGGGTGGCGGGCGAAGAAGGAGCGGGTCATCGTCTGCCTCCCGGCGCGGCGGGGGGCCGGCCCCCGGCACCCCCCGGAGTATTTGCACAAAGATGAAGACACATGGGCTCAGTCTCCTGCTGCGCGGCCGCGCAGCGCGATGATGCCGCGCGGGCGGAACTGGATGAAGATGATGATGAAGACGATCATGTAGGTCTGGGCCGCCAGCGTATTCGAAGGATTCAGCCACTCGATCCCCTTTTGCAGCGAGCCGATCATCGTGGCACCCAGCAGCGTGCCCCAGATGTTGCCGACGCCGCCGACCACCACGGTCATGAAGCTTTGCACGATGTAATCCTGGCCGAGCTCGGAGGTGACCTTGGCGTAGAGCCCGATGGCGACACCGGCGACACCGGCGATGCCGGAGCCGAGCCCGAAGCTGAGCATGTTCACCCGGTCCGGGTTGATGCCCATGCTGGCGGCCATGCGCGGGTTCTGGGTCACGGCGCGGGTTTCGAGCCCGAGCCTTGTGTGGCGCATGATGAACAGGAACAGCGTCAGGAAGATCAGCGCCAGCACGAAGATCGCGATGCGGATATAGCTGATCGACACCACATCGTTCAGCACCCAGGCGCCGTCGAGCCAGCCGGGCGAGGTCAGCGGCCGGGCCTGGGTGCCGAAGATGTTCTTGGCGATCTGCTGCAGCGCGATCGAGATGCCGAATGTGGCGAGCAGGGTTTCCAGCGGGCGGTGATAGAGATGGCGGATCACCAGCCGCTCCATCGCGACCCCGGCGGCGAAGGTGACGGCAAAGGCCAGCGGCAGGGCGACGAGAATCGACACGGTGTAGTCGGGAATGACCTGCTGCACGACATAGCCGGTATAGGCGCCCATCATGATGAATTCGCCATGCGCCATGTTGATCACGCCCATGACGCCGAAGGTGATGGCGAGGCCGATGGCGGCAAGGAAATAGATCGAGGCCAGCGACAGCGCGTCGAGCCCGAGATCCAGCGCCTGGTTGATGCCGACGCGGGTTTCAATCGAGCCCAGCGCCTGTTGCGCCGCGTCGGTGAGGGCGGCGGAGGGTTCGTCGTAGACATCATAGAACCGGTGGGCGGCGAGCGAGGCGTCGCGCTCAGCGGTATCGACACGCGGCGGCACCGCGCCGGCGGCGGCCAGCGCGTCATAGGCGCGGTTGCGCGCCTCGGGGTCCGAGAGCGCGGCGATCGGCACGCCGCCGACCCGTCCCTCGGCGATGTTCACCGCGAGCGCCTCGCGGATCGCGCCTTCGCTGACCAGGGCCGGCGCATCGCCGGCCGCGACCAGCAGGGCGTAAGCCTCGGTCACGGGGATATCGCGGCCCGGCACCAGGGTGCGGGCGACGTTCTGATCCCCGGCGAGGGGCGCGTCGGCCGCGGCAAAGGTCCGGTGGGTGCTGAGAAGCGGATTGAGGGTCGCGCGCACATCGACCGACAGATCGCCCGAAACCTCGGCAATCGCGGCGATACGCGCCGCCTCGTTGCTGTCATGGGCGATGGTCAGGAGCGTCGCCAGCCGCTGCTTGCGCGCCCTGATGTCGGGATCGGTTTCCGGCTCGATCGAAGCGCGCAAAGGTGCCAGCAGCGTGGCATCGGGCGCGCGTGCCAGCGAGTCGAGCGCCTGGCGACGCTGCGCGGGATCAGGGCTGTTCAGTTGAAACTGCACCAGCGCGGTGGCGATCAGCCCCTGCACGCCGCTGTTGGGCTTGACCTGTGCCAGCCCGTCCCTGGGAAATGCGCCGATGGGTTCGCCGGTGTCGAAATCGGTCAGTTCAAAGAGGCTGTTGTCGGTCTCGGTGGCGGCAAAGAACAGCCCGTCGGATTCGCGCTGCCAGATCTCGCGGGCCTGCCAGGTGGCGAGCACCGTTTCGATCTGCGGCAACCCGCTGGCGACCAGCGCGTCGATGACCGGCTGGATGGTCCTTCGCGAACTCTTGGCGATCTGGTCCGCATGGGTCTGGAGCAGATCCTGCACCGGGGTCCCGGACTCGGGCGCCTGTTGCGCGACAAGCGGCACGGCGAGCAGGATCAGGCCGGCGAGGGCCGCACGGAGATAGCGCATGGAGGGCTGCCTTGCTGGAGAGGGGACGATGCCCCCTCTCGCGTTCCGGATACGGGATCAGTAGTTGGACAGGGTCTGCACGCAGGTCTCTGTCTGGGTGTTGTACATGCCGCAATCCAGGGTCTTCCAGTCGGACTTGAGCACGGCGGATTCCGGAAGGTAGTCGGTCCAGGCATCGCCGGGAACTTCCGCGGTCTGGCTGATGATGTCGAACTGACCGTCTGCCTGGATTTCACCGATCAGCACCGGCTTGGTCAGGTGATGGTTGACCAGCATCTCGGCGGTGCCGCCGGTCAGGTTGGGCACCTGGATGCCGTACATCGCCTCACGCACTGCGTCGACATCGGTGGAGCCGGCCGCCTCGACCGCCTTGACATACATGTTGAAGCCGATGACGTGGGCTTCCATCGGGTCGTTGGTGACGCGATCTTCGCCAGCGAAGGCCTTCCACTGGGCGATGAATTCGTCGTTCAGATCGCTGTCGGCGGACTGGAAGTAGTTCCAGGCGGCGAGGTGGCCGACGAGGTTGGTGGTGTCGAGGCCCGAAAGTTCCTCTTCGCCGACCGAGAAGGCCACGACGGGAATGTCATCTGCGGACACGCCGGCGGCGGCCAGTTCCTTGTAGAAGCCGATATTGGCGTCGCCGTTGATGGTGCTGATCACCCCAACCTTCTTGCCGTCGGCGCCGAGCGCCACCACATCGGCAACGATCTTGGACCAGTCGGAATGGCCGAAGGGCGTGTAGTTCACGAAGATGTCCTCATCCGCGATGCCCTTGCTCTTGAGATAGCTTTCGAGAATGTTGTTGGTGGTGCGCGGATAGACATAGTCGGTGCCCAGCAGCGCGAATTTCTCGACCCCGAGTTCGTCGAGGAAGTAATCCGTTGCCGGAATTGCCTGCTGGTTCGGCGCGGCGCCGGTATAGAACACGTTTTTCGAGCTTTCCTCGCCCTCGTACTGGACCGGGTAGAACATCAGCCCGTTCAGTTCCTCGAGCACCGGCAACGCCGATTTACGGCTGACCGAGGTCCAGCAGCCGAAGATCACGTCGACGCCTTCGACGCTGAGCAGCTCGCGGGTCTTTTCGGCGAAGAGCGGCCAGTCCGACGCCGGATCGACCACCACGGCCTCGATCGGCCGGCCAAGGATCCCGCCCTTCTTGTTCTGCTCCTCGATGAGCATCAGCATCGTGTCCTTGAGCGTGGTTTCCGAGATCGCCATCGTGCCCGACAGCGAATGCAGGACGCCGATCTTGATCGGATCGGCGGCGAAGGCGGGCACAGTCAGCGCGCCAAGGGCGAGCGCCGCGGCCAGAGCGGTTTTCGTCAGGGTCATGGAATTCCTCCATGCAGGGCCACCCCCCACCCGGCCTTGCGCAGCGCACGAGGCGGGCCTAGATCTGCCCTGCAACGTTAATGTTGCAACCGTGTGGCGGCCGTTCGATTTCCACGTCTGTGGTCGCCACACACCCGATCCCTTTTCGAGCGTCTTGTCGCGGGATGGACACCCGCAACAGTGCTGCCCCGCAGCATCGGCGCAATAGAAGGCTGCGGATTCGGACATCTCGGTCGGGATATTCGTCTATTTTTTGCGCATATCGTTCGCACCTGCCCGATTATTGAGCGAAACAGGCCGTCGCATGGTGCCGATCCATTGAAAATCGCTGACTCCTGCGCCGAGATGAAGCGAAACCTTTTATTCTGGAATCGCGATTTTCGATTGCGGCACCTTCTGGTGTCTGCGGGAGTCTTGATTTATAGCTTGATTACAGTAGCTTACTTAAAATACGCCGAGACATCTTTCCGGAATAAAAGGGCTCTGTTGCACAAATTCCGTGTGGGATTCATCTCGTGAATCCAGCGTGGTAGCTGGGATGAATGAGCAGACCGACACCACCGACCTACAAGACCAGGAACTGGCCAGCCTATAACGAAG
>NZ_JASNJE010000025.1 GCF_030164465.1 Sedimentitalea xiamensis
GCCGGAAATACTCCGGGGTTTGGGGCGGAGCCCCAAGTCACACGGAGCCCAGCTAGAGGCGCAGGCTGGGCAGGCCGATGCCTGTCGCCTCGAACCCGCCATCGGCGGCCAGGACCTGGCCAGCGGCGCAAGGTGCGGCTGATCCCGCTGACCGGCGCCCGGAGGGTGTTCGGGTTCGAGCAGGAGGTCATGGGAAAACTGGATTGAGATTTTTGCGATCGTGCTAGGCTGATCCAGGGCGTCTCCGCCCGAAGCCGGAAATCCAGACCAGGGAGAAACAAGATGTGTGACATTTGCGTGATGAATGCGGTGAAAGACAGGATGCTGTCGCGCCGGTCCTTTTTTACCGCCGGCGCAGCAGCGGCTGTGGCGGGAACGGCGGCAACGCTCGGGCGCACCAGCCCCGCGATGGCCGCGGGGCATGGCGGCGTGGTGGACATGACCCACAACTATGATGCCGCTTTCCCGACCTATTTCGGGGTGCCGGGGATCGAGATGGAACAGCAGTTCAATTTCGCCGACAACGGCTTCAACCTTTTCAAGGTGATGGTGAACGAACACACGGGAACCCATGTGGACGCGCCGCTGCATTTTTCCGCCGACGGGATGTCGGTGGACGAAATTCCGGTGAGCAATCTGGTCTGTCCGCTGGCGGTGATCGACATTGCCGCCCGTGCGGCAGAGGACGCCGATACCCAGGTCACGCCCGACGACCTGAAGGCCTGGATCGCCACCAACGGGGACATTCCCGACGGAGCCTGCGTGGCGATGCATTCAGGCTGGGACCACAAGGCCGTCGGAGAAGGGTTCCGCAACGCCGACACCGAAGGAAAGATGCATTTCCCCGGTTTCCACGTCGAGGCGGCGCAGATGCTGATCGAGGACACCGGCGCGGTCGCGATCGCCGTCGACACGCTGTCGCTGGACCATGGGCCGTCAGCCGATTTCGCCACCCATTACGCCTGGCTGCCGACAAACCGCTATGGCATCGAATGCCTGAAGGGCCTGGACCAGATGCCGGCGACCGGCGCGACACTGGTGGTGGGCGCGCCTGCCCACCGCGGCGGATCGGGCGGGCCGGCCCGCATCTTCGGGATGATCTGATGGGAACGGTTCCGCTCTTGTCGGACGAGGAGGTCAGCGCCGAGGCGCTGGCCGTCTTCGAGGAAATCCGCGCGCTGCGGCGGACGGATTTCATCAACAATTTCTGGCGTGCGCTGGCGCATGACCCAGCACTGCTGCGCGCCACTTGGGACCGTCTCAAGGTGGTGATGGCGCCCGGTGCGCTGGACCCGCTGGTCAAGGAAATGATCTATGTCGCGGTCTCGACCGCCAATGGCTGTTCCTATTGCGTGCATTCGCACACAGCGGCGGCGCGCGCCAAGGGGATGACGCCCGAGATGCATGGCGAGTTGCTCGCCGTGATCGGCATGGCGACCCAGACCAACGCGCTGGTCACCGGTCTGCAGACGCCGGTGGACGAGGCGTTTCGGGCGTGACGACACTTTGAATGCATCACGCCGAGGGCAGCCCCCGCCCACGGAGCGGTCGGGGGCTGCCCGGCGGTGCCGCCGGGCGGGGCGCCTGATTAGCGCATCGGGTTCCAAGCCGATTCTGGACGGGCGATAGCAAAACCAGCCCCGCATTTTGCCAATAGCCAGAACAAGCTCGATTGCAGGCGGAATGACTATTGCAATGATGGTCAGCCAAAACTCGATAAGTGCCATTGGATGTCCTCCTTTGGTTTGCCGCGAATCGGGGAGCGGCGGGACATCCTTTCCAATAGTCACATCTTTCGGTTCTTTGTGGTTCTTTTCTTCTCCGATTACCCGACCTACTGATTACAAATCAGTTGTATAGCAACTACGACCTCCCGGTGAATCCGCCATCGGAAGAACTTTGTCCGCCTCCGGCTTCCGATTTTCTGAAACACTTTATGATCCAAGGACTGTCCCATCCCCCCTATCGCCCGCGCCGATGGCGAACTTCTGACCTGTCGGCCTGCGGAGGCCCTGCCAATGGCACAACGCTATTTCCTGTTCTGAAAGAAATACTCGCAATCGATGTTCAGCCAGCCTTGCACCAGACGCACAGCGGATATTCTGCGGCCGCGCTGGTTTATGCTGCACGTGCAGCATACCTTGTCCATGACAGAAAACAGAATCTCATAGGCAAGGTTTCAGATGGCACATACATCCACTCATAACGACGCGCATTTCTCTATCTTCGGCGCGATTCAGAACGTCTTTTCCACCATCGGCAGTGCATTCGTGATGATGGCGCAATCGGATTCGCGGATGCGGCAGATCGAAGCGCTGAACGCGCTGAGCGATGCCGAACTGGCCGAGCGCGGCCTGCGCCGCGACGAGATCGCGCGCTACGTCTTCAACGACGTGTTCTGGGTCTGAACCCCGACCGGGGGCGGCCATGACCGCTCCCGGCCTCATCGCGCGGACCTAATCATGGCTACGCGCGCCGGCCCGACGCCATCGGCGTCGTGCGGCTGGACCCCGAATTCCCGGTCGCGGCGATCACCAGGTCCGACCTGCCGATCATCAACAAGACCAATCTGGCCCCACATGTCGGCGCCTCGCTCCGGGTGATGGAGCGGGACGCGACGCAGATGCGCGGGGCGCGCCCCTTCGTCTTTGCCGATCTCAAGGCCAGGGATGGCGTGGCGGCCATCGTCGATCACGTCCGCGCCCTGGGCGGCCTGGCGACGCCGGAACCGAAAGTGTCCGCAAGCGCCGGCTGACGGCAGCGCAGGCCCGATCGGTAACGAATATCTGACCTGTCAATTCCGTCGGCGTCGGCTATGGTGAGCCAAGAAATTAACCAGTTGGAAAGACTGAGATGCGCGTTGCGGTCCGGATCCTGTTGCTGAGTATCTTCTGCCTGTGGTCGGGAGCCGTTCTGGCCGCGACGGAACGGGTCGCATTGGTGCTCGGCCTGGGCGCCTATCAGACCATCGAACAGCTCGACAATACCCGCAACGACGCCCGCGCGATCGCGGAGTCGTTGGAAGGTATCGGTTTTGACGTGACCCTGTCGCTGGATGCCACCGGTGAGGAATTGCGCCAGTTGCTTGACGATTTCTCGTTCCGTTCCGAAGTCGCAGACCTTGCGCTGATCTATTTCGCCGGACACGGGGTCGAAGCGCAGGGCGAGAATTTTCTCATTCCCATCGATGCGAAGATCACGTCGAACCGGGATATCCAGCGGCAATCGATCTCGCTGAAACAGGTTCTCGCCTCGGTCGAACGGGCCCGCAAGATGCGGATCGTCATCCTGGACAGTTGCCGCGACAACCCGCTGGGGGATTCGATCGACCTGGCCCAATCGTTGTCCAATGGCGCCCAATCCGAGGCCGGCGGCACGCGGGGCGGCGGCGGTCTTGCCGCAGCGAAGCCCGACCGGGGCACACTGGTCGCCTTTGCCGCCAAGGATGGCCAGGTCGCGCTGGACGGCACCGGGGAAAACAGCCCCTACGCCCGCGCGCTGATCGAGAAGATGGTGGAGCCCGGACTTGAAATCAGCCTGATGTTCCGCCAGGTCCGCGACAAGGTCCTCCAGGAGACCAACAACCTTCAGGAACCGCATACCTACGGGTCGCTGACCGGGGTGCCGTTCTATCTGGCCGGCGCGGCCGAAGGGCAGAAGGACATTTCCGGCGGCGTCGGCCAGGCCGCCTGGGCGTCGATCCGCCCGGACCAGGAAGAGCAGCTCCTGGCGCTGGCCGATCTGGGCGACACCCGGTCGATGCTCGGGCTGGCCTACATGCGGCTCAATCCGAACGAAGGCCGGTTCGACCCGGTGCAGGCAGTGGCCTTTCTGGAAAAGGCATCGGCGGCGGGCTCTCCGGAGGCACAGTTCGAACTGGCCAAGATCTATGAACGCGGCACCGGCGTGCCCGTGGACGAGCCCCGCGCGCTGGAACTCTACCGGGCCGCCGCCGATCAGGATTTCGCGGATGCGATCAATGATCTCGGTTTTCTCTACTACCAGGGCGGGCTTGGCCTGCCGTCGGATCCGGAAAAGGCGCTGGACCTGTTCGAACGCGCCGCCGACCTGCGCCATCCGCAGGCGCTGTTCAACTTCGCAGCGCTGATCGACGACGGGTTGATCGCGTCCAAGGGACCGGCGGACGCGGCGGATTACCTCTATGCGGCGCTGCGTTCCGGAAGCCGGGACGTTCTGGACCTGCTCAGCGCCCGGCCCAAGATGTTCAGCCCGCAGACCCGCCGCGCCTTGCAGTCCACCCTGAAGAAATTCGACTTCTACGACGGCGCGATCGACGGTGAATTCGGTCCGAACACGATCAAGTCGATCCGGCTGGCTTATGGCCTGAAGGAATAGCCGCGCGGCCGTCCGGACCGATCAGAGCAATCCCTGTTCAAGCCATTCCTCGAGCTGGCGGCGGCTGATCTCGAAATGCATGCTGTCTTCGCGGTTGAACCCTGCGCCCCAGACCCATCCTTCGGCATGGAAGAAATCGGCGAGGATAGTCAGGCCAAGCTGGGTCTTGCCGTCGGTAAAGTTGTCGAGATGTCCGTCGATGTTGAGATCGACAGCCAGTCCGTAGGCATGGGTGGACAGGCTGTTCACAGTGCCGCGGATACGGCGCACGCAAAGCGAGCCGGACGTGGCAATCCGGTCGTAGAGATCGGGGTCCGCACTGCGCACCGCCTCGAAAACACGCTTGAGCGAGTCGACCGCAGGACGCAGCATGTTCACCCGGATCGGCCCGACGTCTTCCAGAACCAGCCTGCTCTTCAGCTCTGGATTGGTCATCGGCTCGCAATCGTCGCTCAGGGATTCGCGCGGGCGGCCCAGCTTTTCCTCGAGATACTTTGGACCCGCGACATTCAGCCCGCGGTTCACGTTGCGCCGGTCGGCGATCAGGACCACCTGCGCGTAGGCATCGATGATATCGTTCGGACCGCTGCTGCGGAATACCGCATCCTCGTCTTCCGGGCTGGGAGGCGCCATCTGCGTCGAGCCCGCGCCGGACGACAGCCGGGCGACTTCGTTTTCCAGGGCATCGAGTCGAATTTGCAGGTCCTCGACCTGCTGGCGCAGCATCTCGATCTCGATCCGCGCCCCGGAATCCACGGCGGACCCCTGGAAATCCTCCTCCGACAGCAGGTAGTTCAGACCGACCCAGAGAACCGGGGCCAGGACCAGCGCGACGGCGATGATGATAGCTGGAAGAAAGCGCATCCGCCCCCCTTTTGGATTGTCCGCCAATTCAGCCTGCTTGGAGGTCACGAGTAAAGGATTTCTTAACACAAACCTACGAAGAAACAGAAGAAATCCGCCTGCGGCAAAGTTGTAAAACCGTTGTCGGCGCCCCACGCGTCGTATAACATGGCGACACAAACATCTGAACTCCTAGCAAAGGACGAACCATGGTCCGTCTCTCCCGATATTTTACCACGACATTGATCGCGGGACTTGCCTTTGCCGTTCCGTCGGCTATCGCGGCGCAGTCTTCGTCCGGCGAAATGAGCGCCGAGGAAATCACCGAAGCCTTTCAGAAACAGAAGACCCGTGGCCTGGTCATCGTGCCCGTTGCGCCGCAAGACAGCAGCGCCGAAACCGCCACCGTCGCCCCGACGGCGGCCAAGGAATACAGCGCCGTCGAACGCGAGGATCAGGTCAACGTCCAGATCTCGTTCGATTTCGACAGCGCCGCCTTGCGCAACGACCAGAAACCCAAGCTGGCGACGCTGTGCGAAGTGATGAAGACCGTCGATGTCGCGGTGTTCCAGATCGTCGGTCATACCGACAGTTCGGGATCCGCCGACTACAACGAACGGCTGTCGCTGCTGCGCGCAGAGGAGGTCAAGCACTTTCTCGTGTCCGATTGCGGGATCGAAGACAGCCGGCTGGAAGCGATCGGCATGGGCGAGAATGTCCCCTACGACACCGAGAACCCCCGGTCGGAAGTGAACCGGCGGGTCGAATTCCAGGCGCTGGGATAGGGTCGCTGTCCACCCTTTGCACAGCTGGTGACGCGAGGGGCGCGGCATGATCGAATCGCGCCCCAATGATGCGTTTCAACCCGGCGACGTGTTGAACAACACCTACCGGATCGAAGCCCTGCTGGGACGGGGGGGAACGTCCGATGTCTACAAGGCCCGCAGCGAAATCTCGGGCCGGCTGGCCGCGCTGAAGGTGCTGAAATCGGAATTTTCCGGCAACGACGACTATCTCGTTCTGCTCACCCGCGAAGAGGAAATTCGCGAAATCCGGCATGACGCCGTGGTGCGCTACTCTGAAAATCACCGCACCTCCGACGGGCTGGTCTATCTGGTCATGGACTATGTCGAGGGACCGGGACTCGACAAGAAGCTGAAACAGGGGCCGATGCCGGCGAGCGACCTGCTGACCATCTGCCGCCGCGTCACCGAAGGGCTGGACGCCGCCCATCGCCGCAACATCGTGCATCGCGATCTGAGCCCGGACAACATCATCCTGCGCGGCAACGATCCGGCGCAGGCCGTGATCATCGATTTCGGCATCGCCAAGGATACCAATCCCGGCGCCGAAACCATCGTGGGCAACGAATTCGCGGGGAAATACGCCTATGCCGCGCCCGAGCAACTGAGCGGGCAGACCGATGCGCGATCCGATATCTATTCGCTCGGGGCGCTGCTGCTGGCCAACTTCCGCGGAGCGCCGCCGGATGTCGGCAAGAACCCGATGGAAGTGGTGCGAAAGAAAGGCGAACCGCTGGACACCGAAGACGTTCCGGAGCCGCTTAAGTCGCTGATCGACCGGATGACGGCTCCGGTTCCGGACGATCGGTTTCAGACCGCGGCCGAAGTTCTCGCCTTTCTGAGCAAGCCGACCGATGCGGCGCCCGACATCGACCCGGACGCCACGCTGATCGTTCCGCCCCCGCGCAAACCCGAAGCCAGACCGGATATCGGCCCGGAACCGACCCCCTCAAAACCGCCCGCCGCGCCCGCCCCGGTTGCGCCGCCGACGGACACCGTCGGACGGTCGCGCGGCGGCATGGTCGCGGCGCTGATCGGCCTGGTGGTCGTTCTTGGCGGAGTGGGCGGCTATTTCACGGGCGCGTTCGACAGGTTTCTGGGTCCGCGCTACCCGGTCGCCGAACCCTACAGCCTGGTGATCGAAAAGACGGCGGACTCCGCCCCCTCCGCAACCGGTAGCGTGCCGTCCGAACAGGTCGAAGCGGCTCTGAGCGGCCTGATGTCCAGCCAGTCGGGCACGTCACGGCTTACCCTGGCGTCCGGTGACATTTCCGACAGTTGGGGCGCCGACGTTCTGGCCACCCTGGACCAGCTGGCACCCTTGGAGGAATGGCGGCTCTTGCTTGACGGCAACAGCGCATGGATCACCGGCACTACCACGGACGCCGCACTTCATGACCGCCTGAGCAGCGCCTTCGCGAGCGGCCTGCCCGGCGCGCTGGACGGCACCGCCGAGATCACGCTGCGCCAGCTTTTCCTCGCAACGGCGGAAGTCGCTCCGGTCCTGGACCGGATGGCGGATTGCGGACCGCTGGCCCTGCCCGGCGCGACGCCTGTCGGGTTCGGGCCGGACAGCGATATCGTCGTGACGGGACGCGTGGCCGACACGGTGACTCGCGTTGAACTGTTCGACGCGCTGCGGGAGATCGCCGGGCCGCGCAATGTGGTTCTGGATGTCGAGGTGCTGAACCCGACCCTGTGCCTGATCGAGACTCACTTGCCGAGCGCCCCGGCCGGCGGTATCGGTGTCGAATACACCGTCGGAGACCGGAATGAACCGAACCCCTCCGGGCGGTTCTTCGTCGGGGAAAATCCGGTCATCGACATCGTCCTGCCCGCGAATGTGGTGGACGGATATCTGACCGTCTCGATCCTTGATGTCTCCGGCAACGTGTTCCACCTGCTGCCCAACCTAAACCGGCAGGACAATTCGGTCGCGTCCCTGCGCGCCGGACGCAGCGGCGATGTGCCGGTGCGGGTCGCCTATGATCTGCAAGAAGCTGCGCAGAACGGGTTGCTGGCCTTCCGGGTCGATGACAGCGCCCTGGGCAAGAGCAAGGTGATCGTGCTGCATTCCGCAAAGCCGTTGTTCGACGGTTTGCGCCCCACTTCGGAATCGGCGGTCGGCTACGCGCGCGCGTTGCAGGACCATGTGGAATCCGATCGCGACAGCATTCTGTCCCTGGACAGCCGGATCCTCGTCACCGCCCCCCCCTGACGGCCCTCGGCCGCCGCCGAGTCAGAGCACGTCGAGCACGATCACGGTGATATTGTCGGCACCGCCGCCGGAAAGAGCCATCTGGATCAACTGGTCGGAGACCGTTTCGATCGGAAAGGCTGTCAGCGCATCGCGCAGGATCTTGAAGGTCGCGTATTTCGTCAGCCCGTCCGAACAGATCAGGAAACGGTCGCCGGCCCGAACATCTCCCCGCACCTTGTCCAGTTCGACGCTGTCCCCGACGCCGACCGCGCGGGTGATGGCGTTGGACTGCGGGTGTTGTTCGGCCTCGTCCCAGGTCATCTGGCCCGCCAGAACCAGTTCGGCGACGGCGGAGTGGTCCGTGGTCAGCATTTCGATCGCACCATCGCGAAGCCGGTAGATCCGGCTGTCCCCGGCCCACAGCGCGACGAAATGGCCGTTGGCAAGGATCAGCGCGGCGACCGTCGCGCCGATCACGCCGCGGCCGCGCGATTTGGCCTCTCCGAGAATGATCCGGTGCGCCGACCGGATCGCATCCCGCAATGCATGCATCCGGTCCGCCGGGTCCAGCCCCGGCGGGATCATGGCGATGGAATCGGCGATAAGGCGGCTGGCGAAATCGCCCGCCTCGTGCCCGCCCATGCCGTCCGACACCATCCAGATGGATTGATCCGGCAGCGCCAGGACAGCATCTTCGTTGACCTTGCGCTTCAGCCCGACATGGGTCTTGGCGTTGTAGCGGATATCGGGGCGCTCGGTCATGCCGGCTGCCCGTGATGCCAGATCGACGCCTCGGGATGAAACAGCGCCTGCATGTGCATTTCCCCCGGCAAACCGTCGCAGATCAGCAGGCGGTGGGAGTCACGGACATTGGCCGACCAGATACTGGGGCGCGCATGACGCTCTGCCAGCAATGCCGCCGCCAGATCCGGCAGCGGACCGGCGCGACCGGCGCAGGCGAGAACCAGGCCGCCGCCGACCCGGCGGAGCGGGGCTGCCTCCCCATTTTCCGGTGGCGGAATGTCTTTCAGCCGCTGTTCCAGCATATCGCGGCTCATGCCGTCGTCGAGCGCATCCAGCACCAGATCCTCCAGCGTTTCGAAAAGCGGTTCGTTGCCGAAATGATCGCGCAGGATCGGCCCCGCCGCCGGGACCGGCGCCATCAGGGTCAGCGGAAACCGCCGCCCGACCCGGTCGACCGACGGCATGACGACCCCGACGATCTTGGCCGGACCGGCCAGCCCGGCGGACAGGCCAAAACGCCAGATCGGCGCCGACATGTACCGGCTGTCCCAATCCGGGCCAAAAGCCGACTGCGCCACGAGCATCGCTTTCTGGATCCAGTCGTCCCAGATGGCGACGAAACCCGGCGGCGCGCCAAGGCGAAAGAAATCTCCGACAGAGGGCATCTTGCCGAAGGCCCCGAACCCCATATCCATCACATCGACTTCGGGCAGCTGAACTTGGTCAGCGCGGGCAAGGCAAATGGGTTGATCACCGACCCCGATTGCAGCTGGAAGATCGCGATGCGCCCGCCCACGTTGAAGATGACCCGTTTGCGGTCGGACACGTTGGTGCGGCGCACTTCCGCCGCGTCAAGCAGGCGGAACCAGCCCCAGGGGCCATCGCGCGAGAGAGTGCTTTCGGTACTCTTCCGGTCCGGTTCGAAATGGACCCGCGCCAGGCCGACGGATCCCGGCCAGGTCACGGCCACCGGATTGGTCTGGCCGCTGCGGTGTTCGAAACCGACCTGCTGGCCATCGATGTCCAGAACCACGGACTTGGCCTTGGGATCCAGCGCTTCGGGGGTGATCTGGAACTGAACCGCGGGATTGGGGCCGGATGCAAAGAAGGCATCGCGGATCTCGGCGGCGTATTGCATCTGTTCGAGCACGGCTTGGGAAATCCCCAGATCGACGTCATTGACCCGCTTCCATGTCCAGGGGCGGCTTCGGGTATCGACGTATTTCAACAGGTTTTCCGTAAAGAAGGCGTCAACCAGTCCCCCGGGGGAGAAGAGTTTCGCGAAATCCTGCATCGCCACATCCGCGCGGGACCGGCGATTGAACGGATACCGGTCGGTCAGCGCCTGTTCGCAGAACGGCAGCACATTGGCCTGCCAGCTCGCGTTGATCGAGGCGCGCGTGCCATCTGCCGTGATGCCGGACGATCCGGTGCTGATCTGCGACGCCCAGCGCTGCACCGGTCCGTCGATCCGGCTGGCGGCCTGCTGGAACTGCAGGATCGCGGCACCGCCCTCTGCGCTGCTGGCGACGCCGCTGAAGGACATCTTGTTCAGTTCCTGATAAACTTCGGTCAGAACGCCCATCAACTGATCCAGTTGCGAAGGCTGGCCATCGGGCCGTTCGACCAAACGGTGCAGCCAGGCAAACCGCTCTTCCACATAGGCCCCCGGCGCCTTGGGCGGTTCCCCGGTGTTGGTGATGGCGGCGCTTGTCAGCGCGTTCAGCAGGATCTGCGACTGCGCCGACAGGCTGGAGCGGGCTTCGATACTGGCGACCGCGCCCGCCCCTTCGGAAAGCGAACTGGTATCCAGAACCGACCGGCTTTCGGTCAGGCGGGTTTCCCTAGAAATCTCCGTCAGGATATTGACGATGGGCGATGTCGGGCCGGACAGCACGTTGGTCACTTCGACCGCGTGGGACAGGCTTTCCATCGGGATGATGTCGATGTCGCCGAGAACCGCATCATAACGCGCGATATAGTCGTTGTAGTAAAGATCCAGCACGTCCCGGCTAAGCGCCAGAAGCGCTGCTTCGGTCTGTTCCGCCTCGCCGCGTTCGCCCAGGACCCAGCTTTCGCGGGCCACCCTTTCCGCGACGCTGACAGCTTCGGGCAGGAACACATCGTTGAACCCGGTATAGGTAAAGATGCCTTCGACACCTTCGTTGAGCGGCTTGCCGGAGGATCGGACCAGCACCCGCTGCACCGCCGGACCTCCCGCATCGGTGATCCTCCACATCGGCAAGGCGACGGCCTGCGGGCTGTTGATGATCCCGTTATAGACCCGCTGGGCGAGCGGCATTTCCGACAGCAACCCCTGAACCTGGTCCACCAGCGGACCGTTCAGCGCGATGGTTTCCATCGGCTGCGACAGCAGCGCGTCGAGATGGTCGGCCAGGTCGTTGCGCAACGGTTCGCGGGCGGGGCCGGCATAGGCCAGCGACCAGTCGATCTGCATCCATTCCCGCACAAGGTCGGCGTTCATCGGCCCCTGAAGCCCCAGCATCAGGTAAATCTTCAGCGCCTCGTAGAGCAGATCCGGGTTGTTCATGTTGGCGGACATCTGTTCTTCGAGCCGCAACAGCAGACGCGGCAGAAGCCGCTGGTTCAGGGCGGACCGGTATGTCTGGGCGGCCTGGGTGCCGATCACCTCTCCCTGGTAGAGACCGTAGGTCACACGGCGTTCCGGATCGGGATCGGACAGCACGGGGTTTCCGGGCATGTCGCGCAGGACGTTCAGCGCCTCGACGACGGGCGGCAGATCGGTATCGCCGACAGGGCTGGGCGGCAGGGCAGCGGCGGCGGTCTGGTAGGCGCTCACATGGTCCTCGGCCTGGCGAATGATTTCCACATTGCCCAGGTAGCTGCGCACCCAAAGTATGCCGGTGGTCAGGGCGATCAGGACGGTCGCGGCAACGGCGACACGCCGTGCCCAGCGATACCGGCGTTCCACCTTGTCATCGGATGACACGAGACCGGCTTCGGGGAACACCACCTGTTCGAACAGGCGGGTCAGGAAGAAGGACCGGCCCGTCCCCTGCCCGGAGCCGATGGCCTGACGCCCGATTCCGAAAGTCTGGGCCATGTTCAGCATCAGACGGTCGATCGGCGTGCCTTCCTGCGTGCCGGAGGTGAAATACACCCCACGCAGCATGTGGCGCAATTCATACCGATTGTCCTGGAACACCTCGTTCAGGAAGTCGCGGGCCACGCCCCGCATCGACGCCACCTGTCCGGGAAACCCGGCGATCAGCGCGCGGCGCTGGTGGTCGGTTTCCGCCTGCATCCGTTCCAGCGACTGGGCGTTGATCTGCCCCAGCAGCAGCGCGAATTCATCGTCAAAGCCGGCCATCGGCGATTCTTCGGCCCGGCCCTGATCCAGCGGCAGGGTGAAGCCCCAGACCTGTTCGCGCTCTTCCTTTCCGAGGTTGTCGTGGAATTCGCTGAAACCCGCGATCAGGTCGGCCTTGGTGAACAGCACATAGACCGGAAAACGGACGCCGAGCTTGTCGCGCAATTCGTTCAGCCGCCGCCGCACGGCCTGGGCATGGCTCTTCTGGGTGATTTCATCCTGCAAGGACAGGTCCGACAGGCTGATCGCGATCATCGCCCCGTTGATCGGCTGGCGCTTGCGGTATTTCTTGAGCAACCCCAGGAAGCCGAGCCAGGCCGCGTTGTCCGCCGTCGCGTCGCTTTCCTGCGTCGTGTACCGCCCGGCGGTATCGATCAGGACAGCCTGGTTGGTGAACCACCAGTCGCAGTTGCGCGTGCCGCCAACGCCGCCCACCGCCGCCTTGCCGGTCTTGTCCGCGAGCGGGAATTGCAGTCCCGAATTGACGATGGCGGTGGTCTTGCCAGCCCCCGGGGGGCCGATCATCACGTACCACGGCAATTCGCTGAGATGCCGCCGACCGTTCTTGGACTTGCGCAGTTCGGCGATGGCCGACTTGAACTTGCCGCGCAATTCGCCGAGTTCCTCGCTGCTGACATCCTCGGGTCCCGTATCGACGGTTTCGGCGATCTCCTCGCCCATGTTGCGGGCCTTGCGCCGGCGCAGCCAGAAGATCAGGCCCATCAGCAAGAGGAAGAACACCCAGAGACCGGCAATGGTCAGGACGCGGCTCAGCACGCCGTCGAACGGACGCCAGGTCTCGCCGCCGATAAACGGGGCGAAATACCAGACGCAGAGCGACAGGATAATGGCCACGATCACCAGGACGGAATAGATGGTGCCGAACAGCACCCTGAAGATGCGCCGGATCATGTGCCGTCCTCCCGCACAAGCAGGACTTCGATCCGGCGGTTCCGGGCGCGGCCCTCGCGGGTCGCGTTGTCGGCGATCGGTTCCTTGTCGGCGCGGCCCTCGGCAGACAGACGGGACGGATCGGCAAGTGCTTCCGACATCCTGACCATGACCGATTTCGCCCGCGCCAGCGACAGCGCCATGTTGGACGGAAAGCGCGAAGACCGGATCGGCACGTTGTCGGAATGGCCGGCGATGATCACCGGCCCTTTCTCGTCGTTCAGGGCCTCGGCGACGCGGTCCACCGGTGCCCGGAACGCTTCGGACAGAGTGTCGGAGCCGGACCCGAACATGCCGGACCCCTTGATCCGAACGATCAGCGTGTTGCCCTTCTGGAAGACCTCGACGATGCCATCGTCGATTTCCTGCTGCAGGAAGCCTTCGACCTTCCGGAGCTGTTCTTCGGCGGTCGGGGCCAGCGGCGCGGGCGGCGGCGGCGGCGCGCGCCGCTGCAACTCGGCCACCGGGCCGCTGTCGATCACCGACAACTGTCCGACGACGCGTTCCGTCGCGGTGGACAAGGCCCAGGACAGGCCAACGAACTGAAGCGCCAGCAGACCTGCCGTGATGCCGATGGCGATCCAGACCACGCGCCAGACGGAACGGGGCTTGAACGGTTTCTGCACCCCCTCCCAGTGCGGCGACAGATCATGTTCCAGCGGGCCGCGCTGCGCCCGGATGATCCGCGCCAGCGCGCCCCTGATCTTGTGGTGCTTCTCGGGACCGCCCTGTTCGACCCGCAGGCGACCTTCAAACCCGAGCGACATGCACATGTAGAGGAATTCAAGCATGTCGATATTGGCGCCGGGTTCCTTTTCCAGCCGCGCCAACAGGTCGTAGAACCGGTCGCCGCCAACGGTTTCGCGGTGAAAGGTACCGACCATGGATTGCAGGCCCCAGCTGGACTGCCCGCCCCAGGGGGTGTTCAGCACCACGTCGTCCAGCGTCGCGCAAAGCGCATAGCGGGCGACCTTCACGTTCTGGGCCGAAATGCCGGACTGGAGGGCGCGGTTCTCGAATTCACGCACCTCGGCGACGACGCTCTGGCGCAGCTTGTCCGGGTCCATGTGCTGCGCCCGGTTGCGGATCCGACTGATCAGCGAAAACAGCGTGCTGGCGCAGGCGATCAGCGGGTTCATCCCGGTCAGGACCGGACCCTGCCGGGCCGAACCGGTTCTGGCCGGTTCGGGTGTCGCGGCACGGGTCGGCACCCCGAAGGCGTCGGCGGGCGCTGTGCCCGCCGTGGGCTGGGCCGGGGCCGCCTGCGCTTGCGTCCGCCGACCGCCGGGATTGGGCCGGATCACCGTCTTGTCGGTGTCGTCGGGTTCTGCAAAGGGGTCTTCGTCGGACATCTGTGTTTCCAGTTATCGCCGCTTCGCGGTCATCAGTTGTTACGGATCGCCCAAAGTTCCATCTTGAGGCCCGGATACTGCCCGGACACATGCACCGCGATGCCGCCCGATGTGGTCATCTTGGACCAGTAGGGGCTGGCCGCGTCCAGTTCGAAATAGACCACGCCGGAATGATAGGGGATCTGGCGCGGCGCGACCGGCATCGGGCGCAGCGTGATGCCGGGCAGTGCCGAGTTCACCAGCTGGCGGATCTCTTCCACCGGACCGATCTTGGCCTGCCCCGCGAAATGCCGCCGCACATCTTCGGCGGGAATGTCCGCATTCACGGCGAGCACGAAACCGGCATTGCCAAGCAACTTGCGGTCGGCGATGACCCCGACGCTGATCCCGTATTTGCGTTCCTCGAGCCTGATCGGAATCGCGGTCTGTTCCAGCACGGAACTGAGATACTGGCGCAGGGTCCGGATCACCGGGGCAAAACTTCCGGTCAGCGCGTCATGCTTGTAGGGCGGGAAATCCGGAGGAACCTTTTCGGTGGTCATGAACACCGACAGTTCCCCCGCCAACCCGGCGCAGACGCGGTAAAAATCCTCCGGGTGGAGGTTCTCGATCTGCGCAAGATGACGGATCACCGGGATGGCGCGGTTGATGACCGTCAGCAGCAGGAAATCGGACACCTCTGCCACGCCGCGCGCGGCGCCGCCTTCGGACAGGCGGCCGGCCAGCGCCTGCATGCGATGCGACAGCAGCCCTTCGAGTTCACGCACGAAGGCGTTCAGCGGACCGGCGGCGCGCACGTCGAGACAGCTGGGGATGAACGCCTGATCGAGAATGATTTCCTTGTCCGGGCGGACTTCGATGATGCGGGCGACCGGAATCGCCAGCCGGTCGGCCATGTCATCGACCGCCAGCGCGAACTGCAACCGCAGCTTGCCAACCCCCAGCATCACCGGCTTTTTCTGCTGCCCCATCGTGTCTGTCACTTCGACCTCGCCGGGACGCAGGCGGCTGGCGGACATCTCGGCCCCGGACAGGTCGACCTCTGTCGCGCCTTGCCGCCTCTGGGGAACCGTCAGGTAAACGACGCAATCCTTGATCGTCGTCGGCACTTCCAAAGCGGGCGGGTGATCTTCGGCCATCGGAACGCGGAACACGGTGCCGTCCTGTGTCAGGCCGGCACAGGACTTGAGGGCGAACTGTCCGACCTTGAGAACCTCGTGGTCGATTTCAAGCGCGCTGACACCCCATCCGTAGGGGCGCAGCCGGCGGGCCAGCCCGCTGACCAGCGCCTCTGTGTACCTGTCTGATTGCTGGAAATGGTGGGGTTGCAGGAACAATCCCTCCGTCCAAAGCACCTTGCTGTCCCAGGACACGTAGTTCTCCCCTTTCAGTCGGACCCGTCTTTCAGCTTGTCCAGCTGTTGCTTGTAGGCCCGCGCAAATTCGCGGCTGAACAGGTCGTGAAAATCGTTCTCGGCCTGGTCGGATATGTCGGAATAGAGTTTTTCATAGACTTCCCAGTATCGCGCCTTCTTGCCCTTCAGCAGGCCACCGATACCGCCGCTGGTTTCGATCTGGCTGGCCAATACCTTCGGATCGAGCCGGGACAGCACGCCCTTGAGCGCCGCCTCCATCCCGGTCACCATAGCCACCTCATGCGCCTTGATGTCACTCAGCGCCTGTTCGGCGGCGGATTCCGCGCTGAGATAGCCGCGCGCGCCGGGCTTCACCATCGCCTCGATCGCCTGTTCGGGGCTGATCGAGAACTTCAGGGGATTGTTGCCGCCGGCGCTGATCATGGTCTGTTCGATGCGGAATTCGCTCTTGATCGAGGTGCGGGTCATCAGGATTTCACGCAACCCCGTCACCAGCGTCTTCATCACCCGGCCCATGCGCGCCATCGTCACCGGCAGATCAGCGTCCGCAATCGCGACCTCGTCCGCGCCGACCGCCGCGAGAAAGGCCCGCGCGGCGTCGCCCTGGCTTTCCGGCGGCCCGGCACCGCCGTCCGAACCGGTGTCCATGTCCGGCCTTGCCGCGACAGGTTGGGATACCGCCATCGGCGCGGGCTCTTCGGCTTTTGCGGGCGGAGCAGGTTCCGCCTCCGGAGGATCGGGCTGCCTGGCCGGCGCCGGTGGTTCAGGGGACAGGAAATCGTCGTCCCAGTCGTCGGGGATCAGCGGCACGCCCGAAGAATCCTGTGGACGGAAACTGTCCTGCGCGGATGGGCTGTGCATGGGCTGGCTGGCACCCTCGCCCTCCCGTCCGTCGGATGGCTTGTGAAAAAACGGATCCTCGTCTTCGCCCAGAGGCGGCAGAAGATCGTCGATCGGGTCCACCGGGTTCAGTTGCGACGGGCCGGTCGGACCGGCTTCGGCCCCGAGAAGATCGTCGAGAAAATCGCCGCCTGGCTCCGGATCGTTCAACAGGTCCAGCGGATCCGGCGCCTTGTCCGCATTGCCATGCGACAGCGGGTCCTGCGCCATCGGCGGCGCGATCCGGTCGTCGAGTTCCGGCAGATCCGATCCGATCTCGACAACCAGTTCATAGGACCCAAGGGCCAGCACGTCGCCATTGTTCAGAGGCGTCGGGGTCTTTCCCAGCGGGATCTTGCTGTAGTTCAGGAAGGTTCCGTTGGTCGACAGGTCCACGATGACCACGTTTCCGTTGTGATCTTCGATCACGCAGTGGTTCTTCGACAACAGCCGGTCAGGGTCGGGCAGCACCACGTCGTTGGATGGCCCGCGCCCGAGGGTCAGACTGCCGCCCTGCATCCGGACCGGACCGGCGTTTCCCGGCACGGTTCCGGACGACTGGTATCTGATCGTAACCGGCATCGGGCGCCCTATCCTCCTACCAATACCGTGAACTCGCCCTTGAGGATCATCCCGCCGCAACCCGTGGCATCGCCCAGCCGGGATGCCGGCATCCCCGAGATGATCACCGTGGCCGACCCCATCGCGTTGGGATGCGGACCAAGGCCCGACGGATGCAGATCACCGATCCGTGCAGCCGGCAGCTTTCCGACCAGAACGGTCGGCGCGCAAGGCGGAATGATCATGGACGTTCCCGGAACCGGGCCGGCGGGAGACGGCGCGAACAGGGCGCACAGCACATTGTCGGTGATCCGGGCCTGCGGTTTGGTCATGTGCTTGCCTCCTTTTCCGGCCCGGACACGGACACCCGGCCGTTTCCGCCTTTTGCGATATCCAGAGCCCGATCGATCAGCAACTGCAAGTGTTCGTCAAACTTATCAGATAGTTCCCCCAGTGCTACCACATTCATCGCGAAAGCCGCCGCCTCCGACGCTCCGGCGGGCGCCGGATATTGCGCCAGATCCCCCGGCCCGAGCGTGCCGTCCGCGTAGAGCACGGAAATGGCGCAATTCACCGTATCGTCATCGACATAGGCATGGTCCAGGGATGCCCGCGCCGCTTCGCGGTTCTCGTCCGTGGGCTTGAAGACCCAGGCCTCGGAGGTGGTCAGGGACAGAGGATCGCGGTCCGATTTCGGCCCGATGTAGTCCCGCGCGGCCAGACAGGCCCACCACACCCGTTCGCGTGGCGGCAAAAGCACCGCCAGGAGGTGCAGCATGTCGAGCCAGGCGGATTTGGCATGCAGTTCCGCAAGCACTTCGCTGGCCGGAGCGCTGGCCGGCGCATCCAGCGGAGTCTTCAGCAGGACATTGGCCTGCGCCAGCAACTTGGCGGCCGGATCGGGCGGCAGTTTGACCAGATCTTTGAATTTCTCAGTCATCATTTCACCTAGTTGATCATGGTCAACCCACCCTTGAGGGTGAGCATGGCATCGCCCTTGACCGTGGTCATCGCCGCCTTGACCTCGGCCATCGCCTTGGCCTCGAACTTCAGCATCGTGGTCTTGATGGTGACGCTGACAGGGTCGATCGTGACGGTCGATCCACCGACCTTGAGTTCGATCTTTTGTGCCGCGGTCATGGTGATCTTGCCGGCGCTGACATCCACCGACATGTTTCCGGTCTTGACGGTCGTCGTCATGTTGCCGGTCTTCACCGTCGTCGCGTCGTTTCCGGTGATCGTCTTGGTGTGTTTGCCCTCGATGGTTTGGGTCTTGTCCTTCTTGATCTCGAGCGTCTGACTGCCGGTCTCGATCTTGACCGTTTCGTCGCCCTTCTTGATCGAGAAGTCGTGGTCGCCTTCCTTGATGACACGGGTGACGTTCTGCTTGATGACTTCGCTCAGGCTGCCGTCCTTGACGTCGGCCTTGATCTTTCCCTCAGCGTCCACAAGCTCGTGCTTGTCCAGACCGATGGTCACGGCGGACTTGTTCTTGATCAGTTCCTGGTGGTCCTTCTGCGCCTGGATGCGCATCAGTTCCGATCCCTTGAGATCGTCGAACATCAGTTCGTTATATTCATTCTCCTTGCCCTTTTTTGACGACTTGGTGCGAATGCCAAGCTGCGTCTGATGCGCCGGGAATTCATAGGCCGGTTTCTTCGGCTCGTTATACAGCATGCCAGTGCAGATCGGCCGGTCTGGATTGCCCTCCTCGAACTGGATCACGACCTCCTGCCCCATCCGGGGCAAGGCGACCATGCCATAGCCGTTGCCGGACCAGGGCGTCACGACCCGGACCCAGCAGGACGAATTCTCATCCTGCTTGCCCTTGCGGTCCCAATGGAACTGAACCTTGATACGGCCTTGGGCGTCGGTCCAGATTTCCTCGCCCTTCTTGCCGACCACGGTCGCCGTGTGCAGGCCGGAAATTTCGGGCCATTTCGTGACCTGTGGCGCGCGAAACTCGATGTCCGAAGGAATCGCCGACAGCATGCACCCATAGGCATCGTCGCTCATCCGACTTGGAAAATCCCGCCGCAAGGCGGTGGTATCCGTCACTTTGCTTCCATCCCGGACGATGTTGTCCTCCTGCACGAAATGCGTTGCCGTCACCACCAGGTATTTCTTGTTGAAAGACGCGGTTTCATGCCCCTTCAGCGCGAAAGTGTGCCCTGCGGCCAGCGCCCGGATGTTGCTGTCCCCCATGTAGACCTCGCGTTCGACCGCCAGGGACTGCAACCGGACCTTGGCGAATTGATCGCCCTGCATCTTGGAACCCTCGTAGTCGTTCTCGATGCGATGGTGGGCCGGGTAATCATAGACCTCGGATTTGGCATGGGCGTGCGTCTTGTGGGGATTGTCGAAATCCCGAAGCATGTTCGCGTCCGGTTTCATGAAGTCGAAATCCGTCAGGGACACCTTCCCGCTGGTCAGTTTCTCCATCCTCATCCAGTTTTCGGCATGTTCCTCTCCGGCAAAATATTCGCCTTCGTTCCGGAAGACGATTTCCGCGTGGCCGGGAATCGCCGAATGCGCAGAGCTTGCATCGCCGAGCACCAGTTTCTCCGCCGTCGTCGCATCGGTCGCATATTGAAAGAAGAAGTAGATGCCTTCCTCTTCCATCAGCCGGCAAAGGAAATCGTAGTCCGTTTCGCGATACTGCACGCAGTAGTTGCGTTTCTTGTAGTTCTTGTAGGTCAGCTTCTTGGTGTCGAAATCGGAAAATCCGCCATCCCGCAGAACATCCTCGATGATCTCGACCGTCGTCTTGTCCTGAAAGACGCGGTTATTCTGCCGGCGCGTGAACACCCAGAACCACGGGCGGATCTCGAGAATGTAGTTGTGCCACCCGTTCCAGAACCCGGCCGCCTCCGCGGAAACGCAGATCCCCGTGAACATGCGCTGCTTCTTGTTTTCATCCTCCATGTGGATATTCGTCCGCTGACCGACAAGCTTGCCGAGATCGACATCGTCAGCCTTCGAGAAGACAAGCACTTCGGTTTCGGTGAGTTGACTCAGCCCTTCATGGATCGAAGCCTTGCGCAGAAAGGTTTCGTCTTTCTTGAAACCGGCGCCGGTGAAATCGCCGGACAGCCAGGTTCGGGCGTTCGGGAAAGTATATTCAGCCATGAACTGTCCTTTCAAAGCGGACCGGACGGTTGCGCCGGGTGGAAATCGAAAATCTATCGGTCATCATAAATCCTCCAGCAACGCCGCCAGATCGGCATCGATATCGCCCGGTGCCGCATCGTCCGGACCCGAGGTATCGGAGTCGTCGAACCCCGCCAGAAGGTCGTCCAGACCGAGATCGTCCTCCGGCGCTGCCGCGGGTTGCGGCTTGGGTGCCGATGGCGGCGGCGGTTCGACCCCGGACCATGGCCCGAGAATGTCGCCGCCGGCAAGCGATTGGAAGGACGCGAGCCGGATCTCGTCGCGCCCCTTGATCGACACGACCGGCATCACGCCGCGGGTCATGACCTTTTCCACCTTCTCCAGCGTCAGGTTGCGTTCGGTGCAGGGCAAGGCAACCTGATCGCCATGCCGGTCGGTGACGAAATGATAGGGCATGCCCCCAAGCGACATGACCGAACCAAGCCCCATGCTGGCGCCGTTCTTGCGGAACGACCGCGCCAGCAGGATGGCGACGAGAACACAGGGGTTGGCCCAAAGCATGCCGCCCAGCCCCTCCGCCATCGTGAATTCCTCGAACTTGAAGGCATAGATCGGTTCGGATTTTGCGCCGTAGGGGCGGCGCAGCAGGAACCGCGGCGACACCAGGCCCAGATACCCGGCTTCCGGCAGGGCGCGCAGGCCGTCCCAGGACGCCGCGACGAGCGGATGGCGATCCTCTTTCGCGATGTCCAGGAACCCCGGCGACAACCCGGAAACGAACGGTGCATCCACATGCGCCGCGACGCGCGCGATCCGGCCCAGGATCTCCGCATGGGGCGGCGTTTCCTCGAACGTGTAAAGGCCGATCAGGGCCGAATACCCGCCGCGCCCGGTTTCTTCGTCCAGCGGCGCGCCGGTCAGCATCCGGGCCAGACCGCTCTGTCCAAGATCGGCGGCGGACGCGAGATCGGCGGCGATTTCTTCGGCCGAAACGTCATAGAGCATGACCTCGAGCGTATCGTCGGTTTCGACGCTGCGCGCGATCAGGTCGATGGACCGCCATTGCGACTCGATCGACTGGAATTCCGGATGGTGCAGTATCATCCGCATCGCCGATGACAGCGCGGCGTCCACCGCCGATTGCATCGCGACCGCATCCGCGTCCGGAACCGCGCGCACATGGGGTCCGACGATCCGCGCCAGCATGTCGTCCAGCGGCGAAGCCTGGGTCAGTTTCGCGGTCGTGTCGCCGATGAGTTTCTGGAAGTCGGTCAGCTTCAGCCCCGCGGGAACGGCATTGCCCGACGAGGTCCGGCGCGGGGACGACACCGGCGTCCCATGGGCTTCGCCCCAGGCCCGCAGGTCGCGCATCGCGTTTTCAGCGGTGCCGCCGCTGCCAAGCCGCGCGCGCAGACCGGCGAGTTCGGCGAAGATCTCGACATTCTCGTAAAGCTCGTCCGGGTGAAGATCGTCCAGCCCGTTCAGCGCGATCTCGACCCCGGCGCCGTCCTGCCCGATGGGCAGCACCAAGCGGGTGGCGAAACCTTCGATCACGTCCTCGACCGTATCGGGATCGAGCAGGATGGCCCTGCGGTTGGCCAGGGCATCGCCGGTTTCCAGCACACCGCGCGCCGCACGACCGGAGAAATCACCGAGAATGGCAAGGCGGAATCGCTTGCGTTTCAAAGCTTCACGGCCTGGACGTTCGGCGGATAAGGTTCCAAAAGCGATCTCCGCATCGCCCGACAGATGCGCTTCGCCTTGTCCGGCGACCGGTTCAGGTTCACCGGCACCCAGGTCTCCCAGAAGATCATCCAGATCGTCGCTGGCGGAAGGCGTGTCCTGCTCCGGTTCCGAAAGAAGATCATCAAGGTCGAAATCGTCGAGGTTGAAATCGTCGGACGCAGGTTCTGTCGCAGCTTCTTGGGCCGGCGCGGGCTCCGGCTCCAGCGCGTCGGATTCAGTCAGCAGGTCATCCAGATCGAAATCGTCGGATGGGTCAGCCACCACGGACCCGGAAACAGGAACTGGATCCGGCGAATCCGGGTCTGACAAAAGATCATCAAGATCGAACTGGTCGGACACAGGTTCCACCGCGGAGTCGGTAGCCGCAACAGGTTCCGGCTTCGATGCATCTGGTTCGTTCTGCAGGCCGTCGAGATCGAAATCGTCGAGCGCAGGCTCTGTTGAAGCCTCGGGAGCCTGTGCCGGTTCCGCTTCCGGCACGTCGGGTTCCGACAATAGGTCGTCGAGATCGAAATCGTCGGACGCTGGTTCTGGCGCAGCTTCGGGGGCCGGAGCGGGCTCCGGCTCCGGTTCTTCCGGTTCCGGCAGCAGGTCGTCCAGATCGAAATCGCCATCGGAAAGCTTATCGGCGGCTTCGGCATTCAGACCAGTGGTCACCCCCTGGTCCCCATCCGGGGCGTCTCGGGAGGCATCGGCCAGATCGGAAAGAATGGCATCCGCCGGGTCCGTCTTCGTGTCGTCCGCATCGAATTCCGCGAGTCCTGCGAGAATATCCTCTGAATCGTCCGTGGCCGGCTGGTCCTCGACTGGTCTCGCCGCGAGGTCCGACAGCACTGTTTCGGCAGACGTTTCGGAGTCCGGGGCAGATTCGGGTTCGGTATTGGCCAGCGTGTCGAGCACAGAGGCCACGGACTCCGGCGACTGCGGCGCGACGTCCGCGCCGGATGCGGCAAGGTCCGCCAGGACAGAGTCGGGTGTTTCATCAGGACGTTCGGGCGTTTGCGCACCGGCGAGCGCGGACAGGACCGCATCGCGGTCATCGGTCTCGGGCAGGTCGGTCTCGGGCGCGGCCAGCCCGGCCAGCGTATCGGCGACATCGGTATCGGGCGTGTCATCGTCGGGCGGGGCGGCCGCACGCAAGCCGTCCAGAACATCGGATTGCGGGTCCGTCTCCGGCGCGGCTGACGTATCCTGTAAGCGCATCTGGTTCAGGATGTCCGCAGTGTCATTCTCTGGTTCCGGGTCGGGCGTGCCCCCCCTGGGCAGGGACGCCAGAACGTCATCCGCTGTGGTGTCTGCCTTGGCGGTCGCCTCGGGAGACGCAGACCTCAGGGCAGCCAGAACGTCTCCGGTGGTGTCAGGCGGCGCATTGTCATCCACTTCCAGCGCCCGAAGACTGTCCAGGGCCGCATCGGCGGTGCGCCTTTCGGTTTGCATCCCCGAAATCGCGCCGAGCAAGGAGGGGTCGGCAAGGATCTTTTCGATCAGCGCCTCTGCTCCCGCTTTGCCGTCCATATAGGCCATCAGGTCGGAAAGCTGGCTGCGGGCCTCCAGCAGGACGCGTAACGGTTCGATTCTGGCCGCGATCGCGCCGGGCGAAAAATCGTCCATCTTCTCGAACGTCAGATCGACGTTCAGGTTGCCTTCGCCGGTGAGCGTGTTCGGCACCGAGAACGCCACCCGCGGCTGCATCGCCTTCATCCGGTCATCGAACGTATCCACGTCGATTTCCAGGAAGCGGCGGTCGTCGATCGCTGGCTGTGCAGCATTGGACTTGCCCGAAAGGTCGGACAGGACGCCCATCACGAACGGCAGCTGAACCTTCTTTTCGGAACCGTAGAGTTCTACATCGTATTCGATCTGGACCCGTGGCGCGCGGTTCCTCGCGATGAATTTCTGCGATTCTCCGGTCATTTGACCAGACCTTTCAGTTCAGCGATTTCGCGGCGCATCGCCTTGATCTCGGCGGTCATTTCGATGACCCGCTGATCCACGATGTCGGTCTCGCTCTTGACGAGACTGCGCAGGTTCTCGAATTCGGCCTGTTCGTCCGCTTCCACCGCCGCCTGCATCGTGTTGACCAGAAGGCCGATGAACAGGTTCAGGACCGAGAAGGCAGTGATAACGATGAAGGGCACGAAGAAGGCCCAGGCGTAGGGGTAAACCTTCATCACCGGCCGCACGATGCCCATCGACCAGCTTTCCAGGGTCATGATCTGGAACAGCGAATAGAGCGACCGCCCGAGCGTGCCGAACCATTCGTCAAAGTTGGGGCCGTACATCAGCGTCGCCATGACGGCGAAGACGTAATAGACGATAGACAACATGATGATGACCGCGCCCATGCCCGGCAAGGCATCGAGCAAGGCCTGCACGACGGCCCGCATCTGCGGCACCACCGACAGGAGCCGCATGGCCCGGATGACGCGCAGCCCCCGCAGAGCCGACAATCCGCCCCTGTCCGGCAGCAGGCCGAGGCAAACCACGACGAGGTCAAAGATATTCCAGGCGTTGGAAAAGAACCCCCTCAGACCGTAGGCAAAGAACTTCAGCGCCAGTTCCGCGACGAAGATGGCCAGGACCACCTCGTCTATGACTTTCAGCGCTGGCCCTATCTGCGCCGTGATCGTATCGGAGGTGGACATGCCCAGCGTCACCGCGTTGAAGATGATCACCCCCAGGATGGTGTTCTTGACAGTCTCGCGTTCCACGAACTCGCGCGCCTTGTCCTGGAGCGTCGGTTGGCCGGCGTCAAAGTTTGGATCCACGTTCACCTCTTGTCACCCCTCTTTCCGTTCCCGTCTCAGTCGAACGTATAGGAAAACGAAGCTCCGTCAGAGTCGATCGCCACCCTGTTGACGGCGCCGCCTTCCATCATCCGGCGCAGGAACTCTGCCGAGATTTCCGGCAGCATGGTGTTGGTCACGATGGCGTCGATCATGCGCCCGCCGCTTTCCAGTTCCTGGCACCGTTCGACAATCGTATCCACGACCGCCTGCGAATATTCGAACGGCACCCCGTGGCTGCTTTCCACGCGTTTCTTGATCCGTCCCAATTGCAGCTTTGTGATCTCGGCGATCATGTGCTGGGACAGCGGATAATACGGGATCGTCACCAACCGCCCCAGTAGCGCCGCCGGGAATATCTTGAGCAACGGATCACGCAGCGCCTTGGCGATGCCTTCGGGTTCGGGCATGAGGTCCGGATCGGAACACAGGTCCATGATCAGGTCGCTGCCGGCGTTGGACGTCAGCAGGATCAGCGTGTTCTTGAAATCAATCACCCGGCCTTCGCCGTCTTCCATCACGCCCTTGTCGAAGACCTGAAAGAAGATCTCGTGCACGTCCGGGTGGGCCTTTTCCACTTCGTCCAGAAGCACCACCGAATAGGGCTTGCGCCGCACCGCCTCGGTCAGCACACCGCCTTCGCCATAGCCCACGTATCCCGGCGGTGCGCCTTTCAGGCTGCTGACGGTGTGCGCCTCCTGGTATTCGCTCATGTTGATGGTGATGACGTTCTGTTCGCCCCCATAGAGCACCTCGGCCAGCGCCAGCGCGGTTTCGGTCTTGCCGACACCTGATGTCCCGGCCAACAGGAACACGCCGATGGGTTTTGACGGGTTGTCGAGCCCCGCGCGGCTTGTCTGGATGCGCTTGGCGATCATCTTCATCGCGTGATCCTGGCCGATCACCCGCTTGGCGAGGTGGTCCTCCAGATGCAGGATGGTGTCGATTTCGTCCTTGACCATGCGGCCGACCGGAATGCCGGTCCAGTCGCCGACGACGCTGGCGACGGCCTGGTGATCGACGATGGGCAGGATCAGCGGGCTTTCCCCCTGGAGCGCGGTCAGTTCCGCATTCTTGACCTTGAGATCGGACAGAAGCCGGGCCCGATCCTCGTCCGACAGCGGGCTGGCTTCGGCCTCTTCGCTGCCGGGTTCGGCTTCGACCGGCGCGCCGCCTTCGCGCAGTTTCTCGCGCAGGTCGAGGATCTCCTGCACCACGGTCTTCTCTGCCTCCCAGCGGGATTCCAACCCGGCAAGGCGTTCCTCCTCGGCGGTCTTGGCCGCCATCACGGCCTCGCGCCGGTCGCCGACGTCATACCCCGCCGTCTCGTCGCGCTCGATGATCTCGAGTTCGGTGCCCAGCGCCTCGATCCGGCGGCGGCTGTCATCGACCTCGGCGGGCACGGCGTGCTGGCTGACCGCCACGCGGGCGCAGGCGGTATCGAGCAGGCTGACCGACTTGTCCGGCAACTGACGCGCCGGGATGTAGCGGGCCGAGAGCGACACCGCCGCCTCTATGCCTTCGTCCAGAACCTGCACCCGGTGGTGCTTTTCCAGCATAGACGCGATGCCGCGCATCATCAGGATGGCCTTGTCGATGCCAGGCTCATCTACCTGCACCACCTGGAAGCGGCGGGTCAGGGCCGGATCCTTCTCGATGTATTTCTTGTATTCCGCCCAGGTCGTCGCGCCGATGGTGCGCAGGGTGCCGCGCGCCAGCGCCGGTTTCAGCAGGTTGGCCGCATCGCCGGTGCCGGCAGCGCCCCCCGCCCCGACCAGCGTATGGGTTTCATCGACGAACATCACGATCGGCGTCGGGCTGGCCTGCACCTCGTCGATGACCTGGCGCAAGCGGTTCTCGAATTCGCCCTTCATGCTGGCCCCGGCTTGCAACAGCCCCACGTCCAGCGCCAGTAGGCGCACGTTCTGCAACGCGGGTGGCACGTCGCCGCGCGCAATCCTGAGCGCGAAGCCTTCGACCACCGCGGTCTTGCCGACACCGGCCTCGCCGGTCAGGATCGGGTTGTTCTGACGCCGCCGCATCAGCACGTCGACGATCTGGCGGATTTCCTCGTCGCGCCCCACGATCGGGTCGATTTCCCCGTTGCGGGCCTGTTCCGTCAGATCGGTGCAGAACTGGTCGAGCGCCTCGGTCCCGCCAAGCTGCGCGGATCGCGCGCCGCTGGCTTCGCCCGGCTCCACCCCGCCCCCTGTCCTGCTGCCATCCTGCGGCGCCATCCGCTCTTCCGGCGATCCCGCCGTGGCCTTGTCGAACTGGTCGGCAAGATCATCTGCCTTGACGCGGGCCAGTTCGGGCGAGATACCGGCCAGGATATTGCGCAGGGCCGGGGTCTTGAGCATCCCCAGCAACAGATGCCCGGTGCGGACCTGGCTGGAACTGAACAGCAGCGAGCCCCAGACCCAGCCGCGCTCCATCGCGTCTTCGACGTGATCCGAGATGTCGGAAATCGACGATGCTCCGCGCGGCAGGGCGTCCAGGGCCCGGGTCATCTCGGCCGCGATCCTGCCCGCGTCCAGATCGAAATGATCGACGATCCGGTGCAGGTCGCTGTCCTGACCCTGCAGGATCTGGTGCAGCCAGTGCACCAGTTCTACGTAGGGGTTGCCTCGCATCTTGCAGAACACCGTGGCGCTTTCCACCGCCTGGTATCCCAGCTTGTTGAGCTTTCCAAATAACGCTACGCGGCTGATTTCGCTCATTGTGTGTCCTTCCCTGTTCTTTTGGTCATCCCGGCGTCACGGGCACCGAGTTTGTCTCCGGATATAAAAAGAGATCGTCCACGTCGTTCCTGGCGTCATCCGGTTCCGGACGGGACCGGATCCAGCTGGTGTGGCCCAGACGCGTTGTGCCACCGAGGCTGGAGCGCGGCACCTCGTCCCCGGCCAGAACCAGGTTGACGTCCCAGTCGAGGCTGTCGCCGATGTAGTTGCGCACGATCGATTGCAGGCGCGCGAGGGACTCTCCTCCGGGCAGCAGCCTTTCGTAATCCGCAAGCGACAGCGGGCCGATGCGCAGGCGGAACTTCGCGCCACGGGTCCAGACCTTCTGGCCGATGCTGGTGCTGCGGCCCAGCCCCGCAGGTGCGCCCAGCCGCCACCGGTCGTCCGGTTCGAGTTCCAGCCAGCTGCCGACGAATTGCTGAAGCCGAACGGGCACGGTGAAGAACGCGGAGAGGATCGAAACCAGCCCCTCCGGGTTGCGCGACGCCTGCGACAGGTGCCCGGCGAAATGCAGCTTGGCCAGATCGGGCATCGCATCGCGATCCCGAAGATGGGCGCCGTGATACCCGGACAAGGCCGCCACCCGGCGGGCCATCGGGTCATCCGTCCGGTCAAAACTCGGCGCGGGTTGGCCGGTGACCCAGGCCCGGTAAAGCAGGCTCAGCATCCGGTGCGTGATCATGTCGGCAAAGGCCAGAATGGTCGTATCCCGGTGATTGCGCAGCCTGTCGCGGACATATTCCGTCATGTGCAGCGGCAACGGCCCCTGCGGGCCGAACAATCCGAAGAACCGATTGGTCAGACGCGCGGGCTTGCCGCCGGCCGCCGCCCTGAAACCGGAAATGGTCGATGGCGGGAATGCCAGTTCCGCCTCCTGTCCAAGGCGCACCCTGTCTTCCCGCGGTCGCCGGCTTTCCCCGAGACGGGGCGCATCCGAATAGGCGGCCTCGATGATCCGGAGCGCATGAAAAACATGGTGTTTCTCCGGTTCCCGCGTGAGCCGTTCAAGATGGCTCAAATCATCCGGCCCAGACCGGTTTCCGGTCGCCATCTGGCAATTTCCCCGCGTTTCTGCGTTTTCAAAACGGTTTCGGTAAAACTGTTGATCGTGGTGTAGCGGCGCATGAAGCGTTCCAGCACCGCCCCCAGCACATAGGCGCTGGTGCCTTCGAAAAAGCTCTCGTCAAAACCGATTGTCACTTCGATCCCGCGCACGGCGGTGGACAGCACCTCGTCGCTCATCCGCCGCACGATGGGGCGGCTCGACACAGACACCAGGCCTTCGAGTTGCTTTTCCGTGACCCGGTCCCCGAGCGGCGCATAAAGACCGACCAGTTCGCGCAGCGCAGCGGCGGAATCGCCCTGCCCCGACTCCGCGATCGACAGGTAGTTGAGGCTGAGGTGGCTGATCAGCCGCCAGGCGGTATCGCCCTGCGCCAGCGTCGGATGCGGTCGGGTCGGGGAAACCGGCAGCCGGATCGACTTGACCGGCCCGCCTTCGGGCATCTGGAATACATCCGCGTCGCCGGTCGCCAGCAGCATCGGAAGATCCCGGTTGGAGCACAGGGCGGTGACAGCCAGCTGCCCCAGATCGGCGCCATAGGGCGCCTGCGCCCGATCCACGAGACTGACATAGACTTCGGACCCCAGGTAGGAGGTGCGAACGCCGCGCAGCCGTTCTTTTTCCGATCTCTGCCGCATCCGCCGGCGCAGCGTGTAATAGGCGGGATGGGTTTCGCCGGCGGCGGTGAAATCGGTCGCCGAATAGAACGGCCGGAAGACCACGTCATCCGCCCCCGTTCCGCTGATGCCGACGACGCTTTCCAGTGAATAGATCTCGAAATCCAGAGCCGCCGTGCGACTGGGGATGACATGCTGTTCCGTATCGCGGGCCGTTACCTGCACCCGGTCGCATCGCTTTGGAAACAGGTTGACCGCCGGCACGGCATTGGGCGTGAACGCTTCGGGTATCACGATGGGCGCGACGTCGCGGCGTCCTTCCTTCAGCAGGATGTAGATATCGACGTCGACCCCGGTGGCACTGGCGAGCGCCGGGCGCAATCCGCGAAGTTCCACGAACAGGAACCGTTCCGGCATGGCAAAATATTCCTGCAACAGCCGGTAGCCGTCAAAGGACCGCTTGGGCGTCGGCAGCAATGCTTCGTCGCGATCGAACCCGCGCTGCACGACCGCGCCGCCGGGCAGCAGTTCGGCCCAGTCGTCGCGCCGGTCGGTCGAACGGCCGGACAGCCCTTCGACCTGCGTGCAGAGCAGTTCCAGCAACGCCCAGCTGTTGCCGCCGCCGCTGTCGAGATAGAGGGTCAGGTTGTCCATCGGCAAGGCGGCGATCGCTTCGCCATCGGTGCGGCGCAGGCGCAGGCGAATGCCCGCGCGGGCTTCGCCGTCGCCGGCCACGCCCGCCGCCACCAGCTCGCCGCGTCCGTCGATATATTCCGCCTCTGCGATCTCGATCGGCCAGAGGGTCATTTCGTTTGCCGTCAGGAATTCGCAAGGCGTGCTTTCGCCTTCCATGAACCGGCTGCGCAGCGCCGTGTGGCGATGCAGCTTGTAGCCGTTCTTGATCGCCGAATTGGTGACATCCGGTTCAAACGCCGCGACCATCATCGACGGGGTCGGGGCCAGGTAATGCGGGTAGACGATTTCGAGAAGATTGCTGGTGAAGGCGGGATACTGCAGTTCCAGTTCAAGCTGGACCCGAGCGGACAGAAAGGCCACGCCTTCCAGCAGGCGTTCGACATAGGGGTCGAGCACTTCGACACCTTCCATGCCCAGACGGCCGGCGATCTTGGGATAGGCCGCGGCGAATTCCGCCCCCATGTCCCGCAGGTAGATCAGTTCTGCCTCATAATGTTTCATCAGCCGCGTATCCATGGCGACTACCGGCTCCTTTCCACGGAAACTTCACCCGTGATCACATCGACCTGGCTGCGAAGATACAGTTCCAGCGGCATCGGCTGCGCCCACATGTCCGCCCTGATGATCAGGGCCACCGTCATGCCCCCGCTCTTGTCGTCCGGGCTGAGGCTCACGTCGACGGATCCCTTGATGATCCGTGGCTCGTGGGTCGCGATCGCCTGTTCGATCGATTTCCGGATCATTTCCGAACGCATGGCGGTGGAATATTCACCGGACACCTCGCGCAGCCCGTAGTTCACGACGGATCGCGCGACATTCGGCATGGCTTCGGCATCGAAGGACCGTTCGATGTTGTGCGTGTTCAGCAGCCAGGACAGGTCGCGCTGGATGATGTCACGCAATCGCCCGATGTCGATGACACGGGATTCCCGTGTTTCTTTCAGATCGCCGGGCGCATTGTCCGTCAACCTGTCCAGCAAGGACGGCTGCAAGCGTTCGGCAATGGTCTTGTCAGCCATTGCCGGGCGCCCCTCCGTCCATGGCGGCGCCCTCCATCGACAGGCTTCGGATGTCCAGAATGGCGTAGTCCGCCTGATCCGTCGTCAGAAGCCGCTGACCACCGCCGACAAATGTCTCGCCGCCCAGGTCGGTCCAGGTCGTCGCGCGGGCCAGTTTGGCGGCTGCGTCGCCATTGACCGTCGTGCCGACGTAGCGGGTGGGAATCAGGGCCGCGACCTCGCCGCCGTTCTGCAGCGAAAGGGTCGCCGCCGTCCAGACCGCATCGCGAAGATCGGAAGGCGGGTCCATCGTCAAGGAGCCGATCGACGTGAACGGCAGCCAGAAATAGCGGCCATTGACGATGATCTCGAGAACCGGACCAAGGCGCATATCGGCATCGGCGACCCATTCGAACGGATCATCGTTGATATGGCCCGAACAGGACGGGGCGGCGTCAAAGGCCCGCGCCCGCAAATCCGCCGCCTTGTCCGGAGCACCGGAAGCCAGGGTTTTCTGGGCTTCGACGAGAAGCGCCAACCATTCTGCGGGTTCGCCGAAGATCAGCGGGTCCTTCTCGCCGAGGAAGACCTTTTCGCGATAGACTTCACAGATGATCGCCTCGCGGTAGGTCTTGGCCATCATCGTGGCGGATTCGTCCATTTCCGCGCTCAGCTTCAGCTGATTGATCGCGCGTTTCCAGTCCCCCAGAACGCAAAGGAGCTGGAACAGGAATATCCTGAGCTTCGGGTTCGCCGGATCGGCGCGCACCTTGTCCTGCAGGGCCGCAAGCGCCGCATCCGGATCGCCGGATTTCAGAAGGTCTTCTGGGGTCATCAGCTGTATCCGAATTTCAGGGGGCTGACATGACACCCCGACGCGGAACGTCGGGGTGTCGCGCCATGGACTTGCCAATTATGACTTCGAGACACCGGCCTCGTTCGACATGATGTCCCAGGCAAAGTCGGATTTCTTGCCATCCTTGCCCAATTCGCCGGTCTTCGGATCACCGGCCAGGTAGGCGACTTCGATCTGACGATAGGCCAGTTCCCAGTTTTCTTCCGGGATCTGCTCTTCGCCGCCCGACACTTCGTATTTGTCGATGACTGAATGGTGCAGGGTGAAGGTCAGATAGGGTTCCATCCCCGTCGAACCCGATCCCGACCGGCACAGGTGGATGACGGTCTTGGTTCTGACGGTTCCGTCCGCCACAGACAGCATCAGCTTGGGCGACGCCAGGCTCAGTTCGGACGTCACCGCGATCTTGCCGAAGTTCGCGTTGGCATAGCCGCGCTGAGTTGTTCCGAGGTCGGACATGTCGAGTGTGCGTTCGACGTTGAACGACACCGACTTGAGCGGAATCCAACCGCTCTTGCCTTTTTCCCCGGCCTTTTCCGGGAGCTTGACAAGACTTTCACCGGAGGCCCCGGTGATCATGATAAATGCGTTTTCCATCTTTTTTCCTTTTTACGTTTTGGCGCCACGCGCCTGTCTTGAAAAATTGTTCCGGCGGGTCAGAGTATTAACCCTTTTCCGAAGGCAGTTTGGACACCAGCCGCAAGGACACGGTAAGCCCTTCCAGCTGATAGTGGGGGCGGAGGTAGAATTTCGACGAGTAGTAGCCGGGATTGCCCTCCACTTCTTCGACAACGACTTCGGCGGACGCGAGTGGTTTTTGCGCCTTCACCTTTTCGTTGGACACGTCTGCATTGGTGTCCACGTAGTTGCTGATCCAGGTCTGCAACCAGGACTGCATGTCGTTGCGGCTCTTGAACGACCCGATCTTGTCGCGGACCATGCATTTCATGTAATGCGCGAAGCGGCAGGTCGCGAACAGATACGGCAGGCGGGCCGCCAAGTTGGCGTTGGCCGTCGCATCCGGGTCGTCATATTCGGCTGGCTTGTGCAGCGATTGCGCGCCGATGAAGGCCGCCAGGTCCGAATTCTTGCGGTGAATCAGAGGCATCATCCCGTTCTTGGCCAGTTCCGCCTCGCGACGGTCCGAGATCGCGATCTCGGTCGGGCATTTCTGATCCACGCCACCGTCGTCGGTGGGAAAGGTGTGACTGGGCAGGTTTTCCAGCGCGCCGCCGCTTTCAACGCCGCGAATGCGCGAACACCAGCCGTATTCCTTGAAGGACCGGTTGATGTTTACCGCCATGCCATAGGCCGCGTTGACCCAGCCGTACTTGCTGCTGTCCGCGCCCTCGGTGTCTTCCTCGAAGGCGAAGGCCTCGACCGGGTCGGTCTTTGACCCGTAGGGCAGACGGCCCAGGAACCGTGGCATCGCAAGGCCGACGTATTTGGAATCCTCGCTTTCGCGCAGCGACCGCCAGGAGGCGTATTCCGGCGTCTGGAAGATCTTTGTCAGATCGCGCGGGTTCGCCAGTTCGCTCCAGCTGTCCATCTGGAAGAGGCTGGGCTGCGCGCCGGTGATCAGCGGCGCATGGGCGGCGGCAGCGATCTTCGACATCTCCGTCAGCAACTCTACATCCGGCGGACTGTGATCGAAGTGATAATCGGCGACCAGCGTGCCATAGGGTTCACCGCCGAACTGGCCGAATTCCTCTTCGTAGATCTTCTTGAAGATCGGCGACTGGTCCCAGGCGGTGCCTTTGAACTTGCGCAGGGTCTTGTGCATGTCCTTCTTGCTGATGTTCATCACCCGGATTTTCAGCATTTCATCCGTTTCGGTGTTGTTCACCAGGTAGTGCAGGCCACGCCAGGCGCTTTCCATCTGCTGGAATTCGGCGTGGTGCAGGATCAGGTTGACCTGTTCCGTCAGTTTCTTGTCGAGTTCCGCCACGATGCTTTCGATCGACCGCAACGCATCGTCCGAAACGAGTGCCGTGTTGGCGAGCGCCTGCTGGGCCAGGGTCTTGACCGCGGTTTCGACCGCTGTCTTGGCCTGGTCCGATTTGGGACGGAATTCCTTTTGCAGCAGATCGGCGAATTCGGAGGATCCGAAGGCGGTGGCTGCACCGCCGGCTTCTGCCTGGGCTTGTTCTTCGGCCATCTGTCTCTCCTATTCTTCGTCGCTGTCGGCTTTGGGGGCCGGCTGGGCGGCAAGGGTCTTCAGCAGGGCCGGGTCGGTGATGATCTTGCTGATCAGGTCCTCGGCGCCGGTCTTCCCGTCCATGTAGGTCATCAGGTTGGAAAGCTGGCTGCGCGCCTCGAGCAGTTCCCGCAGCGGTTCGACCTTGGCCGCAATCGCGGCGGGCGAAAAATCGTCCATGCTTTCGAAGGTGATATCCACCGCGAGATTGCCTTCGCCGGTGAGCGTATTCGGCACCGTGAACGCGGCGCGCGGCTTCATCGATTTCATCCGGTCATCGAAATTGTCCACGTCGATTTCAAGAAACTTCCGGTCAGCGACGCTTGGCTGAGGAACTTCGGACTTGCCGGCCAGATCGCTCATCACGCCCATGACGAAGGGCAACTGGACTTTCTTCTCGGCCCCGTAGAGTTCGACGTCATATTCGATCTGAACCCTCGGCGCGCGATTTCGCGCTATGAATTTCTGTGAACTATCGGCCATTGAGTGCTCCTTCGTATCCCTGTTTTTACACTTCTAACGTCCCGGTCGGACAAGATGCCGGCCAGTCCGATCAATCATCTTCGTCGTCGTCGTCATCGTCATCGCGGCCCAGCCCGCCCACCAGTCGCACATTGTCGAGCCCTTCGGGCGCCATGTCCCGCATGATCGTGAGAAAGTCCGCGTGAACAAGCCGCTTGGCGCGTTCAAGCAGGATCGGGAGCGGACTGGAGGGCTCATTCTGCTTGTAGTAGGTCACAATCCTTTCCAAAGCATTCGTGACGTCCGTGCGGGAACTGATCGCTCCCGGAACCGTTCCGGGCGCCGATTTTGCACGGGGTTCTTCCGGCGCATCTTCGCCGCTATCTTCCACGTCCTCCTGCGCACCTTCCTCACCTGCGTGTTCGGCCAGCCGCTTTGACATCTGACCGAGCAGCTTGAGCAGCGGATCGAGTTCCGGCCCCTGTCCCGGCGTCTGTTCATCAAAAACCGCGGCAATGGCGCGGACGTTTTCGGCCGCAGTCCGGACAGCGGCCAGGGACGCGGTCAAGGTGGCGGGGTCCGTATCCTTGAACGCCGCCGCGATGGTGGCCGTGTCGGGGCCGGTTTCACCGTCCGGCAGCGTGATCTGACCCTCGGACACGTCAATATCCCGGATCGAGAACCGGCCGAAGCCACGGCTGTTCGTCATCGCCGCCCGACGCAGCGACCGGTAGACCGGCGACGGACCCGCCAGCCCGCCAGGCTGCCCGCACAGACCCTGGACCGCATTGACCCGCATGGTCGGGTCGTTGTCGTCGTCTTCGTCGAGTTCCGGGTGACAGCTGTCCCAATAATTCTCCAGAACGCCCCGGATGACGGTCGTGGCATCCGCAAAACCGGTCAGACCTTCGGTGTGAAGGATCGCATCGGCCAGATAGACGGCGGCGCGCAGATCATGGCTCTGTTCCAGCACGGCAAGTGCCTTTTCAACCACGTCGGAATAGTCCGGATCATGACCCTGGGTGACGGACTCTCCGATCTGCTGTTCCGCGACGGGCTGGGCTGCCAGTTCCATCTCGGTAAAGAGCGGTTCGTATTCCATGTTCTCGCCACTGGGCGAGTCGTCGCTCTTTGTCTGCAACAGGACTTGCGGGTCCATCGTGTCTCCCTTCGTAGCGGCTTTTTTGCACCGCAAACACACTTGAACCCAACTTCCGCGGCATATGCTGTAACGCAGTTCACACAACGCAAAAAAACAACTTCTTGACCGTAAGTCAGCCTTATCGTCATGTTAAAGTCAAATAAATTCCCGTGGACGAGAGAGTGGCAGACATGGCTGATTTGAAAGTTGAAGGCGCCGAACTCAAGCAGTTGGTGAAGCTGGGCAAGAAACGCAGCCTGTCGTTCGGATTCTGTCCCGGACCGAAGGCCGACCACACCCTGCTGATCGATCGCCGCAAGAGCCCGGAGATGCTTGGAAAATTGGCGCGGCAGGAAGGATCGTCGCCGAAAGTCGCGTTCGGGACCTTCGAGGTCAAGGGCCGCACGATGGAGATGACCTGCGGGCGGACCGTGCCGCAAATGGCCAAGGTTCTGAAAAAATACCTAAAAACCCAGAAGATCACGATCAATGTGGTGGTGCTGGATGCCGAGGGAAACACGGTGGACAGCGATGTCGAGGATCTGGCACCCGATCCCAGCATGGAGGATGATGCCGACACTGCGGCCATCCAGGACGATGCTGACGACGAAGTCGAGGCACCCGCTCCCGCCGCCGCTGACGATCAGGCCGCGGAAGCTGCGGACGACGACGCGAAGGACGGAACACTGGACGCGGCTTCGCTCGCGGCACGGCTGAAGGCGCTGAAACCCGCCGTTACCGAGGCAGCGCCGGACGTAGCCGCGAAGCTGGGAAAGGTCATGGCCGCCGCTGTAGCTCAGATCAAGGCCGCCACGCTGGAGCAGGCCGATGCGACGGTCACAGCCCTTGAAAACGCGGTGGCGCGGCTCGGCGAAGGCGCGAAATCCGCCGAACCGGCGACGCCGGCGGACGACGAAGCGGATTTCAAGGCGCTGGCGGTTCGCGCCCAGGCTCTGAAAGGCGCGATCGAAGGCATCGCGGCCCCCGCCAAAGACAAGCTGATGGCGGCGCTGACCGACGCGGTCAAACAGATCCGCGAACGCAACCATGACACAGCCGCAACGATCCTCGGCAAGATTGAAACCGCTGTCGGCAAGCTGACAGCAGCCACACCGGCAGCCTCCGCCGACGACGGAAAGGCGACACCTGCAGATGTCGCGCCCTTTGTCCAATCCCGCGACGCCTGGATCGAAACCCGGAAGAACCTGCGCCAGGAAATGACGGACCTGAAATCCGCCATCGACACGGCAACAGCCAACGTCGACGGTTTCGAAGACGTTCCCAAGAAATCCGGCATCTTGCTGGACCATATCGACGACATCGATTCCGGTCTCGAAACCACGCTTGATCAGATCGTGAAAACGCCCGACGAAGCCAAGCGCGAGGAATTGAAAGCCGGCGCCCGCAAGATCATCGAAACCTACCGAGGCGTACTGGATACGGACTTCTTCAAGGCGGTCGACAACAACGGGTTCATCAAGACCAACATCCGCGGGTCGGCGCTGGACTCGCTGCAAAAAGTCAGCGCCGCGCTTTCAGCGTGATCCGGCGGGGAAATTCCCTCACATGAATCGGAGATGGACATGATCGCGCTGAAACATGCCCTTGCGGCGATGGCACTTTTCGTTGCTGGCGCCGCCGCGGCGGAAACCGGCCGCCTGACCGTCGAATTGAACAAGGTGGAGGAAATGGACAGCGGGGACTGCCGCGCCTTTTTCCTGTTTCGCAATGACACGGGCATGAGTTTTGAGGGCTTCGAGATGTCGCTGGCGATCCTTGATTCCAACGGCGTCATCGACCGGCTGCTGTCGGTGGACGCCGCGCCCTTGCCGGTGGCCCGCACAACGCTGAAACTGTTCGAGATCCCTGGCATGCAGTGTTCCCGTATCTCGGAGATCCTGCTGCACGAGCTGACCTCGTGCAAACCCCAGAACGCCGACGAGATGGATTGTTTCGCCATCCTGACTCTGACCAGCAGAGCTTCTGCTCAGCTGGTCAAATAGCGGATGCCGGTCACTTTCCAGGACCTTGGCGCGGGGGCAACTATCATTGCGGTGCTGGCCCTGCTTTCCCTTCTTTCCTGGGTCCTGATCGTGGTCAAGATCCTTCAACTCTGGCGCTGCCGGTCCGGGGGCAAACTTCGAACGGAGGCATTCGGGCTATGGCGGAAGGGCGAGAAGGATGCCGCCAGGGCAGCTCTGGAAAAGGGAAGATCGCCGGCCGACCGGACAACGTCCTATGCGATGGGCGCTCTGCAACGCGGTCTTGGCGGACCAGCTCTTGAGGCCGAACTTGCCCGACGCGGGAACGAAGAGATCGCCCGGCTGACCGGTATGATCCGGATCCTGGAACTGATCGCCATGGTGTCGCCCCTGCTGGGCCTGCTCGGGACGGTTCTGGGCATGATACAGTCGTTCCAGGAACTGGAGATGGCGCAGGGCGCAGCCAATGCGTCGGTTCTCGCCGGGGGGATCTGGCAGGCGTTGCTGACGACCGCGGCGGGGCTGCTGGTCGCCATTCCGGCGGCCGTCGCGGCGGGTCTGTTTTCCGCCCGCATCGACAATGCCGCGCAGACGATCGAGAGCGCCGTGGGCCGGTTGTTGCTGATCGAGGACCACCCGAACGCCTGAACCTGGACGGGAGACAGGGCCAAATGGCCGGATATCCGACACTTCGAAGACCGCGCGCGCAGGGACAGCTGATTTCGCTGGTTCCGATGATCGACGTGATGCTGATCCTGCTCGTGTTCTTCATGGTGACTTCGACCTATCTCGACCTCGACATGATCCCCGCCGTGCGCCAGCGGGACGCGACGTCCGGCGCATCGGACGCGACCGCCGGGACGGTGCTGATCAGATTGGCCTCTGATGGCGTGCCCGTGGTGAGGGGCGTTGCACAGACCGACGGTGCCCTCGCCGCTTTTCTGGCGGCGGAACTGGCGGAGACGCCGCTGACACAGGTTCTGATCCTGCCGTCCGGCGCGGCCACGACGCAATCCCTGATTTCCGTCATGGATACGGCCACCCGCGCCGGTGCGACCCGACTGCGTGTCATCCGGCTGGAGGCGCGCCCATGAAGCTGAACAGGATCAGGCGCAATCCACATTCCGAAACGATTATTGCCCTGATCGATGTCGTCTTTTTCCTGCTGGTCTTTTTCATGCTGATCGGACGCATGGATGCGACCGCGCCGTTCGATGTGACGCCGCCGCTGGCTGTCAGCGGGCGTGACATGCCCGCGGGCGGCGCGACCCTGTCCATCTCGCGCGATGGCGCCCTGGCTCTGGACGGCACGGAAATCGCCGGGTCCGATCTGGAGGCTGCGCTGTCCCGGGCGCTCGACCGGGACGCCAACCTGCGCCTGCGTATCAATGCGCACAAGGATGCGGAGTTGCGGCACGTTCTGCCCTTGGTCGGGATGGCGGAAGCGATTGGCATTGCGGATGTCGTTCTGGTGGTCACGCCCGCCGCCGGGCCGGATGCCGGATGACGGGACGCACCGCCATATGGATTGCGGGGCTGGGTGCATCCGTGACCCTCCATGTCGCGGCCATAGGCGCGTTGCCGGTTCTTCTGAAACCTGACCCGATCACGCAGCAACAACCGCCCCGCAGCGAACTTGACGTGCAGGCCTATCAACTGGACCGCAGTCAGGCCCGCCGGCACCAGCCCGACGCGGAGGCCGCCGCCCGCGTGGACGCGGAAACGACGGCTGCGGCGTCAAGCGGGATACCGGCCACGCGGGCGGAGCCTGCGGCCATCGCGCCTGTCCCGACGGCATTGACGAAGCCGGTCAATCCGGATGTCGCCAAGGCCGCCAGGCCACAAACCGCCTTGCAACGGCCCTTGGGGCTGGACCCCATGAACGTCGGGGCAAGCGATCGCGCGGGAGAGCGGCTGACCTTGGCACAGCCGGAAATCCGGCCGGCGCGCGTGGCGGTCGCGGACGCCGCCACGGTCGAACAGACCACACCGGAGACCTCGCGCACCGAGGCAGCACCGCCGCCGGGTCAGACCGTTTCGCTGTCCGATCCCGACCTGACGCCAGCCGTCTCACTGGAACAGGATGCTGTTTCCCTCACCGCTGCCCTGGCGTTTTCCGGCGAAGGATCGGACCAGATCGATCCGAAATCGCTGGCGGCCTTCCAGAGTTTCACGCGCCCCGAGGACAGCGGCCTTCAGGGCGACACGCTGCGCGACGGGGTCGGCGCCCTGCTGTCGCAGGTTCCGTGTTCACGGCTCCAGGTTTCGTTCGATCCAGATTCCGCGACCCTGCAAGTGAACGGGCATGTTCCGGACGCTGACCTGCGTGGCCCCGTTCTGGCAGCCCTGCAAACGCAGATGGGAACGGACATCGCCCTGTCGGACAGTATCCGGATCCTTCCGAGGCCGCAATGTGGCGCACTCGCGGGTATTTCGAACGTGGGGCTGGCCCAGTCCACGGATCAGAACACCAACCCGCTGGTCATCGGCGCGGACGCGCAGGCCAGGGTGCTGACATTCGTCAAGGACGACCGACTGTTCTTCGACCTGACAGCGCCGGACTACGACGCCTATGTGTATGTGGACTATTTCGACGCCGGCGGAAATGTCCTGCACCTCGTACCAAACGAACAGTCCTCCATCAGCCTCGTGCCAGCGGAAACGCCTTTTCGGGTGGGTGCCAGAGACGAAAACGATACGGGGTTGCAGATCTTCGTGGGGCCGCCCTATGGGCAGGAGATCGTTGTCGCCTTTGCGGCATCGAGCCTACTTTATGACGAAACACGCCCCCTGGTGGAACCTGCCGCGGATTATCTGGCATGGCTCAAAGATCGCGTCGCCCGCGCCCGCCGGAGCGACCCCGGCTTCAAGGGCGAATGGGTCTACTTCCTTGTTGTAACGACAGCGACCTAGGGGCAGCCACCGGCGGCCCAGATTTTCAGGTTGCGCTTCAGAGCGCCACCGAAGGGGTGTTTCTTGTCCAGCGATCGCTGCATGTTGAGACTGAGATAGGAGTTGGCCTGGGTGCACAGGCGATCCTGCGTCCATTGATGGCAGTTTGAACAGGACTTGTCTTTCCAGTATTCGTCCGGAAGCCCATCGACCGGGGGAAAAAGCGGTGACATCTTGATGATATCCGCGATGGATTTGCCGGATAGATCGGAGAGTTCCGAAGAAATGGCCGAAGTGAAAGTGACGGTTTCTGCCGGTTGCACGGTGAGTGGCGGCGTTGCGGCAAGCGCGGTGTCCGGCGCGGGCGTTACGCCTTCTCCGATCGGGTCGGTTCCGTTCTTCTTGCGCAGCGCGACGATTTCCCCGGCCGCGAATTCCGCGAACACGCCGTCGGGAAACGCCTTCAGAAAACTTTCGTATCCTGCGATGCTGGCCTCTGCCTGCGCCGTTTCGAACATCTTCCGTTCTGCTTCTGACGGGCCCTTGGCCACTGGCACAGGTTTCGGAGCAGATGGATCCGTCAGTTCCTTTTCCATCAGCACCGCCAGCAAGGCGCGGGCGTCCTGCGCATAGGCGCCTTCTGGATACCCGCGCAGAAACAACATGATCTGAACCGGATCTCCCGAGGCCTGCACCGATTTCCAAAGCTGGAGTTCCTGCAATTGTTCCGGCGACATGGGTTCTTCTTCTGCAAAGACAAAGTCGCTGGTCAGGGACGATGCATCCCAGGGTGTCTGTTGTCCTTTCGTTTTCTCGATCACCTCGACCCTGACATTCTTGAACATCTGCTCGATCCGCAAACCGGGCGTGGTCATCTGCGTTGCCATGGAACGGGTGAACGGGCTGTTTCCTTCGGTGCCGTCCAACGCGACGCCGCCCGGTGCGGTCGCGTAGGCCAGGAACGTACCCGTTGGGGCCTGCATCTCGGCCAGGCCATTGTCATTGAATTCGAGGATGTCGCTGAAGGGGTTGTTGCGGCACGCATCGAGGATCACGATATTGGTCTTGTTGCGCGCAGAAAACATCTGTCGCAAGACAGACTGGGCTTCGACCGCGACGAGATCGAGATCCGCCGCGTTGCTCAGGGCGACATCGACGGGCAACAGGTAGTTGGTTCCAAAAGACTGCACCCCATGCCCGGCATAGTAGAACAACCCCGTCGCATCCGGGCCGGCATCACGCAGGTCGCGGCCGAATTGTGAAATGCTGCGTTTCATGTCATTTTGTGTGCCGTCCAGCAGCAACATGACCGTGAAGCCCAGATCTTCGAGCGTGCCGGCGATCAGACGCGCATCGTGAGACGGGTTATCCAGTGGCGACACGGTTCCGTAGCCGGAGTTTCCGATCACCAGCGCCAACCTGTCCTGAGCAGAGACCGGAGCAGCCACCAAAAGAAGAAAACACCAAAGCCGGAGAATAAGTTTCACACGAAATACCTGCATTCATTGTGCCGTTCAGCCATTTTTTTGCTGCGTCCGCCATCCTCAAGGAACGGTGGCAAAGTCCTTTGGCCCCAATTCGGCATTTCCGATGCAACTATCGCTTTTCTTCTTCATTGGCGCAAGTTTCCTGTTAGTGTCGGACCATCATGATGCTCTTTCATTTACAAAAAATTTCTTTGTGACCTTTAGCGTCATGAACAAACGAGGATCGTTCTGATGAAACACATGACCCGCAACCTTCTTGTTTCGGCCATCGCAGGTGTCTGGATGGCGATGTCCGCCGTATCCGGGGCCCGGGCACAAACCATCGACCCGTTCGAAAACGGATGGACCCTGGACCCGGCGACGTCCGAATTGCGGTTCATGTCAATCAAGAAAGGCAACGTGGCCGAAACCAACAGGTTCGCAACGATCAGCGGTCTCATCACCGAGGACGGCAAGGCGCAGATCAGGATTCTGATGGATTCCGTGGATACGAAGGTCGACCTTCGGAACGTCAGGATGCGGTTTCTGTTCTTTGAAACCTTTCTGCACCCGGAAGCCACCATCACGGTGCAGCTTGACCCCGAACAGTTGACCGACCTGCATCAGACGCGACACAAAATGGTCACTGTGGACTATACGTTGAGCCTGCATGGCGTGACGGTGAACAAGTCTGCGGAAGTCGCCGTCACACTGATCAGCAACGATCGCATCACGGTATCCGCGACGACCCCGATTGCCGTGACCCTGGCGGAACACAACCTGGAAGAGGGACGCGGCAAACTGCAGGAAGCCGCGAATGTGGATATAGCTCCGCTCGGCATCGTGAGCTTCGACTTCACCTTCGACCGATCCAGTCCGGGCACGCCGCCGGACGTCTCGATGCTGACCGCCGTCGCCGCGGCGGGCGATGCGGCCCTTGAAACCAAGGGCAACATGGATCGTGAAGCCTGCGTCGGGCGGTTCGAGATCCTGTCGCGCACCGGCAACATCTATTTCAATACCGGCAGTGCCCGGCTGGATGCGAAGAGCATGCCGCTGCTGGACAAGCTTCACGATGTCGTCGATCGCTGTCCCGACCTGGATATCGAAATCGGTGGTCACACTGATTCCGACGGTAGCGATGTCGCCAACCAGCGCCTGAGTGAACGCCGCGCCGCCTCTGTCGCGGAGTATCTGCAATCCAAGGGGATCCCGCCGGCACGCATGAAAGTCGTCGGATACGGCGAAGCGCAGCCGCTCGTCGCCAACACGTCCGGCGACAACAAGGCCAGGAACCGGCGGATCGAGTTCTCGGTGATCAACTGACGCGGCACGATCCGCCCGAAAAGACCCGACGGTGACCGAAAGGGAGTGGCACCGGCAATACATCCGGGTTTGGCCGCATGCTGCATCAATGAAACGTAGAAGACCGGGATATCTGGACAATGACCAGCCTCGTTATTCTTCCTTTCGCAATCTCGCGCCTGTAGGCGAAGCCTGGTATCCAAGACCCTCAAATACAAAACCCGAAAGTTCTTTGCCATGACTCCTGAACCTGCGAGACGCCGCGTCCTGATCACGGGCACTGCCGGTTTCATCGGGTTTCATCTTGCACGGCTCTTGCTGAAGCAAGGTTTCGAGGTTCACGGATATGACGGGATGACCGACTATTACGACGTCACCCTGAAACAGCGTCGGCACCAGATCCTGTTGCAAACACAGGGTTTTGCGGCGACAGAGGGCATGCTGGAGGATGAAAACAAACTTTGGGCCGTCGCTGAGCGGTTTCAGCCGGATGTGATTGTGCATCTGGCCGGGCAGGCCGGCGTCCGGTATTCGCTGGAGAACCCGCGATCCTACCTCGACAGCAACGTGATCGGCACTTTCAACGTGATGGAGGCCGCGCGACGCTTGCAGGTCGACCACCTGTTGATGGCATCGACCTCTTCGATCTACGGCGCAAATGAGGACATGCCCTTCCGGGAAACCGACAAAGCCGACGCGCAGCTGACAATTTACGCCGCGACCAAGAAAGCCAACGAAAGCATGGGACATTCCTATGCACATTTGTGGGGTCTGCCGACCACCATGTTCCGGTTCTTCACCGTCTACGGACCCTGGGGACGGCCGGATCTGGCCTTTTTCAAATTTACGGACGCAATTCTGAATGGTCGGCCGATCGACGTTTACAATCATGGCGACATGTATCGGGATTTTACCTATGTGGGCGACCTGGTCCGGGGTATCCGGCTTCTGATCGACGTCGTTCCGGAGCGTCCGGCAACCGCCAAGGACATCCTGCCAGGTGACAGCCTGTCCCCGGTCGCCCCTTACCGCGTCGTCAACATCGGCAACTCCGAGAAGGTCCGCCTTCTCGATTTCATCGAAGCCATAGAAGACGCACTGGGCATGAAAGCCGAACGCAACTACCTCGGGATGCAGAAGGGCGATGTGCCCGCGACCTGGGCCAATGCAGACCTGCTGAAACGGCTGACAGGCTATGCTCCGCAGACCGATTTTCGCGAAGGTATTCGTGAATTTGTCGCCTGGTACAGGGATTACTACCGTAGATAGCGGGTTCGCCTGATTTCGGCCCGCCGCGTCGAGATCTTGCAATATTGTTTGAAAACAAAACCGCAGGATGCACCGTACGGTGCATTTACCTCAGCTTCTTTTCGTTGGCGGTATCTGGTGGGCTGATCCTGATCTGAAATCAGGCATGCCACCCGAAAAGGAGCCAGAAATGGCAAATGCCTCGAATTCCAAAGCGACGGAACCCGAAACCTCGCCCCATGTCGGGGGGCGGCGACCTTCGGTCCCTGTCGCATTTTCTCCGCGCCATCGGGTAGAGGCCGATGCGGTTTCGATCTGCACGACGTCTGCTTCGCTTGCAGTCGGAGGTATTTGATCATGAAGGATGACACACGTTTCAATGCAGGACGATTTAGCGACGGGCGGTTCAGCGGCAAGAAGCCGAAGGATCGGACCGGCCATTTCGAGGTTTCGGTTTCCGGGTTGACCGAAAATCCGGATTTCGGACTGACGGCCCAGATCGGTGTGCCCTTGACTGCAACGGCTGTGAACTGGTCGGGGGACGCGCCGGGATCGGTTGCCTGGCAGTGGCTCGACAGTTCCGGTCCGATCGGCACTGGTGCGACCTACACGCCACAGGCGAGCGACGACCTGGAAAGCATCTATGCCGTCGCGGTGCCTTCGGAGATCTATGCCCAGCAGAACAGCACGTCCTATACCGTTCGCCATGCCCCGCCCATTCCTGGGTCGGGTATTTCCAGCAAGAACCTGACGTATCTCGGCGACGAGAAAACGATCATTCAGAACGCCCGCAATCGTTTCACGGGCGACGGATTGACCTTCAGCGTTTCCGGATACGCCGGTGCCCGGCTGGATGGGAAGTCTTTGATCATCGATCCGACGGATCTTACCGCGGGCACCACCGTCCGGCTGACCGCGACCAACAGCGGCGGATCCGTGTCGCATGCATTCAACCTTGTGGTCGAAGCGCTATAATTCGTTTCAGTCGCGCTGACGGGTTCCGGCAGCAAGCCCATCGATGCGACGTCGGATTGCACCGGTGCGGGCATTTCCTACAGCGTCAGTGCGCCGGGCATCCCGGGTGTCTCGATCGACACGGCGACCGGCGTCGTCACCATCCCGACCGGTTCGAGCGCCAGTGGCACCATCACGGTCACGGGCGCCAACAGCAGCGGCAGCGCCAGCACGAATTTCAACGCGACTGTCGAAACCGCAGCCCCCCCTGCCACGATACCGACCGTCCGGACCAACGTGATCGACTTTGGTGACGGGGACACCATTTCCCTGAGCGAACCCCGCGAGGTATTCCAGTATGCCGATGGTTCGTTCGGCGTGATTTCGGTAGGAGGCGACGTGATCATCACGGCGGACTCCCCCGCGTCCGTGGCACAGCCCGGCGATGGATATGTCGCCCATGGCATGATGCATACGGACGATATCCGGATCATCGAAGATACCAGCGCCATCCATCAGGGCTGGGACGAAATGATGAGCGATCAGCCCAAGCTCATAAAGCCGACATTCAGCACCGGCTACAGTGCGGCCCTGAACAAGGCCCCGTCCAGCACCGGTGCCAGCCTGTTGATGGCCACCGCCGGCGGGACTGGCAGCGTGGTCAAGGTGAAGCGGCGCGCCAGCCTTCCGGTGAGCAATGGGAAATACGAAAACGCCGCCGTTCTGGAAAAGGTCATGATCGTTCACGCGGTTCCAGCGGCTCCGCCGATCGGAAGCGTCAGACCGCCGATCATGGGCGTCGACCTGGGCCTGAGCGCCGAGGATGCGGCTGTCGGGCGTTCGAGACTTTGTCCTGCCGAGCGGGCTGACAGATATTTCCACCTGCAAGAGCTACCTGGCGAGCGACCAGCTTTTCAACATCTACGAAGGCGAACGCCGTCGCGGCCTGTGCGTCGGACCTTCGGACTACGCGCGCAACATTCTGTCGACCTACATGGCGCCTGCGGCCTTGTATCTGTATCATCCGAGCATCAGCGAAGCCGATCGCAAGGCTCTGATCGCAGGGTTCCTGCGCAAGGCGACTGATGCCTACGGCACCCAAAGCGCAGGCGCCGCCCCCGGTGGCGGTGCCGGGCAAACTGGCGTGGACCAGTTCGCCATGGCCGTGGTTTCGACCATCTTCCCGTCCAATGCAGCGCTGCGCACGGCGTCACATCAACGTTTGAGCAACCTCAATGACCTGGCGCTTTGGCCGAATGCGGCCGATGTCGGGCATGACAGCGATTTTCCGAACCTGGCGACCAGTGTCGGCCCCGGCAAACACAACCATCAACCGCTTCTGCCAGAAATGGTCGGTTATCCGCATTGGGTCGTCGAAAGCAATGCCGCGAAGAACGGACGGCTATCGCCGATCAACAACAGCGACATACTGGCGCGGTACCGTTCCTCGATCTATCAGATGGCCCTGATCGGCGCGGTTGTCACCGGCCTCGCGGAGGGTGGCTGGGAAGCGCTTTGGGGGCCTCAGAGCACCTGGGATCAGACCAACAACAAATTCGCGACACTGGGCGTCATCGAACAGGGCTACACGATCAACGGGTCGAAGATCCGCCCTGTCGATGACGCTCCGGACTGGGTCCGGCAATTGTGGGACGCGCATCGTCCGACCATGCCCGAAGGCGGAATGCCGGTGCCTGTAGCACCGCAACCTCCCATGCAATTCGCCGGTGAGTTCAGCAATCGGGTTGCGGCCTATCAGGAAGATTTCGGGCTTGCCGGTGTCAACGCCATCGCGAATTCCGCAACCGGGGTGGATTTTGACTTCACCAGGATCATGAACGATGGATCGCCCTTCACAGGCTCGATTTTGCCGCTCAGCGGTCGACAGATTTCCCTGTCGCACGACGGAATTCAATGGGCCGCGCCCGTCGATATCGGAGTAACCGGATCGCTGACCTTTTCCTGCAAGCGCTGGCTACGCGAGCGACGCCGGAACAGCGAAGGCTGGTCGCCCTGGTCCGGAAACTGGCCGCAACTCAACGGTCGCGACCTGGTGCCGGCCGATCTGCGCAACATCTTCACCGGCGGGACAATTCCAGTCGGAGCACCGATCAACGCAGAGGCACCCAAAGTCTACAAATACCGCTATGGACAAGGCCGCGACAATGCCACGCCCGGATTCTGGCTCTTTGACGAACAGCCTTCCGCGATGGTTCCGGAACAGACGAAACTGATCGCGGGTTCCGGTCTGTGGGTCGACGGGATCGTCGGGATATCCTATCAATGGCAGGTTCGGACCAATGCCGGCGCACCGACCGACATTCCGGGCGCAACGAAACAGGAATACATCCGCACACACGAAGTCTTGTCGAGCATCACCGCGACGCGCGAGATCTGCTGCGTCGTGACCGCGGATGACGGCAACGGCAACGCCACGTCCATAGCGACGAACTGGATCACGATGCCGATCCCCTCCGCTGTCATCAATGACTATTCCAATGACCCCAGCCCGATTGTCGGATTGAGGGGCGGAGCAGCGGAATGGCGTCAAACCGAAGGCGTGCTGCGGATCTATCCCAACCAGGCGGATACCTTTGCAGGTGCATTGAACCGCATCGACGGCCTGATCATCGGTCAGGAATACACCTTCCAGGCGGTCATTTCAGCGCGCGACGTGGGTGTCGGCACGATTGACGGGCAATTGGGCGATACAACGACGCTGACCGGGGCGAATCCGACCACGGAGAACGAACTTGGGGGGCAACTCACCGGAACGCTCACGATCACCGGAGTGGCGGCCGCGCCCACGATGTATCTGTCCGTCCGGTTCCGCGGGATGCCGCCCTTGGGATCGTGGATCGACGTGACCGAAGTCCGCGCCATTCCGCGGTTCGCGGACGCGCAAAGCATTCCCTCCGCGATGAGCGCGCCGATCGTCACCACAAGCGGCGAAACCTCGATCAGCGTCGATCGGGCAGCGGCACCGGATGATGGTGGTTCGGCCATCACATCCTACGATCTGCGCTGGCAGCCAAATGGCGGTGCATGGACTACAATATCCGGTATCGGCGACCCCCAAAGCATCGGAGGGCTCGTGCGGTCAACGCTGCATCATGTGCAAACGCGGGCCGTCAACGCGGTGGGGCAAGGCGCATGGTCGGCAAGCGGATTCGCGATTACCGCCGATGCCGCTTCGCCCTCCGGCGAATGGCGCGACGATTTCGCCACCGATACGACTGCCGGCTACACTCAGCAGGATGCAACCAAAGGCTACGACGGGGCTTCCAGGACCATGACGATCACACCGACGGCCGCATGGGGCGGGGTGGTCTCTCCGGCAATCGCGTTGGAAACAGGACATTCGTATCAGATCAACGTGTACATAGAGAACACCCTGTCTTCCGGTGTCGCGGACTTTTCCATGGGGTCGATGCTGGCGGGAAATGCCGACGACAAGGGCGGGTCCGGGGCACCGGGGTCGGCAGTTTCAAGGTTCGATACATCGAAGTCATTGATGTCACCTGACCTGTTGACCGCCGCCGCGTGAGACATGAGCGCCCTTGCCTTTCGACAGGCAAGGGCGCTTGTCGCCAACCGCCGATCTCGCTGTTCGATCGGCGGAGCACGTCGACCCGGCTGCCCTCTAATCTGTTGGGTCGGCCGGGGCCGCCTGAAGGACCGGCTTTCCGCCATCCGATTCGAGAAGCTGATAGCTTACTTTCATACCGTCACTCCGCAGCCCATCCGTAGAGAATTGACTGCGTCCACCGTCCGCGATCCTTTCCCAACCTGACAATCGCCCTGCCTCGGAATAGGTAAAATGATCGCTCCACCCGGCGGACCAATGCAGAAGCGGGTCGAATTCAGCACCTCGTTTTTCGGCGTCATAATCCACGGACACAAGACGCCGGATCCCGTCGTGGTCCGGCGCATAGTCGCGTTTCTGGTGTGTCGGAAAACTGATCGACACCATCGCCGGGGCGCTGTCGGTGCGCCCGTTCCACGCGAAAACGCCGATATCTACGCGCGAAGAACTGCGCAGGATGTCGCTTTCCGGATCGCGCGGCCGCACCGCGAATGCATCGTGCCAATTGACGGTGATGCGCGCGGACCGCCCGGATGCGTCCAATGGTTCGATACGGACGCGCGCGGGGTCGCCGCACAGCAGAACCCAGTCGAAGGTCAGATCCCGCCCATTCGGATCGCTGGTCGGTTCGGTGGAGATGACCATCTGCCGTTCCCAGGCGAAGTCTCGCCAGATCCGGGCAATCGATGACGGTGTCGTGAACAGATGTTCGTCACGATTTGCCAGTCCGGCTCTTCGAAGAAATCCGTCCTCGATCACCCGAAGCCGCACCAAAGGCGGTATATCCTCGGGACGCAGAGCGGCGGCCTGGCCGATCATACGGCCCACCTGAAGCCATTTCGATGAAAATACAGTCGGATGGGCCGCGGCGGACAAGTAATGCTCGCGGGTGCGCACCATGGTGAGGTTTCGCCTCAGGATCATCTGGATGGTCGGCGCGATCAGCCCCGCTTCAAGCAGTGCGTCTCTCGTGTCCTGCGGAAACGCCGCCAAGGTCAGCGCCACCGCCTTCATGAACGGCATGTCGGTGTAGGACGATCCCTGGCTGACGATCATGTATGGCCAATTCGCCGGATAGAGATCGACTTCGTCGTGATCCTTGTGTTCGGGATAGATATAGATGCTGTTCGCGGCATAATCCCGGTAGGCTCGCGCGGCGCCCCCTGGCGTGGTCATGGCGATGCGGGCAAGGCTCCTGGGCGCCTTGCCGTGCTTCTGCGCGGTGGATGAATTGCCGAACACCAGTTCCGGATAGAGGATCGGGCCAGCCAGACCGTAGTCGAGCCACTGGTTCTTCAGGGCTTCATCGTATTTCAGGAAAGTCAGGTTCGGGAACAGCGTTTCCGGAAGGATCGAGTGGCCGCGATCCCGGTTCTCGTAGAGTATGCCGCCAAAGCCCTGGGAAATGCCGCGCGCCACGAGGCCCTGCAACTGCCGCGTAGCCGGATCCGTTTCGGCCGGATCGACGGTCGGCAGGTCGGGGTTGGCGGGCAAACCCTTGACGTCCCGTCCGATCAACGGGCCGTTTCCGATCCGGCGGAGATCCTTCTCCCCGATCGTCAACTCCCTGGCCCAAACGGAAAGGGGCAACAGCGTCAAGGCTGCGGCGATGGTTGCGCAACGCCGCCACGATCCTCCGCCGCTCGGAAATTTGCCCCCTGCCCCGATCACATCAGCCAATCCTGCCCTGCACGACCCGGCGCACCATGCCAAGGAAATTGATCGCGTTGCTTTTCACACTGTTTTGCCGCGCGACCTGCAAAATATGCAAACCCGAATACCGCGGGATCGGGAGACCGCACAGCGCCAAACCGGCCAGCCGCGCCAGAAGCGACTTTCGGCGGTTCGACTGACCGGGTCGAACCGTCCGAAAGGGTCGCAGTCGCCGCGCCCGGCCATCCGTGACCACGGTATCGAAAAGCCGCCGTCTCCGGGACGCGTTCCGCCACGCGATCATCCAGCTTGGACAAAGTGCGCAGCGCGGCCACGTCGCAAGGTTTTCCCACAAAGACGAACCGGGTTTCCGAGTCCAGGTGCGGCGCGAGCGCTTCCATCGGCGCGGATGGCGCGTATCTCGATCCCGCTCCGGCCCTGATCCCGGATACGGTCCGGGACAGGACCGCGACATTTCCGATCGGCAAGCCCGGATCAGCCCCGGTGTGCAGAACCGCATCAATCCGCCCACTGTCCAGAAGGCTTGTCAAAATGGCCGACAAGGCCCCACCCGAGGACGCAGCGAAACGCAGGCCCGCGTCCGTCGCGTGGCCCGTTCGCATAGCAACAAAGGCCCCCCACATCGGATGATCCTCGCCCTCGCCCGCGGCCGCGCTCTGTCCCAATCCGGGGCAGATCGAGGCGATCCGGTTCTCTTCGGCATCGTTCAGAGGGCCGGATTGCACCGGTCGCAGATACCCCGGCGGCTGCACCGACATCGCAATCCTTTCCGGAGCGACCAGGGCGCAGCCGCCGCATCCAGCGCACTATGCGCCGCGCGCCACCCTGGACAGCGCCGGGCTGGAATAGGTCGGGATGCCCTTGATCTTGCCCGCCCCCGGTCATATTCGCCCCTGCCCTCTTCATCGCCGTTTCTGACTTGCCACATCTCTGCGGGGCGGAACAAGCCGGGACAGCATTTCCGTCTTTCGCTTTTCAATCCAACCCCTTGTTGTTTGTGCGACCGCGCGGCAAACAAATGCGATGGACAGGCAGGACCAGAACACGATTCGCCCCGAGGCCCAGCCTGAACGGAGTTGGCGGCCAGCGCCGGTCGTGGCGATCGTCATACTTCTGACCTGCGGCGTGGAACTGGCCCTATGGGCCGCGGACCACGGGATGATCGGAACCCCGAGACTGCGCGCGCTCGCCTATCAGAACGGTGCCTTCTGGACCGGGTTGCTGGACAACTGGCGGCCCAACTATCCGGCGCAGCCCTGGACGATGTTCCTGACCTACCAGTTCCTGCACGCCAGCATCACGCATCTTTTTGGCAACATGGTCGTCCTCTACCTGGTCGCGCGCATACTCGTTGTGCGGGTCGGACAGGGCTGGTTCCTGTTTCTCTATGTAGTTTCCGGAATCGGCGGCGGGATCGGCTTCGCCCTTCTTTCGGACAGTGCGCAGCCCATGGTGGGTGCGTCCGGTGCCCTGTTCGGGCTGGTCGGGGCCTGGAAATGGCAGGACTGGTTCTTCAATTCCGCTCAGGGCGTCAGCCGCAGGGCGCTGATCCTCGACGTTCTTGGCCTGATCGTCCTGAATGCCCTGATGTGGGCGGCGCAGGATGGGCAACTGGCATGGGAGGCGCATCTGGGCGGCTTTCTGACCGGCTGGCTCGCCGCAACGTTGATTGTTCCGCGCCACGATTCACCTGCTGGATGAACCGCCCGGACCGATTGTGCACGTTTTCTGAGCAATCCCGAATGCAGCCGGAAACCGTTCGCCAAACACCCGTCCGAAACCTGTATCATCCGGGGTAATTCTTTACAAACTATGAACAAACACTTGAAAATTTCTCGTTTCCGGGTATCGTTTCGATTGAGGACTCGCAAATGTGGATTCGGAGTTCGCGGTGAAACAAGGTAACAGTAGGATTATATCATGATGAATATGAAGAAATTTGCGATGGTCGCTGCGACGGCGGCGTTTTCCGTCGCCGCCTTTGGCGCCAACGCCCTGACGTTCAAGCTGACGGACAACATCAACGGCGGCGGGACGATTACTCAATCCGACGGGGATAACAACGGGATCGAGAGCTTTATCGGTGCGTTCGGCGGGTTTAATGTGACCTTGGTGCTGGCGACAGAAACCTCTGTCGGTGATCCGGGGCCCAACGCCAAGGACCGCCTGAATGCGTCGCTTTCCGCTGCCTTCCTGACGGAAGCCGCGGGCAACATCACGCTTGAGGTTTCGCATGTGTTCGACAACACCGTGACTCAGCCCGGACAGATGGCGGCATCCCTGACTCAGACGCTCAATACGCTGGAAGGTCTGGGCCACGTTACTTCCTATGCCGCTATCGGAGCGGGCGCCCAGGAATTCGACAAGGATATCCTGCTCTCCGACCTTACGTCGTTGAACGAGTCGACGTCGAAAAACACAGGCGGGAATGTGAACGCGACCATCTATTCCATCACGCATGTGATCAACCTGCAAACCACAAGCCCTTCCCAGATCGACGGGAATGCGCGTTATATCGCGCCGGTCCCGGTTCCGGCGGCGGGTATCCTGCTGCTGACAGCGCTGGGGGGTTTGGGCATTGCCCGCCGCCGCCGCAAGGCAGCCTGAATTCAGGACATGAGACTTTGATTTGGGGCCTTCGGGCCCCTTTTCATTTCCGGGTGCTTGACCGGATTCATCGCCAGTCAGATGCTCAAGCCGGCAGCCTGCTTCAGCATCCAGACCATCCGGAGCAATCTGATCCGGAACAGGGTTCCGATCGCGCGCAGATGTTCGCCGGGACCGTTCAGCCGCCCGCTCCGCAACACCTTGGGAACATGCACGACGGCACTGATCGGCATGGCGAGCGCTTTTGCGATCCAGCGCGCCCTGGCCCGGAAATCGGTCCCGTTCAACTGATACATCTCGTTTGTCATCCGGCGCCACTTCTGGCGTAGCGCGGGCCAATCCTGTCGTGACGGATGACTGACCCGCAACCGATCCTCGTAGGCAAGGCTGTAGCCGCGCGCCACCGCCCGCATTGTCCATTCCCGATCTTCGGATACACCGTTCGTGAATCCTCCGATCGCGTCGAACACATCGCGGCGCGTCACCAGGTTTCCGGCACCGGAAAACCCGCCCTTTTCGACATAGGTCTTGAAGTCAAAGGCGAAAACGGCTTCGAAGGCTTCCGCCCCGCTGCGGGGGGGCGGGGTTTCGTCGAACACCGACACCCGCCCGCCGGTCAGATCCGCTTTCGGTGCGATTTCGCGGGCCACGCTGACCCAGTCCTGATCGGGAACGCAATCCGCGTCGATGAACAGCAACAGGGGTGCTGCGGTTTCCGCTATCCCGCGGTTGCGCGCCGCCGCCGCCCCCTTTTCCGGTTCGGTGACAAAGCGGAAATCCGGAAACCTTGCCTGGATTCCATTCAAGGGCACCGTCGATCCGTTGTCGACAATCAGGACGTCCACGTCGGCCAGGTCGTTGCGGGTCAGTTCCTCGAGACACCGGCCAAGCCGGGTCACATCGTTGTAATGCGGAATGATGACCGCAGCCGCCAAACGGGATTCAATAGTATTCGTTTTCATATCCATGCGCGCCGGTGGTGTATCGGCATCGGTTCAGGACGATCCCCATGACGTTCGTCAGTTCCGCCAAAGTCCGCTCGGCAACGTCGATCTGGTCCATCGGGGTTTGTTCTGCGACGACGATCAGCAAGGCGCAGTCCACCGACCGCAAGAAGCCGTGGCTGTCGTCGTTCGCCATGAGCGGCGGCATGTCAAAGATCATCACGTTCGGTTGATAGGTGGCTTCGATCTCGTCCAGAACCTGGGCCGTTTGCTGGCTTTGCAGAATTTCCGAAGGGTTCTGACCGGACCGGGCATTGAGGCCGAATGCGACATTTCCGTTGAGACAGACCGCTGCCTCCGCAAAGCTGACCTCGCGCCGCAGGACATCGGGCATGCCTTTCTCGCGCTTCTGACCCAGGACCCGTCCCAGCCCCATGCGGCGCAGATCGAAATCCATGACAATGGTGCGCATTTCGTTCATCCGGCTGAAACTGAACCCGAGATTGGCCGCGATCGTGGACTTTCCGCATCCGCTGCGGGGAGATACCAGGGCAATCCTGCGCCAGTTGTTCTTCTTGGCCTGTTGCAGGACTTTCGTGCGAAGCATGTCGAAGGGAATCGCGGTTTCGCCGCTGGATTGCGCCACCAGACGGTTGCGCACCACTGCTTTCGGATCGACCGTCAAGGGCGGAAGCGCGCTCCACGCCGCCTGAACCTTTCCGGGAACGGGGGCCGCGTTCTTCACCCGTTCCGGAACCGTGCCAGGCGCTTCTCCTGCGGACACCATTTGCCGGCCAAGCCGTTCGGACCGGGCTTTCCTGATTGCCTGTTGCAGCCGATCGGTCACCGCGCCCTCACAAGATTTCTGTTTCTCATCACGTCTGTCACCATCTTACGCCCAGTTTGTTCATGACACGATCGGCGATCAGATCCAGCGGCTGATAGTATGTGTGGACGAGCCACACCACCACCGGCACGCCGACCAGGATCACGACGATCATGGCGATCTTGATACCGCGCTGGATGATCATTTCTCGCCGGGTCCGAATATAGGGAAGCGTCGCGATGGGCCAGACATCGAGCTTCTTGATCAGATCCTCGGGACGCCTGGGCGCTCCGCTCGAAAAAACCATGAGGAAAACGAGGGCGGCCCCGAGACCGATGCCGAGCGCAGTCCCGCCCCCCGCGATCATGATACGATTGGGTTTCGTAGGCTCGCTTGGCACCGCAGGCTGTTCGATGACCGAAATGCGTTCGCCCCGCGACAGCAGCTCGATCCGTTCGCCGGTATCCGCGTCCGCGAGGCGCTGCACCGCAGGCATGTACTGGCTCAGCGTGTTGTCGTAATCGCGCTGCAGATCTTCGAGAATATTCGCGTTGTTCGCCGTCTTGAGAATGCCCTCTTCCAGCCGTTCCACCTCCTGCGTCAGCTTCTCTTCCTGGCGTTCCAGCGCGATGATCCGGTTATCTATACCCGCCAGTTGAAAGTCCAAGGCGAGGTTTCCGGTGCCTGTCTGCGGCTCATCATTCTCTTGCGGCACTTCCGCTTCAGCAATTTGCCGCAACTGGTCGACGCGCCCCTGCAGCACCTTCACGCGCGGATTGTTCGGCGAATAGACGATGAGGGCGTTTTCCAGTTCCTTCTCTGCGTCGGCCAGATCCTGCTGGGCGGGACTCAGGCTTCCTCCCACGCCGCCCGTGGCTTCGAACATCGCCATCAACTGCTGCCGCTGGGACTTGAGCGAGAAAATCTCGCGTCCGACCTCTTCCAGCCGCAGCTGGCGCTCCGCCTGCTGCTGCTGGCGGAATGCCAGCGTATCCGGCAAGGCCCCGGCGTTGGCATTCTTGAATTCCAGAATAAGCCCGGCGCGTTCTTCCAGTTCGGCGTTCAGGCGGGCGACCTCCTGCTCGAAGAAGTCGAGCGTCTGGCCGGCCCTGCCCTTGCGGAACGTCGCATCGTCCGCCTGGATCAGCGTCAGGTATTCGTTCAGGACACCGGCGGCCAGCCGCGGCGTCCGCGCCTCGAAGGTCACGGTCATGATACTGGCTTCGGTCGTTCTGCGCGTCGATTCGACCCTTGTCCTGGCCTGCATGCCAAGCACGATTTCATCGGGGTTCATTTTGCTCTGGTCTTCCAACACGTCAAGGCGGCGCGCGATATCCAGCAGATTCGCGCGTGTCAGAAGCCTTTGCTCTATGATCTGCAGCCGCTGCGGCCCCGGCATTCTCACCGTGCTCGGGGCGAGGGCATCCGGGATCTGCGGCGCCTCGACGATCAGGACCATCCGGGATTCATAGGCTGGCGGCAGGGTGAAGGCGACGACGATGGAAACCGTCGCGACGCTTGCCGCGACCAGCAGGAATGCCGGCAGCCGCCGAATGAACAGGGACAGGTAATAACCGACGTTGGGCATCTAGGCTTGCGCCTCCTTCTCGATTCTCTGCTGATAGAAGAAAACTCCGTCGTCGACCACGGATTGAACCATGCAGGCGGTTACCGTTTTGCCGGATTCCTCGGACCAGCAATAGAGGAGCGCGAAGTCGCAAATCTGATTGACCAGACGGGGAACGCCGCCCGTTACGTCGTGGATCAGATGGCATGCTTCCGGAGTAAACTCTTCCCCCGTTCCGCCGGCCAGTTTCATTCTGTGCCCGATGTAGCCCTGCGTGGTTTCCAGGTCCATGCGGTTCAGATGAAAGCTCGCAGAGACCCGTTGTGCGATCTGGCTCATGCTGGGGTGGCGAACCATGTCCCGCAGCTCCGGCTGCCCGACGAGTATCAACTGCACCAGCTCGTCCTTATTGGAATTGATATTGGTGAGCATCCGGAGTTCTTCCAGCCCTTCGCGCGAAATGTTCTGCGCTTCGTCAAAGACGAGAACGACCCGCCGTCCTTGCGCATATTCCGTGATCAGGAAATCCTGTAGTTTCTGAAAGCCCTGAACGTAGGTGGCATCGGCATCGATGGGAACATCCAGGGCATTCAGAACCCATTGCAGCAACTCGCCCCGGTTTCCCTGTGCGTTGGACACGAGGCCGATCGTCACGTCCTCGTCGATCTGGGCCAGAAGATTCTGCAGCAAGGTGGTCTTGCCGGACCCGATCTCGCCCGTCAGCAATGTTATCGGCGCGCGTGACAGCACCCCGAATTCAAGAACGGCATAGGCACGCCGATGCTGCGGAGACCAATACAGGAACTCGGGATCCGGCACCAAGGTGAACGGCCGTTCATTCAGACCGAAATAGTCCAGATAGAATGATGACTGTGTCATGCCGCGTCAGATACCAGAAAACCAGTTGATAATCATATAATAGCTGATGACACATGTAGAACCGCCTCAGCAGCGCTTTAAATCTATTGATTTTCGTCCGTTTACAAGGGGAAGATCGCCAGGATAGCCGCATTTTGCAACGTCGCGCGTTCGCCGCAGGGTCGCCCGCCGGCCGGAAACAGACGATCATCCCCCTCCGAACCCGGCTTTCCAATGCCGCTGCGGTCCGACCTCGACTCCATTGTTGAAGACCTGGCCAAGACGGCCGGGGCCTGCGCCGCATCCGCCGAAGAACCTCGCAATCCTGGCGCGAAGACGCTTTCCCGGCGGGATCGCCTGTCGATTCCCTTGCGGGATCACCTCCCAAAGACTGAGCCGTGGGTCTTCGTGACAATGAGCCTCAGAGCCTCACATCTTAACCCCGTTCGCCCGCGAAATCCGCAAACATCAAATTTTTCAAAGCCTTAATGGTTCTCGACACAGTCACGAGGTTAAGAAAACGGTTGTTTGTTTACAATTTATGAGTAATTATGCCGCGTGTCGGGCCGTGACAGAGCAGCCGTTTGAGAGCTGCGTAGTTTTCTAAGATGTGTCTTTGTGTGAGTGAGCAAGTGGAATATGACTTTTCAGATTAACGATCCGACGCGGCTCGAGGCCGTGTCAGTTTCAGATATTGTTTCGACCCATAGTCTGGGCAGGCAAAGCGGCTACGCCGGTATCGGGAAACGGGCGCTCGACCTGCTTGTTGTCCTGCTGACGGCTCCCATCACCTTGCCGCTTTTGGCTCTGACCGCCTTCATCGTGGCTCTCGACGGGCACTCGCCGGTGTATGTGCAGAATCGAGTCGGGCGCGGCGGGCGAATCTTCAGGATGTTCAAGTTCCGGAGCATGGTTCCCAACGCGGATCACATTCTGGAGGCGCATCTGGATGCGAACCCGGAAGCGCGCGCCGAATGGGATCACAGCCAGAAATTGCGCCACGACCCTCGCGTCACCCGGTTCGGCGCCCTGATGCGCAAGTGTTCATTGGACGAATTGCCTCAGATTCTCAATGTATTGATCGGGGACATGTCGCTGATCGGACCACGCCCGATGATGGTAGGGCAAACAAAACTCTACCCCGGCAGTTCCTACTACAGCATGCGTCCGGGCATTTCCGGCCTGTGGCAGGTGACGGACCGCAATGACACCGCGTTTACGGCACGCGCGCAGTATGACGATCAATACTTTCACAACCTTTCTCTGGCTAGTGATTGCCTGATCATAGCCAAAACGTTTGTTGTCGTATTCCGCGGGACAGGCTACTGATCCTGCTGTAGCGGCAAAATGTATGGGATCGGCATGGTGGAGAGTAGTCCAGTGAACCGTTTGCAATCGCAACTCGGGCGAATATCGCTCGCAATCGTTCTTGTCGTCGGGCTCGGCCTGACCGCAGCCTGCGATACTGCGGAAGAGCGCGCGGAAAATCATTACCAGACCGGATTGCAGCTCCTGGAAGAAGGCGAGATCGATCGCGCCCTGGTCGAATTCCGGAACGTGTTCAAGCTGAACGGGGAACATGAAGGCGCACGCGCCACCTATGCGCGCGTCCAGCGCGAACGCGGTCAGTCCCAGGAAGCCTACGGGCAGTATCTCCGGCTGGTCGAACAATACCCGGACAATCTTGAAGGTCGCCGCGCGCTTGCGGAAATGGCCGTTCAGGCGCGCGACTGGGACGAGGCGGAACGGCATGTGTCCAAAGCCATCGAACTGGACCCGGATGACGTTCTGATCCAGTCCATCGACAATGCGGTCAACTATTTCCATGCCGTAAGGGACAAGGATGAACCGGCGCAGGAAGCGGCCATTATCAAGGCGCAAGCTCTGGTTGAGCAAGACAAAGGCCTGACCAGTGCGCGCGAGATACTGCTGGATGACCTGCTCAGAAAACAGGACTGGTATGCCGCGCTCGACGTGATCGACGAAGGTCTGGCCGCCGATCCAGCGAACCGGGAACTCCATCGCCTGCGCCTGGGCATCTTGCAGCAAACCGGCGACTTCGACGCCGTGCAGAAGCAATTGCGCGACTTGATGGAACAATTTCCGGAAGAGCGCCGGGATTACAAGCAGGCCCTAGTTCGCGTTTTCGTCGCCCAGGGCGAGATAGACGAAGCCGAAGAGTTCCTGCGGGAAGAAGCCCGCCGCGACGATGCGAAAACGGAAGACAAGGCTCTTCTGATCGGTTTTCTCGAACAGGTGCGCGGCCGCGAAGCCGCGCTCGAAGAAGTCGACAACCAGATCCAGGCCGGCGGCGACGATCTCGCGCGGTTCCGGGCCATGCGGGCAAAGCTCAACTTCGAACTCGGCAATACTGAGATTGCCATCGAAGAGATGGAAGGTTTGACCAAGGGCGCCGAGCGGAACGCAGAAACACGCGCTTTCGAAGTGGACCTGGCCAGAATGCTTTTCAGGGACAAGAATGCCGTTGGCGCGCGCGCCCTGATCGAACAGGTTCTCGCCGAAGACGGCTCCCAGCCTGATGCAATCAAGCTCAAGGCCAACTGGCTGATCGAAGATGACGAGACCGGTGATGCAATCGTAATGCTGCGGGCCGCGCTGAACCAGTCCCCGGAAGATTCCGAGCTGATGGCCCTGATGGCCAAGGCCTACGAACGCGAGGGAAACAAGGACCTCAGGGTCGAGATGCTGTCCCTGGCGGCACAGGCTTCGGGCAACGCGCCTGCCGATTCCATGCGCTATGCCAGTGCCTTGGTGGCGGATGAAAAACTGGTGGCCGCCGAAGGCGTCCTGATCGATTCTTTGCGGCTCAACCCGCAGAATGTCGCCCTGCTGAGCATGTTGGGCAACATCTACGCCCAGATGGAAGATTGGGGCAGAACCGAAAGCGTCATTGACGCGCTGAACAAGCTTCAGGGCCCCGAAGCGGCGGCGCAGGCGGCGGCTTTGACGACAAGAAAGCTGGCGCAACAGGACCGCGGCGAAGACCTTGCCGCCATGCTGGAAGGGATGACTGACGACCCGACCATGGGCAGGAACGCGGAAATCGCACTGCTCCGCACCCGGCTTGCGAATGACGGACCGGAAGCCGCGAACGCCTATCTGGACGAGCTGCTGGCGGAATCTCCAGACGATCCCGCCCTGCGCTTCATAAAGGCGGGTTTCTTGACCGATCTGAACAAACCCGATGAAGCCGAAGCCATCTTTCGCGATCTGATCTCCGAAGATCCGAACCGGTCGAATGTCTGGATCGCCTATTACCGTCTCAAGCTGCAAAGCGGTGATATCCAAGGCGCGCGCGACGTACTGAAGGAAAGCCTGAAAGCCCTGCCCGAAAACGCCACCCTGCTTTGGGCGAAGGCCGGCGAACTGGAACGGGATGGCGACGTGGAAGGCGCTATCGCCATATACGAAGACATGTACACGCGAAACTCCAACTCCCTTGTGATCGCCAACAATCTCGCCAGTCTCTTGGCGACCCACCGAACGGATGCTGAAAGCCTGCAACGGGCCTACACTGTTTCCCGCAGATTGCGGGACAGCGAGGTTCCCGCGTTTCAGGACACATTCGGCTGGATCCTGTTCCGGCGCGGCAGCCATGAGTCGGCTCTGGACTACCTGACCGCTGCGGCGCTCGGCCTGCCCAACGATGTAACGGTTCAGTATCACCTGGCGGTCAATCTCGCCGCCCTGGCGCGGAACAAGGAAGCCCTGGCCCAGTTCAACAAGGTCGCAGACATGATCGATCAGGCCAACCCGCCGGAATTCGCGGACGAAGTAGCAGCGGAGATCGCACGCCTGGGAGGCGCGGCGCCGGCAAATGACTGACCGTTCATCCATTTCATGGATATCGAACTGCCGGATACAACCGACTGCCGCGATCCGGGGCACCTGACCTGAAGGACCAGACATGTCGATCGAAGACACGTACAAGACCCCCACTGCGGCCCTCCCGGCATTCAATGCAACGGGACTGACCTTGTTCGTGCTGCTTTTGGCGGCTTCGGTTCCGATCTTCTGGATCGGTTTCGTTTCCCTCGCCGCGGCATGGTCGACACCGGAATACAGTCACGGCCCTCTCATCCCATTGATTTCACTGTATCTGTTCCTCAGGGAACTGCGTCAGGCCGCGCTCCCGGATCCGAATGTGACGGACAGGTGGCCGGGCGTTCTGGTCATTGTCTTTGCGCTGCTGATAGCGGTTCTCGGAAACCTGACCCGCATCCCGGACATCGTCACCTACGCGATGATCATCTGGGTCGGCGGAGTGGTTCTGACGATCTTTGGGTGGAAACGCGGTATCACGCATCAATTGGGCGTGGTTCACCTGGTTTTCATGCTGCCTTTGCCGCAGTTTATTTATTGGAAGCTGACGATTTTCCTGCAGGGCGTCTCTTCGGAAATCGGTGTCTGGTTTGTCAGCTTGGCAGGTGTTTCCGTCTATCTCGAAGGCAACGTGATCGACCTGGGAGTCTACAAGCTTCAGGTGGCCGAAGCCTGTTCCGGGCTGCGGTATCTCTTCCCGATCCTGTCCTTTTCCTATCTGTTCGCCATCCTGTATCGCGGGCCGATGTGGCACAAAGCTGTCTTGTTGCTATCCGCGGCGCCGTTGACCGTGTTCATGAACTCGGTCCGCATCGGCATCATCGGTATTCTCGTGGACAGATACGGCATCGAACAGGCCGAAGGATTCCTGCATTTTTTCGAAGGCTGGGTCATCTTCCTGTCCTGTATCGGCATTCTTTTCATCATGGCCATTACCCTGCAGAGGCTGACGCCGAACCCGATGCCCCTGCGGGAGGTGATCGATCTGGATTTTGAAGGGTTCGGAAAGATTTTCGCGCGCATTCTGACCATCCACCCCTCGGTTGCGATGGCAGCCGGCGTTGCAGTCACTGGGGCGGTGTCGGCCGCCTGGCTCTGGGCCGGAGATCCCGAAACACAGAAAATGGATCGCGAGCCTTTTGCCTTGTTCCCGTCGAGAATCGAACAGTGGTCGGGTTCGACCCACAGGCTCGACGCCGACATCGAGGCGGTCCTTGGGGCCACCGACTATCTAAATGCCACCTATGTGAAACCCGGTGTCATCGAGACCGTCAACGTTTTCGTTGCCTATTACGACAAGCAAACCGAAGGCAGCGGGATTCATTCGCCGGAAATCTGTCTGCCGGTTGGGGGATGGGAGGTCTTCAGCCTCGAACCCCATAAGGTCGATATGACCGATGCCGGCTACGGGGTGTTCGAACTGAACCGGGCGGTCATCCAGAAGGGCCTGTCCAAGCAACTGGTCTACTACTGGTTCGAACAACGCAACAAGCGCATAATCAACGATTTCAAGGCGAAGGCGACGGTTGTCATGGACAGTCTTACCATGGGCCGAAGCGACGGCGCACTGGTCCGCTTCGTCACCCCCATAAACTTCGAGGAATCCGAAGCAGATGCGGACGCCCGCCTGACGCGATTCATGGAATTGAGCCTGCCGCAGATGCCACGGTTCGTTCCATTTTGATCCAACGGGCTTGCATTGAAACAGGTTCAGCACCGTATCCCCCAGAAGGCCCGATTGTCCGGAACGACGTTGCGCAGCGATGCGTCCGCCCGCGGGGCCTGTCCGGTTCGGTTCGGCCGTGCCGGAACGCGATCCGGGACTGCGTTCAACAGGCGCTGTCAGCGTTTCAAGCGGTCGCGGAAGGATCGGTCACGTTCCATGGTTCTGTTTCGATCCGGGCTGTTCTTCCATCCGATTGATCTTCACATCAAGCAACCGGATCCGACCGCATTCCCGACCATCGAGGCCTTCACTTGAGCAGCGATCTTCATGTCCTGGCTGTCGCTTCCGCTGGCGGGCACTGGATTCAACTTATGCGCCTGCGACCGTCCTGGGCGGGTTTGAAAGTCACATATGTGACCACGGACGCCGGGCTGAAATCCGTGCTTGAACAGGATGCCAAGGACACGGGTGACGAAGTTGCCGGATTTCATGCCGTGGTGGACGCCAATCTGAACGCCAAGTTCCAGTTGCTGCGACAACTCCTCCAACTTGTTGCTGTCTTCCGGCGAAGCAGGCCCGATGTGGTCATAACCACTGGTGCCGCTCCGGGGTATTTCGCGGTTCGGCTCGGCCGCCTGTTCGGTGCCCGCACCATATGGATCGACAGCATTGCCAATGCCGACGAACTGTCCCTGTCCGGCAAACGGCTGAAAAACCACGCAGATGTCTGGCTGACCCAGTGGGAACACCTGGAGCGCCCGGAAGGGCCGGTTTTTCTGGGGTCCGTGATATGATATTCCTGACAATCGGCACGCAAGGTCCATTTGACCGTTTGGTTCTGGCCGTCGATGCATGGTGCAAGACCAAAGGCCGCGGCGCCGAGATCTTCGGCCAGATCGCCCGGCCCAAACCCGGTTGTGAGCCAAACCATTTTGACTGGGTCGAACGGCTCGACCCGGCAGAATTCAACCGGCGGTTCGCCGAAGCGTCGCTGATCATTTCACATGCCGGGATGGGAACGATCATCTCAGCACTTGAGGCAGGAAAACAGATCGTCGTCATGCCGCGCCGGTTCGACCTCGGGGAACATCGAAACGACCACCAAATTGCGACGGTCAATCAGTTGAGCACACGTCCCGGCGTATTCGTGGCCCGTGACGAAACCGAACTGGGCGCACGGATCGATCAGGCATTGGCGGCTACGCGTTCGGCGGGTCCTCCGAAATTATCCAGATTCGCGGATCCTCGGTTTACATCGGCGCTCCGCAAACTGATCTTGCAGCCGGACGAACAGTAGATCCCAACGTCCAGCCTTATGGCCTGAACCGGCCGGACCCAAAAAGCGAGAACCCAGACTTGAGAACCAGAGCATCTCGTGACCTGATCGAAAAGCTGCGCTCCGGCAATGCGCGGATCGGCGTCATTGGTCTCGGCTATGTCGGGCTGCCTCTGGCGGTAACCTGCGCCAAGCGCGGGCTGGCAACGACCGGATTTGACATCGACCCAGCCAAGATGCTCAAGCTCGATGCCTTGGACAGCTATATCGAAGCCGTCGACAGCCAGGATATTTCGCAGTTGCACCGCGCGGGAACCCTGGACTGGACCACGGATTTCGGACGACTGGCGGCCATGGACATCATCGTGATCTGTGTCCCGACGCCACTCTCCAGGACACGGGACCCCGACCTGTCCTTCGTCATTGGGACCACCGAGACGATTGCCGCTCATATCACAGCGAATACGCTCGTCGTGCTCGAATCCACGACTTATCCGGGCACGACAGTCGAGATCGTCAAGCCGGTCCTGGAGAAATCAGGGCTGGTTTGCGGGCAAGACATCTTCGTCGGATTTTCTCCGGAACGCGAAGATCCGGGCAACGCCAACTATCGGACCGCCACGATTCCCAAGATCGTTGCCGGCGATGGCGCGGATGCGCTGGAAGTGATGACAGCGTTCTACGAAATCGCGGTGGACAGCGTTATTCCGGTGTCGAACACCCAAACCGCCGAAGCGGTAAAGATCACGGAGAACATCTTTCGCGCCGTCAATATCGCGCTGGTCAACGAATTGAAAGTCGTTTTCGATGCCATGGGCATCGACATCTGGGAAGTCATCGACGGGGCGGCCACCAAGCCGTTCGGTTTCATGCCATTCTACCCCGGTCCGGGACTGGGCGGCCATTGCATCCCGATTGATCCCTTTTATCTGACGTGGAAGGCGCGCGAATTCGACCTTTCGACCCGGTTCATCGAACTGGCGGGCGAGATAAACTCCGCCATGCCGCACTATGTGGTGGACCGTCTGCGCAGGGCGCTGGATCGGTCCGCCGGGATCGGACTCAGCAGATCGAGAATCCTGATCATCGGCATTGCCTACAAGAAGAACGTTTCGGACATGCGCGAAAGCCCGTCGGTCAGATTGATGGACCTGCTGATGAAAGAAGGGGCGAACGTCGACTTTCTCGACCCCCATGTCCCCGAGATTCCGGCCATGCGCGAGTATCCGCACCTGAAAGGCAAACGGAGCATTGACCCCAGAACCCTGGCTGAGTCCGGCCATGATGCAATCCTGATCTCGACCGATCACGACGCCATCGACTACGCCGCGCTGATCGATCTTGGCGTTCCGATCATCGACACACGCAACGCGATCGAAAGACGGAACCTGCCCGGCGATCACGTCGTCAAGGCCTGAGCGTCAGCGCCGCGCCACCTGTTCCATGACCTCGCCGACGGCGGTTTCATAGCGTTGAAGTTTCGCCAGATCCAGGTCCAACGCGCGCAACATGTCCTCTTTCAGCGCGTCACGCCGTTCATAGGCCGAAAAAACGCTGGCAAGAATTGCGTCGTTGCTATCCGAAGTGCAATCGACAGTCTGCTCGTAACCCAGGCTTCCGAACAAGCCCGCGAACTTGCGGCTGTAGGCCATCGGCACCACCGGCACGCCAGAGGAAAACGCGGCAATACAGGCGTGCATCCGGGCCCCAAGGAAAAAATCCATCCCCGCGATGTAGCTCTTGGCCTCGGATGGCGATTTGAACGCCGGTGCCACGACGACGCCGTCAAATTCCGCGGCCAGATCGACAGAGGCCTGATAGTCGTCTTCGACTGCCCCGCGATGATGCGAAATGACATGCGGCACAAGATGCACCTCGCAGTCATCCGGATGGGCGAGGAAGCCGGAAATGATATCCCGTGTGAGCTTTGGATAATCAGCCGCCAAGCCGAACTGGTTCGCCCCCGTATATCCGCCATTCATCAGCAAACCCGAAACATTCAGGCCAATCTCTTTGGGACCATTCGGCGCAGGTGCCATTGGGGCTTTGTAAGGCAGTTTGAGCGCGACATCGCTGGCCTCGGCGATCTCTGTCCTGATCCCCAGGCCACGCAGATAGTCGGTCGACATGGTATCGCGGGTCGCAACGACGGCGCTGCGTGAAATGACCGGGATCGACGCCCTGGCCCATTTCTTCTGTTTGAACGGCCCCATTGTCTGCGGCCCAAAACCAGGGGCCGACGCGCAAGGATCGCGCGATATTTCAGGGCAAGCAGACGAAACAGCCGTCTGCCGCCATAGATGTCGGAAAAGCTGTCCCCGCCACCGATGTCGATCACCATGTCGGCGTCGCGATAGATTTTATACACACCCGCAAGGTTCCGTAGTTCACGCATTTCCCGAATGTCGACGGAATGGTCAGAAACATAGGGTTTTCGCGGATCCTTTGAATCGATGACCACGATCTCAAGATCGAGTTTCCTGTCCTTTGCAATCTCCTAGGCGGCGTCTGCATTTAAGGGATTCCCAAATCGCCTCCGGTTTGATTCGAGATCGAAAACGGGAGGCGATCTTGGGCCGGCGGACATTGACGGACAGGCAGTGGGCGATCATCGCGC
>NZ_JASNJE010000026.1 GCF_030164465.1 Sedimentitalea xiamensis
AGCCGCCGTAATAGCGCCGTCCGGGATAGCCCTCGGCATACTTGTTGGTCATCACCGAGCCCTGCGCCGCCATCACCGCCGCCGAGACGATGTTCTCGGACGCGATCAGCTCGATCTCGTCGCGCTGCCGCCCCAGCTCCGCCGAAATCGCCCCGAATATCTCGGGATCGCGGCTCGACAGCGCGTCGGTGAAAAATCCGGGATCAACAGGGTCGCGATAGGGGGCGTTCATGGGGCAGGCTCCGATTGTGGCGGGGTGGGGCATTTATGCCGGACTCCCTACCGAAAACCGGCAGAGGCGGAAAGCCTTTTAAGCGACCGATGAGACGATTGGAGCGGCATGGCTGGTCAAGGGCGGAAAGGTGTGGTTGGGTCGGACCGGACCGCGCAGCACCGGAAACCTGACAGGATGTCTTTGAGAATTGCGTTCATGGCCAGCGAGGCCCCGGTTGCGCAGACCGCGCGCGCGGCCTTGATCGGGCGTTACGGCAACGTGGCGCCGCGCGATGCGGATGTGATCGTCGCCCTGGGCGGGGACGGGTTCATGCTGCGGACATTGCACGCGACACAGCAACTGGAGGCCCCGGTCTATGGCATGAACCGCGGCACCATCGGTTTCCTGATGAACGACTACAGCGAAACCGACCTCATGGACCGTTTGAAGGCCGCCGAAAAGGAGGTCATCAACCCGCTGTCGATGCGCGCCGTGGATCAGGCCGGACAGGTGCATACCGCGCTCGCGATCAACGAAGTGTCGCTGTTGCGCGCCGGGCCGCAGGCCGCGAAGCTGAAGATCACCGTGGATGGCCGCGTGCGATTGGCGGAACTGGTTTGCGACGGCGCGCTGCTGGCGACACCGGCGGGGTCCACCGCCTACAACTATTCGGCGCATGGGCCGATCCTGCCGATCGGGGCGGACGTGCTTGCCTTGACGGCCATCGCGGCGTTTCGCCCGCGCCGTTGGCGGGGCGCCTTGCTGCCGAAGACCGCGAAGGTCCGCTTTGACGTCATCGAACCGGACAAGCGCCCGGTCATGGCCGATGCCGATTCGATTTCGATCGATGATATCGACTGGGTGGAGATCCAGTCGGATTCCACGATCCAGCATCGAATCCTGTTCGACCCCGGACACGGGTTGGAAGAGCGGCTGATTTCGGAACAATTTACCTGAAGAACCGGGTCCGGATGGCGATTTTCCGGCGGGACGCGCCCCGTCGCGAAAAAAGGTGCCCGATGTCCACGCTTTTTTCATTTTGTGTGAACTAGCTTACAGTGCGATCGGGCTGAAGATGGCAAAAAGGGTGCATTCAAAGCAATCCGTTTTGCCAAGAGATTCAGGACTAACCGGTTGTTTGGTAAGGGGTAATTTTTTGCATAAGTCGGGCGCAGGGGGAACTCTGCGCCCGCATTTCGTGTCACGGTCCCCGTTGACGATCATGCGATGTTGCGGTCCCATCCCTCCCAGAAGGGCTTGCGCAGCTCGGTCTTGAGCACTTTGTTCGCACCGGACAGCGGAAACGGATCGGTGCGGAATTCGATGCTTCGCGGGCATTTGAATCCGGCAATCAGACTGTGGCAATGCGCCTTGATCTCGTCCTCGGTCACGCTGGCGCCTGGATGCAGGATCACGATGGCATGAACGCTTTCGCCCCATTGTTCGCTCGGGATGCCGATGACGGCGCTCGTGGCGACGGCGGGATGCTGGCCGATCACGTTCTCCACCTCGGCGGAATAGACGTTTTCGCCGCCTGATACGACCATGTCCTTGATCCGGTCCATCAGGAACACGAAACCTTCATCGTCCATGTATCCGGCGTCGCCGGTATATACCCAGCCATCCCGGATCGCTTCTGCGGTCGCCTCGGGCTTGTTCCAGTAGCCGAGCATGGTGATCGGTCCCTTGACGATGATATGTCCGACCTCGCCCGTGGGCAGGTCGGTGCCGGACGGATCGACGATCCGGATCTCGCAGACCCGCGTCGCCCGCCCGGCGGATCGCAGTTTCCCGGCCTTGGGCCCGTCCAGGACGTGATAGTCGGCGGCCAGTATGGTCGCCACCGGGCTGAGTTCGGTCTGGCCGAACGCCTGGGTGAAGGCGGCATTGGGAAACAGCCTGAACGCCTGTTTCAGCGCGGCTTCGGTGATCGGCGACGCCCCGTAGGCGATCAGCCGGACGGAGGAGATATCGGTGTCCGCGAGTTTCGGGCTTTGCATGATCATCTGCAACATCACCGGCACCAGCAGCACATGGCTCGGACGATGGGTCTGGATCGCCTCGAGCGTGTCGTCCGGCGTGAACATGGGAATGACCACATGCGTGCCGGCGACGATCGTGACGGCGGTGAACCAGAGCAGGTCGGCGATGTGGAACATCGGTGCGGCATGCAGATAGATGCACCGGTCTTCCAGCCGCAACTCGCTGACATTGGACATGCCGCCGACATAGAAATTGGTGTGTGACAGCATGACACCCTTGGGAAATCCGGTGGTGCCGCCGGTGTAGAATATACCGGCGAGGTCGTTGCCTCCTCGGTTCGCGTCCGGAACCGGGGCGGCGGCGGCCAGCAGGTCTTCGTAGTTCAGCATCCCGTCCGGCGTTTCGCCATCGCCGCAATAGATCAGCGTCTTCAGCAGTGGAACGTCGGCCTGCATCGCGGCGGCGACGGGCGCGAAGGCATCATCCACCAGCAGGATTTCAGCCCCCGCATCGTTGAGCGCATAGGCGCATTCGGCGGGTGCCCAGCGGATGTTCATCGGCATCATCGCCCCGCCGCCCCACAAGGTCGCGAAGAAGTATTCGACATAGCGGTCCGAATTCAGGGACAGTAGCGCCACCCGGTCGTCGGGCTGCATTCCGAGACCCTGCAGGGCCGAGGCCAGTTTGCTGACGCGCGTCACCATCTGCGACCAGCTTTGCCGCCGATCCTTGAATATGGTGGCGGTTCCGTTCGGGTTGATCTGCGCGGCGCGGCGCAGGATGGATGTCACGTGCATGGTTCAAGCTCTCCCGGAATGCAGGTCCCCTCAGCCCATCCGCGACCAAAGGGTATCGCAGAACCGTCCGATGCGGTCTTCGACCGCGACGCAGGCATCCACGAGCAGATCCTCGCGCCAGCGCCGGCCGACGATCTGAACGCTGATCGGTTGCGGACCCGCGGGCAGGTCGGCAAGCCGGACGGGCAGGTTGGCGGCGGGAAGCCCCATGTAGTTCATCGAGTAGGACCAGAGCGCGGACCCCAACGCTTCGCGCACGCCGTCGATGCCCTGGGTGTCGCGATCCGGCGCAAAGAACGGCTGCGGCAGGAATGGCGTCAGGATCAGAGGCGTTTGCGCGAGTTGCAGCGACCATTCGCGTGCAAAGTGGCTGCGTTGCGCCATCGCCTTCAGAAGCTCGGTGCCGCTGTAGGGCGGGAACTCTTCGAAATAGGCGTCGAAGACGGCATTGATGGTGGCGGACCCGTGCTTGCGGACGTCCGGTTCCATCAGGGCGCGCACCTCGCCCATCAGCGCGCGATAGCCGGTCAAGGCCGCTTCGCGCAGGCAGGGCGGATCGATGTCCTTGACCACATAGCCCGCGTCGCGCAGGGCGTCGCGGGCGTTGTCCAGCGCCTGCGAGACCTCGGGATGCAGGTCATAGTCGAAGGTTTCCTTGGTGAAGCCGACGGTGATCGGCCCGTCAAGCGGTTCGCCCCGCCATGGCAGCGGCACGTGGAACGGGTCGCGCGGGTCCGGCGCGATGGCGGCCGGCATCGACAGGTGGAGATCGGCGGCGGACCGCGCGATCAGCCCCTGCACCGACATGGCTTGCGCCAGCATTCCGCGTTCCGCGGTCTGGCTCGGGTTCCAGGCGGGGACGCGCCCGAGCCCCGGTTTGACCGTCACCGCGCCGTTGGCCGCGGCGGGAAACCGCAGGCTGCCGCCGATGTCGTTGCCATGGGCAAGTGCGCCGATACCGGCCATCACCGCCGAGCCGGCCCCGCCGGACGACCCGCCGGGCGAAATGTGGTCGCCCCATGGGTTGCGGGTGCGTCCATGCAGCGGGTTGTCGGTGTCGGCCCGGAACGAGAACTCCGGCGTGTTGGTGCGTCCGATCACAACCGCTCCGGCCCGTTTCAGGTTGTTGACAATTGGCGCATCCTCCGGCGCGATCACGTTCCTGAAAGCGGTGACGCCGTTCGTCGTGGCATGGGACTTCTGGTCGACATTGACCTTGATCGTGACCGGAACGCCGTGCAGCGGTCCCGACGCCTTGCCGCGGGAATCCAGATCGCGCGCCTGTTGCAGGGCCTCGCCGCTCAGGTCCTCGACGACCGCATTCAGGGCTGGATTGACCTCCTGCATGCGGGCGAGTGCCGCTTCGGTGGCCTGAACGGCTGTGATCCGTCCGTCGCGGATCGCGGTTGCGGTTTCCTCGGCGGTCAATTGCCAGATTGGTCTGTCGGTCATGGTTTGATGTGTCTCCCGGTTTTCCGGCAGCCTAGTCCGCTCGGCCCCCGGTGCAAGCGAAACCGCCATCCGGGCGACCGCAAGAAATTGTCGGGCGCGGGCGGTTCGGCTAGGCTTTGAGCTGACTGCAAGGGAAAGGCGCGTTCGACATGGCCTATTACAAATCCATCAGGGACTATCCGCCGGGCCGGGAGGCGCCGGGGCAAAGCGGTTGGATCGCGGACGGCCTGTTGCGGCTGCGGGCGGATCTGGCGGAGCAGATCCGGGACCAGAGGCGCGACAACTCGCTCATCATCGGGTCCTGGAACATCCGCGCCTTTGACGGCGGGCGCAGCCGACTGGACGAAAGCTATCACTATATTGCGGAGATCATCGACCATTTCGACATCTGCGCCGTGCAGGAAATCAAGCCGGATCTGGGGCCGCTGAAACGGCTGATCGGACTCATGGGCGACAACTGGGACTATTTCGTCACCGATGTCACCGCGGGAGACGGTGGCAATGACGAGCGCATGGCGTTTCTCTACAACCGGAACCGCGTGGTCTTCCGCAATCTGATCGGCGAGGTCGTTCTGCCGCGCGAGGCGCTGATCGCCGGCGAGCAGATCGCCCGTTCGCCATTCTTTGCGTCGTTCCAGGCCGACTGGTTCCGGTTCACGCTGTGCACGGCGCATATCCGGTTTGGCGATGACCTGGGTCTTCGGGCGCGGGAAATATCGACCCTTGCCTCCATCCTGGCCGACCGGGCCAGGGCCGAGGGGGAAGTCTATGTCCTGCTTGGCGACATGAACATCGAAACCAGCGAGGATCAGATGATGGCGGCGCTGAAGGGGGCGGGGTTCCATGTGCCGGATTTCGGCGCGACGAACCTTGGTGGCGACAGGCTGTTCGATCACATCGCCTTTTCCGGGCAGGGACGGGAAACCCGGCTCTTGCGCCAGGGCAAGTTCGACTGGCGCGGATCGGTCTTTCGCCCCGGCGACATGGCCGCATATGAAGAGATCGCCATGGCTATCCGCGACCGGCCGGACACCGGGAAACCCTATTCCGACTGGTCCAGGACCTATCCGACCTGGACGACGCATGAGATGTCGGACCACTTGCCGATCTGGATCGAGATCGAGGTGGATTATTCCGACGATTTCCTTCGGGGGATCGCAGAGGAGGCCGGCACATGACCCCCTCTCCGGTGCATCGTTACCTAGCGTAGCCGATGGTTTGCAATGCAGCCTTGATCTCGTCGAGGATGGCCGGATCGTCGATTGTCGCCGGCATCTTGAAATCTTCGCTGTCGGCGATCTTGACCATGGTGGCGCGCAGGATCTTGCCGGAGCGGGTCTTGGGCAGGCGATCCACCACCACGGCCAGCTTGAAGGCGGCGACGGGTCCGATCTTTTCCCGCACCAGCTTGACGCATTCGGTAGTGATCTCGGCCTCGGGCCGGTTCACCCCTTTGGTCAGGCACAGAAATCCGACCGGCATCTGCCCCTTGAGCTGATCCGTCACCCCGATCACCGCGCATTCGGCCACGTCCGGATGTTCGGCGAGCACCTCTTCCATCGCGCCGGTGGACAGGCGGTGGCCCGCGACGTTGATCACGTCATCGGTGCGCGCCATGATGTAGAGATATCCGTCCTCGTCGATCATCCCCGCGTCGCCGGTTTCGTAATATCCCGGGAAGGTGGTGAGATAGGATTTCCTGAACCGCTCCTCGGCGTTCCAGAGGTTGGGCAGGGTGCCGGGCGGCAGCGGCAGCTTGATCGCGATGGCACCGAGTTCGCCGGGTTTCATCGGGTGGCCGGCTTCGTCCAGGATTTGAACGTCATAGCCCGGCATCGCCACGGAAGGGCTGCCGATCTTGACCGGAAGGTGTTCTATCCCCAGCGGGTTGGCGGCGATGGCATAGCCGGTCTCGGTCTGCCACCAGTGGTCGATCACGGGCAGGTCCAGGATCTTCTGCGCCCAATGGATCGTATCCGGGTCGGCGCGTTCGCCGGCCAGGTAGAGTGTGTTCAGGCAGGACAGGTCGTAGGGCTTGGTGAAGGCGCCGTTGGGGTCTTCGCGCTTCACGGCGCGGATGGCCGTTGGGGCGGTGAAGAACGATTTGACCCCGTGTTCGGAGATCACCCGCCAGAAGGTGCCGGGATCGGGGGTGCCGACGGGCTTGCCTTCGAACACGATGGTCGTGTTGCCGTGGATCAGCGGTCCGTAGCAGATATAGGAATGGCCGACGACCCAGCCCACGTCCGACGCGGCCCAGAACACGTCGCCCGGTTCGACGTTGTAGATGTTCTTCATCGTCCAGTTCAGGGCGACGAGATGGCCGCCGGTGGCCCGGATCACGCCCTTCGGAGCGCCCGTGGTGCCCGAAGTATAGAGGATATAGGCGGGGTGGTTGCCTTCGACCGGCACGCATTCCGCCGGCTCCACGCCATACTGGAAGCCGTGCCAGTCGAAATCGCGCCCGTCTTCCAGGCGCGCGACCTCCTGCTCCCGCTGGAAGATCACGCAGAAGTCGGGTTGGTGTTCGGCCAGGTCCAGGGCGCCGTCCAGCAGCGGTTTGTAATGCACGACCCGGCCCGGCTCCAACCCGCAGGAGGCCGCGATGATCGCCTTGGGCTTGCAATCGTCGATGCGCACCGCGAGTTCGTTGGCGGCGAAACCGCCGAACACGACGGAATGCACCGCGCCAAGCCGCGTGCAGGCCAGCATCGCCTCCAGCGCCTCGGGCACCATCGGCATGTAGATGATCACCCGGTCGCCTTTTTCCACACCCTTCGCCCGCAACGCCCCGGCCAGCGTGGCGACGCGTTTGCGCAGTTCGGCATAAGAGATCTTGTGTTTGGTCTGGGTGATCGGGCTGTCATAGATGATCGCAGTCTGCGCCCCGCGACCGGCTTCGACGTGGCGGTCGACCGCGTTGTGGCAGGTGTTCACGAGCCCGTCGTCATACCAGCTGTAGATCGGGGCGTTGTCGCTGTTCAGCGCCTTGGACGGCGGCCTCACCCAGTCGATGGCCTTGGCGGCGTCCATCCAGAACGCTTCCGGGTCCTTTTTCCAGCTTTCATAGATTTCCGCATAGCTCATGGACTGTCCTCCTCCTGAGTTTGAGATCGTGTAGCGGGCTGACGCGGCGTCAGACAAGACAGTTACCGATACCAGTGGCAGAAGGACGCAAGAATTTGCAGATTTTCGGGGTTTCAACGTGCAAAGTTTTGCAAATTTGAATTTTCTATGCGGGCCGCTTGGGAAGACCTCTCTGGTTTGCAAAATTCACGGCGGTTCTTGCAAAACCGGTTCGCTTGGCGGAAAAGGCCAAATCGATCCGGGGGCAGCGTCCCGCATCGCTTCGCCAATGTCCGGAAACGACGCGCAAGTCGAAAATGCGACAGAGCGACTCGGGCGCACATGGCATTGAAATCGCGCGCCCGACAGGGTGTCGGGTGAAATTTCAAAGGTCGATTGTCGCTGTTAGGGCCGGAAAGACGCCGTCCTGTGCAATGCCGATCAGCCTGGAAAACAGGTCAGTTGAGAACGCCGCTCCGCCACATGCGTCACGCATGTGGCGGAATTATCTTAGCCGTAATGCGCCACCGGCGTCCCGGCGATGGCGGCCATGTTCAGCAATCCCCGCGCCGTGATCGACGGCGACACGATATGTGCGTTGTTCCCCATGCCCATCAGGATCGGGCCGACTTCCAGACCGTTCGCCTTGGCCTTCAGGATGTTGCGCACGCCGCTGGCCGCGTCCGCATGGGCAAAGATCAGCACATTCGCGGCACCCTCCAGGCGTGAATTCGGGAAGATGCGGGCGCGAAGCTCCGGGTCCAGCGCCACGTCGAGGTTCATTTCGCCTTCGTAGACGAAATCGCGCGGTCGCTGGTCGAGAATGCCGATGGCTTTTCGCAAGCGTTCGCCGGATCCGCCGCTCTGGTTGCCGAACTGCGATTGCGAACAGAAGGCGATCTTGGGCTCGAGTCCGAAACGGCGCACGTGGCGGGCCGCGCCTTCGGCGATTTCGGCAAGTTGTTCCGGGTTGGGCAACTGGTGGACATGGGTATCGGCGATGAACAGCGGACCGTCTTCCAGGATCATCAAGGACAGGGCGCCGTGCGGATGCAGGCTGGACGACCCGAGGATCTGGGTGATGTAGTTCAGATGCCAGCGGTATTCTCCGAAAGTGCCGCAGATCATGCTGTCGGCTTCGCCCCGGTGTACCATGATGCCGCCAATGGCAGTTGTGTTGGTGCGCATGATTGCCTTGGCGAGATCCGGGGTGACGCCCTTGCGTTCCATCAGCGTGTGATAGCTGGTCCAGTAATCGTAGTAGCGCGGGTCGTTTTCCGGGTTCACAAGCTGGAAGTCGCGCCCCGGTCGGATATCGAGTCCGATGCGCTCGCAGCGCTGCTCGATCACCTCCGGACGACCGATCAGGATCGGGGTCTCGGTGGTTTCTTCGAGGATCGCCTGCGCGGCGCGCAGCACGCGTTCGTCTTCGCCCTCGGCGAACACAATCCGGCGGCTCGCCATGCGGGCCGCTTCGAAGACCGGGCGCATCAGCAGGGCCGACTTGAACACGCTTTGGTTCAGCCGTTCGCGATAGGCGTCCAGATCCGCGATCGGGCGGGTGGCGACGCCGCTCTCCATCGCCGCGCGGGCCACCGAGGAGGACACGACGCCCACGAGGCGCGGGTCGAACGGTTTCGGGATCAGGTAGTCGGGGCCGAAGGTCATCTGTTCGCCGCTATAGGCGGCCGCGGCTTCGGCGCTGGTGGTTGCTCGGGCCAGTTCGGCGATGCCTTCGATGCAGGCCAGCTTCATCGCGTCGTTGATTTCGGTGGCGCCGACATCCAGCGCACCGCGGAAGATGAACGGAAAGCACAGCACGTTGTTCACCTGGTTGGGCACATCGCTGCGGCCCGTCGCGATGATCGCGTCCGGTGCGACCGATCGGGCGAGGTCGGGCTGGATCTCCGGGTTGGGATTGGCCAGCGCGAAGATGATCGGCTTGCTGGACATCTTCCTGACCATGTCGGCGGTCAGGATGTCCGCGCCGCTCAGCCCGAGGAACATGTCCGCGTCGCCGATCACGTCGTCGAGAGTCCGCAGGTCCGTCTTTTGCGCGAACAGGGTCTTGTGCGGGTTCATGTCCTCGGTGCGGCCTTCGTGGACAAGCCCATGGATGTCGCAGAGCCAGATGTTTTCCCGCTTGGCGCCCATCTTGATCAGCATGTTCAGGCAAGCGATCCCGGCCGCGCCACCGCCCGTGCTGACGATCTTCACATCCTCGAACGCCTTGCCGGCCACCAGCAGCGCGTTCTTGGCGGCGGCGCCGACGACGATGGCGGTGCCGTGCTGGTCGTCATGGAAAACGGGGATGTTCATCCTTTCGCGGCAGATCTGTTCGACGATGAAGCAATCCGGCGCCTTGATGTCTTCAAGGTTGATGGCCCCGAAGGTCGGGCCAAGGGCGCAGACGATTTCGGCCAGTTTCTCCGGGTCGGTTTCATCGACTTCGATATCAAAACAGTCGATATTGGCGAATTTCTTGAACAGGACCGCCTTGCCTTCCATCACCGGCTTGCTGGCCAGCGCGCCGATGTTCCCAAGCCCCAGAACCGCCGTTCCGTTGGACACCACGCCGACGAGGTTCGCCTTTGTCGTGTAGCGCGCGGCCGAAGCGGCATCGTCCCGGATTTCCAGACAGGCTTCCGCCACGCCCGGCGAATAGGCGCGCGACAGGTCGCGGCCGTTCGCCATGGGCTTGGTCGCCCGGATCTCGAGTTTTCCCGGTTTCGGGAACTCGTGATAGAACAGCGCTGCCTGACGCAGACTCTGGTTGTCGGACATGTTTCGGCTCCTCCGGAAATTTAGTTTAGCCTTAAACTAACGGGCGGGCACCGGACAACCTCGAATTTCGCGAAAGGTGCTTCAGCCGTTTGCTTGCAGAATCTGTTGCGGCCCGCCAATCTTGACGGAAAATTCGCAGGGTCCGCATGTCCGATATCATAGCTGAATTGCGACTGCCTACAGAAGAGTTGCGCGAGGGTATCGCGTTGTTCCGGAAACCGCTCTGTTTCACGCTCCGACCGGCAGCAAACGATGTGGAAACTCCGATTCGCGGAATCGCGCCGCGCGGTCCGATCAAACCAGAACTGGACAGGGAATGACATTGAAAGATACGGCCATAAAGGTGCGCCTGAACGCGCATGCCCCCTATTCCAACTTCAAGGTCGGGGCTGCCATCCGCGCGGCGTCCGGCGCGATCTTTGCCGGTTGCAACGTCGAAAACGTATCCTATCCCGAAGGCACCTGCGCCGAAGCCGGCGCGATAGCCGCGATGGTGGCGGCGGGGGAAACGGAACTGACCGAAGTCTACGTGATCGCGGACAGCCCGATGCCGGTGTCGCCCTGCGGCGGCTGCCGGCAGAGGCTGGCCGAATTCGGAGCCGGCGAAGTGCGGGTCACGATGGCGACCACCGGCGGGGCAGAACAGGTGGCGACCCTGGGCGAACTGCTGCCCGGCGCCTTCAACACCGATCACATGGCGGACCGGTAGGCCGATGGATGCCCGCGCCATTCTCGCCAAGCTGCGCCGGCACGAGGCGCCGAGCGAAGCGGAATTGCGCTGGTTCTCCAACGGGCTTGCCGACGGGCATATCAGCGATGCACAGGCCGGGGCCTTCGCCATGGCGGTCTGCATGGGCCAGTTGGGAGAAGCGGCGCGCGTCGCCCTGACGCTAGGGATGCGCGACAGCGGTGACGTGCTGGACTGGGATCTTCCGGGGCCGGTCATCGACAAGCATTCCACCGGCGGCGTCGGCGATTGCATTTCCCTGTTGCTGGCCCCGGCGCTGGCCGAATGCGGCGGCTTCGTGCCGATGATCTCGGGGCGCGGACTTGGCCATACGGGCGGAACCCTGGACAAGATCGAATCCATTCCCGGCGTGTCCACCGCGGTCGCGCAGGAGTCGCTGGGCGAAATCGTCGCCAGGGTCGGTTGCGCCATCGTCGGCGCGACAGCCCGGATCGCTCCGGCGGACAAGCGTCTTTATGCCATTCGGGACGTGACCGGGACGGTGGAAAGCCTTGACCTGATCACCGCGTCGATCCTGTCCAAGAAACTGGCCGCAAGCCCGCAGGCACTGGTTCTTGACGTCAAGGTGGGCAGCGGCGCCTTCATGAAAACCATGGAGGACGCGCGCGCGCTGGCGAGGGCGTTGACCACGGCTGCGAATGCCGCCGGATGCAGGACGACGGCGGTGATCACCGACATGAACCAGCCGCTCGCGCCGGCACTCGGCAACGCGCTGGAAGTCGCGGAGGTGATGAAGGCGCTGACCGGCGAAACGGAAGGCCCGCTGGTGCAGCTGAGCGCGGCGCTTGGCGGGGTGCTTCTGGCCGACGCGGGCCTTGCGGATGACGTTCAGGCGGGGGCCGACAGCATCGCCGCGACCATTCGCGACGGTCGTGCCGCCGAACGGTTTGGCCGGATGGTGGCCGCTCTGGGTGGGCCGGTCGCGTTCCTGGACGACTGGCGCCGGTTCCTGCCGGAAGCCGACGTGATCCGTGAAGTGATCGCGCCTGCGGATGGCAATGTGGCGGCGATCGATGGCGAAGCACTGGGGCTGACGGTGGTCGACCTGGGCGGTGGACGCCAGGTCGAAAGCGATGTCGTCGATCCGTCCGTCGGTCTGTCGGGGCTGGTCAGGCTGGGGCAGCAGGTCGCGAAAGGGCAGACGATCGCGGTCGTTCACGCGGCGCGCGAGGATGCCGCGCTGGCGGCGGAGCGCGCCGTTCTGAACGCCATCGCGCTGGGTCATGCTCCGGGCGCGGTTCCGGATCTCATTCACGAAAGGATCGACTGATGGCCCGTGCGTTTCTGGTGGTCATGGATTCGGTCGGGATCGGTGGAGCGCCCGATGCCGCCCGGTTCTTCAACGGGTCCAAACCGGACACCGGGGCGAATACCGTCGCGCATATCGCGCAGGCCTGCATGGCCGGACGCGCCGAACAGGGCCGGAGCGGGCCGCTGCGGTTGCCGGCGCTTTCGGCCCTGGGACTCGGATCGGCGGTGCGCCTGGCTTCGGGCGAAGCCGCGCCGGGTCTGGGCGAGGCGACATCGGGGCTTTGGGGCGCGGCGACGGAACAGTCGCTCGGCAAGGACACGCCCTCGGGGCATTGGGAACTGGCGGGCGTGCCGGTTCCTTGGGAGTGGCATTATTTTCCGGATGCGGAACCGGCGTTTCCCACGAGCCTGTCGGACCGCGCGGCCCGGCTGGCGGGCACAGAGGGGATCCTGGGGAATTGTCACGCCAGCGGGACCGACATCATCGACAGGCTGGGGGCGCAGCATGTAAAAAGCGGCTGGCCGATCTGCTATACCTCGGCCGATTCCGTGTTTCAGATCGCCGCGCATGAGGACAGTTTCGGGCTCGATCGCCTGCTGGACCTCTGCGCCGGACTTGCCCCGACGCTTCATGCGATGAAAGTCGGTCGCGTGATCGCCCGGCCTTTCGCCGGAACGCCCGAAACCGGATTTCACCGTACCGCGAACCGCCGCGATTACGCCATTGCGCCGCCCGCACCGGTTCTGACCAACTGGGTGCAGGACGCCGGGCGGCGGGTTCACGCCATCGGCAAGATCGGGGACATCTTTTCGATGCAGGGCATCGACGATGTCGTCAAGGGCAGGGATGCCGACCTGATGGCGCGCCTGTCCGGTCTGGTGGATACGGCCGAAGACGGCAGCCTGACCTTCGCGAATTTCGTCGAGTTCGACAGCGACTACGGGCATCGCCGGGACATCGCCGGTTATGCCGCAGCGCTGGAACGGTTCGATGCCGCCATCGGGTCGATCCTGGCGCGGCTGCGCGACGACGACATCCTCGTCCTTACCGCCGATCACGGCAATGATCCAAGCTGGAGCGGAACCGACCACACCCGCGAACGGGTGCCGGTTCTGGTCGCGGGCAAGGGCGCCGGGTCGGTCGGGCATGTCGGCTTCGTCGATGTCGCGGCCAGTGTCGCGCATCACCTCGGTGTCGCGTCTCGGGGGGCGGGGCGCAGTTTTTTCTGAGGCGCAAGGGCAGGATGCGGGTTGCGAGCCGGGTCTGGCTGGCTCAAAAAGGGGCAGTCCCTCAGCGGCCAATCCGGGAGAACCGCCATGTCCGAATCCGTCACCGTCGTCGATCATCCGCTTGTGCAGCACAAGCTGACCCTGATGCGCGAAAAGGCGACCTCAACGGCCGTCTTCCGCCAGCTTCTGCACGAGATCACGCAGCTTCTGGCCTATGAGATCACGCGCGAGATGCCGATGACGACAAAGGCGATCGAAACGCCGCTGGAACGGATGGACGCGCCGACGCTGGCGGGCAAGAAACTGGCGCTGGTGTCGATCCTGCGGGCCGGGAACGGGATGCTGGACGGCGTTCTGGAACTGATCCCGCTGGCGCGGGTCGGGTTCATCGGCCTGTATCGCGATGAAGCGACCCTGAAGCCGGTCCAGTATTATTTCAAGGTTCCCGAAGCGTTGGATGATCGTCTGGTGATCGTCGTCGATCCCATGCTGGCGACGGGAAATTCTTCTGCCGCCGCCGTGGACCTTCTGAAGAAGGCCGGTGCGGACAACATCCGTTTCCTGTGCTTGCTGGCCGCTCCGGAAGGGATCAAGCGGATGCAGGAGGCGCATCCGGACGTTCCGATCTTTACCGCTGCGATCGATCGCGGGCTGAACGAGAAAGGCTATATCATGCCGGGTCTCGGAGACGCCGGGGACCGCATGTTCGGAACGAAATAGACCGTCTTTACGTTGCCATAACGCGAATCTGTTTCACTCGCCGCGAATTGCCGCGAGGGTGAAGATGAAAACAGGTCTGTTCGGTGTGGCGCTGCCTGGGTTTGCGATGTTCGCGACCGCGCTCTGGGCGCAGGCGCTCCCGCCCCTGTCCCGACCGGCAGAGATGCCGCCTGCCACATTCACCGGATCGCAGTATGTCGACAGCAAGGGCTGTGCCTTCCGGCGCGCGACGGTGGACGGACATGTGACTTGGGCGGCACGGATGACCGGTGCCCGTCAGCAGGTCTGCGGCCTGCCTCCGAGCGTGGCGCCCGAGGGCATGGCCGTCGATGCCGCGATCCGGGCGGGTGCGCCGAAACAGGCAGGGGTTAGACCTGCGTCTCCGGTCCGCGCGGCGCAAGGCCAGCGCCGGAAATCCCGGAATGCGTCTGTCCTGCGCGGGTATCGCCCGGTCTGGAAAGACGACAGGCTCAATCCCTCGCGCGGCAAGACGAATCCCGTGCCCGTTGCCGGTGCTTTCGACCTGGCACCGCCAGGCGGGTATGTTCCGGTCTGGCGGGACGGTCGCCTGAACCCCCGACGCGGCCCGCGCCCGGTCCAGCGCGAAGCGGGCCGGGCCGGGCCGCGCGCGCCGGCGGCGTCGGATCCGGTCCGATCCGCCGCGGCGCAGGTGAATCGGATATCGACCCGGCCGGGATCGCCGGGAAAGATGCCTCGCGCGGACAGGTAGACCCTGCCGGACGGCAGGTGCCGGGCTATCAGCCGCCGCAGATCGTTTGCAGCAAGACCCAGTCCCTGTCGCGCAACACCGGTTCCGGATCGGTTCCCGCCATCGGATCGGCTTCGATCAGATCCAGAACGGTTTCGCCGGACGGGTCGAAGGCATAGGCGTAGGGCGTCGATGGCACGCCCGCCGCCCCGAATGCGCTCAGCAGCGTATCTGGCGGCAGGGGCGGCCGGATTTCCACCAGAACATGTTCGGCGTAACGATCCAGCGTGTCCTGCGTCAGCTGGCCGGTCGTCAGAAGGCGGAATGACGCCAGCGGCCCGGCCTCGATCAGGAGATCGGCCAGCGGATCGGACTGCTCGGATCGCACCCGTTCCGCCAGGATATACCCGGCCAGGACTGCCGGATCCTCGTGGTTTTCGATCAGTGCCTTGTTGAGCAGGATGATCCGGCCGGGCAGGTGCCTCGTATCCGGAACGCCATCGCGCAGGACGACCACCTTGCGGACCCCCGTCCGGCGCGCCAGACTGCCCAGGACCGGCGCGGTTTCCGCAGAATAGCACGCCCGCCCGGCGACCCGCTCGATCCGGTCGAGAATGGCCTGGCCGATGTCCTGCCGCCGGATGTCCGGCACGACGCTGACGGTCTGGCGGACCAGCGCGCCCGGCAGCCAGAAAACGCCCAGCCCCAGCACCGCCGCCAGCACGCCTGCCATGCCCACATGCCGCAATCGCCCCGGATGGGGGCGGGCGCGGTCCATGGCCCGGCGCAGCTTTTCGATGGCCTCGATCATGCTAGTTTCGTCCTGGGCGATTTCGAGCGTTTCGCCCGGATCGCCGGCCGGATAGTAGATCGCCGGGAACTGGCCCGGATTGACCCGCTGCAACGCCGCGAGAGACCAGTGCGTCAGCGGCTGTTCCTTCATGTCGGTCATCGTGAGAGTCGCGTCGCCGATGGACACGATGACCTCGCGGCGTTGATCACCGGGCTTCGCGCGCCAAAGGCCGGAGGCTTCGAGCCGCTGGTATTGCTTCAATGCCGTCATATTTGCAGGGTCTGCCGGGCCTCTGTTTTGCCGCAGACTAGCATGTGCGCCGCGCGGGCGGCAAATGGCTTTCGGCGCTCCGCCTCAGGAAATCCCCGCTGCGACCTGACGCAGTTCGAACTTCTGGATCTTGCCGGTGGAGGTCTTCGGCAACTCCAGGAACACGACCTTCTTCGGGGCTTTGAACCCGGCCAGCGTCCGGCGCGAGAACGCGATCAGATCGGCTTCGGTCGCGGTCGCTCCTTCCTTGAGTTCGACAAAGGCGCAGGGCACTTCGCCCCATGTCGCGTCGGGTTTTGCAACGACTGCCGCAAGAAGCACGTCCGGATGGGCCATCAGAACGCCTTCGACTTCGACGGAACTGATGTTCTCGCCGCCCGAGATGATGATGTCCTTGGCGCGGTCGGCGATCTGGATATAGCCGTCCGGGTGCTGGACGGCGATGTCGCCGGAATGGAAATACCCGCCCTTGAAGGCTTCCGCGGTCGCTTCCGGGTTCTTGTAATATCCTTTCATGACCCCGTTTCCCCGCATCACGATTTCCCCCTGCGCCGCCCCGTTCATCGGGATCTGCGCCATCGTGTCATCGGCGACGGTGATATGCTCCATGAACGGCATGGCGACGCCCTGGCGGGCCTTGATCGCGGCACGGGCATCGCCCTCCAGGTGATCCAGATGCGGGCCCCATGTGCATTCCGTCGCCGGGCCATAGACTTCGGTCAGCCCATAGACCTGGGTGACGTTGAACCCCATCGGTTCGATCTTGGCCAGCGTTGCCGGGGCCGGGGGCGCGCCCGCGGTAAAGACCTGCACCGTATGATCAAAGCTGCGGCGTTCGGAGTCCGGCGCGTTGACCAGCATGTTCAGGACGATGGGTGCGCCGCCGAAATGGGTGGCCTTTTCGTCGGCGATCGCATCGAAGATCGCCTTTGCGGTGATGTCCCGGCAGCAGACGATCGTGCCGCCGACCATCGGCATCATCCAGGTGTGGCACCAGCCGTTGCAGTGAAACAGCGGCACGATGGTGAGGTAGCGCGGGCGCAGCACCATGCCCCAGCTGATCACCTGGCCCATGGCGTTGAGATACGCGCCGCGATGGTGATAGACGACGCCCTTGGGCCGTCCGGTGGTGCCGCTGGTATAGTTCAGCGCGATGCTTTCCCATTCGTCCTGCGGCAGGATCCAGCCGAAATCGTGATCCGCATTGCCCAGCACCTGTTCATAGGTGGCGTGGCGGCCGCTGGCCGGATGCCCGGCAGCGGCATCGGGCACTTCGACGATTATCGGCGCGGGTCCGTCCAGGCGGTCGATCGCGGCTTCGGCCAGTTCGGTGAACTGGCTGTCCGCCAGCACCACCTTGGCGCCGCCATGTTCCAGGATGTAGGCGACCGTGCCCACATCCAGCCGGGTGTTGATCGCGTTCAGGACCGCGCCGCAGGCGGGCACGCCGAAATGCGCCTCGGCATGGGCGGGGATATTGGGCAGGATCGTCGCCACCACGTCGCCGGGTTCGACACCCATCGCCGCCAGTCCCGACGCCAGGCGGGTGCAGCGGTCGTAATACTCGGCATAGGTCTTGCGGTGGCTCCCGTAGATGACGGCCATCTCGTCGGCATAGACATGCGACGCCCGGCGCAGGGCGGAAAGCGGGGTCAGGGGCACATGGTTCGCGGCTGTTTTCTCCAGCCCGGTTTCGTCTTTCATCCAGCCCATGATGTCCTCCGCTGCGGAATTGGTTCTGGCGGAATATTGCGACGGGGCCGCGACAAAGGAAAGCCCGTGTCTGGACATTGCGATCACACAGGATTGCAATCGCCGGCGCCGATGATCCTGAGCACCGGCTGCGGCTATGTCTTTGTCCACATCCCCGAGACCGGCAGACCTGTCTCCGAATCTCGATCCGTGCTATGCGAGCGCATGTGTCCGAACCCGAGGCGTGCCATGGCGACTTCCGGAATGACCCTGTTGCTGGGAACCACCAAGGGCGTATTCCTGCTCCGTGGCGGACGGGGTCGCAGCGGCTGGTCCGTGGATGGCCCATGCTGTGACGGCTGGCCGATCAATCATGTGGTCGGGGATGCCGAAACCGGAACGATCTGGGCCGGAGGCGGCGGCGATTGGCACGGTGCGGGGGTCTGGCGATCCCGCGACGGTGGCGGCAACTGGGACCTCGTGCGGCTGACCAGGGGCACGATGGATGACTGGGCGGCGAACGATCCCGGCTTCGCGGCGATGATCGGCTGGACGGAGGAACCGCTGCCGTTTCACAACGAATTCACGCAGATCTGGTCGCTGGGGCGGGTGCACGGCAAGCTCTACGCCGGGACCAAACCCGCCGGCCTGCTGGTCAGCGACGATGACGGCGACAGTTGGCGACGGGTTCAGGGGTTGAGCGATCATCCTTCGACCAGGGATTGGAATCCGGGCGCGGCGGGTCTGGTGCTGCACACCATTGTCGGCGATCCGAACGATGCGCGGAAGCTGTGGGTCGGGATTTCGGCTGCGGGTGTCTTCGCGACCGAGGACGGCGGCGCATCGTGGGAAAGGCGCAACCGCCTGTCCAACGCCGAAGCCTGCGCAGATCATGACCATCCGGCGGCACCGCGCGACGGGGAAACCGGGCATTGCGTGCACAACATGATGCGGGCGGCTGGCGCGGACGACCTGCTCTATCAGCAGAACCATCACGGGGTCTGGCGGTCGGGCGATGGCGGGCGCAGCTGGGAGGACATCACGCCGGGACTGCCCTCGACCTTCGGGTTTCCGATCCGGGTGCATCCGCGCGATCCCGGCACGATCTGGACCCTGCCGCTGAATGGCGACTCGTCCGGGCGCTACCCGCCCGAAGCCGCGGCGGCGGTCTGGCGGTCCCGCGATGGCGGGCAAAGCTGGCAAGACCTGCGCGAAGGTTTGCCGCAGGAAAACTGTTTCTTCACCGTGCTGCGGCAGGCGATGGCCGGCGACGCGCGCGAATCCGCCGGAATTTATTTCGGCACCAACAGCGGATCGGTCTTCGCCAGTCTCGATGAGGGCGACACCTGGAAAGAGATTGCCCGCCACCTGCCGACGATCCTTGCGGTCGAGACGCTGGACATCGCCTGAACCCGTTCAGCCCGGCGGGTCCGGCGATGGCGAGGCGGGAAACGGCAACAGCCGCCAGACCAGTCCGATGGCGATGCCGGTCGCGAGCGTCAGGGCGACGGCGATCAGCGCGGCTTCGAGCCGGAACAGGGCTGCATCCTGTCCGGGAGCGGTGCCGAGCAGCACAGCCGCCGTGATGGCGGCGGGCGCAAGAGGCAAGGGGTGGGGCAGGTAGCGCAGCCCGAGCAGGAGCAGGCAGACGGCCAGCAGCAAGGGAATGCCGTCGGGCAAATCGAACGGGGTCATGAACAGCGCCAAAGCGCATCCGACGGCCGCTCCGGCGCCAAATCGCAACGCTGCCCGTATGGTGCGCCCTTGTGGCGTGAGCGCCCGCACCACGAAGAGCAGCACCAGCCAGTGACCGAAAGGCGACCCGATCTTCTCGGTCAGGACAAGCGCAGCGGACAGCCCGGCCAAAAGGAAGATGACAAGGCCGACGGCGAATCCAGCTCCCGAAGGCGGTGGCGCCGCTATTGCTGTCAGGTTCAGCAACCGGGCCGCGACCAGCCCCCAGGCCAGACCGATGAGTAGCCAGGGCAAAGCGGCTCCGATCGGCGGCATGGCCGGAATCAGCAGGATGGAAAGCCAGCCATACAGCGCGGCGACAAAGGCCCGTCCGCCAATCACGCGGGATTCGATGCCGGCACCGGCGGCCAGCAGGGCGGCAAAAAACCAGAGCCCCGCAATATCCGGCCAGAGCAATAGCGAGGCGAGGGCGATGGCGAGGCTGAGAATTGCGAGGTAGGGTGCCGGGGGACGCCCCATTGTTCCGGCCATAAGCCCCGGTATCAACCCGGACAAGGCCGGCGCGAACCCGATGCCGCCGGGAGAAAGAATAGCGGCCAGGAGCAGGAGACTGCTCCCGGCCGCAACCAGTTTACAGATCAGCGACCAGGGCAGGACGCGGCGCGAAGGTTCGGACCCAGGTGCCGCGCCCGTCTCGGGCATCACGCCGCCCGCGACTCGGCGGAGAAGCGGCCATAGAAGGTCTGGCCCTTCTCGGCCATCTCGCGCAGCAGCGCCGGGCACTTGAAGCGTTCGCCGTATTTGGCCTCCAACTGGTCGCAGCGTTCGGCGGCATAGGGCGTGCCGATGATGTCGAGCCAGCTGAGCGGGCCGCCGGACCAGGGCGCGAAACCCCAGGCCAGGATCGCGCCGACATCGGCCTCGCGGATGTCTTCGATCACGCCTTCTTCCAACGCACGCACCGCTTCCAGAACCTGCACGAACATCAGCCGTTCCTGCACTTCGATCAGATCGGGCTGCTCGTCAGCCAGCGGGTACTTGTCGTGGATGCCCTGCCAGTAACCGGTGCGTTTGCCCTTGTCGTCATAGTCGAAATAACCGGCCTTGGCCTTGCGCCCGAGCCGCCCCTGTTCCTCCATCCAGAACACGAGGTTGTCGGCCTCGGACGCCGGGTAGTCGTCGCCCATCGCCTGCATCGTGGCGCGGGCGATCTTGGCGGCCAGATCGATGCTGGTCTCGTCGCCCAGTTGCACCGGGCCGACCGGGAAGCCGAGCTGCTGCGCGGCGTGGTCGATCAGGACCGGTGCGACGCCTTCGGTGATCATCCGGGTGGCTTCGTTGCCGTATGGAATGATGCAGCGGTTGCAGTAGAAGAACCGGGCGTCGTTCACCACGATCGGGGTCTTGCGGATCTGGCGCACGTAATCCAGCGCCTTGGCGACGGCGCGGGGGCCGGTTTCCTTGCCCTTGATGATCTCGACCAGCAGCATCCTTTCGACGGGGCTGAAGAAGTGGATGCCGATGAACTGCTCCGGGCGCCCCGATGCCTTGGCCAGCCCGGTGATCGGCAGGGTCGAGGTGTTGGAGGCGAATATGCAGTCCTCGGGGATGATCGCTTCGACCTTCTGGGTCATCTCGGCCTTGACCTTCGGGTCTTCGAACACCGCCTCGATGATCAGGTCGCAGCCCTTGAGCTGGTCCAGATCCGGGGTGGCGGTGATGAGGTTCAGCATCGCCTCTTTCTTCTCGGGCGTCACTTTCTTGCGCGCGATGCCCTTGTCGAGATAGGTCTCGGTATAGGCTTTGCCCTTGTCCGCCGCTGCCTGGTCGCGGTCGATCAGCACGACCTCGATACCGGCCTGTGCGCTGACCAGCGCGATGCCGGCACCCATCATGCCCGCGCCCAGCACGCCCAGCTTTTTCACCCGTTGATCGGGCACGTCCCTGGGCCGCACCGCGCCCTTTTCAAGCGCTTCCTTGTTCACGAAAAGCGACCGCACCATGGCGGAGGAGGACGGGTTCATCAGCAAATGGGTGAACCAGCGCGCCTCGATCCGGAGCGCGGTGTCGAAATCGACCAGCGCGCCTTCATAGACCGCGCTCAGCAGCGCCTTGGCCGCCGGGAAAGCGCCTTTGGTCTTGCCATGCACCATGGCGGCAGCGCCCACGAAGGTCATGAATCCCGCCGGATGGTAGGGCGCGCCGCCGGGCATCTTGTAGCCCTTGGCGTCCCAGGCTTTCACCAGGTCTGCGTCCTTGGCGGTCAGCACCCAGTCGCGCGCCGCGGCGACCGGATCGTCGGCCACCTCGTCGATCAGGCCCGCCGCCTTGGCCTTGGTCGGCTCCAGCATCCTGCCTTCGAGCAGGAAGGAAGACGCGCCCATCGCGCCGAGCTTGCGCACCAGCCGCGTGGTGCCGCCACCACCGGGGAACAGGCCGACCATGATCTCGGGCAGGCCGATCCGCGCCTTGGGGTTGTTGGCGGCGAAAATGCGATGCGTGGCCAGCGGCAGTTCCAGCCCGATGCCGGCGGCGGTGCCGGGCAGGGCGGCGGCAATCGGCTTGCCGCCCTTCTTGGTCTTCGGGTCCATCCCCGCCAGTTCCATCTTGCGCATCATGTGATGGCCTTGCATCACGAAATCGAACAGCGCCTCAGCCGGGTCATCGCCCGCCTGATCGCGGATCACCGCCAGTTGCGTCAGGTCCATGCCGCCGGCAAAGGAACCGGGCTTGCCCGAGGTGATGACGATGCCCTTCACCGCATCGTCAGCCAGCGCATCGTCCAGCAGGGCGTTCAACTCGCGCATGCCATCCATGCGCATGACGTTCATGGATTTCTCCGGCACGTCCCAGGTGATGAGGGCGACGCCGTCGGCGTCCTTCTCCATAGTGAAATCGGTCATGTCTTGTCTCCTGATCCAGGCCGCTTACACGCGCTCGATGATCGTTGCCGCGCCCATGCCGGACGCGATGCACAGGGTGGCGAGGCCGGTCTGCTTGCCGGTGCGTTCAAGCTCGTCCAGCAGGGTGCCGATGATGATCGCGCCGGTGGCGCCCAGGGGGTGACCCATGGCGATGGAGCCGCCGTTGACGTTGACCTTTTCCGGGTCGACATCGAAGGCCTGCTGGAAGCGCAGCACGACGCTGGCAAAGGCTTCGTTGACCTCGAACAGGTCGATATCGCCGATCTCCATGCCGTTGTCCTTCAGGATCTTCTCGGTCACCGGCACCGGGCCGGTCAGCATGATGGTGGGATCGGTGCCGATCTTGGCGGTGGCCTTGATGCGGGCGCGGGGCGTGAGCCCGTATTTCGCGCCGAATGCCTTGTTGCCGATCAGCACGGCGGCGGCCCCATCCACGATGCCCGAGCTGTTGCCCGCATGGTGGATGTGGTTGATCCGCTCCAGATGCGGGTATTTCAGCAGCGCGACATTGTCGAAACCGGGCATCTGTTCACCCATCATCTGAAAGGCCGGGTTCAGCGCGCCAAGGCTCTGCATGTCGGTCTGCGGGCGCATGTATTCGTCGTGATCGAGGATCGGCAAGCCGTTCTGGTCGCGCACGGTGATGACGGATTTCGCAAAGCGGTTTTCGTCCCAGGCCGCCTTGGCGCGGCGCTGGCTTTCCACGGCGAGCGCATCGGCCTGATCGCGGGTGAACCCGTATTCGGTGGCGATGATATCGGCGGAAATCCCCTGCGGCACGAAATAGGTCTCGAAGGCGACCGAGGGGTCGGCGGCGATCGCCGCACCATCGCTGCCCATGGCCACGCGGCCCATCATCTCGACACCGCCGGCGATATAGGCATCGCCCGCGCCGCCCTTGACTTGGTTGGCGGCCAGGTTCACCGCTTCCATTCCGCTCGCGCAGAAGCGGTTGATCGCCAGACCGGGAATGGATTGATCCAGATCGGACGCGAGAACCGCGGAACGCGCCAGGCAGCCGCCCTGTTCCATCACCTGCGTGACATTGCCCCAGATCACGTCCTCGACCGCGTGACCGTCGAGATTGTTGCGTTCCTTCACGGCATTCAGCGTCAGCGCGGACAGGCGCAGGCTGGTCACTTCGTGCAGCGCTCCGTCCTTGCGCCCCTTGCCGCGCGGGGTGCGCAGCGCGTCGTAGATATAGGCTTCGGTCATGATTCTCTCCTTCAGGCGCGGTCCGCTGGTGAGCCGGGCATAAGATCGTAGGGGGCTTTCCAGCCGGGTGTTTCGGCCAGGCGTGTCAGCCAGCTGTCGATATTGGGCCATTCGGCCCGGTCGAAACCGAACGGTTCCGGATAATAGAGGTAGCCGCAGCAGGACAGGTCGGCATTGGTGATGCCGTCGCCGACGATCCAGTCGCGCCCCTCCAGATGCGCATTCAGCAGGTCGTAGGCGGACTTGAGCCGGCCCTGGTTGAAGGCGATCACCTGGGCGGGGCGCTTGTCTTCGGGCAGGAAATTCATCAGGAACCGCGTCAGACCGGCCGTCGAACTGAGCTTGTGGTTGTCCCACAATACCCAGCGCAGGATCTCGTATTTCTCGTCGCGGGTCTTGCCGCCGAACCTGCCGGTTTTCTCGGTCACATAGGCCTGGATCGCGCCGGACTGGCCGGTCCGGAAATCGCCATCCACCAGCACCGGCGCCTCGCCGAGCTCGTTGATCTTCTCGCGATAGTCCGGCGTGCGGGTCTCGCCATTGAAGAAATCGACAAAGACCGGCTCCCAGTCGAGTCCCGACAGTTCCAGCGCCAGCGCCGCCTTGTAGGAGTTTCCGCTTTCGCCGAAGCAGTATAGTTTCATGGTCATGTGCTTGTTCCCCTCCCTGGGTGCATCTGTGTTCTGTCGGATTCGAGTATTTGGACAAAGATGAAGTCGCGATCTCTCCCGCGTAACCGCCCGTTAAGGTTCATGTGTCAATCCCTTGGTTGCGGTACAGGCTGGAGAGCCGATGACCGCCAAAGGTGAAGTCGCCCCCGTCCTGATGGCAGTCGCCCGGTGGCGGGGGCGCATTCGTTCTTCATCTTTGTCCAAATACTCCCGCCGGAGGCGTTCCGGAAGAGAAGGTTGCGGGCGCGTTTCCAGACTCAAAGCGACCTCGCAATCAGTTCCTTCATGATCTCGTTCGTGCCGCCGTAGATGCGCTGGACCCGTGCGTCCGTCCACATCTCGGCAATTGCGTATTCCTGCATGAAACCGTAGCCACCGTGCATCTGCAGACAGGCGTCCAGCACCTCGCCCTGTGTATCCGTCGTCCAGTACTTGGCCATCGCGGCCTTTTCGACGCTCAGCTGTTCCGCGATCAGATCCGCGATGCAATCGTTCAGGAAAGCCTCCGCCACGGCCAGCTTCGTCTTGCATTCGGCCAGTTGGAAACGCGTGTTCTGAAACTGGAGAAGATTGCCGCCGAAGGCTTCGCGTTCCTTGCAATAGGCAACCGTTCGTTCGACGGCGCCGCGCATTGCGCCGACGGATTCCGCTGCGATGATCAGCCGTTCCTGCGGCAATTGCTGCATCATCTGGAAAAAGCCGCGCCCCTCTTCGCCGCCAAGGAGGTTTTCCGGCGGGATTTCGACATTGTCGAAAAACAGTTCGGAGGTATCCGATGCGTGTTTCCCGATCTTGTCGAGATTGCGCCCGCGGATGAAGCCCGCAGCGCCTTCGGTTTCGACGGCAACCAGGGAAATTCCCTTGGCGCCCAGCGACGGGTCGGTCTTGGCCGCCACCAGGATCAGGTCCGCGTGCTGCCCGTTGGTGATGAAGGTCTTTTGCCCGCTCAGGCGATAGGCATTGCCGTCCTTCACCGCCTTCGTCCTGATCGACTGAACGTCGGATCCGGCCGAGGGTTCCGTCATCGCAAGTGCGCCGACCATCTCTCCGCGCGCCATTTTCGGGAGCCAGTTTTTCTTCTGTTCCTCGGAACCATAGGCCAGCACGTAATGGGCGACGATTCCGGAATGGATGCTGTTGCCCCAGCTGGCCAGGTTGGCCCGCGCCGCTTCCATCAGGATGACCGCCTCGTGTCCGAAATCGCCTCCCGCGCCGCCATATTCCTCGGGGATGGAGGAACACAGCAGACCGATCTCGCCGGCCTGCAACCATGTCGACTTGTCCATTTCGCCCTGGTTCCGCCAGCGCTCGATCTGCGGCACCCATTCGGCGTCAAAGAATCCCTTGGCCATTTCGGCCAGCATCCGGTGTTCGTCGGTCATCCAGGTGGGGGTCATGGGCGTTCCCTATTTCTTGCGGTTTTCGAGATCGGAGTTGAACAGCCGTAACCTGTGCCCCAGGTTTTCCGGGTCGATCACGCTGTTGAAGTTCTCGAACAGGAAGGACAGCGCCTCTCCTTCGTCCAGTCCGGCTTCGCTGGCGAAAGACCTGAGCCTGCGGTAGCCGTCTTCGGTCATGGCGACGGGAAAACGGCGGGTCAGGCGAAAGCGCTTGGGCATACCGGCCTCATGTGTGCGTTATTGTGATGCGCGGCGGAACATTGGGTCCCGCCGCGACAGGCGATCAGAAATTGACAGCGTCCAGGGCCATGACCGTATCCGCGCCGGTCTGGATGCGCGCCAGGTGCAGCGCCGTCGCCGGCAACTGTCGGGCCATGTAGTAACGCCCCGTGGCCAGCTTCGTCTCGTGGAACGCCGCGTCAGAGGCGCCGGCGGCCATTGCGTCCAGCGAAGCCCTGGCCATCCGTGCCCACATCAGGCCGAGGCAGACATGGCCGAACATGTGCATGAAGTCGGTCGAGCCGGCCAGCGCGTTGTTCGGGTTCTTCATGCCGTTCTGCATGAAATACATGCCCGCCGCCTGGAGGTCCTTGGACGCCGCCTTGAGCGGTTCGAGGAAGTCGCGGTCGTAGCTCTCGTCCTGGCCGGCAGTCTCCTTGATCCAGGACTTGACCAGATCGAAGAAGGCCATCACGTGCTTGCCGCCATCCTGCGCCAGCTTACGGCCCACGAGATCGAGCGCCTGCACGCCGTTGGCGCCTTCGTAGATCATCGCGATCCGGGCGTCGCGGGTGAACTGCGACATGCCCCATTCCTCGATATAGCCATGCCCGCCATAGACCTGCTGGGCCTGCACGGTCATGTCGTAGCCCTTGTCGGTCAGGAAGCCCTTGATCACCGGGGTCAGGAGCGACACGAGCCCGTCGGCGTCCTTGTCGCCATTGCGGTGGGCGCGGTCGATCATCGTCGCGCCCCAGAGGATGAAGGCGCGCGCGCCCTCGGTAAAGCTCTTCTGGTCCATAAGGCTGCGGCGGATGTCCGGATGCACGATCAGCGGATCGGCCGGGCCGTCCGGGTTCTTGGCACCGGTCACGTCGCGGCCTTGCAGCCGGTCCCTGGCGTATTCGACGGCGTTCTGATAGGCGGCGTCGGCCTGGGCCAGCCCCTGCATGCCGACCCCCAGCCGGGCCTCGTTCATCATGGTGAACATGGCGCGCATGCCCTTGTGTTCTTCGCCCAGCAGATAACCGGTGGCTTCGTCATAGTTCATGACGCAGGTCGAGTTGCCGTGGATGCCCATCTTCTCCTCGATCTTGCCGCAGGACACGCCGTTGCGCGCGCCCAGGCTGCCATCCTCGTTGACCAGGAACTTGGGCACGATGAACAGCGATACGCCCTTGATGCCCTCGGGGCCGCCCACGATCTTGGCCAGCACCAGATGGATGATGTTGTCGGCCATGTCGTGTTCGCCGGCCGAGATGAAGATCTTCTGGCCCGAGATCTTGTAGCTGCCATCGGCCTGTGGTTCCGCCTTGGTGCGCATCAGGCCCAGGTCGGTGCCGCAATGGGGCTCTGTCAGGTTCATCGTGCCGGTCCAGTCGCAGGACACCATGTTTGGCAGATAGGTATTCTTCTGTTCGTCGCTGCCATGGGCGAGGATCGCGCTGGCCGCGCCGTGGGTCAGGCCCTGATACATGGTGAACGCCTGATTGGAGGCCGAGAACATCTCGCCCACGGCGGAACCGATGACGGCGGGCATGTTCTGGCCACCGTATTGTTCCGGCATGTCCAGTCCGGGCCAGCCGCCTTCCTTGATCTTTTCGAATGCGTCCTTGAAGCCGGTCGGGGTCCGCACAACTCCGTTTTCGAGGGTGCAGCCCTCGGTGTCGCCCACCACGTTCAGCGGCTGCAACACTTCCGAACTGATCTTGCCCGCTTCTTCCAGGATAGCACCGGTGAAGTCCGGTTCCAGTTCGCCGTAGCCGTCGATGTCGGAGCCGGTGATTTTCAGCACATCGTGCAGAAGGAATTGCATGTCCTTTGTCGGTGCGGTGTAGCTGGGCATTTCGATTTTCCTGTTGTGTCGGTCGTTAGGTGTGCGTCGGGGTGTCGGGGCTATTCCGCGGCCTCGGATCGTTGTTCGGCGGAGGCGATCATCTTTTCGCCCCATTCCAACTGGTTCCTGAGTTCGACGATCGCCTCGCTCAGTTCATCGCGCTGGCGTTCCATGTCCGCCAGCCGCTTGCGGGCAATTTCATAGGTCCGCGCCAGTTGCGTGTGCTGCTGATCGCCGATGTGATAGAGATCGAGCAACTGCCGGATCTCTTCGAGGCTGAAGCCGAAACGCTTGCCGCGCAGGATCAGTTTCAGGCGGGCCCGGTCGCGCTTGGTGAACAGACGGCGCTGTCCTTCACGGACGGGAAACAGAAGCTCTTTGGATTCGTAGAATCGCAGGGTTCTGGGCGTCACGTCGAAAGCGTCGCACATCTCGCGGATGGTCATCATATCGTCGGTCATAACTTGCACTTTCAATATCCGTCTTGATGTGCAGTAGGTGAGGAAGGTCGCCGGCAATTGCAACAGGCGCTTGACGTTGACGTAACTTGAACGTCACGTCACTTTGATGAAACGGATGCGGGTTCAGGGTCGGCGTGAATAATTCTTGCCGCCGGTTAAAAACACGGTTGCACCAACCCGAAATTTCGGGCGACCCGGATCCGAAGAGAGAAGATCAGGGCACGTTTCGGGCCGTGTCGTCGCGCAATTCCTGCAACTCGCGCATCGCGACTTCCAGTTGCTGGCGCTGGATCTCGAGTTCTTTCATCTGCCTGTCCGCCATCTCGACAAATGCCTGCATCTGGGCGCTGGTGCCTTCCTTTTCATAGATGAGCAGCCACTGGCGGATTTCCTCGAGTTGGAAGCCGTATTTCCGCCCGCGCAGGATCAGCTTCATCCGGGCGGATTCGCGGGGTCCGTAGAACCGGGATCGTCCTTCGCGGTCCGGCCGGAGCAATTCGATGTATTCGTAATATCTCAGGGTGCGCGGCGTCACGTCGAACTTGGCGCACATTTCCTTGAATGACAGTCGTGAGTCAGACATGTGATCCTCTTCCCCAATGCATTGAGCGTAGGCACATGTGCGGTCAAGCGCAACAGGCGGGCTTGCCCTTTTGACGCAGCGCTTGTCATAAGGGCGCAGAGACAGACTCAGGAGCAATTGCACATGGTGGACAAGGTCAAGCTGGCGCGGCAGTTCATCGAGGCCATTCCGCATGCCCGTGCGATCAACATGCAGTTGACGGATATCGGCGACGGGCGGGCCGAGATACAGATGCCCTATGACGAACGGCTGATCGGCGACCCCAAGACCGGCGTGATCCACGGCGGCGCGGTTTCGGCGATGATGGACACCTGCTGCGGCGCCGCGGTGATGAGCCATCCGGCCGCGCCGGCCGGAACCGCGACCATCGACCTGCGGATCGACTACATGCGGGCCGCGACGCCGGGACAGACGATCCGCACATCTGCAACATGCTACCATATCACCCGGTCGGTGGCTTTCGTGCGCGCCACCGCGACGGATGACGACGCGGACCGGCCGGTCGCGACGGCGTCCGGCACCTTTACCGTGGAGCCGAAGTGATGGCGCGGACCAGACCCGAACCGATTCAGATCGTCAAGCAGAGGCGGGATGCGGCGCTGAACGCTCTGGTACACGGGGTGCCCTATATCCGCTTTCTCGGCATCGAATTCGACCGGCGCGGAGACGAACTGACGGGCATTCTCAAGTTCGACGACAAGCTGATCGGGAACCCGTTTCTGCCGGCGATCCACGGCGGCGTGACCGCCGCCTTTCTGGAAACCACGTCGATCATCACGCTCAACTGGTTCTATCTCTGGCCCGATATCGAATCCGGTGCCATCGACATCGAGCAGATGGCTGCGGGCAATCTGCCGCGCCTGCCCAAAACCATCGATTTCACCGTCGACTATCTGCGATCCGGCCTGCCGCGGGATGCCTATGCCCGCGCCACGGTGAGCCGCGCCGGGCGGCGCTATGCCTCGGTTCGGGTGGAAGCCTGGCAGGACAACCGGGAAAAGCCGTTCGCGCAGGCCACGGGCCATTTCCTGATGCCGCCCAAGACCGCGGTGCCGGGTGGCTGAAACAGGCGGTCAGATCACCCACCGCAGGGTTCTGAACATCGCCATCCCCATCGTGATCTCCAACGCGACGGTCCCGATCCTCGGGGTGGTGGACACCGGCGTCGTGGGGCAAATGGGCCTGGCTGCGCCCATCGGCGCGGTCGGAATCGGGGCGATCATCATCTCGTCGATCTACTGGATCTTCGGCTTCCTGCGGATGGGGACAACCGGCCTGACCAGCCAGGCGCATGGCGCTGGCAGAGGCGGCGAAGTCACCGCACTTCTCGTCCGGGCGATGCTGACCGGGGCCGCCGGCGGCCTTCTGATCATCCTGCTGCAATGGCCCTTGTTCTGGGGCGCCTTCCGGATTTCGCCGGCCTCCGAAGAGGTCGAAACCCTGGCGCGCGGCTACATGGCGATCCGGGTCTGGTCCGCACCGGCGGCGATTGCCATCTTCGGCGTGACCGGCTGGCTGATCGCGCTGGAACGCACCCGCGGCGTGCTCCTGCTGCAACTCTGGATGAACGGGCTGAATATCCTTCTGGATATCTGGTTCGTGCTGGGCCTGGGTTGGGGCGTGCAGGGGGTGGCTTTCGCGACCTTCCTCGCGGAATGGAGCGGCCTGGCGCTGGCGCTCTGGCTGTGCCGCGACGCATTCGCGAGCCCCGCCTGGCGCGACTGGGACCGGCTCTTCGATGCGGGCCGACTGCGCCGGATGCTGGTGGTCAACAGCGACATCCTGATCCGGTCGCTCATGCTGATGGGCATCTTCGTGTCGTTCCTGTTTCTTGGGTCGGATTTCGGCGACGCGACTCTGGCGGCGAACCACATCCTGTTGCAGTTCATCGAAATCACCGCCTATGCGCTCGACGGGTTTGCCTTTTCTGCCGAAACCCTCGTGGGTCAGGCGGTCGGCGCCTCCAGCATCGCCCGGCTGCGCAGAAGCATTTTCGTCGCGACTCTCTGGGCGCTTGTCGGCACCTTGCTGCTGTCCATCGTCTTCGCGGTCTGGGGCGGGGCGATTGTCGATCTCATGGCCAAGGCGCTCGAGGTTCAGGCCGAGGCGCGGATCTATCTGCCCTATATGGTGCTGGTTCCGCTTCTGGGTGTGGCCAGCTGGATGCTGGACGGCATTTTCATCGGCGCGACCCGCACCACGGACATGCGGAACATGTCCGTCCTGTCGACCGCGGCTTTTGTCGCGGCGGTCTTGATGCTGGTGCCCGACTACGGCAACCATGGTCTCTGGATCGCGTTCCTGTTTTCATTCGTGGCGCGTGCGATGACGCTTGCCGCGCGCTATCCCGCGCTGGAACGCGCGACGGAAGCCGGCGCGCTCTAGATCAGGTCGAGCACCCGTTCGGGCGGCCGCCCGATCACGGCCCGCGCGCCGGCGATCGCCACCGGACGTTCGATCAGGATGGGGTGATCCGCCATCGCCTGCATGAGGACCTCATCGGATGCCCCGCGATCCAGCCCGAGGTCCCGGAACAGTTTCTCGCCCGGCCGCATCATGTCGATGGCGCGCGGTTGGCCGAGCGCGGCGCGAATCTGCGCAATCTCGTCCAGCGACGGCGGGGTGTCGAGATAGCGCCGTTCCCGCACTTCCACGCCGCGATCCCTGAGGAGAGTCAGCGCCTGACGCGATTTCGAACAACGCGGATTGTGCCAGAATTCGATCACAGCCAGTCCTTTCGTTTGCTGCCGACGGCCTGTGATACCGAGTCAAACCCGTCGCGCGCAAGCAGCCGGTCAAGTCCGGTCACGATCTCCGCGACCATCGACAAGCCGCCATAGACCAGCGCGGTGTAGAGCTGGACCGCGCTGGCGCCCGCGCAGATCTTGGCATAGGCATCTTCGGCGGATCCGATCCCGCCGACGCCGACAAGGGGGATGTCGCCGTCCAGCATCTCGCTCAGCCGGGCCAGAACGCGGGTCGATCTGTCGAACAACGGCGCACCGGACAGCCCTCCCGCCTCGCCCCTGTGCGGGCTGCGCAGCCCGTCGCGGGACAGGGTGGTGTTGGTGGCGATCACCGCGTCGACACGGGTCGCGCGGGCGACCTCGGCAATGTCCCGCAATTCATCGGCCTGAAGGTCCGGGGCGATCTTCAGAAACACCGGCACCCGGCGGGTCAGCCCGTCGCGGGTGGCCATCACGCGTTCCAGAAGCGCGGTCAGGGCGGCCTTGCCCTGAAGGTCGCGCAGTTTCTCGGTATTGGGAGAGGACACGTTGACCGTGGCAAAGTCGAGATGCGGTCCGCATCGTTCCAGCACCCGCGCGAAATCGCCGGGGCGGTTGTCGCTGTCCTTGTTGGCGCCGAGGTTCAGGCCGATGATCGCGCTCGCGGGGCGGTGTTCCAGCCGCGCTGCAATGCGTTCCATCCCTTCGTTGTTGAATCCGAAGCGGTTGATCGCCGCGCGATCCTCGGTCAGCCGGAACAATCGGGGGCGCGGGTTGCCCGGTTGCGGGCGCGGCGTCGCGGCGCCAACTTCGATGAACCCGAATCCGGCACGCGACAGGGGGGCCAGCGCCTCGGCATTCTTGTCGAACCCGGCGGCAAGACCCACCGGATTGGGCAGGTCGATTCCCGCGATGCGGCTACGCAGGCGGTCGGAGGTCAGAGGTCCGGGGCACGGTGTCAGACCGGCGCGCAGCGCCCGCAGCGCCAGACCGTGGGCGGTTTCGGGATCAATCCGGCGCAGGGCGGCCAGGCCGGCCTTCTCAAGCAGGCTCACGCGAGGTCGTCCGGAAACATGTGCAGGCCATCGACCAGCGGCAAGGGCCTGGACCACGCGACATCTTCCAGCCGCAAGGGCCGGAAAAGATGCGGGAAGAGCGCGCCGCCGCGCGAGGGTTCCCATTTCAGCGCAGCCCCCAGCGCGTCCGGATCAACGGCCAACAGAACCAGCCCGGCCTCGCCGGAAAAATGCCGGGCCGCGGTTTCGGCAACCTGTGCGGCGGTCGAAAAATGCACGAATCCATCCGCCAGGTCGACAGGGGCGCCCAGAGTTTCGCCTTCGGTCTGCAAGGCGGTCCATTCCCCGGCCCGGAAGATTTTGTAGATCATCATACCGGGGTCATGCCCCGCGCGAATTTCCGGGTCAAGCCTTGTCGGCATTGCCGCGCTGTCTGCCTTTGACACGTGGCGAAAAGCGGCGCACGATCCGGAAAAAATCGCGATGCATCATCGACAACACGGAGAGACCCATGCCGAAACGACTTCTGACATGTGCAGCAATGCTGGGCCTGACGGCCGGCGCCGCGGCGGCGGACTATTCCTTGACCATCCTGCACACCAACGATTTCCATTCCCGGTTCGAACCGATCAGCAAATACGACAGCACCTGCAGCGCCGAAGACAATGCCGAGGGCAAGTGTTTCGGCGGGTCCGCGCGCCTTGTGACCGCGATCGCCGACGCGCGGGCGCGCAGCGACAATTCGATCCTCGTGGATGGGGGCGACCAGTTCCAGGGCACGCTCTACTACACCTACTACAAAGGCAAGGTGGCTGCGGAGATGATGAACCGGATGGGTTATGACGCGATGACCGTCGGAAACCACGAATTCGACGATGGCCCGGAGGTCCTGCGCGGGTTCATGGATTCGGTCGATTTCCCGGTGCTCATGTCCAATGCCGATGTGTCGCGCGAGGAACTGCTGGCCGGCCGGCTGGCGAAATCCACGGTGATCGAACGCGGCGGCGAGAAGCTCGGCCTGATCGGCCTGACCCCGGAAGACACGGTCGATCTCGCCAGTCCGGGTCCGAACATCACGTTCTCCGATCCGGTCGCCGCCGTTCAGGGCGAGGTCGACAGGCTGACCGGCATGGGTGTGAACAAGATCATCGTTCTCAGCCATTCCGGCTATCATGTCGATCAGCGGATCGCGGCAGAGACGACGGGCGTCGACGTGATCGTGGGCGGGCATTCCAACACCCTGCTCAGCAATGTCAGCGACCGGGCCGCTGGACCCTATCCGACGATGGTCGGTGCGACGGCCATCGTTCAGGCCTATGCCTATGGCAAGTTCCTCGGCGAACTCAACGTGACGTTCGATGATGCGGGCAATGTCGTGCAGGCCGTCGGCGAACCGCTGATCATGGACGCGACCGTGGCGCAGGACGACGCCACCGCGGCGCGGATCGCCGAACTGGCGCAGCCGCTGGACGAAATCCGCAACAGCGTGATCGCCTCCGCCGCGAGCCCCATCGAAGGCGGCCGCGACATCTGCCGCGTTCAGGAATGCGCGATGGGCAATCTGGTCGCCGAAGCGATGCTGGACCGCGTCGCCGACCAGGGGGTGCAGATCGCGATCGCCAATTCCGGCGGGCTGCGCGCCAGCATCGACTCCGGCGAGGTGACAATGGGCGAGGTGCTGACGGTCCTGCCGTTCCAGAACACGCTGTCCACGTTCACGATTAGCGGCCAGGGGGTGATCGACGCGCTGGAGAACGGCGTGAGCCAGGTCGAAGAGGTCCAGGGCCGCTTTCCGCAGGTCGCCGGGCTGAAATTCGTCTGGGATCCTTCGGTGGCGCCCAACGAAGGGCGCATCATCGAGGTTCTCGTGGCGACGGATGACGGTTTCGCGCCGATCGATCCGTCGGCCAGCTATACGGTGGTGACCAACGATTTCGTCCGAAATGGCGGCGATGGCTACAAGATGTTCACCGGGAATGACAAGAACGCCTATGACTACGGGCCGGACCTGGCGGATGTCACGGCGGAATATCTCGCCGCGAACATGCCCTATCAGCCCTTTACCGACGGCCGGATTGTCCGGAAGTAGCGCCAACCCGTCCGGCGGTGCGGTTTTCGTGATCCGTCCCCTGTCGGCTCCCGGTCTGGCGGCCCGCGGATCGGGAGGCTGACATGTGCGGCCGGTTTGCCGTGACCGCGCCTTCGGTCGCAACGCGAGTCTCGGCTTTCGCTGGCGCGCCTGCCGCGCTACAGGAACCGCATGTCCCAAAGCTATCAATCCCTGTCCGCCTTGCTGAACCACGGGTTCGATACCGTGATCGACGTGCGCAGCCCGGCGGAATTTGCCGAAGACCATGTTCCCGGCGCGATCAACCTGCCCGTGCTCAACAACGAAGAACGGGCCGAGGTCGGGACGATCTATGTCCGGCAAAGCCCGTTCCTGGCGCGCAAGCTGGGGGCGGCGCTGGTGTTCCGCAACGCCGCGACGCATATCGAAACCGCGCTCCGCGATCATGACGGCGGCTGGCGGCCGCTGGTCTATTGCTGGCGCGGCGGGCAGCGGTCCGGGTCCTTCACCTGGATGCTGGGGCAAATCGGCTGGCGCGCCGATGTGATCGACGGCGGCTACCGGGCCTACCGCAGACTGGTGAACACCGCGCTTTACAAGGCCGTCTTGCCACACCGGTTGGTCGCACTCGACGGCTATACCGGCACGGCCAAGACCGAATTCCTGCACATCCTGCGCGCGCGCGGGGTCCAGATGCTGGACCTCGAAGGCCTGGCGGGCCACCGCGGGTCGCTGCTGGGCGGTCTCGGGCAAAGCCAGCCGAGCCAGAAGGCTTTCGAAACGAAACTGGCGGTGGCGCTCGATGCGCTCGATCCGGCGCGCCCCGTGGTCGTCGAGGCCGAATCCAGCAAGATCGGGGCGCGGATCATTCCACCGAGCCTCTGGGACGCGATGAAACGGGCGCCGCGTATCCGGGTCGACGCGCCGCTGGACGCGCGGGCGGAGTATCTGGCGCGGGCCTATGACGATGTCTTGTCCGACACCCCGCGCCTGCAGTTTCTGCTGGACAAGCTGCGCGCGTTTCGCGGCAATGCGGTTGTCGATGGCTGGCTCGACAGGATCGCGGCCGGGGACAGGATCGGTCTGACCAGGGCGCTGATGCAACAGCACTACGACCCGTCCTACGACAAATCGGCCCGGATCGTGGGGGCGGATGTGCTGGCCACGGTCAAGGGGCAAAGCCTTGACCGCGACGGGCTTCAGGCCATGGCGTCCCGGATCGAGGCGATCCTCGACGGACTGCCTCAGCCGGCCGACAGGGATAGCTGACCCGGCTGGCCGGTCATGCTGCCAATCCGCGCCGCCGGATAGCCCGCCGCGCGCAGGCGGGACAGGAGATCGTCCGCTTGCGACGGCTCCACTGCCGCCAGCAATCCGCCTGCCGTCTGCGGATCGAACAGCAACGCGGCCTTGCCGCCGTCGGGCAGCGTGGGCACGAGCGACCTGTTTTCAGCAAAGAGCGATGAACGCACACCGGCTTCGGACATCTCCTCCGCGCCGGGCATCACCGGGACCGCCGCAAGATCCAGCAGCGCGCCGGTGCCCGAGGCGTCGCACATGCCATGCAAGTGCCCGGCGAGCCCAAATCCGGTTACGTCGGTCATCGCGTGCGCTTCCGACAGGATTGCCGCCGCCTCTGTCTGCATCCCGGACATCTGTTCGATGGCCGCAACGATCCAGCGGCCTTTGGCAAGTCCCGCCATGTCCGCCGCCATCAGAACGCCGCTGCCCAGCGGTTTCGTCAGGATGAGGGCGTCATCCGGCCGCGCCCCCGCAAGAGTGATCGGCGCGCGTTCGCAAAGGCCGGTCAGCGTGAACCCGATGGTCAGTTCGCTGCCGACCGAACTGTGGCCGCCGACGATCTCGGCCCCTGCGGCCTGCATGGCCGCATGCGCCGATTGCATGATCTCGCGGAGGGTCCGTTCCTGCAAGGCGTCCGACAGGCGCGGAAGGATGATGCTTGCGGTGGCCGCTTGCGGGGTGGCCCCCATCGCCCAGATATCGCCAAGCGCGTGCACTGCCGCGATCCGGGTCATCGCCACCGGGTCCTCGACGAACGCCCGCAGGTGATCGGAGGTCATCACCTGGCGCGCACCGCCGGTCAGCAACAGCGCCGCATCGTCGCCGGGCAGGGGGGTGATGTCCGGGCGATGGCCCGAGGGCTGCCACGCAATCGCCCGGCGCAGCGCCGAACGCCCCACCTTGGCCCCGCAGCCGCCGCACATCGGCTTGTCCCCCAGCGCCTTGTCCAACCCGGTCGTATGCACGGGCGGCAGTTCTGGCCCCTGCATCGCCGGCAGATCCTGGAACCGGCGCATGAACCTGCCGTCGATGTGATCCTTCCAGCGCCACATCAGCGGTCCGGACAGGGTCAGCCCGAAACGTTCGCCCAGAGCGCTTTTCCCACCAAGCGAAATCAGCTTGAGATAGTCCGCCTGCGGGCGGTAGCGGCGCATCCCGCCCTCCGCGAGAACCGCGCACAGGTTGTCGTAAAGAACGGGCGCCTGCCGCACCGCATAGACGCCCGCCTTGGGACGGGGAGAGCCGGTCATGTGGGCGCAATCCCCGACCGCGAAGATCGCCGGGTCGCTGGACTGCAGGGTGTCGCCGACCCGGATGAACCCGTCTTGCAGGTCGAGCCCGGTGTCGCCGAGCCAGCCATAGGCGCGGGCACCCGCCGCGCCGGTGGTGAAACCGGACGCAATCTGGGTCCCGTTAGCGAGAACGACTTCTCCGGCGCGGATCTCGCTGACCTCGACGCCTTCCAGAACCCTGACGCCGAGTCCCGCCATCTGTGACAGGATCCGTTTCCGCGCCGTTCCGCCGAGGGCGGACAGGGCGCCCGCCTTTTCGATCAGCGTTGTTTCAGCCTGTCGTCCCGCGGTCTTCAACGCGTGCGCCATGGCCATGACCAGTTCGGCCCCTGCGACGCCTCCGCCCAGTATCGCAACCTGCGCCGGGCCGGTTTCCTTCAGGAACGCTGCCCAACGCGCCGAAAACGGCCCCAGAGGCTTGGCGGGTATGGCATGGTCGGAAAACCCGGCAAGCTCCGGCATGTCCGATGTGATCCCGATATCGACAGAGCAGACATCGTAGGCGATCGGCGGCCGTCCCGGTACATGGATCACCCGGTTCTCGCGGTCGATGCCATCGGCGGCCCCGACGATGATCCGGGCGCCGGCGAACCGGGCCAGCCGGATCAGGTCGATATCAAGCTGCTCGCGGCGATAATGCCCGGCCACAAACCCCGGCAGCATGCCGGAATAGGGCGCGGTCGGACCCGGATTGATCACCGTGACCCGCGCGCCCGGCATCGGGCGCATACCCCATCTCCGCAGTACGAGCGCATGGGTGTGACCGCCGCCGATCAGCACCAGGTCATGAGTCAGGGGCAAGTCTCTCGTATCCATGCTGGCCCTTTTCTGTCCGCTGCCGCCTGCGTTGTCTATCAGCATCGCAAGACATGTGAAGGCCGGAATGTGACAGACGGTTTCGACCGCGCATGTCCGAAGACGGACGGAACACGAAACCGGCATCCCGGTCACACTGACGTGACAGGGGTTGCGGTGGCACTCTGGCTCGGCAATCTCCGCTACAGGCCCCAGACGGAGAGCGCCCGATGACCGCCCAGACAATTCGCGCCGCCGATCTCTTGGCTCAAAGGCTGTACGAGGCGGGGTGCCGTCGCGCATTTGGCATGCCCGGAGGCGAAGTGCTGACGATTGTCGATGCGCTGGAGACGGCCGGGATATCCTTCACGCTCGCCAAGCACGAGAACGCTGCCGGTTTCATGGCCGAAGGCGTGTTTCATCGCGATGGCGCGCCGGGAATTCTTGTGGCGACCCTTGGGCCCGGCGCGATGAATGGCGTCAACGTCGTGGCCAACGCCCATCAGGACCGGGTGCCGATGATCGTGTTGACCGGCTGTGTCGATTCCAACGAGGCCCTGACCTATACGCATCAGGTCATGGACCATCAGGCGGTGTTCCGCCCGATCACCAAGGCCAGCTATCGACTGACGGCGGCCGGGGCCGATACCATTGCCGACAAGGCGATCGCCATCGCCACGGACCCGCGTCCGGGTCCGGTGCATGTCGATGTTCCGATGGGCGTGGCGGATACGATGGTTCCGGCGATCAGAAAAACGCGACGCCGGCCCGCCAGCGCGACCGCTCCCAACGGGGCCGATCTGGCGCGGGCGCGGGAATGGCTGGCGCAGGCAGAACGGCCATTGGCGGTCATCGGGCTGGATGTTCTGAACGACGGGTCCGGATGCGTCCTGCGCGCCTTTGTCGAACATTTCGGCATTCCGTTCGTCACGACCTACAAGGCAAAGGGCATCATTCCGGAAGATCACCCGCTATGCCTGGGGGCCGCCGGTCTTTCGCCGCGCGCCGACCGGCACCTGCTTCCCCTGGTGGCGCAGGCCGATCTCGTCCTGGCGATCGGCTATGACCCGATAGAAATGCGGCCCGGATGGCGCGACGCCTGGACCCCGGAAACACAGAACGTGATCGACATCGCCGCCGTCGCGAACACCCATTACATGCACCAGGCCGGATTGAACTTCGTGGCGGATACCGGCGCCAGCCTCGAGGCGCTGGCGCAGAGCGTGAAGGCGCGGGCAACGTGGCCCGATGGGCAGCCGGACCGGGTCAGGGCCGCCTTGGCCGAGGCTTTCCCGCAGGACGAGGACTGGGGCCCGGCGGCAGTCATCGCGCAGGCCCGTTCGGTGCTGCCGCGGTCCACTCTGGCCACGGCGGACAGCGGCGCGCACCGCATCCTGCTGTCGCAGATGTGGACCTGCGCAGAGCCGCGCGGCCTCGTGCAGTCGTCGGCGCTTTGCACCATGGGATGCGCCGTGCCGATGGCGATCGGGATGAAACTGGCCGAACCGGATCGCCCCGTCGTCGGTTTCTCCGGGGACGCAGGGTTCCTGATGGTCGCAGGCGAACTGGCCACGGCGGCGGAGCTCGGAACCGCGGTGATTTTCGTGGTTTTCGTCGATGCGAGCCTTGCGCTCATCGAATTGAAGCATCGCCAGCGCCAGATGGCCAACCGGGGCGTCGATTTCGCGCGCCATGATTTTGCCGCCATCGGACGCGCGTTCGGCGGCCATGGTGTCACCGTTTCAAACCGCGCGGAACTGGACCGGGCGCTCTTGGAGGCCATGGCCGCCGATTGCTTTACCGTCATTGCCGCGGTGATCGAGGCCAAAGCCTACGACGGGCGCATCTGAAACCGACCGCTGCGCCGAGTCGCGTTGCTCCCCCGACCGCTTTGCGGGGAGTCGCCGTGGACGATCAGACCGTTCCACGCAGCGAACCCACGCCGAAATCCGCGGCAATCCGCCTGTGGCGGGGGCAACCGTCGGCGAAAATCCTCTCTTTGCTCACACGGGCCGTCACCAATGCGAGAGCGCCGGCATTATTCATTTTTGAAATATTCGCAGCCTGTTAAGTCCTGACAGCGGTGACGTCACCACGGAAATGGACCACTGAATGCAGCAGGATCTTTTTGGTCAACCGACCGGGCTTGATACATCCGATAGCCTCGCAGACTGGAATGCGGCGATGCTGGGATTCCTGGCGCATGCGGCCGTCACGCCGAAACACCTGATGGCTGTTCTCGCGGCAGAGCCGGGCTTTGCTCTGGGACATGCCGTCAAGGGGTTGTTCTACCTTCTGCTTGGGCGGCGCGAACTGACCGCTGTGGCGGAATCGGATCTGGCGGCCGCCAGGACGGCGATTTCGAAGCAGCGGGCCGGCGTGCGGGACACGCTATTCGTGCAAGCGCTGGAGGCCTGGCTGGCGGGATACCCCTCCCGATCCGTCAAATGCCTTGAGCGGGTTCTGAAGGCCGCGCCCGAAGATGCCCTTGCGATGAAGATGAGCCATGCCATCCGGTTCGTTCTGGGCGATCGCGCGGGAATGCGGCGATCGATGGAACGGGTGATGCCGGCCTATGCGCGGGATCATCCCGCGCATGGTTACCTTCTGGGCTGCCACGCCTTCGCCCTGGAAGAAACCGGCGACTACGAACGAGCGGAAATCGCCGGACGTCAGGCGCTCTGGACCGCGCCGGACGATGCCTGGGGGCTACACGCCGTCGCCCATGTGCACGACATGACCGGAAACGCGCGCAAGGGGCTGGACTGGCTGGCCGGGCGCGAAGGCACGTGGTCGCATTGCAACAACTTTCGTTATCACGTCTGGTGGCACAAGGCGCTGATGCATCTGGATCTGGGCGAGATCGACGCGGTGCTCGACCTTTACGACCGGGACATTCGCTGCGACAGGACTGACGACTATCGCGACATTTCCAACGCGACCTCACTGCTGATGCGGCTGGAACTCGAAGGTATCGACGTGGCCGGGCGCTGGAATGAACTGGCGGAGTTGAGTGCCGCCAGAACCGAGGATGGGTGTCTCGTTTTCGCGGACCTGCATTACCTGCTCGCATTGACCGCCGACAACCGGGAGACAGAGATAGCCGCGCTATTGCGCCGGATGCATCGTGACGCGGAGTCCGGATCGGACGAGATCAAGGTCCGCATGAGAAGTCCCGGCCTGAGCGTGGCGTGGGGGCTGGAAGCGTTCGGCGACTCGCGGTTTGCAGAGGCTTTCGTCCACCTGGCAAAGGCGAGGTCGACGCTGCACCTGGCCGGCGGCAGTCATGCGCAACGGGATATCTTCGAAAGGATGACCATTGACGCCGGCCTGCGCGCCGGGCTTCTGGACCAGGCAGAGGCCATGCTGGACGAACGGAGGGCGCTCCGGGCGGGCAGGGATGACGCATTTGCCGCAGCGCGGCGCGATTTGATCTCTGTCGGGCGCAGCCCGTCTGGTGCACATAGCGTGCTGGCGCGATGACCATACAAGGGCAAGAGATGAATATGACGACCCTTTCGTCCCGGACAGGATCTGCGGATGCCGCTGTTCCCGCAGCGACTCCCGTTTCCGTTCGGGACCCCCGGCTGGATTTCTATCGCGGCATCGCGATGTTCATCATTCTGGTCGCGCATATCCCGTTCAACCCGTGGAGCAACTGGATTCCGGCGCGGTTCGGGTATTCGGACGCCACCGAGATCTTCGTGTTCTGTTCGGGCATGGCCTCGGCCATCGCGTTTGGCGGCGCCTTCGTCAGAAAAGGCTGGGGCATGGGCACGGCCCGTGTCGCGTTCCGGGTGTGGCAGGTCTACTGGGCGCATGTCTGTCTGTTCTTCTTCGTCGCGATGATGATGGCCGCGCTGGACACCTTCGGGACGTTTGAAACGAACTATGTCGATTCGCTGAACCTCGGGCATTTCTTCGATGACCCGATGCGCCAGATCGTCGGCGTTTTCACGCTGACCTACGTGCCCAACTATTTCGACATCCTGCCCATGTATCTCGTGGTGCTGGCGATGATGCCACTGTTCATGGCGCTCTCGGGGCTCGGCTTCGCCGCGGTCGTTGCGGCCAGCCTGGCGATCTGGTTCGGGGCGAATGCCGGAGTGCTGGATTTGCCCGCGGAAAGCTGGTCGGACCGGGAATGGTTCTTCAACCCGTTCGGCTGGCAGCTGCTGTTTTTCACCGGCTTCGCCTTCATGCGCGGGTGGTTGCCGCCGCCGCCAGTGTCGCGGGTCCTGGTCTGGACGAGCCTGGGATTCCTGGTTCTGTCGGCGCCGTTCGGGTCCTGGAAGGTCGTGACCTGGCTCGGCGCCATCAGCCCCGATCTCGGGGCCGCGATTCGCGAAATCTGGACGCAGGTAGGCGCATCCGAGAAGGCCACGGGGTTCAGCCTGCGCGACAAGACCGATTTTGGCGTCTTGCGCTACCTGCATTTCCTGTCGCTGGCCTATCTGGCCTGGGTCGCTGCCGGGGAAGGCGGCAGGCGGCTCCGCGCCAGCGGAACTGGATTGGCCGCGAAAATTTGGCGTATCTTGTTGAAAATAGTTATGAAAGTTGGACAGCAGTCATTGGCTGTCTTCGTCTTCTCGATGGCGGCGGCGCGGTTCCTGGGATTTGTTCTGGATCAGGCCGGACGCGGCCCTGCGACAGTTTTGCTCGTGAATCTGGCGGGGTTTGCAATGATCATCGCGGTTGCCTATATCGCCGCTTGGTTCAAGTCTCAGCCCTGGCGGAGCAAGCGCGCATGACACTTTCGCGCAGACAATTTCTGGCCACCACATCGGCTTTTGCATTGGCAGGGGCCGCGGGAGCTTCCACAGCCCAACACGCGTTTGACCGCGACTATGTGATCGCGCTGGCGCGCGAGATGGCCGCATCCGACTACCGGGCGCGAGACATGGTGCCCGAAGCCTGGCGCGACCTCACCTACGAACAATATAAGCTGATTCGCTTCCGTCCCGAGGCGGCGCTGTGGTATGGCACCGACACGCCGTTCAACGTCGATTTCTTCACGCCCGGTCTTTATTTCCCGCGCACCGTCAAGGTCGAGACCGTCGAAGGCGGCACGGCGACTCCGGTCGCCTTCGATCTCGCGATGTTCGAGAAATCCGACTCGGTGCCGGAACTGCCGGTGGACGAGACGCTCGGCTTTTCCGGGCTGCGCCTGCGCACCGAAATGCACCGCCCCGGCCTGACCGACGAATTCTGCGTGTTTCAGGGGGCGAGCTATTTCCGGGCCATCGGGCTCGATCAGATCTATGGCCTGTCGGCCCGTGGCCTCGCGCTGAAGACCGGCGATGCCGAGGGCGAGGAGTTTCCCGATTTCATCCGGTTCTGGCTGGAACGTCCAAACCCGGAACAGCGCAACATGATCGTGCACGCCCTGATGGACAGCCCCAGCGTCACCGGCGCCTACCGCTTTGACATCACGCCGGGACCGGCCTGCGTGATGGAGGTCGAGGCGACGCTGTTTGCCCGGAAAGAACTCCACCATGTCGGACTCGGTCCGCTGACCAGCATGTTCCTGTTCGACGAAACCAACCGTGACCGTTTCGACGATTTCCGCCCGGCGGTGCATGACAGCGACGGGCTGATGATCTTCAATGGCGCAGGAGAAATCCTGTGGCGCGCGCTCGCGAACCCGAAACATCTTCAGGTGTCGTCGTTTTCCGATAGTGCGCCGCGCGGTTTCGGGTTGATGCAGCGGGCGCGCAGACTGTCCGACTTTGCCGATCTGGAAGCGCATTATCATCGCCGTCCAAGCCTTTGGGTCGAACCGAGGGGCGATTGGGGGCAGGGGGCGGTGACGCTCGTGGAAATCCCGGCGGATCAGGAAATCTATGACAATATCGTGGCCTACTGGCGTCCTTCCAATAGCTACGAGGCCGGATCGCAGGTCGATCTGGCCTATCGCCTGACCTGGGGCGCGCAGGCGCCTGTCGCCGTGGATCTCGCGCGCGTCGTCAACACGCGCATGGGCGGGCATCTGCGCGGCGGGCGCATCGCCACCGTCGATTTCGGGCCGCATCCGCTGTTCGAAGACGGGCCGGAGGCGCTGACGGTGCATGTCAGTTCGCCGAACGTGGAGACCAGCGCGGGGATCCTTCAGCACAATCCTGAAACTGGCGGGCTGCGCCTGGCGTTCACCTTCGATCCGGGCGAACGGCAGAGCGTCGAACTGCGGGCGCAGCTTTTGAAGGACGATCAGATTGCCAGCGAAGTCTGGCTCTACCGGTGGACCTCATGAGACCCGATCTGCACATCATGCCGGCAAAGGCGCCCCTGCCGATGCCGGTGCAGGATTTCCAGGTCGCGTTTCACGACCGGGACGCCCCGGACCAGGTGCCGCCGCGGCGCATCGGGCTGTGGCGCAGCCTGGCCTTCAGCCCGGCGGTTCTGGTCATGCTGCTGCTGATCTGGGTGATCTGGGGATGGTTCAACGATCAGGGCATCAACGTGATCGAGGCCGTCCTGATGATCCTGATCGGGTTCAACTTCTTCTGGATCGCCTTCACGGTCAGCACGGTCGCCCTGGGACTCGTGTCACTGGCGCAGCGCGAAGCGCGGGTCCGTCCGGGGCGGATCGAACCGCTTCGGGTGGCGTTGCTGATGCCGGTCTACAACGAAGTGCCCTGGTATGTGCTGGGCAACGCCCGGTCGATGCTCGAGGAGCTGCGCGCCCGCGGCGGCGCGCACCGCTATGACATGTTCATCCTGAGTGACACGCAGGACGACGCGATCGCGGCGCAGGAACAGGAAAGCGTGCTGGCCCTGCAGGCCTCCCTGTCGCCCGGTCTTGCGCTTTACTATCGGCGGCGCAGGCAGAACACCGATCGCAAGGTCGGCAACATCGCCGACTGGGTGTCCAACTGGGGCGCCGCTTATCCGGCGATGCTGGTGCTGGACGCCGACAGCCTGATGACGGGCCGGGCGATCCTGCGTCTCACGGATGCGCTGGCGCGCGATCCCGGCGCCGGGCTGATCCAGAGCTTTCCGCAGCTGATCGGCGCGCAGACCGTGTTCGCGCGCATGCAGCAGTTCGCCAACGGCGTCTATGGAGCGGCCCTCGCCGAAGGGGTGTCGCGCTGGTGCGGGCAGGACGGCAACTATTGGGGACATAACGCGATCATTCGCACCGCGGCTTTCGCGTCCTGTGCCGGGCTGCCGCATCTGCGGTCGCGGCTCGGGCGGGACAAGCTGATCATGAGCCATGATTTCGTCGAGGCCGGATTGCTGCGCCGCGCCGGGTGGAGCGTCCGCTTTCTGCCCCGTATCCGCGGCAGCTATGAGGAAACGCCGCAGACGCTGATCGACCATGTCCTGCGCGACCGCCGCTGGTGCCAGGGCAACCTTCAGCATCTGAACCTGCTGCGGTCCCGCGGGTTCAGGTCGATCTCGCGGTTTCACATGCTGCACGGGGCGGTTGGATATCTGATGTCGCCGATCTGGTTCGCTCTGCTGGTCATGTGGGCGCTGATCGGCGTCGGCGAGGACGCCAGCGTGCTGACCTATTTCAGCGAAACCAATCCGCTGATGCCGACCTGGCCCGAGATGACCGGTTCCCGCCACGTGATGATCGTCGTGCTGATGTATGCGATGCTGCTGGCGCCCAAGCTCATGGCCATCGCGGCCCTGCCCCTGACCGGATCCCGCTTCGGTGAATTCGGCGGCGGCTGGCGTTTCGCGCTGTCCTTCGTGTCGGAGGTGGTGTTGTCGGTGGTCTACGCGCCCATCCTGATGGTGCAGCAGATGATCGCGGTGTTTCGGACCCTGCTGGGCCTTCAGCGCGGATGGTCGCCGCAGGCGCGGAGCGGCGGGCGATACGGTCTGGGCACGCTGCTTGCCTGCCATGCGCTGGAAACCGCGAGCGGCGCCGCGCTGGCCGCCGGGATCTTCGCGGGGCTGGTGTCTCCGTGGTTGCTGCCGATCGCGTTCAGCCTGCTGTTCGCGGTGCCGTTGTCGGCGGTCAGCGGCCTGTCGATGCCTGCCCGCGCGCGCGGATGGATGGGAACCCGGGAGGTATACCGGGAACCGCTGATCACCCGTGCGGCACAGCATTACCGCAATGAACTGAAATCCGTTCTGGACCGGGCGACCGTGGCGGCCCCCGCCGAGTGATCAGTTCCGGGGCTGGCTCTCGAACCAGCCGAGCACCATATCGGCCCATCCGTCCGGAACCGTATGGCCACCGGCGAACAGCGCCAATTCCAGCGCGCTGCCGGGCGCGCAATCCGACCAGACCCGGCGCCAGAACGGACCGGTTTCCGAATAGGCGGAGGGTTTTTCGTCAGGGCAGGCATTCGCCGCCCGCCACAGTTCCAGCCCGGCGAAGATGTCGCCTTGCTGAAAGCGCTTGTTGCGCAGATAGCGGCCTTCCAGCGGCACGGTCGCGTCTTTCCATCCATGCGTATGAAACAGGCGGATCGGCCCGGCGCAGGTGGCGGGTATCGGACGCCAGAATCCGCCCGCGACCGGCGCATAGGCGGCGAATGCATCGGGCTTGGCGCAGGCCAGATAGTTCACCATGAACCCGCCGGCCGAGAACCCCGCCAGGATCACTCGATCGGTATCTATCCCGAACCGCCGGGCGGCGTCATCGACCACGTCCTGAAGGAACGCGGCTTCGTCCCGACCGTCCCGGCCGGGAAGGAAATTCCAGCTTCGGCCGCCGTTCCCGCCGAACTGCCGGGCACCAGTGGGGGCGAGAACCGCGTAGCCCCGCTCCAGCAGCGACTGGACGAGCGCGCCGTTGCCGATGACATGTGCCCGGTGCTTCCCGCGCCATGCAGGAAAACGACCGCCGGAACGCGGTCGCCGTCGTGGCCGGGAAGGCTGGCATGGTAGTCGCCGTCGGGCAGCGCGCAGGGGGAAGGGCCTTCAAGCCCGCATCCTGCCTGAACCGCAGAACCAAAGACCCAAGCGCAAAGCGCCAGAAACCGGATCATTCGGAATGACCCGCATGGTGTTGCACCGGCAGCCCCAGGGCCAGCCAGCCCGGTCCGGCGCTGGACCCGAGCATGCCTTCCGGCACATTCAGCACGTTCTCGAAACCGGCGGCGGTCAATCGTTCGCCCAGCTTCGCCGAACGCACCCCGCGGGCGCAGATCAGGGCGATTGCCCTGGCCCGGTCGTGGCCTGCCGCGGCGAGAAGCGCGCCGGAAAAGTCCGGCCGCCGCATGTCGATCGCATGCGCACCGTCGGGTATGCCGGTTCTTTCCCATTCGTCCGGGCGGCGGATGTCGATCAGCAGAACCGAACCGTCGCGCGCTTGCCGGTGCGCTTCGGCCACGTCGAGACTGGCTCCGGAGTAGGTCGGCCGGAGGAAAACGGAATAGACCGACAGCCCGCCGGCGGTAGCCAGGAACAGCAGGCCGATCAGGGTGCGTCGGCGGTCGTGTCGGGTTCTGGCGGGCGCAAGTTCCTTGTCCATCAGAGCGCGTGTCCCGGTTGCGGCCATTCCGCTCTATCACAATCCGCGGCGATTGCCGCATCCGGCGTGCAAAGGCCGGATCAAGTTGTCGTCAGCTTGTCTGTGGCAATCATGAAACGGGTGCGATAAACCAAAACAGCGGGCCATTTTGTATCGCTTATGTGTTTGCGATTTCGGGATGGATCGTGCAGGTTTGTGAAACATATGCGGCGCCGGAAGGTTGCACGCGGCTATTGGACTACGTGCGAATCGTGTTCAGCGGTTCGCGCGAAGCATAAAAACGACATCATCCAAATGCAGGACACGCTGCTTCCGGATGGGGATTGAAACGGGGGGCACCGGTTGCGCAGCTTGGGAACAGCGATTGTTCTTTCGGGTCTATGGCTCCTTATGTCGGGCCTCTACAAGCCGCTGATTCTCGGCTTTGGCGCAGCATCGGTGGCGCTGGTCGTTTATGTCGTGCACAGAATGGACAGCCTCGACGGGGATCGGGTGCAGGTGCAGCTGAAGCCGCTGGCCCTGCTCGGATATTGCGGATGGCTGCTGGTCGAGATCGCCAAGGCCAACTGGGCTGTCACCAAGATCATCCTGTCGCCGAAGATGCCGATCGGTCAGCACCTGTTTTCGGTGCCCTGCTCGCAAAGGACCGACCTTGCCCAGGTGATGTTCGCGAATTCCATTACCCTGACGCCCGGCACGCTGACGGTGGAAACCGATGTCGGCTATTTCCTGGTGCATGCGCTCGCCTATTCGCCCGAGGACATGGACGCGCTTGCGGATATGGACGCGCGGGTCAGCGCCGTCGAGCGCGCGGAGGCCGCCTGATGTTCGCCCTGGCCGCCATTGCCCTGTTCATCGCGATGATCCTCGTGCTGATTCGCCTCTTCGCCGGCCCGTCGCTTTATGACCGGGTGCTGGCGCTGAACTCGTTCGGCACGCATACGGTGCTGTTCATCGGGGTTCTCGGGTTCCTGAATGGACGCCCGGATTTTCTCGATATTGCTCTGCTTTATGCGCTTATCAATTTCGTCGGGACGATCGCCATCCTGAAATTCTTCCGCTATCGCGCCATCGGGGACATCCCGCGCAAGGCACTGGAAGACGAGGGTTGATCGACATGGACACCGTCATTCAAGTCCTCAGTTGGGTCTGTATCGTTTCCGGCTCCTTTTTTGCGATCGTCGGCGCTGTCGGCATCCTGCGCTTTCCGGACTTCTGGTCGCGCCTGCACGCGGCTTCGATCAGCGACAGCGCGGGGGTCATTCTTCTGCTGGTCGGAATGGCGTTGCAGGCCGGACTGACACTGGTTTCGGTCAAGCTTGGCCTGATCCTGTTGTTCCTGTTCATCACCGGACCGACCTCCACCCATGCGGTTGCCAATGCGGCACTGGTGTCCGGTCTCAAGCCAAGGCGGTCTTCGGTCGATGCCAACGATCCGAAGACCCCCGAAGACGACAAGGCGGGTTCGAGATAAACATCTTCATCGATATCGTTCTGTTCATCTTTCTGGTGATGACGGCGTTCGCGGTTGTGCGAACGCAAAGCCTGTTCGCGACGGCCATGCTGTCCGGCGTGTTCAGCCTGCTGTCCGCCTTGCTGCTGGTCACTCTGGATGCCGTCGATGTGGCTTTTACAGAGGCTGCGGTCGGCGCGGGGATCTCCACGGTCCTGATGCTTGGAACGCTGGCGCTGACTTCGCGATTCGAACGGCCGCCGTCGCATTCGCCGGTGATCCCGCTGTTCGTGGTTCTGGTCACAGGTGCGGCGCTGGTCTACGGCACACTGGACATGCCGAATTTCGGCGATCCGAACGCGCCCGCGCAGACCCATGTCGCGCCCGACTATATCGGGCGCAGTCCGCACGAAATCGATGTGCCCAATATCGTGACAGCGATCCTGGCCAGTTACCGTGGCTTTGACACGCTGGGCGAAACGGCGGTTGTCTTCACGGCCGGAGTCGGCGTCCTGCTGCTGATCAGCGGGTTGCGACGCCGGCGCCGCAAAGAGAAAGAGGACGTCTGATGCGCCATCATCTGATCCTGCGGGTCGTCACCAAGTTGCTGATCGGGTCGATCATGATCTTTGCGCTCTATGTGCAGTTTCATGGCGATTACTCGCCCGGCGGCGGCTTTCAGGCCGGCGTTATCATGGCGGTGGGTTTCATCATCTACGGCGTTGTGTTCAGCCTTGAAGACGTTCAGCGCGTCTTTCCGCCCTGGCTGGTGCACAAACTGGCGGCGCTCGGTGTGCTGCTCTATGCCGGGACCGGCATCGTCAGCCTTTTTCTGGGATATAGCTATCTGGATTACACCGCGCTCAGCCCGCATCATCCGGTGCACGGCCAGCACTACGGTATCATCCTGGTCGAACTCGGCGTCGGCATAACCGTGACCGGGGTGATGGTGACGATATACTACGCCTTCACCTCGCGGACACCGATCATGGATGACGAAGCATGGTAGAAGAGGCTGTGCGCGACTGGGAATTCTTTCTGGGCCACATGAACTACTGGCTGTTCATCGTGCTGATGATGACCGGCTTCTATATCGTCGTGGCCAAGGGGAATCTCGTGAAGAAGATCGTCGGCCTGAACATCTTTCAGACCTCCGTGTTCATGTTCTACATCTCGATCGGCAAGGTCGAAGGCGGCACCGCGCCGATCTTTCCGGTCGATATGAACATCGACCCGGCGGTGGTCTATTCGAACCCGCTGCCGCATGTTCTGATCCTCACCGCCATCGTCGTCGGCGTCGCGACCACGTCGCTCGGCCTGGCCCTTATCGTGCGCATCCGCGAGGAATACGGCAGCATCGAAGAGGACGAGATCCTGAAGATCGAAAAGGAAATCGCGCTTCAGGAGATCCGCCTGCACAGCGAAGTGATGGGCGAGCGCGGCTGATGAGCACGGAGACAGTCCACCATACGGCGCTGACGCTGGCCGATCACCTGCCCGCATTGCAGGTTCTCGTGCCTTTCATCGCGGCCCCGCTGATCGTTCTGTTCGGACGCCGGGGGATCGCATGGCCCATCGCCCTGGCGTCGAGCGCAACGGCTTTTGCCGTGTCGATCCTGCTGCTTTCGCGGGTAATCGACGGATCGGTCATTTCCTACCACATGGGCGGCTGGGAGCCGCCACTGGGCATCGAATACCGCGTCGATGCCGCCAACGCCTTCGTCCTGCTCCTCGTGAGCGCAATGAGCACCTTGGTCCTGCTCTTCGCGCGCGAAAGCGTCGAGGCGGAAGTGTCCGCCCGCCACCATGCGCTGTTCTATTCCGCCTACCTTCTGTGCCTGAGCGGATTGCTCGGCGTGGCGATCACCGGCGATGCGTTCAACGTCTTCGTCTTTCTCGAAATCTCGTCCCTGGCCACCTATGTGCTGATCGCGCAGGGGTCCGAGCGGGACAAGCGGGCGCTGACCGCCTCCTATGACTATCTGATCATGGGGACGATCGGCGCCACCTTCTTCGTGATCGGTATCGGGTTCCTCTACATGGCGACCGGGACTCTGAACATGGCGGACATCGCCGACCGGATATCGGAACAGGGCAGCAACCGGACGATCAGGGCGGGGTTTGCCTTCATCGTCGTGGGAGTCGGCTTGAAGGTCGCGATGTATCCGCTGCACAGCTGGCTGCCCAATGCCTATACCTATGCGCCGTCCATGGTCACGGCCTTTCTGGCGGCGACGGCCACCAAGGTGGCGATCTACGTTCTGCTGCGCTTCGTCTTCACCGTCTTCGATCCGGGCTTTCTTTTTGAATTCAACACGCTGGGATACATCATTCTGCCGCTTGCCATCGTCGCCATGTTCGCGGCCAGTTTCATTGCGGTGTTCCAGAGCGATTTCAAGAGGATGCTGGCCTATTCCAGTGTCGGGCAGATCGGCTATATCCTGCTCGGAATCGCCATGCTGTCGCAAACCGGTCTGACCGCGGCCATCGTCCATCTGTTCAATCACGGGATTACGAAAGCCGCGCTGTTCATGGCAGTGGGCGCATTCGTCCTGACGGCAAAAGGATCCTTTTACAACGACATCCAGGGGCTGGGACGGCGGATGCCGCTGACCTCGGCGGCCGTCGTCGTCGGCGGACTCAGCCTGATCGGGGTGCCGGGAACCGCCGGGTTCGTTTCGAAATGGCTGCTCGTCGAAGCGGCGCTGGAAAACGGCTGGTGGCCCGTCGCGCTGCTGGTCGTGGCGTCGAGCCTGCTGGCGGTCATCTATGTCTGGAGGGTTCTCGAAGTGCTGTACATGCAGCCCACGCCCGACGGCAGCACCGTGCAGGAAGCCCCGATGTCGATGCTGGCGCCGATGTGGATCGCAGCCCTGGCCTGCGTCTATTTCGGGCTTGATACCGATGTCACCCTGACGGCGGCCGCCACTGCCGCAGAGGGACTTCTGGCCGGCTCGACCGGTTTGCAATAGGGGACGGCATGGATACCGACACTGCAATTCTGGCCAGTATGCTGATCCCGATGCTCGCGGCGGCGGGGAACATGCTGTTGCGGGATGCGCCGGACCTGCGCGACGGGATGACCCTTGTCGCGGCGCTCGCGACCTTTGGCTGCGTGATGAACATCCTGGTCAACGTCGGCAACGGAACGACCGCGCCGATGGTGCTGTTTTCGGTCATGCCGGGGCTGGACATGGCGTTCAACGTGGAACCGCTCGGACTGCTGTTCGCCATCGTCGCCAGCGGGCTCTGGATCGTCACGCATCTTTACGGCGTCGGCTACATGCGCGGAAACAACGAAGACAACCACGCCAGGTTCTTCTGCTTCTTCTCGATCGCAATCGCCACCACCATGGGGATCGCGTTCTCGGCGAACATGTTCACCCTGTTCATCTTCTACGAAGCCTTGACCCTGTCGACCTTTCCGCTGGTGGCGCACAAGGGAACGCCCGAGGCGCGCAACGGCGCGCGAACCTACCTCGCCATCCTGATCGGCACGTCGATCGGGCTTCAGCTCGTGGCCATCATCTGGACCTGGACCATCACCGGAACGCTCGATTTCACCAAGGGCGGCATTCTCGAAGGTCACGTCGCCGGTTCCATGGTCGCGGTCCTGCTGGCGCTCTATGCCTTCGGCATCGGCAAGGCGGCGCTGATGCCTTTCCACCGCTGGCTGCCCGCGGCGATGGTCGCGCCGACCCCGGTCTCGGCGCTGCTGCACGCGGTGGCGGTGGTCAAGGCCGGCGTCTTCACCATGCTCAAGGTCGGCATCTACATCTTCGGCATCGATTTCCTCGCCGAAACCGGCGCGTCGGAATGGCTGATGTGGCTGGCCGCCTTCTCGATCATCGCCGCCTCGATCGTGGCGATGACCAAGGACAATCTCAAGGCGCGGCTCGCCTATTCCACCGTCAGCCAGCTCAGCTACATCACCCTGGGGATGGCGCTCGCAACCTCGATGGGCGTGCTGGGCGGCGGCATGCATATCGCGATGCATGCGATGGGCAAGATCACCCTCTTCATGTGCGCCGGCTCGATCTATGTCGCCGTGCACAAGACCGAAATCAGCCAGATGAACGGGCTGGGCCGGGCGATGCCGATCACCTACACCGCCTTCCTGATCGGGGCGCTGTCGATCATCGGCTTGCCGCCGCTGGGCGGGTCCTGGAGCAAGTGGCTGCTGATCATGGGCGCGGCGGATACCGGGCAATGGGTGATGATCCTCGTCCTGATGCTCAGTTCGCTTCTGAACGTCTACTACCTGCTGTCCATCGTCGGGCGCGGCTTCTTCCTGCCCAATCCCGAGATCCCGGCGGGCGCCAGATCCGCCGAGGCCGGGCTGCTGGTGTGGCTGCCGCCGGCACTGACCGCCCTGGGCTGTTTGGTTCTGTTCTTCTATGCCGGTGGGATCGAGACCTTCCTGACGCCGCTGGTCGCAGACATGGGGGTGGGCGATGGCCAATAACAAACCCGACAATCCCGACAAGTTCCCGGCCTTGGGTCGCGCGCTTCTGTGGGTCGAGAAACCCGGCGGTGTCGAAAAGATCGTCTACACGCTCTACGCGGTCTGCGCCGGCCTCTTCGTCGCCGATTTTCTGTACCACAAGCACAGCTATCTCGCGATCGAGGACTTTCCCGGCTTCTATGCGCTCTACGGTTTCTTCATGTGCGCAGCACTGGTGATCTGCGCCAAGGGAATGCGCCTGTTCCTGAAACGCGACGAAACCTACTACGCCCCCAGGGACGTGGAATCCGAACCCTACCCCGAGGATCAGCTGGACAAGGTGGATTACGATGCTTGACTGGCTCCCCACCGCGTTCTTGTTCTTTCTCGGAGCGGCGATCCTGCCGCTGCTTCCGCGCGGCCCCGCGCGGGCGGTGCTGCTGCTGGCGATCCCGGTCATCGCGGCGGCGCAGGTCTATACCCTGCCGCTCGACGACACGCTGGTGCGGGTCACCTTCTTTGGCTTCGATCTCGATCTCATGCGCGTGGACAAGCTCAGCCGCATCTTCGCGCTGATCTTCTGCATCGCCGCCTTCCTCGGTAATCTCTACGCCTGGCATGTGAAGGATCCGGTGCAGCAGGTGGCGGCGCTGCTCTATTCGGGCGCGGCCATCGGCGCGGTCTTCGCGGGCGATCTGATCACGCTGTTCTTCTACTGGGAAGGCACCGCGATCTCCTCGGTCTTCCTGATCTGGGCACGCCGCACCGAGGGCGCCTATTTCACCGGCATGCGCTACCTGATCATCCAGATCGGATCGGGCGTGATCCTGCTCGCCGGGGTCGTCCTGATGTATGTCGACACCGGCAGCATCGCCTTTCAGCACATGGAACTGGGCACCCCCGCCACCTGGCTGATCTTCATCGCCTTCGGCATGAAATGCGCCTTCCCGCTCTTGCACAACTGGCTGCAGGATGCCTATCCGGCGGCCACCGTCACCGGCACCGTGATCCTGTCGGCCTTCACCACCAAGCTGGCGGTCTATTCGCTGGCGCGCGGCTTCGCGGGCACCGAGATCCTGATCTATATCGGCGCCATCATGACCCTGTTCCCGATCTTCTACGCGGTGATCGAGAACGACCTGCGCCGGGTGCTGGCCTACAGCCTCAACAACCAGCTGGGCTTCATGGTGGTGGGGGTCGGCATCGGCACCGAACTGGCGCTGAACGGCACCGCCAGCCATGCCTTCGCGCATATCCTCTACAAGGCGCTGCTGTTCATGTCGGTCGGCGCGGTGCTGTTCCGCACCGGCACCGCCAAGGGTTCGGAACTCGGCGGACTCTACAAGACCATGCCGCTCACCATGATCTTCTGCGTGATCGGCGCGGCCTCGATCTCGGCCTTCCCGCTGTTCTCGGGCTTCGTCACCAAGTCGCTGATCCTCTCGGCGGCGGCGCATGAACATTACTACATCATCTGGGGCATCCTGCTTTTCGCCTCGGCCGGGGTGTTCCACCACTCGGGCATCAAGATCCCCTATTTCGCCTTCTTCGCCCATGACAGCGGCAAGCGTCCGAAAGAGGCGCCCTGGCATATGCTCTGGGCGATGGGGCTGGCCTCTTTCCTCTGCATCGCGGTCGGGGTCTACCCGGCGCCGCTCTACGCGCTGCTGCCGTTCGAGGTGGATTACCAGCCCTACACCACCACCCATGTCATCACCCAGCTGCAATTGCTGTTCTTCTCGGCGCTGGCCTTCACGGTGCTGATGCGCACCGGTATCTACCCGCCGGAACTGAAATCGGTGAATCTCGACTTTGACTGGACCTACCGCCGGTTCCTGCCAAGGTTGATCGAGGCCATCGGAAAACCGATCGGGGCGGCGATGCAGGCGTGGTCCGACATGATGCGCGACGGCCTGCACGCCATGATCATCCGCCTGTATCATTCATATGGGCCGCAGGGGCGCATTTCGCAGTTCTGGCCCACGGGGACGATGGTTCTGTGGATCGGCATTCTCCTCGGCGTGACGCTCGTGGTGAATTACGTCTCCTGACCGGGAGTGCGTGGCAAAGCGGGCGACGATCCGTGATTTCCGGGCGCGGTGCTGCTTGCCTGTGCCGCGATCAGTCCCTCGCAGTCAAAGCCCCCACTTTGCCTTGGTCGCGTCAAAGAACCCCTGTGCCTGTTTCAGCTTGACCCAGTTGTTCACGTAGTTGATCCAAACCTGATCGGCCTGCGGCAGCAGCATCGCGATGGGGGACGGCGAGCGCGGTTCGGTTCCCGGCACCCGAACGACGCCGAATTTTTCCTCAAGGGTCGCTCCTTCGATATTGGAGGTTATGAAGACCTCGGCGCGGCCGGCGAGCACCTCCTGAAACCCGCGGGCGGGGGCTTCGACGACCTTGATCTCGGCCTCGGGAAACCATTCGCGCGCCAGTCCTTCGAAGGTGGTGCCGAGGGTCGTGGCGACCTTGACGCCGGGCTGGTTGATCGAGTCATACCCGTCGAACCTTTCTGCCAGGTCCGGTGTGGTGAAGGGATAGATTTCCACCGCGATATAGCTTTCCGAGAACCCGGCGACCTTCATCCGGGGTGGCGAGATCGAGGCCGATCCGGTCATGTGATACTTGCCGGCCACCACGCCGTTGACCAGCGTCTTCCAGTCCGCCGGGACGAATTCGACCGTGACGCCGAGATCATTGGCGAGTTCGGTCATCACGTCGATGTCAAAGCCCTTGTAGCTGTTGGTGGCCGGATCGCGCAGCGACATCGGGTTCCAGTCGCCCGTGGTTCCGACCTTGAGAACGCCGTCGTCGAGGATTTCGTTCAGCGCGGACTGGGCTTGCGCCGCTGCGGTCATCGACAGGCAGACCGCTCCGGCGGCAATCGTCGTCATCCAATGCTTCATCGCAATTCTCCCCATGGGCGGCGGCGAAACCATATCCGGCGCCGTTGTATTTCGGTATTGACCCTTGAACTAACGAATATTCCGCCGATAACCTCAAGAAAAATCTTCCCAGTGGGAAGTCACCCGAAGGGACATGTTTGTTGGCCGAAACCAGGATCGAAATGATCGGCGTGAACAAATGGTTCGGCGATTTTCATGTGCTGAAGGACATCGAGCTGACCGTCAGGGCCGGGGAACGGGTCGTGATCTGCGGGCCGTCGGGATCGGGAAAATCGACGGTCGTGCGCTGCATCAACAGGCTGGAAGCCCATGAGACCGGCCTGATCCGGGTGGATGGCATCGAACTGACCGACGATGCGCGATCCGTCGCGGCGATCCGTTCAGAGGTCGGCATGGTGTTTCAGCAGTTCAATCTGTTTCCGCATCTGACCGTGCTTGAAAACCTGATGCTTGGCCCGATGAAGGCGCGCGGCCTGTCGCGTGCGGATGCCGAGGCGCGTGCGCGGCGCTATCTCGACCGGGTGCGTATCCCCGAACAGGCGGACAAGCGTCCGGGCCGGCTGTCGGGCGGGCAACAGCAGCGCGTGGCGATTGCCCGTTCCCTGTGCATGGAACCCAAGGTCATGCTGTTTGACGAACCGACCTCGGCGCTCGACCCAGAGATGATTTCCGAAGTGCTGGACGTTATGGTCGAACTGGCCGAGGACGGAATGACGATGGTGGTCGTGACCCATGAGATGGGGTTTGCCCGAAAGGTGGCCGACAAGATGGTGTTCATGGATGCGGGCGAGATTGTCGAAACCGGCCCGCCGGAGACTTTCTTTGCCAACCCGTCGTCCGAGCGCTGCCGCACCTTTCTTGGCCAGATCCTGCATCACTGATGGGGCGGATGCGGACACCTGTCGCCCTGTTGCTGCCGTTCCTGCTGCTGGCCGGATGCGCCTCGAGTTCGACCTGGGGGTGGTATGTGGTCAACCCGATGACGCCGGCAGGCTGGACCAATCTGAAATTCCTGATGAACGGCATGGGTGCGACGATCCTGATTTCGCTGATCGCGGCGGCGATCTCGATCGGGCTGGGACTGGTCGTTGCGCTTCCGGGCCTGTCGCACCGGCGCTGGCTGCGGATCCTGAACCGGATCTACGTGGAATTCGTTCGCTCCATCCCGTTGCTGCCGATGCTGTTCTGGGTGTTCTACGGCCTGCCGCTGGTCTTTCGGGCGATGGGGCTGAATATCCCCATCGACCCGTTCTGGGGCGCGATCATCACGCTGGCGATTTCAGACAGCGCCTTCACCGCCGAAATCTACCGGGCCGGGATTCAATCCATCGCCAAGGGGCAGACGGAGGCCGCGCAGACCATCGGGCTGAACTACGTGCAGACGATGCGCCATGTGATCCTGCCGCAGGCGATCCGGCGCATCCTGCCGCCGCTCGCGAACCAGTTCATCTACATCGTCAAGATGAGCGCCTTCGCCAGCGTGATCGGCATGCAGGAACTGACCCGGCGGGCGAACGAACTGGTGGTGACGGAATACCGTCCACTGGAAATCTACAGCTTCCTGATACTGGAATACCTGGTGCTCGTGCTGGTGATCAGCGCCGGGGTGCGCTGGCTGGAACGCAGAATGGGCGCCGACGAAAGGGGATAGGAACCGGATTGGGAAGCCCTCTCAGGCGGGGGGTGTCGTTCGCCTGTGGCGCCGGGGCATTCCATTCCTGTGACGCGTTTTCGAAACGGGACCCGGAAAGGGCTGCGGCGGCGCGGCCCGGTCTAGCTGAACAGGGCGTCCGTCAACCTTTGCGCGGCGGCGAACAGAACGTCCCGCTTGGATTCCGCGGTTTCGATGGAGATCCGTTGCGCCGGGCCGTGAAAGGCGAGTGCCGCGATGAAGCGGCCGTTTGTATCGCGCACCGGAACCGATATGGCGACCATGCCCTCGACGAATTCCTCGTCATCCAGCGCATAGCCGCGTTTGGCGATCAGCCCGAGGTCTTCAAGCAATGCGCCGGGTTCGGTATGGGTTCGGGGTGTCCATGGTTTCAGGGTCAGGGCCGACACGAAGGCCTTGCGCGCCGCAAGCGGCAGGCTGGCCATGAAGGCCTTGCCGCTGGCGGTGCAGTGAAACGGCACGTTGGACCCGACCGGAAGCTGCACCCGGAATGGCCAGTCGGTTTCGACCCGGTCGAGATAGCTCATGCCGGTGTCTTCGGGCACCACGAAGTTGACCGTCTCGCGCACCTGCGCGGCCAGATCCATCAGGATCTGGTGGCGCGCGATATGGGTTCGTGACGAGAACAGCAACCCCGCCCCCAGTTCGCGCGCCCGCCGGCTGGGGCTGAAACGCTTGCCGTTTCCCGGGCAGGTCAGGAACCCCTGGGCAACCAGTGTCGCGCACAGCCGGTGCACGGTCTGTTTTGGCAACCCCAGCCGGTCGTTGATCTGCGTCGCGGTCAGGGCGGTGTCGGCCTGCCCGAAGATCTCGAGGATCAGCAGGGTGCGAAGGTTGGTCGGAATGCGTTCTGCCGGGGGCATCGTCCTGTCCGATCTCGGGGCGCAAACAGAATCATTGAGTTTGTATCGTTTGAGGTTAGCGTAAATGCCATCCTAAAAACGAGATAAAAAGTCTCATTTTTTGAAGTTCGGGAGCGGCATTGGAATTCGACTTTGTCATTGTCGGGGCGGGATCGGCCGGGTGTGTTCTCGCGAACCGGCTGTCGGCTTGCGGCCGGTATCGGGTGGCTTTGCTGGAAGCCGGACCCAGGGACACGAACCCGTGGATCCACATCCCGGTCGGCTATTTCAAGACGATGGGAAACCCGAAATCGGACTGGTGTTACCGAACCGAACCCGATCCGGGGCTGAACGGACGTTCGATTCCCTGGCCGCGCGGGAGGGTGCTTGGGGGGTCCAGTTCGATCAACGGCCTGCTCTACGTGCGCGGGCAGCCGCAGGATTTCGATCAATGGGCGCAGATGGGCAACCTCGGCTGGTCCTGGGCGGATGTCCTGCCCTATTTCAAGCGCGCGGAAACCTGGAAGGGCGCGCCCGGAAGCGATCTTCGGGGGCGCGCGGGGCCGCTGTCCGTATCGCCGACGCGGCTGAAGCGCGATATCGTCGACAAGTGGCTCCTGGCGGCGCAGGTAGCGGGATACCGCGAAACACGGGATTACAACGGTGAAGACCAGGAAGGCGTCGCCTATTTCCAACTGACCTTGGACAGGGGGCGGCGGTGCAGTTCGGCGGCGGCCTATCTGAAACCGGCCCGGCACCGGCACAATCTGAAGATCCTGACCGACGCACAGGCCGAATGCCTGTTGCTGTCGGACGACCGGACGACCGGCGTCCGCGCGAGGATCGCCGGCCAGACCATCGACATCCGCGCCGCCTGCGAAGTCATCCTGTCCGCGGGGGCGATCGGGTCGCCGCAGATACTGATGCTGTCGGGTATCGGCGATGGGGTCGAACTGTCCGGGCACGGTATCGCGCTGAAGGTCGATCTGCCGGGAGTCGGGCGGAACCTTCAGGACCACTTGCAGGCACGGCCGGTGTTCCGGACCGATCTGTCCACCATCAACACCGAAACCAGCAATATCCTGAAACAGGCGGGCATCGCGCTGCAATACGCGGTCCGCCAGACCGGTCCGATGACGATGGCGGCCAGCCTGGGAACCGGGTTCCTGAAGACCGAACCGCATCTGGCCACACCGGACATCCAGTTCCACATCCAGCCGTTCAGCGCCGATTCCCCGGCGGAGGGTCCGCACCGGTTTTCCGCGTTCACCGCCTCTGTCCTGCAATTGCGCCCCGAAAGCACCGGGCGTCTGCGCCTGAAGACCGCGAACATGCTGGATCATCCGCTGATCGAACCGAACTACCTCGCCACGGATACCGATTGCCGGACCATCGTGAAGGGCATTCAGATCGCCCGAAAGATCGCCTCTTTCGAACCCCTGAAATCGCATGTCACCGGGGAACATGCGCCGGGTCCGGGCGTCGGAATCGACGACGAGGCGGCAACCCTGGACTGGGCGCGCGACACCGCGACGACGATCTATCACCCGACCGGAACCTGCAAGATGGGGGCCGACCCGATGGCCGTCGTGGATCACAGGCTGCGTGTGCGGGGGGTTGCCGGGCTGCGGGTGGCGGATGCGTCGATCATGCCGCGGATCACCTCCGGCAATACGAACGCGCCGGCGATCATGATCGGCGAAAAGGCGTCGGACATGGTGCTGGAGGACGCGGTGTCGTGAGGGTTCAGCCGGCCGATAGCGTTTCGAACCGGCGCGCCGAAGTCCGGATTCCAACCCGCGCAGGGGCCTTTGGGCGCGGGCAAGATATTGACCAAGAAAAGGCGATCAATCGAAAGGGAGGAAGACAATGTATGAACTGAGAACCTGGACCAGCGGCCTGATGGGCGCCGCGTTCGGCCTGACGGCCCTGGCGTCGGCAGCGGCGGCGGAGGTGACGATCCGCGTGCAATCGGTCATTCCGGCCAAGGCGGACGAAGTCTTCATGCTGGAAGATTTCGCGGCCGACGTGAAGGCCTTGACGGACGGGGAGGTCATCATCGAGGTCCTGCCGGCAGGCGCCGTCGTCGGCGTGCGCGAAACGCTCGACGCGGTGGACAGCGGCCTGATCGAAGGCGGGTTCGCCTGGACGCATTACTGGTCCGGCAAGCATCCGGCGGCCATGCTCTTCGGGTCTCCGGTCGCCGGGGCGGGTGTCGGCATCGACAACATCGCCTTTGTGAGCTGGTTCCAGTATGGCGGCGGCAAGGAGCTTTACGACCAGCTCTGGACGGAAATGGGCGTGAACGTCAAAGGGTTCATGCTGCAACCGGTCGGTCCCGAGGCGCTGGGCTGGTTCAAGGAACCGATCGCGTCGATGGACGATTTCCGCAAGCTGCGATTCCGCACGCCGCCGGGCATTCCCGGCCAGACCTACAAGGACATCGGCGTCGCTTCGGTGGCGATGGGCGGGGGCGACATCCTGCCGGCGCTTGAAAAAGGCACGATCGATGCGGCGGAATGGTGCTGCCCCAAGCCGGATTCGGTGTTCGGGTTCCAGAAGGTCCTGAAGCATTACTACCTGCAGGGGTTGCATCAGGTGGTGGTGAATGCCGACCTCTATATCAACGGGGACGTCTACAACTCGCTGACGCCGTTGCAGCAGAAGGCGTTGGAAGTCGCGGCGAACGCCTCGCTCAGCAAGTCGATGTCCTACCGGATCTACGAGAACGGCAAGGCGCTGAAGGATCTCGTGGAGAACCAGGGGGTCATCCTTCACGACACGCCGGCGGATTATTTCACCGAATACATGGCGGCGGCCAAGGCGTCGCTTGAAACCAATGCGGCGGAGAACGAATTCTTCGCGAAGGTCTGGCAGAGCCAGAAGGACTTTGCGGAAGTCGCGGTGCCGTTCTGGGCCGGATCGCAGGCGTCGAACGCGGCGCTTGGCAAGGCATTCGCCGACACGCTGAAAAAGTAATCTGCCGGGCCGCGGCGCCGGTCGCGCCGCGGTCTCTCTCGCCGCCGGCATCCGCGCGGCGGGTCTTGCCGGGCAAAGGGGCGCGAGACCCCAGGAGGGACGACCGACATGGCCGATCAGGGCAAGAGTGAAGCGCTCGACATCACGGACGAACTGATCGCGGAACGGCGCGCCGCCGAACCGGGGCAGACGCCGGCGGACATGGCGCCCTGGATGCGGCCCATCGTGGCCGGCATCGACGTGATGAACCTTTGGGTCGGCCGCATCACCTGTCTGATGCTGGTTCCGATCATCCTGGTCATGGTCTACGAGGTCGTGGCCCGCAAGGTGTTCCTGGCGCCGACGGATTTTTCCTTTGAATACAGCCGTATGCTCGCGGGCGCCATGTTCATGCTCGGTGCCGGTTATGCGCTGATGCGGGGCGTGCACATTCGCGCCGATTTCCTGTATCGCAACTGGCCGCGGCAGACACAGGCGACGGTCGACGCGACGCTCTACCTGCTGTTCTATTTCCCGGCGATGCTGTTCTTCTTCTGGGTTTCGCTGGACTTCACGATCAAGGCCTGGAGCACCTGGGAACGGTCCATGGACACCGCCATGATGGCGCCGCTTGCCCCGGCGCGCACGGCCATGCCGGTGGCGGCGTTCTTTCTGTTCCTGCAAGGGATCTCGGAATTCCTGACCACCTTGTATGCGATGAATGCCTCGCGCCGGCGGCTGTTCCTTCGGTTCCTGCCGGTCTATGTCCTGATCCTCGGGCTGGTCTTCGTCATGGCGTTCTTTCCCGATGCCCTGCCTTTTGTCAGCAGCGGCCTGTCCGGGCTGGGCGCGGCGTTGGGACTGGACCGCATCGCGAACGAATACATCGGCCTGCTGATGATCGCGGTCATGTTGTTCTCGATCTTCGTCGGCTTTCCGATCTCGTTCACGCTGATCTTTCTCGGCTTCGTGTTCGGGGCCTGGGGCTTTTCCGGCAAGCTGACCTTCTATTTGCAGACCTTTCAGTTCAACGCCACCATGCTGGACGATCAGCTGGTCGCGGTGCCGCTGTTCGTGTTCATGGGCATCATGATGGAACAGGCCGGGCTGATGGAGCGGCTGTTTACCTCGGTGCAGCTCATGTTTTCGCGCACGCGCGGGTCGCTCTACGTGGCGGTTCTGTTCGTGTCCACGATATTTGCGGCGGCGACCGGCATCGTCGGCGCGTCGGTCACGATCCTCGGGATCATGGCGGCGCGGACGATGAACAAGTCGGGATACGACGTGCGGCTGGCATCGGGCACGATCACGGCGGGCGGGACACTGGGGATCCTGATCCCGCCGTCCATCATGCTGGTGGTGATGGGTCCGGTGCTGGAAGTGCCCGTGACGGACCTGTTTGCCGCCGCAATCATGCCGGGCATCATGCTGGCGGTTCTCTACATGGCTTACGCTCTGGTGCGCTGCTGGATCAATCCGAACCTGGGCCCGATCCTGCCGCCCGAGGATCAACCGGAAACCTCGCCCTATTATTTCATCGAATTCACCACCGTGATGGCGGCGCTGGTCATTCTCTGCTGGCTCGGCGGCAAGGGGCTGACCGGAGGGCTGACCGGCCTGTTTCCGCTGTCCGGCCTGATCCTGCCGCTGGCCTGGGTCGGCGTCATGGTGGGCGTCTATACCTGGGCGCACCGGGTGCGGCCGTTCGGGTTCTACTATTCCGACCTCTGGCGTGAATTTTTCCTCGGCCTCGTGCCGCCGACGACGCTGGTGGCCTTTGCGCTGGGGGCCATCCTGCTGGGGTGGGCCACGCCCGCCGAAGCCGCCGCCACGGGCGCTTTCGGCGCCATCCTGCTGGCGCTGGGATACCGGAAACTGAGCCTGCCGAAGTTCTACGACGCGTTGATCAAGACGCTTGAGATCAGCGTTCTGATCATGTTCCTCGTTGCCGCCTCGAATTTCTTTGGCGCGGTCTTTTCGCGTCTTGGCACGCCGACGATGCTGACCGAACTGCTGCTGGGCTGGGATCTGAACGAAACCATGGTGCTGATCATCATCATGGCGCTGATCTTTCTGCTCGGCTGGCCGCTGGAATGGGTGCCCATCGTTCTCATCATCGTGCCGATCCTGATCCCGGCGCTGGATCAGCTGGGCGTCAACCTGACCTGGTTCGGGATCCTCGTGGCGGTCAACCTGCAAACCGCATGGCTCAGCCCGCCGGTCGCGTTATCGGCCTATTTCCTCAAGGGCGTGGTGCCGGAATGGGATCTGAAGGACATCTATTTCGGGATGATGCAATTCATGCTGATCCAGTTGCTGGGGCTGATCCTGATCTTTTCCTTCCCGCAGATCGCGCTGTGGCTGCCGGCCTATATCTACGGGCCATAGCTCCGGACCCCGGTCGCTCAGAAAAACCGCCTGCGGTGCTGGCATCGGGCGGCGCGGGGGTGCATGTTGGCCGAACACCGGCAAATCACAATGGACGGACGGCACAGCATGACCCTGCACCCCAATTCGATCGAGGCCCGCGACGTGGCCTATCACATGCACAGCTACACCAATCTGCGCGCGCATCAGGACAGCGGGCCGCTGGTGATCGAAAGGGGCGAAGGGGCCTATGTGTTCGACACGTCGGGCAAGAAATACCTCGAGGCGATGGCGGGATTGTGGAGCACGGCGGTCGGGTTCAGCGAACCCCGGCTGGTCGAGGCCGCGGCCGCGCAGATGCGCAAGCTGCCCTATTACCACAATTTCGCCAGCCGCTCGCATGGCCCGGTCATCGACCTCGCCGAAAAGCTGATCTCGCTCGCGCCGGTGCCGATGAGCAAGGTGTTCTTCACCAATTCCGGTTCCGAAGCCAACGACACGGTTCTCAAGATGCTGTGGTATCGCTCAAACGCCATGGGACAGCCGCAGCGCAAGAAGATCATCAGCCGGCTGCGCGGCTATCACGGCGTGACCATCGCGTCGGCCAGCATGACGGGCTTGCCGAACAACCACAGGTCCTTTGACCTGCCGATCGCGAACGTGCTGCACACGACCTGTCCGCATCACTACCGCGATGGCCGCGACGGCGAAAGCGAGGAAGCCTTCGCCACCCGTCTCGCCGCCGATCTGGAAGACCTGATCCTGTCGGAAGGGCCCGACACCATCATGGCGATGATCGGAGAACCGGTCATGGGGGCCGGGGGTGTCGTGGTGCCGCCCGCGACCTATTGGGACAAGGTGCAGGCGGTGCTGCGCAAATACGACATCCTGCTGGTGGCGGACGAAGTGATCTGCGGCTTCGGCCGGACTGGAAAGCTGTTCGGGTCGATGACGTTCGACATGAAACCCGACGTTATGGTCCTGTCCAAGCAGATCACCTCGACCTATTTCCCGATGTCGGCCATCCTGATCAACGAACGCGTGTTCGAACCCATCGCGGATGAGAGCGACCGGATCGGCGTGTTGGGGCACGGGTTCACCGCGGCGGGTCATCCCGTCGGAGCGGCGATCGCGCTGGAGAACCTGGCGATCCTGGAAGAACGCGACCTGGTGGGCAACGCCGCGGAGGTCGGAGGCTACATGCAGGCGGAACTGCGCCGGCTGGCCGACCATCCGCTGGTCGGCGAGGTGCGCGGAGTCGGGCTGATCGCGGCGGTGGAACTGGTGCTCGACAAGGCGGCGAAGACGGCCTTCGACAGGCCCGGCCAGCTTGGAACGCAGGTGGCCACGCGGCTTCTGGACCACGGCGTGATTTCGCGCGCGATGATCGACGCGCTGGCCTTCTGCCCGCCGATGATCGTGAACCGGGATGATATCGACGGCATGGTGTCGGGCCTGCGCAGGGCGCTGGACGACACGGCGGCGGCGGTCCTGTGACGGCGGAGGAACGGGCATGACCGGACAGATCAGGACGGCGATCATCGGGCTGGGCATCATGGGGCGGCGCATGCTGGAACACATGCAGCGCCACGACGGCTTTGCCGCGGATTTTCTCTGGGATCCGGACGCATCCGCTTGCGCGCAGGCGGCGGAACTCGCGCCCGGCGCGACGATCACCAAGACCGCCGAGGCCGCCATCGCGGCGGCGGATCTGGTCTACCTCGCCTGTCCACCGGGGCCGCGCAAGGCCTTCGCGCTCTCGGCGGCACAGGCGGGCAAGGCGGTGTTCCTCGAAAAACCGCTTGGTGTCGACGTTCAGGCCAGCGCCGATCTGGTCGCCGAACTGGAAGCGTCGGGCCAGCCGGCGGCGGTCAATTTCACCCAGGCTGCGGGCGCGGCGCTGACTCAGGTCTCGGCCGCCGCGCGGTCGGGCGATCTGGGCGATCTCGTGGGGGCGGATATCGTCGTGACCTACGCCAATTGGCCGCGGGACTGGCAGAAGGCGGCGGACTGGCTGCGCTTCCGGGCCGAAGGCGGCATGACGCGCGAGGTGATGTCGCATTTTCTGTTCTTTTCGGAACGCATTCTCGGCCCCTTGCATCTTGTCTGGGCGCGCCCCGATTACCCCGCCGATCCGGCCTTGTGCGAAACCCATGTGGCGGCCCGTCTGGAAACCACGAGCGGGCAGGTGGTGAGCATTCTGGGCAGTGTCGGCGGTGCGCAGCCCGACCGGCAGGAATTGACCATCAAGGGTCGCCGCAAGAGCCGCCGCATCAGCGATTTCTACCGGGATGCGGTTTCGGACGGCGGCGCTTTCGCGGCCATCGGGGACGACCCGGAAGACCCGCGCGCGGCCAGCCTGAAGGCGCAACTGGACGATCTCGTCCTGCTCTGCCGGGGCGAACCGAACCGGCTGGCCACCCCGCAGGAGGCGCTGCGGGTGCAGGTTCTGGTGGAATCCATCCTGCGGGGCGCGCCCTAAAGCATTTCGGGGAAACCCTGAGTCGCTGGGGATTCCCTTGAGGGGTCGATTGTGATTCATCCTTTTCAGGAGGATGTTTCATGTCAGCACCACTGCCAGGCGCGCTTCGGACGC
>NZ_JASNJE010000027.1 GCF_030164465.1 Sedimentitalea xiamensis
GTCAGCCAGCCCGTGGGAAGTTGAAGATATCGTTGCCTTGATTGATGCGGCAGAGCCAGCACCGAAAAAGCGCGGCCCCTACAAGCCTCGCAAAAAAGATAATTCAAACTGACCCACTACCGGAAGACTGAGCGGGGTTGAACCGGCGGCCCGATCAGGCTAGCGTCGCGGCGCCGCCGAGTCCTTGGCCCGTATTCTGTCGGCTGCGGTCACACTTCATTTCCGAACCGGGTGCCCCTGAAGTGTGGAGACCGACATGGCCGAATTCCTGATCCGAAATGCCGATACCGTCCTGACCATGGACGATGCCCGCCGCGAACTCGCCGGCGCCGATATCCTGATCCGCGACGGGGTGATCGCGGAGATCGGCGAAAACCTGGCGACGACCGGGCCGATCCAGTTCGCCACCGGCTGCGTGGTGACGCCGGGGCTGGTGAACACCCATCATCATCTCTACCAGACCCTGACCCGCGCGGTGCCCGGCGGGCAGGACGCGCTGCTGTTCGGCTGGCTGCGGACGCTCTATCCGATCTGGTCGCGGTTCGGCCCCGAGGAGATGTTCGTGTCGGCGCAGGTCGGGCTGGCGGAACTGGCGCTGTCGGGCTGCACCCTGTCGTCGGATCATCTTTACCTCTTTCCGAACGGGTCGCGGCTGGATGATACCATCGCCGCCGCCGCGGGGATCGGCTTGCGCTTTCACCCGACGCGGGGCGCGATGAGCATCGGCGAGAGCGACGGCGGGTTGCCGCCCGATTCGCTGGTGGAGCGGGAGGCCGGTATCCTGAAGGATTGCATCCGGGTGATCGACGCCCATCACGATGCCGGCGAAGGGTCCATGTGCCGGGTCGGAATCGCCCCCTGTTCGCCGTTTTCCGTCAGCCGCGATCTGATGCGCGAGGCGGCGCTGCTGGCGCGGGACAAGGGCGTGATGCTGCACACCCACCTGGCGGAGAACGACGAGGACATCGCCTATAGCCTGGAGAATTTCGGCTGCCGTCCGGGGCAATATGCCGAGGATCTCGGCTGGACCGGGCCGGATGTGTGGCATGCCCATTGCGTGAAACTCGACGGCGGCGAGATCGGCCTGTTCGCGCGGTCGAAAACCGGGGTGGCGCATTGTCCCTGTTCCAACTGCCGTCTGGGCAGCGGCATCGCGCCGGTGCGGGCGATGCGCGATGCGGGGGTGCCGGTGGGGCTGGGCGTGGACGGATCGGCCAGCAACGATTCCGGAAATCTGGTCGCGGAGACGCGGATGGCGATGCTGTTGCAGCGGGTGGCGCGCGGGGCCGACGCGATGAGCGCGCGTGAGGCGCTGGAGATCGCGACGCGCGGCGGGGCGGATGTGCTGGGCCGGCCCGATTGCGGCCGGCTGGAGGTCGGGAAACGCGCCGATATCGCGGTCTGGGATGTTTCGGGCGTGGAAAGCGCCGGAAGCTGGGACCCGGCGGCGCTGCTGCTGGCGGGGCCGACGCGGGTGAAGCACCTGTTCGTGGAGGGGCGGCAGGTGGTGGCCGACGGTCAGATCGCGACGCTGGACCTGAACGCGGTGATCGCTCGGCAGAACCGTCTGGCTTCGGCTTTGGCGGGGTGAACCGATCACGCCCTGGCATGCCGGCGGTCCCGTGGACGCCTACGCATGAACCCTCCGCGTTCCTTCCTCTTGCACGAAATACTCCTGGGAGTTTGAGGGGCAGCGCCCCTCATCCTGATGAAGGGAATGCGCCGTAGGCGCACCTTTGGATCAGGTCCGCCTCCCGCCGATCCAGACCTCTTGGATCGCCCGGTCGTCGCCCATCATGATGGTCGCGAAGAGGGAGTCCCAGATGTCGCCGGCTTCCGCGTGGCGCTGGGCGATGGCGGGGGTGGAGGCGAGGTCCAGCACGATCAGGTCGGCCTCGTGGCCCGCGACCGCGTTGCCGATCCGGTCGCCCAGGTGCAGCGCCTCTGCCGAACCGGCGGTCGCCAGCCACAGGAGCTGCGCGGCGTGCAGCGGGGTTCCGCGCAACTGCCCGATCTCGTAGGCGGCGGCCATGGTGCGCAGCATCGAGAAGCTCGATCCTCCGCCGGTGTCCGTGGCCAGCCCGATCCGGTGACCGCCGGCCATCAGCCCGGCCAGGTCGAACAGCCCCGAGCCGATGAAGGTGTTGGAGGTGGGGCAGTGGATCAGCGCGCCGCCCACCTCGCGCAGCCGCGCGCGTTCGCGGTCTTCCAGGTGGATCGCGTGGCCGTAGAGCCCGCGCGCGCCCAGCAGGCCATGCGCTTCGTAGGTGTCGAGATAGTCGCGCGCAGCGGGGAAGAGGTTCTTCACCCAGGCGATCTCGTCCACCTGTTCGCTGAGATGGGTCTGCATCAGGCAGTCCGGGCGCTCGGCCCAGAGCGCGCCCATGGCGTCCAGTTGTTCGGGCGTCGAGGTGGGCGAGAAACGCGGCGTGATCGCATAGGAGATCCGGTCCACGCCATGCCAGCGGTCGAGCAGCGCCTTGCTGTCGTCATAGGCGCTCTGCGGCGTGTCGCGCAGCCCTTCCGGCGCGTTGCGGTCCATGCAGGTCTTGCCCGCCACGACCCGCTGTCCGCGCGCCTGCGCCTCGGCGAAGAAGGCGTTGACGCTTTCGGGATGGATGGTGGCGAAGCTGCACATGGTGGTGGTGCCATGGGCCGTGGTGAGGTCGAGATAGCGCGCGGCGATCCGCGCGGCATAGGCCGGATCGGCAAATCGCATTTCTTCCGGAAAGGTGTAGCTGTTCAGCCAGTCGATCAGCCGCTTGCCCCAGCTTGCAATGATCGCGGTCTGCGGGAAATGCACGTGGGCATCGACGAAACCGGCCATGATGACATGGCCGCCGTAGTCCAGGATGCGCGCGTCCGGATGGGCCGCGCGCAGCGTGTCGAGCCGGCCGACGGCGGCGATTCTGCCGCCGGTCATGGCCAGAGCGTCGTCGAAACGCGCCGCCCCGGTCGGCTCGGGGCAAAAGGGAGAGGCCGTGAAGGACAGGACCTGGCCTTTCAGGATCACCGTGTCGCCCATTCCGTCGCCCTTTCCGCCGCCAGAGTCCGGAGCAGACCTTACCGCGTCGGAAACTTCGGGTAAATCGCGCTATTGTCATTGTTTTCCGATGGCGGCTTCTTTTAGTTTGCGGTCAACCGCGGGGGGCAGACCATGACGACAGGCAACGACCGGACCGAGGCGGAGCCGACCCGCGAGGACTCCGACTACACGCTGGACCGCAGGGCGGTCGCCGCGATCCTCGATGCGGTGGAGGCGGGCGATCAGGCGCTTCTGACCGAGCTGATGGAGCCGCTGCACCAGGCGGATATCGCCGACCTTCTGGAACAGATCGGACCCTATGACCGGGAACGGCTGATCAGGCTCTATGCCCATGAATTCGATGGTGAAATCCTGTCGGAGCTGGACGAAAGCATCCGCGAGGAGGTGATTTCCTACCTGGCCCCGAACGTGCTGGCCGAGGCGGTCCGGGAACTGGAAAGCGACGATGTCGTCGACCTGATCGAAGATCTGGAGGAGCCGCAGCAGGAAGCCATCCTGGGGGTCCTGGAGGACGCCGACCGGGTCGCGGTCGAACAGGCGATGGCCTATCCCGAAGGCTCTGCCGGGCGCCTGATGCAGCGCGAGGTCGTGATGGCGCCCGAGCACTGGAACGTGGGGCAGGCCATCGACCACCTGCGCGCCAGCGAGGATCTTCCCGACCAGTTCTATCATGTCGTGCTGGTCGATCCGCGGCTGCATCCGATCGGCAACGTGACGCTGGGCAAGCTGATGGGCGCGCGGCGCGAGGTGCCGCTGCGCGACCTGACCGAAGAGATGTTCCGGGTGATCCCGGCCACGCAGGACGAAGAGGACGTGGCCTATGCCTTCAACCAGTATCACCTGATTTCCGCCCCGGTGGTGGATGACGAAGGCCGGCTGGCCGGGGTCATCACCATCGACGACGCGATGGCGGTGCTGGACGAGGAACACGAGGAGGACATCCTGCGTCTCGCCGGGGTGGGGGAAAGCTCGCTGTCCGACAGCGTCGCCGAAACCGCCAAGCGGCGGCTGCCCTGGCTGGGGGTGAACCTGCTGACGGCGATCCTGGCGTCGCTGGTCATCGCCCAGTTCGAAGCGACGATCGCGCAGTTCGTCGCCCTGGCGGTGCTGATGCCGATCGTGGCCTCGATGGGGGGCAACGCGGGCACCCAGTCGCTGACCGTGGCGGTGCGCGCCCTCGCGACCCGCGACCTGACCGGGTCGAACGTGTGGCGGGTGATCCGGCGCGAACTGATCGTGGGGCTGCTCAACGGGCTGGTTTTCGCGGTGGTAATGGGAGTCGTCGGGCTGGTCTGGTTCGGCTCGCCGGTGCTGGGCTACGTGATCGCGGCGGCGATGGTCATCAACCTGGCGATGGCCGGGCTGGCGGGCACCGTGATCCCGATCGCGATGGACAAGATGGGCGTGGACCCGGCGCTGGCCTCGGGCACCTTCGTGACCACCGTGACCGATGTGGTCGGATTTTTCGCCTTTCTCGGGCTGGCCGCCGTGGTGCTGCTGTGACGGATCCGGCGGCGGCGAAAGACGCCGCGCGCAAGGCCGCCTTTGCCCGCCGCAAGGCGGCGCATGCGGCGGCGGACGGCACCGGGTCGGCGCTGCTGTCCGGGGTTCTTGCCGGGTATCGCGGGGTTCCGCTGGCGGGATTCCTGCCGATCCGGACCGAGATCGACCCCTTGCCCGCGATGGCCGAGGCCGCCGCCCATGGCCCGGTCGGAGTCCCGGTCATCTCCGGGGCGGGGCAGCCCCTGCTGTTCAGCCGGTGGACGCCGGACGGTCCCCTGCGCGACGGGCCGTTCGGCGCCCGTGTTCCGGTGGTGGACGATTTCTTCGAGCCCGAGATCCTGATCGTTCCGCTGGTGGCCTTCGACCGGCATGGCGGGCGGCTGGGCTATGGCGGCGGGTTCTACGACCGGACTCTGGAACGCCTGCGGGCGAGGCGGGCGACGCTGGCGATCGGCTTCGCCTATGACGCGCAGGAGGCCGATTCGCTGCCGCTGGAGCCGACCGACCAGACGCTGGACCTGATCGTGACCGAACGCCGGGTGCTGACCGCCGGCCGCTGACCGGGCGCGGCTCCGGCGCGGCGGCGGGCCTCTCAGGGGTGCTTGCCCTCCGCCCCGGCAGTCTCTAACACCGCTGGAATGAGAATACTGTTTCTGGGCGATGTGATGGGCCGCGCGGGGCGCGCCGCCGTCACCGAACACCTGCCGCGCCTGAGGGCGGATTGGCGGCTGGATTTCGTTGTGGTCAACGGCGAGAACGCCACCAACGGGATGGGGCTGTCGGGCGAGCATGCCAAGGCGTTGCTGGATGCCGGGGCCGACTGCCTGACCCTGGGCGACCATGCCTTCGATCAGAAGGACATGTTGCAGTTCATCGAAGGCGAATCTCGGATCATCCGGCCGCTGAATTTCGCGAAGAACGCCCCCGGCAAGGGTTTCAGGCTGTTCACCGCGCGGAACGGGCGCAAGGTGCTGGTTATGCAGGTGCTGGGGCAGGTGTTCATGAAACGCCCCTTTGACGATCCGTTCTCGGCGGTGGAACCGATTTTGAAATCGCATCCGCGCGGCGGCCTGGCCGATGCGGTGATCGTCGATATGCATTGCGAGGCGACATCGGAGAAGATGGCGATGGGGCATTATTGCGACGGGCGCGCCAGCCTCGTCGTGGGCACCCACACCCATGTTCCGACCGCCGATGCGCAGGTGCTGCCGGGGGGCACCGGATACCTGTCGGACGCCGGGATGTGCGGCGACTACAATTCGGTGATCGGCATGGACAAGGCCGAACCGATGCGTCGCTTCATCACCGGCATGCCCAAGGCGCGGTTCACCCCGGCAACGGGCGAGGCGACCCTGTCCGGCCTGTTCGTCGAGACCGAGGACCGCACCGGCGCCGCCAGGGCCGTGCGGATGGTGCGCATCGGGGGGCGGCTGGAGCAGGCCGCGCCATGACCGCGCGGGAGATCGCGTTCTACACCTGCGTTCTGATCGTTCTCGGGGCGTGCTGGGGGCTGACGATTCCGCTCAGCAAGATCGCGGTGAGCACCGGTCACAGGCATTTCGGCCTGATCTTCTGGGACGTGGCGATCGGCGTGGCCTTTCTGGGCGCGGTGCTCGGCCTGCGCGGCAAGCGCCTGCCGGTGACCGGCGCGGCCCTGCGCGCATACGGGGTGATCGCGCTGCTGGGCACGCTGCTGCCGAATGCCGCCTCCTACCAGGCCATCGCGCATCTGCCGGCCGGGGTGATGGCGATCGTTCTGTCGCTGGTGCCGATGCTCGCCTTCCCGGTGGCGCTGGCGCTGGGGCTGGACCGGTTCAGCCTGCGCCGCCTGGCGGGGCTGAGCGTCGGTCTGGCCGGGGTGCTGATCCTGGTGCTGCCGGAGACGAGCCTGCCCGATCCGGCGATGCTGGCCTGGGTGCCGCTGGCGCTGGTCGCGCCGCTCTGCTACGCGTTCGAAGGCAATTACGTGGCGCGCTGGGGCACCGCCGGTCTGGACGCGGTGCAGGTTCTCGCCGGCGGGTCGCTGGTGGCCGCCGCCCTGTCGCTGCCGCTGGCGCTCGCGACCGGGCAGTTCATTTCGCCGTTCCGGTCCTACGGCCCGCCGGAATGGGCGCTGATCGCCAGCGCGCTGATCCACGCGGCGACCTATGCCGGCTATGTCTGGCTGGTCGGGCGGGCGGGGTCGGTCTTTTCGGCCCAGGTCAGCTATCTGGTCACGGGGTTCGGCGTCCTGGCGTCGCTGGCGATCCTGCGGGAAAGCTATTCGCCCTATATCTGGATGGCGCTGTGCCTCGTCCTGGCGGGCGTGTTTCTCGTGCAACCGCGCCGGAAGGAGCCCCTTGCTCCCGGACCGTCAATCGGGGAGACTGCCCGCTAGCCGATTTCCGCAGCGCCCGGGCCAAACCAGACAATCATGCATCTATTCCAGCTTTCCGACACCGGCAGCGCGATTCTGTCGCTGGTCATCGTGGGCGCGATGTTCGTGCTGTTTCTTCGCGAGACCTATCCGACCGAGGTGGTCGCCATCGCCGGCGTGTCGCTGATGCTCGTCACCGGCGTGTTGCCCTATGAGGCGGCGCTGCCGGTGCTGGCCAACCCGGCGCCCTGGACCATCGCCGCCATGTTCATCATCATGGGGGCGCTGGTGCGCACCGGGGCCCTGGACGCCTTTACCTCTGTGGCGCAGCGGCAAGCCTCGATCAATCCGCGGTTCGCGGTGGGGATGCTGATCTGTTTCGTGGTCATGGCTTCTGCCTTCGTGTCCAACACACCGGTGGTGGTGGTGATGATCCCGGTCTTCATCCAGCTGGCCCGGACGCTGGATATCGCGGCCAGCAAGCTCTTGATTCCGCTGAGCTATGCGGCGGTGATGGGCGGCACGCTGACGCTGATCGGCACCTCCACGAACCTGCTGGTGGACGGGGTCGCGCGGGCCAACGGGCTGACACCCTTCACTATTTTCGAGATCACGCCGCTGGGGCTGGCGGTGGTGGGCTGGGGGATGATCTACCTGCGCCTGTTCGGCCCGCGCCTGCTGCCCGAGCGCGACAGCATGGCGATGATGCTGAGCGACCGGTCGCGGATGAAGTTCTTCACCGAGGCGGTGATCCCGCCCGACAGCAACCTGATCGGGCGCGAAGTCACCGGGGTGCAGCTGTTCAAGCGCGAAGGTGTGCGGCTGGTCGACGTGGTCCGGGGCGACGTGTCGCTGCGTCGCAACCTGAAGGGGGTGGAGCTTCAGGTCGGCGACCGGGTGGTTCTGCGCACCCAGATGACCGAGCTTCTCAGCCTTCAGGCCAACAAGGAACTCAAGCGGGTGGACCAGGTGTCGGCGGTCGAAACCTCGACCGTGGAGGTTCTGATCACGCCGGGCTGCAAGATGGTGGGCCGTTCTCTGGGGGCCTTGCGGCTTCGGCGGCGCTATGGCGTCTACGTGCTGGCGGTGCACCGGCGCAACCAGAACATCGGCCGGCAGCTGGACGACTTGGTGGTGCGGGTCGGCGACACGCTGCTGCTGGAGGGCGCGCCGGGTGACATCCAGCGCCTGGCGGTGGACATGGAGATGGTGGATGTGAGCCACCCTTCGGCCCGCGCCTTTCGCCGCAACCACGCGCCGATCGCGGTCCTCGCGCTGTTGGGAATCGTGGTTCTGGCCGCCTTCGGGGTGGCGCCGATCCTGTTCCTGTCGATCCTGGCGGTGGCGCTGGTGCTGATCACCGGCTGCATCGACGCCGAGGAGGCGTTTTCCTTCATCGACGGCCGCCTGCTGGCGCTGATCTTCGCGATGCTGGCCATCGGGGCGGCGCTGGAAAGTTCCGGGGCCGTGCAGCTGATCGTCGACAGCATCGCGCCGTCGCTCGGACTGTTGCCGCCCTTCCTCGTGGTCTGGGCGATCTACCTGCTGACCTCGGTGCTGACGGAACTGGTGTCCAACAACGCGGTGGCGGTGGTGGTGACGCCCATTGCCATCGGTCTGGCCGGCGCCATGGGGTTCGATCCGCGTCCGCTGGTGGTCGCGGTGATGATCGCGGCCTCGGCGTCCTTCGCGACGCCCATCGGCTATCAGACCAACATGCTGGTCTACGGTCCCGGCGGCTACCGGTTCACCGATTTCATGAAGGTCGGAATCCCGCTCAACCTGTCCATGGGGATTCTGGCGTCGGCCCTGATCCCGCTGATCTGGCCCTTGTAGCGCGAGGGCACTGTTCCGCTTTTCCTGGCGCCGGCGATGAGGGGCGCTGCCCCTCAAACTCCCCGGAGTATTTCCGGCAAGAGGAAAACAGGCGCGGCGGTTCAGGCGATGGAGGCGGCGCGGCCCGCGGCGCGGCCGGAAAAGATGCAGCCGCCCAGGAAGGTGCCTTCCAGGGCGTTGTAACCGTGATAGCCGCCGCCGCCGAACCCGGCGGCTTCTCCGGCGGCGAAGAGACCGGGGATCGGGCTGCCGTCGGCGCCGATCATCTGGCTGTCGAGATTGGTCTGCAGCCCGCCCAGCGTCTTGCGGGTGAGAATGTTCAGCCGGACCGCGATCAGCGGGCCGTTGGCCGGGTCGAGGAACCGGTGCGGCTTCGCGGTGCGGAGCAGCCGGTCGCCGCGGTAGTTCCGGGCGGCGTGGATCGCCATCAGCTGCGCATCCTTGGTGAAGGGATTGTCGACCTGCCCGTCGCGGGTCCGGATCAGGGTGGCGAGGTCGGTTTCGTCGATCAGGTCGCTGCCGGTGAGCCGGTTCATGCCCCGCACCAGGCCGGACAGGCTGTCGGCGACGACGAAATCCTCGCCATGCCGCTTGAAGGCTTCGACCGGGGCGGGGGCGCCCTTGCCGGACAGCAGGCGACTTCTGATCACCTCCAGCCAGCGGCCGGAGGTGAGATCCGGGTTCTGTTCGGAACCGGACAAGGCGAATTCCTTTTCGATGATCTTCTGGGTGAGCACGAACCAGCTGTAGTCATGGCCGGTCTTCAGGATCTCGCGCAGGGTCGTCAGGGTGTCGAATCCCGGCAGGCAGGGTGGCGGCAGCCGGTGGCCGCGGGCGCTGAGCCACAGCGACGACGGGCCGGGCAGGATGCGGATGCCGTGGTTCGGCCAGATCGGACTCCAGTTCCGCACCCCTTCGGTGTAGTGCCACATGCGGTCGCCGTTGATCACCTGCCCGCCGGCCTGCTGGCTGATGCCGATCATGCGCCCGTCCACATGCGCGGGCACCCCCGCCACCATGCGGGCCGGCGCGCGGCCGAGCCGGTCCACCGGCCAGGCCTGCCGGACCAGGTCGAGATTGCCGCCGATGCCGCCGGAGCTGACCAGGACGGCGGCGGCGCGGCATTCGAAATCCCCGGTCACGTCGCGGCTGGTGCTGCCGCCCCGTTCCGTCGGGTCCGGCGCGAGGATTTCACCGGCGGCGCCTTTCGCGGCGCCGTTTTCCATCAGGATGCGGCTGACCCGATGGCGGAACCGCATCCGGATCAGCCCGGACTCCGCGTGGGCGCGCACCCGGCGTTCGAAGGGCGCCATCGCGCCGGGGCCGGTGCCCCAGGTGATGTGGAAGCGGGGGACCGAATTGCCGTGCCCGGCGGCGAAGGCGCCGCCGCGTTCCGCCCAGCCGACGACGGGAAACCAGCGCATGCCCATGGCGTGCAGCCAGGGGCGCATCTCGCCGGCGGCGAAGTCGAGATAGGCCTCGGCCCATTTGCGGGGCCAGGCGTCTTCGGGGCGGTCGAACTGCGCGCTGCCCATCCAGTCTGCGGCGGCCAGATCGCGGCTGTCCCTTATGCCCATGCGGCGCTGTTCCGGGGTGTCGACCATGAACAGGCCGCCCAGCGACCAGAAGGCCTGGCCGCCGAGGAAATGTTCCGGTTCCTGATCCAGAAGCAGCACCGATTTTCCGCGATCGCCGAGTTCCGCGGCGGCGGCCAGCCCGGCCAGTCCGCCGCCGACAATGATCACATCCGCGGTGTCCATCGGTTGTTCCCTTCTCCCGTCGCGCCAGCCTAGGCGAGGAGCGGGGACGCGGGCAATGGCGAAGGCGGCGCGGGCCGGCGGTTCATCCGTAGCGGGCGGCGAAACGGCGCAGGATCTCGCCGGGCACCGTGACCGAGGACGCATGGCAGACGGCGATCAGGGCGTCCGCCTCGTCGGGCGGGAAATAGCCGTGATCGCGATAGATCCGGATTCGGCGTTCGAAATCGTGGGCATCGGCTTCGGGATGGAACTGGGTCGCATAGACGTTGCGGCCGAACCGGACCATCTGAAACGGGCAAGGTTCGGAGCGCACCAGATGCACGCAGCCCGGCGGCAGCGCCTGCACCGCTTCCTTGTGGCCGACGAAACTCTGGAAGGCAGCAGGCAGGCCGGCGGTCAGCGGGTCGTTTGCCGCCTCCTCGGTCAGCGTGCAGTCCGACGGACCGACCGGTTCGCCGAAACGCGCCTTGCTGACCTCGCCGCCCAGGTGATGGGCGAGAATGCCGAGCCCGTAGCAGCAGCCCATGAAGGGATGATCCCGGTCGGTGATCTGCGGCATCAGCCCCATGATCTGCGTTTCGATCCGGATGTCCATGGCGGTCTTCCGGTCGGGTGGGTCGCTGACGCAGCCGGGGCCGCCGCCGACGATCACGCCGGCATAGTCCGTCACGTCCAGCCCTGCCGGCAGGTCCTCGCAATCGAGACGAATGCGGCGGGCGCGCCCGGCCGGCAGGGCGCATTTGCGCAGGATCGCGGCGAATTCGTCATCCGCCGCATCGGTTTCCGGGCGTAGTTGCAGGATCAGGAAGGGTTTCATTGCGCGCGCCTGCGGTCAGAGGGGCCAGAAGAGGAGAATGGCGGGGATCGACACCGCGATGACGATGATTTCCAGCGGAAGCCCCATGCGCCAGTAGTCGCCGAACTGGTAGCCGCCGGGACCCAGGATCAGGGTGTTGTTCTTGTGCCCGATCGGCGTCAGGAACGCCGAGGAGGCGGCCACGGCGACGGCCATCAGGAACGGGTCGGGCGACACGTTCAGGCTCTGCGCCATCTGGATGCCGACCGGGGCCGCGACGATGGTGGTGGCGGTGTTGTTCAGCACGTCCGACAGGGTCATCGTGACGACCATCAGCACCGTCAGGATGACCCAGGCCGGCATGCCTGCGGTCAGCCCGGTCAGCCCGTTGGCGATCAGTTGCGTGCCGCCAGAGGTTTCCAACGCCGCGCCGAGCGGGATCATCGAACCCAAGAGCACCACGACCGGCCATTCGATATGGTCGTAGATCTCGCTGACCGGCAGGATCCGGGTCAAGACATAGGCGACCACGACCAGTCCCAGCGCGATCGGCAGGTAGAGCAGCCCCAGGCTGGCGGCCAGGACGGCAGCCCCGAACAGTCCTATCGCCAGCCAGACCTTTTCGTTGGCGGTCACGCTCAGGCCGCGTGCCGCCAGCGGCAGGCATCCGAGCCATTCGGTCACATCGGCGCCGTGGTCGCGCGGGCAGAGCAGGAGCAGGATGTCGCCGGGCAGGACTTCGGTCTGGCGCATGTGCCTGGTGATGCGCTGGCCCTGGCGCGAGATGCCCATCAGGACCGTGCTCTTCCGCCAGGCCAGGCCGATGCCCTGCGCGGTCTTCCCGGCGATCCGGGCGGTTTCCGGAACCACGACCTCGACGACTTCCAGCCCTTCGCCGGCGGCGGTGATCATCTCCTGCCGCTTGGCATCGGAAAAGTCGAGCTTCAGCGCCGAGCGGAATTCGTCGAGCGCGTCGGGGCGGGCTTCCAGAACCAGCGTGTCGCCGGGCTTCAGCAGCGCATTCGCCGCCCGGCCGTAACGGCGCTTGCCGTCACGGATCAGGCCGATGATCGCCACATCGGTCTTTTCCGCGGCTTCGTCCAGTTCCGCGAGCCGCTTGCCGATATGGTCGGATTCTTCGGGGACGGTCAGTTCCGCGATGTATTGCGCGAGGTCGGAGGCGCCGGTCGTGTCGCCCGGCCGTTGCGGGATCAGCCGCCAGCCGATCAGCGCGACAAAGGCGAGACCGGCGATTGCGGCAATGCCGCCGACCGGAGCGAAGTCGAACATGTGGAACGGTTCGCCGAGCGATTCCTGCCGGATGGTCGCGATGATGATGTTGGGCGGCGTGCCGATCAGCGTGACCATGCCGCCGAGGATGGTGGCGAAGCCCAGCGGCATGAGCGACAGGCCCGGATTGCGCCCCGCCTTGCGCGCGGTCTGGATATCGACCGGCATCAGCAGCGCCAGCGCCGCGACGTTGTTCATGAAGGCGGACAGCACCGCGCCTATGCCGCCCATCAGCGCGATATGGCTGCCCAGCGACCGGCTGCTGTCCACCAGCGTCCGGGTGATCAGGAACACCGCCCCCGATCGCACCAGACCCGCTGAAACGATCAGGACCAGCGCTACCACGAGCGTCGCCGGGTGGCCGAACCCGGAGAAGGCGTCTTCGACCGGCACGACGCCGAGAACGACGCCCAGCATCAAGGCGGAGAACGCCACGAGATCATAGCGGAACCGGCCCCAGAGGAGCATTCCGAAGACGGCGGCGAAGAGCGCGAAGAGAATGATCTGGTCCTGGGTCATTGCGACACCCTAGGGCGAGGCGGCGGCCTTGGCCAGATGCCGGAACTGCGGACAGACGGCTTGCTCTCGCACCGCTGTCTGCCCTATAGAGCCGCGCAGACCCGCGAACGTTTCACTGACGGAGAACAACATGGCCGGCCATTCAAAATGGGCAAACATCCAGCACCGCAAGGGACGGCAGGACGCCGCGCGGTCGAAGCTGTTTTCGAAGCTCAGCAAGGAAATCACGGTCGCGGCCAAGATGGGCGATCCGGACCCCGACAAGAACCCGCGCCTGCGCCTCGCGGTGAAGGAAGCGAAATCGCAATCCGTTCCCAAGGACGTGATCGACCGGGCGATCAAGAAATCCCAGGCCGGCGAGGGCGACGATTACGAGGAGATCCGCTATGAGGGCTACGGTCCCAACGGGGTTGCGGTGATCGTCGAGGCGATGACGGACAACCGCAACCGCACCGCGTCCAACGTGCGGTCGACCTTTACCAAGAACGGCGGCAATCTCGGGGAAACCGGCAGCGTCGGGTTCATGTTCGACCGCAAGGGCGAGGTTTCCTATCCCGCCAGCGTGGGCGACGCCGACACGGTCATGATGGCGGCGATCGAGGCCGGGGCCGAGGATGTGGAAAGCTCCGAGGACGGGCATGTGATCTGGTGTGCGGACACCGATCTGAACGAGGTCGCGACCGCGCTGGAAGCCGAACTCGGCGAAAGCGAAAGCACCAAGCTGGTCTGGCGTCCGACGACGACCACGGAACTGGATCTCGAAGGAATGCAGAAGCTGATGAAGCTGATCGACGCGCTGGAAGACGACGACGACGTTCAGCGCGTCACCGCCAACTTCGAAGCCTCCGACGCGGTGATGGAACAGCTCTGATCAGCCGCTGACATAGGGCGCGGGGGCCTTCGCGTCGGGCCTGAAGAACACTTTTTGATTGTGCAGCCGGCCCAGGAGACGGTGGATATCCGCAAGCGTTTCGTCCAGCGCGGCCAGCCTCTCGGAGGTTTCGGCCGATGGCGCGGTATCCGCGAGCAGGCCGAGGCGGATCATCGACAGATCCTTCTTGCGGCTCTGCAGCGCGGTTTCGATCAGTTCGATGTCACGGACGTTCAATTCGAACCGGGTGTTGAACTTGGGCATGCTCGGGGCTCCTGGCGATGTGTCGGTAATATTGTTGCACGAAACGCCGGTCTCCGGGACATTTTTTTACGACCGTCAGAAAAAAGATGAAATCCGATCCAGCGGTTTCTTGATCTTCGCGACGCGGGGGATGGTCGCATCGGCGGCCGGATGACCGGCGGCGATGATCATCGTCGGTTTTTCCGACGCGGGGCGACCAAGGGCGGCATTCAGGAATTTCATCGGGTTCGGCGTGTGCGTCAGGGCGCACAGGCCGGCGTGGTGCAGGGCCGCGAGCAGGAAGCCGGTGGCGATTCCGACGCTTTCCGGCACGTAGTAGTTCTTGTAGCGCGTGCCGTCCTCGAATTCGCCCCAGCGCTGGGCGAAGACCACGATCAGCCAGGGCGCGATGGTCAGGTGCGGCTTGTGGGCGTCGGTGCCGATCGGTTCGAGCGCCTTGATCCATTCGTCGCCCGCGCCCCCGGCGTAGAACCGGCGTTCCTCTTCCTCGGCCTCGTCGCGGATGCGCTGTTTCAGCGCCGGGTCGGCGATGGCCGCGAAATGCCATGGCTGGTGGTTCGCCCCGGACGGCGCGGTGCCCGCCGTGCGGATGCAGCTTTCGATGACCTCCCTGCCGACGGGCCGGTCGGAATAGTCCCGCACCGAATGACGCTTGCGCATCCGGTCGAGAAACCCGGCGGCCGCGCGGGCCATTTCGGCATCCGTCATGTCCGCGCGGTCGGGCAGGGGAATGGCGTCGTAGGTCAGGGTTTCCTTGGCGAACATGGTCGGCTCCAACTGGTTTCGGGCCGTTATCGCCGTGGCCGGGGCGTGACGCAACCTCAACCTGTCCGCAGGATGTTCCGCGCGTTCTTGCGCACCATGCGGGTGAGCGGCGCGAGCGACGGGGCCATGATGCGGTTGACCTGCCAGGTCAGCGCCACGTCGAGCGGCGTGTCGGGGATCAGCGTCACCAGCCTGCCCGCCCGCAGATGCCCTTCGACCAGCGACTGCGGGTTCAGCCCCCACCCCAACCCGGACAGAGCGGCGTCCACGAACGCATGGGTCGAGGGCAGGAAATGGGTGGGAGGCGAGATGCGCAGGCCAAGCGTTTCGGCGATCCAGGTCCGTTGCAGCATGTCCTTGGCATTGAAGGTCAGGCAGGGTGCGCGGGCAAGGCTGTCGGCGGTGATCCCCGCGCCGAACCAGCGCGCGACAAAGGCGGGGCTGGCGGTCGCGATGTATCGCAGGCGTCCCAGCCCGACCGCGTCGCATCCGGTGACGGGCGCGGCCTGCGACGTGATCGCGGCGCTGACCTCGCCGCGTTTCAGCCAGTCGACGCTGTGGTCCTGATCGTCGATCACGAGGTCGAACAGGACGTCCGGCACCCGCGACAGCGCGCCGACGAACCAGGTGGCCAGGCTGTCCGCGTTCACGGCGACGCGCAGGGTCACCGGACCCTCGGGCCGGTCCAGCGACAGGTCGCGGCTGACCAGCGCCTCGAGCATCGACACGTCTTCGGCATGCTTGGCCAGCCGGATCCCGGCCGCGGTGCCGGAGCAGGGCGCGCCGCGCAGCACCAGGGCCGCGCCGACGCGATCTTCCAGCGCCTTGATGCGCTGGGAGATCGCCGAGGGCGTGACCGACAGATCCGCCGCCGCCGCCTCGAAGCTGCCACGGCGCAGAACGGCGGCCAGGGCGGCCAGATGGTGCGGGTCGAACTTCATTAGAGTTTCTTAATCAGGGTATTCGGATTTAATTTGAATAATCCCCGCCCGGCTTCTAGTCAAACCCGGACCCGACAACGGACAACAGATGACCAGTTCTTTCCTGCCCGGCTTCTTTCTGGGCCTGAGCCTTATTCTGGCGATCGGCGCGCAGAATGCCTTTGTGCTGCGGCAGGGTCTGCGGCGCGAACACGTGTTCTGGGTCTCTCTGACCTGCGCCCTGTCCGATGCGGTCCTGATCGGCGCGGGAGTTGCGGGGTTTGGCGCGCTGGCGGCACGACAGCCGGGGTTCGAACTGGCGATGCGCTTTGGCGGCGCCGCGTTCCTTTTTGGCTACGGCCTGCTGAGCTTTCGCCGGGCCTGGCGCGGCGGCAGCGCATTGCAGGCGGCCGCGACCGCCGGGTCCAGGCTGTCTACGGCGCTGCTGACGGTGCTCGCCTTCACCTGGCTGAACCCGCATGTCTACCTGGACACGGTGGTCCTGATCGGTTCGGTTTCGGCGCAATACGACGATCGGTTGGGCTTCGCCTTGGGGGCGATGACCGCCAGCTTCGTCTTTTTCTTCGGCCTCGGTTACGGCGCGCGCCTGCTTGCACCGCTTTTCGCGCGCCCGCGCGCCTGGCAGATCCTGGATGCGCTGATCGGAGCCGTCATGTGGATGATCGCCGTCAAACTTGTTATCATGTGAAGGGTTGAACCCGCGCCGGATTGGGTGTTCAACACCCGCATGGAGAGCGCACGCACTGCCCGCCCGATGGTCGGGATATTCTGGATGCTGGTCACGGGCGTGTGTTTCGTCGCGGTGACGGCGATCGTCAAATACCTGGGGCCGCGGATTCCGCCGGCGGAGCAGGCGTTCCTGCGCTATGCCCTTGGACTGGTGTTCCTGATCCCGATGCTGCGTCCGATGCTGCGCACCCGGATTTCCGGGCGGCTCCTGGCGCTGTTCGGCGCACGCGGCGTGCTGCACGCGATCGGGGTGATGCTGTGGTTCTTTGCCATGACGCGCATTCCGCTGGCCGAGGTGACGGCGATCAACTACCTGGCGCCGGTCTACGTGACCCTGGGGGCGGCCATCTTCCTTGGCGAAAGGCTGGCATTGCGGCGGATTCTCGCGGTTGTCGTGGCGCTGATCGGGGCGGCCATCATCCTGCGGCCCGGATTTCGCGAGATTCTGCCCGGACATCTTGCGATGCTGCTCGCGGCGGTGGTTTTCGGCGGTTCCTACCTGCTGGCCAAGGTGACGGCGGACCGGGTGAACGCCGCGGTGGTGGTCGGGATGCTGTCGATCTGGGTGACACTGGCGCTCGCGCCCTTCGCCGCCGCGGTCTGGGTGACGCCGACGCTGGCGGAACTGGGCATCCTGTTCGGCGTCGCCTGTTTCGCCACTGCGGGGCATTACACGATGACGCTCGCCTTTGCGGCGGCGCCGGTTGCCGTGACCCAGCCGGTCACATTCCTGCAACTGGTCTGGGCGACCGCGCTGGGCGCGCTGGTGTTCGCCGAGCCGGTGGATATCTGGGTGGTGCTGGGCGGCGGGCTGATCCTTGCCTCCGTGACCTTCATCACCTGGCGCGAGGCGATGCTGAACCGCGGCCCGATCACGCCGCCGACCCCGGCAACCAAGGTATGAGGGAGCGCTTGCGCCCTTTGCCCGGTCGCGCCTAGTCTGACGGCGCAGCAACAAAAAGGGCGAACGGATGCAGGGAATCCTGGCGCGTGTCCTGGTTCTGGCGGCTTTGGCCGGGCCGGCACTGGCCGCCGCAGAGGTAAAGGTTTGCAACGACACCTCGGGATTGCAGGTTCTGGCGATCGGATACGGTGCCGAAGGGCAGCGCGTGTCCGAAGGCTGGTGGGCCATCGATCCCGGCATCTGCGCGCCGGTCCCTCCGGACGGGACGGCCGGCGAGCACGTTTACCTCTTCGCTAGGTCGCCGGACTGGCGCGCGCCGGACGACGGCCCCGTGCTCTGCGTCTCTGCCGGACCGTTCAGGCTTGAAGAAACCGACGATTGCGCGTCGCGCGGCCAGGACAGCGCCGCATTCCGGCGCGTTCCCCTTGAAAGCGGCGATGTGGACACGGCCATTCGCCTGTCGGAGGTCTTGTCGCAAGGCCCGGACGTGGCGGCGGGTGGCGAGGGGTTCGGCCTTGACGCGGTGTTTCAGGGCTGCGGTCTGGCCGATGCGGACAACGGTTGCGTGTTTTTCGCCGGCGGGCGCCGCTTTGTCGTGCCGGATGACGGCCGCACGGCGGAGCCGGTCATGTCCTTCCTGCGCGGTCTTGACCCCGCCGCGGCGATTCGCGTTCAGGGGACAGTCGTGGCCACCGAAGGCGATACGGACATGGCGGTGCTGCGCGATGGGGCGGCGCGGTCGGCGACGGATGCGGAAGATGCGATCCGGACCCTGCAAGGGACCTGGGTTTCGGTTGACGATCCGCAGGACCGGTTCGACCTGCGCGGGGTGGAGCGGCAGGGCCGATACGGCGACAGACCGACCGGGGCGGACCGGCTGAGCGTCGCGGACACATGCGGCGGTGCGGATGGCCTGGGACCCTATCTTGTCAGCGTGGACCGGGAAACGGGCGACGAAACCTGCTATGCGATCGAAAGCCTGACCGCGGACGGGCTTGTCCTGACGCATCTGCCGCGCGGCAACCTGCTGGAGTACCGGCGGCCGGAATGACCACGGCCCGAGGGCGGGTGTTTTTATTGATTGACGAGTCAATAAACAGTTTTTAGGCTTCGCGGATCATCAGTCGCGGAACCGATCACATGCCCAAGACAGGAATGGAACCGATCCGGCGCGAGGCGCTGGTCAAGGCGACCATCGCGGAAATCGGAGCCGCCGGATCGCTGGACGTCACGGTCAGCCAGATCGCGCGGCGGGCGGGGATGTCCAGCGCGCTCGCCCATCACTATTTCGGCGGCAAGGACCAGATCTTTCTGGCCGCCATGCGCCGGATCCTCGCGGACTTCGGAACGGAGATCCGCGCCGGGCTGCGCGTCGCGGCACCGGGCGACCGGGCTGCCGCGATCGTCAGGGCGAGCTTTGCACCGTCCTGTTTCACGCCCGATGTGATCAGCGCCTGGATGACCTTCTATGTGATGGCGCAGACCAATCCGGATGCACTGCGCCTGTGGCAGATCTACCAGCGCCGGCTGCGGTCCAACCTGACGCACGCCCTGCGCGGCATTGCGGACGATCCGCGTTCCGCCGCCAACACGATGGCGGCGCTGATCGACGGGCTCTACATCCGCGCGGCGCTGAACGATCCGGATACCCCGGAATCCGCGATCGGCCAGGCCCTGTCCGTTCTCCATCTGCTGAAGGCGCCCCGCCTATGACATGCCCCAACATCCTGATCCTGATGGTGGATCAACTCAACGGCACGCTTTTTCCGGATGGTCCGGCGGACTGGCTGCACGCGCCGAACCTGAAACGGCTGGCGGCGCGGTCCACCCGTTTCGCTAACGCCTATACCGCCAGCCCGCTCTGCGCGCCGGGGCGGGCCAGCTTCATGTCGGGCCAACTGCCGCGCCGCACCGGGGTCTATGACAACGCCGCCGAGTTCCGCAGCGACATCCCGACCTACGCCCACCATCTGCGCCGCGCGGGCTATTACACCTGCCTGTCGGGCAAGATGCATTTCGTCGGTCCCGATCAGTTGCACGGGTTCGAGGACCGGCTGACCACCGATATCTACCCGGCGGATTTCGGCTGGACCCCGGATTACCGCCAGCCGGGCGAGCGCATCGACTGGTGGTATCACAACATGGGCAGCGTCACCGGCGCGGGCGTGGCCGAGATCACCAACCAGATGGAATATGACGACGAGGTGGCCTATCACGCGACCGCCAAGCTCTATGACCTGGCGCGGGGGCGGGACGCTCGGCCCTGGAGCCTGACGGTCAGTTTCACCCATCCGCATGACCCGTATGTGGCGCGGCGGAAATACTGGGATCTCTACGCGGATTGTGCGCATCTGGCCCCAACGGTGCCTGCTATCCCCTACGAGGCGCAGGACAAGCATTCCAGACGCCTGTTCGACGCCAATGACTGGCGCAACTTTGACATCACGGACGAGAACATCGCCCGGTCGCGCCGGGCCTATTTCGCCAATATCTCCTATCTTGACGCGAAGATCGGCACGATCCTGCAGGTGCTCGAGGAGACGCGGCAGGAGGCGATCGTGGTCTTTGTCTCCGATCACGGCGACATGCTGGGCGAGCGCGGGCTGTGGTTCAAGATGTCCTTCTTCGAAGGCTCCAGCCGCGTGCCGCTGATGATCGCCGCACCCGACATGCCCGCCGGGCGCATCGACACGCCGGTCTCGACGCTGGACGTGACCCCGACGCTGGGGGCGCTGGCCGGGGTCGACATGGCTGAGATCGCGCCCTGGACCGACGGGCAGGATCTTGTGCCCTTGGCCAATGGCGAAGAGCGCAGCGCGCCGGTGGCCATCGAATACGCCGCCGAGGGCAGCGACGCGCCCATGGTGTCGCTGCGCCATGGCAGGTGGAAATACAACCGCTGCGCGCTGGACCCGGACCAGTTGTTCGACATTGATGCCGACCCGCACGAGCTGACCAATCTGGCGGATCACCCCGACCATCAGGGCACGCTGCAAACCCTGCGCGCGCAATCCGGGGCGCGATGGGATCTGGCCGCCTATGATGCCGAGGTGCGCGCCAGCCAGGCCCGCCGCTGGGTGGTCTACGAGGCGCTGCGCCAGGGCGGTTATTACCCGTGGGACTACCAGCCGCTGCAGAAGGCTTCGGAACGCTACATGCGCAACCACATGGACCTGAACGTGCTGGAAGAGAGCCAGCGCTTTCCGCGGGGGGAGTAGGGCCATGCTGACCATCTATGGCCGTGCCACATCGTCAAATGTGCAGCTTGTCATGTGGGCCGTGGCCGAACTCGGGCTCGCGCATGAGCGGCTGGATTACGGTCATGTGCATGGCGGTCTCGACACGCCGGGCTACGCGGCGATGAACCCGCATCGGCGCGTGCCGACCCTGCGCGACGGCGACCTGGTGGTCTGGGAAAGCTGCGCGATCCTGCGCTATCTCGCGGCGCGCTACGGCGATGGAGCGGCATTCTGGCCGGCCGATCCCGCCGCGCGCGCGCCTGTCGACATGTGGGCCGAGTGGGGCAAGACCGAACTGGCGCAGGCCTTTACCGTGCCGATCTTCTGGGCGCGGGTGCGCACCGCAGCGAAGGACCGCGATGAAGCCGCGCTGGCCGAGGCCGTGACCCGGTTCAACGGGTATCTCGCGCGGCTTGGCGATCAGCTGTCGGATCGGCCCTATGTCTGTGGCGACACGTTCAGTGCCGCCGATATCGCCATCGGGCACCTGTTGTTCCGCTGGTTCACCATCGACGTGCCGCGCGCTGTGAACCCGGCGGTCGAAGCCTATTACCAGCGCCTGACGACACGGCCGGCCTATCGCGATCACGTGATGGTCGATTATGCGGTCCTGCAGGACCCCGAAGCGTGATGGAGGCCGATTTCGTCATCGTCGGGGCCGGAAGCGCCGGATGCGCCATGGCCTACCGGCTGAGCGAGGCCGGCGCGTCGGTTCTCGTGATCGAGCATGGCGGCACCGATGCCGGCCCGTTCATCCAGATGCCGGCGGCGCTGAGTTACCCGATGAACATGGCGCGCTACGACTGGGGCTACCGGTCGGAACCCGAACCGCGCCTGAACAACCGGCGCCTGGCCTGTCCGCGCGGCAAGGTCGTCGGCGGATCGTCGAGCATCAACGGCATGGTCTATGTGCGCGGGCACGCGATGGATTTCGACCACTGGGCCGACACCGGCGCGACCGGCTGGGGCTATGCCGACGTGCTGCCCTATTTCAAGCGGATGGAACACTGGCATGACGGCGGGCATGGCGGCGATCCGGACTGGCGCGGCAGCGACGGCCCGCTTCACGTGATGCGCGGGCCACGCGACAACCCGCTGTTCGAGGCTTTCGTGAAAGCCGGGGAAGAGGCGGGATACCAGCGCACCGGCGACTACAACGGCCGGAAGCAGGAAGGTTTCGGGCCGATGGATCAAACGGTCTGGAAGGGCCGGCGCTGGTCGGCGGCCAATGCCTATCTGCATCCGGCGCTGAAACGCGGCAATTGCGAACTGCTGCGGGCCTTTGCCCGGCGGGTCGTGATCGAAGACGGCCGCGCTGTCGGCGTCGAGGTCGATCACAAGGGCCGGCGTCGCGTCATCCGCGCCCGGCGCGAGGTCGTCCTGGCGGCGTCCTCGCTGAATTCGCCGAAACTGCTGATGCTGTCCGGGATCGGTCCGGGCGCGCATCTCGCGGAGCACGGACTCCCGGTGGTTGCCGACCGGCCCGGTGTCGGAGCGAACCTTCAGGATCACCTGGAGCTTTACATCCAGATGGCCGCCAGCCAGCCGATTACGCTCTACAAGCACTGGAACCTGGTCAGCAAGGCGATGATCGGGGCGCAGTGGCTGTTCGCCAAACGCGGGCTGGGGGCGTCCAACCAGTTCGAAAGCGCGGCCTTCATCCGCAGCCGCGCCGGGGTGCCCTATCCGGACATCCAGTATCATTTTCTCCCCATCGCGGTGCGCTATGACGGGCAGGCCGCCCCGGAGGGCCACGGCTTTCAGGCCCATGTCGGGCCGATGCGGTCGGCCAGCCGCGGGTCGGTGACGCTGAAGTCGTCCGACCCGTCCGTGGCCCCGGTGATCCGGTTCAACTACATGTCCGACCCGCAGGACTGGGAGGACTTCCGGACCTGCATCCGCCTGACCCGCGAGATCTTTGCGCAGCCGGCGTTTGCACCTTTCGTCAGGCACGAAATCCAGCCGGGGGCGGCGGTTCAGACCGACGCGGAACTGGATGCTTTCGTCGCCGAACATGCGGAAAGCGCCTATCACCCCTGCGGCACCTGCCGCATGGGGCGCACCGACGATGCGCGGGCCGTGGTCGATCCGACCGGCCGCGTGATCGGCGTGGACCGGCTGCGCGTCGCCGACAGCAGCATTTTCCCGCGGATAACCAACGGCAACCTGAACGCGCCGTCGATCATGGTCGGTGAAAAGATGTCCGATCACCTTCTCGGGCGCACGCCGCTTCCCCCGTCCAACGACGCGCCCTGGGTGCATCCGGACTGGCGAACGGCCCAGCGGTAAGCGGGTTAACCTTTCTTAACAAATCCTGTTGCGCGGCGCGTATTGCCTGCACATATGAACGGTATGTTAAGATTTCTTGCCGCCTTTGTTCTCGCCTGCCTGCCTCTTGCTGTTCTCGCGGACCTGTCGGGCCGGATACAGGTCATCGACGGCGACACAATCGACATAGGAAGCGAACGTGTGCGGCTGTTCGGGATCGACGCGCCGGAAGCCGACCAGACCTGCGACCGTGCCTCCGGCGAGACCTGGGCCTGCGGCGCCTGGGTCACGGAACAGGTGCGCTCCAGATACCAGACCCGCGTCGCGACCTGCGTTTCCCTGGATACCGACCGCTATGGCCGCACGGTCGCCCGCTGCGAAGTCGATGGCGCGGACATCGGCCGGGCGCTGGTCTCCGACGGTCTGGCCTTTGCCTACCGCCGCTATTCCATGGACTATGACCTCGATGAAAAAGCCGCCGCCGTCAATGGCCGGGGGCTGCATGCCGGCCGGGTGCAGGCGCCGTCCGACTATCGGGCCGCCCGCGCCAGCGCGGCGCAACCTTCCCGATCGGATTGCGCGATCAAGGGCAATATCTCGTCCAGGGGCGTGCGGATCTATCACATGCCGGGCCAGGAACATTACGAACGCACGCGGATCAGCGCCGCCAAGGGGGAACGCTGGTTCTGCTCCGAACCGCAGGCGCAGGCGGCCGGGTGGCGGCGGGCGCGCCGCTGAGCCCTTTGCCGAGGCGAAATGCGCATTGCATTCGAGGGATTTGATCCGCATCAAGGCGCGGAGCGCCGGCAAAGCCCTAGCTTCCGGCCAACAGGCGACATCAAGGAGAAGTCTATGTCACACACCCCGCACGAACTGTCCGAGGAATTCCCCGACAAGGTGGAAAAGATGCACGAGCTGAAGGGTTCGAACGCGCATTTCGCGAAGCTGGCGGACGAATATCACGAGGTGAACCGCGCCGTGCACCGGGCGGAAACGAATGTCGAACCGATGGAGGATCTGGCCGAGGGGGAGCTGCGCAAGAAGCGCGCGATGCTGAAAGACCAGATCTGGGCGATCCTGTCGGCCTGAAACGAGACCGTCTCCGGCGCGGCCGCCCGCGCCGGAGATCAGCTGACCTGATACGGCAGCACGCCCCGTTCATTTTCGTTGATCGTGAGCTTGCGCTCCAGCGGCGGAACGGACCTCTGGTGGCAGGACTTTCGTTCGCAGATGCGGCAGGAAATGCCGATCGGTTCAAAGGTTCCGGTCCTGGACACATCCAGATCGTCGGCATAGACCAGCGATCCGGCGTGACGCACGTCGCATCCCAGGGCGATGGCGTAGCGCCGGACCGGCGCGCCGAAGGATCCGCCCGGCTTGGACACGTCCCGCGCCAGCGAGATGTATTTCACGCCGTCCGGGGTTTCCGCCAGTTGCCGCAGGAAACGCCCCGGCGTCTCGAAGGCCTGGTGGACGTTCCAGAGCGGGCAGGCGCCTCCGAACCGCGCGAATTGCAGCCGCGTGGCGCTGTGCCGCTTGGTGATCGTCCCGGCCTGATCGACCCGCACGAAAAAGAACGGGATGCCCTTGGCGCCGGGACGCTGCATCGTGGACAGGCGGTGCGCGACCTGTTCGATCGACGCCCCGAACTGAAGGCTGAGCCGTTCGAGGTCATGGCGGCAGTCCTGCGCCGCCGCGAGGAACGCGCCATAGGGCATCAGGGCCGCCCCGGCGAAATAGTTCGCCAGCCCGATCTTGGCGATGTCCCGCGCCGCCGGGGAATGGAACCGGGCGAGGTCGAGCGTCGCCTCGATCAGCTTGTCCTGCGTCAGCAGCGCAAGTTGCAGCAGTAACTGGAACACCTGCGTCTGCGGCGTGGCGCGCGATGACAGGCGCAGGATCTTGCGGTCGGTGTCGAACTGGCGCAACGGCTGCATGTCGACCAGCGCCACGACGATCCCGCGCGAGGTGAGGCTGGCCATCGCCAGCGACCGGATGTCCTGCGTCGCAGCGCCCTTGCCCGCGAAATTCTCGGCCGCCCGGTCCACCGCGTCGATGTAGTTGTCGCAGTAGTGAAAGAAGTCGCGGACCTCGTCCCAGGGGCTCGACTGAAGCCGCGCGTCTTCCCGCCCCAGCGCCTCGTCCAGCGAGGCGAGGCGTTCGTGGGTCTGCCTGTAGCTTCGGTGCAGTTCAAGGAAGGCGCGGGCGAAGGCCGGCGCGTTGGACGCGGTCAGGCGCAGGTCGGCAACCGGCGGCATGATGTCCGAAAACACCGGGTCGGCGAGAGCCTCGCGCATGTCGCTGACCAGCCGTTCGCTGTCGCCGGTGCTCAGTTCGGTCACGTCCAGCCCGAATTCCTGCGCAAGCGCCAGCACGACCGTCGTGCTGACCGGGCGGTTGTTGTTTTCCATCTGGTTGAGATAGGGCAGGGACACGCCGAGCTTGGCGGCGAAATCCTTTTGCGTCAGGCTGAGCCGCGTTCGCATCTCGCGCAGCTTGGCGCCGGCATAGAGTTTCTGGGTCGCCATGAAGCCCCTTTGCAAAATGGGTTTTCCGGAAAGCTAACTTTGCAAAACGGCCCGTGCAAGGGGCTAAAGCCCCAGGTTCCGTTGCCGCCGGATCACCGCGACGATGGCGGCCATGCCGAGCACGGACGTGGTCAGCATCATCAGGAGAAGCGGTAGCGATCCGGTTTCAGGGGTCAGGAGCGCCCCGGCCAGCGCGCTCAGCGCCGCGCCGCCGGCCAGCATGATCGAGCCGCCCAGCCCCGAGGCGGTACCCGCCAGGCGCGGGCGGACGGACAGCAGGCCCGCCGTGGCATTGGGCATCGCGAGGCCGTTGCCCAGGCCCACGAACACCATCAGTCCGAAGAAGCTGTAGGGCGAGTCGGCGCCCGCGAACACGAAGGCCAGCGACAGGGCGACTCCGATGCAGTTGAAGGCGCAGCCCCAGACGATCATCTGATTGATGCCGAAACGGACGGAGAAGCGCGCCGTCAGGAAATTTCCGGTGAAATAGCCGACCGCGGGTGCCCCGAACATGAGTCCCAGAATTCCGGGGTCCATCCCGTAGACTTCTGTTCCGACGAAGGGCGCGCCGCCGAGATAGGCGAAGAACGAGCCCGAGGCGAAAGTTGCGGCAAGCGAATAGCCCCAGAACCGCGGGCTGCGCAGCAGTTCCGGATATTCGCCGAACTGCGCGGCGAGAGTCAGGCCGCTTTTCTTTCCGGTTTCGCCGAGGTCGCCCCAGATCAGCGCCAGGGTCAGGAGCCCCAGGGCGAAAAGCAACCAGAAATTCGCTTTCCAGCCAAAGGTTTCATCCAGCACGCCGCCGATGGCGGGGCCGATCATCGGGACCACGGCCATGCCCATGGTGACATAGCCGATCATGCTGGCGGCCTTGTCCTGGGAATACATGTCCCGCACGATCGCGCGGCTGAGCACCATGCAGACGGCGACGACCGCCTGCATCATTCGGAAGGTCAGGAAAATCTCGACCGTGGGCGCAAGGATGCAGCCGAGCGTGGCCAGCAGGAACAGCAGCATTCCGACCAGCGTGACCGGGCGCCGCCCCCATTTGTCCGCCATCGGGCCGATAAAGATCTGCAGGGTCGCGCTGGCCCCGAGATACAGCGCCACGGACAACTGGATCAGCCTGTAGTCGGTGCGGAAATAGTCCGCCATGTTGGGCAGGCTGGGCAGGAACACGTTCATGGCCAGGGCCGACAGCCCCGACATCAGGATGAGCGTTGCGATGTGCGGGGGGGCGGTCCTGTCAAGGAATCGTATGGCTGGATGTTCTGTCATGGCACGGGCCGGAGTATCGCCGCAAAGGGTGGAAAGGGTCCATGGCTTAATGTGTTAATTAGCTAATTTGCGTTTATCTTTTTTGTATGGGTGCATGATTTGCAAATATTCGGATTAATGCTTTGGCCCGGCCGCGTTGTTCTGTAGGGTTCGCCAAAATCGAAGTGGGGACCTCTATCATGAAAGACATTCTGTCCGAGTTGACCGATCGACGCGAGGCCGCCCGTCTCGGGGGCGGGCAGGCGCGTATCGACGCGCAGCATGCGCGGGGCAAGCTGACGGCGCGCGAGCGGATCGAGCTGCTGCTGGACGAGGGCAGTTTCGAGGAGTTCGACATGTTCGTCGCACACCGCTGCACCGACTTCGGAATGCAGAAACAACGCCCCTATGGCGACGGGGTCGTGACCGGGTGGGGCACGATCAACGGCCGCATGGTCTATGTGTTCAGCCAGGACTTCACCGTCTTTGGCGGCTCACTGTCCGAGACCCATGCCCAGAAGATCTGCAAGATCATGGACATGGCGATGCAGAACGGGGCGCCGGTGATCGGCATCAACGATTCGGGCGGCGCCCGCATCCAGGAAGGCGTGGCGAGCCTTGCCGGCTATGCCGAGGTGTTCCAGCGCAACATCATGGCTTCGGGCGTGGTGCCGCAAATCAGCGTGATCATGGGGCCCTGCGCGGGTGGCGCGGTCTACAGTCCGGCGATGACGGACTTCATCTTCATGGTCAAGGACACCTCCTACATGTTCGTGACCGGCCCGGACGTGGTCAAGACCGTGACCAATGAAGTCGTCACCGCCGAGGAACTCGGCGGCGCATCGACCCACACGCGGAAATCCTCGGTGGCGGACGGCGCGTTCGAGAACGACGTCGAGGCCTTGGCGGAGGTGCGCCGTCTGGTCGATTTCCTGCCTCTGAACAACCGCGACAAGGCGCCGGTGCGCCCGTTCTTCGACGAACCCGGACGGGTCGAGAATTCGCTGGATACGCTGATCCCGGAAAACGCCAATACCCCCTATGACATGAAGGAACTGATCACCAAGGTCGCCGACGAGGGCGATTTCTACGAGATCCAGGAGGATTTCGCCAAGAACATCATCACCGGGTTCATCCGGCTGGAGGGGCAGACTGTGGGCGTGGTGGCGAACCAGCCGATGGTTCTGGCCGGCTGTCTGGACATCGACAGTTCGCGCAAGGCGGCGCGCTTCGTGCGGTTCAGCGACGCCTTCGAAATCCCGATCCTGACCTTCGTGGACGTGCCTGGCTTTCTTCCCGGCACCGGCCAGGAATATGGCGGGGTGATCAAGCATGGCGCCAAGCTGCTCTTCGCCTATGGCGAGGCGACGGTGCCGAAGGTGACGGTGATCACCCGCAAGGCCTATGGCGGGGCCTATGACGTGATGGCCTCCAAGCACCTGCGCGGCGATTTCAACTATGCCTGGCCGACCGCCGAGATCGCGGTGATGGGGGCGAAAGGCGCGACCGAGATCATCCATCGCGCCGACTTGGGCGATGCCGACAAGATCGCGGACCACACCAGGGATTACGAGGACCGGTTCGCCAACCCCTTCGTGGCTGCCGAACGCGGGTTCATCGACGAGGTGATCATGCCCCACAGCACCCGGATGCGGGTCAGCCGGGCCTTTGCCAGCCTGCGCAACAAATCCCTGAAGAACCCCTGGAAAAAGCACGACAACATTCCATTGTGACGGGCTGCCGGGCTCTTGCGCGGGACATGCTCCCGCCGAAGGCCCCGGCCCGGCATCCTGCGCCCTGACGACAAGGAGATCATCCTGTGATCCGCTTCTGGAAGAACCAGGCTTTCACGATCGCGCATGCCGATGACGGGAAATTCGTCGGGGCGGGGCTGCGCGCGGTCTTCGAATGTAACGGGCAGAGCGGCCACATCCTGAGAGAAGACTCTTGCGTGTTCCAGCCGCCGGGCATCCGGCACCGGGACTGCCGCCATTCCGGCGACATCGCGTTGAACGAAGTCATCCCGCTGGCCGGGTTCGACACGCGGGAGGAACCGGCGCAGTGACTCAATTCGCGCCCCATGGGCAGATCGGTGTTGCAAGACGGATCCGGACGGTCTGCCGTCTCTGTCTGGCGGCTGTGCCGGGCTTGGCCGCCCTGCCGTCGGCGGCCCAGCAGGAGGTCGCCGTCCCGTCGGGGCAGCCCGTCGTTCTGAGCGAGGTTCTGGTGGATGACTCTCCGGGAGAGACCTGGGTCCGCTTCCGGTTCCTCGCGCCCCGGATCGCGCGCGACGGCGGCGACGTGGATTACGATGTGGCGACACAGGACATGGAGCATATCTGCGGGTCCCTGGTGCTGCCTTATCTCAAGACCTATGACCTTTCGCCGGCCCGCGTGGTGATTTCCCTCTCCGACAGGGATGTGCCTTTCGGATCGTCCGACCCGCAGGCAACGCAGTTCTTCGAAGCCTACCGGCCCGAAAACGCCAACTGCATATGGGAGGAATTCTGATGATTCCACGATATCTTGCGTCTGCCTCCCGCGGCCCTGTCGCAGGTGAGGCGCAGATGCCACAGCTTGCCCGGCCAATCGGGTTCCTGTTTTTTTCGGGCGCGACTCGCACTATCCTGAACGCAGATTGCATGAATGCAGCAAGGGTTCCCAACGCGGGGCCGGCCGGGCCGGAAAATCCGGTTCGTCTATCGAGAGCAGTCAGGAGAAGCAGATGTTCGCACGCATCAGGTCTTTGGCAGCGGTTGGATTGGTCTTCGCCGTTGCTGCATGTGAAATGGCGCCGCAGGAAGAATTCGTGGTTGCCGAACCGGAACCCATCTCGGTATCCAGGGGCTTCAGCGGCAGATTCTGACGCAGGATCGGCAAGTTCGTCCAGAACGTCGCTTGCGCGGCCCGGAAACGGGTGGCGGACATGCTGAAACACCGAGGCTTTCCTGGCCGATTGCCCGGCACGGACTTTCAGTTCACCATCCGCCGCGCCAACCCGAAGGGCGTCACCCCTCTGACGCGCCGGGAACGCTTCTCCGATCGCAAGCCGGCGGACCGGCGCGCTGATTCGGCCTTTCTTCTGGCGCTGCTGGAGCATTTCTGGGATCAGCCCTTTGAGCGGGGGAATCTGGACGCCGGACGCCTGAGCTGGCTGTTCGGGCGTGAGGTGATCGCGGCGGAAGACCCTTTCGACCCGGCCAGCTACGATGCGTTGCTGAGGATCGACCTCGATATGGCTCGATCCAGTTTTCCCGATGTTTTCAAAGGGATGTCGGCATGATTGCGCGCGCATCCGGATACAATCGGCAAAAAATGGCTCAAAAGTTGCCGTTACGTAAATTGTGCTTGGATTCGATGTTCGAATGCGCCACCGTAGAAGTTGTAGGCGGCGTTCTTATTCCCGCGTCGCTTGCGGACTACCTATTCCGTACCCCTTCCCTGAACGGGCGGGCTTTCGTTTCAAACGATAGCCCGTCCGTTTCTTTGCGGTCAAAGCGCTGTGCCGGTTTTCGGCGTGCTTCTGCCCACCGCCGCCGGCCCACCGCTTTCCTGTTGCGGTCCGCCGGATTTCGGGATCATTGTCCTGCCCAAGCCACCAGACCACAAGAAGGAGGGGCGTTATGCGAGCAACATCCATTTGGACGGCATTGGCCATATGCGCAGGGCTTTCCGCCTGCGGTGATTCAACCGGCGAACAGGCCCTTTATGGCGCGGGTGCGGGGTTCCTTGGCGCGGCGGTGCTCGACACCAACGTTTACGCCGGTGCGGCCGCGGGCGCAGCGGCGAACATGCTGTATTGCGACCAGAATCCGGGCAAGTGCAACTGACCTGACCGGAGCCTGTCCGCGGGCGCACCAGACCCGATTGCCGGCGGCGGGTGCCGTTGCCGGACCCATTTCGCGTATCCAGATTTCGCGACACGCCGCATCTTGGCCACGGGCCTCGGGCGGCGTTTTGCGTTCGACATCAACCCAGACGAAGGACATCCCATGTTCAACAAGATCCTGATCGCAAATCGGGGCGAAATTGCCTGCCGAGTCATCAAGTCCGCCCGGAAGATGGGGATATCGACGGTCGCCGTCTATTCGGACGCGGACCGGCAGGCCCTGCACGTGCAGATGGCGGACGAAGCCATTCATATCGGCCCGCCGCCCGCCAACCAGTCCTATATCGTGATCGACAAGGTGATGGACGCGATTCGCCAGTCGGGCGCGCAGGCGGTGCATCCCGGCTATGGCTTCCTGTCCGAGAACAGCAAGTTCGCAGAGGCGCTGGATGCCGCGGGCGTCGCCTTTGTCGGCCCGCCCAAGGGCGCGATCGAGGCGATGGGCGACAAGATCACCAGCAAGAAGATCGCCCAGGAAGCCGGCGTATCGACCGTGCCCGGTTACATGGGCCTGATCGCCGATGCCGACGAAGCCGTGAAGATTTCGGGCGAGATCGGCTATCCGGTCATGATCAAGGCCAGCGCCGGCGGCGGCGGCAAGGGCATGCGCATCGCCTGGAATGACGAGGAGGCGCGTGAAGGGTTTCAGAGTTCCAAGAACGAGGCCGCCAGTAGCTTCGGCGACGACCGTATCTTCATCGAGAAATTCGTGACCCAGCCGCGCCATATCGAAATCCAGGTGCTCTGCGACAGCCACGGCAACGGCGTCTACCTAGGCGAGCGGGAATGCTCGATCCAGCGCCGCAATCAGAAGGTGGTGGAAGAAGCCCCGAGTCCGTTCCTCGACGAAGCCACCCGCAAGGCGATGGGGGAACAGGCCGTGGCCCTGGCGCAGGCGGTCGGCTACACCAGCGCCGGCACGGTCGAGTTCATCGTCGACGGCGACAAGAACTTCTATTTCCTGGAAATGAACACGCGGCTTCAGGTGGAACACCCGGTGACAGAACTGATCACCGGCGTTGACCTGGTGGAGCAGATGATCCGGGTTGCCAACGGCGAGAAGCTGCCCTTCACCCAGGACGATATCAAGCTGAACGGCTGGGCGATCGAGAACCGCCTTTACGCCGAAGACCCGTATCGCGGCTTCCTGCCCTCGATCGGCCGTCTGACCCGCTACCGCCCGCCGGCGGAAATCGCCGCCGGGCCGTTGCTGGAGAACGGCAAGTGGCAGGGCGATGCGCCCAAGGGCGAAACCGCCGTGCGCAACGATACCGGCGTCTATGAGGGCGGCGAGATCAGCATGTATTACGACCCGATGATCGCCAAGCTCTGCACCTGGGCTCCGACTCGGGCCGAGGCCGTCGAAAGGATGCGCGTCGCGCTGGACAGTTTCGAAGTCGAAGGCATCGGCCACAACCTGCCGTTCCTGTCCGCGGTCATGGATCACCCGATCTTTGTCGCGGGCGACATGACCACGGCGTTCATCGAAGAACAGTATCCCGACGGGTTCGAAGGGGTCGAGTTGCCGGAGGCCGGCCTGCGGCGCATCGCGGCCGCCTGCGCGGCGATGCACCGGGTCGCCGAGATTCGCCGGACCCGCGTGTCCGGGCGGATGGACAATCATGAACGCAAGGTCGGGACCGACTGGGCCGTCACCCTCCAGGGGCAGCGGTTCGACACGGTGATCGCGGCGGATCATGGCGGATCGACGGTCAGTTTCGGCGATGGCAGCCGGATGCGCGTAACCAGCGACTGGACGCCGGGCGACCATCTGGCGACGCTGGAGGTGGACGGAAAGCCGCTGGTTCTCAAGGTCGGCAAGGTCAGCGGCGGGTTCCGGATCCGGTCGCGCGGGGCGGATCTCAAGGTGCATGTGCGCACCCCGCGCCAGGCGGACCTGGCCGATCTGATGCCGGAGAAGGTCGCCCCGGATACATCGAAGATGCTGCTCTGCCCGATGCCCGGCCTGATCGTGAAGATCAATGTCGCGGCCGGGGACGAAGTTCAGGAAGGCCAGGCGCTTTGCACGGTCGAAGCCATGAAGATGGAAAACATCCTGCGCGCGGAACGCAAAGGCGTCGTGTCCAGGGTCAACGCGGCTGCGGGCGACAGCCTCGCCGTCGACGAAATCATCATGGAATTCGAGTGAACCGATGCGCCTGATCCGGTCCAGCCGCCAAAGGCAAGGCCGCCGTGTCGGGCGCGGCCCGGATCGTCTGTCCGGCCGTGCCGGCACGGTGGCCGGAGCGGCGCGTCAGAACCCGCGCCGCCGGTTGATTTCCCGTTCCCGTTCCGGCGTCTTGTCGATGGAACGGGTAATCTCACGGACCGTCCAGGGCAGCGGTTTGCGCAGCTTGACTTCGCCGTCCTTGCCGATCAGCACGAGCATGAAGCCGCGCGGGCGCAGTTTCTGGCGCAGGGGGGATTTCGCGGCCGGGTCGGTATCCGTCAGAACCACCACGTCGCGCTCCATCAGCATGTCCACACCCTTTTCGAGATATTCCATCTGTTCGGAAAATCTCGGGTCTGCCGGGGAATCCGAAAACACGACCACCGGCCGGTTGATCCAGAGAAATTGCCCGAGGTCGTTTTCGTCCGCCGGTCGGAAGACCTGTGACGTGCCTTGGTCCATCGTGGCTTGCGCATGGGCCGCACCCATCGTTGTCGCAACGAAAACAAAGGCTAGTATGCGTATCATGGTGTCTCCCGCTGGTTCGAATATAAGCGCGGACGCCACGAATGCGACTGCTGATTGCTCCTTCCGGGGCAAAAACTGCGGCGTCGATCGCGTGGCGAGAGGTTGCGGGGGATGATTGTGCGCTTCTCTCCACTGCGACCGTGCGGGACCGCCTTGTCCCGAAGGATCGGCGCGCATCGGTGCGCCACAACGAGCTTTCAGGCCCATATGCGGCACAACGCGGCAGAACCGGAACAGGACGGTATCGGGTTCCGGGGGCCGCGCCGGACGCGGGGCGGATTGTTCAGCGGATTGCCGACCCATGAGATCTTCGCCGGTCGCCCGGAAACGCAGCGGGCGGCGCAACTGCCGGAAGGCGATGGCAGGCGGCAGCCGTTTCCGGCGGAACAGATCGCCGTTTTCCGCGGATCCTATGCGGATGACCTGATGTGGATGAGTGCCGGAGCCGATGGGCTGGCCCGGCCGATGGATGATCCGGACAAGACGGGGGCAGGCCCGAACCTGCCCAGCACTGACACGACGAGAGGAAGACCAAATGACAACCAAGAAAGACGAATGGAAGGCGCTGGCTGAAGCCGAACTGCGCGGCCGCCCGCTGGACGATCTGACCTGGACCACGCTCGAAGGCATCGAGGTTCAACCGCTATACACGGAAGATGACCTGAAGGGAGTCGATCACCTGGGCTCCATCCCCGGCGCGGCGCCGTTCACGCGTGGCGTCAAGGCAACCATGTATGCGGGCCGTCCCTGGACGATCCGGCAATATGCCGGGTTCTCGACGGCGGAGGAGTCCAACGCCTTCTACCGCCGCGGCCTGGCAGCAGGGCAGCAGGGCGTCAGCGTCGCCTTCGACCTGGCCACCCACCGCGGCTATGACAGCGATCATCCGCGCGTCGTCGGGGATGTCGGCAAGGCCGGGGTCGCGATCGATTCCGTCGAGGACATGAAGATCCTGTTCGACGGCATTCCGCTGGACAAGGTCAGCGTCAGCATGACGATGAACGGCGCCGTCATCCCGATCCTGGCGAATTTCATCGTCACCGGTGAAGAGCAGGGCCATGACAAGTCGGTTCTGGCGGGCACCATTCAGAATGACATCCTGAAGGAGTTCATGGTCCGCAACACCTATATCTATCCGCCCGAACCCAGCATGCGGATCATCGCGGACATCATCGAATACACCAGCAACAAGATGCCCAGGTTCAACAGTATTTCGATCAGCGGCTACCACATGCAGGAAGCCGGGGCCAATCTGGTACAGGAACTGGCCTACACGCTGGCGGACGGGCGCGAATACGTCCGCGCCGCCATCGAACGCGGCATGGACGTGGACAGGTTCGCCGGGCGGCTGTCGTTCTTTTTCGCCATCGGGATGAATTTCTTCATGGAAGCGGCCAAGCTGCGCGCCGCCCGGTTGCTCTGGCACCGGATCATGACGGAATTCGGGGCGAAGAATGAAAAATCCCTGATGCTGCGCACCCATTGCCAGACCTCCGGCGTGTCGTTGCAGGAACAGGATCCCTACAACAACGTGGTGCGCACCGCCTACGAGGCGATGAGCGCGGTCCTGGGCGGCACCCAGTCGCTGCACACCAATGCGCTGGACGAGGCCATTGCGCTGCCCACCGATTTCAGCGCCCGCATCGCGCGGAACACCCAGCTGATCCTTCAGCAAGAAACCGGCGTGACCAATGTGGTCGACCCACTGGCCGGGTCCTATTATGTCGAGAAGCTGACCCATGACCTTGCGACCGAAGCCTGGAAGCTGATCGAGGAGGTCGAGCAGATGGGCGGCATGACCAAGGCGGTGGCGTCCGGCCTGCCCAAGCTGCGCATCGAGGAAAGCGCCGCCACGCGGCAGGCGATGATCGACCGGGGCGACGAGGTGATCGTCGGGGTCAACAAGTATCGTCTGGAAAAGGAAGACCACCTGGACATCCTGGATATCGACAATGCGGCCGTCCGCGTTTCCCAGGTGGCTCGCCTTGAAAAAATCAGGGCGTCCCGCGATCCGGCCGCGTGCGCGGCTGCCCTGGAAGAACTCACCCGTCGCGCGCGCGAAGGCGGCAACCTGCTGGAAGCCGCCGTCGAAGCCGCGCGCGCCCGCGCCTCAGTCGGAGAAATCAGCATGGCAATGGAAAAGGAATTCGGCCGGCACCGCGCCGAGGTCAAGACATTGGCGGGGGTCTACGGCGCCGCCTATGAAGGCGACGAAGGCTTTGCGGCGATCCAGAAATCCGTGGAGGAATTCGCCGAGGCCGAAGGCCGCCGCCCGCGCATGCTGGTGGTGAAGATGGGGCAGGACGGGCACGACCGGGGGGCCAAGGTCATCGCGACGGCCTTTGCCGATATCGGATTCGATGTCGATGTCGGACCGCTGTTCCAGACGCCCGAGGAAGCCGCGCAGGATGCGGTGGACAACGATGTGCACGTGATTGGCATCTCGTCGCAGGCGGCGGGCCACAAGACCCTTGCGCCGCAGCTCGTGCAGGCGCTGAAGGACGCCGGGGCCGAAGACATCCTGGTGATCTGCGGCGGAGTCATCCCGCAGCAGGACTACCAGTTCCTTTACGACAAGGGGGTCAAGGCGATCTTCGGTCCGGGAACCAACATTCCTGAAGCGGCGCAGGACATCCTGCGCCTGATCCGGAGCGCAAGGTCCTGATCGGCCCGGCGGGCGTCGATCGCGCAGCCAGTCGCGGCGGTTTCCCCCAAAGGGCCGCCGCCATGTCAGCACTGCCGGCTTTGTGCCGCGAGGAGATCATCGGGGCGGTTTGACCGGCCAGGTCCGGCAGAATCACGCCGCCGGACCTGGCAACACCGGGAGACGCCGCGTCGTAACGAGAAGCCTTCCCCCGGATATTGTTGTGCATTTGCCGGCAATCGGGGCGGGGCGGATCGAATGCAGTCCTGCGGTGACGGTCCCTGTCGGGTCTTTTCCGACTTTTCGCTTTCGCGGAGTCCGCGTCCAAGGCAAGGTCGTCTGATGATACGTCTGGATCACATTGCCGTTGCCGGGGCGACCCTTGCCGAAGCGGTCGACTGGGTCGAATGCGCGCTCGGCGTGCCGCTTCAGCCGGGCGGCAAGCACGGCCTGTTCGGGACCCATAACCGTCTGTTGGGACTGTCCGACGCGCTATACCTGGAAGCGATCGCGGTCGATCCCGCCGCGCCGCCGCCGGGGCGCGCCCGATGGTTCGGGCTGGACCGGTTTTCGGGGCCGGCGCGATTGACCAACTGGATCTGCGCGACGGATGACATGGACGCGGTGCTGGCGCGGCTTCCCGGCGCCGGCCGTCCGGTGCCGCTGGCGCGCGGCGACCTGCGCTGGACGATGGCGGTTCCCGATGACGGGATGTTGCCCTTTGACAACCTGCACCCGGCGCTGATCTGCTGGAGCACCCCGACGCATCCTTCTGCAACCCTGGCACGGTCCGGGTGCCGCTTGCGGCGTTTGCTGGTGTCGCATCCGCAGGCCGATGCGCTGGCCGATATTTTGCAGCCGGTCCTTGCCGATACCCGCGTGGTCCTTGAGCCGGGCGCGCCCGGTCTGCTGGCGGAAATGGAAACCCCGCACGGAATCAAGGTCCTGCGATGAAGCTGCGTCAGGCCCGGCCGGAAGATGCCCCCGACATCTGCCGGATCGTCAACGGCATCATTCGGCAGACGCTCGTCACATTCACAACACTGGAACGCAGCCCTCCGGACGTGGCGGCAGAGATCGACCGGCTCGGGGCCGCGTTTCAGGTCGCCGAACGGGAAGGGCAGGTGATCGGTTTCGCCTCGTTCGGGCCGTTCCGCGCCGGACCCGGATATGCCCATACCGGCGAAATCAGCATCCACCTGGCACCGCGGGCGCGCAGGCAGGGCATCGGCCGGCTGCTGATTCGGCGGCTGGAGGAGGTCGCGGCCGACAAAGGTCTGCATGTGCTGGTCGCGGGGATCAGCGGCGCCAACCCGCCGGCGGTCGCGTTTCACGCCGCGGCGGGATTCGTTCAGGTCGGGCGCATGCCGCAGGTCGGGTTCAAACGGGACCGATGGCTCGATCTGATCCTGATGCAGAAGATTTTGCCGCCGGGACCGGATGGCGCACCTGACTCTCGGGGCAGGGCGCGGTAGACTGAATCGATGTCACTCTGGACGCGCATATCGGATGCCCTGGCGGCTCTTGCGAACGGCGAAAGCCTGACGGCGGTTTTCGACCGTCTGCGCGCGCCGCCCGAACGGAGCGTCGCCTTTGCCATTGCGGTGATCGCGCTCGGGGCCAAGATGGCCAAGGCCGACGGTCACGTGACGCGGGACGAAGTGGCGGCCTTTCGCGAGGTGTTCCAGATCGCCAGGGACGACGAAGCCGGCGCGGCCAGGGTGTTCAACCTGGCGCGCACGGATGTCGCCGGGTATCAGGAATACGCCCGCCGCATCGAACGTATGTTCTCCGACGATCCCAAGACCCTGTGCGACCTGCTGGAAGGCCTGTTCCACATCGCCATGGCGGACGGTTTCTATCATCCGGGGGAAAACAGGTTCCTGGAGGACGTGGCCGAGATCTTCGGCGTGTCGGAAGCGAAATTCAAGGCGCTGCGGGCGCGGTTCGTCCCGGATGCCGGTCCCGATCCCTATACGGTTCTTGGCGTCACCCCGGACACCCCGATCGCCGATATCCGCAATGCCTGGCGGGAACTGGTGCGCGAAACCCACCCGGACCGGATGTTGGCGCGGGGGGTGCCGCAGGAAGCGATCAAACTGGCGGAACGGCGGATGATCGATATCAACCGCGCCTGGGAAGACATCAACGACAAGGCGGCGTGATGCGAATTGCGACCTACAATGTCGAATGGTTCGCCAATCTCTTTGACGACAACGACCAGCTCGTGCTGGACGACGGATGGTCCGGGCGTCAGGACGTGACCCGATCCGAACAGATCGAGGCGGTGGCCAAGGTCTTCACCGCCCTGGATGCGGACGCGGTGATGATCATCGAAGCCCCAAACACCGGGCGCAAGCAGAACACGGTGGCGGCGCTCGAGAACTTTGCCCGTGCTTTCGATCTGCGCACCACCAAGGCGGTGATGGGATTCGCCAACGAGACCCATCAGGAAATCGCGCTCATCTATGACCCGAAAATGCTGACCGCGCGCCATGATCCGGTGGGCGATCTGTCCGGCAAAAAGGGCAGCCTGGATGCGCCCCGCTTCGATGGAACCTTTCGCATCGATCTCGATATCGATGCGACCGAGGATCTGGTGCAGTTTTCCAAGCCGCCACTGGAACTGGACATCGGGACCGCCCGCGGCACCCGGCTGCGGATGATCGGCGCGCATCTGAAATCCAAGGCACCGCACGGGGCGGGGTCGCGTGACATGGCGATGCGGCTGTCGATCGCCAACCGGCGCAAGCAGCTTGCCCAGGCGATCTGGCTGCGCCAGCGCATAGACGGCCATCTGGCGCAGGGCGTCCCGGTCATTCTGCTGGGCGATCTGAACGATGGCCCCGGTCTGGACGACTATGAAAACCTGTTCGGGCGGTCTTCGGTCGAGATCCTGCTTGGGGACGATCTTTACGACCCGCATGCCCGCAAGGCGCTGGAGCGCAGGCTGGGCGCGGTGCCCACGACCTCGCGGTTCTTGTTGCGGGAGGAAAACCGCTATCTCGGGGCGCTTCTGGACTATGTGATGGTGTCGCCCGAACTGATGGCCAGCGGACCCGCCTGGCGGATCTGGCACCCGTTCGACGATGCGCGATGCTGGGAAATGGAGGAACTGCGCAACGCGCTGCTGACGGCATCGGATCATTTTCCGGTGTCGCTGGATCTGGATATCTGATCTTTGAATCCGCCGGCCCCGGTGGTTATATGGAGTCGATGAAAAAGCGTTTCGCCCTCGCCCTCGCCGCGGCTCTGTCCGCAAGTTCCGCCTCTGCGCAAGCGGCGGACGACGGAAGCGGTCTGATGGAAAAGGGGCTGGAACTGTTCCTCGACGGCTTGCGGCAGGAAATGTCGCCGGCGCTGGAAAACATGCGCAAGCTCGCCGAGGAATACGGCCCGGCGATCGCCAGCTTTCTCGAACAGATGGGGCCCGCCTTCGGCGAGATGCTGGAAGACGTGAAGGACTGGAGCGCCTACGAGCCGCCGGAAATCCTGCCGAACGGCGATATCATCCTGCGCAGGAAACAGATGCCGGACTCCGAAACGCCTCCGGTGGAACCGCCGCCGCCGGGGCAGACCGACATCTGACCGGGTTCATTTCACCACGGAAACCGAAAGCTCGGCGCCCAGGGACGTGGCGAGCGATTGCAGCCGCGCTTCGGCGACTTCGCCGAACAGAGCCTGGGCATCGGATGACAGCCGGAATTGCAGCTGCCGTTTCTGCGGAAACCAGCGCAGGCTGCTTTTGTTGCCATGCTTCTGCATCAGAAGCATGGCCCCGAATCTCATCGCCTTGCCCAGCACTTCGGCCTGTTGCTGCCGTTTCTCGTCGAGAAGGCCGAACATGTCGTCGAACCGGGTGCCTTCGCGCTTGTTGCGATAGCGGTGCATCAGGGCAAGACCGAGGAAAACCCGCTCCGAATGCTTGAGCCCGCCCAGGTTGGCGCGCGTGGCGTTGTCAAAGCAGATTTCCGCGCGATAGTCCGGATGCGCGCGCCAGCTGACGTCGTGCAGCAGGCATGCGGCCTTGACCAGCCGTTTCTGCTGATCGGGAGCGGATTTGAACAGCGGCATGACGAAATCGAACAATGTCTTGCCGAACCCCGGAAACCGCGCGTCCTTGGCTTCGGCAAAACGGCAGGCTTCGATCAGAGGGTCGCGGTCGCGCAGACGCTGCGGCATCTGTTCATAAAGCAGCCCTTCGCGGATGCCGTAGCTCGAGACCGCGATATCCTTGGGTTTGAACGTGCGGACGAGACGGCCAAGCACGTCGCAAGCGATCGGGACCAGCGCCATCCGGGCCATCGACACGCCCGATTCCAGGCGCAGCCATTCCGCATCGCTTTCTTCGATGAACCTGATCGTGGCGCGTAGATCCTTGGGTTTCATCCGGTATTCATGCAACACGCGCAGCGGGTAGTTGCGCCGCAGCATGTCGATGCGCGCAATCGCCCGCCAGCTTCCGCCGACCAGAAAAAGACGGTCGCGCTGAGGCCCCATCTTGTCGCTCAACTGGCGCATGACCCCGTCGATATGCGCCTTCCGGCCGCGCAGCCCGCCGCGGAGTCCCGCCAGTTTCAGCGGGCCGAGGGCCGAGGAAACGCGCTTGCCCACGCGTCCGTCCTTGATTTCCGCCAGTTCCATGCTGGACCCGCCGATATCGCAGACCAGCCCGTAGGAGCCGGGCCAGCCGAGCAGGACGCCCTGCGCGGACAGCCGGGCCTCTTCCTCGCCGTCGATTACCCAGAGTTTCAGTCCGGTCTCCGCCAGAACCTCGTCGCGGAATTCCTGCCCGTCCCTGGCGTCGCGGACGGCGGCGGTGGCGACGGCGGTCAGGGGCGGCAGGTCCATGCCGTCGGCGAGATGCTGAAACCGGCGCAAAGCGGCCAGCGCGCGGCGGCGGCCTTCGGGGTTGAGGCTGCCGGTTTCGGACAGCCCGGCCCCGAGGGCGCACATGATCTTTTCGTTGTAGAAATAGGCGGGACTGCGGGCCGCGCCGTCGAACACGACAAGGCGGACGGAGTTCGACCCGACGTCCACGACGCCGACACGGGACAATGCCCGCGCGCTGGGGCTGTCGAACAGCGCCCGGCCGAATGGCCCCCATTCGGGAACGGATTCTCCTGATTGCAAAGTCATGCTGCCCCCGGATGGCTCTTCGTTAAAATGCGCGATGGTTCCGGTGCGGTCAATTCCCGGTGATGTCGTCGGTATGGGTCAGTTTCGGCACATCCGACGCCCCGGCCGACCCGCGCCCGGACAGGGACGGGTTTTCCATGAAGAACCGGTGGCAGTTGAAGGCGAAAGCGCCTTCCGGCAGGTCGGCGCGGTTGAATGTCCCGTCCGGTCCCATCACCCAGCTTTGGGCGACGTCCGCCAGGTTGGCGGCCATCACCTGGCCGACGATCTGCGCCTTTACCGTGGGGTTGTTGATCTCGATCAGGGTTTCGACCCGCCGGTTGAGGTTGCGCCCCATCCAGTCGGCGGAAGAGATATAGACCCGCGCCTTCTTGCTGGGCAGGCCGTGGCCATTGCCGAAACAGACGATGCGGGAATGTTCCAGAAAGCGCCCGACGATGGATTTGACCCTTATGTTGTCGCTCAGGCCCTTGATGCCCGGTCTCAGACCGCAGATTCCGCGGATCACGAGGCTGATCTTCACCCCGCCCTGGCTGGCCGCATAGAGCGCGTCGATCACTTCGCTGTCGATGAGCGAGTTCATCTTCGCCCAGATTTCGCCCGGCCGCCCTTCCTTCACATGTTCGATTTCCGCGGCGATCATCTCGAGCAGGCGCGGTTTCAGGCTGATGGGTGAAATCGCCAGGTTCTCCAGCGCTTCGGGCTGGGCGTATCCGGACAGGAAATTGAACACCTTGGTCGCATCCCGACCCAGGGCGCGGTCGCAGGTGAAGAACGACAGGTCGGTATAGATGCGGGCGGTGATCGGATGATAATTGCCGGTGCCGTAATGGGTGTAGGTGACGAGATTGTCGCCTTCGCGCCGCACCACGGTGCTGATCTTGGCATGGGTCTTGAGGTCGAGAAACCCGTAGACCACATGCGCGCCGGCGCGTTCGAGCCGGCGGGACTGGCGGATATTGGCGGCCTCGTCGAAGCGCGCCTTGAGTTCGACCAGCGCGGTGACGGATTTGCCGTCCTCGGCGGCCTCGCACAGGGCCTCGACGATCGGGGAATTCTTGGACGTCCGGTAGAGCGTCTGCTTGATCGCCACCACATCGGGATCGCGCGCCGCCTGGGTCAGGAAGCGCACCACCATGTCGAAGGTTTCATAGGGGTGGTGCAGCAGCATGTCCTTTTGCCGGATCGCCGCGAACATGTCGCCGTCGAAATCGCTGACCCGTTCGGGAACGCGCGGCGTGAAGGCCGGCCACAGAAGATCGGGCCGGCTGTCCAGCACCAGTTCGTCCAGGTCCGCGACGCCGATCATGCCGTCGATCTCGACCACCTCGGCGGTTTCCACGCCCAGTTCCGCCATGATCGTGGACATGAGTTTCTCGGGCGCCCCGGCGGAATGGGTCAGGCGCACGACTTCGCCGCGCCGCCGCCGTTTCAGGGCGACTTCGAATTCGCGCACCAGGTCCTCGGCTTCTTCCTCGACTTCCAGATCGCTGTCGCGCAGGACGCGGAATTCGAAATGGGCCTTGAGCTTGTAGCCAGGGAACAGGCTGTCCACATGTTCCAGCAACAATTCTTCCAGCGGCAGAAAGCGATGGGAGCCGGGGTCCGAGGGCAGGGCGGTGAACCGGTCGATCTGGTGCGGAATCGGAAGCAGCGCCTGAAGCGTCCGCTTGTCCCTGGTCCGTTCCAGTTGCAGCGCCAGGCAGAAACCGGTGTTCGGAATGAACGGGAAGGGATGCGCCGGGTCGATGGCGAGCGGCGACAGGACGGGAAATACCCGGTTCAGGAAGAATTCGGCCAGGAAACTCTTGTCGGGGTCGGTCAGTTCATCGCGGCGCAGCACCGATATCCCGGCGTCTTCCATTTCGTCCTGCAGCGCGGTCAGAACCCGCTGCTGGGATTGCATCAGCCGGCGCGCGTTCTCGTTGATCAGGACAAGCTGCTCTGCGGGCGTCAGCCCGTCCGCCGCGGGCGTGGTGTTTCCCGCATGCGCGAGTTCGCGCAGACCGGCCACCCGCACGGTGTAGAATTCGTCGAGGTTGTTGGCCGAGATCGACAGGAAACGCAGCCGTTCCAGCAACGGAACACGCGCGTTTTCGGCTTCTTCCAGCACGCGCCAGTTGAACCCCAGCCAGCTGAGTTCCCGGTTGTAGAAGCGGCCCGGCCCGGAGATATCGAGATCGGGCAGGTCGACGGCGGGCAAGAACGGCGAAGCCAGGAAGTCTGCGTTGGTCATGATCCGTCCAATAGAGTCTCTGTGTGACAGAAACGTATAGATTCTATGTGCTCTTATCCATATGGCCAAGCAGGCCGGCGGCGAGTTTGCGCGACAGGGTGCGTCCCTGCGACAACGCGGCCCGGTCCAGCCGGTCGACGATGTCGGCGGCGGCCAGGAAAGACCTGTCCATGCGTTGCAGAAGAAACGGAATCACGTCGGGCCTGGGCGTGATCTGGCGATCCGCGAACAGCTTGGCGAGCACCGCCGCCAGCAAGGGGTCATCGGGTGGAGACAGGGCGATGTGGGTCGCCCCCTGAACGCGGCTCTGCAGGTCGGGCAGGGACAGTCCCCAGAGATTGGGCGACGGCCGCCCGGTCAGCAGCAGGCGGTTTCCCTGGGCCAGGGCCAGGTTGTGCAGGTGAAACAATGCGTTCTGCGCCGTCTCGTCCGTCGCGATCTCGGGCACGTCCTCGACGGCGACCGGGCCTGCGGCCAGGGCCGGCACATCCCGTTCCGTCGTCGCCGAAGCCTTGACGATCCGGGCGCCCGTGTGTGCGGCCCAGACATGGCAGAGATGGGTCTTGCCGGACCCTGCGGGGCCGGAGAGGACGAGTTTTCCCCCCGGCCAGGTGTCCGGATACTCGATCATCGCCACTGCGAGCGCGTTGGCGGGAGAGACGAAGAAATCATCCCGCCCCAGCGCCGGACGGGCTGGCAAGTCGAAACTCAGCTGTTCCGCCATTTCAGGGATTGTCCTGATCGGAAAGCCCGCGATAGAGACGGCTGTCGAGATACTGATCGATGCCGAACCGCGCGATCACGCCGAGGGCGGCGGCGACCGGCACGGCCACCAGCATGCCGACAAAGCCGAACAGCGCGCCAAAGACCGACAGGGCGAGCAGTAGCCAGACCGGGTGCAGCCCGACGGAACTGCCGACCAGTTTCGGCGTCAGCAGGTTGCCCTCGACCACCTGTCCGATGACGAAGATCAGGCCCACGAGTCCGATGGATGCCCAGTCGCCCCAGTACTGGAACAGCGCCAGCCCTATCGCCAGGGTGCCTCCGATCATGGCGCCAAGATAGGGAATGAAGGTCACAAGCCCGGCAACGAATCCCACGACCAACCCGAACTGCAAGCCGACCGCCATCAGGGCGACGGCATAATAGGTGCCCAGAATCAGGCTGACCGTGCCCATTCCCCGGATGAAGCTCGCCAGCGTCTTGTCGATGTCCGACGCGATGCGGCGGATCACTGGCGCGTGGTCGCGCGGCAGCAGCTCGTCGATGCGGGCGATCATCCGGTCCCAGTCGAGCAGCATGTAGACCGACACCACGGGCACCACCACCAGCAGGATGATAATGTTGAGAAACGAAAGGGCCGAGCCGAGAACGCCTTCGATCAGTTCCGGGCCTCGGTTCTTGATCGCGTCGCCGATGGTGCTCAGGGTTTCACGGGCGGTCGACCCCTCGACCAAGATCGACGGAAACTGCCGCGCGATGAAGGTCTGAAGGTCCCGCATCAGTTGCGGCATGATGTTGATCAGATCCACCATCTGCTTGACCAGGGCGGGAATGACCAGCAATCCCATGATGACCGCGATCAGGATCGCAACCACGGTGATCACCGCCGTCGCCGCCACCCGTGACAGCCCGGCCCGTTCCAGCCGGTCCGCAACCGGATCGATGAAATAGGCGATCGCGCTGCCAAGCACGAAAGGCAGCAGGACATCCCCCAGAAACCAGAGCACGATGGCAAAGGTGACGGCGGCGACGCCCCAGTATCTGAGCTGATCCTTGACGGGAAGCGACATTGCGGCTCCACACTGCGATTTCCGTTCTGACATCGCTCATCGTCCGCCGGGTTTCAAGAGAAAGCGATACAGCGGAGGATCATGCGAGCCATCCGCCGCGACGCCTGCATGACGCCAATGCCCGATTGCCTGAGGCGTCAGATTGGCATAGACCGCGACGGACTGCCGTCCACAAAGAGATCACCCATGCGCCTGTCCCGCTATTTCCTGCCCGTCCTGAAAGAAAACCCCGCCGAGGCGCAGATCGTCAGCCATCGGCTGATGTTGCGTGCCGGCATGATCAAGCAGGCGCAGGCCGGTATCTATTCCTGGCTGCCCCTGGGCTTCAAGGTGCTGAAGAACATCGAAAACATCGTGCACGAGGAACAGGTCAAGGCCGGGCATATCCCGATGCTGATGCCGACGCTGCAATCGGCGGACCTGTGGCGCGAAAGCGGGCGATACGACGACTACGGCGAAGAGATGCTGCGGATCACCGACCGGCATGGGCGCGACATGCTCTATGGGCCGACGAACGAAGAGCTGATCACCGACATCTTCCGCAGTCACGTGAGCAGTTACCGCGACCTGCCGCTGACGCTCTACCACATCCAGTGGAAATTCCGCGACGAGATCCGTCCGCGCTTCGGGGTGATGCGCGGCCGTGAGTTCCTGATGAAGGACGGATACAATTTCGACGTCGACAAGCCGTCGGCGCTGCACGCCTACAACCGGCACATGGTCAGCTACTTGCGCACCTATGAACGCATGGGTCTGCAGGCGATCCCGATGCGCGCGGACAGCGGCCCCATTGGCGGCGACGACACCCACGAATTCCTCGTGCTCGCGGACACCGGTGAATCCGAGGTGTTCTATGACAGCGACATACTGAACCTGAAATTCGGCGACCGGGTGGTGGATTACGACGACTGGGAAGAATGCGCGGGGATCGTGAAGGAATGGACGACTCCCTACGCCCGCACCGACGAAACCCATGATCCGGCGCTGTTTGACGCCATCCCGGAGGCGCGACGCAGGACCAGCCGGGGCATCGAGGTCGGCCAGATCTTCTATTTCGGCACCAAGTATTCCGAACCGCTGGGCGCGACGGTGCAGAACGCCGACGGCAAGGCGGTGCCGGTGCACATGGGCAGCCACGGAATCGGCGTCTCGCGCCTCCTGGGCGCGATCATCGAGGCCAGCCACGACGACAAGGGCATCATCTGGCCCGAGGGCGTGACCCCGTTCCACTGCGGCATCGTCAACCTGAAGCAGGGCGATGCCGAAGCGGACGCCGCCTGCGAAACGCTTTACGCGTCGCTCGTTGCGATGGGGCTGGAGCCGCTCTACGACGACACCAACGAACGCGCCGGGGCCAAGTTCGCGACGATGGACCTGATCGGCCTTCCCTGGCGCATCACCGTCGGCCCGCGCGGGCTGAAGAACGGGGTCGTCGAACTGACCAGCCGCCGCAGCGGTGAAAGCGAGGAACTGCCGCCGGAATTGGCGCTTGCCAAAGTGGCGGAGATCTATGCTGCACGATAGCTCCGTCTGGTGAGGCCAGAAAGGTCTGCTCAAGCCGCTGAGAAAGGACATCTACATGCGAAAAGCTTTAAACAAGTACCTCGCCCGGCATGGCCTGGAAATCATCAAGACACGCGGGTTGTATCGCCGGCAAAGGTTCTTTGATGCGGCGTTGGCACATAAACTGAATCTGGTGCGAGAAGTTGCGGAACCTCTCGACTATGTCGTTCAACGTGGACCGTTTGCAGGGCTGCGTTTGCCGGCAGAAGGGGCATGGAGCGATCATGACGTGGCAGCCAAACTGCTTGGTGCCTATGAGCAACAGTTGCATCCTCGTATCGAAGCGCTCCTGACCTTGCCGCTGGCAGCGGTGGTCAATATCGGCGCCTCTGAAGGATATTATGTTCTCGGTATGGCGCGGCGGAACGCCAATCCTCGCTATTTCGCCTATGATATAGACGAAAAGGCCACTGCGGTGCTCCAGGAGTTCAGTCAGCTGAATGGAGTAGAGGTCACTTCCCTCACCCGTTTTGACAGCGAGGATCCGCTTTGCGATCTGGGGCTGAAACAAGACGATGCGCAGGTGCTCTTTATCTATGATTGCGAAGGTTGCGAGGCAGGCATCGAAAGTTTCCCGCAAGACGTGCTCAGACGGTCGTTGTTCCTAGTCGAATTGCATGACATGTTCTGCCCAGGCGTGACCCAGCAGTTGCTTGACGTGCTTTCGCCAAGTCACGACATTGAACTGATTAATGAGACAGGCCGCGTCTTTGACGATTTCCCCGAACTTGCCGAATTGCGGATGCTCGAACAAGGATTGATCCTCGATGAGTGGCGCGCCGAAAAGATGTCCTGGCTTTATGCGGAACCCAAAGCATGAGCCGCCATGCTTTCTATTTTGTCGTTGACCGGGGGTATTTCCCGCTTTGCGAAACCATCAGCCAAGAACTACTGAGGTTGTTCGACGCGGATATCCACATCTTCGTCGAAGATACGACTCTGACAGAACTGCCAAAGGTGCATCTTACAGATCTGAGGGTACATCACCACCTCAATCGTCTGACGCCTTGTGCCCCGTCGGATTTGCCGACAGATGCCAAATGGCCCGTGGTGGTCTACCTGCGGATTTTCGCACCGCAGTTCTTGCTGGATTATGACCGTGTGGTCTATCTGGATGCGGATATCATGCCGATGCGGGCTGACCCGTTTTTGTGGGAGGCACCCTTGCCAGGTGGAGTGGGGTGCGTTCAGGACTATGCGGCTCTGGACAATGCACCCACTGCGAAACGCGGCGCAGACAGTTTGTCTCCCACCGAAAAAAAGAAAAGATGGTTGCGCTCGATCGGCGTGGAGCAGTTTGAATATTTTAATTCGGGAGTGCTGATCCTGACTCCCAAGCTTTGGGTGCAGACGGATTGGGCGCGAGAGCTCTCGAACTATGTGGCGAAGTACAAGGATACGATCGCTATGTTCGATCAGGACTTCTTGAACTGTTACTTGCAAGGCAAATGGACAGATTTCTCGCCGCGTTACAATTTTCAGTATTCGATCATGAATTTCGGTCTTGAAAAAGACCTGGTTCCGATCTTTGCGCATTTTAGCACGGGCGACAAACCCTGGTTTGGCCGCCATGCGGCCAACATACGGGACCTTGACAAGGTGGCATGTGATTTTTTCACCAAGGGGCTGAGCGATCTGGGATATGAGGCATCGGCGTTTCGCCGCCCGCAACGCCGCGATCTGTTCTCGCGCCTGAAAATACGCTTTCGGCGTCGCCTGTCTGAGATGGGCATGATGCCTCGAAAGGAACGTAAGCTGCGACGCCAATGGGCTGAGAACACCAGGGTTATGGTGGACTATCTGAACCGGGCGCGTCGTGAAGGCCGATTTGCCGACAATATCCCTGAAGTCTCGGTGGAGAGGTCATCGACATGCTTGCGGTTTGACGGCAAGACGTTGCGTTCGGATATCGCGGCTTGATGTCCGCGTCAGACCTCCGTGCTTTGAAGGCGCGGTTTGCAATCAGTCCGGGAACATGGAAGGCGTGAAGGTTGTGTCCGAAGATGATCTGCCCGCGCAAAGCGGCAAGACAACGGTACCTGCAGGAACGCTTTTTCACCCCATCGTGATTTCGCTGGATGATGCGACCGAACGCTGGGAAATTGTGCGTGACCAGTTTGCCGAGTTCGGATTTGAGGCCGAGCGCCTCCCGGCAGTCGATGGACGGGTCGAGGGGTTTCAGGGTGAAGGCTATGCGCCGCACAGCTGGCGGGATCGCTGGGAGTTGAAGCCGTCGGAGCAGGCAGTGTTCGAAAGCCATCGCAATGCGTGGCGGAGGATTGTCGAAAGCGGCGTGGCGCAAGGCATCGTCTGCGAGGATGACATCCTGGTTTCGCCCGAGTTCCGGAAACTGCCAGCGGCGCTCGATACAAGGCGGTTCGGGATTGTCAAACTGGACGGATTCTCGGCGGATCGGCACTATGGTGCGGAGTGCGCCATGAATGGCTGGACAGTTTGGGAGATCGTCGAGACGGTGCCCAGTGCCGCTTGCTACGCGCTATCTCTTTCGGCGGCGGAGCGGTTGCTGGCCGACAGTGTGACCTATTGCGAGACACTGGATGACTTTGTGTTCCGGCCGCGCGCTGGTTTGCAGCCCGTCCAGTTGTCATCTGGTGTCGCTGTGCAACGCATGTGTTGCGAGGTGCCGGAAAAGGCGGATGGACCTGCCAGTTTGCGCGAGCGCCAGGACCGGAGCCGCGCGAAAAATGGGCCCTTACCTTACCGAGCGTGGAAGGAGTGGAAGCGGCTACAACGTAGGTTTTGGAATCGAAATACACCCAAACGGCGCCCGACACTGGCAGCGGGGCTGCCCCCTTACCTGAATTGAGCAGGATGTTTCCTCACACGTGACATTTCATTCTGTCTTGACCATAGGAACGCCGAAGATCAGGTATCCGGATACGTCAAAAGGAGTCCTCATGGCCCGGAACACGCCCCCCTTTGCCCCGTTTGAATGGATGATCGCATGGCGTTATCTGCGCGCGCGGCGGGCCGAGGGCGGGGTCAGCGTGATGACCTGGATCAGCCTGGTCGGCATCACCCTGGCGGTCTTCGCGCTGATTGCGACGCTGGCGGTGCGCTCGGGGTTTCGCGCCGAATTCGTCGACACGATCCTGGGAGCCAACGCGCATGTGACCGTCTACAGCGCCGGCGCGGTGAACGATCAGAACCGCGTGGACCGGACCATGAGCGACTATCGCGAGATCGCGGACCGCGTGGCGCAGGTCGAGGGCGTGACGCGCGTCGCCCCTCTCGTCAAGGGGCAAGTCATGGCCAGCGCACAGGATCGCAACGCCGGTGTCGAGGTGTTCGGGATCTCGGCCGAGGATCTCGCCAGCCTTCCGGGCATCGCGGCTGCCGAGCAGTCCTATGGCGATCTTTCGAAATTCGGCGACGGGATCGCGCTCGGGTCCGGTGTGGCCCGCAGCATCGGCGTCACGGTGGGCGACCGGGTCAAGCTCATTTCGCCCAACGGGGTCAAGACGGCTTTCGGCACAAGCCCGCGGGTCAATGCCTACGAGGTCGTCTATGTGTTTACGGCAGGGCGTTACGATATCGACCGCACCCGCGTCTACATGCCTTTTGCCGAAGCGCAGGCCTATTTCAACCGCGAAGGCGTGGCGGATGAACTCGAAGTCATGGTGGAGAACCCGGACAGGGTCGAAGACCTGTCGCTTGAGATCCTGCGCGCCGCGGGCGAAGGCGCGCTTGTCTGGACCTGGCGGGATGCGTCGGGCGGGTTCCTGCGGGCGCTCGAGGTCGAGGACAACGTGATGTTCATCATCCTTTCGATCCTCGTTCTCATCGCGGCCATGAACATCGTGTCCGGACTGATCATGCTGGTGAAGAACAAGGGCCGCGACATCGGCATTTTGCGCACCATCGGGCTGAGCGAAGGTTCTGTCATGCGCGTCTTCTTCATCTGCGGTGCTTTCACCGGGCTGATCGGAACCGCGATGGGCGTGATCCTGGGCTGCCTGTTCGCGATCTATATCGACCCGATCTTTTCTTTCGTGAATTATGCGATGGGCGGAGGGGTCTGGGACCCGTCGATCCGCGGCATCTACAATCTTCCCGCCGAACTGAAGCTGGCGGATGTGCTGTCCGCCGTGGCCCTGTCGCTCGGTTTGTCCTTCCTGGTCACCCTGTTTCCGGCGCGTCGTGCGGCCCGCATGAACCCGGTCGAGGCGCTGCGCTATGAGTGATCCGGTCCTGAAGCTCGAAACCGTCGCCAAGACCTACAAACGCGGAATGCCCGGCGAGGTCCGGGTGTTGCATGGCTTGGACCTGACCCTCGCGCCGGGCGAGATCGTGGCACTGGTCGCGCCATCGGGCGCGGGCAAGTCGACGCTTCTGCATATCGCGGGGCTGCTCGACCTGCCGGATTCGGGCCGGATTTCGATCTGCGGGCGGGACATGACCGGCAAGGGAGACCGGGACCGCACCGGGGTCCGGCGGCGCGACGTGGGGTTCATCTATCAGTTCCACCACCTGCTGCCGGAGTTTTCGGCGATGGAAAACGTCCTTCTGCCGCAACTTGTCAACGGAACGCCGCCGCAAGCCGCGAAGGATCGCGCCGCCGCCCTGCTGGATCGGGTGGGCATCGCGGCGCGAAGCGATCACCGGCCCGCCGCGCTGTCGGGCGGCGAGCAGCAGCGCGTCGCCTTTTGCCGGGCGCTCGCCAATGAACCGCGCCTGCTGCTGGCAGACGAACCGACCGGGAATCTCGATCCGGGCACGTCGGATCAGGTGTTCAACGTGCTGATGGATCTGGTTTCCGACACCGGCCTGTCCGCCTTGATTGCTACTCACAACATTGAACTGGCCGGGCGCATGGACCGGGTCCTGCGGCTGGAAAACGGCCGGCTGCTGGAAGGTTGAGACGGGATCTTGCGCCGCCGGCCGCGGTTGAAGGCGCCGAAATCCGGCGGTATCGGGAATTCATCGCGAAACCTTGACGGCATCGCGTTGATCTGAATCATTGCGTCTGCGGGATCCTTGGTAAAGCCTGTCGCTAAGCCGCGACCTCCATCTCAACGGGAGAAGACCACATGAGCAAGTTTCGAAACAGCCTGATTGCAGCCCTTGCCTGCGCGGCTTTTCCGGTGGCCGCGCAGGACGCGCAGACCGGTGCCGAGATCTACAGGCTGCATTGCGCCACCTGTCATGGGATCGAGGCGTCCGGTCAGGGGCCGATGGCGGGCGTGCTGCTCGTCCAGCCTGTCGATCTGACGATGCTGACGGCCGGAAACGACGGGGTGTTTCCGATGGAACGGGTGGTCAGACGCATCGACGGGCGCGACCCTCTCGTCAGTCACGGCAGCCCGATGCCCGTCTACGGGTTCTTCTTTGAGGGCGAGGATACGTCGATCAAGGCGCCCAACGGCCAGCCGATTCTGACCAGCAAACCGGTTGTCGACCTGCTGACGTATCTGCAATCGATCCAGACGAACTGAACCCGGAGAACGGCATGAACTGGAAGATCTTGTCGACGATTCCGACCGTTGCGTTCATGGCCGCCTGCACGGTCGACGAAATGCCGGGTCCGAACGAGGGTGCGATGCTCTTCGCGGACAATTGCGCGGCCTGCCACGGATACAGGGCCGAAGGCGGCGAGAGCCTTATCGGCGGGGAAATCGCCCCGGACCTGACGCGCATCGCGGCCCGGAACGACGGTGTGTTTCCGCGGGCGCAGGTCATGTCGCAGATCGATGGCTATGCGCGCGGCAAGCACTCAAAAGAAGTGATGCCGGAATTTGGCGCTTTGCTCCAGGGCGATCTCGTCCCGGTCGAAGTGGATGGCACCCTGACGCCGACACCGCGCCCGCTGGCCGCCCTGCTGGCCTACCTGGAAAGCATCCAGGTGCCTTAGTCGCAGATCCCCTTCAATTCCACCCCCTTCCACGGCAGGTAGACGTCGCTTTCCCGCCGCGCCCCCGGAAGATCGGCGACCGGAAAGGCATCTTTCAGCATCCGGTGCAACCGGTGCGTGCGGGCTGCGTCCGGGGCGAGGGCGCGGCAACAGACGTATTCCTCGACGATCGCCCCTTGCTGTTCGTAGCCGTAGCTCAGGAAATCTGGGGCACTGTCCAGATCGAAGAGATAGGGGTCGTCCACGCTGCCGTGCTCGGCCGCGGCCAGAAGCGGCGTGAAGCCGGTGCGCTCCCGGTTCTGCCACTGCCAGACATGGGTCAGTTCATGCGCCAGCAACATGGATTCAACGAGGTTCAGGCGTTCGGGATAATCTTTCAGGTAGTCGTCGAGATACCAGTCCCGGACGAAATAGACCCGGTTGAACAGGGTGACGGCGGCGGGTTTGCTGGTGACGATCTCGTCCTTCAGGGGCGGCAGGATGCGTTCCCGGCAGGCCAGGCGCGGCCGCGGTTTGCGGCGAAAGGTGACGGCGGCGACGGGGGCTCCTTCGACCAGCCGCACCCGGTTCGTGTCGATGCCGCTGCCGTGCAGCATGTGCGCGAATTCGGTTTCGGTATCGGTCAGCGGACGACCGCACCCGGTCAAGAGACCAAGGATCAGGAAAAGACGCAGGATCATGGGGCGTAAAATGTCGCGCTGGCGGTCGCAATCGGTTTGCCGCTGTCTTCCTCGGTCATCCCGGCTTTCGCAAACACCAGCGCGCGTCCGGCCCGGATGACCTGCGCGTTGCACAGAATGGCCGTGCCGACGACCGGACGCAGGAACTGCGTGTGCAGATCGGTGGTGGCAAAGGGCCTGAAGCTTCCGGCATGGGCGATCGCGGCCAGCACCATCGACGTGTCCGCGAGTGCGGCCAGCGCCTGACCGGACACGATCCCGCCGATCCGCGCCAGATGTCTGGCCAGGGGCATCCGGATCAACGCATGTTCGGAGTCGATTTCCATTACGGTCAGGTCGAGGGCCAGAACCCATTCCGCGAAGTTATCCTGCAGGATTTTCTGGGCGATTTCAGGCGTCATCATATGACCTTTTCAGACAGCATGCGAAATCTTATGGCCAATCCCGGAACAGGTCGAGACGGTTCGTCCGAAATTGAAAGGATCGACCGGGGCGGTCGGTCGACTTCCCGTCGGCGATCAGAACGTCGGCGGCGTGCAGGCGCTGACGATCACGCATTTCCGTGGGCCAACCTGCCGGAACCGGTGCGGATTGCGGCTGTCGAAATAATAGGCGTCCCCCGGCCCAAGTATCTTGCGCCGATCGCCCACGGTGATCTCTATGCGCCCTTCGATGACGATTCCGCCTTCTTCGGCCTCATGTCCATACTTGACCCGGCCCGTGTCCGCGCCGATGTCATAGGTTTCCTTGAGGATCATCATCGCCCGGCCGGCAAGGCTGGTCCCGACCTGCTTCAGCGACACCCCGCCCTTGCCGATCTCCGGCAGATCTTCGGCCGCATAGAAAACGTCCTTCTCCGCCTCGGGCTGGAAAGCGAAGAATTCCGACAGGCTTATCGCCAGCCCGTCGAGTATTCTGCGCAGGGCTCCGACGGAGGGATTCATCTTGCCGGATTCGATCAGCGAGATCGTGGAATTCGGCACGCCTGTCGCCTTTGCCAGGCCGCGCTGGGACAGCCCCGACCTTTCGCGCAACAGCTTCAGGCGCAGGCCCAGTTGCTTGTCTTCCTCCATGCCGGCAAACATGTTTGTTATCCTGAACGATTTGCGATCCCATCGTTGTATTTCAGGCTGTTGCCCGTATCAAGAAACAGCCTTTCCAATAATTTTGAACACCCTATGGTGGCCGGAAATTCCTTGGGATTCGTGCTCCCAACCAGCCAGAAAGGAAGCGAGATGACCAACGCAGAAATCTCCAGACGCCGCGACGCCGCCATCGCTCAGGGGGTCGGCATGCAAACGCAGGTCTATGTCGAGCGGGCGCTGAACTCGGAAGTCTGGGATGTCGAAGGCAAGCGTTACATCGATTTCGCCGCCGGCATCGCCGTGGTCAACACCGGGCATTGCCATCCGAAGGTCATGGAGGCGGTTCAGAAACAGGTGGGGCAGTTCACGCACACCTGTCACCAGGTTCTGCCCTATGAAAACTACATCCGGCTCGCGGAACGTCTGAACGACAAGGTGCCGGGGGACTTCGAAAAGAAGACAGTCTTCGTCACAACCGGGGCGGAAGCCGTTGAAAACGCGATCAAGATCGCGCGGGCCGCCACCGGCCGGCCGGCTGTCATCGCCTTTGGCGGGGCGTTTCACGGCCGCACCTTCATGGGCATGTCGCTGACCGGCAAGGTCATGCCCTACAAGAAGGGGTTCGGGGCGATGATGCCCGACGTCTATCATGTTCCGTTCCCGATCGAACTGCACGGCACCTCGACGCAAGAGGCGCTGGGCGCGCTGACCAAGCTGTTCAAGGCCGATCTGGACCCTGGCCGCGTCGCCGCGATCATCATCGAGCCGGTTCAGGGCGAAGGCGGGTTCTATCCGGCGCCGGCGGAACTGATGCGCGGTCTGCGCAGGCTTTGCGACGAGCATGGGATCGTGATGGTCGCCGATGAGGTCCAGACCGGCTTTGCCCGCACCGGCAAGCTGTTCGCGATGGAAGGCTACGACGTGGCCGCCGACCTGACGACCATGGCGAAAGGCCTGGCCGGGGGGCTGCCTCTTGCCGCCGTGACCGGCCGCAAGGACCTGATGGATGCCGCGCAGCCCGGCGGGCTTGGCGGAACCTACGGCGGCAACCCGCTGGGCATCGCCGCCGCCAATGCGGTGCTGGACGTGATCGAGGAAGAAGACCTCTGCAATCGCGCCAACGAACTGGGTTCACGCCTGAAGCAGCGTCTGGAATCGATCCGCGAACGCACGCCGGAGATGGTGGATGTGCGTGGACCGGGCTTCATGGTCGCGGCGGAATTCAACACGGCCGACGGCAAGGCACCCAACCCGGAAATGGCCAACGCGATCCGCGCCGAGGCCCTGAACCGGGGCCTGGTTCTGCTGACCTGCGGTGTCTACGGTAACGTGATCCGGTTCCTGGCGCCGCTGACCGTGCAGGACGGCATATTCTCGGAAGCCCTGGACATTCTGGAAGCCTCTATCGACGCCGTGAAGAACAACTAGCCTTGGTCCGCCGGTCGGATCGCCTTCGTTCAGAGGTGCGAGGGCGATCCGGCCAGGCAAGTGTGGAACCGCCGGGTCTGGCGTGGCGGTCCCAACCGACGTTTCTTTGCAATGCCCGATTTCGGGCACGGCGGGGCGAGTTCCAACGGGAACGGGGCGGGCCGCCGCCCATGTGGTTGCGCATCTATCGGTCAGTGACCTAGACTGCGATTCGACGCAGTCGACGGGCAGGATCATGGCGCGACCCATTGTTGGAATCATCGGGAATTCCTATCTGATCAACGATCAATATCCGGCGCATGCCGGCGGGACGCACAATTCCGAAGCGGTGGCCGAAGTCTCCGATTGCCTGCCGATGCTGATACCCGCCGACCCCCGTTTCCTGTCGGTCGAGGAACTGCTGGAAACCTGCGACGGGTTCCTGCTGACCGGAGGCCGGCCAAACGTCCACCCTGAGGAATATGGCGAGGCCGCGACCGAGGCGCATGGCGCGTTTGACCGGGCCCGCGATGCGATCACCCTGCCGCTGGTGCGCGCCTGTGTCGAGCGGGGCCAGCCGTTCCTGGGAATCTGCCGCGGTTTCCAGGAGGTCAATGTGGCGATGGGCGGCACGCTCCACCCGGAAATCCGCGATCTGCCCGGCCGGATGAATCACCGCATGCCGCCGGACGGCACCCTGGAAGAGAAATTCGCCCTGCGCCATGCCGTGACCCTGACCAGGGGCGGCACCTTTCACCGTCTGTTCGGCGCAAGCGAAGTGATGACGAACACGCTGCACGGGCAGGGAATCCTGAAGCCCGGCCATCGCATCGTCATCGACGGCGTCGCGCCCGACGGCACACCGGAAGCGATCTATGTGGATGGCGCCGCCGGGTTCACGCTCTCGGTCCAGTGGCACCCGGAGTGGGACGCGGCGAACGATCCGGTGTCGCGGCCGCTGTTCACGGCTTTTGGCGATGCGGTGCGCGCATGGTCGGCGCGGGTGCCGCTTCAGAAATCGGCGTGACCGGCCCGCGGTTGTTCCTGTGCTGCCCGTTGCGCCAGGGTCGCTCTGGTGACGCGCAAAGGGGGAGGGCAAGGTGAAAGTCCTGATCTGCTATGCCTCGACCGAGGGCCAGACCCGCAAGATCGCCCGGTTCTGCGCCGACACCCTGTTCGCGCAGGGCCACAGCGCCGAGGTGCTGCCGGTCGCGCTGGCCGATCCGATCGACCTCGCGGTGTTTGACGCTGTCATCGTGGCCGGTTCGGTCCACCTTGGCCGGCTTCAGGCCGAGCTGTCGGATTTCGTGACGGCGCATGGTGAAATGCTGAACGGCATGCCGACCCTGTTCCTCGTGGTTTCGCTGGCGGCGGCGGGACAGGATGAAGGCGACCGTCGCGATCTGGACGGGATCGCTTCCGACTTCTGCGACCGTGCGGGGTGGTCGCCGGGGGCGACGCACCACCTTGCCGGGGCCTTCCGGTTTTCCGAGTATGATTTCTTCAAGTCGCTCGCGATGCGCTATGTGGCGTCGCAACACGGGCAGACCGTCGATCCGCACGCGGATAAGGAATATACCGACTGGTCCGCCTTGTCGGACCTGCTGAGGGACTGGCCCGCCCCGAAGGCCGGGGCGGGCTGACAGCATCAGATCAGCAGGTCGAAGGTCTTGCGGAACGGCAGTTCGCGCGCGCGCGTTCCGGTCAGATCGAAAAGCGCGTTGCCAAGCGCCGGCATCGCGGGCGGGGTGCCCGGTTCGCCGGCGCCGCCCATGTAGGTGTTGGTTTCCAGGATGCTGACCTCGGTAATCGGTGCCGTATGCATCCGGATCGCGTCATAGTCCGGAAAATTCCGCTGTTCCACCGCGCCATCGGCAAAGGTGATTTCCTCGTAGCAGGCCGCGGACAGCCCGTAGACCATGCCGCCGATCATCTGCGCCTCGACGATGCCGCGATCCAGCGCGATGCCCATGTCGCAGGCGATCCAGGCCTTGCTGATGCGGATCGTGCCGTTCTCGTCCATCACTTCGATCACCTGCGCGACCGGGGTGCCGAAACTGTAGGTGAAGCCGACGCCGCGCCCGACGCCGTCGGGTGTCTTGCCGGTCCAGCCGGACATGTCGCGCACCGCCTTGAGCGTCGCGGCACTCGGGGCGTGTTCGGCCTCCACCAGTTCCAGCCGGAAATCGAGCGGATCGCGCCCCGCCGCATGGGCCATTTCGTCGATGAACGTGTCATGGAAGAATCCGTTGAACGACGCGCCGACGCTGCGCCAGAACCCGACGGGAATGCCGAGATCGGCGAGATAGCCCCGGACCCTGTAGTTCGGGATCGCGAAGGGCTGGTTGAATGCGCCGTCCACGTGAATCTTGTCCGGACCCGCCGGCGGCAGGCCGATCCATCGGTTCATCGCTTGCCGCGCCGCCGACTGCCCGGCAATCCGGCCATCCAGCATCACGGCCTTGCCGTCCTTGACCGCGCCCCTGAACCGGGCCATCGCGCCGGGACGGTAGAAGTCGTGGGTCATGTCCTCTTCGCGCGACCAGGTGAGCTGCACCGGCACGTCTGGCATCTGGATGGCGATTTTCGTCGCGTAGGCGGCGAAGTCCAGTTCGCCGCGGCGCCCAAAGCCGCCGCCCATGAAGGTCGTGTGGATCTTCACGGCATCCGGATCCAGACCGGCCAGTTCCGCGCAGGTCGACTGCTGGAAGGTCGGCGACTGGTTGCCGCACCAGATTTCCAGCGCGTTCCCGGTGAAAAGCGCCGTCGCATTCATGGGCTCCATCGTGGCGTGGGCGAGGTAGGGCGCACGGTATTCGGCCGATAACTCGGTCGCGCCTTCGGGTGGCTCGCCCACGTCGCCCGTGTCGCGCATGGCAGAATTTTCATCCGTATCAAAAGCTTCGGCGATCCGGGCGAAGACCGTGTCAGTGTCCGGCGGGTTGGGAGAGACGTCCCAGTCGACCTCTATCGCGTCGACCGCCTGCTGCGCGAGCCAGGTGTTTCTGGCGACCACCGCGACCCCGTTGCCAAGATCGACGATCCTTTCCACGCCCGGCATGTCGATCGCGGAGGACGGGTCAAAACCGATCATCGATCCGCCCAGGTGCGGGTTGATCCTGAGCGCCGCGAATTTCAGTCCCGGCAAACGAATGTCGATGCCGAATTCCGCGGTGCCGGTGGACTTGGCCACCATGTCGACTCGGGGCAGGGATTTGCCGAGCAGCTGCCATTCCCGCGCATCCCGCAGGGTGACGGCGGGCGGGTCGATATCCGCCGCCTCCGCCGCGAGGTCGGAATAGGGCAGGGCGGTTCCGTCCGGCGCGATGACCTGGCCGGCCTCGGTGCGAAGCTGGTCGCGCGACAGGCCAAGACGGTTGGCGGCCGCCTGTTTCAGCGTCTCGCGCGCTGTCGCGCCCGCTTCGCGCATCCGCACGAAACCGTCCTTCATCGAGGTGGATCCGCCGGTGATCTGCAGATTGACCAGCTTTCCCAGCACCCCGAGCGCTTCACCCACCGCATGCTGGAACCCGGAGATGTCGTAACCCTTGTTCGGCAGGATATCCGCCATCATGGCGGTGTTGTAATAGGCTTTGGCGGCAGGGCCGTGCAGCACCCGCACGTCTTGCAGCGCCACATCGAGTTCCTCGGCGATCAGGGCGGCCCAGGTGGTGTGCACACCCTGGCCCATTTCGGCGCGGGGCGAAATCAGCGTGACGCCCTGCCGGTCGATCAGGATGAACGGATTGAGCGCGGTTTCGCCTTCCGTCGGCGCCAGCGGATTGGGGGCCGGCTTGCGCAGCGTATAAACGCCAAAGGCGACGCCGCCGACGATGGCGACCGAGCCGATCAGAAAGGTGCGGCGGGCGATTGTTCCGAGTCGCGACATGGGTTCAGGCCTCCTTCATCTTGGCGGATGCGGCCCTGATGGCGGCCCGGATGCGGGTATAGGTGCCGCAGCGGCACAGGTTGCCCTGCATCGCATCGTCGATTTCGGTGTCGGTCGGATCGGGGTTTTCGGCCAGCAGCGCCGCAGCCTGCATGATCTGCCCGGATTGGCAGTATCCGCATTGCGCGACCTGGTGATCGACCCAGGCCTGCTGGATCGTGGCCATTGCGTCCGGTGTGCCCAGACCTTCGATGGTCGTGACATCGCCCCAGACATCGGACAGCGTCACCTGGCAGCTGCGCACCGCTTCGCCGTCGATCTGGACCGTGCAGGCGCCGCAGGCGGCGACACCGCAGCCGAATTTCGTTCCGGTCAGGCCGATTTCATCGCGCAGCACCCAAAGCAGCGGCACATCGTCGGGCAGATCCACCTGGTGCCTTGTTCCGTTGATCGTGAGTGATGTTGTCATGGCATGCCCCGTTCCGGCTTGGGATGAGTTCTGACAAAAATATCGTATTTTGTCATTTTGTCAATAGAGAATTGACAAAACCGGCGGAGAATGTCAGGCCAGTGAGCATGAAAGACGCTGCGGTTCAGGACAAGCAAAACGCCATTCTGCAATCGGCCTGGCAGGCCTTTGCCACCTATGGCTATCGCAAGACATCGATGGATGACATCGCGCGCGGCGCGGGCATGTCGCGCCCGGCGGTGTATTTGCATTATCGCAACAAGGACGACATCTTCCGCAGTCTGGTGCAGCACTACTATGACACCGCAGCCGATGCTGTCGCCGTGGCGTTGAGGCGCGATGCGACGCCGGATTCCGTTCTGGCCGCAGCCTTTGACGCCCAGCTCGGCGATACCATGGAGGCGATGTTGACCTCGCCGCACGGAATGGAGCTGCTGGACACGGGCGTGGCGATGGCGGCCGACATCAAGGCGGCGGGGGAATCGCGGCTGGCGGCGCTCTACGCGGCTTGGCTGCGTCGCGCCGCCACGAACGGCAGGATCCGCCTGCCGGAACCGGCGGAGCAGGTCGCCGGCACGATCGCGGCGGCTTTGAAAGGGGTCAAGGCGAACGGGTCCGATTTCGCCACGGTCAGGGCGCGCCTGACGATCCTCGCCCGCCTGATCGGGCAGGGGCTTGCCGCCGACCGCTAGGCGGCGTCTTCATTAAAGGGATTCCCTTGCTGGCAAGTTTCTGATTCAAGATCGAAAACGGAGGCGGTCTTGAGCAGACGAACCCTGACAGACGCGCAATGGGCGCGCATCGAACCCCTCGTTCCGGGCAAGAAAGGCG
>NZ_JASNJE010000028.1 GCF_030164465.1 Sedimentitalea xiamensis
CGAAACCCCGCAGGCCCGCCGCCGCTGCGCTATGTGAGGGCTACGCAGCGCCGGGCCTGCTCAGCAAAAGGGGGTCAATATTGGACGCCGATAAGGGGTCAAAGTTCAATGCCGATTGACAAATGACGAAGCTCTTCTTGACGTTGACCCGACCTTAGGACACATTCAGGTCACCGCTTGGGACACATCGCAATTCTCCGATCGGCTAACACATTGTGATCTATTGTGTTTTTACAGGGGTTGGTTTGGTTTTCCGCCTCTCCTGGGCACCACGCTTACCCATAAGTCATTGATTTAGATGCACTTTTTTACCTGGGTTGGATTTCGCTACGATTTCCCGCACCGATTCCCGCAACATTGTGAGGTTTGCCCCAGGTTGCAAACGCATCTGGATACAGGGCTTTACGTACGGATTAGGCGAATGAGAGGTTCGAAAGCATAGAGTGCTGCCCGACGGCCTGACGCTGCCTCGATCTCAATGAGAAGACCTGCGTCCACTAGAGCGCGAGATAGGCGAACAGCAGTGGGCTTCGGAATGCCGCCGCGTGTTGTGAAGCGATTGTTTCGGAACACGGGATTCTTGAAGATGAAGTCTTGTGCAAAGGTAGACCATTGGGAATTTAGAGTTTCTCTAAACACCGGTTTCATTTCTTCGTAAAGGTCGGTGATGGACTTTGCCGTTGTCAAGTTCCTTTCTGCCTGTTCTGCAATGGCTTCAAGAAAAAATTCACACCAACCGGTCCAATCTCCCGATGCTGAGACTTGGCGCATGCGCTCTATATACTCTGCTTTTCGCTCTTCAAAGAATGCGCTGATATAGAAATGTGGCTTGCTGATGAGACCCTTGTTCCAAAGCGAGAGTGTAATCAGCATCCGCCCGATTCTACCGTTCCCATCATTGAACGGATGTAGCGCTTCAAACTCCACATGAGATATTGCGACACCGAGCAGGTGCGGTAGCGTGTTTCCATTGATGAATGCGACCAAATTCTCCATGGATGGAGGCAACTGTTCCGGCGAAATTGGTGTAAAGTAAACCTCCCGCCTTGCATCGTCACCGACGTAGTTTTGCTCCGACTTGTACTCTCCCGGGTTTTTTGTTGCACCGCGTCCGAACCCTAGCAAGGTCTTATGCGCGGAGCGTATTAAATGTTCGCTTATGGGATATCCATCCTCGACACTTCTCTGTGACCTTTTCAGCGCAGCGGCGTAGAGCGCAACTTCCAAGGTTGTTGGTCGCACATCTGTCGGACCAACATCGTCGTCAGAATCCGCTTCATATCGCAACACCTCGTCAATCGTTGATATCGTTCCCTCCATACGAGACGAGACAACGGCTTCTTGGCTGCGCAGCGGGCTGACAAGAAATTCACTGTTGTGAAGCCCCAAGAGTGTTTGGTCGTATCTAGCTAAAGCGGCTCGCGCATCTCCCATCGGAACGAAAAGCCGCTCATAGTCCAAAGAAGTAGGCGGAAACTGATCATAGTGATAATCGACGTTCTTATCAAAACTGTAGTGGTTCAACGGCAAGCGCATACTACTTCTCGCTTTGTGTCTCGAATCGAGCGGCATGTGATTCAGAAGCATTGATGAGTATCCCTTGCGCTACTCAAAGAGCTTTGTCAATCATTTTCGCCCCCCTGTGAGCCTCAAGGCAACTTGACAAGCATGTGGTTGCCTCAAGTCCTCTTGTAAATCAAAACTGCCCCGGATTGAGCCACAAGCGATTGGCTGCCAAAATCCCGCAACAGATCCCGCAACATTGCATTCATTCAATCCGAATAAAATACTGATATCAAACAATAAAGTTTGGCGGATGCAAAGGGTTTGCAACGTCTCCTGGGCACCATAACTTCCTGGCAAGATATACTCTGTGCCGTGGCAGCCGCCCCTCAGGAAAATCTGCCCAGGCAACCGCCCAGAGTCGGATCACTCCTGACCGTCATTGTGCCCCTGAACTCCCGCTTCCTGGATCGTCCGGCCAGAGGCGACACCCGTCGGTCAGCTTGGCGGTTTCTGGCTTGGCCTTGCTGTTCGAACGTCGGGAGAGACCTAACACGGCGAGCCATCCGCCGGGCGACCAGCACCGGCACCACGAAGTATTCTTCGCCATAGCCCCGGTCGGCCATGTTTTCCGGTAGCACCTCGAACTAAGCGGTAGACGCAAGCGCCACGGGCTCCGCGCGACGGTTTGGTCTTGAAGCCGCTGTCCGCCATTGGTTCCGCAAAATTCTCAACGGCCGGAATCCACAAGGGCAAGGGCGGATGACCCCCTTGCCCTTTCCATGCAATCACGTCGGCGAACCTGTGTGACGATTGCCGCCAATCCGCCCGCGCCGGCGTCAGAGCGCGCGCGACCAATCGTCGACTTGCCGTTCGGCCTCCTCCCGCGCCTTGCCGTATTTCTCTTGCAGCAGCCCGACGATCTCTTCGCGTCGGCCTTCCACGCGATCCAGATCGTCATCGGTCAGGTCGCCCCATTTGCTCTGGGCCTTGCCCTTGATCTGCTTCCAGTTGCCTTCGATCTGGTCCCAATTCATTGCGAATTCCTTTCGTTGATGGTTTCAGTATTCGGTCAACGCGCACCAACGCGCAGGAGTTCCCGCCGAAATTCGCAGGTCGCCGGAACCTCGGCGAAATTCCGCTGCGGTTGCCCGGACATGTCCGATCCGGGAACCAGCGCCGTACGTCGTGACCATGGCTTCGACGCGCCGCTCGGCGCTTCGGCTCGATCGGTCAGCCTTTTGCCGTTGATCGGATTAATCGCCGGGGTCATCCAAGCCCCAGGAAGGACAGGATCGCCAGGACGACGACCACGAGACCAACGAGATAGATGATTCCGTGCATCCGAATTCTCCTTTTGAAATCATTTCGGTTCGGAAGCGCCACGCAGAGTTTGCCTGACCATTGGACGACGCGCATTCGCGCAACATCCGTGTCGCTCAGGACCGCTGCCTGCGTTGGGGGCGACGCCGTCTTGGGGGCCAGTTCGGATCTTCCCGCTTGATGGCGCGGGCGCTCCACAGTCCGGCGGGGACACCGATCAGGAGACCCAGGGCGCCCGCCGCGACGAAGGACGGCCAGCTCACCCAACCGAGACTGAGAAACAGGATCACCGCTCCACCCGCGAGACAAGCCGCCCAAAGCGCGATCATCAGGGTACGAAGGGGGGCAAACATCGGAATGCTCCTTTTCTTGTCATGGACCACGATGGCAAAACGCGCGGCCGCGCGAATGGTTCCCTCCGGCGCCGAAAGGCAAGCGGCGCGGACGACAGGACCGTCAGCCTTTCTTGTCGGGAAGGCCTTGCCGATCTGTGGAAGCGAGGTCTTCCAGCTCCCTTTCGGTCATGGTCTCGTACATATCTTTGGATGCGCCGACCAAGTCGGATTTCTTCGTTTCGCCGCGCTTCGCGGACAGTGCGGCGCCGGCCGCTTTCTGCTGGGGTCTGGATGTTGCAGGCATTTTCTGTGACCTCTCTTGTCTTGAGAAGCATGCACCGGGGTCGTTTCCGGTTTTCGATCAGGCCGGCGCCCGTGATCTCGGCGATCCTGTCTGACAGAGCTTCGCGCGCACGCTCGACAGTGTCCGGGACGGATACGCGCGAAGCGTTTCGGCCTTTATCGGCGTCTCGGAAAACGCGCCGGTGCGCGTTGGACGGCAGCTTGTTCAGCGCCGCGCCGCCCGCGCCACGAGCGCGACCATGAACAACACCAGGAAGATTATGAAGATAATCTGCGCAATTCCGGCGGATGCCGAGGCAATGCCACCAAACCCCAGAACGCCTGCGATGATGGCGATGATGAAAAACGTCAATGCCCAGTACAGCATGTTTCATTCCTTTCGCATTTGGTTGCCTGCACGATCAACGCGAGCAACGCGAAGATGGTTCCATGCGGCGAGAATTTTCTTCTGTCCGCCCTGGAAAGCGCGCGCGATTCCCCGAAGGCGCAGGAGGTTGGCAATCAGGCCTCCGGCGCGGTTCGCGAACAACCTGCGATGGCTGTTGGTCTGGCCATCGGACTCGGCTTTCTGCTCGGTTTCGCGGCGGGCCGAAAATAGTCGGATGAACAGAAAACACCGCGCTGCGGCGTTTGATCTGGCCCGGAGCCTTTGCCGGGCTTCGGGCCAGATTGACGAAAGGCAGTGCGCATCCGGTCGAAATCGGCCGACGCGACCCCTTTTTGCTTGTTATGAAAAAGGGCGCTCGGCCCGTCCGTTCCGGAATTTTCCCGACCGCGTTCTCGATCCGACTTGGCTGGTCACGTTCCAGCCGGTCAGCACTTGCCCGGATTTTCATTGCAATAGATCAGGTTCCCGGCCGCGCCAACCGCAGCGCCGGTGACGATATTGCCGTTCAGAAGGGCCGAGCCGGCGGCACCGGCCCCGGCGCCGTACAAAACCTGTTCCCCCGTGGTGTCTCCGCAAGCGGCAAGGCCGCCGAGAAGCCCGAGCGCGGGCAATAGCGATTTGAGTTTCATGTCCTTCATCCTTTCTCCTGGATCAAACTGCGGCTTCGCGCGTGGCAAGTCCCTGAACGGGTGCCTGTCTAATTCAGCTTCGATGCGACATTGTCGGCAAAGGCGGAAATCACGGCCGTATAGAATGCATCGCTCTCAACGGTCAGGGTCGAGGTATTCGTGCCTTCGGGGTAGTAGGCGTCCAGCTGATCCGTGGTGACGGTCAGCGTGTAATTCTCGTCCTTGCTCGGATCCGGCATGTCGATGTCCACGTCGCCGACGATCGACCAGGAACCGATTCCAAGCGCCGCCTCGAAATTGTTCGCCAGGGCGACCTCGTCGATATCCACCTCGATTTCGGCGGCATCGGCATCCTCATCGGCGATCCGTGTCACCAATCTTTCCGCGATGGCGGTTTCGAGATCGACTTCAAGGCTCTTCCAGGCTCCCGCGGCTTCGTATGTCTCGATCGCCGACAGATCGGCCTCGACGTCGATCTTGGAAACTTCTGTCTCCGCCACCACGGCAGTCGCAATACCTGCGGCCAGAACGGAATTTCTGATCAGATGTGCCATTGTTCGTTCTCCTCACTCACGCCCCCCGTCATGGGGTGCGAAGAGAGAACGCATGAAGCCCGGTTTCGTTCCGTTGCGCGGCCAACCGGGCCGGACTTCGGCGGAAAATCGCCAAAGGCCGCAATGGGCCCCGGAAGGACCATCGCCGCCGGTGTCTGCGGTGACGCCTCCCGAATGGCCGGGAGCCTTCATGCGCCGGGGTCGTCTCCGACCTGCGCCAGCAGGAAGGTCACGTGGAGCTCATAGCGATCGTCCTTCCGGCCGTGCTCCAGCGTTGCGTCGAGCTGGGTGGCAAAGGTCTCGATCAGGCTGATGCCCAAGCCGGTTTCGCCTGATTCCAAAGTGTCTTCTTCCTTGTTCGCACAGGAATTGACCACGCTCATGAAAATCCGCCCGTCTTCATGCGAATGCAGCGCCACGTCGATCCAGCAATCTTCGCCCTCGGGTGCATCGCAGTATTTCACCGCGTTTGTCACGGCCTCGGTCAAAAGCAGTGACAGCGGCATCGATTGCTCGGGAACGATCACCACCGGATCAAAATGGGTCGACACCATCACCTGGTTCCCCCGGCCATCGACATTCCCGATCGCCACCAGGTTGCTCACGATGTCCTTCAGCAATTCGTCCGCCCGAATCGCCGACAGTTTGTTTGACAGGTAAAGCTGGCGGTGGATCGAGGCCAGCGCCATCACCCGGTCCTGCAACTGACCGATCACACGCTTGGTTTCGGCGTGCCGTGCGCTTCGGGCCTGCATGTTCATGATGCTCGAAATGACCTGGAGATTGTTCTTCACCCGGTGATGGACCTCGCGCAGCAGCATCGTCTTTTCCGCCAGATCTTCCTCGCGCAAACGCTCCTGTTCGGCGATCCGGCGGGTCATTCTGCGGAAGGTGTCGGCAAAGGCTTCCAGTTCTTCCGGCGCCCGGTCCAGCCGCGCGTTCTCGAAATCTATCCTGTGGTCCGAATAAAGCCGCATCCACTGGCGCAGCCGGTTGATATGGCGGATCACCATCCGATGCAGCCCGACGGCCGCGACGGCAACGGAGATCAACCAGATCAGCGCAGGAAAATATGGCCCGAGGTTGCGCCAGGCCAACGCCGCATAGCTGTTGTCCACCGTCGGCCAGCTTCCAAGGACATAAACGCGGCCCTCCAGAATCGGAACCACCGCGAAATCGCGCGATGCTCCGTAGTGGTTCTTGCCCCGGAATGTATAGCCCACAGGCATCGCCAGATCGGCCAGCGGACGCCCGGCCGGCAACACATTGCGACGGGTTTCCGAGAACTGTTCCGTCGCAAGGATGTTTCCGCCGGGCTCGAACAGCACGAGATCCACGTCCTGTCCGGGCACAGCGAGCAGTTCGTTGGCCTCCTCGACTGGTATCGCGATCAGGATGAAACCGTGCCCTTCGCCATGCACCACCGGAACCGTGATGCTGAACACGGTCGTTCCGTCCGCCGCCGGGTTGGGCCCGGTGTGCAAGTCCCTGCCACCGGACAGGTTCAGTTGCCTGAATAAGTCCGTGTCGGCAATCCTGTCCCGCGATCCGTCCGAGGCGCACAGCAGGGCGCCCTCCGCATCGATGTATCCCGCAAAGGAAAACTCGGCATTCGATTCAACCAGAAGCCTCAGGGGATCGTCGCAATTGCCGTGCCCTTTTCGCAGTGTCGAGATCACCTCCGCCAGCGCCTCGGCAACACCGGAACTGCGCTCGATCAGGGCGCGCGCTCTTGCCCCGGCCTGGCGTGTCCGGTCCATCAGACTGGCTTCGGACAGTGCCTGGCTCTCGCGCAGGATATGCCGGTACTGATATACGGAAACCAGACCGAGCGGCAGGACCGCAAGGCTCAGCACGAAGACCAGTCGCAGGGTCAGGCCCGAAATGATCAGCGGTGGCAAGCGGGCGTCTTTCCGGCGGCTTGTCATATCGCCCTGGTAGCGGAATGGACCTCTGCCGTCGTCGCATCGGTGATGCCCAGAACGCCGTCTTCTTCCAGGTCCATCAGTTCCGCAAGCCGCTTGCGCGCCCGGTTGATACGGCTTTTGACCGTGCCGACGGCACAACCGCACATCTCGGCGGCTTCCTGGTAGGAAAACCCCTCCACGCCGACCAGAACCAACGCCTCGCGCTGTTCGTCGGTCAGTTCCCGGAAGGCGGAACGGAAGTCCCGGACCGCCAGACGCCCGTCATGACGCGGCTGTTCCGACAAGGTTGCGGCGTGCGCGCCCTCGGGGTCTTCGACCTCGTGTCGGCGCTTGCGGAACTGGGAATAATAGGTGTTGCGCAGAATGGTGAACAGCCAGGCGCGCAGGTTTGTGCCGGGCTCGAACTTGTCCAGGTTGCTCCAGGCCTTGACGATCGCATCCTGAACCAGATCATCCGCCGTCGCCGCATTTCTGGACAGGCTCATGGCAAAGGCGCGCATCGCGGGCAGGTGATCAACCAGCTCGTTCCGGGGATCGGAATGTTCGGTCACTCGGCGCTCCCGTCCTGCCTGTTCGAATTGTCGCTGGTCTCTTCCTGATCCTGAGCGCGCAATTTCTCCAGCAGTTCGAGCAGCCGGCCGGGAACTGGCTCATCCGCGGTTTCCTGGTAGATACGTCGGAGGTTTCTTGCCACCTGTTCATCCAAAGCCGCGGTTCTACGATTCTCAGCCATTGTGCTCGTCTTGACGCTGTGATTTGTTTTCCGTGCAGGCATCATATTCTCGCCCACCCATGAAACCAAACGCCTTTTGGGAGCGTTTGGTTCCATGAACGCCAATTCTCGTAGAGAGGACGCCATGAGTGAAACGACCGGCCGGGATCTCGCGGCAGTCATAGGCAACGAGTTGCCTTACCTGCGCCGTTACGCGCGGGCCCTGACTGGCCGGCAGGACACCGGCGACCGCTACGCTGCCGCCACGCTCGAAGCGATCCTGGCGGACCGGGACATCATGCGCGCGGGTCTTTCCCCCAAGGTCGCGCTGTTTCGGACTTTCAACATCATATGGGCAACTTCCGGCTCGCCTGTGGAACGCCCGGAAGAAGGAACGCTCGAAGCGCGGACCCAGACACGACTGGACGGCCTTACAAGAAACACCCGAGAGGCGCTGCTGCTCAACACCATAGAAGGCTTCAGCAACGAGGAGATCGGCCAGATCATGGATCTTTCCGCGCTTGAGGCTGCCGAAATGGTGGAAATCGCGCGCCGGGAAATGTCCAGCGGACTGCGTGGCGATGTGCTCATCATCGAGGACGAGGCGATTATCGCGATGGATATCTCCATGATCGTCGAACGGATGGGACACAACGTCACCGGCGTAGCCCGCACCCGAGATGGCGCCGAAAGCCTGGCAGCGAAACATCTTCCCGATCTTGTCCTGGCCGACATTCAATTGGCGGACAAGTCTTCGGGAATTGATGCCGTGAACACCATTCTGCGCGATCACGGCGACAGGCCGGTGATCTTCATCACCGCTTTCCCGGAACGGCTGCTGACTGGCGAACGCCCGGAACCTGCTTTCCTGATCGCCAAGCCCTATACCGAAGACCAGGTGCGTTCGGCCATAAGTCAGGCGATGTTCTTTGCAAGCACGGAAGGCTTGGGAAACTGACGCCGAAAGGGTGTTCCCGGTTCAACTCGCATTGACCCCGGTATTGACGATGTGACGGCTCTCCGGCCGCATCATTGCGCCGCGGCGGTCGGCCGGCAGCGGGATTGTCCGCAAATCGGACCGCCCGCACCGTCGGGACCGCTTCAGCCCTTGCGGGTCAACTTGCGGATCACCACGAAGAACAGCGGCACGAACAGCACCCCCAGCACCGTGGCGGAAATCGTGCCGCCCAGGACCCCGGACCCGATGGCGGTGCGCCCGCCCGAACCCGCGCCGCTCGACAGGACCAGAGGCAGGACACCCAGTGAAAACGCCATGGATGTCATCAAGATCGGCCGGAACCGCTGCCGGGCGGCGTCCTTGACCGCCGCATAGAGTTCCTCGCCGGCTTCGACCCTGTCTCGGGCGAATTCGACAATCAGGATCGCGTTCTTGCCGGTCAGTCCGATCACCGTCAGCAGCGCGACCTGAAAGAACACACCGTTCTCGAACCCGCCGATCCAGGCCCCGACCAGCGCGCCGAACACCCCAATCGGCATGGCGAGCATGACCGCGAAGGGAATCGCCCAGCTTTCGTAAAGCGCCGCAAGGCACAGGAACACCGCCATCAGCGACAGGGCATAGAGCATCGGCGCCTGATTGCCCGATTCCCGTTCCTCAAGCGACAGGCCGGTCCAGCTCAGGCTGAACCCTGCCGGAAGCTGGTCGGCCAGCCGCTCCATCTCGGCCATCGCCTCGCCGGTCGTGGCGGACGGGGCCGGGGTGCCCTGAATCTGCATCGCCGGAACGCCGTTGTATCGGCTGAGCCCCTGCGGGCCGAGCTGCCACTGCGCTTTCGTGAAGTTCGAGAACGGCACCAGCCCACCGCTGTTGTTGCGCATCCGCCACTGTTCCAGGTCTTCGGGCGAGGACCGGTATTCGGCATCGCCCTGGACATAGACCCGCTTGATCTGACCCTGGTTGAGAAAGTCGTTCACATAGCGCCCGGCCCAGGCGACGGACAGAAGATTGCCGACATCGGTCGCGCTCAGGCCCATGGAACCGGCAGCGCGCCAATCGATGTCCAGATTGAACTGCGCCGCATCTTCCAGCCCGTTGGGCCGCGCGGACCCGATTATCGGGCTTTGCGCGGCCATGCCCAGAAGCTGGTTCCGGGCAGCCAGCAGTTCTTCGTGGGTCTGCGCATTGCGGGCCTGAAGGAAAAAGTCAAAGCCGCTGACATTGCCCAGTTCGATGACCGGAGGAGGCACGATCGGAAACACCATCGCATCCTGGATCTGGCTGAACCGGCCAAAGGCCCGTCCGGCAATCGCCTGCACGCTTTGATCCGCACGGGTCCGTTCCTTCCAGTCCTTCAACTGGACAAAGGCGATCCCCATGTTCTGACCCTGACCGGCAAAGCTGAATCCGACGACGCCGAACATGGACTCGACGTTTTCCTGTTCGGTTTCGAGAAAATAGTCCTCCACCTGCCGCACGACGTCCAACGTGCGTTCGGCGGTAGCTCCGGTCGGACCCTGGATCAGGGTGAACAGAATGCCCTGGTCCTCGTCCGGAAGAAACCCGGTGGGCGTGCGCATGAACAGGCCCGCCATCATGCCACCGATCAGAAGGTAGATCAGGCCCATGCGCAAAGGCCGCCGGATGATCCAGCCGACCGATCCCGCGTAACCGCCCAGAAGCCGGTCAAACCCGGCATTGAACCACCCGAAGAGGCCGCGCGTCTTGTGGTCGACATCGGATCGCCGAAGCATCGTCGCGCAAAGAGCCGGCGTGAGCGTCAGGGCCACCACCACCGACAGGCCCATCGCCGACACGATGGTCACGGCGAATTGCCGGTATATCACGCCGGTCGAACCGCCGAAGAACGCCATCGGCACGAACACCGCCGACAGCACCAGCGCGATCCCGATCAGGGCGCCGGTGATCTGGTCCATGGATTTCCGGGTGGCTTCGACCGGGTCGAGGCCCTCTTCCTCCATGATGCGTTCGACGTTTTCCACAACGACGATCGCATCGTCCACCAGCAATCCGATCGCCAGCACCATCGCGAGCATCGTCAGGGTGTTGATCGAATACCCGAGCGCCGCGAGAATTCCGAAGGTTCCCATCAGGACCACGGGGACGGCCAGGGTCGGGATCAGTGTCGCCCGCAGGTTCTGCAGGAACAGGAACATCACCAGGAACACCAGACCGATTGCCTCGAACAGGGTCTTGATCACCTCTTCGATCGAGATTTCGACGAAGGGCGTGGTGTCATAGGGAATGACGTATTCCACGCCTTCGGGAAAGAAGGCGGCAAATTCCTCGATCCGCGCCTTGACCCGTTCCGCCGTGTCCAGGGCGTTGGCGCCGGGGGCCAGCTGGATCGCCATCCCGGCCGAAGGCTGGCGATCGAACCTGGCGATGGAATCATAGCTTTCGGCGCCGATCTCGACCCGCGCCACATCCTTGAGCAGAACCAGCCCGCCGTCCGTCTCGGCGCGCAGCACGATGTGTTCGAAATCTTCGGGCGTGGTCAGCAGCGACTGGGCGGTGATCGTTGCGTTCAACTGCTGGCCCTCGGGTGCCGGCAGCGCACCGAAGGACCCTGCCGAAACCTGAGCGTTTTCGGCGCTGACCGCGGCGACCACGTCCGAGGGAGTCAACTGGAAGGCCGCGAGTTTGGACGGGTTGAGCCAGATGCGCATCGCATATTGCGCACCGAAGACCTGCACGCCCCCGACACCTTCGATGCGGCTGAGTTCGTCGACGATGTTGGACACCAGGTAGTCGGAGAGATCGACCTGATCCATCGCGCCGTCGGTCGATATCAACGCGACGACCATCAGGAAACCGGAAGCCGACTTGGCGACGCTGACACCCTGTCTCTGGACCGTTTCCGGCAGCAGGGGCGTCGCTCCGCTCAGCTTGTTCTGCACCTGGACCTGCGCGATGTCCGGGTCGGTTCCGGTTTCAAATGTCAAGGTGATCTGCGAGGTTCCGGCGGCGGTCGACGACGAGGTGATATACCGCAGCCCGTCCAGTCCGGTCATCTGTTGCTCGATGATCTGGGTGACGGTGTTCGCGATGGTCTGCGCCGATGCGCCCGGATAGACGGCCGATACCGTGATCGTCGGTGGCGCGATCTCGGGATACTGGGCCACCGGCAGAGACCGAATGGACAGGAGCCCCAGCCCGATCAGCATGATCGAGATCACCCAGGCAAAGACGGGCCGGTCGATGAAAAAGCGTGCCATGCGCCAGTCAGTCCTGTGCTGCCGGCGCGGGCGCCGTACCCTGGTCGGCGGAGGCGCTGGCCTGCGGTTCCGAGGCTCGTTCGCTGGGCGCGACGGTCGCGCCTTCCGCGATCTTCTGCAACCCCGCGACGATCAGGCGGTCCCCATCCCTGACTCCATCGGAAACGATCCACGCATTGTCGCGGTCTCCCAGAACCGTCAGGATTCGTTTTTCGACCACGTCGTTCTCACCGACAAAAAGCGCGACGGCCTGACCCCGGCGGTCGCGGCTGACGCCTTCCTGCGGGACCAAGAAAACATCCTTGGCGATCCCGGTGGGCATGTCGACCTGGGCATACATGCCCGGCAACAGGATCAGGTCGGGGTTCGGAAACTGCATCCGCAACACGGCGACGCCGGTCTTTTCGTCCACATGCGGTTCGGCAGCGGTCAGCTTGCCCGTGAAGTCATACCCCAGCCCGTCGGCGAGGGTCATTGTCACCGTCGGGTCGGAGCTGCCCAGTTCGGCGGATATCTGACCCCGGCGCCAGCGGATGATCTGCGCCGCCGACGCGGTCACGTCCAGGTAGACGGGGTCGAGCTGGCGGATCACGGTCAATGGTTCCGCCTGTCCGGCCGTGACCAAAGCGCCGCGCGTCGCCTGGGACAGGCCGACCTCACCGGAAATCGGGGCGCGAATGGTGGTCCGTTCCAGGTCGATCTCCGCCGCCTGCAATTGCGCCTTTGCCACCAGCAGCGCGGCGCGGGCCGAATCCCGAGCGGCGATCGCATCGTCAAGCGCCTGCTGGCTGGCGACACTGCGTGTCAGCAGTTCCTGAACCCGTTCCGTTTCCTTTTCCGTCGCGCTCACGCTCGCCTGCGCCTGGGCCACTGCGGCGTCGGCCTGGGCGACATGCGCCTCGTATACCGCCGGGTCGATCTGATACATCGTGTCGCCCTGGGACACGCTCGCGCCTTCGTCAAACATCCGGTCGGTCAGGATGCCGGACACCTGCGGACGGACCTCGGCGACGCCGGATGCCACGATCCGGCCCGGCAATGTGGCGGTCAGCGTTACATCCTGCGCCTTCAGGGTCACGACCGTCACCGGGGTCGGTCCGGGCGCGCCCTGCGACATCAACGCGGTCGGAAGGCCAAGGCCCAGCACTGCGGCACAAAGCATCTTCAGCGGAAAGTCGCCAAAAGGCTTTCTCATGGGTCGAACTCCTGATCTGGATCCAGCCTGCGCCAGACCACCCGGAATAGGGCGCTTACCGTTCTCTACTCTTCCCGGGGCGTGCCATGCAAGCCGCACCGCCGCTTTGTTCCCCCGGTGTCACCTGTGGATCGTCCACATCCGGCCCCCTGCGCCCGCGCGACGGTCGATCTATCGGCGCTCCGCCGGAACACACCAACCGGGATTAGCGGCCTTTCGCGGGCGATGGCAAAGGTTCGCAAGAGGATCCGTCGCCGGCTTCGCACACTACCCGAAATCCGTGTTCTTCTACGCCGTTACGCCGTTACGCCGCTTCTTACCGGAATCTGGAAGAAATTCCTGGCAAGCGCAGCGGGGATATCGATCATGCGACGCCGAACCGCTGGGTGGTGAAATATGCTCTACTGATTGCCGCCGAAGCGCAGAACCGGAAGGCGGCAGTTGGTCACTTCTGGCGCGTGGATGAGACCTGTATCAAGGTTGGAGGACAGTGGTGGTATCTGTCATGGGCAAACGCTTGAGTTCATGCTGTCAGATAACCGCAGCGAGGCTGTGGCGACCACGTTCTTCGCCAAAACGATCGGAACCAACCGCTGGCCGGACAAGGCCGTGATCGACAGGAGCGGCGCGAACGGGGCCGGGCTAAACAACAACGACATCACGTTAATCCTGACCGGCCGGTTCTGGCTGATCGACGCGCTGCGGGTGAAATACCTCGACAACATCATCGAGCAAGACCATCGCTTCATCAAGAAGCCGACCCGGCCGACGATGGGCTTCAAGTCGTTCGCAAATGCCCAGGCACCCTGGCCGGGATCGAGACAGCCTACATGATCCGCAAAGATCAGCTTCCCGCAGGTGGCCAGACGGCCTTTGAGCGGTTTGCTGCGCTCGCGGGAAATATCAGCCCAGCCAATGGCTTGTGACCAATCGTCACAAAAATTCGCGACGGAACCGTTTCATTTCCATCTCCTTGTGGTCGGTTGGTCCGCGGCACCCTACATTGGTAGATAGTAAATTTCGTGAATTTTCCAATACACGAAATATAAATTCCGTAAAGAAAGTAGAATGGTGCAAAGACAATACACTATGAAAAAGAGGGCCGCCGCTCAGGAGGAGACCCGGGAGAGAATCATCCAGGCGGCCGTCGCCCTGCACGATGAAAAGGGGATCGTTCCGACCACGCTCAACGACATCGCCGCCCGCGCCGGGGTCGGTGCCGCGACGGTCCTCAGGCATTTTCCGGACACCAATACGCTGGTGATGGCGTGCGGACAGCACGTGGCGGCCGAAATGGCGCCGCCGCGGCCGGAGGATGCGCCCGCGCTGTTTGCGGGCCTCGCGACCACGGATGAACGGTTGAGCAAGTTGGTGCGGGAACTTCACGCATTCTACGCCCGCGGGCGGACACGCATCGAGATTGCCGAACAGGACCGCACGAGGGTCGAAGCTCTGGACCAGTTCCTGACGATGCTCGACGACAGCCGCAAGGCGCTCCTGCGCACGGCAATGGAACCCGACCGGCCGGACGATGCACTGATTGCGGCACTCATGGCGCTGAGCGGTATCTGTGTGTGGAAGCTGCTTCGTGACGGCGGGCTGTCACCTGAGGAGTCGGCTGCGTTCCACATTGCGATCCTGCGCAGGGCATCCGAAGCCCTTGCCGATGCGGGGATCAGCTGACGGCGGCGCCTCCCGTCGCCGCTGATCGACTTCCATATTGACGAAATATATATTTCATGGAATAATTATATCACGAAATATAAGACACACCGAGTCGCATGGAAGGAGACCGAGATGACCGAACGATACGGAGATGCCGCCGAGCTTCGATTGATCGACCTAGTGCGCGATAACCACGTAGGAGCCCTGAACACCGGCGATGCGGAGGCCTGGACGGCCCAATTCGCCGGTGACGGTGTGCAGATGCCGCCCAATGCCCCTGAAAATGTCGGCAAGGAGCGGATCAGGCAATGGTTCGTCGGCCTCCTGAGCGCCTTCAAGGTGCAGTTCGAACTCGATGTCGAAGAGGTTCGGATCGTCGGGGACTGGGCGTTCGAGCGGGGCGGCTACGCGATCAGTCTGAACCCGGTCGCGGGCGGGCCGGCAATGGTCGACAACGGCAAGTACATTACCATTTACCGCCAGGGCGACGGAAATGGCTGGAAGATTGCCCGGGACATCTGGAACAGCAACAGTCCCATTCCGGCACAGTGAAGCCTTCCACGGCCTGCGAACCATAGCACCGCCGGAGGCAATGGTGGGCGATCGGTTCGCGACCGCGTATCGGTCAACCGCCCACGACGAGTTCGCCGACCATTAATCGAACGGACCCTGATCGAAGCCCGGATCGGGCGCTACAAGACCGTCATCGGAGCTGGGCCGCAATCAAGAGATCCCGGCCGCCAAATCATCGAAAACGAGATCGCCACCAAATCCCTCAACCGCACGACCGCCTTCGGCCCTGCGGTCTTTGAACGCGTCGCGTAGAATCCGCGGGAAAGGGGCTCTCGCGGTTCGCGAATGGCCCATGCGACTAGGTGGTTTCATCCCGGACCCGATCCACCGCGCGCCGAAACTGACCACCTAGACTTGGTTCGCCTTGACTCTGCCAACCCATTCCTTCGCGCGAAAGCCCGCAAGAAGCGCTCCGGCGCGGACCGGTTCGACAATCGGATAGCTCAGTTTGTCGGCCAGTTCGCGGGCAGCAGGAGCGAGCGGGCCGCCGCCGATCAGGAGAACCTCGGCACCATCCTGTTCAAGACACAGACGCGCGGCAGCCATCAATGCGCTCTCGAGAAGTTGCAGGTTCGCCATGGTTGAGCGCATGTCACCGGCGGTAATCCTGATCGAGGCAAACTGATCCGTGTAGCCGTAGTGGCCGACAAGCCGGGTGATAGATGCCTTCAACTGTTCCGTTGTCGTGATGATCGAAAACTTCCGACCCCTCTTTGCGGCCGAGATCATCCCCGCCTCCGCGATACCAGTGACCGGAATCGACAGTTCCGCCTTGAGCGCGCTGACCCCCGGGTCGCCGAATCCCGACACCAGGATCGCGTCGGCGCCGTCCTTCTCCAGCACCCGGGCGCTTTCGACGACCTGCTCGGCGGCGGCGGCAAGTTCCGTTTCGTTGGAGACCACCTTGGGCCCGTGCTCCATCGTGTGACCGGAAACGGTGAACTCCGGCGGCAGGGCGCCTCGCGCGATTTTCGCCATAATCCCGGTCGTCTCGGCATTGGTATTGGGATTGAGCAACGCCAGCTTGATCCGCCTTGCCATCAGGCGACCTCGAGTGCGTGAAAACAGGCCACCCGCCGCCCGTTCGCACCGGTTTCAAGTTCCGGTTTTTCCTGGTGGCAGATTTCGGTGGCATAGCGGCATCGGGGCGCGAAAGCGCACCCGGGCGGCATGTCGGCAAGATTGGGCGGCATGCCGGGAATGGCGTCGATAGTTTCGCCCTTCTTTGCGCCATGCACCGTCGAAGACAGCAGGCCCTCGGTATAAGGATGATGCGGCGTTTTCAGAACGTCCCGCGCCTTGCCGTTCTCGACGATGCGCCCGGCGTACATGACGGCCACCTGGTCCGAAATTTCCGCCGCCACGCCGATGTCATGGGTGACGAAGATCACCCCCATGCGCAGGTCTCGTTGAAGTTCCCGCAGGAGCAGAATGACCTGGATTTGCACGGTGGCATCCAGCGCGGTCGTCGGTTCATCCGCCAGCAGCAGTTTCGGCGAAGACGCCAGCGCGAGGGCGATCATCGCCCGCTGGCGCATGCCGCCCGACATCTCGTGCGGATAATTGTCGAGCCGGGTCTCGGGCGACGGGATACCGACCAGTTTCAGCAGTTCCAGCGCCCGCGCGCGGGCTTCGGCCCTTGACGCGCCCAGGTGATTGCGGATCGATTCCGATATCTGGAAACCCACCGTGTAGACAGGGTCGAAGGCGGTTGCCGGCTCCTGGAAAATCATCGAGGTTTCGCCGCCACGATAGGCGCGCAGCTCCTTGTCCGACATCTCAAGAACATTCCTGCCGTCCACCTCGACAATGCCGGAAATGCTTGACTTGCGTTCCGGCAAGAGCCGAAGCAGCGCGCGCAGGGTCACGCTCTTTCCCGATCCGGATTCACCGATCAGCCCCAGAACCTCGCCCTGACCAAGCTGAATTCCGACCTTGTTGACCGCTGTCACCGCCCCGTCTTCGGTTTTGAATTCGACGACGAGATCCCGGACGTTCAAAACTGGGGTATTCATGTTGCGCACTCCGGATGTCCCGCTGCGGGATCGACGAGATGACAGGCCACCTGCCTGGTTCTGGTGCCGGTAATTCTGGGCGAGAGAGAGCGGCAGATATCCGCGACATGCGAACATCTGGGCGAAAAGCAACACCCGGAAGGCAAGTCCAGCGGACTGGGCGGGTCGCCCTGAATCGGCGCGGCGTCGGTTCGGTCGTCCGGATCGACGCTGAGCATCGAGGACAGCAGCGCCTTGGTGTAGGGGTGCTGCGGTGTGTTGTAGACATCTTCGACGGGCCCGTATTCCACAACCTGGCCAAGGTACATCACCATCACCGTGTCGGAAATATAGCGTACGACATGCAGGTCGTGAGAAATGAAGATGTAGCTGAGTTCGAATTCTTCACGCAATTCGTTGAGCAGGTTGAGAACCTGCGCCTCGACCGATTTGTCCAGGGCCGAGACCGCCTCGTCGAAGATGACGACCTTGGGCTGCACCGCGAGCGCGCGGGCAATGTTGACCCGTTGCCGCTGGCCACCGGACAGTTCGTGCGGATACCGGCCCGCGAAACGGGCCGGGTCCAGCCCCACCCGGTTCAAGAGGTAGTGGCTGCGCTTGCGCGCCTCAGCCTTCGGCGTCCCGTGTATCGTGGCCCCGAACATGATCGACTGTTCGATGGTCAGACGCGGGTTGAGCGATGCCGAACTGTCCTGGAACACCATCTGAACGTCCCGGCGGAATTTCTTGAGACTGGCCGGATCGGCGCCGACCGGGTCGCCGTCAAGCGAGATCTTCCCGGAGTCGGGATTGATCAGATGCATGATCAGCCGAGCTGTCGTGGATTTGCCGCAGCCGCTTTCCCCGACGATCCCGATTGTCGTGCCTTTGTCGAGGTTGAAGTTGACGTCTGAAACGGCGTGGACATACCGTGCCTCACCCCCCATGAGGCCCCCGCCGGACACGTGGAACCGCTTGCTCAGTTCCCTGACGGAAAGTTTGGGTGTCCCGCCAGGGGTCGCGGTGTTTGCAGTCATATCGTTCATGATACATCCATTGCGCTGCGCAGCCCGTCCGACAGCAGGTTGAAGGAAAGAGAGACCAGGAAGATGAAGAGACCCGGCAGGATCGTCACCAGCGGCTGCGAATAGATCGCCGTGCGCAGCGTGTTCAGCATCAGACCCCATTCCGCAGTGGGCGGCTTGGCACCAAGTCCGATGAAGGAAAGCCCCGCGGCCATGATGATCGCTACCGAAAGCAGGCTCGTGGAATAGACCAGGACCGGTCCCAGCATGTTGCCCAGGACATGCACCCGGATGATCGTCAGGCTGCCCGCGCCGCTGGCCTGCGCCGCCTCGACGTAATCGAGCGCGCGCACCTGTGTCGCAGCACTTTCGGTCACGCGCAGCAGCGGCGGAATCAGAACGATCGTCAGTGCGACCAGCGCGTTGCCGACACCGGCCCCGAGCGCACCCGCGATTGCCACGGCAAGAAGGACGGACGGAAAGGCAAAGAGAACATCCGCCGCCCGCATGATGACGGTGTTGAGACGACCGCCGAAATAGCCCGCGATCGTGCCTAGGGAGCCGCCGATGACCAACGCCAGAAGCACTGGCACCGTTCCCATCAGAAGCGACATGCGGCCGCCGTAGAGCAGGCGCGTGAGCATGTCGCGGCCCTGTTCGTCAGTGCCGAGAATATGGCCTTCGGTACCGACCGGCTTCAGGCGGCTGACGATACTGCCCACGGCCGGATCGTAGCGCGTCAGCAGCGGGGCAAAGATGGCTCCGGCAAAGATGAGCGCCAGCACGATCATGCAGACGGCCGCCACCGGATCCCGGCGCAGGTTGCGCCAGACCGTCTGCCAATACCCGCGCGAGACATGCACCTGCGCCTCTGGCTGGACCTTGTTCTGGGTTTCGGAAATCATGGTCATGTCCGTTTGATCCTCGGGTCGAGCAGGGGTTGCGTGATATCGACAACCAGGTTCAGCAGAACGAACACCAATGCCAGAACCAGCGTGGTTCCTTGCAGCACCGGGATATCGCGGGTCAGGATCGCGTTGTTCAGCAGCAGGCCCGTTCCGGGCCAGGAAAACACCGTTTCAACCAGGATGGAGCCGGCCATCAGGTAGCCGAGTTGCACCCCGATGACGGTCAGCGCCGTGGGCGCGGCGTTGCGGGTGACATGAATGAAGATCTGAAACTCGCTCAGGCCCTTGGCCCGCAACGCGTTCACGAATTCCTTGGTCAGAACGTCAGCCACAAGCGCCCGCACCGACCGCGTCACGATCCCGGCAGGCATGGCGGCCAGGGCAATCGAAGGCAGCACCATGAAGGACAGCCTTTCAGAGAGCCCCGCATCCTCGTTGATCCCCGCCCCCATGGCGGGCAGCCAGCCGAGATGGACCGAGAAGATGACCACAAGCACCACCCCCAGCCAGTAGCTGGGGACCGAAACGCCCGAAATGGCGACTGCCGAGGCGATCTTGTCGATGGGCTTGCCGATGTTGTATCCGGCCACGAGCCCGAATGTCAGCCCGACCACAAGCGCAATGAGCGTCGCGAAGATCGCCAGTCCCAGCGAATACCCGATAGCGGACGCGATCTCGGCCGATACCGACCGGCCGGTGGCGATCGAGATGCCGAAATCGCCTGTCAATGCGTTGCCGAGCCAAAGAAAGTACTGGGTGACCAGCGGCTTGTCGAGCCCGTAGCGGGCCTTGGTCTGGTCGATGATCTCCTGGCTTGCATCGGCGGGCAGTACGACGGCCAGCGGATCGCCCGGGGCGATTTGGACCAGGGAAAAACAGATGACACTTACCGCCAAGGCCACGGGGACAGCATAAATCAGTCGTTTTACGATGTACTGCAACATTATTGGACAACTCCGGGATCAAGTCTGGGTGGCCGGGCACACTTGGGGGAGAACAATCATGCGCCCGGCCAAACGTTGCTTACTTGACTGTGACCGATGTCAGATCCTGAAACCAGTTCTGAGCCTGGACGAATCCCTGGACATTGGGTGCCATTGCACGCGGTCCCACGTCATGCGCAACGAAGAGAAACAGCGCATTGTCGACGTAATGCTTGTGAAGCTGCTGAATCGCTTCCAACTGCTTTGCGGCGTCGAACTCCGAGCGGATCTGGTCGATCAACCCGTCGGCTTCGGCACTTTCATAATGCCCCCAGTTGGTTCCCTTGGGCGCAACCAGCCGGCTGTCGATATGCCGCATCAGCGCCGTGAACGGATCCTGGCTGAAATAGGAGCTGTTCGTCGAATGGGCGCCATTGGTCGTTGCGTCCGTAGCACCCGCACGCCAGTTTGCCAGAAGGGCGTTCCAGTCGCGCACATCGAATTCAACGTTGATTCCGATGGCAGCAAGATTTTGCTGGATCAGTTCGTTCATCAGCATAGGTTGCATCTGACCGGAACCGCCGGGCGAGATAATCGCCTTCACATTCAACGGATTATCAGAAGAGTAACCGGCTTCCGCCATGAACGCGCGCGCCGCGTCGGGGTCGTATTTCACCTCGAATTCCGGGGTGCCGAACCAATCGCTCGTGGGTGGAACCATGCCTTCGGCGGGCAGCATCAGGCCATCCAGCAAGACCTTGATGCCTTCGCGGTCGATGGCGAGGTTCGCGGCCTTGCGCACACGAATGTCCGCCCAGGGCGAGCCTTCGAGCATCGAGAAATGCCACGGCCAGACATGCGGATAGACGTTGGACGAGATGTTGAAACCGGCGGCACGCAGGCTGGCGATTGCATCGGCGGGGGGCGACTCGATCCAGTCGACCTGGCCCGACCGAAGCGCGGCAACGCGGGCCGAGGCATCGGGAACCGGCAGGATCACCAGCTTGTCGACCTCGGGCATGCGATCGGCGTTCCAGTAGGCGTCGCTGCGCACCATCACCGCGGACTCTCTCGGTGTGTAGCTGTCCACCTTGAAGGGCCCGGTGCCCGCGGGCGCCTTGAGGAATTCATCCCAGCTGCCTGCCGCGTCATATGCGGCGGGCGACGACATCACGATCCAGGCGATCTGATACGGGAAAAGCGCATCCGGAATCGTCGTCACGATTTCCACGGTGCTGTCATCGACCGCACGGTAGCTTTCGATGGTCGGAACCCGGCCTCGCCCCTGGGCCGATTGCCGTTCGTCGTATTGTGCGGCTTCCGGATTCAGGATCTTGTCGAGATTCCAGATCACCGCATTCGCATCAAAAACGGAGCCGTCGTGAAAGGTCACCCCGTCGCGCAGCTTGAATGTCCATTTCCTGCGGTCGTCCGGGTCGGTCGACCATTCTGTCGCCAGGCCGGGAGCCAGCGTAACCGGCTTTTCCGCGGTCGACAGATCATAGGCAACCAGCGCCTCGAAGACCTGGTACCCCAGGAACCGCATACCTTCCGCGCCCTGGTCCGTCTGCCCGTTTGGCAAGGGAACATCCGATGCCGTCATGGCAATCCGCAACGTGCCTTCAGCATGGGCCGCAATACCCAGGCCCAGCGACAAGATCGTGATCGCCGCCGGTTTTGCGAGGGGCCTGCACAGAACGGCGACCTTGCTCACCAGTGCTTGTTTCATTTCTTCCTCCTGCTGGATGGTCGTTTTTGCGAATCAACCGTGAGTGGCTTTTGACTCGCGGTTATGAAAACACATTTTCTAAAAATTGCGCAATGGTAATTTCATTTTCAAGCCCGGATGCCCGCCGCCGGACTGCCGGAATCGGCCGCCCCAATCCGGTTCGCCCGCCACGAACCCCGACCCGCTCGCCGGGCGATGCTCCGGCGCGACGGCAGCGACCGCTCGCACGGATAGCGCCGCAGACTATTGAAAAATCGGGATCAATTTTCCAGTTCGCCGAGTACGCGGTGCAGAGCCTCGATCTTCGCCAGGCGGCGTCGGCCTTCCTCGCCCGACAATTCGACGACCCGCGTGACCAGGACATGGATCAGCGCCATCACCGAAGCGTGGTTGTAAATCGGCCCAGGGGCAAAAGTGCTGCAACGGAAATGCCAGGTCACATCCGTCCTTCTGTCGACCGCATCATCAGAGACATAGGCAAGGCTCGCGCCGCACTTGCCCACTTGTTCGATAATCGTCTGCGTGTCGGCGACACGGCGTGGCAGAGCGAAATACACAACCACGTCACCCATTTGAAGCGCGGACAGCGGTTCGGCCAGTGTAAGACCCGGTGACGGCAGATCGACGGCATGCCTGATGATCTGTCCCACCTGGAACCTGGCATAGGTCGCAAGCCCCCTGTTGGCGCGAAAGCCTATGAATGCCACTTGCCCGGCAGAAAGAATCGCTCTCGCCAGGTCGTCAATCTCGCTGACCGCGATGAGCTTTCCGGTCTCGCCGATGTTGTGGATCGCCTGTTCGAAATGAATCCCCACCTGGTCCCCGGACTGGTCGGCATGCGACGAAATCTGGAAAAGCGCGGCACCCGATTGCCTTTCCGCCCGCACGTGACGGCGGGCCTCGTCGAAGCTCGCGTAGCCAAGTTTCCGGATCGTTCTCGTAACCGTCGCGTTGGAAACCTTGGCGAGCTGTCCCAGTTCGGACGCCTGGTAACTGGCCAGATCGCCGGGAAAGTTGAGCAGAAACTCCGCCAACCGCCGTTCGGCGGGCCGCAGCGATGCAAGCGCGTCGCGCAACCGCTCAACAAATGAATCCAGGTCCTTATTCTCCATGCACGCATTGACCGGCAATCGGGACACGGATGTCAAGCCGAAGCCGCTTTCACCAGAGAGCGTAGACGTCCGGGGATGCGGATTGCGGATCGTTTGGACCGGATGATCGGGGCGCCATCTGACTGGGCTGGCGGCTTCTCCCGCGGCATTCTCGGTTCGGGGGGTGCGCCGGAATGGCTGGCGCAGAGCCTCGGGAATGGGGGATTACCGGGGCTTTCGCGGTTCGCGAATGGCCCAGGCGACAAGGTGGCGCTTACTACCTATATTCATGGCCGGCTTTTCCAACGGAAACCTCTCGATGGACCATGTGAAACAGCCGCCACAACGCGCCCGGAGGTAAAGACCTTCCAAAGTGGTTCCAGGCTCAGTCGTTCGGATCTTCCGAAGCGTCTCCGCTTCTTCTCGTATGATCCGCGTGCATGGATTGAATCGAGTCGAGCACGAAGGCGCCAGTTCGAACGACATGATCGTGCATGATCCGTGAAGCAGACGGAATGTTGCGATCCATGATTGCTGAAATCAGTTCTTCATGGGCGGCCATCGCCTCGTCCAGCTTCACCTGTGAAAACCTGGGCGCAAAATACCTTCCCCGCTGGGAGCGGTTCATGAGATTCGTGTGGATTGCCTGAAGCACTTCATTTCCCGCGAAGCTGACGATCTGGTTGTGAAATGCGATATCGTTCAGGAAGCATCCTTCGCGGTCCTGCGCATGATAACAGACCATCATCCTGTCATGCGTGGCCTGGACGAGCTTATATTCCTCGTCGCTCATGCGAGCCATCGCCAGTTCCAGCGCCAGCTGTTCCAAGGGCGCAAGAACCTGGAAAATTTCGTTGAGTGTTTCGGTCTTGATTTCGGCCACCGAGGCGCCCCTGTGCGGCCTGATCTCGATCAGGCTTTCCGCCTCGAGGATCTTTATCGCTTCACGCAACGGTGTGCGGGAGATTCCCATGAGCTTGCACAGCTCGATCTCGTTAAGTCTCATGCCCGAAGCAATTTTCCCGCGCACGATCTGATCGCGCAGGGCATCAGCCACCTGCGTGTGCAGGGCGGCACGGGGTATCGTCACGCTTGAGGTCATCGTTTTCCCTCCTCCTTCTTCTTCGTCTTCCCATCAAGACGGTATGTTGCACCGTGATCATCAATTGTTTTCATAAAGACCTTCACGATATTAGTGATAAAAGAATGGAATCTAATTTGTATTATGCATGCAATCACAACCAACTCAAGAACACAGGGATACAAACCATGAAGACTCTCACGATCGCCGCGACATTTTGTGTGGTGGCCGCATCGGCTGCCGTGGCCGACACGCCGGCCCGTGTGCTGACCCAGATACTGCCCACCGCAAAGCAGTATCCGAACGAGGCCGCGGCCATCGCCACGCTGAATGAAAACGGGTTCAAGGTTCAGTATAACAGCTATGAGGGCCTTGGATTGAGCACGGCCGACGGGCTCCGTCTCGTTTCGGACAATGCATTCAACATCACCTCGGTCCAGATCGGCACCGCGGCGCGCGACGATGCCTTCTTCGAAGGGCTCGACCTGATCGGCGTCTCACCGGATATGGAGAGCCTTCGAACCGCCGTGGACGCCTATCGCGATGTGTTCGACGCGCGGTTGCGTGAACGCTTCGGTGCCACCGTGCTCGCGCTTTGGCCCTTCGGTCCGCAGATCTTCTACTGCAACGCGGAAATCGGGACGATCGAGGATCTCGCAGGACTGAAAATCCGCAGCTTCACGCCCTCGATGTCGGCATTGCTTGAATCCTTCGGCGCCACACCCGTCACCCTGAACTTCGGCGAGGTTTACCCCGCGCTTCAGCGTGGGGTCACGGATTGCGGCGTGACATCGCCGACATCGGGGAATTCGGGCGCCTGGCCCGAAGTCACGACCCATCAGTTGCCGCTGTCGGTTTCCGGGTCGGTGCAGGGCATCTTCGCCAATCTCGGCTGGTGGGAAAGCCTGACCGAGGAAGAACGGACGACAATTTCCGACGCTTATGCGAAGCTTGAGGATCAGCAGTGGGTCCTGGCGAGCGAGATCAACGACGACGCCGTTGCATGCAATACCGGCCAGGAAAGCTGCGCGGAAGGCACGCCGTTCGACATGACTCTTGTGGAGATTTCGGACGATGACCGCACCGCCGTCAGCGATGCAGCTACTACCGTGGTGCTGCCCGACTGGATCAGCCGCTGCGAAGCAACCTATCCCGGCTGCACGAAGATCTGGAACGATACCGTAGGTGCGGCGCGCGGCTTCACGGCTTCCGCCCCCTGACAGGTTCGGAAACATAAACAGCAAGGAAAGGCCCTGCCCCGTGTCCAGTCACCACAGCGGTCCGATGCGACCCGAAGAACGTATCATGAGATGGCTCGCGCTCGGTGCAGGGTATGTCCTGCTTGTGCAGGCCATCGCCACCTCGATCGAGATCGTTGCCAGAAAGGTTTTCAACCATTCCTTCCAGGGTATTGATGAGCTGGGCGGCTATGCCCTGGCGATCTCGGGGGCGGTCGGGTTCGGATATGCGACGCTGACCTGTGCGCATACCCGGATCGACCTTCTGTTGTCGAAACTGCCCCTGGCGGGGCGGGCGGTATTGCATATGCTTGCGGCCGCTGTCCTCATGATCGTGGCGGGGGGCATGTTCTGGTATGGGCTGCGATCCCTGCGTCAGTCGATCAGTTTCGGCTCGATCTCGACCACGCCGCTACAGACACCGCTCTGGATCCCTCAGGGGCTCTGGATCGTCGGCCTGAGCCTTTTCCTGCTTCTGACGATCGTGATCTTCGCCCGGTGCCTGGCAATGTTCGCCCGCCGCGATTTCGCAGGTGTCGAGGCGCAGATGAAAGCCAAGAGCCAGGAGCAGCAGGAACTGGAGGCCGCCGGATTCGGGGGCATGACGCAAGGTGTGAAACAATGATCAGTATCGGAATTATCGTGATCGGCTTCCTGTGTGTGCTCGGGCTGCTTCTGCTCGGCCTGCATGTCGGAACGGTCATGGCGCTCACGGCCCTCGCGGGGGTGCTTTACGGCTTCGGGCCGGCGTTGCTCAACTCCATGGGCAACCTGATGTGGGGGCAGATGAACAGCTTCGTTCTGACCGCAATCCCGCTTTACATCCTCATGGGGGAGATTCTCGTCAATTCGCGGATAGCAGAACGGATGTATCGTGCGCTGACCGACTGGGTGCAGTGGCTGCCGGGGCGCCTGCTGCACTCCAACATCGCGTCTTCCACCATGTTCTCCGCCATTTCGGGAAGCTCCGTCGCAACGGCGGCAACCATCAGCACAGTGGCATTTCCCACGTTCCGCGCACACGGTTATAGCGAACGGTGGGTGGCGGGATCGATCGCCAGCGGCGCGACGCTGGGCATTCTCATTCCGCCGTCAATCAACCTGATCATCTATGGCGCGATCACGGATACCTCTATCGGCGCGCTGTTCATCGCGGGCATCATTCCGGGCCTTCTGCTTGCCAGCTTCTTCGTGATCGTCATTGCCGTGGCGGCGACGATCTGGCCGTCCATCGCCGGCGACGGAAGCGGGTCCGAACCCGATCTGTCCGGTCGCTGGAAGCGGTTGATCGACCTGATCGGGCCGGTCGTCATCTTCGCCCTGATCATCGGCAGCATCTATGGCGGCTGGGCGACCCCGACAGAGGCCGCGGCCGTCGGCGTCGTGGCATCGCTGATGTTGGCCGCCTATTACCGCAAGCTGACCTTTGCGATGCTCAATGACAGCCTCCTGACCACGATACGGATCACCGCGATCATTCTGTTCGTGCTGATGGGCGCCTATTTCCTGAACTTCGCGATGGGTGTGCTTGGCATTCCCGATCAGGTTGCAAGCGTCATTTCCTCGATGGACGTGTCGCCCACCGTGTTCGTCCTGTGCCTGGTGCTTCTCTATCTCGTCCTCGGGTGCTTCCTCGATGCGCTGGCGATGATGATCACGACGATCCCGGTTCTGTTTCCCGTCGTGGTCGCGGTCGGCTTCGATCCGGTCTGGTTCGGCGTCTTCATCGTCATCATGTGCGAACTGGCATTGCTGACCCCGCCGGTCGGGATGAACCTCTATATCGTGCAGGGCGTCAGGAACCGAGGACAGATCACCGATGTGATCATGGGCGTGCTTCCGTTTTTCATCAGCATCCTGTCCCTGGTTGCGCTGATCACGGTCTTTCCTCAGATCGTGACATGGCTGCCCGAGACGCTGAAGTGACAATGACCCCCGGTCGCAGCCGTGACCGGGGGACGCCGCAATGACGATTTCCCCAAACGGAGGGAACCCGGTGACAGACGAAGATCATATGATGCGTGCAATCGCCCTGGCCCTGCGCGCGGCCGATGCGGGAAACGATCCATTCGGCGCGGTTCTGGTCCGGGATGGCCGGATGATCGCCGAGGGCATGAACGAGGTCCATATCCTGCATGACGTGACCGCGCATGCCGAAATTCAGGCCCTGCGCGCGGCCGGTCGCAGGCTGGAGTCGACCACGCATCCGCACAGCACGATGTTCGCCAGCGGCAAACCCTGCGCGATGTGCATGGCCGCGATGATCCAGGCGGGCATATCGCGTATCGTCTATGCCGCCGATGACGGCATATGCGCGCCCTATGGATACTCTACCCGGACCCTGTACGACAGGATGAAAGGCGAATTCGGAGATCAGGGCATCATTGTGGATCATCTGCCGGTTGCGGCCCAGCGGGATCCCTTCGAACCGCGGAAGATACGCGGGCAGAAATGATCCTGTCCCGCCCTGTCGCATGGGCCATTCGTGAACCGCGAGAGCCCTTTCCCGCGGATTCTGCGCCACACGTTCGAAGACCGCGCGACCGGGGCCTCTTGATTTCGGCCCGGATCCGATGATGATCTTGTAGCACCCGATCCCGGTTTCGATCAGGGTCCGGGTGCTGCACCCGGCGTCGGATTGCCAGGCCATCCGCCCATCTTTGACGATGCGATCTATCGGAGCGTCTCGCTGCCCCCGGGACCCGAAGCGGCGGTCTTGGGTGGCGGGATGATGACCGCTACATCTGGTCCGGATCGCTCGATCACGCCGGTGAAACCCTCTCGGCCATCGCAAGCCCCGTCCACCAGGACGCGGGCCGGACGAGTTTCGACGGTTCGGTCATGGCCGATGATTTCGGCGGCGGCCTGCGGTCGGGGCCTTCGGCGGAACGACCACGGTGATACCTTTCGCCTGCCAGCGGAAGGGTCGGTCGCCGCGGGCGGTTCCTTCCATGCGACGTGCCGGATCCGGCTTTGTATGCTCGCGGGCCGCCGGGGGGCGCATCTCATTCGGCAGCGGCGAACCACCCTGCGGTCGGTCGCCGGATTCATCAAGTCACAAAATGTAATATTTACTAATATAATCAGTATGATATAATTAATTTGATTTTTTATTAGACTCGGCCTAGCCTGCATCTATCACACCTTAATGATTCTGGAGACCCCGATCATGCGCAAACCTGGCCGTCACTTTCTGCAGATCCCCGGACCGAGCACCGTTCCGGACCGAGTCCTGCGCGCCATCGACTTTCAGACGATGGATCACCGGAGCCCGGAATTCGGCGAGCTCGGATTGCGGACCCTCGAAGGAATGAAGACCATCTTCGGCACCACCGGCGACGTCATCATCTATCCGGCCTCCGGAACCGGAGCCTGGGAGGCCGCCCTGGTGAACACGTTGTCGCCCGGCGACCGGGTCCTGATGTGCGAAACCGGGCAGTTCGCCTGGCTGTGGCAGCGACTCGCGAAGCGGCTCGGTCTCGAACCGGAGATTATCGAGACGGATTGGCGGCAGGCTGCGGATGTCGCCGGCATCGAGGCACGTCTGCGCGCCGACACCGCCCACGAGATCAAGGCCGTCTGCGTGGTTCACAACGAAACCTCGACCGGCTGCACGTCGGACATCGCGGCCGTGCGTGCGGCGATCACCGCCGCCGGGCACCCGGCCCTGCTCATGGTCGATACGATTTCGTCCCTTGGATCGGTTGAATACCGGCACGACGACTGGGGCGTCGACGTCACGGTCGGAGGGTCCCAGAAGGGGCTGATGCTGCCCCCGGGCCTGTCGTTCAACGCGGTCAGCGAGAAGGCCAAGGCGGCATCCGAAGAGGCCCGCCTGCCGAAATCGTTCTGGGACTGGGGCGAGATGATTGCCGCGAACAAGACCGGCTATTTTCCCTATACGCCGGCGACCAACATGCTCTACGGCCTCGTGGAAGCGCTCGACATGTTGCACGAGGAAGGCCTGGAAGCCGTCTATGCGCGCCACAAGCGTCACGGCGCGGCAACGCGGCTGGCGGTCGAGACATGGGGGCTGGAGGTCCTGTGCCGCGTCCCCGAGCATGTCTCACCCGTTCTGACGGCCGTGATGGTGCCGGAAGGTCACTCGGCCGACGGCCTGCGCCGGATCATCCATACCGAGCTGAACATGTCGCTGGGCAACGGTCTGGGGCGGCTTCAGGACCGTGTTTTCCGGATCGGCCACCTTGGGGATTTCAACGACCTCACGCTGCTCGGCGCGTTGTCGGGAATTGAAATCGGTCTGTCCCGTGCCGGGATTCCGCACAACAGGGGTGGGGTGCAGGCCGCGATCGATTACCTCACGGCCAGACCGGACGAACAGCTGGTGCACCGCGCCGCCTAGGAACGGTCCTGTCTCACCGCAGACCTTGGCCGGGCCTTGTGCCCGGCCTTTTCCTTACTCCGCGGCTGTCGTCTCCGCTTCCTTTTTCCAGAGGCCCACGAGCCGGCAGGTCTCGTTGCCGGCCCGCTCCAGATGCTCGCGCCAGACGTCATGGGCCGCAGCCGCGTCGCGCAGGCGAAGCGCGGCCATCAGTCGCTCGTGATCCTGCATCGACTTCCCGCGATGCCCCTCGGACGCAACGGAAAGGAACCGGGCGCGTTCGACATGAAAGGCGAGGCCGGTCCTGATGCGTGCGAGTTCCGGGTTCTTGGCGGCCTCGACGACAAGATCGTGTATCTGTCGGTTCAGGTCGAAATAGTCCGGAAGGTCGCCGGCCTCGTGCCGGTCGCGCATGCGGGCATGCAGTTCTTCGAGCGTTTGCATTTCCCGCTCGGTGATCCGGCTCGCCGCGAGCTCGGCGGCAAGCGCCTCGATCCGCGAGTTCACCTCGAAAAGGCTGCGCGTACCTTCGACCGATATCTCGGAGACCCGCGCGCCGCGGTTCGTCATCAATTCGACGAGCCCGTCCTTGTCGAGGATCTTGAGGGCTTCCCGCAATGGCGTCAGCGACACGTCGAGGTCTTCGGCAAGTTCGGAGACCCGGATCTTCTCCCCCGGCGGCAATTCGCCGGACACGATCATGTGCCTGATTTCATCGGCCACCTGTTCGTGAAGCGGCACCCTGCTGATGGCGACCTTGCCCCGACGGTCGACGCGCCGCCGCGGATGATCCGTCCTTCGTGTTTTCATCGCGAAATCCTCTCTGCGCCTGTCCCCGCCCGGTGATTGGGCTTGTCGCGCCACGGTCAGGATATATAATTAACTTATTCTTATCTTACTGAAAGAAAAACCTGAAATGGAAATTTCATCGGCGACTGACAGCGTATCCATTCTGACTCCGGCCCTGCTGGAGGCCCGGCGCACCGGTCATCCGGTCGCAAGCGAGATTGTCCGCCAGATCGATCTGACGGTGGAGGAAGCCTACAGGATACAGTCGGAAGTTGCACGCGCCACGGGTCCGGTCGGCGGTTTCAAGGTCGCGAACAAGCCGGATGCCCCGCGGATCATGGCGCCGATCTTCAGCAAGGACATAATGACCGCGCCGGCAGTGATCGACGTGCCGCGGGACGAGGAAATCGGCATCGAACTGGAGGTCGGCTTCCGGATCGATCGCCCCCTCCCGGACCGAACGTCGCCGAACCGCCGGGACGCGATAGCCGAATGCCTGTCCGCGGTTGCGGTCATCGAGATCGTCCGCACCCGGCTGCCGATGGACGCGACACCTGTCCTGAAGCTCGCCGACAACCAGATCAATGGCGGCCTGGTTGTCGGAGCACCGGTCGCCGACTGGACCGCTCTGTCGTTGGGATCCGTATCGGCGAGCCTCGACCTCGGCGACGACCGGATCCTGGACGGGACGGCGGCGGTGCCGGGCGGAGACGCCTTTGAGAATTTCCTGGTTCTGGAAGACATGCTGGGTGAGCACTGCGGCGGGCTTCAGCCGGGTCAGATCGTCATCACCGGCTCACTGAACGGTCTGCCCTACCTGCGCGCCGGGATCGACATCCGGGGCCGGATCGACGGGCTCGGCGCGGTATCACTTCGCCTGAACGGCGTCGCCTGAGCGCAGCGCCAGGTCAGGCCATCGCCAGCTTTCGGCCCCCGCCGAAAGAGCGCCCGCCACATCCATCAGAAGATTCTCGGCGCCAAGGTCGCCGATCAGCTGGCACCCGATGGGCAGCCCGGCACCGTCGAACCCGGCCGGAACCGCGAGGGCCGGATGCCCCGAGGCATTGACCCACCCGGTATAGATCGCGTGTCCGCGCGGACCCACGGTCTGGCCGTCGATCTCTTCCGGATGGCTCTGACCCGCAGGCCAGGGTTGTGCGGCGGCCGTCGGCATCAGGATGACGTCCCAATCCGCGAACAGGCAGGATGTCGCGGCGCGCAGCCGCTGCACCGCGCCGATGGCGCCAAAGAGCGCTGACGCGGGAATCCCGGCACCTGTGTCGGCCATGCCAAGATAGAGCGCCCCGGCATTGCGGTGCATTGCAGGAACGGTGTCGCGCAGATGGGCCAGTCCGATCTGTCCGAACGCGCCCCAGAAAGCGTCGATTTCGCTCAGATCGATGGGAAGATCGGCCTCCTCGACAAGGTGTCCGGCCTCGGCGAGACGCCGCGCGAGGCGCCGCGTCGCCGACAGGATGGCGGGATCGCAGGGATGCGAACCGAGCCGTGGGACGGAGAGGATCCGAAGCGGCGCATCCGGGCGCGCGGACAACGGCAGGGACCGGGAGGCGGGGTCGCGCCGATCCGGGCCGGCCAGCGCGCCGTAGAGAAGCCGGAGATCGCGGATATTGCGGGCAAAGGGCCCGATCACCTCGAAATCCATCAGCACCTGCGGCAGGCCGCCGGAGCGCGCGATCCGGCCGATGGTCGGCTTCAGCCCATAGAGGCCGGTATGCCCGGCGGGCCGCCGGGTCGAACCGCCGCCATCGGTTCCGATGCCGAGCGTCGCCAGACCCGCAGCCACCGCCGAGACGGTTCCGCCGGAGGAGCCGCCCGGCGTGAGCGCGGGGTCCCACGGGTTTCGCGTCACGCCGAACCGGGCGTTGGCGGTATATCCCTCGACGGCGAATTCGGGCGTGTTGGTTTTTCCGACGAGGATCGCGCCCGCGGCGCGCAGCCTTGCCACCGGCAGTTCGTCCTCTTTGGAAATGCCGGTGAAGGTGGAACCGCCCCAGGCGGTCGGCAGGCCGGCGACATGCAGGTTGTCCTTCACCGCGACCGGCACCCCGTCAAGCGGCGACAGGGGCGCGTTGTCGCGGTAGCGCCCGAAGGACGCCTCGGCCTGCGCCTGAAGGTCGGGCGCAAGCGCGACATAGGCGTTGAGCACGGGGTTGAGCCTGTCGATGCGGCCGGCCAGTTCGGAAACGACCTCGATCGGATCGGTTTCGCCGGTGCGATAGGCAGCCGAAAGTTCGGCCGCCCCGCGCTGCCAGAGATCGTTCGCCATGGCGTCAGCCTCCGCTCATGGTTTCGGGGAGCCAGGTCACGATCTCGGGCACGAAGATCAGGAGGATCGTGAACAGCACCATGATCAGCGCATAGGGGATCGCGCCCATGACCACGTCGCGGAACGGGCCGCCATCGGTGCGCACACCCTGCACCACGTAGAGGTTCATCCCGACCGGCGGCGTGATCATGCCCAGTTCGCACATCAGCACGATGAAGATGCCGAACCAGATCGGATCGATGCCGACGGCCGTGACGATGGGCAGCGCCACCGGGATGGTCAGAACCTGCATCGACAGCACGTCCATGAACATGCCGAGGAACAGATAGAACACGATGAGCACCATCAGAAGCATCGCGGGCGACAGCCCGAACGAGGCCACCCATTCGGTCATCGTCTGGGCGATCCCGCCCAGCGCGAGCGTCACGTTCAGCATGAAGGCGGCGGTGATGATCAGCAGGATCATGCCCGTCGTCTTCGCGGTCTGCCGGAAGCAGTTGTCAAAGAAGTCGAGGCTGAGCTTGCCTTCCCGAGCGGCGAATGCCAGGGCCGTGATCACGCCGAGCGCCGCCGATTCCGTCGGCGTCGCGATGCCGAAATAGATCGATCCCATGACGACCGCGAAGATGATCGCCGGCGGCACCATGTGTTTCAGTCCGGCGATCTTTTCGGACAGCGGGATCTTGAGTTCCTCGCCGGTTTCTTCCGAGACCGGAATGACGAAGGATTCTGCGGCGATATAGACCATGAAGAGAAGGGTCAGCAGCAGGCCCGGAATGATCCCCGCGATGAAGAGCTGGCCGATCGACTCGTTGGCGAGCGAGCCGTAGATCAGCAGGTTGACGGAGGGCGGGATCAGGATGCCGAGGGTGCCGCCGGCCGCCAGTGAACCGAGGGCCTGACGGGCTCCGTAGCCGCGGGCCTTGAGGTTGGGAAGCGCGACCGTGCCGACCGTGGCGGCCGTCGCGACCGAGGAGCCGGACGTCGCGGCGAAGAGCGAGCAGCAGCCGATATTGGTGTGCAGCAGCCCGCCCGGAAGCCGATTGAGCCAGAGGGCGAGGGCGCCATACATCCGGTCGGCGATTCCGCTTCTGAGAAGCAATTCGCCGAGCAGGATGAAAAGCGGAATTGCGGTCAGGATGTTCTCGTTCTGCACGCCCCAGATGACAGGACCCATCGAGTTCAGCAGCGGCCAGCCGAACAGCATCACGCCGCCGACCACGCCCAGAATCACCATGATGACGGCAATCGGGAAGCTCATGAGGAGAAGCCCCATCATCCCGAAGAAACCTATGAAAACCGATCCAACACCCATGACTTCCTCCCTTGATCCGGAGCGTCCGGCGCCCCGTTTTTGCAGTTGGCCGAAGCGCCGCCTATCGGCGCTTCAGATCGCTCATTTCTTCTTCGAGTTCCTCGATGGCGCCCTTTGGATGGAATTCGGCGCTGACCTGGTCGAGACGGCCATTGATGACATGCACCGTGGCGCGGATCGCGAGGTAGATTGCCGTGAGCGCGAACAGGCAAAGCGCGCCGTACCAGGCGGCCTGTGGCCAGATCAGCGGCGTGGCCCAAGGGGTCGGCGCTGTGGACCCGTACGCCATCGTATCGACGATCACGATCCGCCCGACATAGAGGATGAACAGCCCGAGAACCGCGACGGAAACGATCGACAACCAGTCCATGATGGCCTGATATCGCTTCGGAAACCGGCTGTGCAGGATATCGATCCGGATATGTGCGCGATCCACCAGCGCGACGACGAAAGCCAGACTCGACCCGACGGCGAGCACGTAGCCACCGAGTTCATCGGCGCCTTCGAAGGAGAAGTTGAAGAGCTTCCGCACCACCGTTTCGACCGAGACGAAGAGCGACAGAGCCACGAGGGCGATACCGAACAACCGGGCAGCGAATGCGGCGAACGTTTCCAAGGAAAACCCTCCGAGGCGGTGGCGGATGATGGCGGGCATCGACGAGGCCCCGAGGGCCTCGTCGTCGATCCGGCTGGTCATTGGCTCATCACGGCGCCGATCGCCGCTTTCCAATCTTCCGAGCAGGTCGGGTTCTGCTTGTCGCAAACCTCGGCCCAGGTCGGGAAGGAGATTTCATTGACGGCATTCCCGATGATTGCCTTGTCGGCATCCGTGACCGGAACCAGAGTCAGATCGTATTTCTTGACCGTCTCGCAGGGATCCGCACCGACGTTGCACCGAACCGCGTCATCGAACAGCTCTTCGGAATAGGTCCAGATTTCTTCGACGAGCTGATCGAACCCGGCTTCCAGCTTGGCCTGATCTTCCGGCGTCAGCTTGTTCCAGGCATCAAGGTTCATTCCATAGCCGTTGAGCGCGAGCTGAAAGGCCACCGGCAGCATGTAGTTGGTGACTTCCGGCCAGCCGGCCGAGTTTGCCGAACTCGGCCCGGTGATCGCGCAGTCGACCACGCCGCGCGCCAGCGACTGGTGCACATCGGGGAAGCCGATCGGAACCGGCGTGCCACCGACGGAGGAAACGAAATTGGCGAGGTTCTGGTCGTAGACGCGGACCTTCTTGCCTTTGAGATCGGCCAGCTGACCGATTTCGGGTTCACAGAAAAGGACCTGGGGACCGAACGGCCAGACGCCGAGAAGCTTGGTGTTGAACTTCGCCTGCAGCTGCGCGTCCACCTTGTCTGCGAAGGCCGCGATGGTCTTGCGCCCGGTGTCGTAGTCGGGGTTCAGCCCGACGAGGTCTAGACCGAGGATCGTCGGATCGTCGCGCGAGATCTGGCTCATCCGGAGCGAGACGATGTCGAACAGGCCGGCCTTCAGGATCCGCAGCTGTTCGGTGTCCTTGATACCGGTCACATCGAGCGGCTTGTAATCCACCGACGCATTGATCCCGGTGCGTTCGGCGAAATTCTCGAAGAATGGCTGTTCGACGTTCTTCTGAATCAGGCCGGTCGCCACGGGCTGTCCGAGCGCCTTGAATTCGAGGCCCTCGGCGCTTGCCATGGATGTCGCGGCGATCAGCGCCGATGCCGCGAGTGTGGTCAGGGTTTTCATTATTTCCTCCAGGTTGGGTTTGTATGTCGAGATACTTGCGTCAGGCCGAGGCCGTCGCTTGGCGGTGCATGGCGTCCTCGGGGAGGGTGCAATCGAAGATCCGACCCCATTCGGACAGGGGCGCGGTATCGAAACCGACGCGCCGAAGGGCGTGCCAGAGCGTGACCGAGATACTGTCGAGCACCGGGATTCCGGTTTCTCGTTCGACGACCGGTGCGACGCGCGGGCCATCGAAATTCGTGCAGAAGACGGCGATGGCCTCCGGCGCCCTCTCGGCGACATCCCGGATCAGCTTGCCGATGGTGGTCTCGTCGTACTGCGCGAAAGTGAAATTGCCGGGGTCCTCGAGATGGCGCTCCTGCACGCAGTCGAAGCCGAGGCCCGCGAAATTCGCGACAATCGCGCTCTGCACCTCCTCAAGATAGGGAGTCGCCAGCCCGTATCGCGTAATGCCCAGGGCGCGGAAGGCATCGAGTGTCGCCAGCGTCGAGGTGGTCGCCGGAACCCCGGTCCGGTCGGTGATCGCCCGGCACAAGGCGTGGTCGTTCTCCGCACCCAGCCAGCCACCCGAGGTGCCGCCCCAGGCGATGACATCGCATTTGGCATCCGCAAGCAGTTCGGCCGCTGCGAGCTGCGGTTCGAAGGTGAACTGCCCGAGGGCTTCGTCGCTCATTGCGATCCGGACGACCCGGAAGCGGCCGAAATGAGCCGTCACTTCGGGAAGCCCTGCAAGCAGTTCGGCGACACGAGGTTCCATGATCGTATTCGATGAGGGAGTGAGCAAGCCGATGCGGATCCGGGTTTGCATGGAGATTCTCCTGAACTGTGCTGCACGGATCGTGTGCCCGATGGCAGTGAATCACAAATAAAAAATTAAAAAGATTACATCATTTTGTTTTTGATGGCTTTTATATTATCTATATTGCCTGATTTTTTGGCGCCGCGCGAACGAATCACCAGCGGCAGAGCGGACACAGGATCCGGTCGCGGCCGACGAGCGGCCTGGCGATTTGGCCCAACAGGCCCGAACCTGCATATATGGACGCCTCGAAGAACGTATCACGACCGAACCGGCCATTGGCCGGAAAGTTCGAAGGCCGGAGGCTGTTTCCGGCTTTGCTGGGGGAATGACGAGTTGGAACGGTCTTCTGTCGAAGCTTGGAGCCTGTCCTAAGATGACATCGGATCGGTTGAAGGAGTCAATCGTTCTGGCCGGATCTGACCCGCGAGGGCTTCATCGCGGCCATGGAAACGCTCGACCATGACGATCCGATCTCCGGCAATCATGTCGATTTCCCGGCCGCCGTCCTGCGGCCCGGACCTCGATCCCATCGAAATGGCACTCTCGAAGCTCAAGGCTCACCTGCGCCGGACCGGCGCACGCACCTTTTCTGACTCTGTAACCGACGATATCAGAACTTGCGGATGTGATAGCGCTTCATCTTGCGGTAGAGCGTGGGGCGCGAAATCCCGAGAACCTGGGCCACCTTGGTCAGGTTGCCGTCCTCGGCAATGATGGCACGACGGATCGCGCTGGCCTCGATGCTTTCCAGGTCGCCAGAATTTCCTCCGAGGATATGTTCCAGCGCGTCCGCATCCTCATTGTCAAATTCTTCGAGGATTTCCGGTGGCAAGTCGCGCTCGGTCACGAAGCTGTCGGTCTTGATCAGGCAGAAGCGTTGGACGACGTTGCGCAATTCGCGGACATTGCCCGGCCATTGATAGCGCAAGAGCGATTCGATCGCCTTGTCTGAAAATGTCATTGGCGGGCGGCCGGACTCCTCGGCGTAGTGTTGCGAGAAATGTTCCAGCAACTCGACGATATCGTTGCCCCGGTCCCGCAAAGGCGGCACTTCAATGGTCATCACCCCAATACGATAGAACAGGTCGCGCCGAAAATGGCCCTTCTCGATCTCTTGCCGCAGGTCGCGATTGGTCATCGCGACGAGGCGCACATCAACGGAGCGGCGCACGTTTTCACCCATGCGATAGATCGCCCGCTGTTCCAGCGCCCGCAAGAGGTATGGCTGCAATTCGATGGGCATGTCCCCGATCTCGTCCAGGCAGAGGACTCCGTGGTTGGCCTGCTCGAACTTGCCTGCGCGACCGCCGCGCACCGCACCGGTAAAGGCGCCCTCGGAATAGCCGAAAAGCTCCGCCCCGATCAGATCGCCGGAAATGGCAGCGCAGTTGACGGGCACATAGGGTGCCTTGTCGTTTGGCAGGCGGCTGTGGATCAGGCGGGCAAAGAGCTCCTTGCCGACACCGGTTTCGCCGTGGATCAACACCGATACATTGGCCTGCGCCGCGCGTTCCGCCAGGCCGATGGCATCGACCATCTTGGGCGAAGATCCCACGATCTGGCTCTGCCCTTCGGCCACATTGGCGCGTGGCTTGATCTTGCAGGTTTCGCCGGCCTTGCGCTGCAACGTGCTCTTGTCCCTCAGGAACAGCGCGGCGCCGCGATCCACCCCTTCCAGCTTCAGTCGTTCAACGCCCTTGGCCTCGACACTGAGAGGAAGCAGCTTGGGAATGTCCTGATCGGACAATCCTTCCAGCTTGGGCAAGAGCTTGTGCCCAACGGTCAGTTCCTTGGCCCTGCGCAGCAGATCGTCGGCCAGACCGCGGCGAAACAGTACGCGGCCCGTCTGATCCACCAGCACGACACCGTCGTGGGCGCGGCCGTAATCCGACATCAGGAAGGCTTCGAGAAGTTGCGTGCGCTCCACCTGTTTCTGCTCGGCCAGCGCAATCTCGATCTCGCGCGCGGCGGCCATCACAAGCGCGACATTGTGCTGGCGGAAGATCTGCGGTGGCCCCGACAGATCGACCACCCCGATCACCGCCTGGGTAAAGGGATCAAGGATCGGGGCGCCAGCGCAGGTCCAGGCCTGAACACCTTCGACAAAATGCTCCGACGCGTGGACATAAGCCGGCCTTCCGGTCTTGAGCGCGGTGCCTATGCCATTGGTGCCAATTGCCTTTTCGCTCCAGTCTCCGCCAAGTTCGAGATGGATTTCCTGCCCCTCGTCCAGCACACGGCGATCGCCTATGGCATCGATGATCACACCCTGATCGTCGGCCAGGATCAGGATGGTCTTGGCTTCCTTCAGGTGCGGTTCGAGACGCTTGAACGCGGCCGAGGCGGCGCGGCGCAGGGCGGCGTTCCGCTCGCGGCGCAGGAAGAACTCGTTCTCATCGTAGACCTTGTTGGCGGATTGCCTGCTCGCATCGACGCCCGAATCCATGCTGCGTCGCCAGGAGTCGAAGATTTCTTCCCGAACCTTGGCCGGCCCCTTGTCAACGTCCTTCGGCGAGGAAACGAAGCGTTCCCACGCGTCCCGGGTGTCGTCATCCGAATAGCTGGAGTTATCAGGCAACCTAAGCCCCTCTTGCGTTTCGCATTCAATGACGGGCCGGAGCCCGGCCCTGTTTCGTATCCTTCCAATCGTTACGGGAAAAGAGCGCGACGCATGGGTTAGTCGTCGTGTGGCAAAAGCAGGGCTTCCAGCGTCGCGGCCAACTGGCTTTCGGTGAAATCGCCGGTGATCTCGGCCCCGTCCAGATGACCGATAACCGTCTGCATGTCATCGTCAACCGGCGATATGAAGCCGTTGTCGCCGGTCGCCAACGCAAATCGTTTCGACAGGAAGTTGCCGCGGATCTCGCCCAGCATCTGCAACTGGCGCCCGCTCGATTTGTCGACCAGCACGACCCGATTGTTCAGACTGACCTTCACATAGGGTTCCGGCACATCGTTGGTGACCCGCGCCTTCATGTCGTGCATGATCAGCCCGTCCGGCCTGGGCGCTTCCCTGCGCCGTGCCTGATCGGCCTGCATCTTGCTGAACCCGCCATTGCTGATCTGATCCGCAAGTTTCCGGATCGTCCCGGCGTTTTCGGACAAGAGACGCCTAGCCTTGACGTCTTCGAGACGCGGTCCTTCGCGCTTCGAAAATATATCCACCACCTGTTCTCCTCCCGTTTGAATATTTAGCAGAAAGGCGCGCCGGGTACCAAACCAATTCGGTAAATATGCGCCAAAAGTTCATGTTTTTTTGGATATCCCGTCCGAAAGCGGGGACAGACTTCATCTGTCCCGCGCCTGAGATGAAATGCGGGGTTCGTCTTGCCGTCATGGGGGCCGGATGTCCGGCCCCCCGGTGCCATGTCGCGCGTCCCGAACAGGGGTGTCGCCTGGCTCTTCGCCTTTTGCCGTCAGTTCAGATCGAATCGGTCGGCATTCATCACCTTGGTCCAGGCCGCTACAAAGTCGCTGACGAAGAGCGCTTCGTTACCCCGGCTGGCATAGACCTCGGACAGCGCCCGAAGCTGCGAGTTGGATCCGAACACGAGGTCGACCCGCGAGGCCGTCCATTTTTTCGCCCCGCCGGTACGGTCACGGCCTTCGAACAGTCGCTCGGTGCCGTCGACCGGCTGCCATTCGATGTCCATGTCGAGGATATTGACGAAGAAATCGGTTCCGAGCTTGCCCGGAGCCTGGGTCAACACCCCGGTGTCGGCGCCTTCATGTGTGGCCCCGATGCTCCGCAGGCCACCGACCAAAACCGTCATCTCGGGCGCGGAAAGGCCCAGAAGCTGGGCCTTGTCGACCAGGAGCGCCTCGGCGGGCACCGAATAGGCCCCCTTCTCGTAATTCCGAAATCCGTCGGCGACGGGTTCCATCGGGTCGAACGACCCGGCGTCGGTCTGGGCTTCGCTCGCATCGGTACGACCCGGCGTGAAAGGCACGGCGACGTCATGGCCGCCATCCTTTGCGGCCTGCTCGACGGCGGCACTGCCCCCCAACACGATCACATCGGCCAGCGAGACCTTCTTGCCGCCCGTGGCACCGCCGTTGAAGCCATTGGTGATCTCGGTCAGAACATCCAGAATACGGGACAAGCGCCGTGGATCGTTTGCTTTCCAGTCCTTTTGCGGAGCGAGGCGGATACGCGCACCATTGGCGCCACCACGTTTGTCCGATCCGCGGAAGCTGGAGGCCGAGGCCCAGGCGATCCAGACCAGATCGGCGACCGACAGGCCCGAGCCAAGGATCTCAACCTTAAGCGCAGCGATATCTTCATCGTCGATCAACCGATGATCGACCGTAGGGATCGGATCTTGCCAGATCAGGTCCTCGGCGGGCACTTCCTTGCCGAGGTAGCGCGCCTTCGGCCCCATATCGCGGTGGGTCAGCTTGAACCAGGCGCGGGCGAACGCCTCGACGAAATCCTCTGGATTCTCGTGGAACCGCCTGGAGATCGGGCCATAGATCGGATCCATTCGCATCGCCATGTCGGCGGTGGTCATCATCAAGGGCACGGTATCGGCCGACCCGTCCACCTGTGGCGCGTGGTCCTTTTGAGACAGCCCTTTGGCATGCCAGATCTGGGCGCCTGCAGGACTTTTCGTCAGTTCCCAGTCATAGCCGAAGAGCACGTCGAAATAACCCGTGTCCCACTGCGTTGGGTTCGCCGTCCACGGCCCCTCGATGCCGGAGGTCGTGGTGTCCACGCCCTTTCCCGACTTGTGCGCATTCTTCCAGCCAAAGCCCATGTCCTGCAACGGGCAGGCCTCGGGTTCGGCCCCCACAAGCGCCGGGTCTCCTGCCCCATGTCCTTTGCCGAAGGTATGGCCACCCGCGACCAGCGCGACGGTTTCCTCGTCGTTCATCGCCATCCGGCCGAATGTTTCGCGAATGTCGCGGCCCGAAGCGACGGGATCGGGGTTGCCGTCCGGACCTTCGGGGTTAACGTAGATAAGCCCCATCTGCACGGCGGCCAGCGGGTTTTCCAGGTCCCGCACACCGGAATAGCGGCTGCCCGCACTGTCAGAGGTGGCCAGCCATTCGGCCTCTCCGCCCCAATATATGTCCTCTTCCGGAGCCCAAACGTCCTCGCGCCCGCCGGCGAAGCCGAAGGTTTTGCCGCCCATGCTTTCGATGGCGACATTGCCCGCCAGGATCATCAGGTCGGCCCAGGACAGCGCGTTGCCGTATTTTTCCTTGATCGGCCAGAGCAGGCGGCGGGCCTTGTCGAGGTTGCCGTTGTCCGGCCAGGAGTTCAGCGGCGCGAACCGTTGCGTCCCGGTCGAGGCACCGCCGCGTCCGTCCGCGGTACGGTAGGTGCCCGCGCTGTGCCAGGCCATACGGATGAAGAACGGACCGTAATGGCCATAATCCGCAGGCCACCAGTCCTTGCTGTCGGTCATCAGCGCGGTCAGGTCGGCCTTGACCTCATCCAGGTTCAGCGCCTTGAAGGCTTCGGCATAGTCGAAGCCTTCGGGCATCGGGTTCGACGCCGGCTGATGCTGGTGCAGCACCGCCAGATTCAACTGGTTCGGCCACCAGTCGCGGTTGCTACGCCCCGCCTTGTTGGTCGTGCCGTGCATGACGGGGCAACCCCCCGCATGCGGCATGTCGTTTCCGTCCATTCTTCGTCTCCCTCGTTCGGAAAATTCGTAGTTTGTTGGGCAGGGCCCGGCATCAGATGTTCTGACGACCGAGTTCCGCCGCGATAAATTCCGCCTGCCGGATCGCCAGTGCCACGATGGTCAGTGTCGGGTTTTCCGCCGCGCCGGTGGTGAACTGGCTGCCATCCGAGACAAACAGGTTTGCGATGTCGTGGCTTTGGCCATGGGCATTCACGACCCCGTCGCGCGGATCGGACGACATCCGGTTGGTGCCGAGGTTGTGCGTCGACGGGTAAGGGGGAGTCGGGAACACCCGCGTCGCGCCCACCGCCTCGTAGACCGCGATGCCCTGCCTGTAGGCATGGTCGCGCATGGCGATATCGTTGGGGTGATCGCTGAAATGCACATTGGCGACCGGCAAACCGTGCTGGTCCGTGACGTCGGAGTTCAGGGTGATGCGGTTCGTTTCCTGCGGCATGTCCTCGCCCACGATCCACATGCCCGCCATGTTCTCGTAATGATCAAGCGCGGTCGTGAATTCCCGCCCCCATGCGCCGGGGTCGAGGAAAGCCGCCATGAAAGGCAGGCCCAGTGCCAGCGTCTCCAGCTCGTAGCCGCCGACGAATCCGCGCGAGGGGTCGTTGATCGCCTCGTCCTGGATGATCCCCGCCATGGTCGTTCCACGCCACATGCGTACCGGCTGATCAAAGACCGCGTAGACCGAGCCGGTCACATGCCGCATGTAGTTGCGACCGACCTGGCCCGAAGAGTTGGCCAGCCCGTCCGGGAACATGGAGGAAGCGGAGTTCAGAAGCAGCCGCGGGCTTTCGATGGAATTGCCCGCGACACAGACGACTCGTGCCTTTTGTTCCTGCTGGTTGCCCTCTGCATCGACATAGACAACTCCGGTAACCTTGCCCTGCTGGTTATGCTCGATGCGCATCACGTGGCAACGCTCGCGCACTTCCAGATTGCCGGTCGCCTCACCGTTTGGAATGTCGGTATAGGCGGTGGACCACTTGGCGCCCCACTTGCAGCCCTGGAAACAGAAGCCGGTCTGTTGACAGGCAGGACGCCCGTCGTAATCGGCCGAGTTGATCGCCATACGGCCGGTATGAACCTCTTCATAGCCAAGCGCCCGCGCGCCCTTTTCGAAGACCTTGAAGTTGTTGTTGCCCGGTAGCCCAGCCCGGCCGCCCGTGCGCGTCACGCCCAGCTTGTTCTCGGCGCGGGTGTAGTAGTCGTCCATCTCGCGCGGGTCGATCGGCCAGTCGAGCAGGTTCGCCCCCGCGGTGTCGCCATAGGTGGTACGCGCCTTCCACTCGTGGTCCTGAAAGCGCAACGAGGCTCCGGCCCAGTGGGTCGTCGTCCCACCCACGGCCTTGACGATCCAGGCGGGCAGGCCGGAGAAATCCTTCGACACCCGCCAGTCGCCGCTGGTGGTGCGCGGATCAGTCCAGGCAAGCTGGCCAAAGCTATCCCATTCGTCGTTGATGTAATCTTCGGGCAGATACCGCCCGCCGGCTTCCAGTGCGACGACGCTCACGCCCTTCTGGGCCAGTTCGTTGGCAAGGACGCCGCCCCCGGCGCCGGTTCCGATCACGACGACGACGCTGTCGTCACTCAATTCAAACGGTGCAGTCATTGCTCAAACCCCTCAAAGCCAGTTGATGTCGTCGAAACCGCGATCGATGTAGCCGCCTTCGGAGAAGCTCTCGCCCTCGTATCCAAAAATCGGCCAGACCGCCTTCTGATTGTAGAGACCGGTCACAAGTCCGCCCCGGATCTGCTGGAAGAACGCGCTGTCCTCGAGGCTCCGCAACAGATCGACACGGTCGCGTTCCCAGCCGATGTCAAGGTAACGGCCATAGCCCAGGTTCTTGGCCGCGGCGTTCAAGGCGGCCACGCCGTCCTCGATGCCGGGCGCTGCCTCGGCGCTGTCATGGCCCTTGACCGCCGTGGCATAGAATTGGTCGCCGACCTGGTCGTGCGGATAAATGTCTCGCGCCATCTGGATCAGCGTTGCCATGGTCTCTGGCTTCAGGTGCTCGACTTCCAGCGCCCAATTGGCCTGCGCCTGGCCAGCGACGAAACCGGAACCGATGGCGAAACCGGCGCCGATCAGGGCGCTTTGCGACAGAAGCTGGCGGCGGGTCATGCCTTGCTTGCGTAGTGACATTGGGGTTCTCCTTGAACTGCGGAAATTACCGGTAGCGGCCGGCCCGTTGCATGACCTCGATTTCGTAACCGTCGGGGTCCTGAACGAAGAAGAAGCGGGCGAGCGTTGCGCCCTCGCGCTTGAAATCTATGAGCTTGCGGGGATTGAGTCCCTCGGCCTCGAACCGGGCATGTTCCGCCGCCACGTCCGACACGCAGACCGCGAGATGGCCATAACCGTTGCCCAGGTCGTAAGGCTCTGTCTGGCCTTTGTTGATCGTCAGTTCGAGTTCGAAGGTCGCTTCGTCATTGGACAGATAGACCAGCGTGAACCCGTCGAAATCGAAGCGGTCCGCCACGGTCAGGCCAAAGGCCTTTCGGTAGAAATCGACCGAGCGCTCTTCGTCCAGCACGCGGATCATGGAATGGATGGCTTTGGCCATAGTATCCTCGGAATTGCAGGTGGAAAGGGACCCCGCGGGCTCACGGGAAGGACGAAAGCCCGCGGGGCGAGGCGCGCGGGCGGCGCGCCTCGGGGAGCCGGACAGCGTGTCAGGGAACGATCACGCCACGCCCGGTGAACTTGCGATCCTTGAAGTCGGAGATCGCCTCGTTGATGTTGGCCAGCTTGTACTCGGTCTGATGCATCTTGACCTTGCCGTCGGCGTTCATCTCCATCAGCTCGACCAGTTCGACGAAATCACCCACCAGGCTGCCGCCGATCTTGATCTCGTTGGCGACCAGTTCCAAAGTCGGCACCTCGACCGTGCCGCCATAGCCTACCATGATCAGCTCACCGCCCTGGCGGAGCAGCTTCCAGCAGGTGTTCTCGGTGCCGTGCTCGCCGACGAAGTCGATGGCGACATGTACCCCGCCGCCGGTCAGGTCCTTGACCTCGTCGATCAGGTTTGGGCCGCCGTCGAGCACGATGTCGGCACCCAATTCCCTGGCCAGAACCTGCGCCGCCGGTTCCCGGTCGACCGCGATGACCCGCGCGCCGCAGGTGTGCTTGAGCACCTGGAGCGCGATATGGCCGAGACCGCCGATACCCAGAAGCAGGACATAACCACCGGGATTGAGCAGTTTGGCGGCCTTCTTGGCGGCGCGGTAGGCGGTGATCCCGGCATCGGCCATCGGCGCGACGCTGAGCGGCGTGATGCCTGTGTTCAGCTTGATGACCGAGCGTTCGTTGGTCTTGAAATACTCGGCAAATCCGCCGTCCAGCCCGAGGCCGGGAAACTTGCCGTGGTCGCAATACATGTCATGGCCGTAGCGGCATTCCAGGCAGATACCGCAGGCGTTGAACGGGTGACAGATCACCGCGTCGCCCGGCTTGACCGAGGTGACATTGCTGCCCACATCCTCGACCCAGCCGGCATTTTCATGACCCATCACGTAAGGCAGCAGGTTGCCCTCGGTATCCATGATGTCCTTCCAGACACCTTCGATGATATGCAGGTCGGTACGGCAGAGCCCCGCCGCGCCGACCTTGACGATCACCTCGTCCGGCGCCGCGATCGTGGGCGCGGCAACATCCTCGATCTTCAACTCGACATTCATGTCGGGGTCGTATTCGTAGAGTCTCGCTGCTTTCATGATCTTTGTCCTTTACTCGGGAGAGGTCGGAACCATCCGGCCCCTCAGGTGTGAAACAGCGCTCAGGCGCGGCCCAGAAGTTCGGCGCCGCCGCCGCGGGCCGGGCCTTCGGTCGGGTCGGCCTCGCCCTCTTCGAGATCGCCCACCAGCGTTTCCGTGGTCAGTATCAGTGTCGCGACAGAGGCCGCGTTGACCAGCGCGCTGGCAGGCACGCGGGCGGGATCGATGATGCCTGCTTCGAACATGTCGCCGAAAGTGCCGGTGGCGGCGTTGTAGCCGTAACCCGCCGTGCCCTCGGCCACGGCCTGCGCCACGGCGGCCACGTCGGCCCCGGCATTGCGGGCGATGCGGCGAACGGGTTCGGTCAGGATTGACCGCACCAGCTGGATCCCCTTGGCCACGTCGCCCAAGGCGTCGAGCGTATCGAGACAGTCGGAAATCTGCGCCAGCGCCGTGCCGCCACCGGCGACCACGCCGTCTTCGGCCGCGGCCTTGACCGCACAGAGCGCATCCTCGATCAGCTGGATCGTGCGCTTCTGCTCAACCGGGGTGAAACCCCCGGCATAGATGATCGCGCTGCCCCCGGTGAGTTTCGACAGGCGTTCGCGCAGCTTGTCCTTCTCGATGTTCGGCGGGGCCATGTCATGTTGGCGCTGCACCTGGTTCCGGCGGGCGGTGATCGCGTCGGGATCACCTTCGCCGCGCAGCACCGAGGTCCCCGAAGCGTGCGAGCGAACCAATTCCGCCCCTCCCAGCTGGGCCAGAGTGACGTTCTCGATCTTCTTGCCCAAGTCGCGGGCCAGCACCTCGCCACCGGTCAGGATCGCCAGATCGTCCATCATCGCGGTGCGCCAGTGCCCGTATTCCGGCGGATGCACGATCAGGTATTTCCCCGCGCCTCCGTTCTCCAGCAACTTGACCACCACCTCCGGCGCGATCTCTTCCGCGATGATCAAGAGCGGGCGGTTCTCGGCATCGGCCAGCGAAATGGCGTTGTCCAGCGTCTCGGGTTTCAGGATCTTCTGGTCGGTCATCAGGATCAGCGGATTGCGCAATACCGCTTCCATATGCTCGCGGTCGGTAACCATGTGGTGTGAAATGTAACCGCGTTCAAAAGACATGCCCTCGACCACGTCCATCGTGGTTTCGATGGTCACCCCGAAATCGGCGGAAATCACTCCTTCGCGGCCGACGCGGCGATAGGCTTCGGCCACCAGTTCACCCAGTTTGGGGTCGGTCGATGAGACCCGCGCCACGGCTTCGAGGTATTCCGGGTGGTCGTCGCAATCGAGTGAGGAGGCATCGATCGCGTCGACCACCCGCGCCACCGCCAGGTCGATCCCCTTGCAAAGATCCACTGGCTTGACCCCGTTGTCGGTCAGGTCCACGCCGCGCTGGATAAGCGCGTTGGCCAGCACGATAGCGGTGGTTGTGCCGTCGCCAGCCACGTCGTTGGTCTGCATCGAGACCTCGCGCACCACCTGCGCGCCCATGTTTTCGAAACGGTCGTTCAACTCGATTTCGGACGCGATGCTGACTCCGTCGCGGGTGACCAGCGGCGTGCCCACCGGGCGGTCCACCATCGCATTCAGCCCCTTGGGCCCGAGGGTCGGTTCCACCGCCGCCGCCAACCGCGCGACCCCGCGGGCCAGACAGTTGCGGGCGGTCTTGCCGTGTACCATGAGTTTAGCCATATCTTCCTCCTTCGCCGCAAGCTGATACCTGGGCGCCTTCCTTTCATGTTTCAGTTTTTCAGCTACTTATCCGGTCGCGACAGCCTTTTCCCGAGGCGGCACACGTCCTGCGATGAAGTCGATCAGCATCGGTCCTTCCGGTCCGATCTCGACCTCCTTGTAGCGCGTTTTGGCGAGTCCCCGGCACAATGCGCCGTTGAACTCCATGTTGATCCGGGTGCTGCGCAGCTTGGCGAGATGTTCCTCGAGGTCACGGGCATCGATCTCCTGGCCCTCCCATGTCGGGAAAGCGAGGTCGTCTGGATCGGTCGCAAGACCCTGTACCGCCAGCAGGTCCATGTAGCGCGGCAATTGCCGCAACTCCTCTTCGCCGGTGAAAACCACCTCCCGCAGTTCGGCCAGCGTCATCGCGACGATCCCGGCCGGCCTTTGCCCCTGTGCCTGAAGGCCCAGCAGCACGGTTTCCTGCCGTCGGTCATACGCCTTGGCGAGGAAGGTTCCGATCACCTCGTCCAGCTTGGCCCCATCGCAGTATTCCGCGAAGATGTCGTGATACGCGCGCCCGCTGTTCACGCCCTCGTTGACCTTTTCGCCAAAGCAATGATCGTTCAACCGCACCTCGGCCTCGACCACCCAGGGAAGCGATGTCACTTCCCGGCGAATGCCAAAGGCCATCAGGAACGCGAAGTTGGGCGAGCACCAGTAGGTGGGCAGACGAAACTCGATCTTCACCGTCTTGGCGTCCGTCACCTCGATCCGCTCGATGAAGCCCATGTCGGTCACGGGCTCATCAAGTTCCGGATCGGTCACGGCATCGAGACTTTGCCAGACTTCGGTCTCCAGCTCTGCTTTGAGATTGGCAACCAGCATCTCCCTACTCCGCCGCGATCCGCACCGGGGCGCCGGCGAGCTCGGCCATCTTGGCGCCCACGTCGATGTCATAGAGCTTCGCCGCGTTCAGACCGAGGATCTTCTCCTTCACCTCGTCGGTCAGCTGCACGCCGCCGCGTTCGGCCGAGATGTCATCAGGGATCTGGTAGTCCATGAATTTCTCGACCAGCCAACGGGGGGTCCAGATGGCATAGTCCGACCCGAACAGGATCTTGTCCTCGCCGACCCACCACAGCAGCTCGGCCATGACCTCGCCGAAATAACGCGGGCGGGAATGGATGAAGGGCATCGCCACCGCCAGCCCGGCATAGACGTTGGTTTCCTGTGTCGCGATCCAGCAGAAATCGTCGAGCCGCGGCAACCCGCAATGTTCCACGATCCAATTCAGGTTCTGAAAATCGGTGGCGGCATAATCCACGTCGCCCACGGAGAACGCGTCCTTCGACAGCGGGATGATCGTCGGACCCTTGTGAACGTGGATGTTCCTGATGCCCAGTTTGTCGCAGAGTTCAAAACACTTGTAGGCCGCAGGGTCGTTCAGCGCCCAGCCCTTGCTGTCGCCGTTCCATTCGGCCGTGTACATCTTCACGCCCTGAATGTCGTAGGTTTCCTTCATGAAATGGATGTATTCCAGCGCCTTTTCACCATCGCGCGGATCGAAGGAGCCATTGACGATGAACCGCTCGGGGTGCCGCCTGGCCATCTCGTTGGCGCGTTCCAGGTTGCCGAAGCCGTTCTTGTAGAAATCGCGCAGCACGGTGGTCTGGATGATCGCCATGTCGTTGGGGCCGTCGACAAACAGGTCCCGATAGATGTCGTCCTCGGAATACTTTTCGAACTTCGACTTTTCCCAAAGTTCCTCTTCGGGGCTCAGATTGGTGTGGTAGGCGTAGAAACAGTCGATGAACTGCTTGCCGTGCACATTCGACTGGTTCTCGGGGCTTCCGTCCCAGAAATGGGTATGGCCGTCGAGTACGAAGATTTCTTTTCCGTCCTTGGTCTTGTACATAGTATCCTCCCGTGCGTTGGCTGAGTGTTTGTCTGTGGCTCCGGGGCCAGCGGGGTGCTGCGGCCCCGGAGCGGTCCTGGATGGATCAGATGAATTCCATGACTTCGTTCATGTCGCCGAAGAGGATCACGGTGTCGTCGTCGACCCGCACCATGCGGCCATAGTGGGTGGAGGTGTTGACCTCGAAGGTCTCGGCGGTCATCTCGCGGCCGAGATATTCGGTGATCTCGCTCATCTTGAAGATCAGCTTGCCCTCGCCGTCGATCCGGATGGTCGCCGGGTTGTGGGTGATCGTAACCTTGGGGTCGTTCTCCTCCATGAACTCGGCGATGGCGCGGGCCTCTACGCTGTCGTTCATGGTGACTCCGCACTGGTGCGACACCGTCTGGTCGAAGGTGATATCCTTCATCGACTTGAAGATGTTCTGGTTGGACGCATTGCGCGCTGTGCTAGACATGGTTTCAGTTCCTTTTCAGAGAGTTACGACAGGCCCAGCTCGCCGACGATCCGGCCGAGGCGCTCTTTGGACACGGCTTTGACATCCTCGAACGAGACCGGCTTGGAATGCGGCTGCGACCAGATCGGCTGAAGCGCGGCGGCGGCCTTTTCCGCCAGGTCGCCGTGCTTGGCGAGCCAGCTCTTGAAGAGCGCGCGGTTGTGCTCACCGTGCTCTTCGTCATGCGCGAGCAGGTAGATCAGATCGACGGTGTTCGCGAGGTTACGTTCGTAGTCGGCTTCGGCGGCGGAAATCACCGGCGGCGTGATGAAGTCATTGTTGGCCGCCGCCGCCTGCATGAAGAAGCCCGAGCGGATCAGTTCGCCGACCAGCGGCTCAAAGACGATGTTGATGGCGAAATACTGTTCGAGGTAGTCTTCCGACCCCATGATCGTTTCGACTGCCTCGCGGCAGGGCTGCCAGATCGGGTCTTCCAGCCACATCTTCTTGCCCAGCGTGTCGTCCCAGCCGTCGATGTCCATGCCGATCTCGGCGAGGTAGAGCGTGATGTCCTGGGTCAGGCGCATCTTGTAGGACGAGTTGGTGAGCGTCGCGTTGTTGATCATCTGGGTATAGCCGTAGCGCTGCGCCTGCATGAGCGAGGTGCCGAGGCCGAATTCCGCGTGTTTCCACGCGCCCAGATGTTTCTGAAGAATGGTCTGCCAGTTCTTGTCGAACACCTTGTGCGCACCGGCCTTGCGGGCGTTCGAAATCACGTTCTGCACCATGGTCTCGATCTTCGACTGGCGCTGGTAGTGGGTCCGCTCCCATTCCTGGTCGGGTGCGCGGAACGCGTGCCAGTTCGACGACAACGCCGCGGTGTTGTCCTTCTGATAGGCGCCGCCGCCCTTGCCGCCTTCGAATTCGATGATCCAGTTCTGGATCAGATAGCGTTCGGGATCGGGCTGAACGTCGACGGTGACGTCCTCGTAATGGGTCGCCCGTTTGCCACGCGGTTCGAAATAGTTGTATTTACGGCTCTTGGAGCCGACGAATTCCGCGGCACCGGCGGCACCGGATCCTACTGAGCTGGATGTTGCTGGCATGATTGCCTCCCTTGGGTTTGGTTCACGTCACTAGCGTTCAGGTCATCAGTGGCCTGAAGAACCGGAAGTGGGCGTGAACTTGTCGTAGAAGATGCGGTCGGTATCGAAATCGTGCATGAAGAGCACCGGGGTCAGCGCGTCAATCATCGGCGGCGGGCCGCAGGCATAGACGTCGCCTTCGCCGTCGATCCCGAGTTCCTTCAGATGCGTGTCGACATATTCGTGCACGAAACCGCGCGCGCCGCCCCATCCGTTGCCTTCGTCCTCGTGACTGAGAACCGGGATGAATTCGACGTTGGAATGCGCTTCGGTAATGGCGCTGATCTCGTCGAGTTTGAACAGGTCGTCCTGGGTGCGGGCGCCGTAGTAGAAGTAGATCGGGCGATCCTCGCCGCTGGAAATCTGATCGTTGAGGATGGACCAGACCGGCGACATGCCCGAGCCCGCGCCGACGAGGATCACAGGTCCTCGCCGCTCTTCGCGCCGGAAGCACATTCCGTAAGGCCCTTCGATGCTGACTTCCGCTCCGGCCTTGATGCCTCCGTCGTCGAGTTCGTTACTGAACCGACCGTCGGGGTATTTCTTGATGATGAAGCCGAGTTTTTGGGTTTCGCTCGGCGGATTTGCCATGGAGAACGAGCGTGTAATCTCCTCCCCTTTTTCTGTTTTGACCGTGATGTCGACATATTGACCCGCCCAGAATTTCAACGGCGCATCCAGTTCGATCTGGACACCGCGAATGTCGTGGGTCAGTTTCTGGAAATCGACGATCTTTCCGGAAAACTGCTTGACCGGAATGGACTTGGACAAAAGCTCCTCATCGTAGTTCAAGAGCTCGATCTCAAGGTCGCTGAGCGCCAGGGACCGGCACATCAGAATATGCCCACCGTCCTTTTCCATGTCGTTCAACGCGAAGGTCGAATAGTTTTCCATCTCGGTCTCGCCGTCGAGCTGGACGCATTTGCAGGCCGAACACTGGCCTTCCTTGCAGCCATGCGGCAGGGCGATGCCCTGGCGGAACGCAGCGTCGAGGATGTATTCGCCGTCCTCGACCTCGAATTCCACGCCGACCGGTTCCAATCGCACGTTGTACGTGTCTGTCATCTCTTCCTCCCTTTGGGTGGCGCGGATCGTTGTCGCGCCGGGGATGCGGGGGCCGGACACGGCCCCCGCCGGTGTCGTCAGTTGCAGGGATTGATCGTGAAGCCCGCCTGGTACTCGGCGATGTGCTTCTCACGTTCCGCGGGCTCCATGGCGCGCAGCATGTTCAGCGGCGAGCGCAGGGTGTGTCCGCGAACATGCTCCAACTTCCACATGTCCTTGTTGTCAAAGCGCAGGTGCGGCTGAGCGGTCAGGGTTTCGCCGTCTTCGCGGACGAAGTTCAGATCCTTGATCGCATCTGCCAGATCCCAGCCGTCATAGACGCTTTCCCATTCACGCTTGCCCGAGAACTTGCCCATCGCCGGTGTCGGCCGGCCCTGGTATTCGTCCGAGAAGGCCTCGACCGCAGTCCAGCGATCCAGCTCATGTGCAAAGGTGTGCAGCTGGCCGTCGATCTCGTCGACCACCATGTCCTCGCGGATGAGGCAGGGCACGAGACAGGACCAGCAGCGGTGCGGATAGACATAGCCTGTGTCCTGGTTGAAGGTGATAACGGTCTCGCCCGGCTTGCTGAGCTTCGCGTACCACTTCCAGAACTCGCCGAATTCGGCATACCAGCCCGGATACTTGTGCTCGAACCACTCGAAGTCCTTGTCGGTCTGGGCTTCGATGCGCCAGAAATTGACCGGCCAACCGACGGCGAAGAACTGTGCCACCTTGTGAACGTAGTTCTTTTCGGTGATCCGCTTCCAGGCTTCCTGGACATCGTCGTGGTGGATCTTCACGCCGTATTTTTCGAGCGGCAGCATGTAGGTCCGGTAGTAATCCTCGAAGATCCAGCGGTGCCACATCTCCGCGTAGGATTCCTTTTCCTTGTCGCGGTTGGTGGTGCCGTATTCGATGAACGTGCCGATGGCGGCATCGACGATGGCGTGGTTCTGCCAGAAGGCATAGCGCAGATCGCGTTCCAGAAGCAGGTGGTTCTCCGGCTCTTTCAGCGCTGCCATCAGGAGCGAGTGACCGTTGCCGATGTGGCGGCTTTCATCCGACTGCACCGACAGGAATACAGTCGGCAGCGCATAGTCGCCGTTGCGCGCCGCTTCCGAGGGCATGGCCACGAAGAGCGTGTTGGTAAAAGCAGTCTCGGCCACCACGGTCAGGTACATGCACGCGGCGGTCATGGTGTCGCCGGTGATGAACCCTTCGCCGAACTGGCGGCCGATGGTGGTGGCATAGCACTTGCCGAAGGCTTCCTCGGTGATGTCGAAGCCGGCCGGGTCGATGTAGTTTTCCATGTACCACTTTTTCAGGTTCATCTGAATCGTGGAGTGGCGGAATTCATCGACCATCTGCATGGTGAAGCCGGTGCGCAGATCCTCGCCCGGCGACAGACGGGCCACCATGGCCATCGAACGTGCAGCCGAGATCTCGGGGAAGGGGATGATCGCCAGGAAGAGCTTCATCCACTCGATCCAGCGCGGTTCCACGTTGCGGAACATGTCGCCGCGCAGGGCGGCGTCGAGCGCGCCGTAGACCCGGTTGTCCTTTTCCTCTTCCATCGGGAAGTAGGAGCGCAGGACCTGTTTCATCGGGTCGCGCGGTGCCTTGGTGATCTTGTAGTCGGTCGGGAAGGTTGCGGCTTCCTGAACGTAGGACGGATTCCATCCAAGATCAGAAATCTTCTTGGTGGCCTCCCCTACCGAGATACCACGTTGAGACGTGATCTTATTGAGCGTCAAAGTCATGCCATGAGCCTCCTTAAAGCTCTGGGGCCGGTCGCCCGGCGCCCGGTTGGCGGCTTTTGCCGTTTCGGTTTGACGCCCCTGGAGGCGCCGGTTCTCGGCAAAGGTTGAGAAGATGGACATGCCCGCAGCTATTCGGCGGCTCCTAGTCCCACTCCCTGTCCTTCGTTCTTTGAGCGGCCTGCCTGGCCGCTTGCGTCTTGTGGCCAACTTCCGGCAAGGCTGGTTCCAGAATGCGTGAGACATCCGAAGTGGCGTGAAATATTTTCTTAACGAGCTGATTTAACGTATAAATTTTCAGCAATTATTTTTTGGTTGGTTGGCCGTCGTTTGTTGCCGCGAAAGGCAAACGGTCAGATTGTCGCATATCGTTACAACCGTTCTCCCAGGGGATTTACGCTTCGTTACACCTGCTGAAACGCACGCGTTACACCTCCCGGATCGCGCATCCCGAAAACACCGCGCCTGTCAGCGCAAAGCTCTGTAAAAACTTGAAAATTCTGCGCTGCAGCATTGCTGGAGACAGGCAGGTCCACAGCCGCAGCAGATGAACCGCCTCTGCGGTGTTACGCCGCTGCCGACGGCACCGTCGGCCTCAGGCCCGCAGACGGCGCTTTGCGGCGGCGTAGATGCCGATTTCCTGCCGGTAATTCGACACGACGCGGCGTGACACCGCAATCCCCTCGGATTGCAGGATAGCCGTTAGCCGCCGATCGGACAGCGGCGTTTTCGGGTCTTCCTTGGCCAGCAGCGTCCGAATGCGTGCCTGGACCTGTCGCTTGGACTGGGTCGCCTGGGCAGAGGCCGTGCCGGTGAACAGGTTGCGCGTCAGGACAATGCCATTCGGCCCCTCGATCAGCAGCCCGTTCAGAACCCGGCTGACGGTGCTGAGGTGAAACCCTGTCTCCTGCGCAATCTCGGACAGGGTCATCGGGGCCAGGGCCCGATCTCCGAAACGGAAATAGGCGCCCTGGCGCTTTACGATTGCGCCCACCACCTGTTTCAGCGCGGACTGGCGTATTTCGAACGCATGTTTCAGCGACCGGGCCTTGGCCATCGCCTCCGTGGTCTCGTGTGACCGGCCACCGCGCGGAATCCGTGGGATCTCGATAATGTCCTGCCTCGTCGACAGGAATTCGATTTCGCACCCATTGTCCGACAGCGTTATACGAACATCCGGCTCGCGCGTGAGGGTGGGATCCGACGCAAAGGCGCTGCCCGGTTTCGGGTCGAGCCGCCGCAGCACGGCGAGACACTCCTGCACCGTGTCATACGTCACGCCGGTCGCCCGGACCAGCGCAGCCGGACCACCGCTTTCCAGCACCTGAAGATGATCCAGCACCAACGCCATCTCTCCGGTCATCGCGTCTCGGTCTTCCAGTTGCAGTTGCAAACACTCCTGCAGACCGCGGGCGAACAGCCCTGCCGGATCGACACGTTTCTGAACCACCTGCAAGGCAGTCTCTACAAGTGTGACACTTAGGCCGAGAGAGTCCGCGATCGCATCCGGACCGCGTCCCAGCCAGCCCGAAGGTTCCAGCTCTCCAATCAGCGCCATGATGACTTTTTCCATCAACCCGCCCTGTCCGATCAGGCCGGTCAATTCACGGAAAACGTGGTCGTAAAGGCCGGTCGCCTGTTCCACCGCAGTCATTTCCAACACATCGGTGGTACTTGTTCCGACGGCCCGGCGCTGCCGCAGGACAAGCATCGGGTTGTCGTTCGCCTGTTCGCTCAGATGTTCGTCAAGCTCGGCTGAAGACATCTGCAGCAGGTTTACAACCTGTCCCAGCCGGAACACCTGGCTGTGTTTCGCACGCAGATATGTGCCTAGAACCATGATGTCACCCTCCATCCGGACAACTGACAAAACACTGGCTTCAACCCCAAGCGACGCGCTATCCTGAAGCAAAGAAGCCATTGAACAGCAGCAAGATGAGTCCGCATCCCCCCATTGGTGGCATTATCCCGCTCGACGGCGCCGCGCCGGAACTGTCCTATCCTGGCGTGTCGCCGCAGCTTCTGGCGCGGGTGCGGCAGCTCTGGTCGGCGGCCGGTCTGGATTTCGACCACTGCTGGCGCCTCGGCCTGCGCAGCCTGCCGGGATTTCGCGCCGTACCGCGGGTCGAGGCAGCGCCCGCCAGCACCGATGTCGATCTGGTGTTTCTCTACGATCAGGCCGTGCTCTGGATCCGGGCGTTGCACGAGGCCGCTGCCATTGGACGCCAGCACCAGACAGAAGGTCTGGCCCCGGCGCAATGGTACGGGTTGGCGGCGCTCTCCGCGCGGTTGACCGAACAGCTCGCGGCCTTGCGCGTTCTGGCGCTGACCGACCTGCCGATGCCCGCGATGCAGATCGCCCGGTCGCTGTCCGAAGACGTGGACATGGTGCTGGTGATCCTGATCCGCCGCAAGCTCGCAGAACGCTTCGCCGCCTGCCGCAGCGCCGAGGAGGCCAGCGATTTCTGGCGCCGCCACATTGCCGGGGGCCGCGCCTTCCGCGCGATTTCCGAAAGGCTCTATGCCGTCGGCATCGACCATTCCGCCGATACCGATTACGCCAAGTGGCGCAAATCGGTGCTGACCACGCTGGGTGCGGCGGTCCACAGCAATGCGCTCAACACCCAGGTGCCGCAGCGTCAGCAGGGTGCGGTGCTGGTGAATGGGGACAGCCTGCATTTTGCAACCTTTCGCATTCATGAGCTTTGTGCCTTTGCGCAATTGCTGGAACCCGACCTGAAAGGCGCCCTGGAAACTGTGGCAAATACCGTATCCTCGACCTGCCCGCTTGCCGCGCTGGCCGGTCCGCTGAGCGGAATTATCGTCAATCAGATTCAGAGCCTATCCGCGCCGCCCGCCAGTACGCCAAGGGCGGCCAAACACCACTAGTGTTTCAGGTTCTCGGCCTGGCCGAGCCGGTTTTCGGCCACCCAGCGTGCGGCCAGAACCAGTGCCCCCGCGGCAAAATCCTTGCCGTGTTCTGCAACCATCTCCTCGGCAACTTTGGCGAGCTGCTGAAAATACCGGTCCTTGCTTTGTTCCTCGGCTGACAACGCTTGTGTCATCGGTCTCTCTCCCTGGGTCGTTTATTTGAACATGTTCTTGGGGAAGGTGGCGATCGACAAGCTGCCATCCTTCCCGCCAATCGCCAGATGCGCGCCGTCATCGGACCAGGCCAACGCATTGACCGCGGCGCCCGTGCCTTCGCGCACCAGCATTTCATGCGGATGTCCGATGCGGCACAGCATCACGAGACCGGTGCCGTAGCTGACCGCGCAGAGATCGCGTTTCGGATGCACCGCTACCCGTTCGACAATCGTCAGCCCGGGCTTGCCAGTCTCGATCGGCGCACCTGAATGGTCGCCGAACGGCAGGTCCGGCAAGGACCAGCCCACGACACGAAACGCGCCGGAAGCAATGACGGCATTGGCCTTGTCGCTGAACTGAGCGGACAGAACCGGTGCCGGGAAATCGACGATCCGGTCGGACGTGCCCGCAGCCACATCAACCAGCAACGCCGCATTGTCGGCGCAGCCCGACACCAGCCAGCGCTGGCATGGCGACCATTCGAGTCCGAGCACCTCGCCTTCGCAGGCAATCTGCGCCTGACACTCCATGTCGACGGCGCGGATGATGCTGACTTGTCCCGCTCCCCAACAAGCCAACAGCGCCTCGTCGCCTGAAACCGCGATCCGGGTGACGTCATGATCCAATTCGATGCTCGCACGCTCCGCCCCGCCGTCTTCGGCGACAAGACCCACGCGATTTCCATGCGCGACGGCGACCTGGCGGGAGCGCGACAATGTCGCCAGCGCGGTGACCGCATCCCCGCGCGCAGCCGACATGGCCAGGGTCTGCCCCCGCGCCGTCGCCCGCCACAAGACCTTCGTCTCGGGATGGGCAAAGGCAAATCCCTGCTCGCCAAGCCGGCACGGCGGCACGGCGGTGTGCGCGACCGGCGCTTCGCTGAAAACCGGCGGTGGCAGGGGCTTGGATCTGGGGCGGATGCTCGCTCTTCCGGTGTCGGCTTCCACCCGCACCCGCGAATCCGGGCTCTCGGTGTCCTTGACCGAGACAAAGGCGAGCTGGCCATCGGCCAGTTGTGCGACCAGAGACGTGCTCTTGGCGTTGAACTGAAGTGCGCGCACCTCGGTGTTGAGATCCCAGGTGCGGGCAATCAGGTCGAATAGCGTCATTGCCTGCGGCGGCTTGTGCTGTGTCATCAGCCTTTCTCCTTCATCGCGGCTTCCAGTTCCTCGTCCAGGCTCGAAAGCCTGGCCTCAAGCCGGTTGATCGTTTCGGCGTTTTCCTTCAGCGCCAAATCATTGCGTATCTGAACGTCCTCGTGCGCGTGGTCTTTGACCCCGTCCCGCGCGTCCTTCATGTCCAGCACCATCAGGCCGCTGGCCTTCTGGTTCAGTCGAAGCTGTTCGGTATTGGCTTGGGCAATAGCCTGAATGGTCTCCACCCGATCCATCAGGATGTCGTCGGTTTTGCGCGATTGACCCGTCATGTACGACCCCTGTAAACCGACGCCGGTTTCCGCAGCGAAAGGCAAGCCCGATGACCGATCCCGCCGATCTCCGCTTTTTCGAGGCGCTGAAAGACATCTGCAATCGCGCCGACGGTGTCGATCGGAACTGTCGCGACGCGATTGACCGCGCGCTGGAAACCGGCGATCCACTGGACATGCAGGATGCGCGCAAGGCCCTGGAAAATCTGGGAGACCCGCTCAGGAGCGACATCCTCCGACAGGTCCACCTGCGCATGGTCAGCGATCTTTCCGCGATCTGGGATGCGCTGCCCGCGGTGCGGGGAAGCGGCCGGCCGAACTAGACCGCCCTGAATTGCGCTGCGCTGTGTCCTTGAGGTTTCTTGCATTCGCCACCCCTCCCACGGACCCGTTCCTTCCGGGTTTACGCAGGGTATCCATTCGACACGTTGACGCAATCAGAACAGGGCGAAAGCCGCGATTTTCCGTGGATTCCACGGGCAGTTTCGAAAACATGTAAAATTGCGTTACGTTTTGTTTGCGGCTTTGTAACGGCCTGTTCCAAAGGCCATTCCGCCGCACTGCAGAAAATATTTCCGAACACCGCAAGGATCCGAATCACCGGCTTGATTCGCGCCTCGATTCTGCGCTGTTCTTGCCGGAGCATGCAGCAGGGCCACGGGGGTACGATGGGCGCTCTTCCCAATATTCTAACCGATGGCGACCTACGCCTGCGCCCGCTGGTGCGGGAGGATCTGGCCCCCGTTACAGGGCATTTCAACGACGCGCGCGTCTCTCGCTGGCTGGCCGCGGTGGTCCAGCCATTCGGACCCGAGGCGGCGCACGAACTTCTGGCCCATGGCGCGCATCCCGGCGAAAACCTGCGGATCGTCGAACACCAGGGCGTGTTGGCGGGCGGCCTTTGCCTCGGGGCATCGCTCTGGTACTGGCTGGCGCCGGAGTTCTGGCGCCGGGGCCTGATGCGGCGCGCACTCACACGGGCAGTTGCGGCCCGCTTCACCACAACCGCCCCGCCCCTGGTCGCCACCTGTCATGTTGATAACTCCGCGTCGCGCGCGCTTCTGACCGGTCTCGGTTTTTCGCTCTGTCCGGCCAAAAGACGCATGTTCTTTCATGGCACGCAAACTTCCGAACCTTGCCGTGACTATTTGTTGGCGCCCGAGCAATGGCACCTGCTGCATCCGCCTTGTTTCACGGCAGGCGACTTGTCGCTGCGTCCGGCCACGCAAAAGGATGCACCGACCCTGGCGCTTATGTTGCCAACGACAGGGCACGGCCCCTGGCCCGCATGTGAAGCCCTGCCCGGCTTCATTGAAGAGCATCGCTGCCGCTGCCCTGGCCAGGGCTTGTTCGTGATTGCCGACGACAATCGCCGCAATATCGGAATGGCTCTCCTCGGCGCGAACGTCCCGCAATTGCGCTTCCAATCGGAGGCGGAGGATATCCGTTATCGAGCGCAGATCTTGCATGGCCTGACCACCGTCTTCGCCGCGGGATCATGACATGAATGCCGGTGATCGCCCGGCTTCGGACACTGTATCAATCCTTGCACGCCAGGTTGAAACATCCGTAACGTAACGCGACGGATCCGCAGCAGCTTGACCCTGTCCTCGCGTCACGCATCCGCTGCCAAGGCAGAAACCACCGAAAACAGTTACTTTTAATCATATAGTTACGCCTTTTTTGGCGCTGGATGACAGTATTTTCCGCAATCTGGAACCGGAATTGCAGAATGACTGCCGTATCTGCGCGCGTCTCTCAGGTTTGGCGCAAGATATGGACCCCTGGCGCAGTCATCGGGGTCGGTCGCCCGTTTCCCCATCAGCTATCATGATCGCGAACAGCCAATGACTTATCAGACTCAAACGATCCCCTCGGAACACAAGGCCGTGAGAAGCTTCACGAAGATCCTGATAGCGAACCGTGGTGAGATCGCGATTCGCGTGATGCGGGCGGCGAATGAGATGGGCAAGCGCACGGTCGCGGTCTATGCAGAGGAGGACAAGCTGGGCCTGCACCGGTTCA
>NZ_JASNJE010000029.1 GCF_030164465.1 Sedimentitalea xiamensis
AACATCCCCAAATTGCTCCCTCAATCCTTTGAGGAAGCTTCTGAAACGAAATATCAGGGGGGTCACTTTTGGACGCCGATTACCCCAATACAGGGGTCAAATTTGCATGCCGGTTCACAGGAGAACGAGACTTCGGCCTCTAAAGCAGCGCGCCACCACGGCGCCACCACCACATTTGGAAATATGACGCACACACGCCAAACTGTCTAAGCCCTTGTTTTCAGTGGTGAGCCGTGCAGGATTCGAACCTGCGACCCACTGATTAAAAGTCAGTTGCTCTACCAACTGAGCTAACGGCCCACACTTTCCAGGAACGATCACCCGATCCTGTGCCGCTCTCTAAGCCAATTGTTCCAGTGGGATCAACCGCCTAAATCGCGCAAAATCGCCCGGAACAAGATTTTCCTGCTCTGGAGCATAGGCGCCTAGGTAGAAAACCCCGGCTGCCGGGTCAAGCCCTCAAAACAGGATTCGCTGCGGCATACTGGATTCATTGAGATCGCGGGGATATATGCCGGGCATGAACGATGGTTTGGACAGCGGCATAGCCTTCATGAAGATGCACGGGCTTGGCAACGACTTTGTCGTTCTGGATTCGCGTGTGCGCCCCGTCGAGATGACCGAAGAGTTGGCGCGCGCCATTGCGCATCGCCATTTTGGCGTCGGTTTCGATCAGCTCGCCGTGATCTCGAACGGGCGCGGCGATGCGCATCTAACGTTCTTCAATGCCGACGGCACGACATCCGCAGCCTGCGGCAACGCGACCCGCTGCATCGCCCGTTTCCTGATGGAGGAAACGGGAAAATCGTCCCTGCATCTGACGACCGACAGGGGCGACCTGGCCGCGGTGGACGCCGGCGGCGGCCTGACCTCGGTGAACATGGGACCGCCACAGCTTGACTGGGCCGACATTCCCCTGGCCGAACCGATGGATACGCTGGAACTTCCGATCGAAGGCGCTCCGACGGCGACCGGAATGGGCAATCCGCATTGCACCTTCTTCGTCCCCGACGCCGATGCGATCCCTCTGACCGAATTCGGCGCGCGCTATGAACATCATCCGCTCTATCCCGAGCGCACCAATGTGCAGGTGGCGCAGATCGTCGGCCCCGATCACATCCGGATGCGGGTCTGGGAACGCGGGGTCGGGATCACGCTGGCCTCCGGAACCTCTTCCTGCGCCACGGCCGTCGCTGCCGCCCGGCGCGGATTGACCGGGCGCAAGGTGCGCATCGATCTGGACGGCGGCACGCTGGAAATCGACTGGCGCGACGACGGCGTCTGGATCACCGGTCGGACGATGCACGTGTTTTCCGGCAGGCTGACGCCGGACTTCCTGGACGGTCTGGCATGAGCGCGCCGAAATTCGCCACGCTGGGCTGCCGGCTCAACGCCTATGAAACCGAGGCGATGAAGGACCTGACCGCCCGGGCCGGGCTGGAGAATGCCGTCATCGTGAACACCTGCGCCGTCACAGCCGAGGCGGTGCGCAAGGCGCGCCAGGAAATCCGCAAGCTGCGGCGCGAGAATCCTGCGGCGCGGATCATCGTCACCGGCTGCGCCGCCCAGACCGAACCGGACAGCTTTGCCGCCATGGAGGAGGTCGATGTCGTTATCGGAAACTCCGAGAAGATGCGGGCCACAACCTGGGCAGGTCTTGCGGGGGATTTCGGCACCGAACCGGTGCAGGTCGATGACATCATGTCCGTTACCGAAACCGCCGGCCACCTGATCGACGGGTTCGGCACCCGCAGCCGGGCCTATGTGCAGGTCCAGAACGGCTGCGACCACCGCTGCACCTTCTGCATCATTCCCTATGGCCGGGGCAATTCGCGTTCGGTTCCCGCCGGCGTGGTGGTCGACCAGATCAAAAGGCTCGTGGACCGGGGTTACAACGAAGTGGTGCTGACCGGGGTGGACCTGACAAGCTGGGGCGCCGATCTGCCGTCGCAACCGCGCCTGGGCGACCTGGTGATGCGGATCCTGCGGCTGGTCCCCGACCTGCCCCGCCTGCGCATCAGCAGCATCGACAGCATCGAGGTGGACGACAACCTGATGGCCGCGATCGCGACCGAGTCGCGCCTGATGCCGCATCTGCACCTGTCGCTGCAACACGGGGACGACCTGATCCTGAAGCGCATGAAGCGCCGACACCTGCGCGACGACGCCATCCGGTTCGCCGAGACCGCCCGCGCCCTGCGGCCGGACATGACGTTCGGAGCGGACATCATTGCCGGGTTCCCGACCGAAACGGACGCGCATTTCGAGAATTCGTTGAAACTGGTGCGGGAATGCGACCTGACATGGCTGCACGTCTTCCCCTATTCGCGGCGCGACGGAACCCCGGCGGCGCGCATCCCCAACCAGGTGAACGGCAAGACCATCAAGTCCCGCGCCGCCCGGCTGCGCGCTGCAGGCGATGCGCAGGTGGCCCGCCATCTGGCCGACCAGATCGGACGGACGCATAGCGTCCTGATGGAAAGCCCCCGCATGGGCCGCACCGAGCAGTTCACCGAAGTTCGGTTCGACGCTCCCCGGCCCGAGGGCGAGATCGTCACGGCGCGGATCACCGGCCAGACCGCGACGGCCCTGACGGCCTGACCGGCCGCGCATCAACCGGGCGCCATGCCCGCTTTCGCCAAGCCTTCGAAATACCGGCGCGTGCCCGGTGTATCCAGATAGCCCGACCGGGTCCGGATCTGGGCGATGGTTTCATCCGGCGACAGTTTCGAGACCGCTTCCAGCGCCGCTGCCGCTTCCTCCGTCCGGCCCAGGTAGCCACAGGCGGCGGCCTTGTGCCGCCATGCGGCGCTGTAGTCCGGATTCTGCCGCAGCGCCTCGTCGAGATACGGCAACGCCTGTTCGAACTGGCCCATCTGCAGAAACGCGAACCCGATCCCGCCCCGCGCCGCGTTGGCCAGGGCTTCGCCGCCGAAGCCGACATTGATGCGCGGCAGGTATTCGAGCGCCGTCTCCGGATCGCCCATGTAGAGAAACAGCCAGCCGCTCCAGAACAGCGTATGCGGATCGAACGGAAGATTCCGGATCAGCGCCCGGATATCGGCCCGCACGGCCTTGCGGTCTCCGGTGCGGATCAACCGTCCAAGCGCGAGCATGACCCTTGCCGGGGATTGCTCCGGTTCCAGACGGTCGACCTGTGCGGCCCAATGATCCATCTTGTCCAGATGCGCCTGGACGAAGTGGGACTGACCCATGGAAACCGCGCTCATCAGGATGACGAGCGCATAGGCATAGGCATATCCAAAACCGGGCTTCAGGCGGATCGCTTCGGCGAAACAGTCCAGGGTTTTGCGATGGGCTTCCCCGGATTGTCCGGCGAAGGCGAAACCATAGACCATCCACTGTTCGGCGGTGCGCAGCGAATCCGGCAGGGTTTCGATCTTGCGGATCTCGGCGCCGATGACGCCCTGCATGATCCGGTTCGACAGGTCCGCCCCCGTCCTGTCCTGCCAGTCGAAGGCGTCCGCCAGATTTCCGCCGATCTTGAAAACCTCCAGCAGCCGCCCGTCCGGCCCCCATAAACGCGCTTCCAACCGCAAGACATCGGATCGCGCGCGCAGCACCGGCGCCACGATGTATCGGTCGGGGTCATTGTCCTGGGAAATGGTCGCGTCCAGCCAGCGCGTCGAGTCCAGGTAGAACAGCAGGTCGCCGGTCAAGGCCGATGCCAGTTCCGTGAGTTCGGCCCGTGTATCCGCAGTTCTGACAGGCTGGATGATCAGCCGGGGAAAGCCCGGAATTGCCAGGGCCGCGTAAGCGCCTGCCACGTCGCCGCCGCGCGACCACAGCCTGACAGGTTTGGCGATGTTCTTGAGAACCCGCTCGCCCGCGTCGTCGAAGGACGGGCGCAGGGTTCCGTCTAGCAATCCGAAAACCGCGTCCGAGACCACCACCGCTCCGGGTTCGGCGATCTCCTGCAGGCGGTCGGCAATGTTCACGCCTTCGCCGAACACGTCCCCTTCCGTTTCGGCGACGTCGCCAAGATGCACACCGATCCGGATCTTCAGCCCGTCGTCGTTCTTCAGCCGGTCTTGAAGCTGCATCGCACATTGAACCGCATCGGAAACCGTGCGGAAGGTCACGATCCAGCCGTCGCCCATGTTCTTGACAACACGCCCTCTCCGGGCGGCAATGACGGGGTCCATGATTTCGCCGCGCAATCGCCGCAGCGTTCGCAGCGTCCCTTCCGCGTCTTCGTTCATCAAGCGGGTATACCCGGCGACATCCGCGGCCAGAACGGCGGTCAGACTCAGATTCACGGACAAATCGGGCATCAGAAAAACCGGTCTTCGAATACCGGTTCAGCCTAGCGATTGTCACGCCCGTTCGACAAGCCCGCCAGAAGGGCAAACGCCACCTCCAACCTCTTTGGACAAGGATAGTTTCTGACCCCGGCAACCCTGTCGGGAAAATCGCCCGACGCCACATCTTAATCGTGTGGACCGGACCGCTGAACTGAAAACCCCCGCGCCATGGGCACGGGGGCAAGATCACTTGTTGCGGAACGGATCAGTCGGTCTTCTTGCCCTTGATCGGCGCCCAGATCCGCTTGTTCGTCAGGTAGAGCAGCACCGACAGGAAGGTCAGGAACAGAACCCCGACAAAACCGGCCTGCTTGCGCGCCATCAATTTCGGCTCGGCAGCCCACATGAGAAACGCCGACACGTCCTGCGCCATGTGGTGCACCGTGTTGGAATGACCGTCCGCGAACTCGACCTGCTCGTCGGACAGCGGCGGCCCCATCGACAGCCAGCCGCCGGGGAAGGCGGTGTTCTCATAGAGAATAACGCCCGCCTCTTCCTTTTCCTCGCCGGTGTAGCCCGTCAGGATCGACGCGATGTATTCGGCTCCGCCCATCCCCCTGAACATCTGGTTCAGACCCAGGCCATAGGGTCCGTGGAACCCGGCGCGTGCCTTGGCCATCAGGCTCAGGTCCGGCGCGCCGAGCGAGTCGTTGGCCGGAAAGTGATCGACCGGCGTGGCGGGACGAAAATCGTCCAGTTCCGGGTCGAAAACCTCGAAATTATCCGCGGCATAGACACGGATCTGATCCTCCGGCATTTGCGGCCCGCCTTCGTCCGACAGGGTGCGGATCGGCACCTGTTTCAGGCCATGACAGGCGGCGCAGACTTCGGTGTATATCTGCAAGCCACGCTGCAACTGGTTCCGGTCAAAGGTGCCGAAGGGACCTTCGAACGAGAACGCAAAGTCCTCGATGTGCTGGTCGCCACCCCCCGCTGCCATGGCCCCGATCGGGGCCATGGCCAAGGCGAAGGCGGCACTGATTGCGAGTTTCTTCATCATCCGTCCCGATCCTTCTCTTACTCGGCGGGTGCCGTGGCGGCGTCAGAACCGGCCCCGGACTTCTTGCCATAATGCGCCTCGAAATCTTCCTCGATGGTCGCGGGCTGCGCAGTAGGCTTCTCGATGACGCCCAGAATGGGCAGAATCACCAGGAAATACCCGAACCAGTAGGCCGATCCGATCAGGGCGAAGCTGGCATAGGGTTCTTCGGCGGGCATCGCGCCCAGCCACATCAGCGCGAAGAAATCGATCACCAGCAGCCAGAACCACCATTTGAACATCGGGCGATACCGACCGGACCGCACACTGGACGTATCCAGCCACGGCACGATCGCCATCACCGCGATCGAACCGAACATGGCCAGCACGCCGAAGAACTTGGCATCGACGATGCCGCCGGTCACGAAGCTGGCGAACTGGACAACCCAGACCTCGGAGGTGAAGGCGCGCAGGATCGCGTAGAACGGCAGGAAGTACCATTCCGGAACGATATGCGCCGGCGTCACCAGCGGGTTGGCTTCGATATAGTTGTCCGGGTGCCCCAGGTAGTTCGGCATGAAGCCGACGACGGCCCAGAACACGGCCATGATGACCGCCAGTGCGAACAGGTCCTTGATCACGAAATAGGGCCAGAACGGAACCGTGTCCTTTTCCGCCTCAGCCTTGGACCCACGGCGCACTTCGACGCCCGTCGGGTTGTTGTTGCCGGTGGTATGGAAGGCCCAGATATGCACCGCAACCAGCCCGACGATGATGAAGGGCAGCAGGTAGTGCAGGCTGAAAAAGCGGTTCAGCGTGGGGTTGTCCACCGCCGGTCCGCCCAGCAGCCAGGTCTGGATCGGTTCGCCGATGAACGGGATCGCGCCAAAGAGACCGGTGATCACCGTCGCGCCCCAGAACGACATCTGCCCCCAGGGCAGAACGTAGCCCATGAAGCCGGTGCCCATCATCGCCAGGAAGATCAGCATCCCGATGATCCAGGTGATCTCGCGCGGGGCCTTGTAGGAACCGTAATAGAGACCGCGGAAGATATGCGCGTAAACCGCGATAAAGAACAGCGACGCGCCGTTCGCATGCAGGTAGCGCAGCATGTGACCGCCGTTGACGTTTCGCATGATGTGTTCGACCGACGCAAAGGCCATGTCCACATGCGGAGTATAGTGCATCACAAGAACGATGCCGGTGACGATCTGCAACACCAGGCAGAAGGTCAGGACGATCCCCCAGATCCACATCCAGTTCAGGTTCTTGGGCGTGGGGATCATGATGGTGTCATACATCAGACCGACGACGGGCAGGCGCTTGTGCAGCCACTTCTCGCCACCGGTCTTGGGTTCGTAATGATCGTGCGGAATACCGGACATATGCTGCTTCCTTATCCCAGTTGGATCGTTGTTTCGTCGATGAACTGCGCCACCGGGACCGGCAGGTTCTCGGGCGCCGGCCCTTTGCGGATCCGGCCTGCGGTATCATAGTGAGACCCGTGGCAGGGGCAGAACCAGCCATGGAAATCTCCGGCGCCGTCGCCAAGCGGCACACAGCCCAGATGCGTGCAGACGCCCATCATGACCAGCCATTCGCCGGCTTCGTCCATCGTGCGGTTCTCGTCCGATGCATCGAGGCCCGGCTTGTTCGCATTGCGATCCTGCGGATCGGGCAGGTCTGCCACGTCGACCGAGCGCGCCATCTCGATTTCTTCCTCGGTCCGGCGCCGGATGAACACCGGCTTGCCCAGGAATTTCACGCTGATCTGGGTGCCGACCTCAACGCCGCTGACATCGACGCGGATCGACGACAGCGCCTGAACATCCGCGGAGGGGTTCATCTGATTGATTAACGGCCAGACGGCGGCCCCTGTAAGTACGGCTCCGGCGCCAGCGGTGGCGTAATAGAGGAAATCTCTCCGGCTGCCTTCGTGATCTTCTGCGTGCGACACGAGGTTTCTCCAATCTCTTCGCCCCGGCGGGGCAGTCATGCATCGAAGCCGTCACCTGTCACGACTTCTGTATGCGGGTCTTTATCGTCGCGCACTTAATTCGTCCACAGGTCATAGTCGCGCAGGTTGTCACATCTGCGCCCATCTGTCGCAAATGCGCCGCTTAAAACCAAGCTGCCGCACAACCAGATAAAAGGAAAATGCGATCTGTGACTTTCAGGTCATCCGGCGGGCGGCAGGGTGGCCATCATGCTGGGGCGCGATTCGAATTCCGAGAACCATGCGGCAAGCGTGTCGTTGCCCTGCCGCCAGTTGCGCAGCCCATGCCGGAAATCGATATATGCCAAGGCGCAGGCGACCGATATCTGGCCCATGTCCAGAGGTCCGGTCAGGTGGCTGATCCAGCGGGCGTTCAGCACCGAAATCGCGCGGGCGATCTTGGCCCATTGCGCTTCGATCCATTCCGGCGACTGCTGTTCCGGGGGGCGCAACCGGGTCTCATAGGTCATCGACACCCCGCAATCCATGATTCCGTCCCCGGTCGCTTCCAGCGTCAAGACTTCCCAGCGCCGCGATCCCTGCGGATAAAGCGATCCCTGGAACAGTTCGTTCAGATAGGCGCAGATCACCCGGCTGTCGTAAAGCGTCGTGCCGTCGTCGCGCACCAGCGCCGGAATCTTGCCGAGCGGATTGCTCGCTACCAGCGTTTCGGACGGTTGAAAAGCGGTGGTGGCCACGGGTTCCAGCGCAACCTCGTCGGTTCTGCCCAATTCGTGCAGCAGAACATTGACCTTGCGCACGAAGGGAGAGGCCGGAGAAAAAAACAGTTTCATGGCAATATCCTGAATTGAAATGACCCTATCTTATCAGGACATTCACCCCTGTCCATCGGCCCCGCGCATCAATGCCGCCAACAGGCGCGTTTCCGCGCCGATCCCGTAGGCGTCCATGTAGTCCGCAGCCCGCAGCCTGACCGCGGCCGGTTTGTTCTGGTTCAGCTTCCAGGTTCCATCCACCGCCGTCACCGTCAGCCGGCAGGGCACGATCGTCCGCATCAACCGGTCAAGGACATCGGCGTCCATCTTTTTCGCGGTCCAGGGCGTTTTCGGCAGCAGGCGATCTTCGAAATACGCCGACTGCCGGTCCAGCAGCCCACGCAATTCGGTCTGTGGCCGCAGTTCCAGCACGCCGGTCAGATGCACCGCCACGTAATTCCAGGTCGGGACCTGGTCCGGCACCTCGTACCAGTCCGGCGAGACATAGCCGTCGGGTCCGGATACGGCGATCCGCGCCGCAAGCGGCGTTTTCAGCGCCCGGACAATCGGGTTGGACCGCACGAGGTGCAGGTTCGCCTGGCCGCCTTCTTCGTTCAGCAGGAACGGAACATGCGACAGCATCGGCGCGCCATCGCCCTGAACCGCGAGCACCCCAAAGGCCCGTTCCCGCGCAAAGGCCAGATTTTCCTGCGCCTGCGCCGTGTGAAAAACCGGGTTGGGGTGCATGGCGTCTCTCCTGTGGCTCCGGGAGCATTTGCAGAACCCCGCCGGTAATTCAAGGGACCGCCAGGTCAGCCGAGATAGTCGCGCAACGCCGGCGGCGGATCGTCCAGAAGCGCCGCCGTGTCCCGCGGCGGACAAGCCACGCCCTCCGTCACCAGAACGACCTGATCGGCGATCCTGCGGGCATCGCCGGGATCATGGCTCACCATCAGCAAGGTCGCGCCGGTCTCGCGGACCAGATCCTCCACCAGCCCCAGCATCTCGACCTTCAGCGCCGGGCCCAGCGCCGCAAAGGGTTCATCCAGCAGCAGCAGCGGCCGCCCCTGCACAAGCACCCGCGCCAGCGCTGCGCGGCTCTGCTGCCCGCCCGACAGGGCGGCGGGCTTGCGGGTCTCCATCCCGGCAAGCCCCACACGGGCGATCGCGGACGCGACCCGGTCCCGTTCCGCTTGGTTCAACCGAAGGTCGGGATGCAGCCCCAGGCCGACATTCTGGGCCACGGTGAGATGCGGAAACAGGTTGCCGTCCTGAAACAGCATCGCGACCGGCCGCTTTCCCGGATCCGCATGGCCGATGTCCTGCCCGTGCCACACGATCCGCCCCGCCCGGACCGGCAGAAAACCGGCGATGCCGCCGATCAGGGTCGACTTGCCTGCGCCCGACGGTCCGATCACGGCGACCTTCGCGCCCGTCGGCACGTCGAAATCCGCCTTCAGGTCGAAACCGCCGTTGTCGATCACCACCGCCTCAAGCTTCAGCATGCCAGCGCCCTCCCCGATCCAGCAGCCAGAACGCCGCGACGGACAGCACCAGCAGCAGCAGGGCCGCCCCCGCCGCAGCCTGCATCTGGTAAGCTCCCATGAGACGATAGACCTGCAACGGCAATGTCGCGCGCTCCGGGTCCGCGAACAGCGCGATCACCCCGAGGTCGCCCATCGACAGCGCCGCCGCGAGCCCCGCTGCAAACCCGATCTGCGCCCGCATCCGCGGCAAGACCACCAAGCGCAGGAACGGCGCCCCCGCCATGTCCAGCGACAATGCCAGCGGGCCATGGCGGTCCACCACCTGCCGCGCCCGCGGCACGAGTATGCGCAGCGCAAAGGGCAGCGACATCACCGCATTGACCAGCGCCGTTACCGGAAGCGCCAGCGCGAAAGGGTCCGCAACCGCATGAACCGCCACGAACAACCCGGTCCCGATCACCAGCGGCGACACGGCCAGCCCCAACAGACCGGCCAGTTCGACGCTGCGGCTCCAGCCCGTCGCCACGGCCAGCGCCATCGGAACCGCCAGCAGGACAAGAACCACGGTGCTGACCGACGCAACCAGCACGGAATTCGCCGCCGCCGCGAAGACGGACGCGGGCAAGAGAGCCAGTCCCGGCAATCCCGCCAGGACGATCGCCGACAGCGGCAACACCAGGAACAGCGCCGCCAGCGCAATGACGCCGACATCCACCGTCCGCGCCAGGCCCGCCCTAGCATCCCACCTTTGCACAACCCGGTCCAGCCCGGCGCCGAACTCGTCGCCACGCGCCGTCCGAAGCGCGATTAGCGCCGCCGCCCCGGTCAGGAAGATCTGAACGCAGGACAGCAGGGCGGCGCGTTCGAGATCGAAATCGAAACGGAACGCCTGGTAGATCGCCAGTTCGATCGTCGTCGCCCCCGGTCCGCCGCCCAGTGTCAGGGCGACCGCGAAACTGGTCAGGCAGATCGCGAAAACGACGGCCAGCACGCCGGGCACGATCCGCTCCAGCATCGGCCGCTCCAGCAGACGCCACATGTCTGCCGACGTCGCCCCCAGATGCGCCGCGAGGCGGAACTGTTCGGCCGGGATCTCCTGCCACCCCTGAAGGATCAGCCGCGTGGCCAGCGGCAGGTTGAAGAAGACATGCGCCAGCACCACGCCATGCAGACCGTAGATTTGCAAGGGCTCCAAGCCGAACCACCCCAGGGCGATGCTGATCCAGCCGCTGCGCCCGAAGACGTCCAGCAGGCCGAGCACGGCAACGATCACCGGCAGGATGAACGGCGCGCCCAGCAATGCGATCAGCAGCCGCCGGCCGGCGAACCGCCGCCGGGCCAGCGCCCGCGCCAGCGGCACCGCCAGCCCGACGCTGAAAACCGCGGACAACACGGCCTGCCAGAGCGTGAACCGCACCGCCGCCCAATCCGACGGCCCCAGTCCACGGCCAACCTCGGCGCGCAGGGCGACCGCCAGCAGCGATCCCAGGATCAGCACCGCGACCAATGCCGCAGCGCCGACTCCGGTCCGATGGCCTACCGGCTGAGCGCGCCCAGCCATTCAGCCAGCGCTTCATCGCGCACCATCGCGGCCTCCTCGGAGGGCACGAGCAACGCCTTGTCCGGCGCGATCAGCGTCTCGAACCCCGCCGGAAGCCCGCTCTCCGGCACCACCGCCGGATACATCCAGTTGGTGGTCGGGATGACCGACTGGAACGCGTCCGACACCATGAACTCCAGGAACCGGTCCGCCAGGTCCGGCTGGTCCGATGCGGCCAGTTTTCCGGCCAGCTCGATCTGAAGGTAATGGCCTTCGGCGAACGGCGCCGCCGCCTTGCTGGCGTCCTCTTCGGCGATCAGGTGGTAGGCCGGTGAGGTGGTGTAGGACAGCACCATGTCGGCTTCGCCCTCCAGGAACAGCCCGTAGGCTTCGCTCCAGCCCTTGGTCACGGTGACGATATTGTCCGCCAGCCCGGCCCAGATCTCGCCGGCTTCCGCGCCATAGGCCGCCTTGACCCACATCAGCAATCCCAGTCCGGGGGTCGAGGAACGCGGATCCTGAATGATGATCTTGCGGTCGCTCTCGCCCAATGCCCGGAAATCGCCGGGCACGTCCTCGCCGACCTCGTGCACGAAGGCGAAGTAACCCCAGTCGTAGGGCACGAACAGATCGTCCGACCAGACCAGCGGCAGATCGTACCCGGCCTCCACCCCGTGCGGCGCGAACAGGCCGCTGTCGCGCGCCGCCTGCGTCAGGTTGGTATCCAGCCCCAGCACGACATCGGCCGCGCTGCGCGCGCCTTCCAGCTTCACGCGGGCCAGCAGCGCCGCGCCGTCGCCGACGCCGACGAACTTCAGATCGCAGCCGCAGATCTCTTCGAATGCCGTCTCGACCGCCGGGCCGGGGCCCCAGTCCGAGACGAAACTGTCATAAGTGTAGACGGTCAGTTCCGGCACGTCGGCAATCGCCCCCGTGGCGCAGAACACTCCCGCAGCAATCGCAAGATACTTCATGGCATCCTCCTGTTGCGGCGACAGGGCAAAGGCGGATTGCGTCCTGACCTTCCCTCCGCCGGTATGAGCCGGTTCAGGTTCAACGGGTCCGCATTCCGCGTCTCAGCCCCACACAGGACTCCCCGAGGTGCCCGACACCCTAGTTCCGGCCCCGGCGCTTGGCAAGCGCCCGCCCTTCATCTTTGCCGAAATACTCCGGGGGAGTCCGCCAAAGGCGGACGGGGGCAGCGCCCCCGCCCCGACAAACGCTTGCGACACTCCCGCCGCGCCGCTAAGCACGACCCAAACGGAGATTGCCACCATGTCGATCAACAGCTTCGGCCACCTGTTCCGCGTCACGACCTGGGGCGAAAGCCACGGCCCCGCCATCGGCGCGACGGTCGACGGCTGCCCGCCCGGCGTGCCCATCAGCGAAACCATGCTCCAGCACTGGCTGGACAAGCGCAAACCGGGACAGAACAAGTTCACGACCCAGCGCCGCGAAGCCGACGCGGTGCGCATCCTGTCGGGCACCTTCGAAGGGCAGACCACCGGCACCCCGGTTCAGCTCCTGATCGAGAACACCGATCAGCGGTCCAAGGACTACAGCGACATCATGGACAAGTTCCGCCCCGGCCACGCGGACATCACCTATTTCCAGAAATACGGCATCCGCGACTACCGGGGCGGCGGACGGTCCTCCGCCCGCGAAACCGCATCGAGGGTGGCCGCCGGCGGCCTCGCGCGCGAAGCGATCAAGGCCATCGCGCCCGGTGTCCGGATCACCGGATACATGGTGCAGATGGGGCCGCACAGGATCGACCGCGACCGGTTCGACTGGGACCAGATCGACGCCAACCCGTTCTGGGTGCCCGACGCAAACGCGGCGATCAAATGGGCCGACTACCTGGACAGCCTGCGCAAGTCCGGCAGTTCCGTCGGCGCGATCGTGGAAGTCACCGCACGCGGCGTGCCGGCGGGTCTGGGCGCGCCGATCTACGGCAAGCTCGACACCGACCTCGCCGCCGCGATGATGAGCATCAACGCCGTCAAGGGGGTGGAAATCGGCGAGGGCATGTCCGCCGCCATGCTGACCGGCGAAGCCAATGCCGACGAAATCCGCATGGGTCCGGACGGACCCGAATATTCGTCAAACCACGCCGGCGGCATCCTCGGCGGCATCAGCACCGGGCAGGACATCGTGGTACGGTTCGCCGTGAAACCCACCAGTTCGATCCTGACCACGCGCAAGACCGTCACGAAATCCGGAGAAGACACCGAGATCATGACCAAGGGCCGCCATGACCCCTGCGTCGGCATCCGCGCGGTGCCCGTAGGCGAAGCGATGATGGCCTGCGTGATCCTCGACCACCTGCTCCTGCATCGCGGTCAGATCGGGGAAAATCGGGGGGTGATCGGCTGATCCGCCATTGCGGGGCGCTGACGGCCCCGCCGCGTCAGTCCATCAACAGCTTGGAATTGTGACCATTGGGCATATCGGCCAGCAACTCCTGCACCCGCATGTCGTCGCGCGGCCGCAACTCGGACATCTGCCGCTGCATGCGATAGGCGGCAATGGCGCCCACGCCGACCAATGTGGTGGCGGACAGCGTCGCAACGATCTCGAACGGTGTCATGTCAGGCTCCTTTCACGCGGTCAGATACACGCTCGGGCTTAATATAGTGTGTCCGAAGGCAAATTACCACGGTCTTCATCGCCAGGACCATTTCCGCCTCATGCCCGCACCAGTTCCGCCACCGCCTCGATCGACTTGATGTCGGCTTCAGTCTGCTCGACGCGATAGCCCCAGACCAGGCGCAAGATCAACAGCCCCGCCGCGGCAACGAAGGACAGGACCCCGATATAGGTCGCCGATACCGGCCCCAGGGCCGAGGTGTTGAAAAAGATCAGCGCGCTGACGGAGGCGCTCAGCGCGACAGTGGGCAGGGTGATCGTGAAAGCGTCGAAATTCGCCTTCGTCAGCAGAATCGTCCGCCGCCGCCGCAGCGCCGACCCCAGCAGAACGCCGCGCAGCACCTTGCGGTCGCCCTCCGATACGATGCGGGGCGCCATGAGCGATGCCGCATGGCAGGCGCGCGGCCCGTCGATCAGGGAGGTGATCAGGACATCCGCGTCGCGCAGATCCGCAGGCTGCCCACCGACTTCGTGATGAGACATCTCCAGAAGCTTCGTCAAGATATCGCTCTCGGCCGCCATTCCGACTCCGTCACCCCGCTGCATCCCGGTCAGAATGAAGAAACCGGCCAGCGGAAACAAGCCGGCAGCGGATGCGGCACCGATCCCGGCGCAAAATCACGCCGGATCGGAACCGGCCGCATCTTGCGCTTTGGCGAGGTTGGGCGCAGACCTGTCGCCATGAACAAGAACTTAACATCGCATCGACCCGGACTGGCGGTAATCCTCAAGATCAGCGCGATTTTCCTGTTCACGATCATGTCCGCCATCATCAAGGCCACCTCCGATGCCGTGCCGCCCGGCGAAGCGGTGTTCTTCCGCTCTTTCTTTGCCATACCGGTCATACTGGTCTGGCTGGCCCTGCGCGGGCAATTGCGCAACGGGCTGCTGACCCGGAACCCGGCCGGGCATTTCTGGCGCGGTATCCTCGGCACGACCGGGATGGGATTGACTTTCGCGGGGCTTGGGCTTCTGCCGCTGCCCGAAGTCACCGCGATTGGCTATGCCACACCGATCTTCACCGTGATTCTCGCGGCCCTGCTTCTCGGGGAGCGTATCCGCATGATCCGCATCACCGCTGTGCTTCTGGGCCTGATCGGGGTGCTCATCATGCTCTGGCCGAGGCTCGGTTCCGGCGCCGTGCAGGACGGAGCCACGCTGGGCGCCATGCTGGTTCTGGGCGCGACCGTGACGCGGGCCTTCGTGCAGATCCATATCCGCAAGATGGTGCAAACCGAAAACACCGCTGCGATCGTGTTCTACTTCTCGGCCACCGCGTCGCTGATTTCCCTGATGACGATGCCGTTCGGCTGGACGTTTCCCGCGCCCGACGTCGCCATCCTCCTGATATTGGCCGGGCTCATCGGCGGCGTCGCACAGATCCTCGTCACCTCGTCCTACCGGTTCGGACCGGCGTCGATGCTGGCCCCCTATGACTATTCCTCGATGATCTTCGCCATCCTCGTCGGTTACGTCTGGTTCAGCGAACTTCCCACCGTCATCATGCTGACCGGGGCGGCGCTGGTCATCGCCGGCAACATTCTCGTCATCTGGCGCGAACACCAACTGGGCCTGAAACGCGGCAAGGCGCGCTCCGTCACCGACCCGAAAAGCTGACCGTTCGATCCAGGACCGGGCGGCGGATGGCAGTGCATTGCACCGGGCACGAATTCCCCGCGCAGCAATTGCCCCAAGCGCGCCGGTCAGGTGCGGTTTCATCCCGTCCGACCGGCGACAGTGTTGATTTTTCACGCCCGATCGCATTCAAATCATACATCCAAAAGTAGAATCCGGACCATGCCGCAATGGGTTGGTTCGCCGAATTCAACACACGGCCTCCTGAGCCGCCCGACAGGTGAAAAGGACATACAATGACCAAACGCTTTGTTTCGCTGCTGCTTTCGACGACCCTGCTTGCTTCGCCGCTGCCGGCCCAGGTCACGACCGACGCCGGCACCATCGACCCGGCCGGCATCGAGCGATTCTTCAACCAGCCGGGCTATTCGCCCTATGCCGGGCGCAGCTTTCCCTCGCGCCCGCTCTGGGGCGAACAGCACCTGCACACCTCCTGGTCGCCCGATGCGTTCGGCGGCGGCACACGGGTCGGTCCGGACGATGCCCTGAAATATGCCAAGGGGGCCGAGATCACCTCGAACACGGGTCAGCAGGTCAGGCTCTCGCGGCCCTATGACTGGATCGTGGTCGCCGATCACTCCGACGCGCTCGGCGTCGTCGCCAGCATCTACGAGGGCGATCCCGCCTTCATGTCCGACCCGACCCTGAAGCGCTGGCACGACGAGATGAGAAAGGGCGGCGAGGCCGCGACCGCCGTGGTCATGGAGATGATCACCCTGCAGGGGGAGGGCAGGATCCCGCCCGCAATGACCGACACCACCACACAGATGGACATGTGGCGCGAAATGACGCGGATCGTCGAGAGCCACAACCAGCCCGGCATCTTTTCTGCCATCATCGGTTACGAATGGACATCGAACTACGGCGGCGGCAACAACCTGCACCGCAACGTGATCTACCGGGACGGCAAGGACAAGGCCGACATGGTCCGCCCCCTGACCACATTCGACACCGAGCTTCCGCGCGAACTCTGGAACTGGATGGCGGCCTACGAGGAGGAGACCGGCGGGCGGTTGCTGGCGATCCCGCATAACGGCAACCTGTCCAACGGCCTGATGTTCGCCACCGAAACCCCCGACGGCGAACCCATCGACGCCGAATGGGCGATGAACCGCGCGCGGTGGGAACCGCTCTACGAAGTCACGCAAGGAAAAGGGACATCCGAACAGCATCCCAGCCTCGCCCCCGCCGATGAATTCGCCGATTTCGAGATCTGGGATGCGGGCAACCTCAACGTGGTGCCCAAGGAACCGGGGATGCTCGACTACGAATATGCCCGCGAGGCGCTGAAACGCGGCCTGGCGCTCGAAAGCGAGTTCGGCACCAACCCGTTCAAGTTCGGCCTGGTCGGATCGACCGATGCGCATACGGGCATTTCCTCGACCGAGGAGAACAACTTCTTCGGCAAGTTCCCGGCCAGCGAACCCGGACCGGAACGCTCGACCGGCAACGCCTTCGATTTCGACGGGCGCACGGTCAAGGACTGGAAACTCGGCGCCTCGGGCCTCACCGCCGTCTGGGCAAAGGAAAACACCCGCGCGGCGATCTGGGACGCGATGAAGCGCAAGGAGGTCTACGGCACTACCGGCACGCGGCCCTTCGTCCGCTTCTTCGGCGGCTGGGACTTCACCGCCGAAGACGCGCAGCGCCGCGACCCCGCGACGGTCGGCTATGGCAAAGGCGTCCCGATGGGCGGCGATCTGCCCCCGGCGCCCGAAGGCGCCGCCCCCAGCTTTCTCGTCGCCGCCCTGAAGGATCCGATCTCGGGCAATCTCGACCGCATCCAGATCGTCAAGGGCTGGCTCGATGCCGGGGGCGGGATGCGGGAACGGATCTACGACGTAGTCTGGTCCGGCGACCGGCAGCCCGACGCCGAGGGCAAGCTGCCCCCGGTGGGCAACACGGTCGATGTCGGGAACGCAACCTGGACCAACACCATCGGCGCGCCCGAACTGATCGCGGTCTGGCAGGACCCGGAATTCGATCCGGCGCAGAAAGCCTTTTACTACGCCCGCGTGATCGAAATTCCGACACCGCGCTGGACGGCCTATGACGCCGCCTACTTCAAGGATGCGAACTTTTCGGAAGATGTTCCAATGACCGTGACGGAGCGTGCCTATACCTCGCCGATCTGGTATGTTCAAAACGATTGATCCATGGGGAACGCGGCAACGGCGGTGACGGTCGGGCACGCTCCGGGCGCCGCGACGCCTCCATCCATCGCATGGCCGGCGCGGGCGGCTTTTCCGGGACGCCGCGCGGCGCAAGAAACGAAAAGACCATGACGATCAAGTCCATCATCCGCTCGCCGCTCCTGCATTTCTTCATTCTGGGCGGCCTGGTCTTCGGTCTCTACGCCCTTATGAACCCTCCCGGTGCGCAGCCCCCCCGCGACGATGTTCTGCGGTTTTCGGAAACCGAGGCGGATCGGCTTGCCGACGCGTTCACCGCCGCCTGGGGACGTCCGCCGACCGAAGCCGAAGCCCGCGGGCTGGTGCGCGACTGGGCGGTCGAAGAGGCTATGGTGCGCGAGGCCCTGACCCTCGGGCTCGACCAGGGCGACGCGATCATCCGCAACCGGCTGCGCACGAAGATGGAATTCCTCGCCGAGGCGCCCGCCGCCGCGATGACACCGGACGACGAGACGCTGCGCGCCTTTTACGACGACAACAGGGACCGCTACGCCCGCCCTGCCATGCTCGGCTTCGCGCAGGTCCTGTTGCCCGAGGATGCCGATGCGGAAGAAATCGACGCGCTGCGGGCGGCACTGGCGCAGGGGGCCGATCCCTCCGGCGTCGGACAGGCGACGATGCTGCCGCCATCCATGGACGGCATGCCCGTTCCGGCCATCGAGCGGGTCTTTGGCGGCGGATTCGGCGCGGCGGTTGCGGCCCTTCCGCCACAACTCTGGTCGGGGCCAGTGACAAGCGGATATGGCCGTCACCTGGTCATGGTCCAGACCGTGCAGGAGACCGCAGCGCCCGCGCTGGACACGGTGCGCGACCGGGTCCTCGCCGACTGGCGTTCCGAGCAGGCGCGCAAGATGCGCGCGGCCTACACAGACGGGCTTCTGCGCCGCTACACGCTGGACCTGCCGGGGGAAGACGGGGAAGAGCGGCCATGAGGCGGCTCGCGGCCCTCGCCCTGCTGCTGCTCGCAACCCTGCAACCGTCGGCGCCGACAGCGCACGCGCTCGATCCCGGATACCTCGAACTCTCCGCGATAGACGCGGCACAGTGGCGGGTCTACTGGCGGATGCCCGACGTGAACGGCCGCCCGATGCCGATCGCGCCGCGGCTTTCGAACGCTTGCGAACAGACCCCGTCCCCCGCGCCGGCGTTTGACGGGCGGGCCTGGGTCGCGTCCTTCATGGCCACATGCCCCGACGGGCTCGCCGGGGTCACGATCCGCATCGAGGGGCTGGAACGCACCCGCACCGATGTGCTGGTCCGCTACGAACTGGCGCCGGGACAGGCCCGGACCCAGCGCCTGACCGCAAGCGCGCCAGACTTCACCGTGCCCTCCGACCCCGGCCGTGGCGCGGTCTTCGCCAGTTACGTCTCGCTGGGCGTCACGCATATCCTCGAAGGCCTCGATCACCTGCTCTTCGTCTTCGCGCTGCTCCTGCTCGTAGGGCAGCCGCGCCGCCTGATCTGGGCGATCACCGCCTTCACTCTGGCGCACAGCCTGACGCTGGCGGCGGCGACGCTCGGCTGGCTGCGGCTGCCATCCGCCCCGGTCGAGGTGGTCGTCGCGCTGTCGATCGTTTTCCTCGCCTATGAACTGGCCTTGCCGCCAGAACGCCGCGATCCGGCGGCAGAGCGTTTCCCGGCGCTCGTCGCCTTCGGGTTCGGCCTGATCCATGGGCTGGGCTTTGCCGGGGCGCTGCGCGAGATCGGCCTGCCGCAAGACGACATTCCATTGGCGCTTTTGTCCTTCAACATAGGGGTCGAACTGGGGCAGCTCCTGTTCATCGCACTGATCCTGACCGTGGGCCATCTGGCGCGCCGGGTGGTGCCGGTCATGGCGCGCAACGGACCGCGGCTCACCCGTGTCAGCAGCTACGTCATCGGCAGCACCGCCGCTTTCTGGGTCATCGAACGGATCGCCGCCTTCTGATCCCACCCGGCCCCGCCCGGCGGGCGGGGGCACGGGGCGGGCCTCCATGAAGCAACCCCGACGAAATCTTGCCGCCGGGGTCCGGGCAGGTTCCGGAACCGCCTTACTGGCGCACGAGCTTTTCGTAGCTCTGCGCGATCTCGCGGGTCAGCGCGCCGACTTCGAAATTGTAGTCGCCGATCTGCCCGACCGGAGTGACCTCGGCCGCGGTGCCGGTCAGCCAGCACTGTTCGAACCCTTCCAGTTCCTCGGGCATGATATGGCGTTCATGCACCTTGACCTGACGATCCTTCAGCATCCCGATGACCGTCTGGCGCGTGAGGCCGTTCAGGAAGCAGTCCGGATCGGGCGTGTGCACTTCGCCGTCCTTGACGAAGAAGATGTTTGCGCCGGTCGCTTCGGCGACATAGCCGCGGTAGTCGAACATCATCGCGTCCGAACAGCCCTTGGCCTCTGCCGCGTGCTTGGACATGGTGCAGATCATGTAAAGGCCCGCGGCCTTGGCATGGGACGGAATCGTTTCCGGGCTTGGACGCTTCCATTTGGAAATATCCAGCTTCGCGCCCTTCATCTTGGCGTCGCCGTAATAGGCGCCCCATTCCCAGGCCGCGATCGCCAGGCGCACCGGATTGCGGGCCGATGCGACACCCATGTCTTCGCCCGCGCCACGCCAGGCGATGGCCCGCACATAGGCGTCTTTCAGGCCGCTGGCTTCCAGAACCTGGATCTTGGCCGCCTCGATTTCATCCACGGTATAGGGGATCTCGAAATCGATCATGTTGGCGGACCGGCGCAGACGCTCGGAATGTTCGCGGGATTTGAAGATCTTGCCGTTATAGGCCCTTTCACCTTCGAACACGGAACTGGCATAGTGCAGCGCATGGGTCAGGATATGCACATTCGCATCCCGCCAGTCGATCATTTGGCCGTCCATCCATATCTGGCCGTCGCGGTCGTCATATCCTGACATTGTTCATCCTCCGGAACCTGTGTTTTTCATTTATTGCGCAGTTATGTCCACATCGGTCATAAAATTGCGTCAAATCTGCGATTCGATACCGCTTCGCTCTTGGAATGTCAACAAGGCTGACGTATGCTGCGTGAAATCAGGGAAGAGGCTCATCATGTCAGACGGGCGTTCGGCACAGGTCTATGGCGGCGAAAGCCTGCTGTTCCTGACCGATGAACAATTGCGGCAGGGCATCGAGGCCATGTTCTTTGCCTATCGCGGCTTCACCGCCGACCCGGACAGGATTCTCGGCGAGATGGCCTATGGCCGCGCCCACCACCGGGCGGTTCACTTCATCAACCGCGCTCCGGGCACGACGGTGAACAACCTGCTCGCGATCCTGGGCGTCACCAAGCAATCGCTGAACCGCGTGCTGCGGACGCTGATCGCCGATGGGCTGGTGGAAAGCCGCGTCGGCACCAGCGACAAGCGCGAACGCCACCTGTTCCTGACCGACCCGGGCCGGGCGCTCGAAGGCCAGCTGAGCGACGCGCAACGCGCGCGCATGCGCGCCGCCTTCCGCGAGGCCGGCCCCGAGGCGGTCGCCGGGTTCAAACAGGTTCTGGAAGCGATGATGGATTCCGACATGCGCCGCGCCTACACGAAATTGCGGGACGGCGCCTGATGACCGACCTCGACGCCCATCTGCTGATCGTCGATGACGACGAACGAATCCGCGACCTGCTCAAGAAGTTTCTGCTGCGTCACGGGTTCCTGGTGACGGCCGCGCGGGACGCGGCGCATGCGCGGCGGGTGCTGTCCGGGCTGGACTTCGACCTGATCGTGATGGACGTGATGATGCCGGGCGAAGACGGCGTCAGCCTGACCCGGTCCCTGCGCGAAACGCATAGTACGCCGATCCTGCTGCTGACCGCGCGGGGCGAAACCGAACACCGGATCGCCGGACTGGAAGCCGGGGCCGACGATTACCTCGCCAAGCCGTTCGAACCCAAGGAGCTTCTGCTGCGGATCAACGCGATCCTGCGGCGGATGCCGGAAACGCCGGTCGAAGAAACGGTCCCGAAGATCCTGCAACTGGGGCCGATCCGGTACAACATCGAGCGCGGAGAACTGTGGCAGGGCGAGGACCTGATCCGGCTGACCGCCACCGAGAGCCAGCTGATGAAGATCTTCTCGGCCTGTCCGGGCGAACCGGTCAGCCGCACCAAGCTGGTCGAGGATCTGGGACGGGACCGCGGACAGGCGCAGGAACGCGCCGTGGATGTGCAGATCACCCGGCTGCGCCGCAAAATCGAAACCGACCCGAAACAGCCGCGCTACCTTCAGACGGTGCGCGGTGCCGGCTACATGCTGGCACCCGATTGAAACGCGGCGCCGCGCGCGGCATGACCCAACGTCGCGCGCACCGGCCTCGCAAGAAAGGATTGACGGAACAGTGACGAAAACCGCCCTGATCACCCATGCGGACTGCCTGAACCACGTGACGCCGGACGGGCATCCGGAACGGGTGGCGCGGCTGGAGCACCTTTTGCACGCGCTGGAACCGTTGGACCTGAACCGTGTGACCGCGCCGATGGCGGCGGATGACGACATCCTGCGCATCCATCCCGCCGCCTATCTGGCGGATCTGCGCCGCGCCCTGCCGGCAACGGGCGAACGCGCCATCGACGCGGACACATGGATGTCGCCCGGATCGCTCGATGCCGCCTTCCGGGGCGCCGGCGCGGCGGTGCGGGCCGTGGACATGGTGCTGGGCGGCGAGGCCCCGAACGCCTTCGCCGCGGTGCGCCCGCCCGGACATCACGCCGAGAAGGAAACGGCGATGGGCTTCTGCTTTTTCGGCAACGCGGCGCTGGCGGCCAGGCACGCCCTGGACCACCACGGGTTGAACCGCGTCGCCGTGGTGGATTTCGACGTGCACCACGGCAACGGAACCCAGGACCTGCTCTGGAACGAACCCAGGACCCTGCTGATCAGCAGCCAGCAGATTCCGCTGTTTCCCGGCACCGGCAACGCGAATGAAACCGGGGCCTTCGACAACATCCTGAACATTCCGCTGCCGCCCGGATCCGGCGGTCGCGAGATGCGGGAGGCCTATAAATCCCTCGCCTTTCCCCGCCTACGGGCCTTCGAACCGGAGCTGATCGTGATTTCCGCCGGCTTTGATGCCCACCGCGACGACCCGCTGGCCAACCTGAACTGGGAGGTCGAGGATTTCGCCTGGATCACCGCCGAGCTTTGCCGGCTGGCCGATGAATTGTGCCAGGGCCGGGTGGTCTCGACTCTGGAAGGCGGCTATGATCTGAACGCCCTGTCCGCGTCGGCGCGGGCGCATGTGCAAGAATTGATGAAGGCCGCGACATGACTGCTACCCCCGTTTCCGATCTGAGTTTCGAACAGGCCATGAAGGAACTGGAATCCGTCGTCGACAAGCTGGAACGCGGGGATGTCGAACTGGATGCGTCCATCGCCCTCTACGAACGTGGCGCCGCGCTGAAGAAACGCTGCGAGGACGAACTCAAGCGCGCCGAGGAAAAGGTCGCCGCGATCACGCTGGACGGCAGCGGCAACCCGACAGGAACCACGCCCGTCGAAGGAAAGTAGATGTTCCACGACCGCCTGGCGGACGCCGCCCATCGGATTCAGTCCGGGTTCGACAGCGTCCTTGGCGGCTTCGACCCGGTGCCCGTCGTCGAGGGCATGCGATACGCGCTCAAGGGCGGGAAAGGCCTGCGCGGCTTCCTGGTGCTGGAATCGGCCCGGCTGCACGGGATCGGGCCGGAACAGGCCATCTGGCCCGCCACCGCCATCGAAGCCCTGCACGCCTATTCCCTCGTGCACGACGACCTGCCCTGCATGGATGACGACGACCTGCGCCGCGGGCGGCCCACGGTCCATGTCACATGGGGCGAAGGCGCGGCGGTCCTGGTCGGGGACGCTCTGCAAAGCCTCGCCTTCGAACTGGTGAGCCACCCCGATTGCGGACCGGCGGAGGTCCGCGCGGAGCTGGCGCTGACGCTGGCGCGGGCCGCTGGCGCGCGTGGCATGGTGCTGGGGCAGGCCCTGGACATGGCGGCGGAAACCGCCGAACGTCCGCTGACGCTCGCCGAGATTACCGCCTTGCAGGCGGGCAAGACCGGGGCGCTGATCGAATGGTCGGCCTGCGCCGGCGCGCGCCTCGCACAGGCGGACATCACGCCGCTGCGGGACTATTCACGGGCGCTTGGCCTTGCTTTCCAGATCGCCGATGACATTCTGGACGTGGAAGGAGATGCCGAGAAGGCCGGAAAGCGGCTGCAAAAGGACGCGGAGGCCGGCAAGGCCACCTTCGTGTCCCTTCTGGGCATCGACGCCGCCCGCGCCCGCGCGACCGATCTCATCGCCGAAGCCTGCGCGGCGCTGGCCCCCTACGGAACAAAGGCGGAAACCTTGCGCGAGGCCGCCCGGTTCGTTATCTCGCGCGAAAACTGACTTGCCCCGCATGGAGGCGCAGATGCCCGACAGACCGCAAACGCCCCTGCTCGATCAGATACACCGGCCGGCGGACCTGAAACGACTGAACGACCGGCAACTGGTCCAGCTGGCGGGCGAACTGCGCTCTGAAACCATCTCGGCCGTCTCCGTGACCGGCGGCCACCTGGGGGCCGGGCTTGGCGTCGTGGAACTGACCGTGGCCCTGCACGCGGTGTTCGACGCGCCGCGCGACAAGCTGGTCTGGGATGTCGGGCACCAGTGCTATCCGCACAAGATCCTGACCGAACGGCGCGACCGGATCCGCACCCTGCGGATGAAGGACGGGCTGAGCGGTTTCACCAAGCGCAGCGAATCCCCCTATGACCCGTTCGGCGCGGCCCATTCCAGCACCTCGATCAGCGCCGCGCTCGGCTTTGCCGTGGCCCGCGATCTCGGCGGCGTGACACCGGAAGGGATCGGCGACGCCATCGCGGTGATCGGCGACGGCTCGATGAGCGCCGGCATGGCCTTCGAGGCGATGAACAACGCGGGCCATCTCAAGAAACGCCTGTTCGTGATCCTCAACGACAACGAGATGAGCATCGCCCCCCCGGTTGGCGCCATGTCGTCCTACCTGTCGCGCCTCTATGCCGAGGAACCGTTCCAGGACCTGAAAGCCGCCGCGAAAGGCGCGGTGTCCCTGTTGCCCGGACCCTTCCGCGAAGGCGCGAAACGGGCCAAGGACATGCTGAAAGGCATGGCGATCGGCGGAACGCTGTTCGAACAACTGGGATTTTCCTATGTCGGACCCATCGACGGCCACGACATGACCCAGCTTCTGCCGGTCCTGCGCACCGTCAGGGCGCGGGCCACCGGGCCGATCCTGATCCATGTGCTAACCAAGAAGGGCAAGGGCTACGGCCCCGCGGAAGAAGCCCGCGACAAGGGCCACGCCACCGCGAAATTCAACGTGCTGACCGGCGAACAGAAAAAGACCGCGAGCAACGCGCCCAGCTACACCAGCGTCTTCGGCAAGACCCTGACGAAACTCGCGGCTGCCGACGACAAGATCGTCGCCGTCACCGCCGCCATGCCAGACGGCACCGGGCTGAACCTTTTCGCCGAACGCTTCCCGAGCCGCTGTTTCGACGTCGGCATCGCCGAACAGCACGGGGTGACCTTCTCGGCGGCGCTGGCCGCCGGCGGGATGAAACCGTTCTGCACCATGTATTCGACCTTTCTGCAGCGCGGTTACGACCAGGTGGTGCATGATGTGGCGATCCAGCGGCTCCCGGTGCGCTTTGCCATCGACCGCGCCGGGCTGGTCGGGGCCGACGGCGCGACCCACGCGGGCAGCTACGACATCGCCTACCTGGCGAACCTGCCGGGCTTCACCGTAATGGCGGCGGCGGACGAAGCGGAACTGGTGCACATGGTCGCCACCGCCGCGGCCCATGACGACGGCCCCATCGCCTTCCGTTATCCGCGCGGCGAAGGGGTCGGCGTGGAACTGCCCGAGACCCCCGAGATCCTGCCGATCGGCAAGGGCCGGATCATCCGGGACGGCAAGCGCGTGGCGATCCTGTCCTTCGGCACCCGGCTCGCCGAGGTGCAGAAAGCAGCCGAGGCGCTGGCCGCCAAAGGCATCGCCCCGACGGTCGCCGACGCCCGCTTTGCCAAGCCGCTGGACCAGGAGATGATCCTCGGCCTCGCCGCGCGGCACGAGGCGCTGCTCACCATCGAGGAAGGCGCCGTCGGCGGGTTCGGCAGCCACGTGGCGCAGCTGCTGGCGGAAGAAGGCGTGTTCGACACCGGCCTCAAGTTCCGCTCGATGGTCTTGCCCGACATCTTCATCGACCAGGCCAGCCCGGAAGACATGTACGCGGTCGCCGGCATGAACGCCGAACAGATCGAAACCAGGGTGCTGGCCATGCTCGGTATTGCCTCGATCGGGGAAAAACGCGCCTGATGCCGGTTCCCGATTATCAGACACTGATGTTGCCGGTTTTGAAGCTCATCAATCAAGGGCATGCCACGGTACGGGATTGTATCGCACCCATCGCCGAAGACTTTGAACTCTCCCAAGAGGATTTGAATGAGATGCTGCCCAGCGGCAAACAAACGCTGATCTCAAACCGGATTCATTGGGCGCGACACTATATGGCGCAAGCCGGTCTCGTGGAGGCAGCCAAACGGGGTCATTTTCAAACGACAGGCTTGGGAAAGAAGGTCTTGTCCGCTCCGCCAACGCGGATCGACAACAAATTCCTAGGAGAGTTTTCCGGCTTCAAAGCATTTCTGGATCGTTCGAAGCCAAAGAACCATTCCGAGACAAGTAATGCGCCTCTCGAACAGCAGATTAACCTTAAAACACCCGAACAGGAGATCGACAGCGCGGCGATCCAAATCGAAGACGCGTTGGCCAAGGAACTTCTCCAGGCGGTTGCCGGCTTGTCTCCCAGTCGCTTCGAAAGACTGGTTGTCGATCTGCTTCTGGCGATGGGCTACGGCGGCGGGGATCTGGAACGGGGCCTGCAGACAAGCCTGTCAGGCGACGGCGGCATCGACGGAATCATCAACGAAGATGAGCTGGGCCTTGACGCAGTCTATGTTCAGGCCAAACGCTACGCGACAGACAACAAGGTCGGTCGTCCTGCGCTCAACGCGTTCGTCGGCTCTCTGACCGGCGAAGGCGCGACCAAGGGCGTCTTCGTCACCACATCCGATTTCTCGCGGGACGCGATGGACTATGTCGCGCGCGTCCAGCAGCGGATCGTGCTGATCAACGGCGATCGGCTGGCGCGCCTGATGATCAAGCACGAGGTCGGTGTCAGACCGCGCAGGACCTACGTGCTTCGCTCGGTGGACGAAGATTATTTCTCCGACACCTGATCCGGCGTTTCCAGCATCGCCGCCAGCCCCTCGCGATAGGTTGGATAGATCAGGGCGACCCCCAGTTCGTCCTTGATCCGGTCGTTCCGGACCCGCTTGCTCTCCGCGTAGAAACTGCGCGCCATCGGGGTCATCTCGGCCTCATCGAACGGAATCGCCGGCGGCACCGGCAAGCCGAGCAGTTCCGCCGCATGGGCGATCACATCCTGCGGCGGCGCCGGATCGTCGTCGCACAGGTTGTAGACCGCCCCCGGACGGGGCCGAGCGATCGAGGCGGCCAGAACCTGCGCAATGTCATCCACGTGGATCCGCGAAAACACCTGCCCGTCCTTGACGATCCGCCGGGCGCTGCCCGCGCGCACCTTGGCGAACGGTCCGCGTCCGGGACCGTAGATTCCCGCGAGCCGGAACAGATGCAGCGGCAATCCATCGATCGCGCGCCAGGCCTCCTCTGCCTCCTGCCGCAGCTTTCCACGCGCGGTGGACGGCGCCAGTTCCGATGTCTCGTCCACCCAGCCGCCACGCCTGTCGCCGTAAACGCCGGTGGTCGACAGGTATCCGGCCCAGGCCAGCTTCGGCGCGACGGCGGCGATCCGGTCGCGCAACACCGCCAATACCGGGTCGCCATCCCTGCCCGGCCCCGCCGAAACCAGCAGATGCGTCGCGGCGTCCAACGCGGCCTCGACCGCCTCAAGCCCGTCGCCGGAAGGAAAAACCAGCGGCCGCACGCTGGTTTCTCCAAGCGCCGCGGCCTTGTCCGGGTCCCGCGTCGTGCCGATCACCGTCCAGCCTTGCGGGATCAGCAGATGGGTCAGGGCCTGTGCGGAATACCCATGGCCGAAGGAAAGCAGAGTCCGTGTCATGCCCCTAGATCGACCGCCCCGCCGGGAAATACAAGCACCGGCAACAAGCCTGTTGATCGAATCTCCCGTTAAGCCTTTGATGATCCCATGACCCGGACAAGACCAGATCTGGACTCCGCCTATGCGCTGCGGACCCCGGAAGACTCCGAACGGCTCTACGAGGAATGGGCCGAAGACTACGATTCGTCCTTCGCCACGCGCGAGGATTACCGCCTTCACATTCAAACGGCCCGGGCCTTCGTCGCGGCCAGGGGACAGGGTCCGGTTCTGGACGTCGGCGCGGGAACCGGGCTTTGCGGCGCTGTCCTGGCGGATCTGGGCGTCGGCCCGCTGGACGCCACCGACATCAGTTCCCGGATGCTGGATCAGGCGATGCGCAAGGACATCTACCGCGACGCGATTGCCGCCGATGTGAACAAGGGCATTCCGGTCCCCGCCGAAAGCTACTCCGGCGTGGTTTCCTCTGGCACGTTCACCACCGGCCACGTCGGCCCCTCGGCCCTGAGCGAACTGCTGCGCGTGGCCCGCCGCGGCGCTCAATTCGCGCTTTCCGTCAACGCGAAACACTATGACTCAGCCGGGTTCGCCGGCGCCTTTGACTCCCTGTCCGAAAACCGCATCCGGAACCTGACCCTCCAGGACACGCCGATCTACGGGCCGCGGGCGACAGGCGCGCACAGGGACGACAGGGCCTTCATCGCGCTTTTCGAGAAAGCCTGACCGCCCAACCGAGGCTTTCCTCTTGCGGAAATACTCCGGGGGAGGCCGCCGCAGGCGGACGGGGGCAGCGCCCCATTACGCGCCGGGAACGTTCAGCGCCCTTTCCAGACCGGATCGCGTTTTTCCGCGAAGGCGCGCGCGCCTTCAAGCTGATCCTCGGAGGAATAGAGCACATCGACGCTGTTCAGCTGGCGGCGCGTGATCCGGTTCATCGCATCCTGGAACTTGGCGTCTTCCGCGTCACGCACGATCTCCTTGATCGCCGCATAGACCAGAGGCGGTCCGCTCGCCAGCAGCCGCGCCAGCTCCCGCGCCCGTTCCATCAGCCGGTCGCGCGGCAGGATCTCGTTGACCAGCCCCCAGCGGTGCGCCTCCGCGGCGTCGAACCAGCGCCCCGTCAACAACAGCTCCATCGCGATGTGATAGGGGATGCGCTTGGGCAGCTTGACGCTGGCCGCATCCGCCACCGTGCCGGACCGGATCTCGGGCAGGGCGAAACTCGCATGCTCCGCCGCCAGGATAATGTCGGCGCTCAGCGCCAGTTCCAGCCCGCCGCCGCAGGCGATGCCGTTCACGGCGGCGATCACCGGCTTGTTCATGCCGCGCAACTCCTGCAACCCGCCAAAGCCGCCGACTCCGTAGTCCCCGTCGACCGCGTCGCCCTCCGCCGCCGCCTTCAGGTCCCACCCCGGGCAAAAGAACTTTTCCCCGCCGCCGGTCAGGATCGCCGCCCGCAACGCCGGATCATCGCGGAAATCCCGGAACACCTCGCCCATGATCCGGCTGGTTTCCAGGTCGATGGCGTTGGCCTTGGGACGGTCCAGGGTCACAAGCAGGATCGCACCATCGCGTTCGGTCTTCACTGGGGACATGTCTTGGCCTTTCTGATGAGCGCATCCACGGCAATCGCCCGGTCGGGCACGCAGATCAACGGGTTCACCTCAACTTCCGAAACTGTATCGGCATTTGCAATCACATAGGACTGGATCGCGTTCACGGCCTGCAGGATCGCGCCGGTATCCGCCGCCGGACGGCCGCGATAGCCGGACAGCAGCCGGGCGCATTTCAGCCGGCTCAGCGCCGCCGCGACCTGCGCATCGGAACTCGGGACCAGCAGCGACACCGTATCCTGCAACAGTTCCGCGAGAACCCCGCCCGCGCCGAGCGTCAGGACGAACCCATGCGCCGGGTCGCGGGTCACGCCGACGATCAACTCGACCACGCCATCCCCGATCATCTCTTCGACGAGAAAGCTTCCGGTGCCGATCTCCGCGGCGATGGCCGCGACATCCTGCGCCGCCACGCCCAGGCGGACCGCGCCATGTTCGGATTTGTGCGCAAGACCGAGCCCTTTCACCGCGAAGGGCGGGCAGAGACGATCCGCCGCGCGCCGCAGCTCATCCGGGTCGGATGCGATGCAGGATCGCGGAACGCGCAACCCGTGTTCCGCCAGCGCCGCCTTCGCCTCGGCCTCGGTCAGCACGGTATCCGGTTCCGCAACCCCCGGCAGCAGGATCGGCGCCGTCTCCGGGCGATACGGGCGCGCCGCCGCCGCGACGGCGGCCAGCGCATCGTCAAGCCCCGCCATCGGCACGACCCCCTCCGCCATGAGACGCCGCGCCACATCCGGCGGCATCAGTTCCGGCAGGCTGGCCACCACAGCAAAGGGCCTGCCGCTGCGCGCGCGCGCGGCGATCGCGGCCTCGGTCGCGCAGTCCCAGTCCCGCGCATCGGTATGCGGATAGTCCACGATGCTCATGGTCAGCGCGACCTCATCCCCGGCCATCGCCGTCCAGACCCCGGCCATCGCCTCTGCGTTCCGCCAGACATAAGTGTGGTAGTCCAGCGGGTTCGCCAGCGCCACCATCGGCCCAAGCACCCGCGCCAGCTCCTGGCTCTGCGCCGCCTGCAAGGGCGGAAATTCCAGGTTCCGGGCCATCGCAAGGTCCGCGATCAGGCTAGCCTCGCCACCGGAACAGCTGATCGATGCGATCCGGTTGGACGGCAGCCGCCCCACGCAATGCAAAAGCTTCAGGGTCTCCAGGAAGTCGGACAAGCCGCGCACCCGGACGATCCCCAGCCGGTCCAGAACCGCCTGCGCCCCGGCATCGCTGCCGGCAAGAGACGCGGTATGGGACACGGTCGCCTTCCGCGCCTGCTCGGACGCGCCGACCTTCACCGCGACTAGCGGCACCTCCCGCGCCCGCGCCTTGTGCGCCAGCGCTTCCCAGCCGCGCAGATCGCCAAAGCCCTCGATATGCAGACCGATGGCGGTGACCCTGGGATCGTCCAGAAGCGCCATCGCCGCCTCCGCCTGGCTGGTCTGCGCCATATTCCCGCAGGTCACCATATATGCGATCGGCAGGCCGCGCGTCTGCATCGTCAGGTTGATCGCGATGTTGGACGACTGGGTGAGGATCGCCACGCCCCGGTCGACGGGTTCCATCCCGTGCTGATCCGGCCAGACCGCCACCCGGTCCAGCGCATTGATGAAACCATAGCAGTTCGGGCCCAGCACCGGCATCCCGCCCGCCGCCGCAACCAGCGCCGCCTGCAGCCCCGACGCATCCGCATCCTCAGCCGTCGACTCTGAAAACCCCGACGCGAAACAGACCGCGCCGCCGGCGGACAGGCGGGACAATTCGGACACCACCCCGATCGCCGCATGCCGGTTGACGCCGACAAAGGCGGCATCGATGGGGCCGGGCCAATCCGCCAGCCGGCGCAGGGCGCGGATGCCCGCGATGTCCTTGCCCTCCGGATGAACCGGAAAAATCTCCCCGTCATAACCGATGCGCCGGGCCGCCCCGACAATCGCCGCGCACCAGGCGCCGCCCCCGACGACCGCAATGCTGCGCGGATTGAACAGCCGACCCAGATCGCGCGTCACGACCTGCCCCGCGCGATGGCACGCTCACGACCCCGGGTGGGCGCGCCGGCCCAAGGGAACCGTCCCGGCCTGCAACCGTCCTTCCTTCCTCTTGCCGGAAATACTCCGGGGAGCGCGAGGGGCTGGCCCCTCGCATCGGTCGGATGGGCGCAGCCCATTCGAAACCGCCTCATGCGCCCAGCGCGCGCAACAGGTCGCGGCTGATGATGTGGCGCTGGATCTCGCTGGTTCCGTCCCAGATGCGCTCCACCCGCGCATCGCGCCAGAACCGCTCCAGCGGATAATCGTCCATCAGTCCCATCCCGCCGTGAACCTGGATCGCGGCATCCGTCACCCGCGCCAGCATCTCGCTGGCGAAAAGCTTGGCGGACGCGATCTCGCGATTGGCGGGCAACCCCTGGTCCAGCCGGTCCGCCGCGGCCAGCGTCAGCAGGTCGGCGGCGTCGATCTCGGTGATCATGTCGGCAATCTGGAAGCTCACGCCCTGGAACCGGCCGATCTTCTGGCCGAACTGCTCCCGCTCCGCGGCATAGTTCAGCGCATAATCGAAGACCCGCCGCGCGCGGCCGACGCTCATCGTGGCGACGGTGATCCGCGTTGCATAAAGCCAGGTGTTCATCACCGCGAAACCGCCGTCGACCTCGCCCAGGACCTGCGCGTCCGGCAACCGGCAATCGTCGAACTCGAGTATCATGTTCTTGTAACCCCGGTGGCTGACCGATCTGTAGCCGTCCCGGATCGTGAACCCCGGCGTGCCGCGATCCACCAGGAACGCCGTGATGCGCTTTTTCGGCCCCTTCGGCGTCTGATCCTCGCCGGTGGCGATGAAGACGATGACGAAATCCGCGTGATCCGCGCCCGAGATGAAATGCTTGGTGCCATTCACCACCCAGTCGCCGCCCTGCCGCACCGCCGCGCATTTCATCCCGCGCACGTCCGATCCCGCGCCGGGCTCGGTCATCGCCAGCGCATCCATCTTCTCGCCGCGCACGGCGGGCATCAGATAGCGTTCCGCCTGTTCCCCTTCACAGGCCATCAGGATGTTCTGCGGCCGACCGAAGAAATGGTTCAGCGCCATCGACCCGCGCCCCAGTTCGCGCTCGACCAGCGCGAATTCCAGGTGGCTCAGCCCCGCGCAACCGACGCTTTGCGGAAAATTGCAGGCATAGAACCCCAGTTCGAGGGTCTTGCGCCTGATCTCCTGCGCGATCTCGCGCGGCACCTCGCCGGTCCGTTCCACCAGGTCTTCGTGCGGATAGATTTCCTTTTCCACGAAGCTGCGGACGGTGGAGACGATCATCTCCTGTTCGTCGCTCAATCCGTATTGCATGTCCGGTCTGTCCCTTGTGCCGCGATCAGCGCGCGTAATCCGACCCTTCGTGATCGAGGATCGCCTTCAGTTCCGACAGGTGGCGGTCCGCCTGCTCCGGATAGTCTTCCAACTCGCGGGCGGTCTTCTCGGCGATCTCGTCCGGCAGCACCCGCAGCGGCCGGCCGGTCTGCAAGGCGCGGATATAGGTCTCCGCCGCGCGTTCGAAGAAATAGAGCCGGTTGAACGTGTCCGCCACCGTGTCGCCGATCACCATGACACCGTGATTGCCCATGATCATGACCTTCTTCTTCGGATCGGTCAGCAGCGCGGCGCAGCGTTCGCCTTCATCCTCGAAGGCCAGCCCGCCATAACTCTCGTCGATCACGTAGCGGTTGAAGAACGTGGCGCAGTTCTGGTCGATCGGCGGCAGGCGGCTGTCGGCCAGCGACGCCAGCACGGTGGCATGGATCGAATGCACATGCATGGCGCAGCGCGCATGCGGGCAATGGCGGTGAATGCCGCCGTGCAGCCCCCAGGCTGTCGGGTCCGGCGCGTCGGGGCCGGACAGCGCATCCGGGTCGTTGGCGTCGACCACCAGCAGATCGCTGGCCTTGATCCGGCTGAAATGCACCTGGTTGCGGTTCATCAGGAACTTCGTTCCATCGTCGTTTATGGCGAGCGAAAAATGGTTGGACACGCCTTCATGCATATTCAGCCGGGCGGTCCAGCGGAAGGCGGCGGCAAGATCCACGCGCTCCTGCCAGTTGCCCATGTTCGGGCGCAGATCTGTGACGGTCATCGGGTCCTCCTGGGGTCGCCGCCGACTCTGCCTGTCCGCCCGCCGCATTGCGAACGAAAAAAACGCCGCTTTCCCATTAGCATTACTTATGGCAGAGTGATGGACATGCACGCCCCCCTGCCTCCCCTCGGCTGGCTGCGCACCTTCGAAGCCGCCGCGCGCCACCTGTCCTTCACCGGTGCCGCGCGCGATCTCAACATGACCCAGAGCGCGGTCAGCCAGCAGGTCAAGTCGCTGGAATCCTTCCTCGGGCGGCCGCTGTTCCACCGCCGGCCCCGCGCCCTGGAACTGACCGAAACCGGCCTCACCTACCTGCCGGTGGTGCGCGACGCCTTCCGCACCCTGGCGCGCGGCACCCGCGCCGTGACCGGCACTGATCAGGACGTGGTGCAGGTGCAGTCCAACCTCAGCTTCGCGGTCTACTGGCTGGCCCCGCGCCTGCCCCGGTTCCGCGCCAGCCACCCCGAGGTGCAGCTCAACATCTCGACCGAACTCTGGGAACCGCGCGACATGGCCGAAGGGATCGATGTCGAGATCCGCTTTTCCCTGCGTCCCGCCGATACCGTCCGCACGGAACTGCTGCGGAACGATCACTATTACCCGGTCTGCGCGCCGGATTACCCCGTCACGCTCGAAGACCTGGCCATGCATCCGCTCTATGACTGCTCCAACCTGCTGTGCAACTGGACCGCCTGGGCCGAGGACCTGTCGCTGCCATGGTCCGACCCGCCGGTGACATACGCCACCACCTTCACCGTGTCGCTGGCGGTGGCGCAGGCCGGCGGCGGACTGGCGCTGGCCCATGACACCATCGCCCGCCGCCTGATCGACACGGGCCGGCTGGTCGCGCCCTTCGCCCACCGCGCCCGGATGCAGGAAGCCTATTACCTGATCCTGTCGCCCCAGGCGGAATACTCGCCCGGCACGGTCGCCTTCGCCGCCTGGCTGCGCAGCGAACTGGCCGCGGATCAGAGCGGCCGGCTCGGCACCCAGGCGTAGCCGTTGTCGCAAAGAATATAGCATTCGCGCAGACCGTGCGGCTTGTCGCCCGGCGCCTGCAATATCACCGCGCCGGCGTTTTCCGCCCGCGCCGCCGCCGCGTCCGGGTCGGTGTCGTAAAGCCTGATCTCTATCCCCGCGCCGCGCGGCGGGGTCTCCGGCAGCAGCCCCAGCAGCGGGTTGGAATGATAGGTGCGGTCGGCATGGATCTGAAACGCCTGCGCGCCATAGGTCACGATGGCGAAATCCGCCGACACCTGGTGCGCCCGCATCCCGAAGACCGCGTTCAGAAAAGCGCATTCCGCCGGCACGTCGCGCACCAGCAGATTGAGCCCGACACCGCGCAGGCTGCGGCCGAAGGCATCGGCCTTGATCGTGTCGTAATCCATCGCCGCAGCTTCCGGCAAAACCGCCGCCCTGACAAGGCCGCCGCGCGGCAGGGGTTGCGCCCGCACCGGCATTCGGGACAATTGCCCCATGACACATGCTCCGTTCCAAAGCTGGGCCGAATCCGCCCCCCGCCTGATCGCCGTCGCCGCCGGACGCGCCCCCGCAGACACGGTCATCCGTGGCGGCCAATGGGTCAACGTGCACAGCCGCGAGGTCCTGCCCGGTCACGATGTGGCCATCGCCGCCGGACGCATCGCCTGCGTCGTGCCGGATGCCGCCTATTGCACCGGGCCGGACACGCAGGTGATCGAGGCGGGCGGGCGCTACATGATCCCCGGTCTGTGCGACGGGCACATGCATATCGAAAGCGGCATGCTGACCCCGGCGGAATTCGCCCGCGCCGTGATCCCGCACGGCACCACCAGCATGTTCACCGACCCGCACGAGATCGCCAATGTCCTCGGTCTGCCCGGCGTGCGGATGATGCATGACGAAGCGTTGATGCAGCCGGTCAACATCTTCACCCAGATGCCCTCCTGCGCGCCCAGCGCGCCGGGGCTGGAAACCACCGGCTATGAAATCAGCCCCGAGGACGTGGCCGAGGCGATGACCTGGCCCGGCATCGTCGGCCTCGGCGAAATGATGAACTTTCCCGGCGTCGCCAATGCCGACCCCGCGATGCTCGCCGAAATCGCCGCGACGCAGACCGCCGGCAAGACCGTGGGCGGCCATTACGCCAGCCCCGATCTCGGACCGGCCTTCGCCGCCTATGTGGCCGGCGGCCCGGCAGACGATCACGAAGGCACCTGCGAGGCCGACGCCATCGCCCGCGTCCGCCAGGGCATGCGCGCGATGATGCGGCTGGGCAGCGCCTGGTATGACGTCGCGACCCAGATCACCGCGATCACGGAAAAAGGGCTGGACCCGCGCAATTTCATCCTCTGCACCGACGATTGCCATTCCGGCACGCTGGTCAATGACGGCCATATGAACCGGGTGGTGCGCCACGCCATCGCCTGCGGCTGCGACCCGCTGGTGGCGCTCCAGATGGCGACGATCAACACCGCCACCCATTTCGGACTGGAACGCGAGATCGGCTCGATCACGCCGGGGCGGCGGGCCGACGTGATCCTGACCTCCGACCTCGTGACCCTGCCGATCGAAACCGTGATCGCGCGCGGCCGCATCGTCGCACGGGACGGCAAGGGACTGGTGGACTGCCCGCATTTGCACTGGCCCGACGCCGCACGCAACACCGTCCACCTGGGCCATGCGCTGACGGCGGCAGATTTCGACATCAAGGCCCCCGAAGGCGCCAACACCGCCCGGGCCAACGTCATCGGCGTGGTCGAGAACCAGGCGCCGACCCGGGCGCTCAAGGCCGATCTGCCGGTGCGCGACGGGCTGGTGGAAGGCACGGGCGATGTCTGCCAGATCGCGCTGGTGGAACGCCACCGTGCCACTGGCGGCGTGACCAATGCCTTCGTGTCGGGCTTTGGCTACACGGGTGCGATGGCGATGGCCTCCACCGTGGCCCATGACAGCCACCACATGATCGTCGTCGGCACCGACCGCGCCCAGATGGCGCTGGCCGCGAACCGCCTTGCGGAAGTCGGCGGCGGCATCACGATCTTCCGCGACGGCGCGGAACTGGCGCTGGTCGAACTGCCGATCGCAGGGCTGATGTCGGACGCGCCCGCCGCCGAGGTCGCCCGCGCCGCCGACCGCATGATGGCCGCGATGCGCGATTGTGGCTGCACGCTGAACAACGCCTATATGCAGCATTCCCTGCTGGCCCTGGTGGTGATCCCCGAACTGCGGATTTCGGACCTGGGTCTGGTGGATGTGCGCACATTCGAAAAGATCCCGGTGCTGGAAACGTGACCGCGCTGGACATCCTCACCCCGGATCCAACCCCGCCGGAACAGTTCACCGACGCGGCCGAGGCCGTCGCCCACCTGCAACGGCTCTACTGCCAGGCCACGTCGTTTCTCTGCGACCGGTTCATCGCGGCCATGCGCGACGGCGCGCCCGCGCACCGCATCCGCGCCTTCTATCCCGAGATCCGGGTGACCACATCGAGCTATGCGCATGTGGACACGCGGCTCAGCTTCGGCCACCTCGCGTCGCCGGGCACCTATGCGACGACGGTGACGCGCCCCGACCTGTTCCGCGCCTACCTGACCCAGCAGATCGGCCTCCTGATCCGCAACCACGGGATTTCCGTGACCATCGGGGCCTCCGATACGCCGATCCCGGTGCATTTCGCCGTCGCGCTGGACCCGACCCTGACGGTGCCGCAGGAAGGCGCCGCCGATTTCATCCTGCGCGACGTGTTCGACGTGCCCGATCTCGCCACCACAAATGACGATATCGTCAACGGCACCTATACTGCGCCGAGCGGCACCGGCGCCCTGTCTCTGTTCACCGCGCAGCGGGTCGATTATTCGCTGGCGCGGCTGTCGCATTACACCGCCACGGACCCCGAGCATTTCCAGAACCACGTCCTGTTCACCAACTACCAGATCTACGTGTCCGAATTCGAAAGCTACGCCCGCGCGCAGCTGGCCGACCCGGACAGCGGCTATTCCAGCTTCGTCGGCACCGGCAATGTCGAGATCACCGACGCCGAGGCGTCTTTCGACCTGCCGCTGAAACTGCCGCAGATGCCGACCTATCACCTGAAACGCCCCGACGGGTCCGGAATCACGCTGGTCAACATCGGCGTCGGCCCGTCCAACGCCAAGACCGCCACCGACCATATCGCGGTGCTGCGGCCCCATGCCTGGCTGATGGTCGGCCACTGCGCCGGGCTGCGCAACACCCAGGCGCTCGGCGATTTCGTTCTGGCCCATGCCTATCTGCGCGAAGATCACGTGCTCGACGACGACCTGCCGGTCTGGACCCCGATCCCGGCGCTGGCGGAAATCCAGATCGCTCTGGAACAGGCGGTGGCAGAGGTTTCGCAGCTTCAGGGCTACGACCTGAAACGGATCATGCGCACCGGCACCGTCGCCACCATCGACAACCGCAACTGGGAACTGCGCGACCAGTCCGGCCCGGTGCAGCGCCTGTCCCAGTCACGCGCCATCGCACTGGACATGGAAAGCGCCACCATCGCCGCCAACGGCTACCGGTTCCGGGTGCCATACGGCACATTGCTCTGCGTTTCGGACAAGCCGCTGCATGGCGAACTGAAGCTGCCCGGCATGGCGTCGGACTTCTACAACACCCAGGTCGCGCGCCATCTGAGCATCGGAATCCGCGCCATGGAATCCCTGCGCGACATGCCGCTGGAGCGGTTGCACAGTCGGAAATTGCGGTCTTTTGACGAAACCGCCTTCCTCTGACCCGTAAAAACAGTGAAAAACAGCGAAAAACAACAGATTTGGGCTTGCCAGAGACCGCTATTCATTGTGTTCCTACACCACATCACGTTAAATATGCGGATTGAGGCCCAAGAAATCGGGCGGACGAAGGAGACAAAGAACAATGTCAAAGCCTATGACCAAAACCCAACTCGTCGCCGCGCTGGCCGAGAAAATGGACACCGACAAGAAATCCGCCGGCGAAGCGCTGGACGCGATCACCGACCTGATCACCAGCGAAGTGTCGAGCGGCGGCGCCGTGACCCTTCCGGGCGTCGGCAAGATCTACTGCCGTGAACGCCCCGAGCGCATGGTGCGCAACCCCGCCACCGGCGAGCAGTTCAAGAAGGAAGCCGACAAGGTGGTGAAGATGACCATCGCGAAAGCGCTGAAAGACAGCGTCAACGGCTGACGCGGATCCGCAAGGAACGACGAAGGGGAGGTCGCCGCAAGGCGGCCTCTTTGTGTACAGGGGCCCGGAAACGCCACTACCCGCCGAATCATTCACCGGTCCGATCCTCAACAGCCTGAAAAGGTTAACGAATTTCAATCTCCGGCTGCGCTGAAAAAGTCCGGTTCAATCTGGGCGATTTGAAGGGTCAGCCAATGTTGCGCCTGCCACGGTGCCGGATGCAAAAGAATCGGTAAATCTACGGTTACAAGCCTGAAATCAACGTTTTGGTAAGGACTGCACGTTGACGCAGCCGCACCTGCCGCGTCATCATCTGAACAGTTTCATTAGTTTGGATGGTTTCGATGAAAAGTATTTTCACCTCATTCTTTGCTGTCATGCTCGCGCATCCACTTCATGCGCTGACCGTCACCGATCAATTTACGAGCGGAGTTCCTCTTGTCTGGAGCTCCCAGTATGGCTGTCAGCCGGTTTGCTCGGAACAATCTCCTTCCATCGTCTACAGTCACCGGTTCGACAATGACATGCCACGGTCTTGGGTTCCGGCTTACAGCCCCGACATGGGCAGGTTGGAACGCGTTTCCTTCGCCATGGATTACAGTTTTCGGGCCGATGACGTCGACTTTGTCACAGTTGGAGCAACCCCGACATTCTGGGGAGAAGGCTATGGTAGCTGGACCGGACCTGACGCCGGGTTTTCGGGACGTCATGGAAGCACCGAGACCGCCTCGTATCGCTGGGATCTTGACGCCGACAACCTGTCCGGATTCGCCTCGGGTGCGATCTATGCGCTAACCTTGGTGTTTGATGCCAGCGGATTTTCCGAGCACTACTCCAGTCCGCATCACGGAGGTGGGGATATCGGATATGATCTGACCGTAACCTACCATATTTCTCCTGTCCCTCTGCCGGCCTCCTTCCCTCTCCTGGCGGTCGTGGTGCTTGGTCTGGGGGCGCTCGGGATTGCTGCCGGTCGCCGCCGGAACGGATTGGAGCTTTCGGCGTCGGGCTGCGCGTAGAACCGCGACTCACGGCCGGGCCGCAACAACAACCCACTGACAAGGGGTCACGCAGTTCGGCCAGTGCCCGGCGTTGAACCTGCCTCCGGGGGATATCCGGAGCGGCCACTGAAGCGATTACACCGGGCCGTTCTGTTCGCATCGGTCCAGTGACACCTCGAACATTCTTTCGAGAGGCCATCAGGTCACAAGAGCGTTTCTTGCAGTTTCCTGAAGCCCTTAATGGCATGCTTTGCAGCAATTACTGCAAATGGCTGGCCGGTGGCGGGCGCCCCTTTCCCGAAGGGTAGCGGCTATAGGTCCAACCGGGGCGGCCGGGATGCCCGGACTGCGGGGCGGGGGGCTCAAAGGCGGTGTGCTTGAAGTGCAGGCACTGCCGGGACCCGATGCGCGAAACCGGGGCCGGACATCTTGCTCCTTCCCGGCGGTGCAGGTAACCCCGCGGCATGCCGGGCCGCGCTGACTGATTTTGCGCCGTCATTGCCTCTGTCATAGAAGGAAAGCAGCGAATGGACACGCGCGCAATTCTCATGGGCCTGGCCTTCGCGCTGATGTGGTCGTCCGCCTTCACCTCGGCGCGGATCATCGTCGCCGACGCCTCGCCGCTTTTCTCCCTCGCGCTCCGTTTCCTGGTGTCAGGCCTGCTCGGCGTCGCGATCGCGCGGCTCATGGGACAGACATGGCGGCTGACGCGCAGGCAATGGTATGCCACCTTCCTGTTCGGCCTCTGTCAGAACGCGCTCTATCTCGGCCTGAACTTCGTGGCGATGCAGACGGTGCAGGCCAGCGTCGCCGCCATCGTCGCCGCGACCATGCCCCTGCTGGTCGCCATCGCAAGCTGGCTGCTGCTGGGCGAACGGCTGAAACCGCTCGGCATCGCCGGCCTTGTCGCCGGGATCGCCGGCGTCACGATCATCATGAGTTCGCGCATCGGCGCCGGGGTCGATCTCTACGGTCTCGCCCTCTGCGGGATCGGCGTTCTGGCGCTGACCTTCGCCACGCTGGCGGTGCGCGGCGCGACCTCGGGCGGGAATTTCATGATGATCGTCGGGCTCCAGATGCTGATCGGGGCGGCGATCCTGTTTTGCGCCGTGCCGCTGCTGGAAACGGTCTACATCAACCCGACCCTGCCGCTCGCCCTGGCCTTCGCCTATACGACGCTGGTGCCCGGACTGATCGCGACCCTGGTCTGGTTCATGCTGCTGGACCGCATCGGACCGGTCCGGGCGGCGACCTTCCACTTTCTCAATCCGGTGTTCGGCGTCGCCATCGCCGCCGTGCTGCTCGGCGAAACGCTCGGGCTCTGGGATCTGGTCGGCGTCGTCATCGTGACGCTGAGCATCCTCGCGGTGCAGATCTCGCGCCAGCCCGCGCCGCCGGGGCGCTAGTTCAGAAGGCTTTCGATCCCGCGCAGCACGACATCCGACTCCGGCCGCACCGCCGATCCCCAGGTCGCCACGACGCGGCCCTCCGGCGACAGCAGGATCTTGTTGAAGTTCCAGCCCGGTTCGAACCCGGTTTCGGCCTTCACCGCCTTGAAGAACGGATGCGCCCGCGTCCCCTTCACATGGGTGATGTCGGTCATCGGCATGTCGAGTCCGAAGTTCAGCTCGCAGAATTCCTTGACCTCCGCCGCGCTCGACAGTTCCTGGTTGAAATCGTCCGACGGCACCGCCAGCACCACGAGTCCCCGCGCCCGGTAGCGGTCATAGATCTTCTGCAGCCCGGCGTATTGCCCGGTAAACCCGCATTGCGACGCCGTGTTCACCACCAGCACCGGCTGTCCGCGCCAGTCCTCGATGGCCAGCGTGCCGCCGTCGATCGACGCAAAGACGCCGTTCAGGCCGGCAGCAAGACCCGTCTGCGCGAAGACCACGACCATCGCCGCCAAGACAAACCGTTTCATCCCGATCTCCTGTTGTTTATGGTGATACGGCAGGGCGCCCCGTCCGGATCACCCGCACTTCCGCGCGACCATGGTGACATATTACTGTGTTTCCGGACGTCCCGCCCCATTTAAATGTCTTGCAGCCTTTGCGGAGGACAACGATGACCAGATACAGCAAGGATCCCGAACGGATCAAAGCCCTCGGCCCGGAAGAATTCCGTGTCACCCAGCGAAACGGAACCGAACGCCCCGGCACCGGCGCGCATCTGAACAACAAGCAGCCGGGCATCTACGTCGACATCGTGTCGGGCGAACCGCTGTTCGCATCCGCGGACAAGTATGAAAGCGGCTGCGGCTGGCCCAGCTTCACCCGCCCGATCGAACCCGCCCATGTGACCGAACTGCGCGACACGACCCTTGGCATGATCCGCACCGAAGTGCGCAGCACCCATGGCGACAGCCATCTGGGCCATGTGTTTCCGGACGGGCCGCGCGACCGGGGGGGATTGCGCTATTGCATCAACTCGGCCTCCCTGCGTTTCGTCCATCGCGACGACATGGAGGCCGAAGGCTACGGCGACTATATCGACCAGGTGGAGGACGTGGCATGAGCACCGAACGCGCGGTTCTGGCAGGGGGCTGCTTCTGGGGCATGCAGGACCTGATCCGCAGGAAACCCGGCGTGCTGAAAACCCGCGTCGGCTATACCGGCGGCGACGTGCCCGACGCCACCTACCGCAACCACGGCACCCATGCCGAGGGGATCGAGATCCTGTTCGACCCGGACCGCGTCAGCTACCGCGAGCTGCTGGAACTGTTCTTCCAGATCCACGACCCGACCACACTGAACCGGCAGGGCAACGATATCGGCCTCAGCTACCGCTCCGCGATCTACTACGTGGACGAGGGCCAGAAGGCGACGGCGCTGGACACCATCGCCGACGTGGACGCCTCGGGCCTCTGGCCCGGCAAGGTCGTGACCGAGGTGGAACCGGCGGGCGATTTCTGGGAGGCCGAGCCCGAGCATCAGGATTACCTCGAACGGATTCCCAACGGCTACACCTGCCACTTCGCCCGGCCCGGCTGGGTGCTGCCCCGGCGCAGCGCGGCGGAATAATAAGATAAGTAACCGGCGGCACTTGATGCCGCCGGTTTGTCCTATTGTTCGTAGATCGGAGCTTGGCTCGATGCACGGACAAGATTTATGCCATGAATGGCATCCGACTTGTTCCAATAGCTCTCGGCGGAATCAGCTATTGTCTGGTGATTTGCTGCCTTCAGTGTCCAGCGCCATTGCAGCGATACATCTTTGTACAATTTGAAGTACATCTTCAGGTCCTAATTTGAGCGACAATCTATCGCTCCGTTTTGATCATTGCTGCTGACCGCTTGACCCCAAGCCAGAACCCTGCGATTCTACGCTTGTGTTTGACGACACGGCCGTTGCTCAGCAGCGGCTAAGCGCTCAAGGGAATCCTTGGGCGCTTTTATTTTACCTGTTGGTCATGCCGGAGTCGAATCTTTTCCTATGTATCAACGCCATAGGTTGTATCCGCATTAAAATAGCGCCCAAATGTGGTGGGCTCAAAGGTTGGCCACCCGTGGCCGGCCCCTGGCCTCGACGGTCAGCATCGCCTCCACGAACACCTCCCGCGCTTCGGCGCGGGCGGTGCGGATGTCGCGTTCGACGCTGAACTGCAAACCCTGCGCGCCGGACGCCAGCGCCGCCGCCCCGGCTTCCGCGCGCAGGGCCTCTTCCAGCCGCGCCAAGGCCGCCCCGGCTTCGGCGAAATCCTCCGGCCCGCTGTTCAGATGGACCCGGAACCGGCCCTCGCTGGGCGAGGTCACGGTGCCGCTGCGCCGCATCGTCACCCGCCCGACCACCGCACCGATGGCATTGGCGACGCCCGCATGGGGCGGCAGGATCATCCGGCAATGCAGGCGTTCCGCAACCGCCGGGTAATAGGTCGGGGCCGACGCCCCCAGCCCCACGACATCCACGTTCAGGGCCGTATCCAGGGCGACAAGGCCGCGATGCCCGGCCAGACCGCCCTGCGTCAGCACATGCCGCGCCAGCACCTCGGCAGGCAGGCCAAACCCCGGATCTTCCTCCGCAAAGGCCGTTTCCAGCAGCGTCAGGGCGGTCTGTTCCGTCACCTGACCGACGATCATCCGCGCCAGCGTCTCGGCCGAAACCGCCAGCGGATCGCCGGACGCGGTGCGCCGGCGCGCGAACAGGGTCAGGGCCTTGGCCGCCGCCTCCGCGTCCCAGTCCGCGAGCAGCCCCAGCACATGGCTCGCATCCGACGGCGTCACCCCCGCGACCTGCACCAGGCCGCGGTCCACCAGCCGCGCCAGCGCGCCATGATCCATCCGGTTGCGCAGCACGTCGCCGAGCGGATGCACTTCCTCGCCGATCCGCGCCAGCAGCGCTTCCTCGCGCGCGCCGATACCGGCGTCGGGCAGGCCCGGCACCGCGCGCACGAACCGCCCGTCCATTTCTCCGGTCGTGGCGCCGCGCAACTGCGCCTCCAGCGCCGCATGCACCGCCTCGGGCGCCTCGGCGGCGATCAGGGACACCGGCACCACCCGGCGCGGACCCAGAAAGACACCGCCCGTCAGTCCCTCGTTCCGCACATGCACCTGGCTGTCGCCGCCCAGCCCGCTGGTGTGCATGGCGACCGCCTCGACCATGGTGCGGAACCCGCCGACCCGCGCGCCCTGCGGGTCGATCGCCGGCCTGCCGCCGCGCAGCAGCGCCACATCGGTCGTGGTGCCGCCGATGTCGGACACCAGCGCCCGCTCCGCCCCGGTCAGCCAGCGCGCGCCCACGATCGACGCCGCCGGGCCGCTCAGGATGGTTTCGATCGGCCGCTCCCGCGCCTGTTCCGCCGACATCAGCGCCCCGTCGCCGCGCACCACCATCATCGGCGCCGCGATCCCCAGATCGGCCAGCGTGTCCTGCGCCCGCCCGATCAGCCGGTCGATCATCCCGATCAGCCGTGCGTTCAGCACCGCGGTGACCGCCCGTTTCGGGCCGTTCAGCTTCGCCGAAAGCGCGTGCGAACAGGTCACCGGCGCGCCGGTCGTCTCGGCGATGATCCGGGCCGCCGCCTGTTCATGCGCCGGGTTGCGGGTGGCGAACTGCGCCGCCACCGCATAGCCCGACACCGTTCCGCCCTCTGCCGCGAGAAATGCGCGAAGCCCGGCCACATCCAGCGGCGCGACCTCGCTTCCCGCATGGCTGTGCCCGCCGGCCAGCACGACCGCCGGATCGCCCTTCAGCGCCTCCCGCAGCCCGTGCTTGTCAAGATCCCCGGCGCGGAACCCGATGAACACCAGCGCCACCCGTCCGCCCTGGCCTTCGACCAGCGCATTTGTGGCCAGGGTGGTGGAGAGGGAGGCGAGCGCGATATCCTCGGGCCGGGTGCCGCTCTGCGCCAGCACCGCCCGGATCGCCGCGCCGATGCCCAGCGACAGGTCCGCCCGCGTCGTCAGCGCCTTGGCGCTGGCGATCACCTCGGCCTCGTCCCGCATCAGCACCGCGTCGGTATAGGTCCCGCCGGTATCCACGCCCAGAAGCACTGCCATCCGCCCGCCATCCCCCTTGGTTCAAAGCGGGTGTAGCCGTCCCACGCCGGGCGTCCAGTCTGTTTGCGTCATTCCGCCAGCCTTTTCGCCGCCCAGCGCGCCGCATCCGCGACCGCCGGGTCCCCGTCCCCGGCCAGCCCCTGCGCCACCGCCCGCAATTCCGGCCGCCCGGAATTGCCGATGGCGTAAAGCACGTTGCGCACGAACCGGTCCCGGCCGATCCGCTTGACCGGAGAGCCGGAAAACAGCGCCCGGAACCCGGCGTCGTCCAGCCCCGCCAGCTCCGCCAGCTTCGGGGCGACCAGGTCCGGTCGCGCCGCATAGCGCATGTCGCTCGCCGCCACCGCGAACTTGTTCCACGGACAGGCCGCCAGGCAGTCGTCGCAGCCGTAGATGCGGTTGCCCAGCTTCCCGCGCAGCGATTCCGCCACCGGCCCCTTGTGCTCGATGGTCAGGTAGGAAATGCAGCGCCGCGCATCCAGCCGGTAGGGGGCCGGGAAGGCATCGGTCGGGCAGACATCCAGGCAGGCCCGGCAGGATCCGCAATGATCCCGCTCCGGGGCATCGGCGGGCAGTTCCAGCGTGGTGAAAACCGACCCGATGAAGGCCCAGTTTCCCCAGTCCCGGCTGACCAGGTTGGTGTGCTTGCCCTGCCAGCCCAGCCCGGCCGCCTGCCCCAGCGCCTTTTCCGGCACCGGTGCCGTATCCACGAACACTTTCACGCCTACGGGCGTGAAAGTGTTCGCGTGCGCGTCAGTCGATTGCCCCGCAATCGACGAGAGCGGCACCCGATTCCCGTCTCGCGCATCCCGCTCACCCTCAGCAACCAGCCACCGCGCCAGCCGCTTCAGCCGTTTCTTGACCAGGTCGTGATAGTCCCGGTTCTGCGCATAGACCGACACCGCCCCCCGGTCCGGCCGCGCCAGCACCGCCACCGGGTCGTGTTCGGGCGCATAGCTCTCCGCCAGCATGATGACCGACCGCGCCTCGGGCCACAGCGCCGCCGGGTTTCCCCGCCAGGCCGTGCGCTCGGCCATCCACCCCATCTGCCCGTGATACCCGGCGTCGAGATAGGCCGCCAGCCGCGCCGGCACCTCCGGCACATCCCAGGGCCGGCACACCCGGCAGGCGGCAAAGCCCAGCGCCCCGGCCTCCCGCACCATCCGCGCCTTGAGATCCGCCGCGCCCTTCATCTTTGCCGAAATACTCCGGGGGAGTCCGCCACAGGCGGACGGGGGCGGCGCCCCCGACCCGGTCCGGGTTCAGAAATCGAGATCGGCATAATGCGGCGGCGGACGGAATCCCGGGATCTGGTCGGCCAGGATCGACCGGAAGGCCGGGCGCGACTTGATCTTCGCATACCAGTCCTTCACGACGCTGGACCGGTTCCAGTCCACGTCGGAAATATAGTCTAGGGCCGACAGATGCGCGGCGGCGGCGAAATCGGCCAGCGTCATCGAATCCCCGGCCAGCCAGCGCCGGTGATCGAGCAGCCAGGCCATGTAGTCCAGATGATACTTGATCGCCCGCGCCCCGTCCTTGACGTTGCGGCTGTCCGGGTATCCGGCACCGGTGACCTTCTTGTTGACCCGCTCATAAAGCAGTTTCGACGTCACCTCGTGATGGAACTTGTCGTCGAACCAGCCCACCAGGCGGCGCACCTCGAACCGGCCATCCGCGTCTTTCGGCATCAGCGGCGGCTCCGGCCGGGTTTCCTCGATATACTCGCAGATCGCGGCGCTTTCCGCCAGCATCTTGCCGTCCAGCTTCAAGACCGGCACCTTGGCCGCCGGGTTGCGGCGGAGAAAATCCGGATCCGCCTCCCAATAGCGTTCCTCGACCAGTTCCACCTCGATCTTCTTCTCGGCGAGGGACAGCCGCACCTTGCGGCAGAACGGAGACAGGGGAACGTGAAACAGGCGGGCCATGGTCATCCAGGTGCAGTATTGGGATCAGCCCCTCAATGCCCCGCCGGGACGGGATTTTCAATCCTCGAAACAGGCGGCGCGCCCATCTGCGCGGATGGTGGCCGCACCGTCGGCGATTCCGGCGGCCCGCTTGCGCAGCGCCGCCGAAGGCTTGGCCGCCGACCGGGTCCGGGGCGACGGCAGAACCGCCGCGATCAGCGCCGCCTGCCGCGCGCTCAGCTTGTCCGCGGTCACGCCGAAAGACTGCTGCGCCGCCGCGCCGACGCCGAAGACGCCTTCGCTCATCTCCGCCACGTTGAGATAGACCTCGAGGATCCGGCGCTTGCTCCAGACCAGTTCCACCAGCGGCGTGATCGCCGCCTCCAGCGCCTTGCGGAACCAGCTCCGGCCCTGCCAGAGGAACACGTTCTTCACCACCTGCTGGGAAATCGTCGATCCGCCCCGCGTGCCGCCCTCGGCGATCACGGCGCGGATCGCGGCCACGTCGAACCCCCAGTGCAGGCAGAAATTCGCGTCTTCCGCCGCCACCGCCGACCGCGCCATCACCGGCGCGATCCGCTCCATCGGCACCCAGTCCCGGTGCAGGCTGCGATCCAGCCGCCAGCTTTCGGACATCATGGTGAAGGTCACCGGCGGGTTCACCACCGAAAACAGCAGGACCAGGACGACGACCAGCGCGCCCAGAATCAGCGCGCCGCGCAGGAAAACCGCGCGGATCCAGCCGACCAGGCTGGCCGGGCGATCCAGAAAAACCGCCTTCAGACGCGCCGCAAGCCCGCCCGCCGCCTTGCCGGAACGGGTTCCGGATTTCGATTTTCGCGCCGATCTGGTCATTGCGCCCGTATACGAAGGCCCGGCGCCGCAGGAAAGCACCTAAATGCCAATGGGGCGGGCCACATCGGCCCGCCCGCTGCTCTGTCCCGCTGCGAACCCGCCGCTATTCCGCCGGAACCGCCTCTTGCTCAAGGCTCAGCGGTGCTGTCAGATGCACCAGCATCTCCTTCGGGCAGACCTGCAGGAAGTTGGTCTTCTCCACTTCCCAGTGCTGAAGGATATCCGCGGCCTTGCGGCTGCCGGTCTCCGCCGCGTGGCGTTCGATCAGCTCTTCCAGCTGAATTTCCCAATGCGGCACCGTCACCGGGCAAGTGACCAGCGTTTCCAGGTTCATCATGGTTTCCGCCGTGCCCTCCGGGTCATAGAGATAGGCCATGCCCCCGGTCATCCCGGCGCCGAAATTCGCGCCGATCTCGCCGAGGATCACCGCCACCCCGCCGGTCATGTATTCGCAGCCGTTGGACCCGCAGCCCTCGATCACCACCTTCGCGCCCGAGTTCCTTACCGCGAAACGTTCGCCCGCGCGGCCCGCCGCGAACAGGAAACCGTCGGTCGCGCCGTAGAGCACCGTGTTGCCGATGATCGTGTTGCGGTCCGCCCGCAACGGGCTGACCTGCGGCGGGCGCACCACGATGGTGCCACCCGACAGGCCCTTGCCGACATAATCGTTGGCGTCGCCCGACACTTCCAGCTTCAGCCCCGGCGCCGCGAAAGCGCCCAGCGACTGCCCGGCGCTGCCCTGCAGCTTGACCGTCAGGTGGTCGGGCTGGAAGGCATTGCGCATGCCGAAGTTGCGCACGATATGGCTGGACGTGCGGGTGCCCACGGTGCGATGCGTGTTCTGCACCGCGTAGGACAGCTGCATCTTCTCGCCATCCTTCAGGAACCGCGCCGCGTCGCGCACGATCTCCGCATCCAGCGTGTCGGGCACGACGTTGCGCTCCTTGTCGCGGTCATAGACGATCTCGGATGCGCCATCGACGGTGATCAGCAGCGGGTTCAGGTCGAGATCGTCCAGATGCGCCGAACCCCGGCTGACCTGCGTCAGAAGGTCGGCGCGGCCGATGATCTCGTCCATCGACCGGGCGCCGATGCCGGCCAGCAGTTCCCGCACCTCCTGCGCATAGAAGGTGATGAGGTTCACGACCTTGTCGGCGGTGCCGGTGAACTTGGCGCGCAGCGCCTCGTCCTGGGTGCAGACCCCCACCGGGCAGGTGTTGGACTGGCACTGGCGCACCATGATGCAGCCCATCGCGATCAGGGCGGCGGTGCCGATGCCGTATTCCTCGGCCCCCATCATCGCCGCCATCACGATGTCGCGCCCGGTGCGCAAGCCGCCATCGGTGCGCAGCGTCACCCGGTCGCGCAGCTTGTTCATCGCCAGCACCTGATGCGCTTCGGTCAGCCCCATCTCCCAGGGCAGGCCGGCATATTTGATGCTGGTCGCCGGGCTGGCCCCGGTGCCGCCATTGTGGCCGGAAATCAGGATGATATCCGCCTTGGCCTTGGCCACCCCGGCGGCGATGGTGCCGACGCCGGAACTCGCCACCAGCTTCACCGTCACCTTGGCGCGCGGGTTGATCTGCTTCAGGTCATAGATCAGCTGCGCCAGATCCTCGATGGAATAGATGTCATGATGCGGCGGCGGCGAAATCAGCGTGACACCCTTGGTCGAGTGGCGCAACCGCGCGATCAGATCGGTGACTTTCATCCCCGGCAGTTGCCCGCCCTCGCCGGGCTTCGCACCCTGCGCCACCTTGATCTCCAGTTCCTCGCACTGGTTCAGGTATTCCGCCGTCACGCCGAACCGGCCCGACGCCACCTGCTTGATCTTGGCGGACGGGTTGTCGCCATTGGGTTCGGGCACGAAATGCGCCGGATCCTCGCCGCCCTCGCCGGAATCCGACTTGGCGCCGATCCGGTTCATCGCCACGTTCAGGGTCTTGTGCGCTTCCGGGGACAGCGCGCCCAGCGACATGCCCGGCGTCACGAAGCGCTTGCGGATCGAGGTGATGCTCTCCACCTCCTCGATCGGCACCGGCTTGCCCAGCGGCTTGATGTCGAGAAGATCGCGCAGGTGGATCGGCGGGTTGCTCTGCATCTTGGCCGAATACTGCTTCCACAATTCGAACGACGCCTTGTTGCAGGCCATTTGCAGCATATGCATGCTGGTCGCTTCCCAGGCGTGGCTCTCGCCCGACTTGCGCGCCTTGTAGAAGCCGCCGATCGGCAGCACGTCCTGTCCCGAGGTCCAGCCGCGCGCATGCACCGCTTCGGCCTTGTGCTGGATGCCCGAGACGCCGATGCCCGAGATCCGGCTGGTCATGCCGGGGAAATACTCGGCGCACATGGCGCGGCTCAGCCCCACCGCCTCGAAGTTCAGCCCGCCGCGATAGGAAGAGATCACCGAGATCCCCATCTTGGCCATGATCTTCAACAGCCCCTGGTCGACCGCCTCGCGATAGCGCGCCATCGCCTCGGCCAGGCTGCCGTCGAGCAAGCCGCGGGAAATGCGGTCGCCGATGCTGTCCTGCGCCAGATAGGGGTTCACCGTGGTCGCGCCGCAGCCGATCAGCACCGCGAAGTAATGCGGATCGATGCATTCGGCGCTGCGCAGATTCAGCGAACAGAAGGTGCGCAGCCCGTTGCGCGTCAGGTGGCTGTGCACCGCGCTGGTCGCCAGGATCATCGGCATCGCCACCCTGCCCGGTCCCGAATGCTGGTCGGTCAGCACCAGATGCCCCGCGCCCGAGCGCACCGCGTCCTCGGCTTCCCGGCGGATCCGCTCCAGCCCGGCGCTGAGCGCGCCCGTGCCCGCCTCGAAGGTGCAGTCGATCTCGGTGACCATGGCGTTGAAATGGTTTTGCAGTTCGTCGAATTCGGCATTGGCCAGGAACGGGCTGTCCAGCACCAGGATCTCGGTCTGGCTGCCATCCTCGGCCAGCACGTTCTTCAGGTTGCCGAACCGGGTCTTCAGGCTCATCACCCGGTGTTCGCGCAGACTGTCGATCGGCGGGTTGGTCACCTGGCTGAAACTCTGCCGGAAATAATGGCTCAGCGGGCGGTATTGCCGCGACAGCACCGCGCTCGGCGTGTCATCGCCCATGCTGGCGATGCTTTCCTTGCCGTCCTCGGCCATCGGCGCCAGGATCTGCTCCAGTTCCTCCAGCGTATAGCCCGCCGCCACCTGCCGCTTGCGCAGCTCGGCGCCGGTGTGCATCGGCTCCTCGGGCAGCGCGGTCAGGGTGGTGTCCAGCTCCTTGATCTTCCCCACCCACTCGCCGAACGGGCGCGCCGCGGCGAGCCGGTCCTTGATCTCGGTATCGTGGTAGAGCTTGCCCTCCTCCATGTCGACGGCCAGCAACTGCCCCGGCCCGAGCGCGCCCTTTTCCACCACGCGGGCTTCGTCCACCGGCACCATCCCGGCCTCTGACCCGGCGATCACCAGCCCGTCGCCCGTCACCACGTAACGCATCGGCCGCAGCCCGTTGCGGTCGAGCCCGGCGCAGACCCAGCGCCCGTCGGTCATCGCCAGCGCGGCGGGGCCGTCCCAGGGCTCCATCACCGAGTTGCAGTAGGAATACATGTCCCGCCAGGCTTCCGGCAGTTCCACCGCCTGCTTGGACCAGCTTTCCGGCACCAGCATGGTCTTGGCCATCGGCGCGCTGCGCCCGGCCCGCACCAGCACCTCGAACACCGAATCCAGCGCCGCGCTGTCGCTGGACCCGCTCGCGATGATCGGCTTGATGTCCTCGGCCATGTCGCCGAAGGTCGCGCTCGCCATCCGGATCTCGTGTGACTTCATCCAGTTGATGTTGCCCTTCAGCGTGTTGATCTCGCCGTTATGCGCCAGCATCCGGAACGGCTGCGCCAGCCACCACTGCGGGAAGGTGTTGGTCGAATAGCGCTGGTGATAGATCGCAAAGGCGCTTTCGAACCGTTCGTCCATCAGGTCCGGGTAGAACACCGCCACCTGCTCGGCCAGCATCATCCCCTTGTAGATGATGCTGCGGCAGGACAGGGAGGCGATGTAAAGCCCGTTGATCCCGGCGACCGCCGCGGCCTTCTCGATGCGGCGGCGGATCACGTAAAGCTCGCGCTCGAAGGTTTCCTCGTCCACGCCCTTGGAATTGGACAGGATGATCTGCTCGATCTCCGGCCGGGTCGCGTTGGCCTTTTCCCCCAGGCAGGTCACGTCGACCGGCACGTGCCGCCAGCCATAGATATAATATCCCATGCGCAGGATCTCGGTTTCCACGATGGTCCGGCATTTTTCCTGCGCCCCGAAATCGGTGCGCGGCAGGAACACCTGCCCGACCGCCATCAGCTGATCCGTGCGCGGCGCATGGCCGGTGCGTTCGATCTGGTCATAGAAGAACGGCACCGGGATCTGCACGTGAATGCCCGCGCCGTCGCCGGTCTTGCCGTCCGCATCCACCGCGCCCCGGTGCCAGATCGCCTTCAGCGCGTCGATCCCGGCCTTGACCACCTTACGGCTCTTCTTGCCGTCCACCGACACGACAAGCCCGACCCCGCAGGACGAATGTTCCTCGGTCTCGGAATACAGGCCGTTCTCGGCCATCCACTTGCGCTTGGCTTCTTCTTCGCGGGCCCAATCGGCGTCATACTTGGTCAAGGCGTGTTTCCTTCTTCAAAAGAGGCGTCTGCGGGCGGGCGCTCATGCGCCGCCCTCGACATGGCGGTGCCGGGCCTCGTATTCGGCGCGCGTCGCGCGGGCATGCTCGCCCTTCAGCCGCACCGAGGCCATGGCGGTGTCGGTGTAGATCTCAGATCTGAGCGGCCAGTCGCGGGCCGCGTCGAACAGCCCCGGCATCAGCTCGTAGGGGCTTTCGCTTTCGAGGTCGCGCATCCACAGGTTCGAACCGCAGACGCCGCAAAAGGCGCGCTCGGAAAAGCCGCTCGACCGGTAGCGCGTGACCGGCCCATCGGCGCTCACCGCGTCGGCGGCCGCCTCGAAGCACAGGAACAGCCCGCCGGACCAGCGCTGGCACATCCGGCAGTGGCAGGCGCCGGGGCGGGGATCGTGCGCGCCGGCGACGCGGATCGTCACCGCGCCGCACAGGCAGCGTCCGCTCAGCTGCGTCCTCGCTTCATCCATTCTCAACACTCCGGGTCAGCATTGCTGACCGTTTCAGGCCGCGAAGCCATATCCGCGTCTGCACAACGTATGCACGCGGTATGCACGGGCCGTGCACACCGCCTACTCCGCCGCCAGCGCCGCGCCGCTGCCGAACCGGTCGAGGATCGCCTCGGCGCAGTCCCGCCCGTCCCGGATCGCCCAGACCACGAGGCTCGCGCCGCGCACGATGTCGCCCACCGCGTAGACTCCGGGCATCTGCGTCGCGCCGGTGGTGAAATCCGCCTTCACCGTCCCCCAGCGGGTGACGGCCAGGTCCGGCTGATCCCACAGCGCCGGCAGCGCCTCCGGCTCAAAGCCCAGCGCCTTGATCACCAGGTCCGCGTCTTCCACGTAATCCGCGCCCTCGATGACTTCGGGCGCCTGCCGCCCGGTCGTGTCCGGCGCGCCCAGCCGCATCTTCTGCACCTTCACCCCGGTGACATGCTGCTGGCCAAGAAACGCCCTGGGCGCGCTCAGCCATTCGAACACGACGCCTTCCTCCTCGGCGTTGTTCACCTCGCGCTGGCTGCCCGGCATGTTGGCCCGGTCGCGGCGATAGAGACATTTCACCGATGTCGCGCCCTGGCGGATGCTGGTGCGCACGCAGTCCATCGCGGTGTCGCCGCCGCCGATGACGACGACCCGTTTCCCCTTGGCGTTCAACCGGCCGGAGTCGAACTCCGGCACGTCGTCGCCAAAGTTTTCCCGGTTGCTGGCGGTCAGAAAGTCGATCGCCTTCTCAATGCCCTCCAGCCCCGATCCCGGCGCCTCCATGTCGCGCGACTTGTAGACCCCGGTGGCGATGATGACCGCGTCATGGGCGGAACGGATGTCGTCGAAAGAGATGTCCTCGCCCACGTCGCAGTTCAGCCGGAAGGTCACGCCGCCCTGTTCCAGCTGGGCGTTGCGGCGCATCACCACGTCCTTTTCCAGCTTGAAGCCGGGGATGCCATAGGTCAGCAGCCCGCCCGCCCGGTCATAGCGGTCATAGACCGTGACCTGCACGCCGGCCCGGCGCAGCACGTCCGCCGCGGCCAGCCCGCCGGGGCCGGCGCCGATGATGCCGACGCTTTCGCCGCGTTCACGCGACGGCGCGATCGGTTCGACCCAGCCTTCCTCCCAGGCCGTGTCCGTGATGTATTTTTCCACCGCGCCGATGGTGACGGTGCCGTGCCCGGACTGTTCGATCACGCAGTTGCCTTCGCACAGCCGGTCCTGCGGGCAGATGCGGCCGCAGATTTCCGGAAAGGTGTTGGTCGCCTGGCTGAGTTCATAGGCTTCGCGCAGGCGTCCCTCGGCGGTCAGCCGCAGCCAGTCGGGGATGTTGTTGTGCAGCGGGCAATGAGTCTGGCAATAGGGCACGCCGCACTGGCTGCACCGGCTCGCCTGTTCCCGCGCCTTCGCATCGGCGAATTCGGCATAGATCTCGTGGAAATCGTCCCGCCGGTCTGCCGCTTCACGTTTTGTCGGCATATCCCGATTAACCTGAACGAATTTCAGCATAGGTTGCTTGGCCACGGCGCGGACTCTCCCGAATTTTCTGATTGCGCGTGTCTAAGACAATTCCGGAGGGATTAAAAGTCAGTTTTACTGACCTAATATGATAATATTTTCTCTGCGCTGCCGCATTTGGGTAAATTTTTCTCGATTTTAGGTATTGATCCGGACCTAAATGACGCCTTTTCATTTGAATCAAAGCACTTATACCTGATGGCGATTTCCGCCCCGTCAGCCGAGCTTCGCGCCACATGCCCCTGTTTCAACTTTTCCTTGTGGCCGTCATCCAGGGCCTGACCGAATTTCTGCCGGTCTCCTCCTCCGGTCACCTGATTCTCCTGCCCGGCCTGACCGGGCTGCAGGATCAGGGGCAACTGATCGACGTCGCAGTGCATGTCGGCACGCTGGGCGCGGTGATTCTGTATTTCTGGACCGACGTAAGGGCCGGTCTCGTCGGCCTTTTGCAACTGCTGCTCGGCCGGACCGACACGCCCGGCGCAAGGCTGGCGCTCGGCCTGATCGTCGCCACGATCCCGGTGATCCTCTGCGGGGCGATGCTGCATTTCACCGGCCTCAGCGACGCGATGCGCTCGGTCACCGTGATCGGCTGGACCATGCTGATCTTCGGCATCGTTCTCTACTGGGCCGACCAGACCGGCGGCGACAGCAAGACAGCCAAGCACTGGACGGTCCGGGACGCGCTCGCCATGGGCCTGTGGCAGGCCGTGTCGCTGATCCCCGGCACCTCGCGCTCCGGCATCACGATCACCGGCGCGCGCCGGCTGGGCTACGGGCGCGGCGATGCCGCGCGCCTGTCCATGCTGATGTCGATCCCGACGATCATGGCCTCCGGCATCCTGCTCGGCGCCGAAGTCGCGCTGGACGCGAACACTTCCGCCATGCGGGACGGCGCCATCGCCGCGGCGCTCGCCTTCGTCTCGGCGCTGCTGGCCCTGACCCTGATGATGCGGCTGCTGCGCAGCATCAGTTTCACGCCCTACGTGATCTACCGGATCGTGCTGGGTATCGCGCTGCTGGTCTACGCCTACGGCGGATCAGCTCCGCAGGTTGCGGGCTGAGGCGGTCATCTCGTCATACTGGCCCGACGGACGGAAGCGCCACAGGTATTCCGGCAGCACCGCCCCGATCATCGTCGGCACGATCCCGAGTTCGGCAAAGCCCCTGGAACCCTCGGCCACCACGTTGTCCCGCGCCAGATTGCGCAGCTGGTCGCGCGTCAGAACCCCGTTGGCGATCAGCCCGAAGCTGACCACCTGCACCATGTCAAAACCGAAGGCCATGATCCGCGCGATCCAGAACGGCAGGTTGATCACGATGCGGCGGCGGTGAATCACCGCCAGCATCTGCTCCACCAGCGCCCGGAGCGTCTTGACCTCCGGCCCGCCCAGTTCATAGACGCCCAAAGCGGCCTGGCCGGTGACGGCCTTTTCCGCCGCGGCGGCGACATCGTCCACATAGACCGGCTGGAACCGGCTTCCGCCGCCCGCGATCATCAGCAGCGGGCCGAACCGGGTCATCCCCGCGAACCGGTTGAAGAAATCGTCCTCCGGTCCGAAAATCACCGACGGCCGCAGGATCACGGCATCCGGCATGTACCTCAGCACACCCGCCTCGCCCAGCGCCTTCGTGCGGGCATAGTCGCTGTCGGAATCCGCATCCGCCCCGATCGCCGAGATCTGCACCATCCGCGCCACGCCTGCCGCAGCGGCCAGCCGGGCGACCCGTTCCGCGCCTTCGTCCTGGATCGCGTCGAACCGGTTCTTGCCGGTCTCGTTCAGAATGCCGACGCAGTTCACAACCGCATCCGCGCCCTGCATCGCCGCCGCAACAGAGGCGTCGTCCCGGATGTTGCACAAGACGGGTTCGACCTGCCCGACGACCCCGTAGGGCCTGACGAAAAGCGCTTCGTTCGGACGCCGCACCGCCACGCGCACCCGCCATCCCTGTTTCGCCATGCGGCGCGCGATGTAACGCCCGACAAAACCGGATCCGCCGTAGATTGTGACCAACTTGGACATGTCGAGGCTCCCTGAAACATGGGTTTATGTCGATCTACCGCCCAGCCCCCCGGCGAACAAGGCGCAAAAACGCCGCGCACCTGAATATGGCCGCAAATCACCGCCATATGAGCCGCGGATTCCGATTGCGAGAAGAAGTCGGGGAAACCACGAGAATCCATTTGACACCCCTCGCCACTGAGTCTAGAGGAACGGCTCACGACACCTGCCCAGGTGGCGGAATTGGTAGACGCGCTAGCTTCAGGTGCTAGTATTGGCAACGATGTGGAGGTTCGAGTCCTCTCCTGGGCACCACCAACAAGTGTTGATCACCCATAAAACGTTAGCTATCAGGGGTTTGCGCCTGTGTTCCGAGACACATTCTGGGACACAAACAGGACAAATCGAAATGGTAGTGGTGGTCAGCTTGAAGCACATCGACGAACTTTCAGGGGGTCGCAAGCGATTCCGCAGGCGCTGGCCCAAGGACGTTGGCAAGGCTCTGGGTGAGGCGTTCATGCAGCGCCCCATGGTGGCCCGTGAAGGTGCCGCCTTGGTTGCAGAGAGGGAGACCTTGCTGCGGGAATTTGACGCCACAGTGGCGAAGCACAGACGCTCTCAGGAGGAACGCGACAGGCTGACCCCAAGGCAGCTTTGGGGGGAGATGCAGGAGGAAGCCGAGCGACTCACCTCAGGGGTTGTTGGCGATGTAGAAGGAGCCTTGGACGCCTTGGCCGAGGAAGCCCAGCGCAATGAAGACCCATTGCTCTATCGAGCGATCAAGACGCCGGAGATAGCGAAGAAGCCTGCACCCACCTTGGCGGATGCCTTCGACCTCTACGCACGTTTGAAGATTGACGACAGCCAAGGGCGCAACCCACGGAACCGTCTGGACCGCCTCAGAAGGCGCACAGAGACGGCATTGGGGAGGCTCAACGAGTTGCCCCTGGACGACCTCAGGCGGGAACATGGGCGGGCTGTGTTGGATGTGATGAAGGAGGCGTCCACCTCGACCGGGAAGCCACTGTCCTCCGAGACCATCAAGCGTGAACTGAACATGCTGGCCGCTATCACGGAACTTGGCCTTATTGAGTTCGACCTTGCAGGGGTCAGAGCCAACCCATTCCGAAGGCTTGAGACCAAGCGTCCCGGTGAAGCCCCTGTGTCTGCCACCGATGCCCGCCTACCGTTGCCCCCTGAGGTCATTGCCGAGGTGCGCCACAGGCTGGCCACCAAGACGAAGACGCCCGACCTGTCCCTGATCTGTGAACCGGCATGCAAATTTGACCCCTGTATTGGGGTAATCGGCGTCCAAAAGTGACCCCCCTGATATTTCGTTTCAGAAGCTTCCTCAAAGGATTGAGGGAGCAATTTGGGGATGTT
>NZ_JASNJE010000002.1 GCF_030164465.1 Sedimentitalea xiamensis
ACCCGACCCGCGCAACGCGCTATCCCATCGACTGGAGGCTCTGCAAGGAGCCCCATCTGGTCGAGTGTTTCTTCAATCGGATCAAACGATTCCGCCGTATCGCACTGCGCTGCGAAAAGACCGTCAGCTCATTCAAAGCGTTCGTTGATCTTGCTTGCGCAATGGCATGGATCGGTTAATGCAGACGCCGCCTAGTCGTTGCTCGCCGTGCGATAGGTATGGCGATAAAAAACGTGAACCCCGATACGGGCGGTCTGCTTGTAGACACGCGCCCAGGACGGCCGCACGGAAGTGGTGTGATAATGCGTTGCGCCGCCGGTCAAGTCGCCGGATTGCCCGTCCATCGCCGCGCGGGCGACCTTGGACACGCGTTCGAATGCCTTGGGTTCGGCAATAACTTCCTTGCGGCCGTCGCAGGTATAGGTGAACTGGCACTGGTATTTCCGACCCGTGCCTTGCCGGATCACGCCACAGAGCGAATCCGGAAAGCGCGCGCTCTTGACACGGTTCAGGATGACCTCGGCCACCGCGAACTGCCCCTTCACGGTTTCGCCGCGCGCTTCGAAATAGAGCGCTTCGGCCAGGCACCGCCACTGCTCCCCGCCTTCAGCCGGGGGCTGGCTGTCCAGCCAGCTTTTGGAGAAGCTCGCCGCGACCGGCTTGGCCTTTGCCTTGGCTTTCGGCTGTGCGGGTTTCAGCAAACTGTTGAGATAGGACCCCAGCCCGGCTGGTTCATCCGCGACAGAAGCCAGAACTTCGTTCCGCATTTCGGTTTCGGCATGAGCATCCGAAGGGGCAAATCCCCCCCATAAGAGCATCAAAAAAAATACCGCTGAAGCGGCGATAGTACGATCCATAACAACCCCCAAAGAACAGGCTCGACCGAGCCATCTTGCGACGCGCGCAAGGCAGCCCTTAGTCAAGAAAATTCGAAAGGTCCAGTTTCAGGGGATTTGCAAGAGGGAAATGAGCGGAAACCGGCGTTTTTTCGCCGGACAATCCATAGTGTGGAAACACACTATGCAGGGATCTAAGTCAATTCACGGCCTACATTTTGTCCGATTGCAAGATGTGCGGCAGCTAGTCGCGCCACCGGAACCCGGAACGGGGAACACGAAACATAGTCGAATCCAGCCGCGCGGCAGAAGGCAATCGATTCGGGATTTCCGCCATGTTCGCCGCAGATCGACAGGGTGATTCCCGGGTTGGTCTCCCGGCCCCGTTCGGCCCCCAGTTTCAGCAACTCTCCGACACCATCGGTGTCCAGAACGTGAAATGGATCCTCCCGGAACACCCCTTGGTTCACATAGTCGGACATGAACCGGCCGGCGTCGTCGCGCGACAGGCCGTAGGTCATCTGGGTCAGGTCGTTTGTGCCGAAGCTGAGAAATGAGGTGTAGGGCGAAAACTCGGCGGCGCGCAGGCAGGCGCGCGGCGTTTCGACCATGACCCCGAGACGGAAATCGAAGGCCTGACGCTGTTCCGCGCGCACCGCCGCCGCCACCGCATCGACCCGGCGCTTCACCAGTTCCACTTCCCGCTTGGCGCTGACGAGCGGGATCATGATCTCCGGCACCACCGGATCGCCGTCCTGACTGGCCTTCAGCGTCGCCTCGAAGATCGCGCGCGCCTGCATGTCGTAGATCTCGGGCACCGTAACGCCAAGGCGCACACCCCGCAGGCCCAGCATGGGGTTGTATTCTTCCATCGCCTCGATCCGGCGGATCACGTCGCTGACGGGCAGGCCCAGCGCCTCGGCCAGTTCCCGTTGCCCGGTCCGCGTCGCGGGCAGGAATTCGTGCAGGGGCGGATCGAAAAGGCGGATGCAGACCGGTTGCCCCTGCATGATCCGGAACAGCTGCACGAAATCGTCCCGCTGCATCGGCAACAGGCGTTCCAGGACCGCGGCACGGTCGGCGGAGGATTCCGCAAAGATCATCTCGCGCATGACCGTCAGGCGGCCGGGCTCGAAGAACATATGCTCCGTGCGGCAAAGCCCGATGCCTTCGGCGTTGAAATTGCGCGCGGTCTGGGCGTCGGCGGGGCTGTCGGCATTGGCGCGAATACCGATGTCGCTGGCGTCTTCCGCCCAGCCCATCAGGGTCTGAAACGCATCGTCGAGCGCCGCTTCGAGCATCTCGGGCTCACCCGCCAGCACCTGGCCCGATGTCCCGTCCAGAGTGATGATGTCGCCGGCCCGAAGCACCCGTCCGTCCGGAACGACGATCTGTTTCTTGTCGGTCAGAAACGTCATCTCGGATGCCCCGACGATGCATGGAAGACCCAATCCCCGCCCGATCACCGCGGCGTGGCTGGTGATGCCGCCGCGTTCCGTAAGCACGCCCGCCGCCGCATGCATGCCGCGAATATCTTCGGGCGAGGTTTCGCGCCGCACGAGGATGCAGGGTTCGCGCCGGGACGCCGCCGCCTGCGCATCGGCCGAGGTGAACACGATCCGTCCGGTGGCGGCGCCGGGGCTGGCGGGGATGCCGCGCCCCAGCACGTCGCGTTTCGCCTTGGGCGAAACCTGCCGGTGCAACAGCTCGTTGAGCGAATGAGGTTCGATGCGCATGACCGCTTCCTGGGGTGTCAGGATGCCGTCCTGCACCAGCCGCACGACGATCCGGACCGCCGCGCGGCCGCCGCGCGCGACCCGTACACCGTCGAGGATGTGCACATGGCCGTTTTCGATCACGAACTCGACCTGCATTTCCTCGCGCAGCTTTTCCCGCATGTGGGCCGCATGGCGCTTGAGATCGGCAAAGGCCGCGGGCGCGACATCTTCCAGCGACCGGCCCCGCACGTCCTTTTCGAGGTAGAGCGCCTCTACCCCCGCCCCGAGCGCGTCGCGCCCCTGGCTTTGGCTCAGGTATCGCCCGGTGATCTGGGGAAGTCCGGTCGTGGTGTCGACCAGTTGCAGCACGCCCGACCCGCATTCGCCCTGCCCGACTCCGGGCACCATCGCCTGTACCACAAGCCCCAGCCCGGCATCGGCAGGCGCACCCTTGGCCTGGCGCAACAGCCGGGCTGATGTGCCTTCCCAGGCGCGCGCCATCGACCGCAGGACACCGGCCAACTGTTCGGCCAAGTCCTGCGGAAACGGCTCTTCGGTTTCGGCCTCGTAGGCGTGCAGGGTTTCGCGCAGTCCATGTGCGCTCTCATCGGAAACGTCGTCGAACATGTCCGGGTCAAGACGCGCGACATGCACCGCATAGGCCTGAACGAAGCGCAGATACAGCGCCGCCGCGGCGTCGTGGCCGAGCGAATCGCAGAATTCCACGTAGCGCGCGTCGTTCATGCCGATATTCAGAACCGCGCCGGGTCCGCCCCAGTCCGGATCTTCGGACGACGGGCGCACACAGAGAAGGGTATCGGGCGGAAACTCGTCCAGGATCGCCGCGATATCCGGCAATTCACCCTTGGCGATGCGATGCACGGCGTCAAAGGAAAGCGCCACGGTGCGCGGCACCGGCAGGTCGAGCCGCACCAGGCGTTGCAGGCATTTCGCCCGGCCGCCGTGCGTGGCGGCCGTGACCGGAGCATCCGGCGTGATCAGCGTGGTATGCGGATTGCTATGCACTGCGTCGCTTCGCGTCCATTCTGCACTGCGGCACGGGAAGGGTTCGGAATGCACCATAAGCGCGGCGACGTCCGGCGCAAGGGAAAGGCACCGCACGGGGCGACGAAGTCACGATGAACCGCGTTTTTGTGGCGGGACTGTGGCAATGCCGCCCGACGGACGGCATCGCAAGCCATCATCCGTCCTGGATTGCCGTGAGTTCCGCCACCGACAGGCAGAGTTTGCGGATCTGGTTCAGAAGGTTCAAACGATTGCGCCGCAGAACGGCATTGTCGCTGTTGATCTGAACATCGGAGAAAAAGGCGTCGATCGGCGCGCGCAGGGCCGCCATCGCCGACATCGCCGCCGGAAAATCCTCGGCCGCCAGGGCAGACGATATGTCACCTTCCGCAACCTGCAACGCGGCGAACAGGTCGCGTTCGCTGTCAGTTTCCGCGAATTTCGGTTCGGCGCCGAAAGAATATTCGACACCATCCTTCTCTTCGGCCTGGGTCAGGATGTTGTTGGCGCGCTTGAACCCTTGCAACAGGTTCTCGCCATCCGATGTCTTCAGCACATCATTCAAGGCATAAGCCCGTTTGACCAGCTGATTGAGGTCGTCGTTTCCGGGCATTGCGATACAGGCGTCGATGATGTCGTGCCGCACGCCCAGGTCGCGAAGGTAGACCTTTAGCCGGTCATGGAGAAACACCAGAAGATCAGTGGACAGATCCGGAACCAGATCGCCGATGGTGCGCAACAGGGACCCATCCGACAGGTCCGGCGCGTCATCCCCCTTGAGCCGGTCCAGGACCGTGCGAAACGCCGCCCCGAAAACACCGTGATCGGCGATTTCGTCCAGCACCTCGTTCAGGGCGGACAGGTCCTTTTCGCTCGCCGCCGCGTTCTGGTGGATCTTGTGAACCAGCAGTTGCCGGTCAATCCAGGGATCCAGAGGTAGGCGCAAGTCGTTGGTCAGGATCAGGCGGATGATACCAAGCGCCGCGCGGCGCAGGGCAAAGGGATCCTTGGATCCGGTCGGCTTCTCGCCGATCGCCCAGAACCCCGTCAGCAGATCCAGCTTGTCCGCCAGCGCCACGGTAACGGACAGTGGCGCCGTAGGGACTGCGTCGGCGGGGCCAAGCGGTGAATAGTGATCTTCCGCGACAGCGGCTATTGCCGGATCGAAACCCGCCACAGCGATGTAATAACGCCCCATAAGCCCTTGAAGTTCCGGAAACTCATAAACCATTTCACTTGAAAGATCGGCTTTGGCGAGACCAGCGGCCTGTTCCGCCTCGCCGGCCGCTGCTCCGGTCGATGCTGCCAGACTGCGCGACAGTGCCCGGATACGGCGGATACGATCGCCCTGAGTTCCCAGGCGATTGTGAAATGTAACGTTTTCAAGCGACTGAACCCAGGCGTTTATGTCGGATCGCGCCACCCGCAGATCGTTCTCCCAAAAGAATTTCGCATCCGCCAACCGCGCGGACAACACCCGTTGGTTGCCGGCCAGGATCGTCGCGCCCTGGTCTTTCGTTTCACGGTTCGCCACGGTGACGAACCGTTCGATACGCCCGGTCTTCGGATCGCGCACCGAAAAGAATTTCTGATGTTCGCGCATGCTGGTCTGAAGCACTTCCGGCGGCAGATCCAGGAAGCTGTCGTCGATCCGCCCCATCAGAACCACAGGCCACTCCACCAGCCCCGCGACCTCGTCAAGCAGGCCTTTGTCCTCGACCACTTCCAGACCCGCGGCGAAGGCAAGGTTGGTGGCATCGGCCCAGATGTGATCGGCCCGTTCCGCCGCATTCAGAACCACGCTGGCGCGCTTGAGTTGGGAAACATAGTTCTCGAACGAACTGACGGTGATCGGGTCCGGAGCCATGAAGCGATGCCCGAAAGTGACATTGCCGGACTGAATGCCATCCACCGACAGCGGAACCACCGTGCTGCCGTCCGTGTCGGACAGGATGCACAGGATCGACTGCAAGGGGCGCACCCAGCGCAGGCTCCCCGCCCCCCAGCGCATCGACTTCGGCCAAGGAAAATTGCGGATCGTCGTGTCCAGCACCTCGGCGACGATGTCGGCGGCGGCGCGACCCGGCTTTTCGATCACGGCGAAATGCACCGGACCCTTTGGCGTGTCGCGCGTGAGCAACTGGTCGCGCGAAATCCCTGCCCCGCGAATGAAGCCTTCGATGGCCTTTTCCGGGGCATCCGCACGCGGTCCCTTGCGTTCTTCCCGCAGGTCGGGCGAGCGCGCCAACACCCCCTCGACCGCGAGGCACAAGCGGCGCGGCGTCGCGAAGGCGGCCGCGTTCGCATAGGTCAGCCCGGCCTCCACAAGACCGTCCGTCATGCGTTTTTTCAGATCCTCCGCCGCGCGGGACTGCATCCGGGCGGGAATTTCTTCGGAAAACAGTTCGATCAACAAGTCAGGCATGGCGGGTCCTTGAAAGGTCGGTGGCGCAGGGGCGCGTGGCGGTCATGAAATGGTTCAGCTTTCGGGCGCGGGCCGCGGCGGACATTCCTCACCGACCACGGTGCCGTCATAGGCCTTGCTGCCGCAATCGTTGAGTTCGTGCCAGACATAGCCGTTGCCGCCCCGGGAAATCGCGGTGATGCGATCCACGCCGTAGTGCACGTTCTTGATCGACAGAAAGGCCGTGGCCGTGCCGGCTTCCAGTTCCCGGCCAAGGCTTTCGGCGTCGAAACAGTCAAACCAGCCCGGCGCATTCCTCGGGGTGACCGATTCCACCTCGACAAAGGTTGCGCGCAGACGGTCCAGTGACTCCGTCGTCGTGAAACAGGCGCGGTAGCGGATCGGCGAACTGTCGGCGTCGATGGCGGTAAAATCGGCATAAGACACCGGTTCGGGCATCTCGCCGTTCAGCGGCATCAGCAGCACGTCCTGCCCCGGCGCCGGCGTGACTTCGGCGTAAAACCAGTAAACCTGCAGGTAATAGAGCGCGCCCGCCGCCAGAATCGCCGAGACCAGCAGGAAAAGCGCGACCAGCTTGCCTAGCATGTTCGGCCCTCCGCAAACGCCTTGGGGGTTGAAATGGCCGGGCCGCGCGGATCAGATGGCGCCATCCCTCTCCCTGCCGCGAAAGGAGCACCCGATTGGATACCGTGCTGGCCGTGAAGTTCTTTGGCGCGCTTTTCGCGATCATGAACCCGATCACCAACCTGCCGATCTTTCTGAGCCTGACCGAAGGCGAACCGGCCGCGGTGCAGCGGAAGGTGGCGGTCAAGGTGGTGGTCTATTCGCTGATCATGGGCGCGGTCATCGCCGCCGCGGGCCCGCAGGTGCTGAAGCTGTTCGGAATCACCGTGGACGACATGCGGGTCGCCGGCGGGCTGGTTGTTCTGAAGATCGGGCTGGACATGTTGCAGGGATCGGGCAACGCCTCCCATCACGGCTCCCAGGCCGAGCAGGCGAATTACCCCGACCCGGCCGATGTGGCCTTCTATCCGATGGCCTTTCCGATGATCATCGGTCCGGGCACGATCACGACGCTGATCGTGTTCTTCGGTCAGGCCGACACCGCCGCTGAACCGCTGGCTCTGGCCGTCGTGTTCCTGGGCGTTCTGGGCCTCCTGGGCGTGGTGCTGTTTTTTGCCGGGGCATTGGGACAATGGCTGTCGGACACGGCGCGCGTCATAATGGGCCGGCTGATGGGCATGATCCTCGCCGCCATCGCGGTCGAGATGATCGCCACCGGGCTGAAGGCCCTGCTGCCGGGCTTGACCTGAGAAAAGGATGGCGCGCAGATTCACGCCGCCTGCCCCCCGGCAGCGGTCGTGACGAAAGCGTCGGCGCATTGCTTGGCCAGCGCCCGGACGCGCCCGATATAGGCCTGCCGCTCGGTCACGGATATCACGCCGCGCGCATCCAGCAGGTTGAAGATGTGCGACGCCTTGATGCATTGGTCATAAGCCGGATGCGCCATGACGATGCGCTTGCCGGTCTTGGGATCGTCCGCCGGAAGGGCCAGGATCGCCGCGCATTCGGCCTCGGCCTCCTCGAAGTGGCGCAGCAGCACGGCGGTGTCGGCCACGTCGAAATTCCAGCGGGCGTATTCCTCTTCGGTCTGCTTGAAGATGTCCCCGTAGGTGAGCGGGATCGGTGCGTCGGGGTCATTGAACGGCATGTCCATCACGTGTTCGACGCCCAGCACATACATCGCCAGCCGTTCCAGCCCGTAGGTCAGTTCGCCTGAAACCGGGGTGCAGTCATGGCCGCCGATCTGCTGGAAATAGGTGAACTGGCTGACTTCCATCCCGTCGCACCAGACCTCCCATCCCAGACCCCAGGCGCCGAGCGTCGGGCTTTCCCAGTCATCTTCGACGAACCGGATGTCGTGCAGGTCCATGTCGATGCCGATGGCGGACAGGGAACCGAGATAGAGTTCCTGAAGATCCGGCGGGCTGGGTTTGATCAGCACCTGATACTGATAATAGTGCTGCAACCGGTTGGGGTTCTCGCCATATCGCCCATCGGTCGGACGGCGGGAGGGCTGCACGTAAGCGGCCGCCCATGGCATGCTTCCCAGGCTGCGCAACGTCGTGGCGGGGTGAAATGTGCCCGCCCCGACTTCCATGTCATAGGGTTGCAGGATCGCGCATCCACGGGAGGCCCAATAGGCTTGCAGCCGCAGGATCACCTCCTGGAAGGACCGCGGAGGTCGGGTCGTGTCGGTCATTCTGCGGTCCCTGTTCTGAACGTGTCGCGATGGTCGTCTGGGCTGGCCGGAGGCTTCGATCCGGCGCGGCCTTTACCTATGCCTGTGTCCCTACGGGGTCAACGGCGCAAACTGTCGGACATGTGACCCGATTGGCATGGAATTGCGCGGTCAATCCTGATTATCTGCGCCAAATATTCGGCAAATCGGGCAAGGTTTTCATGATGAGAAGTCTTTTCGCAGTCCTGTGTGTGGCGGTTTTGGCCTGGGGCGGCACCGCAACGGCGCAGCAAGCGGTTCCGGACGTGGTCTGGGTGCAGATCGAGGCGCACCCGAATCTGCGCGTCGCCCGCGAAAGGGCCGAGATTTTTTCGGCGCGTCTTGCGGATGTGACAGGGTTTTCGCTGGGCGGCAGCTGGTATGGCATCCTGCTTGGCCCCTATCTGCGCGAGGACGCGGAACGGGTGCTGCGCAGCTATCGGGCTGACCGTTTGATACCCGGAGATTCCTTCATCGCCTATTCCCGGAACCTCGGTGCGCAATACTGGCCCGAAGGCGCCAATCTGCTGAACCGCGGGACGATCCCCGCGCCGGTGACGGCGACAGGCACGGCGGAAACCGCCGCGACGCCGCTGACGCCCGCAGAGGAAACACCTGCCGAGGCGCGCCGCGGCGAACAGCTTTTGACCATGCGGGAACGGCAAGACATGCAGATCGCGCTGCGCGCGGCCGGGTTCTACAATTCGACGATCGACGGAGCCTTCGGTGCCGGGACAAGGCAGTCGATGTCGGACTGGCAGTTCAGCAATGGCCATGAGGTCACGGGTGTCCTGACCACCGCGCAACGCAAACTGCTGATGGATCAATACAATGCCCCCCTGATCAGCGTCGGCATGGCCCCTGTGCGAGACACTCAGGCAGGCATCGCGATCGACCTTCCTGCGGGTGTGGTGGCGTTTTCCCGGTATGAGACGCCATTCGCACACTACGATGCGACGACCGAACTGGGGGCAAGGGTGTTGCTGATCAGCCAGCCGGGCACCCAAGCGACTCTGTCAGGCCTCTATGACATCATGCAGACGCTGGAAATCGTGCCGCTGAACGGGCCACGCAGCCGTTCGGGCAACGCGTTCACGCTCGAAGGGGTTGGAAACGGGATCGTATCCCACACCGAAGCGGCGCTGGAAAACGGCCAGATCAAGGGCTTCACGCTGGTCTGGCCGGCGGATGACGAGGCACGGCGCAACCGGGTTCTGGACGCGATGCGCGCCAGCTTCACCCGCATCGATGGCGTTCTCGCCCCCTACGCCGACGGCAACGCGGTCCAGACCATCGATCTCCTTGCGGGGCTGGAAATCCGCAAGCCGCGCCTGACCCGGTCGGGATTCTTCGTCGACGGCCGGGGCGCCGTGCTGACCACATCGGACGCGGTTCAGGGCTGCTCGCGCCTGACCCTGAACGATGACCATGAAGCCAGCGTCGTCCTGAGCGACAGCGCGCTGGGTCTCGCGGTCCTGCGCCCGAAGGAAGCCCTGGCGCCCATGTCCGTGGCCCGTTTCAAATCGGATGCAGGCCGCCTGCGGTCCGAAATCGCGGTATCCGGATTCAGCTATGATGGCGTATTGGGCGCGCCGACCCTGACCTTCGGATCCGTGGCCGATGTCAAGGGGCTGAACGGCGACACGAACCTGACCCGGCTGACGCTCACGGCCCAGTCCGGCGATGCCGGCGGCCCGGTGATCGACGCCAGCGGCGCCGTGCTCGGGATGCTTCTGCCGCCGCCGGCAACACGCCAGAAGCTGCCGGAAGACGTCAGCTTTGCAACCGGCGCCGGTGCCATCCGGTCCGTTCTCGACGCAGCGGGGATACCTGTCCAGGATGCCGCCGACGATGCGCCGCTGACCCCCGACGACATGTCGCGGATGGCGACTGCCGTCACCGTGCTGGTAAATTGCTGGGACTGAAACGAAGGCCGCCGCCGCCCACGGCGCCCACGGCGCTTTTCCTGGACAAGCGTGGCCGGATCGCCGCTATTCTGCAGGCCAGATCCGGGCCCAGTCCCTGGCCATGTCCACAATCAGCCACCCCCGTTCCGGGCCTTCGTCCAGTCCGCGCGCAAGCTGGCCGATATGGCTGTCCCGGTCATAGGCATATTCGCGCGCGCTGTCCGTATGGTGCACGATCAGCCCGAACCGGGGGCCTTCACCCGCGGTCGCCCATTCCAGCATCTGGAAATCGCCGTCCGAGTTTCCACTGACAAAGATCGGCCTCTTGCCGATCTTCGAATCGATGCCGACCGGCTTGCCTGCCTTGTCATCGACAAAGGCGATGCCGGGTTCCTTGACCACCAGGGGCACGCCATCGACGATCTGGTAGCTGGTCTTGGTCGCGCTGCCGATCACCTGTTCGGGTGGAATGTTATAGGCCGTTTCGGCGAAGGCCCGGATGAAATGCACCCCGCCGCCCGACACGATATAGGTCTCGAACCCCTCGTCCCTCAGGTAGCTGAGCAATTCCAGCATGGGCTGGTAGATCATCTGATCGAACGCCATCCCTGTCTCCGGATGCCGCGCCGTGTCCAGCCAGCCCTGCACATCGCTGATGAACGCATCGACGGACATGCCCGAATGCGACAGGTTGATGACCTCAAGCAATCCCTTCTCGCCATCCGCGAAGACGCCTTTGAGATCGCCCGCGGCTGCGGCTTTCAGAACGTCGCTGGTCAGGATCGACGGGTCGGCTTCGGCCAGTTGCGAAACACGGTCCATCGCGAAGAACAGCTGGAAATAGGCCGGCTGTTCCGCCCAGAGCGTTCCATCATTGTCGAACACCGCGACCCGGTCGCCGGGCGTGACATAGCTGTCGCCCTGCGGGTCGGTGACGGACTCCACGAAGGCGGTGATCCGCGACTTGGCGTCGACATCATTCCAGGATGGCAATGGGTCGGCGAAGGCCGCGGTCGACAGGAGTGCGCCGGCCAGGGCGACACCGAAACGCAGATTCGACAGGAACATGGAGATTGCCTCGCTGGTTGAACATCCTTGGCAAAAGAGTGGCGCTTGACCGCAGGTTGTCAAGGCTTGTCGCCCCTGTCCTTCAGACGGTCAATTCCGGCGTCAGGTGGATCAGCGTCGGTCCGCCCGCCCCGACGCCGCCCGGCATCGGTCTGAAAACAGGCGGCACCCGTCTGGGACATGATCGGCCGCCAGAACGTGCCGCTCGCGCCGCCGCCAAGAATGAACAGGGGCGCCGCGTTTCGAATTCCTCGAACGCCCGTTCCACAAGCCCATAGGCAGCATGGGCGGTCCGCGCCGTCCCGGACCAGTCGCAGACCGTGCCGGCGGCGATTTCCTGATCGTTCATCTGGTGCGACGGTCCCTTGCGGAACGCTGTTTCGTCCAGGCAGGACGACAGCACCAGCATCGGCACGGAGTCCGAATAGGCATGCCCCATCGGCGTCATGATGTTGCAGACGCCGGGGCCGGTGATGACATAGGCGATCCCCGGCTTGCCGGTCGCCCGCGCATAGCCATCGGCCATGAACCCGGCCCCCCGTTCGTGGCGCGCCAGCACATGGGCGATCCCGGCCTCTTCGATGCCGCGATACATTTCCTGGTTGTGCACACCTGGAATGCCGAAGATCACTTCGACTCCGCGAGCCCTCAGCATGTGGGAAATCTGCGCGCCAAGGGGGCGGCGCGGTGCCACCACTACCGGTTCTTCGGTCGTCAGGCCCTCCAGAATTGAACGGTGAGAATGGCATAGACCGCGAGAAGCTCCAGTCTGCCGATCAGCATGGCGATCGTCAGGATCCATTTCGCGGCATCGTTGAGACCGCCGAAATTGCCCGCCGGACCGATCTTGTCGCCAAGACCCGGACCGATATTGGCCAGTGCTGCGGCCGCACCGGATACCGACGTGGTGAAATCGAGCCCGGTCAAGGCGAGTCCCCAGCTGACGATGCCCAGCGTCACCACGAAGAACACGAAGAAGGACATGACCGAACTGAGAACGTCATCGTCGATCCTGCGACCGCCGTAACGGGGAATGAACACGCCGTTGGGGCTGCGGATACGCTGCATCTGCACCTTGATCGACGCGAACAGAAGCTGGTAGCGGAAGATCTTGACCGAACAGGCGGTGGATCCGGCGCAGCCCCCGATCAGGCCGATGAAAAAGAACATCGTGATCAGCAGAGGGCCCCAGCCCATGTAGTCGACGCTGGCATAACCCGTGCCGCTGATGATCGAGGTGATGTTGAACAGGGCCTCGCGGAACGACTGCTCCCAGTGATGCGGAAAAATCCGTTGAAGTTCGAACCACATGAGCAGCACGAGAAAGGCGATGGTGGCCAGGAATCCGCGGATCTGGGGGTCGGTCCAGAGCGATCTGGTGTTGCCGTTCAGAAGCTGGACATAGCGCACGAAGGGCAGCGCGGCGAGGACCATGAAGACCGAGGCGGCATATTCCAGCGGCCCCGAGAAGGTGCCGAAAGAGGCGTCGTAATTGGAGAACCCGCCCGTCGACACGGTGGTCAGCGCATGAACGACGGCATCGAAGAACCCCATGCCCATGGCGAAATAACAGGCGATGCAGGCCACGGTCAGGCCGACGTAGATGACCGAGATGCGGCTGGCGATCTCGGTTGCGCGCGGCAGGATCTTGCCCATCGTGTCAAAGGCTTCGCTCTTGAATATCTGCATGCCCCCAACCCGCAGTTCCGGCAGGAACACCATCGCAACGACGATGATCCCGATGCCGCCGACCCATTGCAGGATGCCGCGCCAGAGCAGCAGACCGTGCGGCAGGGTATCCAGCCCGGCAATCACCGTCGATCCGGTCGTGGTCAGCCCCGACATCGCTTCAAAAAAGGCGTCGGTGAAACTGAGATCGGTGGCTCCGAGCATCAGGGGCAAGGCCCCGAACAGGGGCAAGGCAACCCAGACCCCGGTGGTCAGGAGAAAGGTCTGCTGGATCGACAGCCCTTCCCTGACGCCATTGGAACAACTGAGCGCGATGGCGGTCCCGGTCAGGGCCGTGACGACGCCGCTTTCGAAGAACACCTCCCAATGGCCGTTGCCCTGAAACAGGTCGACCACCATCGGCAATGTCATCATCAGGCCAAGAATGGCGACCAGCAGACCGATCACATATCCAACGGGACGCATGTCAAACATGGGGTGCAGCGTTGGCCTGCCCCGGTCAGGGTGTCAAGCACCGCCCTTTCGATCTTTGGGGCCGGGTTCCAGAAGGTCGGAAAACACGAAGGCCGGAATATCGTTCCGGCACAGCCCCAGTTTCATAAGTTCGCCGTCGCTGAGGCTCTCCAGCGCAGCGACTTCATGCAAGCGCGACCTGCCGAGGGTTTGCGCGTTGAAGCCCTGGCCCTGGGACGCAAGAAACCAATCCAGCCGTTTCAGCCATCCGGGCCGCAGGAAAGTCAGACTAATTCGATCGTTCCGCATGGAATCCTCGCTCGTCAGTCGTCCGGTTCCCTCCCTTCATGCCCTCAGAATACCGGGTTCGCCGGTTCCGGACAAATACTTTCTGCACTGCAGCATTGCTTTTGCGATCGGATGCGCTCTTGTTGCACAAGAAAAAACACGGCCCGCGGAAAGCGGGCCGTGCTCATGCAACCGGGTCGGGACCTATTTCTTGTCGGTTTCGGTCCCAGACTTTTCGAAAGGCACCGCAGCGGCGGGCATGGCCGGCGGCATCGAAGGCTCGCGTTTGGACTTTGCGGAAACGCTGGCCTGCGCTGTTGTCTGCTTTGCCGGCTCGGGCGACGCGGCCACCGGCGACGGATTGACGGGCGCATCCGCGGCTTTCACAGCAGCAACCGTGGACGGACGAACGCCAGCCTCTGTCTTTTGAACCGGGGCTGTCTTCGCGACTTCGGCCGGCGCGGCAGGCTTGGCCGCCGCTCTGCGCGCGGGTTTCGCTGCTGCCTTGCCCCCAGTCTGAACGGGAGCCGCCTTGGCGGTTTTTGCCGGCGCCTCTTTCTTCGGCGCGGCTTTGCGGGCGACCGGCGTCACCGTCGCCTTTTTCGCCACAGGCTTTGGCGCGGGTTTGGTTTCAGGTTTTTCAGCCGACTTGGCCGCAGGCGTGGCGGCGGTTGCGGCTTTTGCCGCCGAACTCGGCGTGCGCACGACCCGCTTGGCTTCCGGTTTGACGGCGCCCCGCTCCGTCACGGGTTTGGGGGCGGCCTTGACGGCAGGTGCGACCACCGTGCGGGACGCCGGTTTGGAGGTTGCGACCGCACCCGCGCGCAGCGCCCGGATAGGAATGTACGGCGCCTGAAGCGCCGAGCGGGTCACGATCTGCATGATCCGGATATTGTTGCTGACGGCGTGTCCCGCCATGCGGATGCAGGCGGCCTGCACTTCAAGCGGATTGGGAAGAAAGTTCATTTGGTGTGCTCCGTGTCACTGGATGTCGTTTGAGGCCGGCTCCCGGCCGGTCAGGCGGAGGCGGTTTGCATTCGCCTTTTCGGATATGGGCGCAATCAGGGCCTGCATGACCCTGTCAGGGCCGCGCCCGCTCATGGCAGTCAAGGCGCCGGCGACGGCCGCTTCGGTAAAGGCGGGCAGCTTTTCCTGGATCATCTGCGAATTTTCGTCTTCCGGCAGCGACCAAGCGCCCGACAGGCCCAAGATCCGCAATGCCATGACGGAATACGTGTCAGATATCAACTGGACCAGCGTCACCCATGTTTTCGCCATATCGCTGGCGCGGTCGATGGCTTCATGCATATTCATGCCTCCGGAAGCGACTTCAGGCCGGAACATCCGACGTGTCGCGCCTCTCCTGTGCATGATTCATACAGGAATTACATTGCGGATGCAGCAACGAATGCCGCACTGCGGCATATGCTCCCGGTGCAGGCCGCAACCATCGGCAAAGGCAGGAAAAAACACGCCACACGGGATTGGCGAAACCCGCTCCGGGCGAACTGGCTCAGCCGGGATGCACCAATGTCGAAAAGAGTTTCGGATCGAGACTCAGCGACGCGAACGTGTCTCCCTCCACCAGAACGCTCACCGCGTCATGGCTGTGAAGGCTTTCCTGGTGGCTGGCGATCACGCGGAAATCCGCGATGCGATGGTCGGCATGAAGCTGCTCGCAGAACAGCCGGGCGGCATCCTCGACGAAAATCGGGTTCGCGGCATTGAGTTCGGCGAAAGCCTGTTCGTCCTCGCGTTTGACCATCACCTGGGTTTCGGTCGGCACCGCACGGCGGCAGGCTTCGACCAGGTCCTCGAACCAGAGGCATTGCGCATCGCGATCCAGTTCCACCGAAATCCGCGCGACCGATCGTTGCGAATGCGGAGTCGCCAGTTGCCCCCGCGTGGCGCGGGCATGTTCCGACAATTCCAGCGAACACGGGCAGGTGGATGAATAAACGTAATCCAGGTGCATGATCTTCTGGCGCACCCCGTTGGTTTCCACCAGTTCCAGTGCGATATCGTAATACTGGTAGCCCGAGAGGCCCGAGCGCAGGCTGTCGACCCGCATCGGAAAGGAAAACCGCATCTGGATCCGTGCGTCGAAACTGTCCAGATCGGACTTGTAATCGTCCAGCGCCGCTTCCATCACATCGAAACTGAAGGTGCTGTCCGCATGCCGGTAAAAGCTGCGCATGATCCGGGACATGTTGATGCCCTTTTTTTCCGCATCCAGGCTGACGGTCCCGGTCACGGAGGTTTCCAGCGTCAGATCGCCGTTGTCACGGGTATGGAAGCGTATCGGCAGCCGGAAGTTCGAAATCCCGACGTGCTGGATTTGCCGCTTGGCCCCCCTGATCAGGCTGGACGGGCCATTCTGCAAGTCCGGCATGTCGGATTTGTAGCTCGCCGTGACCTCGAAATCCTCGGGATAGACCCGCGAAAACGCGGGGTAATCGGGCGTCGCATCGCTCAGAAGCCGCGCGATGGACGGGTCAAGATCAAGGATCTCGGACCTGGTCGCCTTCAGCGCCCATGCCCGCAGGACATCCAGTGCGGCCTCGGCTTCTGACCGGTCCGGATTCCGGTTCAGGTCTGGAGAATGAATGTTCATGTTGCGCCCCCATCATGACCCGATCGGGTCCTGTAGCCTTTACATATTCCGTTCGATGCCATTTTGCCATGGTCGGCAACAATAACGTGAAACGGCCGGACATGGGTAAAATTTTCACGAAAGGAATATATTTTTCCCAAGGATCGCACAACTGGCGGCGTTTGTAAACGCAGGGCTTGCGCGTCCTGCAATCGACGCTTGAAGAACCGGCCTGTTCCAGCGGCTGCCCGTTTTCCGGCACCCCTTCCATCGGCATTTCCCGACAACGCCGGATCGCCCATCCGCACCGGGTGGCACGGACGGGCGGCGGATCGTTTTCGCCGCATGGGATCCTGGCTGCCGGCAGGTTCGGGATAGCGGAGGCACGCGATCAGCATCGCGGGTTTCCGTCACCGAACCGGCAACCCGGTTTTCACCGGACCGCCATCGCGACCGGACGTCAGGACGCCGCGGCAAGCGCCTGTTTCACATCTGCGATCAGATCGTCCGGGTCCTCGATCCCCACGGAAAGGCGCACAAGGCCCGGCGTTATCCCCAGCGCCGCCTTCTGATCGTCGGAAAGCCGCTGATGGGTGGTGGTGGCCGGATGGGTCACGATGGATTTCGCATCGCCCAGATTGTTCGATATCGTGACGATCCTCAGCGCGTTCAGAAACCGGAAGGCCGCTGGCTGCCCGCCCTTCAGATCAAGGGACACTACCGTTCCGCCCTTGCCCATCTGCGCGGTGCACAACGCATGCTGCACATGGCTGGAATGGCCCGGATAAAGGACACGGGACAAACCCGCGTGCCCCTGAAGCGCCTCGGTCAGGGCCAGTGCGCTGTCGGCCTGGGCGTTGACACGCAGGGACATCGTTTCCAGCCCTTTCAGCATCACCCAGGCGGTGAAGGGACTCATCGAACCGCCGGTGTGTTTCATGTAGGGTTCGACAGTCTTTCGGATGAAGTCGGTCGTGCCGAGAATGACTCCGCCCAGCGCGCGCCCCTGCCCGTCGATATGTTTGGTCGCCGAATAAATCACCACGTCCGCACCTTGCGCGATGGCCTTCGAAAAAACAGGCGTGGCAAAGACGTTGTCCACCACAACCACAGCGCCGACCGCATGGGCAAGATCGCAGACGGCACGGATATCGATCACTTCGAGGGTCGGGTTGGACACAGATTCAAAGAACACCGCACGGGTGTCCTCGCGCAGCGCCGCGCGCCATTGATCGAGATCGGTCCCGTCCACGAAGGTGACGTCGACCCCGAACCGCGTGAGGATTTCCTCGAGCACATAAAGGCAGGAGCCGAACAGGGCGCGGGATGAAACAACGTGATCGCCGGTCTTCAGCATGGCGGTCAGGGCCCCCGAGACCGCCGCCATGCCCGAGGCCGTCGCAAACGCGTCCTCGGCCCCTTCCAGCGCGGCGATGCGTTCTTCGAACATGCGGACCGTGGGATTGCCGTAGCGGGCATAGATGAATTCGTCTTCGCCCGCCTTGATGAATCGCGCTTCCGCCGCCTCGGCGCTGTCATAGGCGAAACCCTGCGTCAGAAAGATCGCCTCGCTCAACTCGCCATACTGGCTGCGACGTGTGCCGCCATGCACCGCCGTGGTGCGTTTTTTCCATTCTCCGGTCATTCTGTCCTCCGGCCCTGCCAAAGAGGGCGCAATAAAAAACCCCAGACGCGGCCAAGCGAAAGGGGGCTTTCATCCTGACCTTTTAGCGGCTTGTTTAGCGTGGCCCGCAATCCGGTAACAAATCACCACGTGGTCAGCGCCGGAATAGCCGCAAGCGGACGGTCAGGTCAAGCGGATGTAACGCGACCGTCACGGTGCTGTAACCGGGCCTTCACAACGCGTTCCTATGGTTTTCCCGTCAGGTGACCACATGATCTTGTGCAAGGCCCGCGACCGATGCCGATTCTGAGAGTGAATGCAGAGCGAGAAACCTGCACATTGCATGGTTCGGCGCAGCCTCTGACCGGCGCTTTCCTGCGTGCGGCGGACACCGGCGGGCCGATCATCATCATGATCCATGGTTTCAGCTACCAGCCGCATCATCCCATCCACTGTCCGCATCGCCACATTCTGAGCCTCCGACCGCAATCCAGGCCATGGCTGCCGCCCAGCTGGCCGCGCGGGCTCGGATTTGGCGACAACGCGCCGGACGAAGGGCTGGGCGTCGCCTTTGGCTGGCCGGCCCGCGGATCGCTCTGGCAGGCGCGGCGTCGCGCTGCCGGCGCCGGACGGGCGCTGGCCCGGCTTGTGACGATGCTGCGGCGCCACGCACCGGATCGGCGCGTGCATGTCGTGGCGCATTCCATGGGAACGGAAGTGGTGGCCGAGGGCCTTCTGCACATGCCCGCCGGGTCGGTCCACCGGATCATCAGCCTGACCGGAGCCTGCTACCAGTCCCGGATGTCCGAAGCCCTGTCGGCGCCCGCAGGCCGCACCGCGGAATTCCTGAACGTCACCAGTCGCGAAAACCATCTGTTCGACTGCCTGTTCGAACGCCTGGTGAAGCCGCCGCGGCGCCTGGACAGAGCAATCGGCCGCGGTCTGGATGCTCCCAATGCGGTGACCTTGCAGCTGGACTGCCCGGATACGCTTGCCCATCTGTCGAAGATCGGAGCGGTTATCGCACCGCCGTCGCGCCGGGTGTGTCACTGGTCGACCTATACGCGGCCCGGAGTGCTGGAATTCTACCGTGACCTGCTGCGGCATCCGGTGCCGCTCCCGCTCACAAGGCTCGTCACCGGCGAACCGGGACAGGCGGCCCCCCGGCGGTCCCGACCGTTTGGGTTTCCATCCGCCAGCTTGCCCTTGCCGTTTGCCCAGAAAGCCACATGATCAGGCCTGACGTGACTGGCAACGGGGACGGCATCCATGCGCGACGCGATCGAACTGTACTACTGGCCAACGCCGAACGGGTGGAAGATCTCGATCGCGCTGGAAGAATTCGGGCTGCCCTACAACGTGCATCTGGTGGACATCGGCCGGGGCGACCAGTTCAATCCGGACTTCCTGAAGATTTCGCCGAACAACCGGATACCCGCCATCGTGGACCCGGAAGGACCGGACGGCGCTCCGATCCCGATCTTTGAATCCGGGGCGATCCTGCAATACCTGGCGCGCAAGACGGGCAGGTTCCACGGTGCAGGCGAACGCGAACGCTGTCTCGTCGATCAATGGCTGATGTGGCAGATGGGCGGCGTCGGGCCGATGGCCGGACAAGCCCATCATTTCCTGAAATTCGCCCCGCTCATGGATCCGCCGCAGGACCTGCCCTATCCAAAGGACCGCTACCGGGCCGAGGTCGGACGGCTCTACCGCGTGCTGGATACGCAGCTGGCAGAGCGCGAATTCGTCGCCGGGGCGTATTCCATTGCCGATATGGCGATCTGGCCCTGGGCAAGCCTTTGGGAAGGCCAGCAGCAGAGCCTTGACGACAAGCCGCATCTGTCGCGTTGGCTGGATACGGTGGGCGCGCGCCCGGCGGTGCGGGCCGGCCGGGCGCTTGCGGCGGAACTGCGCAAGGAACCGAGTGCCGACAGGCGCGCTCGGGACGCCCTGTTCAAGCCCCGATAACCGTCAGGCCGCGGCATCCGGGTCCGATTTGTCCTCCGGGTCGATCATGTATTTCTGCAAGGCCACGATCTGCCACCACAGGAAGGCGAACAGCGCCGCCGGAAAGGCGAAGGTTTCGATCTTGACCCAGGCCGCCTCGGACATGTTGCGCCAGACCAGTTCGTTGCCGATCGCCAGGACGATGAAGAAGACGAACAGGCGGCGGGTCAGGATCATCCAGCCCTCATGTTCCATCGGGATCAGTTCGCCCATCACCCAGGCGAGGTAGGATCTGCCCTGCGCCAGACCGATGCCCAGAAGCGCCGAGAAACAGCCGTAGACGATGCTGGTCTTCATCTTGAAGAAGCGTTCGTCGTTGAACCAGGCCGTCAGCCCGCCAAAGAAGATCACCATGAAGGCGGTGAAGACCTGCATGCGGCTCAGGTGGCCGGTCAGCCTCCAGAGGATTGCCATCGCCACCAGCAGGATCGGCACGAACACGACCGCGGCAACGATGAAACCCGAATACTCCGTGCCGTTGAACTGGAACGTATCGTCCTGAATGCGCAGGTAGAGCAGAAAGAACACGACCGTCGGGCCGAGTTCCAGCACCTGCTTCAGCGCCATGTTGATCTCTTTCGGTTTCTTTCGTCCAATCATGCCTGCTCCTATCCGCCCATCTCAACTATCACCGCGCCGAGCGCGATCAAGGCCATAAGTGCGATTCGGCGCGGTCCGACGGTTTCTTTCAGAACCAGCCACCCGATCAGCGCGGCGAACACGGTGGAGGTTTCGCGCAGCACCGCCGCTTCGCCGACCTTGTCCAGCCGGGTGGCCATCATGACCGCGCCGAAGCTGAAGAAGGCGACCAGCCCGCCGACCGCGCCCCGCGCCATCAGGGGTGCCGGCGCGGGGCGGTCCGCGAGGGACCGCCACCGCAGGAAGGCGATTATCGGCATCACCAGCCCGTCGATCATGAAGAACCAGGCCAGGAACGTGAACGGATCGGCGGTGGCGCGGATGCCATAGGCGTCATAGGTGGTGTAAAGCGCCACGAAGAGCCCTGTCGCCACCGCCAGTCCGAGAGCCAGGTTCAGCGTCTCGCGCTGGGTTTCCAGATGGCGCAGATTATAGACCGCCAGGCCGAGAATGCCAGCCATCAGCACGCCGACGCCGAACCATTGGGTCAGGGAAAACACCTCGCCAAAAAGAAGATAGGCGCCAATGACGGTGAACAGCGGGCCGGTGCCGCGCACCACGGGATAGACCACCGTATAGGATCCCTTGGTATAGGCGGTCGCCTGCAACAGCTTGTAGGCCACGTGGATCAACCAGGCCACGCCGAATATCGGCCACATATGCGGTTCCGGCCAGGGCACCACGAACAGCGCGAAAGGCGCCGCCATCAGGCAATAGGAGATGTCGATCGCCCCGCGCGACAGCCACGGATCGTGGCGGCCCTTTTGCAGCGCCCCGAACACCGCGTGCAGGAAGGCCGCCAAAAGCGCCAGCCACATGGCAAGCGTGTGCCCTGCCTCGGTGCCCTCGAGTGAAATCAGCCATTCGCTCATCGCGTATTCCGTGATGGCCGGAGTTGCGGGAATCCTTTAGCCTCCACGATCATGGACAGCGTATTGGACAGCCTCAGACAGGATATCTCCAACGGGTTCGGCGGGGTGCCGCCGTCGGTCGCGGCGCTGCGCCTTGTGGCCGCGCTGCTGTTGGCCGGGTTGATCGGGCTGGAACGCGAAGTGCGCGACAAGCCCGCCGGCCTGCGCACGCACATGCTGGTCTCGGTCGCCGCCTGCCTGTTCATCCTGATCAGCCAGCAACTGGTCGCCACGCCCTTCATGGACGCCGGCGATGCGCTGAGGGTGGACCCGCTGCGCCTGATCGAGGCGGTGACGGCCGGGGTCGCTTTCCTAGCCGCGGGGCTGATCTTTGCTTCCGGCGGCGAGGTGCGCAATGTCACCACCGGCGCGTCGCTCTGGCTGACCGGCGCCATCGGGCTCAGCTGCGGCAGCGGCGAAATCGCGATGGCGGCGCTGGCCACCGGGCTCGTGCTTTGCGTCCTGATCCTGCTGCGGATGCTGGAGCGTTGGATGGGAACCCGGTAGACCGGCGGTTCCCGCATCAGGCATCCAGCCCGGTCAGCGCGGCGGCGAAATCCTCGGGATCGAACGGCGCTAGGTCGTCGATCTGCTCACCGACACCGATGGCGTGGATCGGCAGCCCGAACCTGTCGGCCAGCGCCACCAGCACGCCGCCCTTGGCGGTGCCGTCCAGCTTGGTCATCACCAGCCCCGAAACATCCGATATCTTGCGGAAAATCTCGACCTGGCTGAGCGCGTTCTGGCCCGTCGTCGCATCCAGAACCAGCAGCGTGTTGTGCGGTGCGGTTTCGTCCTTCTTGCGGATGACCCGCACGATCTTGGCCAGTTCTTCCATCAGGTCGGCGCGGTTCTGCAACCGGCCGGCCGTGTCGATCATCAGGAGGTCGGCCCCCTCTTCCTGGGCCCTGGCCATGGCGTCAAACGCAAGGCTCGCGGGGTCAGATCCCTCGGGCGCGGTCAGGACCGGCACCCCGGCCCGGTCGCCCCAGACCTGAAGCTGTTCGACCGCCGCCGCGCGGAATGTATCGCCCGCGGCGATCACCACCTTCTTGCCGGCTGCCTTGAACTGGCTGGCCAGCTTGCCGATGGTTGTGGTCTTGCCCGACCCGTTCACCCCGACGACGAGCACCACCTGCGGACGTTTGGGATAGATCGGCATGGGCTTCGCAACCGGCTCCATGATCCGGGTGACTTCCTGGGCGAGAAGCGATTTGATCTCGTCGGTGGACAGTTTCTTGCCAAACCGGCCTTCCGCCATGTTCGCCGTGACGCGCAATGCGGTGTCGACGCCCATGTCGGCGCTGATCAGCAGTTCTTCGAGCTGCTCCAGCATGTCGTCGTCAAGGGTCCGGCGCATCACCGGCGCGGCGGCTCCCCGCTTGAACAGCCGGTTCAGCAGCCCGCCGCCCTGCGGCGGGATCTCTGCCGGCGGAATGCCCGGTGTCGGGTCTGCCGGCATCGGATCGGGCAGCGGTTCCGGTTCCGGGCGCGGTTCCGGTCCCGGCGCGGGCACCGGCATCGGTTCGGGCCGCGGCGCCGGATCCGGGGACGGGACGTGTTCGGGGACGGGCACCGTTTCCGGTTCCGGCAGCTCGACCGGTTGAGGCTGCGTCTCTGGCTCGGGTTCGGGCAGTTCCGGCGGCGAAGCCGGGGGTTCCGGCGCGGGTGGCTGGGGGACTTCCGGCCTGGGTTCCGGCTGTTCGGACGGACGGTCGGGTTCGCCGCCGTCCTCGACGATCGCGTCCAGACCCTCTTCGATCTTCGACGAGGATTTGAACAGTTTCTCCTTGAGCTTGCTGAAAAACGCCATGCTGATCTCCACGAGAGCCGATTGTCTTCACCTAATGCGGATTGCGCTGGTATGGAAGGGTGCGGCGGTTCGGCCCAGGTTTGACAGGTTCCCTGCATGACGCGGAGGTGGCCGCGGATCGCCGGGAGAGCGATAGAGGTGAAGTCCTGGATAATGTTCTGGTTCGCGCTGGCCAGCCTGTCCCCGATCCCGGTCCTGGCCGCAGCCTGTCTTTGGGGCGGCGGCTGGACCCTTCTGGCGCTGTTGCAGGTGACGGTTCTGGTGCGTGCCCTGGACCGGATCGGCGGGATCGCGCTACCCGTTCGGGACGATCCCGCGGCACGGCGGTTCGCGCAAGGCCTGAACGTGACGCTGGGCATCCTGCATTTCCCCTTGCTGGCGCTCGGCGTCTGGAGCTTCGCCGGCGCGGCGGATCACGCGTTCTGGCAGACGGGTGCGACGGTGCTGGCGCTCGGGCTGTTCCTGGGGCAGGTTTCCAATTCCAACGCCCATGAACTGATCCATGCACCGGGACGTTGGACACGCAGGCTGGGAGCCGCCGTGTTCACCTCGCTGCTGTTCGGCCATCATGCATCGGCGCATCTCCGGGTGCACCACGTTCACGTGGCCAGCGACGCGGACCCGAATTCTGCGCGGGCGGGCGAAGGCTTCTACAGGTTCCTGCCGCGCGCCTGGATCGGATCGTTCGCGGCGGGCTGGCGGGCCGAGACGGTGGCGCGGGCGCGCCGGGTTCCGCCCCCTTCGGTGCCGAGCCATCCCTACGTGGCCTATTGCGGCGGGGCGGCGCTGACGGTTTCGGCAGCCTTTGTCCTCGCCGGATGGGCCGGCGTGCTGAGCCTGATGGGCCTGGCCTGCCTTGCCCAGGTCCAGTTGCTGCTGGCCGACTATATCCAGCACTACGGTTTGCGTCGCCATCGGCGCGCGGATGGGAGCCTTGAACCGGCGGGACCGGAACATGCGTGGAATGCGCCGCATTGGTATTCCGCGGCGATGATGCTGAATGCGCCGCGTCATTCCGATCACCACCTGCATCCGGGCCGCCGGTTTCCCGCGCTTGATCTTGACCGACAATCGATGCCGGTCTGGCCGTGGTCGATGCCGGCGATGGCGCGCCTGGCCCTGGTTCCCGTCCTGTGGCGCAAGGTCATGAATCCGCGCGTCGCGCACTGGAATGCGAGACAGGGTGTCGGCCCCGACCCGATGGAATGACCGCGCCGGTTCTGGCATGATCGCAAGATGCTGTTGCGAAGCCTGATTCTCGTCTGTCTGTTGGCCCAGCCCGCGCTGGCCCAGCAGACCCTGTCTGCCGATGCGTTCGATGCCTATACGCGGGGCAAGACACTGTTTTACGGTTTCGACGGTGAAGCCTATGGCGTCGAACGCTACCTGGACGACCGGCGGGTGGTCTGGTCGTTTCTGGATGGCCGGTGCCGGGACGGCATCTGGTACGAGGACGGCGGTCAGATCTGTTTCGTCTATGAAGACCGCCCCGACCCGCAATGCTGGACGTTCCAGCAAACCTCGCGCGGGCTGATCGCGCGGTTCGAGAACAACCCCGACGCGACCGAACTCTACGAGGCAGAGGACGTCGGCGAAGACATGCTGTGCTATGGCCCGGATGTCGGGGTCTGACCGCGCCGGGAGCAGATCAGAACAATGATCCCTGATCCGGCGCGTCCGGACCCTCGCCGGAACCGGCCTTCCTGCGCCGCGCCGCGTTGGTCACCGGCAAGCGCCCGTCCGCGAACTGGATCTCGAGACTGCCGGCCCGTGACGCCTGGGCTTCTGTCGTCACCAGGGCGCCGTCGGCGCGCACCACGGCATAGCCGCGTTCCAGGGTCGCCTGATAACCGAGAGAGACCAGGAGCCGGTCCGTGGCCTCGATCCGGCTGCGCAGGCCGCGGATCTGCGTGGTTCCCGCGATCGACAGACGCCGCCCGAGCGCCGCCAGCGCCGCCGCTCTTTCATCGACCCTGCCCTGAAGCTGTTCCGGGCGCAGACGGCCGGCAAGGCGACTCAGCGCATCGCGATGTGCGCGGGCGTTCCTGTGCAGCGACGGTTCCAGCCGCGCGGCGCAGCCTGCCAGCTTTTCCCGGTTCGACCGGAGGCCGCCGCGCAGAACTGATGGCCGCAACGTGCCGGACAGGTCCACCAGCCTCAGGCGTCGCGCCTGAACCCCGGTCCTGAGCGCCGCGCGCAGTTTCTCGTCCGCCTGATCGAGCCGCTGGCGCGGGCTGTCGAGCAGTCCATCAGGCCGGGGCAAGGCGCGGGACAGATCGGCCAGGCGCTGCCGGCGCTGGCTGACCGCGTTGCTCATGGCGCGGGTGATCCGCGCGCCCTGGCTGTCCACGAAGGCCAGCAGTTCCAGCCGGACCGGCACCGCCAGTTCGGCGGCCGCCGTCGGCGTTGGCGCGCGCCGGTCGGACACGAAATCGATCAGCGTGGTGTCGGTTTCGTGACCCACGGCGGAAATCAGCGGGATCTGAGACGCCGCCGCCGCCCGCGCGACGATTTCTTCGTTGAAGCCCCAGAGATCTTCGACCGATCCGCCGCCGCGGGCCACGATGAGAAGGTCCGGACGCGGCAGGGCGCCGCCGGGCGTCAGGGCGTTGAACCCTTCGATGGCCCGCGCGACTTCGGGGGCGCAGGCCGCGCCCTGCACCGCCACCGGCCAGATCAGAACCTTGCGCGGGAACCTGTCGCGCAGCCGGTGCAGGATATCGCGGATCACCGCCCCGGACGGCGAGGTGACGACGCCGATGACCTCCGGAAGGTAGGGCAACCGCTTCTTGCGTTCAGGATCGAAAAGACCTTCGGCGGCCAGTTGTTTCTTGCGCTTTTCCAGCAGGGCCATCAGGGAGCCCTGCCCCGCGACCGTGACTTCGTCGACGTTCAGGTTGTATTTGGATTGCGCCCCGAACGCTGTCAGCCGGCCGGTCACGACCACCTCCAGCCCTTCCTCGGGCACGACGGAAAGCCCCGCGATCTGGCCCTTCCAGGTGGTGCAGGCCAGAACCGACCGGTCGTCCTTCACATCGTAATAGAGATGACCCGAACGGGCCTTGAACACGCGACCGACTTCGCCGCGCACGCGGATGCGGCCGAATTCATCCTCCAGCGCGCGCTTCACCGCGCCCGATATTTCCGAAACGGTAAATTCCGGCAGGTTCTGACCCGGCCGCGGGTCGTCGATGAGATCGGACATGTGGGTGCCTTGTTTCGCCTGTGCGGTCAGCTTAGAACGCGGGCGCAGCAAGGCCAAGCAGATCGGAGCGCAATTCATGAACATCCTCATCCTCGGCAGCGGCGGGCGCGAACACAGCCTCGCCTGGGCGGTGTTGCAGAACCCGAAATGCGACAAGCTGATCGTCGCGCCGGGCAACGCGGGAATTGCGCAGATCGCCGATTGCGCGAAACTGGATATCGAAAGCGGCGGCGCGGTGGCCACCTTTGCCGAGGAAAACGCCATCGACATGGTCATCGTCGGCCCGGAAGCCCCCCTGGCGGCCGGAGTCGCGGACCGGCTGCGCGAGGCCGGGCTGCTTGTGTTCGGCCCTTCCGCCGCAGCGGCGCGCCTTGAATCCTCCAAGAGCTTCACCAAGGAAATCTGCGACGCGGCGGGTGCGCCGACGGCGGCCTACGGGCACTTCACCGATGCCGAATCCGCGCGCGCTTATGTCCGGCGCCGGGGCGCGCCCATCGTGGTCAAGGCCGACGGTCTGGCCGCCGGCAAGGGCGTGATCGTGGCCATGACCGAAGCCGAGGCGCTCGCCGCCATCGACGACATGTTCGGCGGCGCGTTCGGAGGGGCCGGCGCCGAAGTGGTGATCGAGGAATTCATGGAAGGCGAAGAAGCGTCGTTCTTCGTGCTCTGCGATGGCGAAACCGTTCTGCCCATCGGCACGGCGCAGGATCACAAGCGCGTCGGCGAGAGCGATACCGGGCCGAACACCGGCGGCATGGGCGCGTATTCCCCGGCCCCGGTACTGAACGAGGAGATCGCGCAAAAGGCGCTGGACCGGATCGTGCGTCCGACAATGGCGGAAATGGCGCGGCGCGGGATACCCTACCAGGGCGTGCTCTATGTCGGGCTGATGATCAAGGACGGCGAACCGCGGCTGGTGGAATACAACGTCCGTTTCGGCGATCCTGAATGCCAGGTGCTGATGATGCGGCTGGGGGCGCAGGCGATGGACCTGATCCACGCCACCGCCGAAGGCCGCCTGGACAAGATGCGGGTCAACTGGGCCGACGATCACGCGATGACCGTCGTCATGGCCGCCAGAGGCTATCCCGGCAGCTATGAAAAGGGCAGCGCCATCGGCGGGCTGGACAGGCTGCCAGAAACCAGTTCGGCAATCTGCTTTCACGCCGGCACGAGCGATCGGGACGGCCGCATCGTCGCGACCGGCGGACGGGTGCTGAACGTCACCGCCCGTGGCGCGAGCCTGGCCGAAGCGCGCGACCGCGCCTATGCGATGGTCGATGATCTGGACTGGCCCGAGGGGTTTTGCCGCCGCGATATCGGCTGGCGCGCGCTCTGACGGGCGCATCGACCCGTACGTATCAGCGCGCGGCGCCGCGCCTCTTCAGTAGCGGCATGACAGGACGCGGCGGAATCCGCCATCCGTCGCCGCCAGACCGGTCGTCTCGCGCCTCAGACCGTTGCTGGTCAGCCGGACCAGCACGATCCGGTTGAAGCCGCCATCCGCAAGAACCATTTCCGGACCGGCACCGCAATCGCGCAGGCCACCCCAGATGACCTCATCGCCGATCCGGTGATTGGTGAGATCGCCCATCTCGGCGATCCGGGTCAATCCGCCGCCGGCCCAAGTCCAGACCTGAAGGGTCATGGCCAGGTGCGGACGGTCGACATAGGCGAGATCCACGGTCCCGTCCCCGTCCAGATCGGCCACGGCAACGGGCGCGAGCCACCGGAAACGGGTTCCGATATGGGGCGTCGCGGCGATCTTTGTCAGGCCGCCCCGGCGCAGCCCGTAGACGGCCAGCTGCGCCCCGGCCCGCGGATCGGTTTCCACCACGACAACGTCGTTGACGCCATCCCCATCCGCGTCCACCACGCGCGGGGCGATGTCCTCGAACACGCTGGATCCGGATTGGCGCAGATCGACGGAATGGACCTGCCCCGCATCATCCTGTGCAAGCAGCACGTGCTTTTCCCGTATCCGGCCCATGATCCGGTGCGGATAGACATCGGCATCCGCGTCATAGCGCGCCGCGACGATGCCAGTGCCAGGCGCGGTGGCCCAGCCGTCTTGTGCGGCTGCGCCCTGCGCGAGCAGCAACAGGGCGCATCCGACCCGACGCGACAGCGCGCGCAGGATCAGATCTGTTTTTCCGGCATCTGCACGACCAGCCCGTCAAGCGCATCCGTGACCTTGATCTGGCAGGTCAGGCGCGAACGGACGGGGTCCGGTTCATAGGCAAAGTCGAGCATGTCCTCTTCCATGTCATCCCGTGCCGGGAGCTTTTCGACCCAGGCGGGGTCCACATAGACATGGCAGGTCGAACAGGCGCAGGCGCCGCCGCAATCGGCCTCGATACCGGGAATGTTGTTGTCCCGCGCGCCTTCCATGACGGTCAACCCGTTGGCGACCTCGACGACATGCTCGGTGCCGCCATGCTCGATATAGGTTATTTTTGCCATGTGTTCCGGCTCTCCTGCCTAGTTCGGACCTTTGTCTAGCCAAGCCATTTAAGTCACGCCAGAGCAATTTGCGACCCCTTGCGGCACCGCTGGATATTAATCGCACATGTTCCACTTTTGTTTCAAATGGATATTGTCCCTGCCCGCCCCCGCACAGGCTGGCCCCAGCCGCCGTCCTGCCTGACCGCAGCCCGGTTGCGCGGACCGCCGTCGCCGGTGGCGAAACACGATTACCTTGCCCGGCAACCATATTGCCCTGTCATATCACTCGGGTTATTTGCTAGCCTCACCGGAATGGGGATCTTTGGGGAGAGAGACACATGCCCGCGCTCAGCCTGCCGGAAATCGGATTTCTGTCCGATATTTCCGTCGATCTCAGGAAAATGCTGTCCGAACAAGCGACCGAACTGAAACTGGAACCGGGCGAAGTCCTGTTTGAACAGGGCGACATTGGCGACACGCTCTATGCCATCATCAGCGGCGCGGTTGAATTCAGCGTTCTCGCGCTGGACGGGCGCAAGCTGACGCTGGACATGATGCGCCCCGGCGCGTTGTTCGGAGAGATTTCCCTGTTCGATCCGGGCGAACGAACCGCCACCGCCACGGCGGTCGAACCGACCCGGCTCTGCCGTGTGCGCCATTCGGACGTGCTGGCGCAGATCCGGCATCAGCCGGACCTTGCCGTCGACATGATCCATCTTGCCGGGCAACGGATGCGCTGGATGGGACGGCAGTTGAACGAACAGGTCTTCCTGCCGCTTCCGACGCGACTGGCGCGCAAGGTGTTGCACCTTGCACCGGAAGATTCGACCGCGCCCTGCAAGCTGACCCTGTCACAGGCCGAACTGGCCGAATTCGTGGGCGCGACCCGCGAGGCGGTGTCCAAGATCCTGTCGAGCTGGAAAAGGGACGGCGTGATCGATGGCACCCGCGGCGGCCTCGTTATCGTGGACTGGGACGCCTTGTCGATGCTCGCGGAACCGGATCAGATCTGACCCGGCGCCTTCTTCTCGGGACATCCGGAATTCCTGCCGCTGTGTGGCCTCGTTCACATACAGCGCTGCGATTCTTCGCCATATTGGTATCACGAGAACGCAAAAGCCTCTGGCACCAGTTAACGAGAAAGGAGCCACCAATGACCCGTTTCCCTGTCACGCTCCGCAACCGTTTCTGCACAACTCTCCCCGTGCAGCAACGGCCCAGGCTGAGCATCGTCCTCAGTTGGTTGGTGGCGACCGATACCGAGTTCCGCCGGACGCAGGCTTTGCTGCATCCTCCCGGCAGGTGGCCGTAACCACCTGTCCTTCCTCCCGGACCGGTCCTATTTCAGTGTGCTCCCCGACCGGTCGAAGGAAGAGAGCCATGTGCTTTGGCACATGGCTCTCTTTTTTTGTCACAACCCGGAAAAGGGGCGGCTTGGTCACATGCCCCCCCCGACAGTTGCCGGTCAGTCGGTCAGGCTGAGCGCGACGAACCGCGGATCGCCCGCGCGCCGCACGAGCAGCAAGAGCGATTTCCGCCCGGCCTCCTTCGCTTCGGCAATCCGATCATCCAGTTCGTCCAGCGAGCCGACTTTCTGCTGGCCCGCTTCGGTGATCACATCCCCCGCGCGCAAGCCTTTTTCAAACGCTTCCGACGCTTCGTCCACGTCCAGCACCGCAAGGCCGTTCTGATTGTCCGGCACGCCCAGTTCCCGCCGCATCTCGTCGGTCAGAATGCTCAACGTCATTCCCAGAACGGTCTTTTCCTGCACATCGTCGCCCGGCTGGTCCTGCATCGCCGCAGGAACCGCGCCTTCGGCTTCCTCCCGGCGGCCGAGCGTCACGAGAACCGTCTGGGTTGCGCCTTCGCGATAGACCACGACCCGCACGGCCTTGCCGACAGCGGTGTTTCCGACCTGACGCACAAGCGCCCGCGTATCCGCGACGTCGACGCCGTCAAAGCCGATGATCACGTCGCCGGACAGCAATCCGGCATCCTTGGCGGGACCATCCGGCACATCCGTCACCAGGGCACCGGCGGCCTCTTCCAGACCCATGGCTTCCGCCACGTCCTCGGTCACGTCCTGAATGCGCACGCCCAGCCAACCGCGCCGCGTTTCGCCGAATTCCTTCAACTGGTCGACCACGCGGGTCACGACATTGGACGCCATCGAAAACCCGATACCGATGGACCCGCCATTGGGCGACAGGATCGCCGTGTTCACGCCGACGACTTCTCCGTCCATGTTGAACAGGGGGCCGCCGGAATTGCCGCGGTTGATCGCCGCGTCGGTCTGGATGTAGTCATCATAGGTGCCCGACAAGGCGCGGTTGCGCGCCGAAACGATACCGGCAGACACGGAAAAACCCTGTCCGAGCGGGTTGCCCATCGCGATCACCCAGTCTCCGACACGCGCCAGATCGCTGTCGCCGAAGCTGACGAAGGGCAGCGGTTCTTCCGGTTCGACCTTGAGCAGCGCAATGTCGGTGTTCGGATCGGTCCCCACGACGGTGGCCGGCAGTTCGTCGCCGGAAAAGAATTCCACCAGGATCTCGTCGGCGCCGTCGATGACGTGGTTGTTGGTCACGACGTAACCGTCTTCCGAAATCACGAAGCCCGAACCGAGCGCGGAGGACCGGCGCGGGCGCTGTCCTTCGCCGTTGTTGCGGTCCTGGAATTCGCGGAAGAAATCTTCGAACGGGGATCCTTCCGGCACGATCCCTTGCAGCCCGGACCGGCCTTCGACCATGGTGGAGGTCGTGATGTTGACCACCGACGGGCTGATCTTCTCGGCAAGCGGAGCAAGGCTTTCGGGGCGGGCCTGCGCCATGAGCGCCTGCGCCATAACAAGAACCATCGTCAGCACGCCAAGCCAGATCAGACGCATCCGATCCCGTGGCTTGAGCGAACGGTCTTTTGAAACTGCGATTGCCTTTGGCTGCACGTTGCCATCTCCTTGTTGCTGTGCCGGGCCGGGCACTGCTCTGGCCCGATGCGCACCCTTGCTTCAATGTAGGGGCTTTGCCCTGCGCAGCCAACACTGTTGCAGTGTTTCAAGCGTATGTGAAAGCCCCGCGGAACATGCGCATCGCGGAACCGCGCATCAGAGCACGTTCAGGCCATGCGCGATCCAGAGCAGAATCAGGCCGCTGACAATCGCCAGAAGGCCGATCTGGCGCCGCGCCTGATGCGGCAGGTTGCGCAGCATTTCCAGCATCTGTTCAATCATCGAAGGGGCCAGCACCCAGACCAGCCCCTCCACGATCAGCACCAGCCCGAGGGCCAGAAAGATCAGCCCCATGACGACGGGCTACTGCCGCGGCTGCGACGGCGTTCCGTCCGGCGAGCGGAGATAGTTGAAGAAATCCGAATCCGGGCTCATCACCATCGAAGAATTGCTGCCCTGGAGCGCCCGCTGATAGGCGGTGAGAGAGCGGTAGAATTCAAAGAATTCTTCATCCTTTCCAAAGGCTTCAGCGAAGATGTTGTTGCGCAGCGCATCGGCTTCACCACGAATGATTTCAGCTTCCCGCTGCGCTTCGGACACCAGTTCCACGACAGTTCTGTCCGCCTGGGCCCGCACCCGCTGCGCGGCTTCGTTACCGCGGGCGCGTTCGTCCGTCGCCTCGCGTTCACGCTCTGCGCGCATCCGTTCGAAGGTGGCTTCCAGGTTCTGCGTCGGCAGGTCGGTCGCTTTCAGGCGCACGTCGATGATGTCGATCCCGAGGGCGCGCGCCTCGGCAATCGCCGCATTGCGGATGCGCAGCATCAAGGCCGCGCGGTCCGAACTCAGGATATCCTTGGAACTGACAGAACCGAGCACTTCGCGGGTTTCGGCCCGAAGGATCGAATCCAGACGGTTTTCGGCGGTCGCGATCCCGCCGACACCGACGGCCTGCCGGAACTGGTTCACATCGGTGATCCGGTAGCGCGCGAAGGCATCGACGACCAGGCGGCGATCGTCCAGCGGCGTGACTTCGAGAGGTTCGACATCGCGGGACAGGATCCGGTCGTCATAGCGCACGACTTCCTGGATCAGCGGGATCTTGAACGCCAGTCCGGGGTCTTCCTTGACCGCCACGACGCGGCCAAATTGCAGAACGAGCGCCTTTTCGCGTTCATCCACGATGAAGATCGAGGACAGGAGTCCGGCCACGGCGATCACAAGGATCGGCAGAAGAAAAGTCGTTTTCCGCATCAGTTCGTTCCTCCGGCGCCGCGTCTCAGTTCGTTCAGAGGCAGATATGGCACGACGCCCTGACCGCCTGAATCTTTGTCGATGATGATCTTGTCTATGCCCCCGAGCACCTGTTCCATGGTTTCGAGGTAAAGACGCTTGCGGGTCACTTCCGGCGCTTTCTCGTATTCCGAGAGGACCGCGCCGAAACGGCTGGCCTCACCCTGGGCTTCGTTGACCACACGGGCGCGATAGCCTTCGGCCTCTTCCAGCGTCTGCGCCGCTTCACCGCGCGCCTCCGCGAGAACGCGGTTTGCGTAGGCGTCGGCGACGTTCTGCAACCGGTCGCGTTCCTGTGCCGCGGCCTGGACGTCGCGGAAGGCGTCGATCACCTTTTGCGGCGGGTCGGCCTTGTCAAAGTTCACGCGGATGATGTTCACGCCGCTTTCGTAGCTGTCCAGCGTCGTCTGGATCAGGTCCTGAAGGCGATCGCCGATAATGCCGCGGTCCCGGTTCAGGATCGGGGCCAGTTCGGATTGCGCGATGATCTCGCGCATCGCCGATTCCGATACGGCCTGGATCGTCTGGCGCGGGTCGGCGAGGTTGAAGAGATACTTGGCCGGGTCGTTGATATTCCAGACCACCTGGTAATCGATATCGACGACGTTTTCGTCGCCGGTCAGCATCAGGCCGTCATTGCCGCCCCGGGCACCGCCCATGTCCTCGGTCTGTTCGCGGGTGACGGGGATCACTTCCGCCGTGACGAACGGCCAGGGCGCAAAGTTCAGGCCCGGCTCACCGATGGCGGAAAACTCGCCCAGGAACAATTCGACGGACTGCTCTTCGGGCTTGACCGTGTAAAAGCTCGCCATGGCCCAGAGAACCGCGCCCGCGAGTACCGCGAGGCCAAGCGTTCCACGGGTGAACATCGGTCCGCCGCCGCCCGAGCCGCGCCCGCCCGAGCCGCCGCCCTGGCCAGCACCGCCGCGGCCGCCCATCAGGACGCGCAACTGTTCCTGGCCTTTCTTCACCAGGTCGTCGATTTCCGGAATCTGCGGGCCTTCGCCGCCAGGTCTGCGGCCGCCACCGTTCTTGCCGCCGCCGTTTCTGCCGTCGTCGTCGCCCCCGCCGGAAGAGCCTCCGCCCCCCCAGGGGCCACCGCTGTTGCCCGCCATGTCGTCTTTTCCCTTCTTATGCCGCGATCCGCAGCGTTGCCTCTTACCTGTACGCGCGTTCGAATTATTCAAGACTGAACGCGTCAGGCTTTTCGCATCGGCGTCTTCATCGTGACGATCTCTTCGGACATCGTGGGGTGAACCGCCACGGTCCGGTCGAAATCCTCCTTGGTTGCGCCCATCTTGATCGCAATCCCCGCCAATTGAATCAACTCGCCCGCATTGGGCGCCACGATATGGCAGCCCAGCACCTTGCGGTTCGCCTGACTGACCACGAGCTTCATGAGAACCCGGTCCGGGCGGCCGGCAAAAGCCGATTGCATCGGTCGGAAACTGGTGCAGTAGACTTCGACCGGTTCCTGGTCGCGGGCCGCTTCCTCGCTCAGCCCGACCGTGCCCATTTCGGGTTGGGTGAAGATGGCGCTGGGGATCAGGTCGTGATCCACCGGCGTCGGATTGCCCTTGAATACGGTTTCCACGAAGGCCATGCCTTCGCGGATCGCCACCGGCGTCAGGTTGACCCGGTTCGTCACGTCGCCGATGGCATAGATCGACGGAATCGCCGTCTGGCTGTAATCGTCCACCTCGATTTCCCCGCGCCGGCCGATTTTCACCCCGACGTCTTCAAGCCCCATGTCGCGTGCATTGGGGTCGCGACCGGTGGCGAACAGCACCATGTCGAACACCTTTTCCGTGCCATTCGTCGATTTCACCCAGATCGGGCCGTGATCCTTCCCGGGATCACCCTTCGGTGATGTCACGGGCTGATCCCGCACCGGCGCGCCCATCGCGGCATCGGACTCCGTGCCGGCATGGCTGAGCGCATGATCCGCATCCGCGCGGGTCATTTCCATGATGTTCGTGCCCAGGTGCAGGTCGATCCCCTGTTCCCGCATCGCTTCGGCCACGAGACCCCGCGCTTCGTCGTCAAAGCCGCGCAGGATCTGGGCGCCGCGGTAATACTGCGTCACATCGACCCCCAACCCGTTCAGGATGCAGGCGAATTCGCAGGCGATATAGCCGCCGCCGATGATCAGGATCGATTTCGGCAGGCTTTCCAGGTGAAAGATGTCATCGGACACGATGCCCAGATCGGCGTTCGGCATGTCCGGGCGCACCGGATGGCCGCCGGTCGCGATCAGGATGTGCTTCGCGGTGAATTCCTCGCCAGACGCCAGGGCGACCGTGTGCGCGTCCTTCACCGCGGCACGGGCATCGAAGGTATCAACACCGGAATTCTTCAACAGGGAGCGGTAGATGCCTTCAAGCCGGTCCAGTTCGGCATTCAGCGTGTCGCGAAAACCGGCCCAGTCGAACGACCCGTCCTGGATGTCCCAGCCGTAGGCGCGGGCCTCTTGCGCCATCGCGCCATAGCCCGAGGCGAATACCATCAGCTTCTTGGGCACGCAGCCCCGGATCACGCAGGTGCCGCCATAGCGGTCCTCTTCGGCCAGCGCGACCCTGGCGCCGGTTTCCGCCGCCGCCACTCTTGCGGCGCGCACGCCCCCTGACCCACCGCCGATCACGAACAGATCATAGTCGAAGTCGGTCATCGGTGTCTCCTTGCAGGTGTGCATGGGGATATGTCACGAGGTTCGTTGAAAAACCAGAGCTTCCCGGCGAAAAAGCCGTCTGGGCGGAACCGCTCGATGGCCGGAACACGCGCGGCGCGCGTCAATCGGCGGTGTCGGTGAAAAGGCCGCCCGTCTCCGCCAGGTCGATCTTCTGCTTCCTGACCGTGCCGGCGTTGATGTCGCGCAGTTCGACCCGCCCGTCTCCATGGCCGATCACCACGACGTCGCAGATGTCGATGAAAAGCCCGTTTTCCACCACTCCGGGAATCTGGTTCAGAACCATGGCGAGCTGGCGCGCGTTGCCGATGCGCTTGAGATCCAGATCGAGGATATGGTTGCCTTCGTCGGTCCGAAAGGGCGCGTCTCCCGCCATCCGAAGCGACGTGCCGCGGCCGAGAACGTCCATCGTGACGAGGGTTTCCTCGATCAGCGACCGCGTGGTCTGCCAGCCGAAGGGGATGACTTCGACCGGGAGGGGAAAGGCGCCGAGCGTTTCGACCTGCTTTGCGGCGTCGGCGATGACGATCATCTGATCCGACGCCGTGGCCACGATCTTTTCCTGCAGCAGAGCCCCGCCGCCGCCTTTTATCAGGTTGAGATCGCTGTCGAATTCATCGGTCCCGTCGATGGTCACGTCGAGCCATCCGGCTTCATCCAGCGTGATCACCTCGATTCCCACCTGCCGCGCCAGATCGGCGGTGCGGTTCGATGTCGGTACACCCCGGATCTTCAGCCCGTCCTCGCGCACCCTCTCGCCCAGGCGTTCGACCAGAAAGGCGGCGGTGCTGCCGGTTCCCAGCCCCACGCGCATCCCATCCGTGACGAACTCCGCCGCACGTCTGGCGGCGACCAGCTTGGCTGTATCGATGGGCGACAGTTCTGCGGTCATGGCGGCAACTCCGGTGCTGAATCGCGCCCTTATAGGAAAGATGTCTCCCTTGGGCGAGAGGGGAATGGACGGAAAACCGCGAACGGTGCGCTCGCGTTCCTGTCGCCCGGCCCGGTCGGAGCGTTCGGTCCGGGTCATGGTTGCATTTGAAAGCAAACAGCGGATGCACGGGTCGCGATTTCTTGCCGGGCGACCGGAAATCCGCTGAAAACGTCGCTTTCCGCTGCTGCAGAACCCTGCAAGCCGCTGTAGAACCGCTCGCATGACCGCGCCCTGTTCACCCTCTCTATCCGAAGAATTGGCCTCCTAGATGTTTCTTTCCGTTTTCGACATGTTCAAGGTCGGCATCGGCCCGTCGTCATCGCACACGATGGGGCCGATGGTCGCCGCGGCCCGGTTTCTCGATCTCATGCGGGCATCTCCCTTCGACTTCGCAGGCGTGCGGGCATCGCTTCATGGCAGCCTCGCCTTTACCGGCGTCGGCCATGCCACCGACCGCGCCACCATTCTGGGTCTGGCCGGGTTTCATCCCGACACCTATGACGCCGACGCCGCCGCCAAGGCGCTGGCAGAAATCAGATCGACTCATGTCCTGTCGCCCGAAGGACTGGCGCCGCTGCGGTTCAACCCGGCCACGGATCTGGTGTTCGACTACGACCGCGCGCTGCCGGGCCATGCCAACGGCATGGAACTGATGGCCACCGACGCGCAGGGCGACGTGGTGCTGCAACAGGTCTATTATTCAATCGGCGGCGGCTTCGTCATGACCGAGGAAGAACTGGCCGCGGGCAAGGCCACCCAGGAGGGCGCGCCGGTCCCCTACCCGTTCAAATCCGCCGCCGAAATGCTCCGGATGGCGTCGGAAAGCGGAAAATCCATTGCGGCGATGAAGCGGGCCAATGAGGTGTCGCGCGGCGGAACGGCCCGATTGACCGGCGGAACCGCGCGAATCTGGCAGGTCATGAACGACTGCATCGACCGGGGGCTTGCCAGCGAAGGCATCCTGCCGGGCGGCCTGATGGTCAAGCGCCGCGCCAAGGCCATTCACGACACACTGATTGCGGAACGCGGCATGAACCTGACCGCGCCGCATACGATCAACGACTGGATGAGCGTCTACGCCATGGCGGTCAACGAAGAGAACGCCGCCGGCGGGCAGGTCGTGACGGCACCGACCAACGGGGCCGCCGGGGTGCTGCCGGCGACCCTGCGATACTACCTCGATCATGTGCCGGGCGCATCGACCGCGCATGTGGAGGATTTCCTGCTGACGGCCGCGGCGATTGGCGGGTTGGTCAAGTTCAACGCCTCGATCTCGGGTGCCGAAGCCGGCTGCCAGGCCGAGGTCGGCAGCGCCGCCGCGATGGCCGCGGCCGGGCTCTGCGCGGTGATGGGCGGCACTCCGGAGCAAGTCGAGAACGCGGCCGAAATCGCGCTGGAACACCATCTGGGCATGACCTGCGACCCTGTCCGCGGCCTCGTGCAGGTGCCGTGCATCGAACGCAACGGGCTGGGCGCGATCAAGGCGGTCAGCGCCGCGAGCCTCGCACTGCGCGGGGACGGCACCCACCTTGTGCCGCTGGACGCCTGCATCGAGACGATGCGTCAGACCGGTCAGGACATGAGCGCGAAATACAAGGAGACATCGCTCGGCGGATTGGCGGTCAACGTGCCAAACTGCTGATCCTATAGGCCTGTTTGACGGCGCGGGTCCGCGTCGACACGCAATTCATCGGCTTTGCAGCAAACTTACGCCGGGTCAGTCAAACCTTTTCTTGCATCATTTGCGCCAGGCGCTAGCGTTTTTTCATGTCCACCGACCGGCCCGTTCTGGGCATTCTGCTCATGCTTGGTTTTTGCGTTGTCGCCCCGGTCGGCGATGCCGTTGCCAAGCTGCTTGGCGCTTCGGTGCCGCTGGGGCAATTGCTGCTGGTGCGTTTCGCAGTACAGGGGCTGATCCTGCTGCCGATCGTGATATTCGGCCACCGCCTGTGGCGCATGCGCGGACGGGTGCTTTGGCTGGTGATACTGCGCACGGCGCTGCACATTTTCGGGATCGGGGCGATGTTCACCGCGCTGAAATACCTGCCCCTTGCCGATGCCGTCGCAATCGCCTTCGTGATGCCTTTCATCATGCTGCTTCTCGGAAAATACATACTGGGCGAGGAAGTCGGGGCCAGGCGGCTCTGGGCCTGCATCGTCGGGTTCATCGGCACACTCCTGGTGATTCAGCCAAGTTTCGCGGAAGTCGGCTGGCCCGCTCTGCTGCCGCTGGCGGTGGCAATCACCTTTTCGGTCTTCATTCTCGTCACCCGCCAGATCGCGCGGGAAACCGACCCCATCGGACTGCAGGCGGTGAGCGGCGTCATGGCGGCCCTGTTCCTGGCGCCGGTCGTCCTGATCGGCGACGCCCTGGGAATCGCGCCACTGTCGGTGATCGCGCCGAACGCCTATGAATGGTCGCTGTTGCTGGGCATCGGGATCCTCGGCACCGGGGCGCATCTTTTGATGACCTGGTCGTTACGCTATGCCCCCGCCGCCACCCTGGCCCCGATGCAGTATCTCGAAATCCCCGTCGCCACGGCGATAGGGTGGATGATCTTCAATGACCTTCCCAATACGCTGGCCGGGATCGGCATCTGCATCACGGTCGCTGCCGGACTTTACATCGTGATGCGCGAACGGTCGGTGGCGCGCAGCATCGCGCGGGCTAGTCGGGCGAAATCGCTGCAAACCCCCGCATGACCGCATCCAGGGCCGTTCTTGGAACCATCGCCAGGGCGCCCGGTCCGTCAAGGCGCAGCTGAACCGTGCCGGTGGCGCGGTTGGACGTCGCGATCCGCCGGTCGGGGGCCAGGTCCAGCCCGTCGATGGGCCAGCGCAACCCGACCGAAGAGCCTGTGACGGGTCGCATCGGAAACAGAGAAAAACCGTCCCCATCCGCGAGGTCCAGCGTCAGGGCCGGCGGAAGGTGAAAGATCACCTCTTCCTGACCGATCAGCAGGCAGACGCGCGATGCGTGGCGAACCAGCGTGTTGAAGGCCGCGAGCTGGTGGTCGATGCGCCCGCCAAGAAACCCGACCGCAAGTATCACCGGGCTTTGAATGCTGCGCACCGACTTGTCGAAATCGGTGCTGTCTTGCTCCGCGATGCGGAAAATCCGATCGGCGGGAAAGCGGGCGCGGGCAAGGTCATCCAGGCTGTCCATGTCTCCGATCACGGCGCGGGGCATGTGGCCCGCGCTGAGCGCATGCATCGCCCCGCCGTCGGCGGCGACCAGAACGGGCGCGCGTTCCAGCGCCAGATCGAGATCCAGTGGCCCAAGCGGGCCGCTGCCCACGAGCGTGACCGGCCGATCCGAACAAATTATCGCATTTTCCATGGTGGCGTTAATGGCGTCTTTGCAAAGAAACCACAATCTGATGTCGATTCGACGCGTCTGCCCGCAGGGATCCGTCCGGCGACCGGCGTGTCAGGTGATGGCGCGACCCATGTGAGGATGAAAAAGCGATGATTCAGAACAACAAGATTCTCACCGTCTCCTATGGCACGTTTTCCTGCACGCTCGAAGGGTTCGACGACTCTTTTGACACCATGAAGGCAATCGCGGAATATTTCCGCGACCTGGCATCGGATGACCGCTATTTCGGCGCCGAACCGCCGGTTCCGGATGCCGAGATGCTGACCCGGATCGCACAACGCGAGATTTCCCGCAAGGTCGAAGCGCACCGTCTGGATGGTGGCGGATTTGTCCTGCGCGCGAATGAGGCGCGGGATAGGGAACCGGACAAGGCCGCGGAGCGGGCCGATGGCACGGTTACAGCGGACCCTGTCCCGCAAACGGACCTGTCCCAGGAACCGGCGGCGCCCCCAGCCACGGCAATGAACGCAGAAAGCGTCGCTTTGGCGGCCGACGGGTCCATGACGTGGGACGATCCAGACCCTTCGGATACCGCGCAGAATACGGAGGCGGAAACCCCGGAACAGGCCTGCGAAGACGTGGCGGAAATTGACGTTCCGGAGGAACACCCCTTTGAACTCGCCGCATTCGATTCGAACGACGACGAGGAAACCGAGGCCGTCATCGACGAAACGACACGCGGCCCTTCCTTGGCCGAGGCCATGGCCCGCGAAGACGGTGAAATCCCCGAAGCTGAACCTTATGAGCCGCCCGCCGCCGAAGTCGAGGGCATAGCCGCCAAACTTGCACGCATCCGTGCCGTGGTCTCGCGCAGCGAAATGTCCTTGCCGACAAAGACGACGGTTGCGACCGAAGACAGCGACGATGTCGTTGCAGAGAACGTGAGGCCGATCCCGCAGGATGACGTATTCGCGACCGGGATGACATTGTCCGAACCAGAGTATGCCCCGCCGACCGGGGCGGAGGATGATCAGCTGAACGAGACAACCCAGGAAGCAGGTGTTCTACCGGCGGCGACAGCGGAGCCCGAACCGGAGGACGAACCCGAAGAATCGATGCAGGACATTCTGAACCGTTTGGACAAGGCATTGGCCAACAGATCGGAAGACCTGGAATACGCACAGGACGACTTCGCCTCGGACGTGCCGGATGACATGGACAAGATATCTGAAGAGCGCGATGGCGGCCTGGTATCGGTTGCCTTGTCAGCGGACAGCGAAGAAGCTGAAGCCCTGGAAGAGGACGAACCTTCCCGCAGCGGTTCGGAGTGCGGCTTCGCTGAGAACCCGTTACAGAAAACCGATACTCCGCCGACCACGGAACCGGAGGGACTGCCAGAGGGAACGCAGGAGACCGTTTTCTTCGGACCGCCGGAACCCGAAGAACAAGAAACTGCATCAGAACCCGCTGACAACGACAGTTGTTTCTTGACCAGGGCAACGCAACAAGACGCCAGGACGGAGAACGCTCCGACGCTTGAAGACTCCGGCGAAAATATCGCGCCCCGTGAAGAGTCCGGCCTCAGGCCACATCTTCTCAAGCTCAAGCGTTGCGATTTCGAAGCGGCTCTGGCTGCCGACGACTTCGATGATGCCGACCGGGAACAGAAGGCGGCCGCGGATTCCGACCTGTTGTCTGAATCGGGCGTCCCGGCGCCGGAAGCCACCGATACGGAAAAACCGGAACGTGACGCGGATCGGCCCACGCTGGCTGACGATCGATCCGAATTCGACCTTGATGCAAACCCGGCCAGCGAACCGGATACCGACAACCATGCTCTCCTGAAAGAGGCCGACGATACCGAAGACCCCGATCTGGATCGCCTGCTCGCCGCCGTCGGCAGCAGGCTTGAGGATCCCGAAAACGCCTCGACCCATGAAACCTACAACCACCTGCGCGGCGCTATCGCCGCGACCGAGGCCGAAAACTCCGAAGCCGCCCCGATGACGGAGAAATCGCCCGAAGACGCCTATCGCGACGATCTGGCAAGTGTGGTTCGCCCGCGTCGCCCAACGGCTTCGGGCAAGGGATCGGACCGGTCGCCTTCCGACAACCGACCTGCCCCCCTGCAACTGGTGGCCGATCAGCGCGTGGACATCGACCACGCCGCGGCCCATAGCGGCCCCGTGCGCCCCCGCAGAATTGCAACTGAAATCCAGAAAGTGGCAGAGGACGGGTCAGCCATTGACGGGAACTTCCATGAATTTGCAGCCGAGATGGGCGCGACCGAGCTGCCGGAACTCCTGGAAGCCGCGGCCGCCTACCTTGTCTATGTGGAAGGCCGCGCCCAGTTTTCCCGTCCGCAGGTGATGAACAAGGTGCGTCAGATCAAGAAGACCACCTACAATCGCGAAGACGGGTTGCGCTCGTTCGGACGCCTGGTGCGGGACGGCAAGATAGAAAAGACCGGCGGCGGTCGTTTCACCGCGTCCGGAGACATCGGATTCCGACCGGACGAATATGTGAGCGGCTAGAAGACCGTCAAGAAGGATCAGCCGCGGCCCCCGGTTTCACCGAACGACGGCCGGGCCGGCGAGACGCTCGCCCCGCCGCCGTCGCTCAGTCAGTGGCTGAACTTTCTGATCTCGCCAGATGCGAGGCGTTCACTATAGGAAGCCAGTTCCTTGCGCACGATCTTCATCAGGAAATACAGCGCGAAGATGTTGACGACCGCCATCGCGAAAATCGCCGCGTCCGAGAAGTCGATTACCGGGCCAAGGCTGGCGGCGGCGCCGATCACGACGAATGCGCAGAAGATCAACTTGAACACCAGTTCGGTGGTCTTGCCTTCTCCGAACAGGTAGGTCCAGGCTTTCAGCCCGTAGTACGACCAGGAAATCATCGTTGAGAACGCGAAGAGAATAACCGCGACGGCCAGCACATAGGGAAACCATCCGATGGCGGATCCGAAAGCGGCAGACGTCAAGGCAACCCCGGTGTTTCCATCTACGGTCGCGATGTGACCGCCGTCGAGGAGATATTTGCCCGTCGCCGGATCGCTGACCAACTGCCCCGAAATGGTGATCACCAGCGCCGTCATCGTGCAGATCACGACGGTGTCGATCAGCGGCTCGAGCAGGGAAACGAAACCTTCGGTTATAGGTTCCTTGGTCCGGACCGCAGAATGGGCGATCGCCGCCGAGCCGACTCCGGCTTCGTTGGAAAAGGCAGCGCGCTTGAAGCCCTGAATCAACGCGCCGACCATGCCGCCCGCGACGCCGAGACCGGTGAACGCCCCCGCGAAAATCTGACCGAAAGCCCAGCCGATCTTGTCGTAGTTGACCAGGATGATGACAAGCGCCGCGCCGACATAGAGAATACCCATGAACGGCACGACCTTTTCCGTCACCCGCGCAATGGATTTGACGCCTCCGACGATGACCAGAAAGACAACGGCTGCGAACACGATGCCGGTGATCCAGCCCGGATAGTCTCCGACGATCCCGGAAATCTGCGCATGGGCCTGGTTGGCCTGGAACATGTTGCCCCCGCCGAGCGCACCGAGAATGCAAAAGACCGAGAACAGGACTGCCAGGAACTTGCCGCCGGGCAGTCCAAGTTCAGAGAATCCCTTGGAAATATAATACATCGGTCCGCCCGATACGGTCCCGTCCGGGTATTCGTTTCGATATTTCACCCCGAGCGTGCATTCGGTGAATTTCGAGGCCATGCCCAGAAGCCCCGCGAGGATCATCCAGAAGGTCGCGCCCGGCCCGCCGATCCCGACGGCGACCGCCACGCCGGCGATATTGCCCAATCCGACAGTGCCCGACAGCGCCGTTGCAAGGGCCTGGAAGTGACTGACTTCGCCGGCGTCGTCGGGATCGGAATAGTCGCCCTTCACCAGCGCAATCGAATGTCCGAAGAACCGGAACTGAACGAATCCGAAATAGAGTGTGAAAATAGTGGCCGCGACGACCAGCCACATCACGATCCAGGGAAAGGCCGTTCCCGGAAACGGCGCGAAGATCAGGTTGACGAAGGGTCCGGTCAGGGACGCGAAAGTTTCGTTGACCTTCTGATCGAGCGTCATGGCGTCCTGCGCCACGGCGGAACTGGCCACGACCATGGCCGCTGCGGTCGACAGAAGTCTTGTCTGCATGGTTCTCATGAGATGTTCCTTTTATCCGACAACGGTCACGGGAATGGTGGCTTCCATCACGAGGTTGGCAGTGGAACTGCCGAATATCCGCCGGGACAGGCTGCTTTCGCGGGACCGGGCCACCACGATCTGATCCGCGCCCAGTTCCTGTGAGATCGCGTTGAGCGTATCGGCGACGTTGCCATGGCGCACGACGCCACGCGCGGTCAGTCCGGCCTTGGCAAGCCCTTCCACGGCGGGTTCGACGACGCGTTTCTTTGCGGTCGATATCTCTTCTTCCCGGCGCTTGTGGCGTTCCGCGTTTTCCTCTGGCGTTTGGAACGAATAGGGGGACCACTCTATGATGTAGACCACGACCAGTTCGCAGTCTCCGATCAGCCTGGCCAGGGAACAGGCATAGTCCAGCGCCCTTTCCCCGGAACTGAGCCCGTCCAGCCCGACCACCAGTTTCGTCGTCATTGCGTCATACCTCCTGCCGGCTTGCGGATTCGCCTGCATCACCAGGGCCGGAAAGACCGCCCCGGTATTTGGACCGCGAGCCGCACCCTGACGCGAAAATCGCGCTTGGTTGTTGATGTCTTTCACATGCAACTATAGGGGGGCAGCCGAATCAACGGGGGCAAAAATCGGAAGAACCGTCGGGAAAGCGCCGGAAGAGTGCAAATTTGCGACTCTCACGCAAGCGGCGCAAGGCGATCCCGGCACCGGGCGCTTCCATTTTATTTTTTGTTTTCAACAGCATGATAACGACATACCGGTCCGGGACGCGCGAATCACCTGCGATTCGAAATCGGCGCTGCAAGACTCAAATCGAGCGTTAAAACCGCATCGGAAATGGCGGGCAAGAGCGATCCCATGCAGCGCGCCAGGTCCAGGGATGCATCCGAAGGATACCGTCCGGATCACTTGTCGTCGGCATCCGGGTCCGCCTGCCCGATCCCCCGGAACACGAACCTGAACGGCAGCGCCCAGAGCAGGCCGAGCACGATATAGATCAGGAACTCGACCAGAACCGGCGGCCGTTCGATCCGGTTCATCACCGTCACGGCGACCATGATGTAGAGCGGCAGGCCCACAAGCAGGATCACCAGCGACCAGCGGCGGCGAGCCTTGTAGCTGAGACCGGATTTCCTGGGTTCGCTCATGTCAGTCGGCAAACGGGTCGGTCACAAGGATCGTGTCTTCACGCTCCGGGGAGGTCGACAACAGGGCGACCGGGCATTCGATCAGTTCTTCGACGCGCCGCACGTATTTGATCGCCGCCGCAGGCAGATCGGCCCAGCTGCGCGCGCCTTCGGTGCTTTCGGACCAGCCCGGAAGTTCTTCATAGACCGGGGTGCACCGCGCCTGCTGATCCGCCGCGGTCGGCAGATAGTCCAGCCGCTTGCCATCCAGGTCGTAGGCAACGCAGATTTTCAGCGTCTCGAACCCGTCCAGAACGTCCAGCTTGGTCAGCGAAATGCCGTTGACGCCGCTGGTCGCGCAGGTCTGGCGGACCAGCACCGCGTCGAACCAGCCGCAACGTCTTTTGCGTCCCGTGACCGTGCCGAACTCCCGGCCGCGTTCGCCCAGACGCTGGCCATCGGCGTCGTCAAGCTCTGTCGGGAACGGGCCTTCGCCCACGCGCGTGGTATAGGCCTTGACGATGCCCAGGACGAAATCGATGGATCCCGGCCCGATGCCGGTGCCGGTCGCCGCCTGTCCCGCGATGACGTTCGACGAGGTGACATAGGGATAGGTCCCGAAATCGATGTCCAGCAGGGCACCCTGCGCGCCCTCGAACAGGATGCGTTTGCCGGCCTTGCGATTCTCGTTCAGGATCTTCCAGACCGGGGCCGCATATTCGAGCAGGGCGGGCGCGATCTCCTTCAACTGGGAAATCAGCTCGGCGCGGTCCACCGGGGCGAGCCCCAGCCCCTTGCGCAGCGCATCGTGATGCGCGAGCGCCCGATCCACCCGCAGTTCCAGAGTGGCGTCGTCGGCCAAATCGGCGACGCGGATCGACCTGCGACCGACCTTGTCCTCATAGGCGGGGCCGATGCCGCGTCCGGTCGTGCCGATCTTGGCGACACCGACGGCGGCTTCGCGGGCGCGGTCGAGTTCGCCGTGGATCGGCAGGATCAGCGGGGTGTTTTCTGCAATCATCAGCGTTTCGGGGGTGATGGTCACACCCTGATTGCGGATCGACTCGATTTCCTTGACCAGGTGCCAGGGGTCCAGCACCACCCCGTTGCCGATCACGCTGAGCTTGCCGCCGCGCACGACCCCGGATGGCAGCGCGTTCAGCTTGAAGACCTCGCCATCGATGACCAGCGTATGTCCGGCATTGTGGCCGCCCTGAAACCGGGCGATCACATCGGCCCGTTCGCTGAGCCAATCCACGATCTTGCCTTTTCCTTCGTCGCCCCACTGGGCGCCGACCACGACGACATTGGCCATATCCGGTCCTTCTTTGCAGCATTGAAACCCGCGCCCGTATATCTGTCGGAACGGGGCAGCGAAACCTCAATTTCACATTGGCAGACTTGTTCCTGCGCCGCGCGCAGTTCAGCCATCCAGGCAGACGGGCGCACCGTGGGGGGTCTTCAGGTAGGCGCGCTCCCAGGCATCGCGTGTGCCTGCCACATCCTGCGGATCCGCCGTGCCGTCTTCGGCGAGCAGGGTTTCCAGCGTTTCAAGCCAGGCAAGAAAATAATCGTCACCGCCATCGAGATCGCGGTTCAACCCATGCGCCGCGAGGGTTTTCGAGAACCGGGCGGCCCAGCCGGGCCAGTCAAACCGACCGGATTCGTTCAGATGCACCGTCAGCGCAAACAGCTGCGCGTGCCAGGGTTCGTCGAAGACGGGTTCGGGTGTTCCGTTCATGCCGGCTCCAGGTAGGATTGCCAGAGGTCGAGGATCACCTCGTCGTTCGGATTTTCCGGCTGGGCCCAAAGCTCGCTGGCCGGAAACGCCACCGCATAAAGCGGTTCCGCCGCATCGCCAAGACCGTGGGCGCTGCTGTCGGGCAGCACATGCGTGCCATGCAGCCGCAGAACCGTGCCGAGCGCGCCGGAGGCATAGGCCGGCAGGCGGGTGTGGCCGCCTTCGATCAGGCGGTTGGCGGCCGGCCGCAGGCTGCGCACCTTCTGGCCCGCCGAAAAGGCCGGCGCCGGTCCGCCGGGACGGTCGGCCGGGCTTCCTCTGGCCAGTACGGAAGCAACCCGTTCGGCCTTCAGTGCCCGCTCGGACAGCGGGTGGCGGCTGTCATCCGCCGCGACTCGCAGATCGTCCCGGCTGAGGGTTCCGGTTTCCACCAGCAGATCGGCGAGGGCGGCGATCCATTTTTCGTAGTAGGAAAACCGGGCGTAGTCCTTCGGCGCCAGGTTCTCCCGCGCGCGGCGGGACATGTCGATGTTCCACTGGCCAAGCGCCCCGGCCGCGAGCGTCACTGCCAGCGCGCGCGGGTGCCAGTCCGCCCCGAACTGCGCGATCCCCTGCGGTTCGGGCACGACCGGCCCGTCGCCGAACCGCCCGCCCATGTCGTGCACCCGCGTCATTCCGGGCTTCTCGGCAGGCCGGTGCCGATCATGCTGTCGCGGGTCACGAGCCCGGCCAGCGCAGCGCGGTCCATCCCGTCGCTGCCGGCTGGTCGCATGGGCAGCACGAGATAGCGCACCTCGGCGGTGGAATCCCAGACCCGCACGGCGGTCGTATCCGGCAACGTGACCCCGAAATCGGCCAGCACACGGCGCGGTTCGCGCACGGCGCGGGCGCGATAGGCGTCGGACTTGTACCAGCCCGGCGGAATCCCCAGGAGCGGCCAAGGATAGCAACTGCACAGGGTGCAGACGACCATGTTGTGGGTGTCCGGCGTGTTTTCGACCACTTCGATATGTTCGCCCTGGCGGCCGTAATAACCAAGATCCGCCACGACCGCCGTCGCGTCTTTCAGGAGCGCATCGCGGAAGGCAGGGTCGCTCCAGGCGCGGGCCACGACATCGGCCCCGTTCTGCGGCCCGATCCGGTTCTGATAGGTGTCGAGGATCTCGTCCAGCGCGGCCGGGTCGATCAACCCCTTGCGGGTCAGGATGGTTTCCAATGCCTTGACCCGCAAGGCCGGGTCCGGCGGCAGCAGCGCATGGGGATGGTCGTGGTCGTGATGATCATGTGGCATGGGCAAAGCTTGGACGCAGGCCGGGGGATTCGTCCAGCCCCCAGATCATGCCTTGCCCCTGTCCGCATTCTTGCCTACATACCGCCCGATACCGTCCTTCCCAACGTTCCACGCCGCAGGTCCACATGGAAAATGTCATTCTGATCGTCCACCTACTTCTGGCTCTCGGGCTGATCGGCGCGGTGCTCCTGCAGCGTTCCGAAGGCGGCGGTCTGGGCATGGGCGGCGGCGGTGCGATGACCGGGCGGGCGGCGGCGACGGCGCTTGGCAAAGTGACCTGGCTGCTGGCGATCGCATTCATCTGCACCTCGATCACCCTGACGATCCTGGCGGCCCAGAAAGCGTCCGGCACCTCTGTCATCGACCGGCTGGGCGTTCCGGCCCCGGCGGCGGAAGAAAGCGAACCGGCCCTGCCCACGGGCACCGACCTGCTGCCACCGGCACCGGGCGATGGTTCGCCGCTGGTGCCGCGCGCCGACTGACGACCTGTCTGGTCCACAAGACCTTGACCAATGGAAAAGAACCGCAACAGCATCTTGCGGTTCCCTTGCGCCTCTGACGCGAATCCTGTAAGGGTGAAATCCCGTGATGCTCCGGTTTTTCTGAACCGGTTTCCTGCAACTATTCGACGAGCATTCGACAAGCACGGGGGCAGCCGACACCATGGCACGTTTCATTTTCATCACCGGTGGCGTTGTCTCCTCTCTTGGCAAGGGACTGGCCTCCGCCGCGCTTGGCGCCTTGCTGCAGGCGCGGGGGTTTTCGGTGCGCCTGCGCAAGCTCGACCCCTATCTCAACGTCGATCCCGGCACGATGAGCCCCTTTGAACATGGCGAGGTGTTCGTGACCGACGACGGGGCTGAAACCGATCTGGACCTCGGTCACTACGAACGGTTCACCGGGGTGGCGGCGCGCAGCACCGACAGTGTCAGTTCCGGCCGCATCTATTCAACGGTGCTGGAAAAGGAACGACGGGGCGACTACCTCGGCAAGACGATACAGGTCATTCCGCACGTCACCAACGAGATCAAGGATTTCATCGCCATCGGCGAGGACGAGGTCGATTTCATGCTGTGTGAAATCGGCGGCACCGTCGGCGACATCGAAGGTCTGCCGTTCTTCGAGGCGATCCGCCAGTTCAGCCAGGACAGGCCGCGCGGACAGTGCATTTTCATGCATCTGACGCTCTTGCCCTTCATCAGGGCCAGCGGCGAGCTGAAGACCAAGCCGACCCAGCACAGCGTCAAGGAATTGCGCAGCATCGGCATCGCCCCGGATATCCTTGTCTGCCGGTCAGAAGGACCGATCCCGCAGAAAGAACGCGAAAAGCTGGCCCTGTTCTGCAACGTGCGCCCGGATGCGGTCATCGCCGCGCAGGACCTGCGGTCGATCTACGAAGCCCCCCTGGCCTATCACCGCGAGGGACTGGACCAGGCGGTGCTGGATGCGTTCCAGATCACTCCGGCGCCTAGGCCCAACCTCGACCGGTGGGAAGACGTGGCCGACCGCATCTACAACCCCGAGGGTGAGGTGAAGGTGGCCATCGTCGGCAAATACACCCAGCTCGAGGACGCCTACAAATCCATCGCCGAGGCGCTCACCCATGGCGGCATGGCGAACCGCGTCAAGGTCAGCATCGAATGGGTGGATGCGGAAATCTTCGACCACGAGGACCCTGCCCCCTATCTCGAAGGGTTCCACGCCATTCTGGTTCCGGGCGGTTTCGGCGAGCGCGGCACGGAAGGCAAGATCAAGGCGGCCCAGTTCGCGCGCGAACGCAAGGTGCCCTATCTCGGCATCTGTCTCGGAATGCAGATGGCGGTGATCGAGGCGGCGCGCAACGTCGCGGGGCTGAAGACCGCCGGATCCGAGGAATTCGACCACGAATCCGGCAAGAAGCGGTTTGAACCGGTGGTGTATCACCTCAAGGAATGGGTGCAGGGCAATCACAAGGTGGAACGAAACCTCGGTGACGACAAGGGCGGCACCATGCGCCTGGGCGCCTATGACGCGACGCTGGCACCGGGTTCCCGTGTCGCCGAGGTGTATGGCACCACCCATATCGAAGAACGCCACCGTCACCGCTATGAAGTCGATATCAAGTATCGGGAAAAGCTCGAAGATGTCGGGTTGAAGTTTTCCGGCATGTCGCCGGATGGCCGCCTGCCCGAAATCGTCGAATGGGCTGACCATCCGTGGTTCATCGGGGTGCAGTTCCACCCCGAACTGAAATCCAAACCCTTTGACCCGCACCCGCTGTTTGCGGATTTCGTGCGGGCCGCCAAGGAAACCTCGCGGTTGGTCTGATCAGCCTGCGCGGGGGCCTGCCAACCGGTCGATCAGTTCCTGCTGCTTTCCGGCCCAGGGCGCGGCCTGTTCGATCTGCGCGGACAGGGCCATCAGCCTTTCGTCATGGCCGAAGGGCATCGCCAGATGCACGCCGACCGGCAGGTCGTCCGCCGACCAGTGCAGCGGCAGCGACACCGCGGGCTGGCCGCTGGCATTGAAGATCGCGGTAAAGGGCGAATAGTCGAACACGCCGCCCGGCCCGGTGCGGTAAGCAAGGAAATCCTCGCTGTCCGGCTTCAGCAGCCCGACCGGCGCGGGCGGGCGGGCAAGGGTCGGCGTCACCAGCACGTCGATCCCGTCAAACAGATAGGCCATCCTGCGCCCGAAGGCATGAACGGCATTCACCGCCTGCAAGTAGTCGGACCCTGAAATCTCATCCGCATAGGCGATTGCCCCGCGGGTGACGCCTTCGACCATCGACGGGTCCAGCGGTCTGCCGTTCAGCACCGACCGGACCGAAAGCGCGGTCCCGCAGGCAACGATCCGGGTCCAGGCCAGCATCATCGCCTCGACATCCAGCGTCTCGGGCAAGCGCAGCGGGACGACGTTGTGGCCGAGATCCTCCAGCAGACGCCCGGTCTTTTCGATCGCGGTGACGCATTCGCCGTCCACCGGCGTTCCGGACAGGGTGGTCGCGCACAGCGCAACCCGCAACTGCTGCGGCGGGCGCTGCATGGCCTTCACGAAACCGTCCTGAAGGGGCGGCGGAAAATAGGGTGCGCCGGCATCGGGGCCATCGACCGCATCCAGCAACCGCGCCGTGTCCCGCAGGCTGCGGGTCAGGAACCCGTCGATCGCCATGCCGCCCCAGCCTTCGCCGGAATCCGGACCGGCGGGCAGACGGGCACGGGTGGGCTTGAAACCGACCAGCCCGCAGGACGAGGCCGGAATCCGCACCGATCCGCCGCCGTCGCTGCCATGCGCGGCCGGAACGATCCCGGCCGCCACCACCGCCCCGGCACCACCGGAGGAACCGCCCGACGTATGACCGGTGTTCCAGGGGTTCCGGGTCGGACCGCCGTAGACCTGCGATTCCGTGACCGGGCCGACGCCCAGTTCCGGCGAGGTGGTCCGTCCAAAAGTGACGAGACCCGCCGCGCGCAGCCGTATGAACAATTCGCTGTCATGGTCGCATTCGCTGTCGCGCCAGAGGCGGGAACCGTTGTTCAGGGGAAACCCGACCGCCTCCGCCCCGAGATCCTTGAGCAGGAACGGCACCCCCTTGAACGGCCCCTCCGGCAGCCCCTCGCGGATCGTCCGCCGGGCAAGGTCCTCCTGCATCATCACGACCGCGTTCAGGTCGGGGTTCAGCGCCGCGACCTGCTCCAAAGCGCAATCCAGCAATTCATCGGCGCTCACCTCGCCGTTTTCCACCAGGTCGGCAAGCGCCGTCGCGTCGGATTTCAGATAGATGTCTTTCATGTGGTGCCGTCCCTTCCTGCGCCTCGGCTCTGCACGATACACAGGCCGGCGGGAATGGCCAGTCCGGGCGTATCAGCCCTGCTTGCCGGCGTAGGCGCGATAGGTGAATTCACCGTCCTTGCGCGCGACCCCCGCGTCTTCCAGGACCTTCAGGACGAGACCGTGATCCGGGGATCTGGTGCAGACCGGGTCCGTCACCGACGCATCCCCGGCCAGCATCATCGCCTGGCACCGGCACCCGCCGAAGTCGATGTCGCGGCGTTCGCAACTCTGGCACGGTTCGGGCAACCAGTCGGTGCCGCGATAGGCATTGAACGCGTCGCCCTTGAACCAGATGTCGGCCAGCGGCACGTCGCGCACGGACTGGAAGGTCAGGTGCGGAATGCTTTCGGCAGCGTGGCACGGCAGCACGGTGCCATCGGGCGTCACGTTCAGCCCGGCGCTGCCCCATCCCCCCATGCAGGCCTTGGGGTAGTCCGAATAGTAATCCGGCGGCACGAAATCGAACGCCAGAATGCCGCGCAGACGTTTCGTCGCCGCCGCCACCGTGCGCTTGGTCGCCTCGGTCTGCTCGAAGGTCGGAAGCAGCATGTCGCGGTTCCTGACCGCCCAGCCGTGGAACTGGACGCAGGCGACCTCGAGCCGCCGCGCCCCCAGTTCGACCGCGAGGTCGATGGTCGCGTCCAGGTCGTCCAGATTGTGCCGGTGCATCACCGCGTTCAGCGTGAGCGGAATCCCGCGGGCCTTGATCTCTTGCGCGATCGCCATCTTGCGGGTGAAACCGCCCTTGTAGCCCCCGACCCAGTCCGCCAGACCCGCCGTCGTTCCCTGCATCGACAGCTGGATGTGATCGAGCCCCACGCTTTCCAGCGCATCCAGCCGTTTCGGCGTCAGGCCGATGCCGCTGGTGATCAGGTTGGTGTAAAGCCCCGCGTCGTGCGCCGCCGCCGTCAGATCGACAAGGTCCGGCCGCGACGCGGGTTCGCCGCCGGAAATATGCAGTTGCAGGACCCCCAGGTCCGCCGCCTGGCGGAACACGTCCGCCCAGGTGGCCGTGTCCAGTTCCGCCGCCTTCCCCTGCAACTGGACCGGGTTGGAACAATAGGGACAGGACAGCGGGCACCGGTGGGTCAGTTCGGCCAGCATCGCGATGGGAGGCGGAATGGTCATGGGTTCACCCCCAGATACATCCGCGCGCGCAGCCCGACGAGAAAACGCTGCACGTCGGTTCCGATCTGGTCGCGCGGCGCGTTGTATGTCTGCGCCAGATCGTCGACGATCTCGTCGAAACTGGCCTGCCCGGTCACGCGCGCAAGGATCGCCTCTCCGATGGCATCCAGCCGGATCGCCTTTTCCGGCGCGAGAAGAACCATGCCCCCGCGCACCCGGTCCGGCTGCACCCGCACACCGCGGGGCAGGAAGGGCCGGTCGGTCGGGGCAAGCTCCAGGATCATGCCATGCCGTCCCCTGGCTTCCAGGCGCCAGGCGGTATCCGCCCCGGTTCGACATAGGCCCCCCAGAGCGCGTCCAGCTGCGCCCACAGGACGTTGGTCTTGAAGATCAGCGCCTCGCAGGCCATGTCTTCCTTTTCCGGCGTGTCGGCGTGTTGCAGCACCCATTCCAGACCATAGGCCACATCCTTGGGCGCTTCTTTCAGGCGCTTGCGGAAATAGGACAGGCTTTCCGTATTGGCGAAGTCATAATGTTCCAATAACCCTTCGATCCTGCGTTCGTGGATGCTGGGGGCGAAAAGTTCGGTCAGCGACGACGCCACCGCCTGCAACAGCGGCATGTCGCGCACGTATCGGATATAGGCATCCACCGCGAATTGCGTGGCCGGCAACACGCCCTGCCCCGAGGCGACGTAATCCGGGTCAAGCCCCACGGCCTCGGCCAGTTTCAGCCAGCGCCGGAGGCCGCCACCTTCGGTCACACCGCCGTCATGGTCTTCGATCCGCGACCGCCATTCCCGGCGCATGTCCGGGTCGGAACAGCGGGACAGGAAGGCGGCATCCTTCATCGGGATCGCCGCCTGATAGGCCCAGCGGTTGATGACCCAGGCGCGCACCTGATCCGGCGAACAATCTCCACCATGCAGCTTGTCATGGAACGGGTGCTTGTCGTGGTAGCGTTCCGCACCGATGGCCCGAAGACGCTTTTCCAGGCTTTCGCGGCTCATGTCGCACTCTCCTGCCCGTCGCGGGCGATCCGCCAGCCGGCGGCCAGCACCGCGGCGCGTTCCGGACTGTCCGGAAGCCAGATCGGGTTCGTGTTGTTGATGTGGATATAGGTCTTGCGTGCCGGCAGATGCGCAAGGGCCGCCATCGACCCGTCGGGACCGCTGATCGGCACATGCCCCATGCGGCGGCCCGTCTTGACGCCGGTCCCGGTGCGGATCATCTCGTCATCGTCCCACAGCGTACCGTCGAAGAACAACTGATCCGCGTCCGCGATCTGCGCCAGCAACCGATCCGTGATCGCCGCACATCCGGGAATGTAATAGGCGACGCTGTCGTCATCCCAGAGACGCACCCCGACCGTCTGCTCCCCCACGAGATCGGTCTGCACGGTCTCGCCTTCCATGAACAGCGGCACCTTGCCGGGAACCGCGAACAGGCGGGCCGACAGCCCGTCGTGAAGTTCGAAATCCTGATTCAGCGCAATGGCCCGCCGGTCGACTTTTTCGCGCGACACCGCATCGAAAATGCGGTTGTCGGCCAGGACGGACTGGATTTCGGAGGTGCCGAACAACGTGAACGGAGTCTGTTCCCGCATGCTGAGCAATCCGGCGATGTGATCGATGTCGCCGTTGGTCAGCAGGACCGACCGGACCGGCGTATCCCGAAGATCCCGCGGATGCAGGGCCGGATTGGCCTGCATCTGTGCGCGGATGTCCGGAGAGGCGTTCAGGATGCTCCACGCGCCCTTGCCCGCAGAGACCGCCAACGAGGATTGGCCCGAAGCCGGAATTTCGCCAGCTCGGGCCGCCTCGCAGTTTTTACATCCGCAATTCCATTGCGGCAATCCGCCCCCGGCAGCAGCACCCAAAACAAGAAACTTCATTTCGGGCCTCGCGTGTCAGGAGTCAGGCCGACTCAGAACAGATCCTGTTCGTATTCGCGGCCTTCGTCCTCGGCCGGAGAATACATGTTGATCTCCATTCCGCAGTTCACTTCCTTCAGTTTGGGTGCAGTCCAAGCCATTTTTCACCTCCAGTGGCTGATATTCTTGCCGTTACAATAGGGCTTCGGCGTCCGCGCCGCAAACGATCCTTTGGTCGTAGTAAGCCGTTCGCATGGGACCAAGGTCGCATTTCAGGGACCCGACCGCGCGCCTAGCGTTCGCTCATGCGCGCGCAACTTGCCTTCTTCGTCCTGCTGGCCCTGGCCGTGATCGCCGGACCGCAGGTCTTCGCGGAACCGCTGACGCGAGCCGAACTGGAACGCCACCTGCCGCAACCCTATACCCTGGGCGATCCGCAGAACGACAAGGGCGTCTACAAGCTGATCAACATTGGCGGCATCGACGCCGGATATGCCTTTGAAACCGAACCGCTGGCGCCCCTGCCCGGCTTTTCCGGCGCCCCGATCAACATGCTTGTTCTGCTGGATCCGGACGGCGTTTTCCTGGATGTGCGCCTGATCGAACAGAACGAACCGATCTTTGTGTCGGGACTCGGCGAAGCGGCCCTGCGCCGGTTTCTGGAACAGTACGCGGGGCGCTCCATCACCTCTTCGCTTGTCGTCGGCTCGCCCTATGGCGCTGAATCCGGCGGCTCGTCTCTGGTCTATCTCGACGGAGTGACAAAGGCCACGGCCTCGGTGCGCATCGCGCATGAGTCGATCATGGGAGCGGCGCTGGCAGTGTCCCGCGAAAAGATGCAGGGGCTGTCGCTCGATCCGCCGGCTTATCCCGACCCGGCGCACGAAGAACCGCTGACCTGGGATGATCTGGTCGCGCAGCGGCTGGCCACCCGGCTTGTCGTCACCAATGCCGAGGTGGACGCAGCCTTCGCCGGAACCCTTTGGGAAGACGATGACCCGGAGGCGCGCGCCGATCCGGACGGGGTCTATCTCGACCTCTGGGTCGTCGACATCGGCCCGCCGTCGATCGCCCGCGCGGTGCTGGATGACGACGGTTTCGCCGAATTGCAGAGGTTTCTGCAGATTTCTCCCAATGACGAACCCCTGCTTTTGATCGAATCCGCCCGCCACGGCCTTGTCGGCCCGGAATTCGTCCGCAACACCGCCCCCGACTGGATTTCGGCGGAACAGGGCGGGTTTCCCGTGGCGCTCAGGGACGCCGACCTGATCTTCGACCTCGCGCCGGACGTTCCCGAGGGCATCGCCATGATCCTGCGCACCGACCGCCGCCTCGGGTTCGACCCGATACGGGACTGGATGCTCAGGTTGCAGGCGGTGCGCCGGCATGGGGTGTTCCAGCCGCAAAGCGGCAGCATCGAATTTTCGATCAACCATGCCACCGACGATCGCTTCTTTCTCAGGCCGCAGGCGGCAGCGGCGACACCGCCATGGCTGTCCGCTCTTCGTGACCGGCAGACCGACATGATCCTGCTGGCGGCGCTTCTCGCCGGCCTGGTCGGTGTGCTGTTCTTTCGCATGAACCAGCTCGCGGGCACGCGCCTCTTCACGCCGATCCGGCTGTCAGTGCTCGCGCTGGTGATCGGCTTCGTCGGCTGGTGGGGCCAGGGCCAGCTGTCCATCGTGACAGTGCTGGGCAGCCTGCGCGCCACCGTCGATGGCGGCAGTTTCGCCTTCCTGCTCTACGATCCCTTTTCGCTGCTGATCTGGGCCGTTGCGATCCTGGGTTTCGTGCTCTGGGGGCGCGGGCTGTTCTGCGGCTGGCTCTGCCCGTTCGGCGCCATGCAGGAATTCGCCCACCATGCCGGCCGGATCTTGCGCCTGCCCCGTCTGGAACCGACCGGGCGCTGGGATCTGCGCCTGAAGTCGATCAAGTATGTCCTGCTGGCCGGCATGATCGCCACGGCGGTCCTCGCCCCCGGTCAGGTGGATGCGGTGGCCGAAATCGAACCCTTCAAGACCGCGATCACCACCCTGTTCATCCGGGACTGGTATTATGTGGCCTATGCCGCGTTCTGGCTCGCGGCGGGAATGCTGCATTTCAAGGGCTTCTGCCGTTATGTCTGCCCCCTGGGCGCCGTCATGGCGATCGGCGGCCTGGTGCGGGGGCGCGACTGGATCGCGCGGCGCCCGGACTGCGGAAACCCGTGCCAGCTCTGCCGCGTCAAATGCAACTACGGCGCCATCGGGAAAACCGGAGAGATCCGCTATTCCGAATGTTTCCAGTGCCTGGATTGCGTGACCATCCACAATGACGACAGGCAATGCGTGCCGCTGGTTCTTGCGAAACGTCCGCCGCGACGCGAACCGTTCAAGGCAGCTTCCGCCAAGGATATGGCATCGTGACCGTCCATCGCGACGGCAACCTGGCCTGAAAACAGAAACGGGGGCACGGAACCTCCTCTGCCCCCGAATTCCAATGTCATCGCCGCGGAGTCACCCCACGGCCCTGATGGCGCGTTTTGTCATGACGGAGACGAGGTGTGCGCGGTATTCCTTTGTGCCGTGCAGGTCCGCGATCATGTTTTCGGGGGCGATGGCGAGGCCGGTGAGGGCGTCGGCGCGGAACTCCTTGTTCAGCGCCTCCTCGGCTTCGCTCCAGCGGAACACGCCGTCCTCGGAGGCGCCGGTCACCGCCACACGCACGCCCTCGGCGAAGCGCGCCAAGAACACCCCGACCAGCGCGAACCGCGACGCCGGCTGCTCGAACTTCTGATAGCTCGCCGCCTGCGGCACCGGAAAGCGCACCGCGGTGACGATCTCGCCCTCGTGCAGCGCCGTGGTGAACATGCCCTGGAAATAATCGTCCGCCGCGATCTCGCGGCTGCTGGTCACGATGGTCGCCCCCGAAGCCAGCGCGGCCGAAGGATAGCAGGCCGCCGGATCGTTGTTGGCCAGCGACCCGCCGATGGTGCCGCGGTTGCGCACCGCCGGGTCGCCGATATTGCCCGCCAGCGCCGCCAGCGCCGGATAGGCCCCGGCCGCCTCGCGCGCCACCGTGGCATGGGGCGTGCCGCCGCCGATGGTCACGACGCCATCCACTGCGGAAACCCCCTTCATCTCGGCGATGCCCGCAAGGCTCACCAGCCGCGACGGGCTCGCCAGCCGCTGCTTCAGCGTCGGGATCAGCGTCTGGCCGCCCCCCAGCGCCATCGCCTCCTCGATCTGCAACGCCGCGACCGCCGCCTCGACGCTGCCCGGCTTGTCCACTTCAAAACTGTACATCTCTGTCTCCTCCAAGAGCCCGGGGCCGCCCCCTTCCTCTTGCTGAAAATACTCCGGGGTCCGGGGCAGAGCCCCGGTCCGGACGGTTGAAATCAGCCCTGCAGCGCCGCCCAGACCCGCGCCGGGCTCAGCGGCATGTCGATATGGGTCACGTCCCGGCCCGCCGACTGCAACGCGTCGACCACCGCGTTGACCACCGAGGGCGGCGACCCGATCGCGCCGGCCTCGCCGCAGCCCTTCACCCCGAGCGGGTTGTGGGTGCAGGGCGTGACGCAGGAATGATCCACCGTGTAGAACGGCAGGTCGTCCGCCCGCGGCATCGCGTAATCCATGTAGGACGCGCTCAGCAACTGGCCGTTCTCGTCATAGACGCAGCCTTCCAGCAGCGCCTGCCCGATCCCCTGGGCGAGCCCGCCATGCACCTGGCCCGACACGATCATCGGGTTGACGATATTGCCAAAATCGTCCGCCGCCGTCATCCGCTCGATCGTCACGCGGCCGGTCTCCGGATCCACCTCCACCTCGCAGGCATAGGCGCCCGACGGGTAGGTGAAGTTCGACGGATCGTAGAACGCCGTCTCCTCGAGACCCGGCTCGATATCCTCCAGCGGATAGTTGTGCGGCACATAGGCCGCCAGGGTGACATCGCCCCAGGCCACCGACTTGTCGGTCCCCGCGACGGAAAACTGCCCGTCCTTCAGCTCGATGTCGCTCTCGGACGCCTCCATCAGATGCGCCGCGATCCGCTTCGCCTTGTTGATGATCTTCTCGGTCGCCCGCACCATGGCGCTGCCCCCCACCGCGAGGGAACGCGACCCGTAGGTGCCCATCCCCATCGGCGTGTTCGCCGTGTCGCCATGCACGATCTCGACCATGCTCTCGTCGATCCCGATCATCTCGGCGATGACCTGCGGAAACGCCGTCTCATGCCCCTGCCCGTGGGAATGGCTGCCGGTCATCACGACGAGCCCGCCGGTGGCGTTGACCCGCACCGTGGCGCTCTCGTAAAGCCCGGCGCGCGCGCCAAGCTGCCCCACCAGGTTGGAGGGCGCGATGCCGCAGGCCTCGATATAGCAGTTCACCCCCAGCCCGCGCAGCTTGCCCTTCGCCTCGCTCGCCGCCCGGCGCGCCGCGAAACCCGCAAAATCGCCGATCTCGATCAGCTTGTCCATCGTCGCGTTGTAATCACCAGTGTCGTATTCCACCGCCACCGGGGTGGCATAGGGGAACTCGGTGATGAAGTTCTGCCGCCTGAGCGCGACCGGGTCGACCCCCAGCTCGCGCGCCGCCTTGTCGATCACCCGCTCGAGCTGGAACGTCGCCTCCGGCCGCCCGGCCCCGCGATAGGCATCCACCGGCACCGTGTTGGTGAAGACCGCCTTGACGTTCACATAGATCAGCGGCGTCTTGTAGTTCCCCGCCATCAGCGTGCCGTGCAGCCAGGTCGGAACCGAGGGCGCGAAGGTCGACAGATACGCCCCCATATTGGCATGGGTATCGGTGCGCAGCGCCACGAAATTGTTCTCCGCGTCCAGCGCCAGCTCGATCTTCGTCACGTGATCGCGCCCATGGGCGTCGGACATGAAGGCCTCGCTGCGCGAACTCGTCCACTTGACCGGCCGGTTCACCGCCTTGGCGGCAAAGGTGCAGAAAGCCTCCTCCGCATAGTGGAAGATCTTGGTGCCGAACCCGCCGCCCACGTCCGGCGCCACCACCCGCAGCTTGTGCTCGGGAATGCCCAGCACGAAGGCCCCCATCAACAGCCGGATCACATGCGGGTTCTGGGAGGTGGTATAGAGCGTGTGATCCCCGGTCGCCCGGTTGTAATCCCCGACCGCCACCCGCGGCTCCATCGGGTTGGCCACCATCCGCTGGTTCACCAGCTCCAGCGTGGTCACATGCGCCGCTTCCTTGATCGCCTTGTCCACCGCCTCGCGGTTCTCCTCGACGAACCCCCAGTCATAACAGAGGTTGCCCGCCAGGTCGTCATGCACCTTCGGCGCACCGTCCCGCAGCGCCGCCTTCATGTCGACCACGGCGGGCAGTTCCTCGATGTCGAGCTCGATGGCTTCCGCCGCGTCGCGCGCCTGTTCATAGGTGTCGGCCACCACCGCCGCGATCGGGTCGCCCACATGGCGCACCTTGCCCTGCGCCAGCACCGGGTGCCCCGGCTCGGCCATCGGCTGCCCGTGCCGGTCGGTCACCTGCCAGCCGCAGGGCAGCCCGCCGACGCCCTCGAAATCCGCGCCGGTGAAGATCCGCACGACACCGGGCATCGCCGCCGCCGCCGCCGTGTCCACCCTGTCGATCCGCCCATGCGCCACGTCCGAGCGCAGGAAATGCACATAGGCCTGGCCATTCAGGTTGATGTCGTCGGTATAATTGCCGGTCCCGCTCAGAAACCGCACGTCCTCGCGCCGCTTCGGGCTGGCCCCGATCCCGTGATCCTTCGGCATGTTCTCATTCTCCTTCCCTGGGGCGGCGGGGGGAACCCCGCCCTGCCGCTCTGAAAATCCGGGCCGCGCCCCGCCCCCTTCATCTTTGGAAAAATACTCCGGGGGGCTGCGGGGGGCTGGCCCCCCGCTGTTATTCCGCCGCGATGGCGGCCACGTCCTGACCCGACGCCGCCAGGATCGCCTTGACGATGTTGTGATAGCCGGTGCACCGGCAGAGATTGCCCTCCAGATACTCCCGGATCTCCGCCTCGCCCGGCGTCGGGTTCTCCTTCAGAAGCGCCGCCGCCGACATCACCATCCCCGGCGTGCAGAAACCGCACTGAAGCCCGTGATGATCCTGGAACGCCTGCTGGATCGCGTTCAGGGTCCCGTCCGGCGCCGCCTGCCCCTCGATCGTGTCCACCGAACGCCCGTCCGCCTCAACCGCGAACATCGTGCAGGACTTCACCGCCTGACCGTCCACATGAACCACGCAGGCCCCGCACTGGCTCGTGTCGCATCCCACATGCGTCCCCGTCAAACCCAGCCCGTCCCGCAAAAAACCCGACAACAACGTCCGACCCTCAACAACACCAACACGCTCAACTCCATTCACCACAATCCGAACTTCAGACATAATAATCTCCCGGCATGTTCAAACTCTTGCGGTGAGTTAAACACGGCCCCGTCGGGTTGAGAACAGGAAAATTATAGGACTTTAGCATGATCCCGGAACGCCCGGAGAGCCCGGCGACAGGACATGGAGACAGAGGCTCTGCGCCGGACGTCCCGGGTTTTCCGGCTTCAGAAACTGAAGACGAGATTTGCGCCGATTGCGTAGTTCAGGTCGCCTTCCACGAAGTCGGCTTCAATTCCGGGCCTGACATCAAAAGCATCGAATTCAAAGGCATAGCCCGCGCCCAGACGAATCAGGGCTGCGGTATCGCCATCGACGACTTCCGCGCCGGGCATCGCGAGAAATTCCCAACCCTTGCCAACGAGAACAGTCACCGGAACACCGACAACCCACCCATCCGGCACGTCTTCGACCGGCTCTGCATGCGCCCCGACGCCCAGGTTTTCATTGACCCAGTAGCGGAATTCCCGGCTGTCGTCCCGCGCCATGGCGTTCAGCCCCAAGGCTTGGCCCGCGGATCGGTCCTCTGCTGCGAGTTCCTGCGCGAAGCCCCCCGCAACCAGGGCGCAAACGCAGATCAGGCCGGGATTTCGCATGTGATCCCCCTGGCGGGTTGAACTTGGTCGACCGGAATCCAACCCCGGACGAAACTTCAAGTCACGCAAAACAATAACCCGAAGCGCAATTCCCTGACGAAACTGTGCATTCCTGCAACGATTCCAGCGCGAGACCACCGTTCATGCCGGTTTGCGGCCTGCGCGGGGCTGTGGGCGGGTCGGGATTTCCTTCAGCAAACCGCCGACTCCCATCGCCGAAATATCGGCGGCCGTCACCGGAACACCGCAGGCAATGCGGCTGAGAACCCAATCCGCGCCGTTGAGCGCCGGGGACCGCGCGCAGCCGGGCAGACCGATGACCGGACGTCCCCCCATGCGGCCGAGGAACAGGAGATTGCCCGGATCGACGGGCATTCCGAACCGCTCCACCACCCCGCCCGCCCGGCGCAATGCGGCGGGCGCGACATCGTCCACGTCCGAAGTCGCCGAGCCGGTGAGGATCATCACCAGATCGCCGCGGATCCCGGCCAGGGCGCGGGCCAGATTGTCGATGTCGTGGTCCACCGTCACGATATCCGACAAGTCCATGCCAAGCGCCGCGACCCGCCCTTCCATGGCGCGGATGCCCTTGTCATTGCCCGGTCCTCCGTCGATGTCGGTGACGACGAGCCCCGCCGTTTCATAGACCGGGGGGGCGATGCGCAGCGCATTGGGCGCGCAGGCCGCGGCGCGGTCCACATCCGTTCCCGGCACGCCGTAGGAAATGATCTTGATCGTCGCAACCATGCCGCCTTTCTGCATCTGCTGGAACGGCGGCACCGTGGCGATGGTGATCATCGGATGCACGCGGTTGAAACGCTCCAAAGCATCGACGTTCAGCACCGCGACACCCGGCGTATCGGCAATGAGATTGACCCGGCCGGTGAAAGGCGCCGTCACCGTCAGCCCCGCCGACGCCGGATCGGGCACCAGAACGGCGGCGAGTTTCGACGCGGCCGTGTTTTCATCGAGATCGCCCTGGGACAGCCGGGCGGCGATGACTTGCGTCAGCCCGGCGTCCCGCAGGGCGGCGACATGGTCCGCCGTCAAGACGACCCCCTTGCGCAACCGCGCGCCGGGCAGCTTCACGGAATGGGCCAGAACCGCGCCCTGGGCCTCCGATACGGCGACCGGGCCGAACTTCATGAAACCCGTCCGCGCAGCACGCCCGTCATCTGCGCCAGGATCGACACCGCGATCTCCGCCGGCCCCGCAGCCCCGATGTCCAGGCCGACGGGTCCGTGAATGCGTGCGATCTGCGCCTCGGTGAAGCCTGCGGCCGTCATCCGGTCCACCCGTTTGGCGTGGGTCCGTGTGCTTCCCAGGGCCCCGATGTAGAAAACCTCGGCCGCCAAGGCGGCTTGGAGCGCGGGATCGTCAAGCTTCGGGTCATGGGTCAGCAGAACCAGCGCCGTGCGCGTATCCAGCCCGAGTTGCGCCACCGCCTCGTCGGGCCAGTCCCTCAGGATGGTTTCGCCGGGGAACCGATCGCTCGCGGCAAAAGCGTCGCGCGGATCTATCAGCACCGCGTCATAGCCTGCGATCCGGGCCATCGGCACCAGCGCCTGGGCGATATGGACCGCACCGACGACGATCAGGCGCAGGGGCGGATTGTGCACCGCGACGAAGGTGACGCCATCCTCTTCGAAGCCGGACCGGTCCATCCGCATCCGGTCGGGGTATCCGCCCCTGACCAGCCGACGGTCTCCGGTGCGGGTGTTCACCTCGTAGGCCAGCGCCGTGCGCATCGCACGCGCCTGCACCAGGTCTTCCAGCATGTCGACCGGCAAGGCCGGGCCGACAGGCTCCACGAAAATCCGGATGGTACCGCCGCAGGCCAGCCCGACGGCAAAGGCATCGTCATCGCTGACGCCGAATTCCAGCATCCTGTGGCGTCCGTCGTCGATGGCTTCGAGCGCCTCGACGATCACCGCGCCTTCGACGCAACCGCCGGACACGGATCCTTCGATCCGCCCGTCGCCCCCGACCGCCAGTTGCGCGCCGACCCTGCGCGGGGCGCTGCCCCAGGTCTGCACGACCGTGGCGAGGGCGGCGCCGACACCGTCGCGATGCCATTGCAGCGCGGTTTCGGGGCTGCTGTCAAATCGATCCATGTCCATCCTCCCGGCACGGCAGTATCAAGCCAGGTGCAAATCCTGTCTGCCCCCCAAAAGGTATAAGAGCGGTCAGGTGGGAACACAAACACCTGACCGCCCAGGCCGCCCGATTTCCCGGACGGCCACAAGGGGATCGCATTTGGCTACGCCGTCATTCCGCCGGATGGCGATGTCCGGACGGGCGGCTGACAAGCCGTTCGGGCAAGGTGAAGGCGACGGCGATGAACGCGGCGCCAAGAAGTAGTCCGAGACTATCCCCCGGCAGCGCCGTCACCGCGTCAATACCCGATCCGGGAACCGCGCCAAGCGTGACCTTGCCGCCGAGAACCGGTTCCAGAACGCCGCTGGATTTCCACATCGGGTAGGTGACCATGTAGGCCGCGGCTCCAAGCAATCCCCCGGCAATGAAGAACAGCGCATCCTTCCGGCCCGAAGCCGCCGCGACGACGCCGGTGCCGGGGCAGTATCCGGCGGCGGCCCAACCGGCTCCCAGCATCAAGCCGCCGATGAAGACACCCGCATAGGCCGACTTGACGGACATATGGCCCACATCGACGACGCCCAGCATCTGACCACCGAACATCAGGACGGATCCGACCCCGATCGCCAGCAGGATGGTCTTGGCCAGATTGAGATTGGTCAGGTTCAGCATTTTTCCGATCAGCGAGGGATTGCTGGCCCCGACCCGGTCGAGAACCGCACCGAAGGCGGCACCGATCACGAGAGCGAGAAGAAGAGACGTCATGCGATGGCCTCCTTTTTATACATCAGAAGCGCGACGGGAATGGCCGCGCCAAAGGCGCCGGCGGCGAAGATGTAACCCGACACCGCCGTCTGCATCATCCCCGACATCATATGTCCCGACGTGCAGCCTCCCGCCAGACGCGCGCCATAGAGCACCACGAACCCTCCGAGAAAGGCGACGACGTAGCGTTTTACCGCGCTGTCGCCGAAGTTCCCCCGCCACAGGGCCGGACTGCTGCGTTCGGCCCTGGACAGGCCGCCCCTTGCGAGGCTCGACAGAAGCCCGCCGACAGCCATCGCCAGAACGAAAACGAAACCGTAGTTCAACGGATTGGCGACGGATTTCGCATATTTGTCGAGATACGCATTGGTCGAGGCGAAACCGTCCGCTGTCTGCGTCACCAGGTCCGGATTGACCGCATTCGCGATGATGCCGTCCAGAATGACGAATTGCGTGGATACTCCGATGGGTTTGACCAAGAGCACGGCGGCGAAGAACACCAAGCCGAGCAGCAGGCCACCGATTTTCCAGTTCAGAGCCATTGTCTGTCCTTTCCAATAATATTCTGCTTTCAGAATACGTAAATCGGTTCGCGATGTCTTGATCTGGATCAATTCGCCCATTGACCGAAACGCGGCACCGATCTGGCGCGACGGACCGTCATGCCGGACCGGGCAGGCGGTTGCGCTATCCGCCTCGCTGCAACTGCGCCATCAGACGCGCCTTTTCCCCGACATCGTCGGGGCGCGAGATGACATACGCGAGGTCCTGAAGCGACGCAACCGAATGCCCGGCGCGAAAGCTGTCCACATGCGGCAGCATCGCGGCGATCCCCCGTGCCTTGGGCGCGAAACCGTCCCAGCGCAACAGGGGGTTCAACCAGATCAGGCGCCGCGCCGACAAATGCAGGCGTTCGATCTGTCGCGCCAATGCATCCGGATCGTCCCGGTCCAGGCCGTCCGTGATCAGCAGGACGACCGCCCCCTGCCCCATGACCCGGCGCGACCAGTCCCGGTTGAACGCCTCGAGGCACTGGCCGATCCGGGTGCCGCCTTCCCAATCCTGCGCCTCCGCCCCGGCGGCGGCCAGCGCCGCGTCCACGTCGCGCTGATTGAGATGCCGGGTAATATTGGTGAGCCGGGTGCCGAAGGTGAAGGCATGCACTTTCGCCCATCCCGCCCCCTTCGCATTGCTGACCGCATGCAGGAAATGCAGGATGATCCGGCTGTATTGGCTCATCGAGCCCGAGATATCGCAGAGAACGACGAGGTTGGGCCAGCGCGGCCTGGGTTTGCGGCGGACGATGTCGTGCAGTTCGCCGCCCTGCCGCATGCTGGCGCGCAGCGTCCTGCGCCAATCGACCCGCTGCCCTTGCGGGCTGACCATGCCGCGCCGCGACGGGATCGGCTGCACCGGCAGGCTCAACCGGGCCAGCATGCGCTTGGCCTGTGCGACTTCCTCGGTGCTCATCTGTTCGAAATCGAGACGGCGCAGGCGTTCCTCGGACGACATGGTCATCGAGGCATCGACCTCGATCAGCGTCTCCTCCTCCGGGCCATCGCTGTCGCCTTCCGGCAGCTCCGGCGTGATCCCGTCAAGCAGCGCCTCGGCGGCGCGCTTTTCTGCGGCCTGCGCGCTGCGGTCCTCCTGCACCCCGCGAATGGCGGGAAGCATCATCGACATCATGTGCTCCATGAATCGCGGATCGCGCCAGTAGAGCCGGAAGATCTGCGCGAACACCGTGCGCTGCTCGGGCTTGTTCACGAAACAGGCATGCAGCGTCCAGTAGAAATCGCGCTTGTCGGTGAACCCCGCCGCCTCCACTGCCCTTATCGCGTCGATCACCCGGCCGCTGCCGATCGGAAGCCCGGCCTTGCGCAGGGCGCGGGCGAAATGGGTGATGTTGTGGACCAGCTTGGGGTCGTCGGGAATATCCAGCGGCGCGTATTCGGGCATTCAGTCGTCATGGGGGCGCTGCCCCCATACCCCCGGAGTATTTTTGCAAAGATGAAGCATCAAAAAGGTCGCCCCGCGGCGGTTCATGCCACCTCCAGCGTTGCCCTGGCCTCGTCGAGGATACGTTTCGCCTCCGAGCCCTGCAGCTTCTGGATGTCGTCCTGGTATTTCAGGATCGCGCCCAGCGTGTCGGCGATGACCTCGGGGCTGAGATTGATCACGTCCAGCGCCAGCAGGCACTTGGCCCAGTCGATGGTCTCGGCCACGCCGGGTTTCTTGAACAGGTCCTCGGTGCGCAAGCGCTGGACAAAGGCCACCACCTCGCGGCTCAGGGTTTCCGAAGCCTCGGGCGCGCGGGCGTGCAGGATCTCGATCTCGCGGTCGAAATCCGGGTAATCGACCCAGTGATAGAGACAGCGCCGCTTCAGCGCGTCATGCACCTCGCGGGTGCGGTTGCTGGTCAGGATCACGATCGGCGGCTCGGGCGCCCTGATCGTGCCAAGCTCCGGGATCGTCACCTGGAAATCGCTGAGCGACTCCAGAAGAAAGGCTTCGAAAGGTTCGTCGGTGCGATCCAGTTCGTCGATCAGCAGAACCGGTGCGCCGTGTTCATCCGGGCGCAGCGCCTGAAGCAGCGGACGTTCGACGAGGTAGTCAGCACTGAACAATTCGCGGTTCAGCGCGTCGCGGTCGGCGTTCCCCGACGCCTCGGCGGTCCGGATCGCGATCATCTGCGCCGGGAAGTTCCATTCGTAGACGGCGCTAGAGGCATCGAGCCCTTCGTAGCACTGCAGACGGATCAGGCGCCGGTTCAGCCCGGCGGCCAGGGCCTTGGCGATCTCGGTCTTGCCGACGCCGGCTTCGCCTTCGAGAAACAGCGGCCGGCCCAGTTTCAGCGACAGGAAAACGACCGTCGCCAGCGCCCGACCGCAGACATAGCCCTGTTCCGACAGCATCTGCTGAACGGCATCGATGGATTGCGGTATCTGCATGTGATCTCCTCTGACGCCCAAAAGGTCACGAATTCGGCGGCGCCGTCAAGCGGCGGGCTGTGGGACCATGGTCTTAGACCGCAGGTTGCCACGACGACGCCCGGACAGCGCCGGCGTTGACCGGTTCCCGTAGGAATGTCATGAATTATCAAGGTTTGCGGCGATAGAAATGCGCCGAGAGAGACCGCAGAGGCAGACCGGTTCAAGGCAGGGCCGACGCCGGCGCGCGGCGCGAGGGATGGAATGCGGATCACTGCGATAACCTGCGTCAAGAACGAGGGCCCGTTTCTTCTGGAGTGGATCGCGTTCAACGGATTGCTCGGGGTGACGGATTTCCTGTTCTATTCCAACGACTGCGACGATGGCACCGACGCCTTGCTCGACGCACTGGCGGCGCGCGGGATCGTGCGGCACCTTCCGAACCCGGCAAGAGGACGGAACTACCAGATGGAAGCGCTGAAACACGCGCGGGATCAGGACATTGTGTCTGAGGCCGACTGGGTCTGGGTGGCCGATGTCGACGAGTTTCTCAACATTCATTCGGGCGATCACACCATACCGGCGCTGATTGCCGCCTGTGGCGATCCCCATGCGATTTCCGTCAGTTTTCAGTTCTTCGCCAACGACGGCGTGGAGCATTATGCCGACGAACCCGTGATCGCGCAGTTCAGACGGTCGCACAACCCGGACATCTGGTGCGGCGAAACGGCGATCGAAGTCAAAACGCTGGTTCGGCGCGATTTCCCCTTGCAGTATTTCGGCGCTCACAGGCCATTTTTCAAAGGCAACCTTGCGCCTGCCGATCGGCCGGTCTGGACCGACGGATCCGGCCGCGCGGTGCCGCACAAGTTTCTGATGGCCGCCAATACGCGGCGTATCCGCCGGTTTCCCGCGCGGGGCGCGCGGACCCACGCCACGCTCAACCACTATGCCCTGCGATCGCTTGACAGCTATCTGGTCAAGACCGCACGGGGCGACGTGAATCGCGAGAACCGTGTCTTTGACGACACCTACTGGCGCGAACGCAACGATCCCGCCCATTCCGATACAAGCATCCACAGGTATTTGCCCGCCCTGACCGCCGCGTTGCGGGATTTTCACGCGGACCGCGAAATTGCCGCTCTGCACCGGGAATGTGTCCGTCTGCACCGGGCCAGATGCGTCGAACTGGCAGGACGGCCTGCCTATCGGCGCATGCGCAGCCTGCTGACGTCGGCCAGCACGCTGCCCCCGCAGGAAGAGGCGATGCTCGCCGATCTGGGGCTGCTCTGATCGTGTTGCGGGTCGTCAACCTGGGGCTGCCGAAAACCGGCACCACGACATTGGCCAGGGCGTTGCGCCGCGCGGGCCTGAAGGTCGCCGACCGCAGAATCCGCAGGCGCAGCACATCGGATGCCGCGCTGAAGGGCCAGTTCGTGGCGGAACTCTTGTATCGCGGCTATTTTCAGTCCGGTGATCCGGGCGCGTTGCTGTCCGAAATCGACGCAATTTCGGAAATGAGCCTGCTGCGCGAGGATGACTCCCTTTGGCCGCAGATGGACTTTGCCCTGATCATGGCGCTGCGGGTGCACAATCCGGGGCTGAAGTTCCTGGCGTCCTGCCGCGATCCCTTTGAACTCTCGCAATCGATGCTGGCCTGGTCCGATCTGGGCATGAGCCGGCTGCCGAATTCGGCCATTCCCGGCCTGCCGCGCGACTACGGGCAAACGACGAAGGAGCGGATGCAGTGGATCAGAGGGCACTATGCCGCGCTGGCCCGGTTCTTCGGGGATGACCCGGATTACCTGACCTACGATATTGCCGATCCCCTGGCGCGCGACCGGATCGGCGATTTCCTTGGACTGGAACTTCCCTGGTGGGGCCGGTTGAACGCGAACCCGGTGCGGGCCGGGGCATCTGCCACCTGATGCGCATCCATCTTCATATCGGGCTGGACGCGCACCGGACTGCGCAGATGCAACGGGTGATGTCCGGTCAGCGCGACCAGATGGCGGAACGGGGCAACCTTTTTGCCCGCAGTCCGGGGGCAGAGGACCATGCCCGGCTTTTCATGGCGGTGACTGACCATGATCACATCGACCCCCTTCGGTTCGGACAGAATCTTCTGGACCCGAACCGGCAACGCGGCCTGCGCGAGGCCCTGATTGCCGATCTCGACCGGGAAATCGCCCGGGCCAGGCCGGAAAACCTGATCCTGTCTTGCGCACAGCTTGGCACAGCATTGCACCGGGAAAGCGAACTGGACCGGCTGAAGACCTTGCTGAACCGGTTCTCGGATGACATTTCCATCGTCGCTCATGTCGATGAACCGGCGCGAATGCTCGCGCGCCACTACGCCGCTCAGGTCATGACCGGGCGCACGGTGCCGTTGAGCCGTGAGATCGAACTTGCGCAGAGGCCCGACTGGTGGCGGGCCTGTATCGACGCGGCGCCGGACATCGACCCATCGACCGGTGTGTTCGAGGAAAACCAGGGAGCGCCCTTCTGGCTGGACTACACCGCACTGGTCCGGTTCTGGGAATCCGCCTTCGGGCCGAACAGCCTGTCCCTGCGCCCGCTGGACCCCGCAAGATTCAAAACCGCACGGATTGCCGATGAAATCCGCGAAAGTTTCGGTCTCATGCATGATCTGGCGGCCTCGATAATGCCCTCTGTCCCGCCTCTTCCCTCGGCGGAGGGGCTGGCGCGGGCGCGGCAGTTGAACGTATTGATCTGCCGGATGCTGGGCACGGGAAGACGCCGGCTTCCGCTTCCTCTCTGGCAGAGTTTTCTTCGGGAGATCCAGATCGACGGTGCGCCGCTGGCACCGGGCAGCCTGTGCGCCGTTTCCGAACGGTTTCGCGGACAGGTAGCGGACCTGGTCGGCGCTCACCCCGCGCTCGGCGAGGATACGTTTGCCCCGGATTTTCCGGACGACACCTGGCAGGAAGCCGACCCCGGGAACGGCTTTCGCGCCAGCCAGTATCTTCTGGGTTTCATGTATCGCATCGACAAGGCGCAGCGAGCCGGTTTGCCGCGCGGACACGAGCCCCAAATCCCTGTGGCCAATGGGGATTCAGGCGAACCGGGTCCCGAGGCATCGGCGGCCATCTTGCCGCCACTGGCAGCCCGCAATCTCAGGCAGCTAAGATCCTCGCATATGGCGCCGCACAACCGCATGGGTGCGACGCGGGAAGACATCCTTGCGCCGGCCTTTGACCCGGTTCCGCCGCGGATCTTGCAAGATGGGTCTTCCGGTAAAGTGATCGTGGCCTGCATGAAGAACGAAGCCCCCTATATCCTGGAATGGGTGGCGTATCACCGTTCCATCGGCGTCGATACGTTTGTGATCTACACGAACGACTGCGACGACGGCACATCCGAAATCCTGGAGCGCCTACAGGCGATGGGCGTGCTGCACCATCGCAGCAACGACATCTGGAAGGGGAAATCTCCGCAGCAGCACGCGTTGAACCGGGCGCTGAAGGAACCGGTCGTCAGTTCCGCCGACTGGATCGTCCATATCGACGTGGATGAGTTCATCAACGTCCGCGCGGGAAACGGAACATTGGATGATTTTCTCGCGCTTGTCCCCGACGCCAGCAACATCGCGATGACATGGCGTCTGTTCGGGCACAACGGGATCAGGCGGCTGGGCGATGAATTCGTCATCGACCAGTTCGACACCTGCGCACCGAAATACTGCCCCAAACCGCATACGGTCTGGGGCTTCAAGACAATGTTCCGCAATATCGGCGCCTATGAGAAGATGAGCTGCCACCGCCCCAACAAGCTGGATCCGGCGAAGAAAGACAATGTGCGTTGGGTCAACGGCTCGGGCGAGGACATGACGTCCGAGGTCGTGGATCGAGGCTGGCGCAATTCCAGGACTTCCGTCGGCTATGACCTTCTGCAACTGAACCACTATGCCCTGCGCAGCGCCGACAGTTTCCTTGTCAAGCGGCAACGCGGACGTGCGCTGCATGTCGATCGGTCCATCGGCCTGAACTACTGGATTCGCATGGACTGGTCCGGCCACCGGGACGTGACGATCAAGCGCAACATCCCCAGGGTCCGGGCGGAATACGACCGCCTGTTGCAGGACGACACCATACGGCACCTGCATCGGCAGGGATTGGAATGGCACCACGCGAAGGCCGAGGAGTTGCGCGGAATGCCCGAATTCGAAGACCTGTATCAACAGGCGCTCAGGGTCAGGCTGACCGACACCGAACGGGCCGCCTATGCGCTCGCGCTCGACATGGAAAGCTGAAGTAATTTCTGCCCTTGCGAACCTGCACTGATTGGCCGTTGCATGGCGGCAGGACCGGTTTCATGCCCCGATGGGGCGGGAAGTTACCCGGCGCTTTTTGTCCGTCTGCTGATGGCCCTGCCATGCCCAACAACATGCGCCGCACCCCATGATTGATCCGGAATCAGGCGCCGTCAGACCACTCGGTGATTTTCGGAAAATGCGTTTCAGGACGGCACCCCATCGTTCGCAAGAAGGGAACGGCGGCGGTAGTGCCGCCATTTGTGAGCGATCCAGACGAAGGCCGCAACGACAGGCGTCAGCGACCCGGCATCGATGTCGATGTGTTCCAGCAGAACCGAATGGCGTCCGTCCGGGCGCGCTTGGACACCATGCACCATCTTGCGGATGCCCAGGCCGGATTCCTCGCTGCGCAGCTTGCGCGCGACCGGGTCAAAGACGACCACCTGCATCCTGTAGGGCCTTTCCGGGAACAGGCAAAAGACCGAAACCCCGACATCGATGACCTGACCCTGGACCACGGGTCCGGACGGCAGGTGAAGAAACCGCAACCAGGGCCCGCTGATCGCATCCAGCGTGTCCAGATCCGAAACCAGCGCGAACAGCCTGTCCGCATCGACCGCATAGCCATGCCTGAATGTAAGTGTCCTGCGCATCCGGTTTCTCCAACCGGGGTCAGAGTGCAGCGCATCCCGCGGGTTTGAAACGGCGCAAATCGTCTCGCCCCTCTGGTCGGCGCGAACGGCCTGTGCTAGCGGAAGCGCATGACACAGACCCTGAAGATCAAACGCCCCGACGACTGGCACCTGCACCTGCGGGACGACGCCATGCTGGCGGCGGTCCTGCCCGAAACCGCCCGCCATTTCGCCCGCGCGATCATCATGCCGAACCTCGTGCCCCCGGTCGTGACCGGGCAGCAGGCGGCCGCCTATCGCGACCGGATCATGGCCGCCCTGCCCGACGGAATGACGTTCGAGCCGCTGATGACGCTCTACCTGACCGAAGACACCGACCCGGACGACGTCGCCGCGGTCCATGCCAGCGGTCTGGTCCGGGCCGTGAAGCTCTATCCGGCGGGGGCGACCACCAATTCGGCAAGCGGCGTGTCGGATTTCGACAGCGTCCGCCCGGTGCTGGAACGCATGGCCGACATCGGCCTGCCGCTTTGCGTGCATGGCGAAGTCACGTCGGCCGACATCGACATTTTCGACCGCGAAGCGGTGTTCATCGACCGCATCCTGGATCCCATCCGCCGGTCCACCCCCGGTTTGCGCGTGGTGATGGAACACATCACCACCTCGGGCGCGGTGGATTACGTCCTGTCCAGCACCGCCGATCTGGCGGCCACGATCACGACCCATCACCTCGTCATCAATCGCAATCATATTCTCGTCGGCGGGATCAAACCCCACTATTATTGCCTTCCCGTCGCCAAGCGCGAAACCCATCGCCTGGCGCTGGTCAAGGCGGCAACCTCCGGGGATCACAGGTTTTTCCTGGGCACCGACAGCGCCCCGCACACCGACGGTCTGAAGGAAAACGCCTGCGGCTGCGCCGGGTGCTTCACAGCCACCAACACCCTGTCGATCCTGGCCGAAGTCTTTGAACGCGAACAGGCGCTGGACAAGCTCGAAGGCTTTGCCTCGCTGTTCGGACCGGGTTTCTATCGCCTGCCGGTGAACACGGCGGACCTGACCCTGACGAAAGGCGCAGAGGTGCAGTATCCGGACAAGATCGGTGTCGGCACGGACACCGTCACCGTTTTCGATCCCGGTTTTCCACTGCACTGGTCCGTCGCCGACTAGCCCACCGCAACCCGCTGCAAATCGAACGGAGTCCCAGATGATCCCCACCTCGTATCCCCCGGCCGAAGAAATGGCCCGCCTGACTGCCCGGATGCTGCTGGAAATCAAGGCCGTTCATCTGAATTCGGCGGAACCGTTCATCCTGGCCTCGGGTCTTCCCAGCCCGACCTATATCGATTGCCGCAAGCTGATCTCCTATCCGCGCATCCGGTCCACGCTGATGGATTTCCTGACGGTCACGGTCATGCGCAACGCGGGATTCGAGACCTTCGACAATATCGCGGGCGGCGAAACGGCGGGGATTCCCTTTGCGGCCCTGGTGGCCGAACGCATGGGGTTGCCGATGACCTATGTGCGCAAGAAGCCCAAGGGTTACGGCCGCAACGCCCGCATCGAAGGCGTGATGGCCGAAGGCGACCGGGTGCTGCTGGTCGAGGATCTGACCACGGACGGCGGGTCCAAGCTCAGCTTCGTCGATGCGATCCGCGACACCGGCGCCACCTGCGCGCATACCGCCGTGATCTTCTACTACGGCATCTTTCCGGAAACCGAAAAGACGCTCGGGGACCATGGGGTCGCCCTGCATCACCTGTGCACCTGGTGGGACGTGCTGGAGGAGGCGAAGCTATCCGGCGCCTTCGATGCCCAGACCCTTGCGGAAGTCGAATCGTTCCTGACGAATCCCCGCGCCTGGCAGGAGGCGCGTCAGTCCTCCTGACGCAAAAAACCGCAACCTCCCGTCCCTCCACATGATTCGACCGTAGGTTGAATCATCTTTCGATCTTCTCCCGCGATAGAAGCGCGGATTTCATGCGGCGTGTGGCCGCTCTGCCTGCGGCTGAAAGCACACGGGCGGCGCAAACCCTCCTCGATGGCCACACAAGATGTTGACCGGCGCCCGCCGCATCATGCAACATGATGGGGCACCGGGATATGCACAGACTATCCACAGAAAGATACAGTTTGCAGGGTCGGCAGACCCTGCGCTATGACCCGGCACCGGCAGCGCGACACGCACCGGCCAGAGACAAGAGCCTGCGGCAACACGCGGCCACCTGGGGCGAATTGGGGGCACGACATGAACGAGATCACCAGCTTCGACGGGAGCAGTCCCGAAACCGGAGCTACAGACGCGATGCCGCATTCGGTCGAAGCCGAACAGCAACTGCTGGGCGCGATCCTGACCAACAACGACGTCTATGACCGGGTCGCCAGCATCATCGGTCCGCAGCATTTCCACGACCCGGTACACGCCCGCATCTACGAGATCGCCGCCGCCCGGATCGCCAAGAACCAGCTTGCCTCGCCGGTCACGCTCAAGGCCTTCATGGAAGGCGACGAAGGGCTGAAGGAACTGGGCGGACCTGCTTACCTGGTCCGTCTCGCCGGGGCCGCGATCAGCGCCTTTGCGGTGCGCGATTATGCGCAGATGATCTATGACCTCGCGATCCGCCGGCAATTGATCGGTCTTGGCCGGGACATCAGCGACAAGGCGGCACGGGTGGATGTTTCCAGCGAACCGCGCGAACAGATCGTCGAGGCCGAACAGCAGCTTTACAAGCTGAGCGAGCAGGGCCAGACCGAAAGCGGGTTCCAGAGTTTCCTGCGCGCCGTCACCGACGCGGTGAACGTCGCCAACGCCGCCTACCAGCGCGAAGGCGGACTGGCGGGCGTGTCCACCGGGCTGATCGACATGGACAAGAAACTGGGAGGACTGCACCGTTCCGACCTTCTGATCCTTGCGGGACGGCCTTCGATGGGCAAGACATCGCTGGCCACCAATATCGCGTTCAATGTCGCCAAGGCGTATAAACGCGGCCTGCTGCCGGATGGCACCGAAGGCACCGTGGACGGCGGCGTCGTCGGGTTCTATTCGCTGGAGATGAGCGCCGAACAGCTCGCCGCGCGCATCCTGTCGGAAGCCTCCGAAGTGCCGTCCGAACAGATTCGCCGCGGCGACATGACCGAAGCGGAGTTCCGCCGCTTCGTGGATGCCGCCAAGTCGCTGGAAGCCTGCCCGCTCTACATCGACGACACGCCGGCGCTGCCGATCTCGCAACTGGCGGCGCGGGCACGGCGGCTGAAACGCACGCATGGGCTGGACGTTCTGATCATCGACTACCTGCAACTGGTCCGCGGCACCGGAAAGTCGGAAAACCGCGTCAACGAGATCAGCGAAATCACGATGGGGCTGAAGGCCATCGCCAAGGAACTCGATATTCCGGTGATCGCCCTGTCCCAGCTCAGCCGTCAGGTCGAAAACCGCGAGGACAAGCGCCCGCAATTGTCGGACCTGCGCGAATCCGGGTCGATCGAACAGGATGCCGACGTGGTGATGTTCGTGTTCCGCGAGGAATACTATGTCGAGCGCGAAAAGCCGTCCGACGACCGGCTCGACGAGATGGCGGCATGGCAGGACCGCATGGAAAAGCTGCACGGCAAGGCCGAAGTCGTCATCGGCAAACAGCGCCATGGCCCGATCGGCACCGTCGAACTGAGCTTCGAAGGCAAGTTCACCCGGTTCGGGAATCTCGTAAAACCCTGGCAGACCGGCGACAGCCAGGAGTTCTGACCCCGCCGGTCCCGGTTGGCTTTCAGCGTTCGCATTTCGGGCGATTCCAACGGCCACGGCCAGCAACCCGATACGGGATTGCCTCTTGACGCCCGCCGCGTCCATGTCATGAACGGCCCATGAGCGCTGCAATACTGACCATTGACCTCTCCGCCATCGCCGACAACTGGCGCGCGCTTAACCGCCTGTCCACTTGCGAGACCAGCGCGGTCGTCAAGGCGGACGGCTACGGGCTGGGCGCGGCGCGGGTGGCGCGGGCTTTGGCCGAGGCCGGCGCGCGGCGGTTCTTTGTCGCCGTGGCAGAGGAAGGCGCGGTCGTGCGCCAGGCCCTGGGTCCCGGCCCGATGATCGGCATCTTCTCCGGGCATATGGACGGCGATACGGACCTGATTGCGGCGCATGATCTGACCCCGATGCTGAATTCGGCAGAACAGGTCCTGCATCACATGGAACGGATGCCCGCGCAGGCCTTCGGCTTCCAGCTGGACACCGGCATGAACCGGCTCGGCATGGAAGCCGCCGAATGGGCCGCCATTCGCGGGATCAGCCTGCCGGCATCCCCGGTTCTCGTGATGTCGCACCTTGCCTGCGCGGACGAACCGGACCACCCGATGAATGCCCGCCAGCTGCGCGAATTCGCCGGGATGACCGCGGACGTGGACGCGCCGCGATCCCTGTCCGCGACGGGCGGGATCCTGCTGGGCAAGGACTATCATTTCGACCTGACGCGGCCCGGCGTCGGGCTCTATGGCGGTCTTCCCTTCGTGGATGCCAGACCGGCGGTCGCACTGGACCTTCCGGTGATCCAGATCCGGGATGTGTCCGCAGGTGAAACCGTCGGATACGGCAATACCTGGACCGCGCCGCGCGATTGCCGCATTGCGACCGTCGCCGCAGGCTATGCGGACGGTCTGATCCGGGCCATGGGGCCGAACATCAGCCTTTACAGTGGAGACGTGCCCTGTCCCTTGGCCGGGCGCATCTCCATGGATCTGATCTCGGCCGACGTTACCGATCTGGCGCAGCCCCCCGAAACCCTGTCGATCCTCGGACCCGGGCAAGGCGTGGACGCCCTGGCCGACGCCGCCGGCACCATCGGCTACGAAATCCTGACCTCGCTCGGTCCCCGGTACCGGCGGGAGTATCGCGGATGAACCCACTGAGCCTTCTGGAACGGCTCGGCCGCGCCGTCCTGACTCTGCTGGCGGTCACGGGCCGGATGGCGCTGTTTGCGGCGCAGGCTTTCATGCATATCTTTCGACCGCCCTATTATCCGCGCGAATTCGCAAATGCGCTGATGAATATCGGCTGGCTTTCGCTGCCGGTCGTCGGGCTGACGGCGATCTTCACCGGCGGCGCGCTGGCGTTGCAGATCTATTCCGGCGGCGCGCGGTTCAACGCCGAAGCGGTGGTGCCCCAGATCGTCGCCATCGGCATGGTGCGCGAACTGGGCCCGGTGCTCGTCGGGCTGATGATCGCGGCCCGCGTCACTTCGTCCATAGCTGCGGAAATCGCCACGATGAAGGTGACGGAGCAGATCGACGCCCTGGTCACCCTGTCCACGCATCCGATGAAATACCTTGTCGCGCCGCGCGTGCTCGCCGCCTTCATCACCCTCCCGATGCTGGTGGCGGTTGGCGATATCATCGGCATCGGCGGCGGATACGTGGTCGCGGTCCAGAACCTGGGTTTCAACGCGGCGGCCTATCTTCAGAACACGGTCGATTTCCTGGAATCCCGCGACATCGTGTCGTCGCTGGTCAAGGGCGCGGTGTTCGGCGTGATCGCCGCCCTCATGGGCTGCTACTACGGGATGCAGTCCGGGCGCGGAGCGCAGGGGGTCGGCAGCGCCACCAAGGACAGCGTCGAAGTGGCCGCCATCCTGATCCTCGCCGCCAATTTCGTGCTCACGGGGGTGTTCTTCTCGATATGATCCGGATGGAGAACGTCAAGAAGGCCTTTGGCAGCAAAGAGGTCCTGCGCGGCATGACCCTGCACGTTCCCAAGGGCACCTCGATGGTGATCATCGGCGGTTCCGGCACCGGCAAGTCGGTGGCGCTGAAATGCATCCTCGGGCTGATTCAGCCGGATTCAGGCGCCATTCTCGTCGATGGCAAGGATGCGGCGAAAGGCGACCGCGACGCCTTCCTTGCGCGGTTCGGCATGCTGTTCCAGGGCGGCGCCCTGTTCGACAGCCTGCCGGTCTGGCAGAACGTGGCATTCCGGCTCTTGCGCGGTTCGCTCAAGCGCCCGCAGTCCGAAGCCCGCGACATCGCGGTCGAGAAACTGCGCCGCGTCGGACTGAAACCGGATGTCGCCGACCTGTTTCCCGCCGAACTGTCCGGCGGAATGCAGAAGCGTGTCGGTCTGGCGCGCGCCATCGCCGCCGAACCGGAGATCATCTTTTTCGACGAACCGACCACGGGACTCGACCCGATCATGGCGGGCGTCATCAACGACCTGATCCGCGAGATCGTGGTCGAAATGGGCGCGACGGCCATGACCATCACCCACGACATGACCAGCGTGCGCGCCATCGCCGACAATGTGGCGATGCTGCATGACGGGGTGATCAAATGGACCGGACCGGTGGCAGGAATGGACGATTCGGGCGATCCCTACCTCGACCAGTTCATCCACGGCCGCGCCGAAGGGCCGATCGAAGCGGTGCGGTGACGCGGCCGGTCACGGACAGGCGGCCGCGACATGAACGCTGCCCTGCACGGCCCGCCGCAGACCCGCCGACGTGCAGAACAGCGGGATCCGTTCCGGCCGGCCGTTGGCCTCGGCATAGGCCTCGTAGGTGCCCCGCCCATCCGGGATCAGGACCGGATTGTCCGGATCGGGCCGGAACACCGAGAAATGCACGTGCCGCCCGCATAGCGGCGTCGTGTCGCCTGCGGCGCAGGGGGTGAAGCCGACATCGCCCTCTATCCCGATCTGCTGCCCCGCATCGACCCAGTCCCCGGTCGACAGCCCCGCAGTGCCCGACACGCTGTTCTGGGCCATGTGGGCATACAGGCTCCATTCGTTGCAGCGCCCGGCGCCGCGGGCGCAGGCCCGGCAGCCGGACTGGCCGCCGGGCGGCACAGAACCCGACGCCTGGCAATAATCCAGCGGGTGTTCTATCCAGACATAATTGTTGCGGTCGTTGGGGGCGGAACTGTCGCCGGTATCGCGGAAATACCGCACCCAGCCAGCCTTGGCCGCGACAAGCGGTTCATTGGCAAAGCTTGCCCGCATGTCGAACATCGGGGCGTCCGGAGTCGAATGGGTCGTCTCGTCGTTGGTAATCAGAACCTCGGTGCCGTCGGCGTAGGGCAAACGGTAGGGACCCTCCGAACAGGCCGGCAAGGCCAGAAGTGCGCAGATCAGGAACGGGCGCATGGGGAAACCTCCTGTCAAGCGATACCTTGCTAGCATGCGCCCGGTTTGCGGCAAAGCCCGCTATTCCCGACCTTCCGGTCGATGGCGCTTGCAAGGGCTTGCATGTGGCGGATTTCACGGTCACATCGCCTCAAGGCCCGCAAGAAAGGGGAATTCCGTGCTGCTGCGCCTCGCCAACCTGTCGCTTCTCCTGCTTTATCCCGTGGCCTGGTTCGCGCCGCTCCTGCGGGCCGGGATCGACCTGCCGCTGTTCGGCCTGACCGAGATCTCGGTGATCTCCGGCCTTCAGGCCCTGTGGGATACCGATGTGGCGCTGGCGTTGCTGGTGACGTTCCTCGCGGTCTTTGCGCCCTATCTCAAGACCATCGGCCTGGCGCTGATCCAGTTCGGGCTGATGCGGCGCAAGGTGCTGCCGGCGCTCGACATCCTCGGCAAGCTGGCGATGGCCGACATTTTCCTGATCGCGCTCTACATCGTGGTCGTCAAGGGCATCGGGCTGGCGACGGTGCAGACCGCCTGGGGGCTCTACCTGTTCACCGGCTGCGTTCTCGCCTCGATCCTGTTTAGCCATTTGACGGCCAAACGCTGAGCGGTCACAAGACATCATGGCAAAATCCAAGACCTTCTCCTGTTCGGCCTGCGGGGCCTCGTTTTCCAAATGGTCCGGACGTTGCGAAGCCTGCGGCGACTGGAACACGATTTCCGAAGAAGCGCCGCTGTCCTCGGGGCCCGCGTCCAGGTCGCTGGGTGCGAAACGCGGCAGTCCGATCACCCTGACCGACCTGTCGACCGAAGAAGCGCCGCCGCCGCGCACCCTGTCGGGGATGGAGGAACTGGATCGCGTTCTGGGCGGCGGTCTGGTGCCCTCCTCGGCGATCCTCGTCGGGGGCGATCCGGGCATCGGCAAGTCAACCCTGTTGCTTCAGGCCGCCGCCAGGTTCGCGGCCGCCGGGCTCAAGACGCTATATGTCAGCGGCGAAGAAGCCAGCGCGCAGGTCAGGATGCGGGCGCAGAGGCTGGGGCTGGCCGCCGCGCCGGTCAAACTGGCCGCCGAAACCAACCTGCGCGATATCCTGACCACGCTGGACGTGGAACGCCCGCAGCTGGTCATCATCGACTCGATCCAGACCATGTGGGCGGACAATGTGGAAAGCGCGCCAGGCTCGGTCAGCCAGGTCCGCGCCGCCGCGCATGAACTGACGACCTTCGCCAAGCGCCGAGGCCTGTCGGTGGTGCTGGTCGGCCATGTCACCAAGGAAGGCCAGATCGCCGGCCCCCGCGTGGTAGAGCACATGGTCGACACGGTGCTCTATTTCGAAGGCGAACGAGGCCATCAGTTCCGAATCCTGCGCGCCGTCAAGAACCGCTTTGGCCCGGCGGACGAGATCGGCGTGTTCGAGATGACGGGAATGGGTCTGGCCGAAGTCTCCAACCCCTCGGCCCTGTTTCTGTCCGAACGCGGCCGTCCCACGCCGGGATCGGTGGTCTTTGCCGGAATCGAAGGCACGAGGCCGGTGCTGGTCGAATTGCAGGCGCTGGTCGCGCCCAGCCCACACAGCCAGCCGCGCCGCGCCGTGGTCGGCTGGGACAGCGGCCGGCTCGCAATGATCCTCGCCGTGCTCGAAGCCCGCTGCGGCATCCCTTTCGCCGGGCTGGACGTTTATCTCAACGTGGCGGGCGGGCTGAAGATTTCGGAACCCGCCGCGGATCTCGCGGTCGCCGCCGCGCTGCTCTCTGCGCGGGAAGACGCCGCTTTGCCGGCCGACACGGTGGTTTTCGGCGAAATCAGCCTGTCGGGCGCCTTGCGCCCTGCCCCGCAGACAGAAAACAGGTTGAAAGAAGCGCGAAAACTTGGTTTTACCGCCGCTATCGCTCCAGCGGGTGGCAAAACCGGCACAAAAGACGGGCTTGCGTTAACGCGGGCTACAGACTTGACAGGATTTGTTGGCGAAGTGTTCGGGGCCGGGTAAGATCGCTCGACCCGTCGGACGGCAGCAGTAGAACAGGCGAGGACTATGGAAGGTTTCACAATTATCGACGGGGTGGTCGCCCTGATCATCGTTCTGTCTGCCTTGCTGGCCTATTCGCGCGGCCTCGTGCGCGAGGTCATGGCGATTGCCGGCTGGATCGCCGCCGCCATCCTCGGTTTCCTCTTCGCGCCCAAGGTCGAACCGCTGATCAAGGAAATTCCGGTTCTGGGCGAACTCGTCGCCGATAGCTGCGAACTCAGCATCATCGCCGCCTTCGCCGCGGTCTTCGCCGTCGCCCTGATTCTGGTGTCGTTCTTCACGCCCTTGTTCTCGTCACTGGTTCAGCGGTCCGCGCTGGGGGGCGTCGATCAGGGACTCGGGTTCTTCTTCGGGGTGGCCCGCGGCGTCCTTCTGGTCGCCATCGCCTTCTTCGTCTACGAGACCGTCATAACCGGACAAACCTTCACGATCGTGGACGAAAGCCGGTCGGCCCAGGTCTTCGCGCGGCTGACCGATGCGATCGAACAGCGCAATCCGGAACAGGCGCTCGGCTGGATCACACAGCAATACGAGAACCTGGTCAGTTCCTGCGGCGAGTGAGCCAAGGAATCAGCCTCCGGCGCCCGCGTTTTTCCCAAGATTCGCCCAGATTGAAATCCGAACGGCCACAGAATCGCCGTTCGTCCGCGACAATTTGACGGCAGGAACAACCCCGCTTGGTTAACAGAACCTTACCACGCGTTCGCAGAAACACCCCAATCCGGGGTGCTGCGGCCGTTTCTTGCGCATTCTGGAAAAAGTAGAACATTAACGCCCCAATAGTGACGAAAAAACGGCAAATTTTCGGTGCCAGCTTGTTGTCAGACAAACCGGACACTCTGACAAAGGACTTGCAAGATGCTTCTCAACCACGGCCAGGCTTTCGCCCAATTCCAGCCCACCGCCATCGTCGCACAGACCCCTGTTCTGCCATTGCCCAAGCGCGAGGAAACCAGCGCCTTTCGGGCCGGAACGCTGCTGGAAACGCCCTCCGGCTGGCGTTCGGTCGAGACGCTGAAAGAGGGCGACGAGGTCTATACGCTGGACGGCGGTTTCACCGAGATCACCGGCATCCGCACCCATGCCCTGGCGGCCGGAACCGCCCGCGCCATCCATGTGCCCGCCGGCGTTCTGAACAACTGCTCCGACCTTGTCCTGACCGCCGGGCAGCACGTCGCCGTGATCGAACCGGAATGCGAGACCCTGTTCCAGACGCCCTGCGTGCTGGCACCGGCAGCGGCCATGACCGGGTTTCGGGGCATTACCGCGCTGACCGGGTTGGGCGAGATGACGGCAACCGAACTGACCTTCGCCACCGAAGAAATCGTCTATGCCCAGACCGGCGCGCTGATCCATGTTCCGTCCGAAACGACCGATCCCTTCTTCCGCACCCTGGGCTACGGCGAGACCCGCGCCCTGCTGACGATGCTGAACGGCGGGCATCTCGCGCTCGATCCCCACGGATATGCCCCGGCCCGGGCCGCCTGATCCGATCCGATCCAAGACCCGCGCAAATGGCCGCCTCGTTCGGAGGCGGCCTTTGACTTTACCCGCATCCCGGGCACCGGCTTTTGGAACGTCCGATATGCAACGCTTTCATGACAGCGGCAGGTGACACCGGGCGACAGACGCACTATGTCATGTCCCGACCCTGCCAACGGATTCGGAGCTGCCACGCCTTGGCCGACCTGCACATGCCGCCCGCTCACCCTTTTGACGACGACAAGCTTCGCGAAGAATGCGGGATTTTCGGCGTCATCGGCGTTCAGGATGCGTCGACTTTCGTCGCGCTCGGCCTGCACGCGCTGCAACATCGAGGCCAGGAAGCCGGCGGCATCGTCAGCCACGCCCCTGAAACCGGTTTCAACCAGGCCCGCCGCTTCGGCTATGTGCGCGACAATTTCACCAGCCAGAAGATCATGGAAACCCTGCCGGGCCCGATCTCGATCGGGCATGTGCGTTATTCCACCTCGGGCAGCAAGGGGCAGACCGCGATTCGCGACGTGCAACCGTTCTTTGGCGAATTCTCCATGGGCGGCGCGGCCATCGCGCATAATGGCAACATCACTAACGCCAACGCCCTGCGGCGCGAACTGATCGAACGCGGTTCGATCTTTCAAAGCTCGTCGGACAGCGAATGCATCATCCACCTGATGGCGCGATCCATGGGGCGGTCGATCCCCGACCGCATGGAGGAAGCCCTGCGCAAGGTCGAAGGCGCGTTTTCCGTGGTCGCGATGACCCGCACCAAGCTGATCGGCGTGCGCGATCCGCTCGGCGTGCGCCCGCTGGTCCTGGGCAAGATCGGCGACGGCTGGGCCTTGAGTTCGGAAACCTGTGCGCTGGACATCATCGGGGCCGAATTCGTCCGCGAAATCCGGCCCGGTGAAATGGTGGTCATCAACGGCAACGGCGTGCAAAGCCATTTCCCGTTCCGCCCGCAGCCCTCGCGCTTCTGCATCTTCGAACATGTCTATTTCAGCCGACCGGACAGCATCCTGGGCGGGCGCAGCGTCTATGAAACCCGTGAAAACATCGGCCGCGAACTGGCCAAGGAAAGCCCGGTCGATGCCGATCTCGTCTGCCCGGTGCCCGACAGCGGCACCCCTGCGGCCATCGGCTATTCCCTGCAAAGCGGCATCCCCTACGCCATGGGGATCATCCGCAACCAGTATATGGGCCGCACCTTCATCGAACCGACCGAGCAGATCCGCAACATGGGCGTGCGGCTGAAGCTGAATGTCAACCGCGCGCTGATCAAGGACAAGCGGGTCATTCTGGTCGATGATTCGGTGGTGCGTGGAACGACCAGCCGCAAGATCAAGGAAATGATCCTGGATGCCGGCGCGAAGGAAGTCCATTTCCGCATCGCGTCTCCGCCGACGGCCTGGCCCTGCTTTTACGGCGTGGACACGCCGCAGCGCGAAAAACTGCTGGCCGCGACCATGTCCGAAGAAGAGATGCGCGCGCATCTCGAAGTCGACAGCCTGAAGTTCATTTCGCTGGACGGGCTGTATCGCGCCGTCGGCGAAACGCAGGGGCGCAGCAAGGACTGTCCGCAGTATTGCGACGCCTGCTTTTCCGGGGAATACCCCGTTAAACCCGCCGACATGGTCGAACAGGGTTTCGTGATGAAAGCCGCCGCAGAATAGGCAGCGTGCCGGGGGATTATCCCCTGGTGTCTGAAACCAGTTCCACGACATCCACCAGCGATGTGATCGCTGCCGAGACCAGCATCACCGCGAGACCGCACAGAAGATCCGGGTTTTCAGCCAGCGCGTGTGCGATGTTGCGCACAAAGACCAGCGTAACCTGATCAGTGTAGGTCTGAATGAAATCTACTATGAAAAGCGCGATTGCCACAGACAGGAAGATCCAGCTGAACACCCATTGCAAAGAGAACGCCACGGCCCATCCAAGCGCCCCTACGACCGGCCACAGATCGAGCGTACTTCGATCCAGTCCTTGCACCACGCCGACAAACGCGAATCCAACCGCGTAGGCCAGGATGATCAGGGCGTGCAGGTTGTACTTGATCCAGCGCCAGAATTTCAGATGCCGTATTTCGTCCTCTTGGTATCCGATTTCCCGCAACAGAAATCCGGTGGCACCCTCGGTTGGCATACGGCGCGGGCTACCAAGTGAATCGATGATTTCGACCATTGGCGCTCCGGATTGACGCGCCGTGCTGACAACTGACAATTGCTTTTGAAGCACAGTGACTTTCGCCGCGCGATACTGTTCCATCGAAGTTCCGCCGATCAGAACTTCGCAGAGAGCAAAGGGAAAATCGAACACTTCGTTCAAGCCCGAAAGTTCCTCATCGAAAATCAGGAATCGACGGTATTGCAGCCAGACCCCCAGGATCAGGATCAAGCCGGTGAGATAGATTGCGATTTCCGTCACGTCCCGGTCCCCTGCCAATCAATGGTGAGGATGCTAGCGTATCGCGCCCAGTTGGGAACCCGATCCGTAAGAAGCTCCGGCCATCGATTGCCGAAGCGTCAATGGGCAAGAGGTTGCCGACGCGGCGAATCCGCTGCGGTATGCCCTCTTTCCCTCGTATTTTGGTCGTGATACTCGCCGCGAACCGAAATTGCTGCATCGCAGCATAATTCTCTCGCGATTATCGAGGCAACCATGACAAGCAGGAACCGGGCGGCGAAAACGCCCGCGAACGTGGCCAAGATGGCCACCACCAAAAGTGCGCTCAACCGGAGCTCAACCGACCTGATCGGCCTGTTCGGTCCCCGCGACAACCTCGCCGCGCTTGTGCGCAAGCCGAACGGATCCATCCAGCGCGTGGAACGCGGCGACAGGCTGTCCGGCGGGCGCGTGCTCGCAATCGACGAATCCGGGGTGATGATGGAAAAGAACGGCCGCACCTTCCGGCTGGACCTGCCCGCCAGCTGATCCGGGCTTGACCCGGTCGCCAACAGGGGCCAAACCGCCCACATGACACAGCTTGCCCTCATTACCGGCGCCTCCCGTGGCCTTGGCGCAGCGCTCGCCGAGGCGCTGGCCCCGTCCCATCACATCGTCGCCGTCGCCCGCACGACGGGCGCGCTCGAAGAACTCGACGACCGGATAAAGGCCGCAGGCGGAAGCGCGACTCTGGCCCCGATGGACATCACCGACCCGAAGGCGATGCAGACCCTGTGCCGCGGCATACACGACCGCTGGGGAAAGCTGGACATCTGGCTGCACAGCGCGATCCATGCCGCGATGCTGTGTCCCGCGAATTTCGTCGATTCCAAGGATTGGGACAAATCCATCGCGATCAATGCCACGGCAACCTCGGTCCTGATCCCCTATGTCGCGCCCCTGCTCGGGCCGGAAGGCCAGGCCGTTTTCTTTGACGATCCCCGCGCAGGCGACAAGTTCTTCGGCATCTACGGCGCCACGAAGGCCGCCCAGATCGCGCTCGCCAAAAGCTGGGCGGCGGAAACCGTGAAGACCGGACCGAAAGTGCGGGTCCTGACCCCGGCCCCGATGCCCACGGCGACGCGCGCGCGATTCTTTCCCGGCGAGGACCGCACGGCGCTGGCCCGTCCGGCAGAGGAAGCGGCCCGGCTTCTGGCATTGCTCTGAACGCGGTTGTCACTGCGGGCCACCCACAACAGACCGGCGAAATTCGAGGGCCGCGGAAACGCGCTTGCTTGCCCGTGCTCAGGGCTGCGTCTATCAAGGGCCGAAAGGGCAGGATTTCATGCGCATTCTGATCACCAATGATGACGGCATCAACGCAGCGGGACTCGAGATTCTGGACGCGATCGCGACGGATCTTGCCGGACCGGATGGCGAAGTCTGGACCGTGGCGCCGGCATTCGAGCAATCCGGCGTCGCCCACTGCATCAGCTATACCCATCCGATGATGATCGCAAAGATGGGCGAACGCCGCTTTGCCGCCGAAGGCAGCCCGGCGGACTGCGTCATGGCGGGCCTGCATGACGTGATGAAGGATGCAGCCCCCGATCTGGTTCTGTCGGGCGTCAACCGAGGCAACAATTCAGCCGAGAACGCGCTGTATTCCGGCACGCTCGGCGGCGCGATGGAAGCCGCGCTCCAGGGACTGCCGGCGATTGCCCTGTCGCAATATTACGGTCCGCGCAACTTCGGGCTCGACAACCCGTTTGACGCCGCCGCCGGTCATGGTGCCGATGTGATCCGGAAGATCCTGACCTCCTGCCCGCAAGCGGACGAAGATTACCGGCTGTTCTTCAACGTCAACTTCCCGCCGGTCCCTGCCGGTGAAGTCAGGGGCATCCGCGTCACACCGCAGGGATTCCGGCGCGGGACGCGGTTTGGTGTCGAACCGCACAGTTCTCCGTCCGGACGGCGGTTTCTCTGGATCAAGGGCGGCAATCAGCAGATCAGGACCGAACCCGGCACCGACGCGGCGGTCAATCTGGATGGCTATGTCTCGGTCACGCCGATGCGGGCGGATCTGACGGCGCATGACGTTCTGGACGCGATGAAAGCCATCGAATGACCGGACCCGCCGCCGAAATCCAGATGCAGTTCCTGTTTGCCCTGCGGTCGCGCGGCGTCACCGACAAGAGAGTGCTCGGTGCAATGGAGGCGATCGACCGCGGCAAGTTCGTGCGCGGCATCTTCGCCGACCGCGCCTATGAGGACATGCCGCTCCCCATCGCCTGCGGGCAGACGATCAGCCAGCCATCGGTGGTCGGCCTGATGACCCAGGCGCTCCAGATCACGCCGCGCGACAAGGTGCTCGAGGTCGGCACCGGATCGGGCTACCAAGCCGCCATCCTCGCCAAGCTGGCGCGCCGGGTCTACACGGTGGACCGCCACGCGCGGCTGGTGCGGGCCGCCAACGAGGTCTTTGCCGATATCGGCCTGACGAATATCACCGCCATGGTGGCGGACGGATCCTTTGGCCTGCCCGATCAGGCGCCTTTCGATCGCATCATCGTCACCGCGGCCGCCGAAGACCCCCCCGGGCCGCTCTTGGCGCAGTTGAAGATCGGGGGTATCATGATGGTTCCGGTCGGTCAGTCCAATGCGGTGCAGACGCTGATCCGGGTGCATCGGTCCGAAACCGGGTTCGATTATGATGAAATCCGCCCCGTCCGGTTCGTTCCCCTGCTCGAAGGGCTCGGCAAGGACGGATGACAGGCACAGGATACGGAACCTCCCGATGAAACAGGGGGGACAGAGCGAGGAACGAGAGATGGAATTTTCTTCCCGGACAGGTTTGGCACGCATCGGCGGCGCGGTCGCCCTGGCGGCGCTCGTGGCGGGATGTTCGCAACCGCTCGACTTTGACATGCGCGGCCAGATCGGCGCGTTCAACACCAGCGATGCGGCCAGGAACATCACGACGGAACGTCCCGAACCGGACAGCCGCGGCGTCATATCCTATCCGAATTACCAGATGGCCGTGGCGCGGCGCGGCGACACCGTGGCGGATGTGGCCAACCGGGTCGGGCTGTCGCCGGAAGCGGTCGCACGCTACAACGGGCTCGACCCGACAATCCCGTTGCGCGCCGGCGAAATCGTGGCGCTCCCCAGCCGCGTGGCGGAACCCTCGGCGGCGACCGGAGCGGTGGATATCGCCACTCTTGCCGGCAGCGCGATCGATTCCGCGCCCGATACCAGCCCGGTGCAGACCAGCACGCTCGAACCGGCGGCGACGCGGCCGGCCCCGACGGTCGTCAGCACACCGAACCCGGAACCCGTCCGCCACAAGGTGGCCCGGGGCGAAACCGCTTACACGATTTCGCGTCTCTACCAGGTTCCGGTCAAGTCACTGGCGGAATGGAACGGGCTGGATTCCGATTTCACGATCCGCGAAGGCCAATATCTGCTGATTCCCGTCGTCGGCGGCACCGCGCCGCAGAGGAGCGGCACGGCAGCGGCGGCCACCGCCGCCGCGGTGACAGAACCGGGCGCCGGATCGCCGACGCCGACGCCGCCAAGTGCGGCCACCCCCCTGCCCGATGAAAAGATCGACCCGAAACCGCCGGAGCCTCCGAAGACCGATGTGGGACAACCGTCGATCAGCAGCAACGCCGTGATGGCCTTTCCGGTGCAAGGCAAGATCATCCGCACCTATGCCAAGGGGAAGAACGACGGCATCGACATTTCGGCCGCTCCGGGAACGTCCGTGACCGCCGCCGCCGCCGGGTCGGTCGCCGCCATCACCGAAGATGCCGACCAGATTCCCATCGTCGTGGTGCGCCATCCGGACAATCTGCTGACGGTCTATGCCAACGTCGACAAGATCACGGTCAAGAAAGGCGACCCGGTGCGGCGCGGACAGAAGCTGGCGCAGTTGCGCGGCGGCGACAATGCCTATGTGCATTTCGAGGTCCGCAACGGTTTTGACAGCGTCAATCCCATGCCCTATCTGGAATAGACTTCGGCCAGGACTTCAAAGGCGTTGCGTTGACCCGTCCGGTCCGCTTCTGATCTGGTCACTTGACGGAGGCTGCGCCCGCCGCACACTGTGGTCGTTGTCAACCTCGGGAGGTTTCGATATGAAGTTCGTTTTGACCCTCGGCCTCATTCTCGGTCCCGCGACCGCCATGGCGGAAGACTGCCGTTGGGCAGGCGGTTCATTCCGCGGGGAGGACGGTGGCTTTCAAGCCCAGTTCGAAGTCAACGCGGACTGCACGGAAATGACGTTTCAGTCTTCCGGCAACGCCGGCATTCAGGCACAGGATGTGCCGCAGACCTTTTCCCTGTCACCGGAAGGTCATGGTTGGGTGGCCGATATCAACGGCGTCAACGCAACGCTCGCCAAAGATGGCAACTACGTCAATTTCATCGGCAAAGGAATCGACACCCGCCTGCAGACGCGCCCGGTCGAGTAATCGTTCCGGCCAGGCTGTCAGGTCAGCCCGATACCGTTGCGACCGGCCAGATCCGTGAAGAACTGCCAGGCGACACGACCTGACCTTGCGCCCCGTGTGGCCTGCCATTCGATTGCATCGGCCCGCAAGGTTTCCGGCGCGACCTCGATTCCGTATGCCGCGCAATAGCGATCGATCATCGACAGGTATTCGTCCTGCGAACAGGGATGGAATCCAAGCCACAGGCCGAAACGATCCGACAGCGACACTTTTTCCTCGACCGCTTCGGACGGGCTGATGGCGCTGCTGCGTTCGTTCTCGATCATGTCGCGCGGCATCAGGTGGCGGCGGTTGGACGTGGCATAAAACGCCACATTGCCGGGCCGTCCTTCGATCCCTCCGTCCAGCACGGCCTTGAGGCTCTTGTAATGCTGGTCGTCATGGGAAAATGACAGATCGTCGCAAAACAACAGGAAACGGTAGGGCGCGGTGCGCAGATGGTTCAGCAGCCGCCCGACGCTCGGCAAATCCTCGCGTTGCAGTTCGACCAGTTTCAGATCCGCGAAATCCGCTTGAACCCTGGCATGTATCGCCTTGACGAGGCTGGACTTTCCCATTCCCCGCGCGCCCCAGAGCAAGGCGTTGTTCGCGGCGTATCCGGCGGCAAAGCGGCGGGTGTTGTCCAGCAGCGTATCGCGCGACCGGTCAATTCCCACCAGCAGGTCCAGGTCCACCCGGTTGACCTGCGCGACCGGCGCGAGGCGGTCCGGTTCCACATGCCAGACAAACGCTGTCGCCACGTCGAAATCAGGGGCGGGCTGGGGCGGCGGCGATATCCGTTCCAGAGCCGCCGCGATTCGATCCATCGGGTCGTCGATCACTTGCCGTCTTCCTCCTCGAATTCGGCCATCATCGGATCGTCGAATTCTTCTTCATCGTCGTAATAGCCTTCGGCGCGCAGCTTTTCCTCGCGCTTTCTCTCGACCCGCCGCACGAGGAAGATCGAGACCTCATACAGCCCGTAGACCACGACGAACAGGATCACCTGCGTAATGACATCGGGCGGCGTGACCAGTGCCGCGAGCACGAGGATTCCCACGACGGCATATTTGCGCACGTTGCCGAGCCCCTCGGCGCTGACCAGACCGGCCTTGCCCATCAAGGTCAAGAGCACTGGCAGCTGGAAACACAGGCCGAAGGCCACGATGAACTTGATCGTCAGGTTCAGATATTCCTGCGCGCTGCCCTGGAACACGACGCTGAGCGGCGCGGCGCCCTCGGTGACGGCCTCGCCTTCGGCGCCGAACTGCTGGAATCCGAGGAAGAAATCATAGGCCAGCGGCGTCACGATGTAGAAGGCGAAACTCGCGCCGAGGATGAACATGAACGGCGAGGCGATTAGGAAAGGCAGGAACGCGCCCTTTTCCGACTTGTAGAGGCCCGGCGCCACGAAGCGCCACATCTGCAACCCGATATAGGGAAAGGCCAACAGGAACCCGCCCAGCAGCGAGACCTTGATGGCGACGAAGAACCCTTCCTGCGGGCTGATGAAGATCAGGTCGCAATCCTGTCCGCGTTCCGCCAGCACCTGGCAGAGCGGCGCGGTCAGGAAGTTGAAGATCGGGGTGGCCACGGTGAAGCAGATGACCATGCCGACGATGAAGGCCACGACCGAATGGATCAGCCGGTTGCGCAGCTCCGCCAGATGTTCGATCAGCGGCGCGCTGCTGTCGTCGATCTCATCGGTATTGCTCATGTCTTGCCATCCGGTGTCGAAGAGGCCGCCGCAGCGGCTTCCATCTCGGCGGCCTTGGCCTGCGCTTCGGCCGCTTCTCGTGTCAGCCGGTCGGCGGCGGCGCGCGCGGTGGCCGCTTCGATCTTCTTGGCTTTTTCAGCCCGTTCCGCCGCCAGTTTCCCGGTTGCGCTGTTCGGGTCGTATTTCTTGCCGTCCAGCTTGGCCGGATTCAAACCGTCGGTCAGGTCGCGCGTTGCCTCCTTGACGCCGTCCATTGCGCTGGACACCGGATTTGTCGCGGCTTTCAGCCCCTTGGCCACGTCCCGCATGCCCGATTCCTCTGCCGCGTCATGCATCGCGGAACTGAATTCCCGCGCCATGCCCTTGGCCTTGCCGACGAACCGTCCGACATTGCGGAACAGAACCGGCAGATCCTTCGGGCCGACCACGATCAGCGCCACGATCCCGATGAGCAGCAGCTCTGTCCAGCCCAGGTCGAACATTTGCGGTTACGCCTTGTCCTTGTCGGTTGCGGCATCGGTCTTGGGCGTGATGTCCTTGGCCGTTTCCGACGCATCGTCTTCCAGTTCCTTCTGGCCCTCGTTGATGCCCTTCTTGAACGACGTGATGCCCTTGCCGACTTCGCCCATCAGCGAACTGATCTTGCCGCGGCCAAACAGAACCAGCACCACGACCGCGATCAGCAAAAGGCCGGGAAGGCCGATATTGTTCAACATGTCCGTCTCCTCAGACTGAAGGGCGCACCGCGAAACGGCGCGCGCATTTGGAAAGTCGCCAGACTTCTACGCAGCGCACAGGTCAAGGAAAAGCGGCAAACCTCGGATGAGCGCCCGAAAACCGGAGGATTTGTCGTGCAACCCTAAAGTCACCCAACACAACTGACATGTTTTTGGCGGTTTCTCTGGACAGTCCCCGGCTTCTGTGCCACCAGATCCCATGCCCCGCACGGACCGACTGATCGACATTATCGCCATCCTGCGGGATGGGCGCCTGCATCGCGCCGGGGACCTTGCCGGCAGGCTTGGCGTGTCAATACGCACGATTTATCGGGACATGGACCGGCTGGCCGCGTCCGGCGTGCCGGTGCAGGGCACGCGCGGGACGGGATACCGCGCAGCCGACCGGATCACCCTGCCGCCCCTGACCCTGACGCCGCAGGAACTCGATGCGCTCAACATCGGCGTCGCCATCGTCGCCGAAGCGGCCGATCCCTATCTCAAGGCCGCGGCTCTGGCCCTGACGGACAAGCTGGACGCCGTTCTGCCCGCCGAAACCGTTGCCGAGGCCGATGCCTGGAAAACCGCGCTGACTCCGCTGGCCGACACCGCCCGCGGGCTGTCGCACATGGCCAGCCTGCGCAGCGCCATCAAGGGCAAGCAGAAGCTGCGCCTTACCTGCCGCGATCCCGGCGGAACCCGGACGACGCGCACGGTGCGCCCGCTGAAACTGGACAATTGGGGGCACGTCTGGATTCTGACGGCCTGGTGCGAACTCTGCGCGGATTTCCGGGATTTCCGCATCGACCTGATCGACGCCGCCTCGCCGCTGCCGGAACTGTTCGTGGACGAGCCGGGCAAAAGGCTGCCGGACCGACCGCTCCGCGGCTAGCGCGAGGTCGGAAAGACAAAGCAGCGGTCGCGGCGGATCGTCAGCCACATCACCCTGCCCTCGGCGGGCAGGAAGACGTTGGGCACCGTCACCTTCAGGATCTTGTCGTCGAAATCCATGCGGAACTCGACCAGGCTCTCGTGGCCCATGAACCGGGCCCGCACCACGGTGCCCCGCGCCGCCACGCCATCGGTCGGGGTCGGCAGCGGCCCGACACCGGCCCGGTCGAAATCGATCTTCACATGCTGCGGACGGAACACGATGTCCACATTCGTGCCATCGGGCACACCGGGCGCGAGGAACTGGCCGAACGGGGTTTGCGCAAGCGCCCCGTTGACCTGCGCGTTCAGCACATTGGCATCGCTGAAAAACGACACCGCGGCACGGTCCACCGGACGGGTATAGACGTTGTAGGGCGCGCCCTGCTGGACGATCCTGCCGTCGCGCATCAGCGCGATCTCATCGGCCATGCGCATCGCTTCTTCGGGTTCATGAGTCACCAGCAGGACCGCCGTGTCCTCTTCCTTGAGCAGGCCCAGAGTTTCGTCCCGGATGCCGTCGCGCAGCCGGTTGTCCAGCCCCGAGAAAGGTTCGTCCATCAGCATGATCCTTGGCCGGGGCGCGAGAGCGCGGGCCAGGGCGACACGCTGCTGTTCGCCGCCGGAAAGCTGATGCGGGTAGCCATCGATGAATTGCAGCAGGTCGACCCTTTCGAGCAGTTCCACCACACGCGCCCGTTTCTCGTCCTTGCCGCCCCGGAGCCCGTAGGCCACGTTTCCGGCCACGCTCAGATGCGGGAACAATGCGAAATCCTGGAACATCAGGCCGATCTGACGCCGCTCGGGCGGCACACGGAAGACCGTGTCGCAGATCAGCTTGCCATCGACCCAGATTTCGCCGCTGTCCTGCATCTCGACACCGGCGATCATCCGGAGCGTCGTCGACTTGCCGCATCCCGACGGCCCCAGCAGGCACGTCACCTGACCCGGCATGATGCTGAGCGAAACGTCATCCACTACGGGACGGCCGTCGAACTGGCGCACCAGGTGACGGATTTCAAGCCGCGGAACACGCGACGCCAGCGTATTTCCGGATGAACTGCGCTGGGTTTCGGTTTGCACCGCCGGGCCTCGTCTACGTTTTCCGATCAAATCCATCGGGCTTTGGCGCAGATAGCAACCCGACCGGCCCTGTGCAAGCGGTCGCCGTCATCGCGGGGCGAAGACCGACCACCCGGTTCGATCCGCCAGCAGTTCCAGCGCACGGGACGCCAGATGCGAATTGCCAAGCGCGTTCAGCCCCGGCGACCAGCAGCCGATGGAGGCCTGCCCCGGCGCGACCGCCAGAATACCGCCGCCCACGCCGCTCTTTCCGGGCAAGCCAACCCGGAACGCGAATTCGCCGGATCCGTCGTAGAGCCCGCAGGTCAGCATCAGGGCGTTGATCTGGCGCGCCATGCGCGCCTTGATCACCCGCGCCCCGCCGGGGGACAGGCATCCATCGAAGGCCAGGAACCGGCCGGCCAGCGCCAGTTGCCGCGCCGTCATCGCGATCGCGCAGTGGTGGAAATAGACGCCCAGCGTCCGCTCGGGCGCCCCCTGAAGCGTGCCGAAGCCGCGCATGAAATTGGCCAGCGCGACATTGCGGAACCCGGTTTCCTGTTCCGACCGGGCGACCGCCGGGTCGATGGCGATGTCCTCCTGCCCGGCGACGAAACGGATGAACTGAAGGATCTGACCCAGCGCCTCTTTCGGCGCATACTGCCCCAGGATGCTGTCGGTCACGGCGATTGCGCCCGCGTTGATGAACGGATTGCGCGGCAGGCCCTTCTCATATTCCAGTTGCACGATCGAATTGAACGGATCGCCGGACGGTTCACGCCCGACCCTGCTCCACAGGCGTTCGCCCTGGTTTCCAAGCGCCACGGCCAGGGTAAAGACCTTGGAAATGCTCTGGATCGAGAATGGCGTATCCGCGTCGCCGACCGAGATGACATCGCCTTCCGCCGTGGCCAGCGTGATGGCGAACTGCGCCGGATCGACACGCGCGAGTTGGGGGATGTAATCCGCCACGCTGCCGCGGAATGGTTCCTGCGCCATCGTTTCCGCGATGTCGGCCAGGATCGCGCGCAGGCTGTCGGAGGAAGGCTTCTGCTGTGTCATGATGAAATTGGTTCCCGACCGACATGTCCGCGCGATCGACTGCCGTGAAACGACGCGGGCCGGCCCGTGGCGGACCGGACCCGTTTCCACCTACATGGTCAGGTTGGTCGCACCGCCATCCAGCAGGATGTTCTGGCCAACGATGAACCCGGCGTGCTGGCTGCACAGGAAAGCGCAGACCGCGCCGAATTCCTGCCGCGTGCCATAGCGCCCGGCCGGAATGGTCGCCGCGCGCCGGTCGCGGGCTTCCTGAAGCGAGATCCCTTCCGCCTTCACAACATTCCCGTCCAGCGCATCCGCCCGGTCCGTCGCGTGAATGCCGGGCAGCAGGTTGTTGATGTTGACCCCCTTGCCCGCCACCTGCCGCGCCGTGCCCGCGACATAGCCGGTCAAACCGGTGCGGGCGGAATTGGACAGGCCCAGAACCGCGATCGGCGCCCGCACCGACTGGCTGGTGATGTTCACCACCCTGCCCCATCCCCGGTCCATCATCCCCGGCATCAGCGCCTTCATCAGCGCGATGGGGGCCAGCATGTTGGCGTCCAGCGCCTTGATGAAATCGTCCCTGTCCCAGTCCGACCACATGCCCGGCGGCGGCCCGCCCGCGTTGTTGACCAGGATATCGGCCGCGCCCGCCGCCGCGATGACCGCATCCTGCCCTTCGGGCGTCGCCACGTCGGCGGCGACCGTCACCACATCGACCCCATAGGTATCACGGATGGCCTGCGCGGAGGTTTCAAGCGCATCCGCCCCGCGCGCATTCATCACCAGATTGACGCCTGCCCCGGCCAGAGCCTCCGCACAGCCAAGCCCCAGGCCCTTGCTGCTGGCGCAGACCAGCGCCCGTTTCCCGGTTATTCCCAGATCCATGTTCGTCCTCCCGATGTCATGTCCCGTCCCGATTAACACCGCTGGCGAGGTCGATGCCAGCGTTTAACCGCTGAATTGCTCGGAACGCTTGCCGCTTGCGCCAGACAAGCCGCGAATGACGGCTCTGACCGGTTCCGCTTTCGGGAACGTGTCACCCCCCCTGTTCGCGGCGCACCCCGATCCGGTCCGGTCGGTCCGCCACCGATCCGGAGTTGGCCGACGCGGGAACACGACCGCCTGAATTTCTTGCGCTTGCGCCAAACCTTACCTATACGCCCGGTCATGCTGGACACCGTTTCAAATCGCCCCGACCTTCCGCCGGAAATCGCCCGGCGTCGCACCTTTGCGATCATCTCCCACCCGGATGCGGGAAAGACGACCTTGACCGAGAAGTTCCTGCTTTTCGGCGGCGCGATCCAGATGGCCGGGCAAGTCCGCGCCAAGGGTGAAGCGCGGCGCACGCGGTCCGATTTCATGCAAATGGAAAAGGACCGGGGGATTTCCGTTTCCGCATCGGCGATGTCTTTCGATTTCAACGAGTTCCGGTTCAATCTTGTGGACACGCCCGGCCACTCGGACTTTTCCGAAGACACCTACCGGACGCTCACCGCGGTAGATGCCGCCGTGATGGTGATCGACGGGGCCAAGGGTGTGGAAAGCCAGACTCGGAAACTTTTCGAAGTCTGCCGCCTGCGCGATCTGCCGATCCTGACCTTCTGCAACAAGATGGACAGGGAAAGCAGGGATGTCTTTGAAATCATTGACGAGATACAGGAAAATCTCGCCATTGACGTGACGCCGGCAAGCTGGCCCATCGGTCAGGGCCGGGATTTCGTCGGCTGCTATGACATCCTGCGGGACCGGCTGGAACTGATGGACCGGGCAGACCGCAACAAGGTGGCGCAAAGCATTGAAATAAAGGGATTGAACGATCCGGAGCTTGCGAAACACGTGCCTTCGAACCTGTTGGACCGATTGCGCGAGGAACTGGAGATGGCCCGCGAGTTGCTGCCCGCGCTGAATCCGCAGGCGGTTCTGGAAGGGCACATGACCCCGATCTGGTTCGGTTCCGCGATCAACAGTTTCGGCGTCAAGGAGCTGATGGCCGGCATCGGGATGTACGGGCCGCAACCGCAGATCCAATCGGCCGAGCCGCGCAACATTCTTCCAGAAGAAACAAAGGTTTCCGGGTTTGTCTTCAAGGTTCAGGCGAACATGGATCCGAAGCACCGTGACCGCGTGGCTTTCGTGCGGTTGGCGTCGGGCCACTTTAAACGCGGCATGAAGCTGACCCATGTGCGCACCAGGAAACCGATGGCGATCACCAATCCTGTGCTGTTCCTCGCCAGTGACCGCGAACTGGCGGAAGAGGCCTGGGCTGGCGACATCATCGGCATTCCCAACCACGGGCAATTGCGCATCGGCGACTCCCTGACCGAAGGGGAAATCCTGCGCGTCACCGGCATCCCCAGCTTCGCGCCGGAACTTCTCCAGGGCGTGCGGGCGGGCGATCCGTTGAAATCCAAGCACCTGGAAAAGGCGCTGATGCAATTTGCCGAAGAAGGCGCCGCCAAGGTATTCAAACCGTCCATCGGCTCCGGCTTCGTGGTTGGAGTCGTCGGCCAGTTGCAGTTCGAAGTCCTGGCCAGCCGGATCGAACTGGAATACGGCCTGCCGGTGCGCTTCGAAGCCTCTCAGTTCAAGTCGGCCAGATGGGTGAATGGCGACCGGCAAGCCGTCGAGAAATTCATCGATGCCAACAAGCAGCACATAGCCCATGACAATGACGGCGACATCGTCTACCTCACCCGCCTGCAATGGGACATCGATCGCGTCGAACGCGACTATCCGGATGTGAAACTGACGGCGACCAAGGAAATGATGGTCTGAACCGTGTCAGACGGGTTTCAGGAAATCCGAAAAGACCCAACCGATAAATCCCTGACGTGTCCTGACCCGCCACCAGGCATCAACCACGCCCAGACGTTCCACGACAGTGCGTTCCGGCAGCGATCCGACCCGCTTGCCGTTCGGCGCATCGCGGAAATTCAGGGTCGATGGCCAGACACCCGACACCCGATACTTCGGAGGTTTCATTTCCTGCGGAATCTCATCCACCGGAATTTCCGGAAGGTCGCGATCCATGACCGCCGCGATTTCCGCGCGCATCACGTCGCCCACTTCCTTATGCCCCACGGTGCTGGAATCAAAGGCGCGCCGCACGATGTCCCACTTGTTCTTCTGCTTGATATGGAGGTTCGGCCAGACTTCGGCATGGGTCAGGATCGTGACCGGCGTGACCATGATCCCGTAGGTCTCGGCCAGATCCGCGACAACCTCGATCATCTTGTTCCACTGTTTTTCCGTCATCGGGAACTTGCCCGGATCGAACGGGCTTTCCCGCGCCCCGGCCATGCAACACATGGACACGCCGATCGCCCCGGTGTTGGCATTGAGCGTATGGCTCGCCTGCTTCATGCCGGATCCCTTGGCGTTGGCGGCAATCGACTTGTCGCCGCGCACCAGATCACCGTCCCCTTCGATCAGGATGTGATAGGCCGCCTTGTCCGTGGAATTCGCCTTGTGTCCGCCGGCTGTCCAGTGAACATGAATACGCTGCATGTCAGCCTTTGGCTTCCATGACTTCGGAACAACATCTGCCATGATCCTCTTCCTTGAAACTCTTCAAATAATGGCAAAACACTATCACAATTTGCCGCTTCAATCCATTCCTGTTGCAACAGCCACGCAAAATGGCTGTATCGACAGATGACGGCTGCCGGCGCATCCACGGACACCGCGCCACCGCGTTGGGGAATCGTCGCGACAATCAAGGCGTCGCCCTTGGAAACACTGGAGTTTGCAGCCTTTCACCTGCACCTTGGCGCGCATCGGCTCTATCTTTACCTGGATGCGCCGGAACCGCGCGCCCACGCGTTCCTGAAGGCGCATCCGAAAGTGCGGGTTGCCACATGTGACGCAACGCATTGGCGCAGAATTGGCGAACCGAGGCCACGCAAGCATCAGGTCAGGCAGGTGTTGAACGCAACACATGCCTACGGGCGTGCCGGCGATGTCGACTGGCTGGCGCATATCGACGTGGATGAATTCTTGTGGTGCGAACGCTCTATCGGGTCTCGGCTCGCCGATCTGCCTCGCGATGCGACAAGCGCCCGGGTCCGTCCCGTCGAGGCGCTGGCCGGCGACGGCACGGCCTTCAAGGCCTTCATTCCCGGTGGCGCGGATCGGGATACCGTCGTCCGGGAACTTTATCCGGACTACGGGGCATATGTGAAAGGCGGTTTTCTCAGCCATCTGGCCGGCAAGGTCTTTGTCCGGACAGGTCTTCCGGATATCAGCCTGCGGATACACAATGTCTATCAGGGCGGAGACGAGAACCCGAACGAAGTCCCGTTGGACGACGTGGATCTGTGCCATTTTCATGTCCGCAATTGGGATCAGTGGATTTCGGCCTACCGGTTCCGTCTTCTGAAAGGCTCCTATCGCATGAACCCGGCCAAGGTCCCGTCGCAGGCCGACGGCGCCGCACCGACGCTGCATCGGTTGCTGAGAACCGTTGAACGCGACCGGGGGAGGCAGGGTCTTCGCGACTTCTTCGAGACGCTCTGCGCCGACACGCAGGACCATCGCGACCGCCTCGCAGCCAAAGGCCTGTTACGTTTGCGCGACCTGAATCTCGCGGAAAAACGGCGCAGGCATTTTCCGACGTTCGACCCGGGCGCGCGGATTTCCGGACGGGGCGATATTGCGCCCTGCGACAAAGGCATTGTTTGACCCCCGCCCGCCTTTTTGCTAAGGCGCTGGAACGAGCCAACATGCGCAGAAGCGCAGGACCAGTGGGGTCCGGCTCCGATCAGACGTGCGGGCCAGAAAAGTGTCCGCAAGACACGGACACACATGGCAAAATTTTCTGAACTGAACCTGAATCCCAAGGTGCTCAAGGCTATTGAAGAAGCCGGCTACGAATCTCCCACACCGATCCAGGAGGGCGCAATCCCCCCGGCGCTCGAGGGCAAGGACGTTCTGGGCATCGCCCAGACCGGCACCGGCAAGACCGCCAGCTTCACGCTGCCGATGATCACCATGCTGGCCCGCGGCCGCGCCCGCGCCCGGATGCCACGCAGCCTGGTGCTCTGCCCGACCCGCGAACTGGCCGCGCAGGTGGCGGAGAATTTCGACACCTATGCCAAGCACGTCAAGCTGACCAAGGCGCTGCTGATCGGCGGCGTGTCCTTCAACGAACAGGACAAGCTGATCGACAAGGGCGTCGACGTGCTGATCGCCACGCCGGGCCGTCTGCTCGACCATTTCGAGCGCGGCAAGCTGCTGCTCACCGGTGTTCAGGTGATGGTGGTGGACGAGGCCGACCGGATGCTCGACATGGGCTTCATTCCCGATATCGAGCGGATTTTCAGCCTCACGCCCTTTACCCGGCAGACCCTGTTCTTCTCGGCCACCATGGCGCCCGAGATCGAACGGATCACCAACACTTTCCTGTCAGCGCCCGTGCGGGTGGAAGTTGCCCGCCAGGCGACGACCGGCGAGAACATCAAACAGGGCGTGGTGATGTTCAAGGGCAGCCGGAAGGATCGCGAGGCCAGCGAGAAGCGCAAGGTGCTCCGCGCGCTGATCGACGGTGAAGGCGAAAAATGCACCAACGCCATCATCTTCTGCAACCGCAAGACGGATGTGGATATCGTTGCCAAGAGCCTCAAGAAATACGGCTATGACGCCGCGCCGATCCATGGCGATCTCGACCAGAGTCAGCGCACCCGCACACTGGACGGATTCCGCGACGGCACCCTGCGCTTCCTGGTTGCTTCCGATGTGGCCGCGCGGGGGCTCGACGTCCCGTCGGTGAGCCATGTGTTCAATTTCGACGTGCCCGGCCATGCCGAGGATTACGTGCACCGGATCGGCCGCACCGGCCGGGCCGGCCGCGCCGGCACCGCGATGATGATCTGCGTGCCGCGCGACGAAAAGAACCTCGCCGACATCGAACGGCTTGTGCAGAAGGAAATTCCCCGTCTGGACAATCCGATGAAAACCGAAAGCGAGGATCAGACCGCAGCGGAGACACCGGACGCCAAGGACGAGAAATCCGGCCCGTCTCGCAGCCGCAGCCGCGGATCGAGGAAAAAAGCCGCGGAGAAACCCGTGGAAGCCGCGGCCGAACCCGTTGCCGAAACCGATCCGTCTTCGGAATCAGCCGGGATCGCCGCGCCGAAATCGGCATTGCCCGAACGGGGCTCGCGCCGGCGGTCTTCGGACCGGGCTTCGGGCGGCGGCGCGGCTGTCGTGGGCATGGGGGATCACCTGCCGAGCTTCATCGCGCTGAGCTTCGAGGAACGGCGGGCCGACTGAAAAGGCGAAAGCCGCTTTCCGATCCTGAACGCCGGGGAAGATTGTCTTCTCAATCTCTCCCACCGGCGTCGGCGCACGCTGCTGCCGCCGGACGATTGCCCCCGCGCCTTGCTGCCAATGATCCCGCATCTGACCCGGTCAGCGCTGCATCGGCGCCCCGAACGAACGGAGGCATCATCCGTCGGGTCCGGAACGCGCCACCGTTTCACGTTCGCGCCGGACCGTCCGGACGGGTCTCGGTTTCCGAAAATCTCGGTTCGTCTCCGGGATACGAGCGCCGCGGGAAGGATGACCACGCGATGCACGGCCCCGGACTTCCGGACGCGGATCGGGGAGCGGATGTTCTATGCAAACGCGATTGCGACGCTGCCAAACCCGGAAAAATCCGCGTGAATTCTCGTGCCGGAGGGACATTCCACCGGGCGGATGAAGCTGCCGGACAGAATGATCTGGCCGGGTGCGATGACTTGGTCGTAGCTCGCCATGCGCCGGGCAAGCCAGGCGACGCTTTCCAACGGATCGTTCAGCACGCCGGCCCCCAGGCCCGTTTCCTCGACCTCTCCGTTCCGGGACACGATGCTTCCCACCCATCGCAGGTCAAAGGCGTCAACAGCGTGGCGTTGCGAACCAAGCACGACCCCCGCATTCGCCGCATTGTCGCTGATCGTGTCAAAGACGCTCCGTGTCCGGGCGCTCTCGGGATCCACGCGCCGGACGCGTGTATCGAGTATCTCGATGGCCGGCGCGACGAAATCCGTTGCCGCCGCCACGTCGTCGCGGGTCACGTCCCTCCCACACAACGGCGCCTTCATCACGAAGGCGATCTCGGCCTCGATCCGCGGCTGGATGAACCGGTTTGCGGGCACCGTCGCGCCGTCTTCGAACAGCATGTCGTCGAACAGGATTCCACTGTCGGGAATGTCGATGTTCAAGGCATTTTGCATCGCTCTGGAGGTCAGGCCGATCTTCCAGCCGATGATCCCGCGTCCGGCGGCCGTCTTTTCGCGCCGGATCGCATTCTGGATCGCATAGGCATCGTCCATCGTCATTTCGGGATGGCGCAGGCTCAGCAGGCCGACCTGGTTGCCGGTGGCTTCTGCCCGCAGAAGATCGGCGGCGGCCTTGGCGTGATCTTGCGGGGTCATGGTTTCTCGTCCTCGACGATATTGCGCAGGGTCCCGATGCCGTTCACCTCGACCTCGACCACGTCGCCGGGGGCAAGATAGCGCGGCGGATCAAACCGGGCCCCTGCTCCGGTGGGCGTTCCGGTGACGATGATGTCGCCGGGTTGCAGGGTCATGAAGGTCGAGATGTATTCGATCTCGCGCCGAATCGGAAACATCATGCGCGACAGCATGTCGTCCTGGCGGATTTCTCCGTTCACGCGAGTGACGATGCGGGCCGCGTCCAGTTGACCGGGATCGGTGAACGGCACCAGCCAGGGTCCCATGGAACCGGAACGGTCCCAGTTCTTGCCCTGGGTGACATTGAACTTCGCGTGCCGCACCCAATCGCGGATGGTGCCTTCGTTGCAGATCGTCAGGGCAGCGATATGGTCATAGGCGTCGTCCTGCGAAATGCGCCGCCCGCCTTTTCCGATCACGATGGCCACTTCGCCTTCATAATCGAGCGCGCGGCTCTCCGGCGGCCGGATCAGCGGCCGGTCGTGGCCGGTGAAGCCGCTGGCGAACCGGGGAAAGAGCGACATGTATCGCGGCTGGTCGCTGCCGTCCCTGTATTCGGCGTTGCGATCCGGGAAATTGACGCCGACGCAGAGGATGCGGGGCGCGTTGGGCAACACCATGTCATAGGTGATATCCCGGTGGGTCACCGGCAGGCCGCCGGCAATCCGGGCCAACCGATCCAGCCCGCCTGCTCGCACGGCATCGAGCAGCGTCGGCCATTGGGGGCAATGGTCATTCAGGGCGATCATGCCCTCCTCCGTGACGGCGCCGAAAAACGTCAGGCCATTGGAAGAATAGGTTGCGAACCGCATGGCAGTCTCCGGCTAGGGCGCGATGATGGGGCTGACGGCAAGACCGGATTCGCGCAGGTCCACTCCGACGAACCGGGTTCCGTGCCTGAACCAGCTTTCAGGAGCCGGCGCGCCCCAAAGCGTCTGGCGTTGTGGGTCTTTCAGATCCCACTTGATCGGTTCCAGGTCGGGATCGACCGTTTGATAGTCCGAACAATAGATTTCGATCCGATGGCCGTCAGGGTCCAGGATATAGAGGAAAAAGGCATTGGAAATGCCGTGGCGGCCAGGTCCGCGTTCGATGTTCTTCATGTAGCCCGTGGTCGACATCAGATCGAGCAGATCGATGATGTTAAGCGGTGTCGGCACCCAGAACGCCACGTGATGCATTCTTGGACCGGTCCCGTTGGTGAACGCCATGTCGTGCACGCCACCCTTGCGGTGCATCCATGCGGCCCAGAGTTTCTTGCTTTCTTCGTCTTCCGTGTATTCGGTCACGCGAAAGCCGAAATCGGAATAGAACGCGACGGACGCATCCACATCCGGCGAAAAACAGTTGAAGTGATCGATGCGCAGCGGTTTCACCCCGTGGTAGAGCGCGTATTTCTGATGGATCGTCTCGAGCCGGTCCATCTTGTGATAGAATTCCAGTGGAATGCCGATGTTGTCGGCCGTCAGCAGCGTGCGCCCCTGGTATGGCCGCTCCACCCAGGAGGTCGGCCGGCCCTTGGCCGTGAAATAGGCTTCGGCGCGGTCCAGGTCGGCTTCGTCAAAGACCTTGAACCCCATCACCTCGACAGTGCCGGGCTGGTCGGATTTTTGCAGGATGACGCTGTGATGCCCGCGTTCTTCCATGGCGCGCAGATAGATGTGGCTGTCGTTTTCATCGCTGATCTGAAAGCCCAGGATGTCGGCGTAGAACGTTCGGGATGCGGCGAGATCCTTGACGTTCAGACACACGTGGCTGAGGCGGATCGTGTTGAAATCGGGATAGAGATTTGGTGCGGGAACGGGCATCGATGTCTCCTAGTGAACGGGGCAGACGGTTCTGGGCCGGCCCGCGCCGGATCTTTGCGGTTGATCGGTCGGGATCTGGAATGTCGCGGCGGCAGCGGTCGATTGCATCAACCCGCTCCCAGCCTGGTGATCTTGTGATGTCCGGTGGCAAAGCCGATGTGCTTTTGCTCCATGTAGAATTCGAAAGACCAGTCGCCCCCGTCCCGGCCGATGCCGCTGGCCTTGACCCCGCCGAACGGCGTCGGCAGGTGGCGCACGTTTTCCGAGTTGACCCAGATCATTCCGGCCTCGAGCCTGTCCGAGAACCGCAGGGCGCGGGTCAGATCGTTGGTCCAGACATAGCCGGTAAGGCCATAGGGGGTGTCGTTGGCGATCCGCAACGCTTCTTCTTCGGTTCCGAACGGGATCGACGTCAGGACCGGACCAAAGATTTCTTCCTGGGCGATGCGCATCCGGGTCGTGGCATCGGTGAAAAGCGTGGGGCGAACGAAATAGCCGTCTTCGCCGACCGTCTCGCCGCCGGCGGCGATGGTCGCACCGTCAGCCTTGGCGATCTCGAAATAGCCGGTCACTTTCCGGAAATGTTCTTCGCTGACCAGCGGGCCGATTTCGGTGGCCGGATCCAGCGGATGACCCACCTTGATCCTGTTCACCCGTTCGATCAGCCTGGCTTCGAACCGATCCTTGATCGTGTCCTGCACCAACAGGCGCGAGGACGAGGTGCAGCGTTCACCGTTGATCGAATAGATCATGAAGATCACGGCATCCAGCGCCCGGTCGAGATCGGCGTCGTCAAAGACGATGACCGGGTTCTTGCCGCCGAGTTCGAGGTGATTGCGCTTCAGCGTGTCGGCACCCTGCCGGGTGATCAGGCTGCCGGTCCGGCTTTCCCCGACGAAGGCGATGGCCTTGATGACCGGATGTTCGCACAGCGCCTTTCCCGCGTCCTCGCCGAACCCGTTCACCGTGTTCAGCACGCCGGGCGGCAGCCCGGCCTGTTCGGCGATCTCGACCAGCAGCCGCGCTGTCAGCGGAGACGCTTCCGCGGGCTTGTGAACGACGGTGCAGCCCGCTGCGAGCGCCGGCGCGATTTTCCAGGTCGACAGCATGAACGGGGTGTTCCACGGGGTGATAACCCCCACGGGGCCAATGGGAACGCGCGTCGTCACGTTCATCAAGGTCGGTGATCTGAGATGCTTGCCATCGCGCGCCTGCACCACCTGGTCGGCGAAATAGCGGAAATTCTCGGCGCCGCGAAGCGCCGCCTTGGACATGAACTTGTGGGCCTGCCCGGTGTCCCAGCATTCGCAGAGCGCAATCTCCTCGGCGCGCGCCTCGATCCCTTCGGCGATACGGTTCAGGATCTGTCGCCGCTCTGTGGCCGGGAGATCGCGCCAATCGGCAAAAGCCTGCGCGGCGGCCCTGGCGGCAGCATCCACGTCCGACGCCCCGCCGCGCGCCACATCGCAGATGGCGCTCCTGTCCACCGGCGAAACGGATTGGAACACACCGTGTTCACCGGGAACATCCCGGCCCGCGATCCGGTTCAGGATGCCGGTTTCGCGAAACCGCGCGAGATGCCCGTTCAGCCGTTCCAGATTGGTATTCAGCTTGCTCATTCGGGGTCTCCCGAAAGGTAATTTCGGATGGAACTGGCCTTTGGGCTGAGCGCGGGATCGATGTCGCGCATTTCCATCGACAGCATGAAAGACGATCCGGCCATGACATGGGCGCAGAAATCCTCGGCGCAGGCAAAGATGTGCCGGACCGCCTTTTCCTTCGCGTCCATCGGACGGCCGGCGCGCAGCCGGATCGAAATGTCCAGGAATGCATGCCGTGCGTTACCGTCGGCGATCGCGACATGGTCGCAGGCGGTCGCCCGCACCCGGATTCCGGCGACCGGAAATATCCCGGTTTCAATCGCCGCGACGCGGATCGCGTCGCAAAAGCCGCCCATATCCAGACGCTCTGCGAGGTTCGGCGAATAATCGATGTGTATATGCGGCATCGCGAAGCTCCGGATTCCTTTTAATTGACATGTTAACTTTATTGCTTAACATGTCAATTATGAACTCCATCGGTCCTCCGTCCCTTCGCAAGACGTCGCGGTCATTGCCGATCGCCTTGCTGCGCGCACGCGAGGTTGTCATGGAGCCCGTGCGCGAGATGCTCGGCAGCACCGGGGTTTCGGAACAGAAATGGCGCGTCTTGCGGGTGCTTGATGAAGACGGCCCGCAAGAGCAAACGGCGATTGCACGGAATGCCTGCCTGCTGTTGCCCAGCTTGACACGCATTCTGAAAGCCATGGAACGCGACGGGCTCATAACACGCACCGAGGACCGCCTTGACCGGAGAAGATCGATCGTCGAAATCGCCGACAAAGGGCGCAAGATCGTTCTCGACCATACCGAGGCCAGCAACGCCCTGTCCCAGCGCCTGACGGACGAATTCGGCGAGGACGAATTGCGACAGTTGCTGGATCTCTTGAACCGGCTGCAGGACATTTCGCTGCGATAGGCCGGCCTTGATCCCGGCCTGGCTGGCGGCACGTTCCAGCCGCGCGTCGCGCCACGCTAGGCGGACCCGTTCGGTTCTTTGCCGCCCACCGCCTCGGTCAATGCCGCGATGCCGCGAAGCAGCGCCAGGCGGTCAGGTTCCGACAGGTCGTTCAGGATCGCCTCCGCGCGGGCTTCGACCCGGGGAAACAGCTCTGCGAACAGGGCCCGCCCGGCATCGGTGCAGCGGTAGATCCGTTGGCGCTTGTCATGCTCTGCGATCCGACCGACGACGAGATCCTTTTCCTCCAATCGTTTGGACGCACGGCTGATCTGAACCTTGTCCAGCGTCGCGCGCCGCTTGAGATCGGCGGATGTCACTTCCTTTTCGTCCGCAAGCAACGCCAGAAGCCGCCATTCCTCCCGCGACAATCCGTATTCGCGACCGTAGACCTCGACGAGCTTCTGCGAAAAGGCTTCGGCGGCGATGGCCAGCCGATACGGAAAATAGGTCTCAAGCCTCATCGGTTCTCCTTCTCAAGCCGCGCCTGCGCCGCTCACACGGCTCGCGCGGGCAGAAGCTTTCCGGAACAGGCGCCGAAGCCGATGCGGTAACCGTCTCCCTGCGCGTGGCCGCGCAGGGTCAGGGTGTCGCCGTCTTCCAGGAAGGTGCGGGTCTCGCCGGTATCCAGCGTCAGGGGTTCCCGGCCGCCCCAGCTCAGTTCCAGGAGGCTGCCGCGGTTCTCCTTTTCCGGTCCCGAGATCGTGCCCGACCCCAGAAGATCACCGACCCGCATCGGACAACCGGACGAGGTGTGATGCGCAAGTTGCTGCGCAGCGGAATAGTACATCTCGTTGTAGTTGGTGCGGGAGATCACGGTTTCGTCCTTGCCGGCGGGGGCGAGACCGACCTCCAGTTCGATATCATAGAGCATCGGCCCCGGTTCCCGCAGGTAGGGCAAAAGCTCTTTCTCGCGCACCGGTGTCGATGTGCGAAAGGTTTCGAGCGCCGCTTTGGTGACGATCCAGGGGCTGATAGAAGTGGCGGTCGCCTTGGACTGAAACGGACCCAAGGGCTGATATTCCCACGCCTGGATGTCCCGCGCCGACCAGTCGTTCAACAGGACGTAGCCAAAGATCATGTCGTCCGCCTGCTGCACGGAAACAGGCCGGTCAGAAGGCTGCCCGACGATGGCGCCCATTTCCAGTTCCAGGTCGAACCGTCTGGACGGCGCAAGGACCGGCATCTCCATGTCCGGGGCTTTCAACTGGCCGTTTGGCCGCGTCACCTCCGTGCCGCTGACGACGACGGACGACGCGCGCCCGTTGTAACCGATCGGGATGTGCAGCCAGTTGGGCGGCAGGGCGTTGGCCGGGTCGCGGAACAGAGAACCCACGTTGAAGGCATGATGACGCCCGGCATAGAAATCCGTGTATTCGGATACAGAGAACGGCATTTCGAGCCTGGTGCCCGCCATCGGAACGAGAAACCCTTGCAGGTCGGATTGTCCCGCGGCGCCTTCGGACAGGTTTTCCGTCAGGAACGCCCGGAACGCCGCCCATGTATCGGCCCCAAGCGCCATGAAATCGTTCCATACGCCCGACCGGAACGTGCCCGCCGGCAGGTCAAGTTTGCCGGCCGCTTCCAGTGCGCTGACGTCGAGAATCCGGTCGCCGATCGCGACACCCGCGTGCAGGTCGCCGGATCCGGTGCGAAAAGCTCCGTAGGGCAGGTTGTTCAGCGGAAAATCGGTTTCGGCGGTGTTCGCGGAAGCGATCCAGGAACGAAGCAGAGCAGTCATGTGAAATTATCCTTTGGTTGCGTCAGGCTGGTTCTCGGGTCGCGCGGCGTGGAATGCCGGCAACTCCAAGGCTTCGGCCTCTATTTCAAGAAGACGGGAAAACGGGGTCATATCGACGCCCCATCGATGCGCGTTGTAAAGTTGCGGGACAAGGCAGAGATCGGCGATCTGCGGCGCATCGGCAAAGCAGAACCGCGGTCCCTGCGGCAAGAGCGCCTGGAACGCGGCAAGACCTTCGGTCATCCAGTGGCGCATCCACGCGGTGGCGTCGTCGGCGGTGGCGCCGAATTGGGATTTCAGCCGGTTCACCACCTTCAGGTTGTTGACCGGATGAACGTCCATGGCGATGACATGCGCCGCGGCGAGCACCTGCGCGCGTTTCAAGGGATCGCTCGGGATCAACTCGGGTTCGGGCACGAGATGATCGAGGTAGTCGAGAATGGCCATCGACTGGGCCAGGACCGTCCCGTCCGCCAGCACGAGCGCGGGCACCCCCTGCCCCGGATTGAGCGCCCGGAACGCGTCCGAGCGCTGATCGCCCGCAACGAGGTTCACGGGGACGGTCTCAAAGCTCAGCCCCTTGAGGTTCAGCGCAATACGCACCCTGTAGGAGGTGGTGGATCGCCAGTAGGAATAGAGTTTCATCTTCAGTCCTCACCGCATCGGGCGCCGCCCGCCAAGGCCGGGCGGCGCGATACGGTCATTTCTTGCCGGGCGTGCCGTCGAACTTCTTTTCCAGGTCCGACCAGCAGTCGATGTAATCGTCCTGCAACGGCGCTTCCTTGCCGGCGAATTCGGTCAGGTGTTGCGGAAACCGTGTCTCGAACATGAAGGACATCGTGTTGTCCAGCTTGTCCGGCCCCAGATTGGCGTTCGACGCCTTTTCAAAGGCTTCGCGATCGGGTCCGTGTGGCAGCATCATGTTGTGAAGGCTCATTCCGCCGGGCACGAACCCCTGCGGCTTGGCGTCATACTGCCCGTAGATGTTGCCCATCAGTTCGGACATCACGTTCTTGTGGTACCAGGGCGGGCGAAAGGTGTTCTCCATGACCATCCAACGTTCGCGGAACAGGACAAAATCGATGTTGGCCGTTCCGGGCTGACCGGATGGCGCCGTCAGAACCGTGAAGATCGACGGGTCGGGGTGATCGAACAGGATCGCGCCGACCGGGCAATAGTTGCGCAGGTCGTATTTCACCGGGGCGTAGTTGCCATGCCAGGCCACGACATCGAGCGGGGAATGGCCGATGCGCGTCGCATGGAACTGACCGCACCATTTGATCGTCACCGTCGACGGAGCTTCGCGATCCTCGAATGCCGCGACCGGAGACTTGAAATCGCGCGGGTTCGCCATGCAGTTCGCGCCGATCGGCCCACGGCCCGGAAGCTCGAACTTCTGGCCGTAGTTTTCGCAGACGAAACCGCGCGCCGGCCCGTCGAGAACTTCGACGCGATAGACCAGCCCGCGCGGCAGAATCGCGATTTCCTTGGGTTCGAGGTCGATGATGCCCAATTCGGTCGCGAACCGCAGCCGGCCTTCCTGCGGCACCACCAGAAGCTCGCTGTCCGCGGAATAGAAATAGCTGTCGACCATGCTTTCGGTGACCAGATAGATGTGGCTTGCCATGCCGACCTGGGTGTTCACATCGCCCGCGGTGGTCATCGTCCGCATGCCTGTCAGCCAGGTCTGCCCCTGGTCCGAGTGCGGAACGGGGTCCCAGCGGTACTGGCCCAGACTGATCACGTCGTCGACCACGTGCGGCGCCGATTTCCAGTATGGAAGATCGATCCTTTCGTAACGGTGGGAATGTTTCACCGATGGCCGGATCCGGTAGCACCAGGTGCGTTCGTTCTGATGCGCGGGCGCCGTGAACGCTGTGCCCGAAAGCTGTTCGCCATAAAGGCCATAGTTGCATTTCTGCGGGCTGTTCATGCCCTGCGGCAGGGCGCCGGGAAGCGCTTCGGTCTCGAAATCGTTGCCGAACCCCGGCATGTAGCCCGGTGTTGTCGTGGCGCCGTCTGCCTGCACCATCGGCTGGATGTCCATATCGTTCATCTGGTGTCTCCGTGAAAAATCCGAGCGGCATGCGCTCCTAGGTCTGTTTGTTCAGTTCCTTGGCGTGCAGCCAGTCGGCATGTTTCGGCGCGCGTTTGGTCCGGGTCCATTCATCGAGCATCGCCCATTTCACTTCGTCCATCCGCGCCAGCATCGCGTCCTCGTCAGGGTCCGGGCAGGCCAGTTCGACCCGGTGGCCGTTGGGATCGAAGAAATAGATCGAATGAAAGATGGAATGGTCGGTGACGCCAAGCACCTCGACGCCATTGGCTTCCAGATGCTCCTTGAAGGCAATCAGCGTGGCGCGGTCCTTGACCTTGAAGGCGATGTGCTGAACCCAGATCGGCGTGTTCGGGTCCCGTCCCATCTCGGGTTTGGTCGGCAGTTCGAAAAAGGCCAGGACATTGCCGTCACCTGCATCGAGGAACAGGTGCATGTAGGGATCTGGCTCGTGCGTCGACGGCACGTGGTCTTCTGCAATCGCCAGGATGAAATCCATGTTCAGCATCTTGCCATACCAGTCGACCGTTTCCTTGGCGTCTTTGCACCGATAGGCGACGTGGTGAATTTTTTCGATCTTCATCGTGAAAGTCCTTTCCTGGATCATTTGACTGCGACCGAAAGCGCGGCTTTCAGGACGGCGCTGTCGCCGATGTGGTTGGCCAGGACGAGAATGAGCCGCGCGTTGATGGCGTCGCTTTCTTCCTTCGTGCGCCCATCGTGAATTGCGAGCAGGTCTTCGTAGAAATCGTCCGGACCATCGATGTTCGGTGTCAGTGTCAGTTCGCTCATGTCTGTGCCTCCTGCCCGATTGCGCGCCGAAGTGCCTGCCGGATCAGATTGTCGTCAAAACCGGGGCGGCGCGCGGCGACGTGCTGATCCGGGCGGATCAGGTAGACCGCGGACGGCGCATCGCCCAGGTAGCGCGCCGCCAGCTGTCCGGTGGGATCGTCCTTGGCCGACAGCGCGACCCGCCGCACGACGATGCCGCCTTCTTCCAGGGTGTCCGGCGCTTCCGCGTCGATCGTCAGCAGCACGAAATCGTCGCCCAATCGCGACAACAGGAAACCGTCGTCCAAAGGCGCATCGGGACAGGCCGATCCCGGCCGTGTCCGGGCCGGCCCATCCAGCGCATCCGCGGAATTCAGTGGCGAGCCGTCATAGACGCAGGGTACCGACAGGCGGCCGGAATTCACCATCGGCCGCGCAAAGGCATGCCTTTCGCTCAGGTGCAGAACCGCATCGCGGAAGATGCGGCTGATGTCGGATTTCGGCGTGATGAAATCGGTCGACCGCGTGGAATTCCGGATGTTCTCGTCCGCGCCGTGGATGCGTTCGTCGTTGTAGGTATCCAGCAGACTGTCCGGCGCCAGGCCATTGATCACGAGACCCAGCTTCCAGCCCAGGTTGTCCACGTCCTGCATGCCGGAATTGGCGCCGCGCGCGCCGAAGGGCGACACCTGGTGCGCCGCGTCACCCGCGAAAATGACCCGGCCGGCGCGGAACCGATCCATCCGCTTGCACTGGAACGTGTAGATCGAGGACCAGACCATCTCGTATTCCACGTCCGGCCCCAGCATCGCGTCAAGCCGCGCGCGGATGTTTTCCTCTTTCAGCTCTTCCTTGCGGTCCACGTCCCAGCCGATCTGGAAATCGACGCGCCAGACATCGTCGGGCTGCTTGTGCAGCAATGTCGATGCCCCGGCGGACTTGAACGGCGGATCGAACCAGAACCAGCGTTCGGTCGGGAAATTGCCGTTCACCATCTTGATGTCGGCGATCAGGAAACTGTCCCGGAACACCCGTCCGGTGAAATCCAACCCGAGCATCCCGCGCAGCGGCGAATTCGCGCCATCGCACCCGATGAGCCAGTCGGCTTCGATCCGGTAGGGACCTTCGGGGGTCAGAATGTCTATCGCGACATGGTCGTCCCTGACATCGACATGTTCGACCCGGTTCTTGCCCCGGATTTCGATCGGAGCGCCCCTGGCTTGCAGGTTGCGCAGTTCATCAATCATGAACTGTTCGAAATACGGCTGCTGCATGTTGATGAAGGCGGGATACTTGTGCCCCTCTTCGGGCAGCAGATTGAACTCGAACACCTTGCGGTCTTCGTGGAACACCTTTCCGAGATTCCAGACGACGCCTTTCTTCAGCATCGGTTCGCCACAGCCGTAGCGGTCCGCGATCTCAAGGCAGCGCTTTGCGAAGCAGATCGCCCGGCTGCCCATCCCGACCCCTTCGTGATCGTCCAGGACGACCACAGGAATGCCCTGCCGGCCCAGATCCAGGGCGGTGGCGACCCCGATCGGACCGCCTCCCATCACCACGACCGGATGCCGGACGGGCCTGTCCTGATCCTGATCGCCGGACCTTTCGTAGGGATATGCCTTGAAAGCCAGTCTATACCTGTCGTCAAACATGGGTTCTCCTCCCCCTCGCGTTCAGCCCTGAAGCTGTTCCCACATCTCCAGATCGCGCTTGTCGGTCCAGATCCGCGGCGTGTCGATGCCGCGGGCTTCGTCATAGGCACGGGCGACATTGAACGGCAGGCAATGTTCGTAGATCGCATAGTCCTTGAATTTCGGGTCGCAGGCCGCGCGCACCGCGTCCCACGCGTCTTTCAGGCTGCCGCCGCGCGCCGCGACGCGGGCCGCGGGGCGATAGGTGCTGTCGACGAAATCGCGGGTGTTCTCGATCGCCGCATTGACCATGTCCTGTCCGACCAGCGCATCGCCGCGGCCTGGCGCGATGGCATCCACCTCGAACCACTTGATCGCGTCCAGCGTATCGCCCCAATCCGCGAAATGGCCGTCCCCGCAATAGCAGGCGCTGTGATATTCGACGATGTCGCCCGTGAACATGACATTCTGATCCGGCACGTGGATGACGATGTCCCCCGCCGTATGCGCCCGGCCCAGGTGCATGAGATCGACGCGCCGATTGCCGAGATAGACGGTCATGCTGTCGTTGAACGTCGTGGTCGGCCAGGTGAGGCCGGGAATGCTCTCGTGCCCTTCGAACAGGCGCGGGAAGCGCTGGAACTCGCTGTCCCAGTCTTCCTGTCCGCGTTCCACAACCATGGCGCGGGCCATGTCGGACATGATGATCTGATCCGCGCCGAACGCGCTGGCGCCCAGCACGCGCACCGCGTGATAGTGGGTCAGCACCACATGGCTGATCGGCTTGTCCGTCACTTCCCGGACCTTTTCGATCACCTTGCCGGCCAGTTTGGGCGTGGCTTGCGCCTCGACGATCATGACGCTGTCGTCACCGATGATCACCCCGGAATTCGGATCGCCCTCGGCGGTGAAGGCCCAAAGCCCCTCGCCCACCTCTGTAAAGCTGATCTTCTTCTCGCCCATGTCACCCTGGGACGCGAATGCTTTTGCCATGACCAAAAATCCTTTGCTTCTTCCTGATGTTCCTGCCGGCGCGGGAGTCCTCGGAATCCGGCACACGGATGAATCGTTTTGTTCGCAACGTTTTTCGTTGCAAATGCAACGAAAGTCAATATGGTTTCTGTTGCAACCAATGATTTTGAGCATCGCCATGCCCATGACGCATTTCGATCTGACGGGTTTCCTGCCCTACCAACTGGCGGTTCTGTCCGAACGCGTCAGCAAGGCATTGTCTTCCGTCTACACCGAACAGCACGGGCTATCCGTCGCCGATTGGCGCGTTCTGGTTCACACGGCAAAGGAAGGCTCTGTTTCGGTGCGAGATATCCATCGCACCGTGAACCTGGAAAAGCCGCGTGTGAGCCGTTCGGTCTCGAAACTGCAAGACCGGGGATACCTTGCCAAGCAAGCCGACGAGACGGACAAGAGGCTGGTCAAGATATCGCTGACGGAAAGAGGCAATGCGGTTCTGGACGAAATTCTGTCAAAGGCGCTGGCCTTTGAAACCGAACTGACGAGCGCCCTGTCGCAGAAAGATCTGGATCGGATTTTCCGGATTGCAGGGCGGCTGCACCAGAAGCTCGACTCCATGGGAACCGACCCCACGGGAAACGGCACAGTCGCGACCGCCGATGACACCGGAACCGGCGCCGCGCGAAAAGCATCCGGTCCAAGTCCGGCGGGGCTTTCCGAGACCGACGAAGGAAACTGAAACCGCACCGCCGATTGCAGGGCCGCCGGTGCAGCGGGAACGGCGTCGACGATCATCCGGCTCAGCACGTCTTCCAGATCGCCCGGAGGCTAGGGAACAACGACAGAAACCGGTTTCTCGGGGTATTCGGTCAGTGCCGTGCCGCCTGAAAGGGTCTGAAGCACAGCCACTGCCGCCGTTCTCAGAAGGGATGTCATGGGGTTCCCCTCCCGTTCTGGTTCATTATTTGAACCATTGGTTTGTATTTTTACTTTCTTCATTTTCCGTTTCTGTCAAAATCGTTTCCGGATCAGACAGGGCGAAACGCGCCGGCAGGAGACGGAAAACAATGACGCAGGGTTCAGCAACTGTCGAAAAGGCGTTGGGATTGCTGGATTTTTTCAACGACCGGAACCCGTCGCTCGGGTTGAGCGAACTGGCGCGCATGGGCGGCCACAACAAGGCCACGGCGCTTCGATTTCTGACCGCGCTCGAATCAAAAGGTTTCGTGGAACGGGACGCGTCCAGCCGGACCTACCACATCGGACCGGCCTTTCTTCGCTTCGCCAAAATACGGGCAACCAGTTTTCCCTGGACCGAGGCGGTTTCCGAAACCCTGCGCTGGCTTGTGGACGAAACAGGAGAGACCTCGCACGCGTCGGTGCTGGCCGGTGCGGCGCTTGTCAATATCGGCCAGGTCGAAAGCCGCCGGTCCAACAGGGTGATCATCGATCCGGGAGAAGCTTTGCCGTTTCATGCGACAGCTTCCGGCCTCACCTTCCTCGCCTTTGCCGAACCGGGCTTCGTGGAGCGTGTCCTTTCAAGGGAACTTCGGGCGCACACACCCGACACGGACCTTTCACCGGCTCGCATCAGGGAAAAGCTGGCGACCATCCGGTCGTCCGGATGGGGCCGCGCCGAAGGCACCTATGAAGAGGATGTCATCGGGTTTGCCGCCCCCTATTTCGACGCCGACAGGGCGGTTTGCGGCGCTGTCGCCGTCGCGATGCCAAGCGCACGCGTCACCAAGGCATCCGAAACAATCGTGGTGTCGGCGGTAAAGTCCGCGGCGCGCAAACTGACGGCCGCCCGCGGCGGGCCGACGCCCGATCCCGAAATCGAAAACACGTCCCAGCCGGACCCCAAGAAAGAGGACCCTTCCGATGCGTGATCACAACTTCCTGATCGAAAACAACACCAAGCACCTGTGGCAACCGATGGCGCATCCGGCCGAAGCCAGGGCCAACCCGCCGAAGATCATCGTCGGCGCCGAAGGCGTGCGCATCACGGATGTCCATGGCCAGTCGGTGATCGACGCGGTCGGTGGCCTCTGGAACGCGAACCTCGGCTATTCCTGCGAACCGATCAAACGGGCGATCGCAGATCAGTTGCAGGTGCTGCCCTACTATTCGTCCTTCCGCGGTTCGATGCCGGGTCCGGCCATCGAACTCGCCGCCAAACTGCGGGAATGGTTCGAACCGGACGGGCTTGTCCGGGTGTTTTTCACCTCCGGCGGGTCCGACAGTGTGGATACCTCTTTGAAGCTGGCCCGCCAGTATCACAAGATCCGGGGCGAACACGGCCGCACGAAGTTCATCTCCTTCAAGAAAGGCTATCACGGCACCCATTGGGGCGGCGCATCGGTCAACGGAAACAAGAACTTCCGTCACAATTATGAACCCCTGCTGCCGGGCTGCATTCACATTCCGGCCCCCTACCCTTATCGTAACCCTTTCGGTGAAACCGATCCGGCGCGGCTTGCGGACCTGATCGCGGCCATTCTCGAAGACGAAATCGCGTTCAACGGCGCCGATACGATTGCCGCCTTCATCATGGAGCCGATCCTCGGCGCGGGCGGGGTGATTCCGCCCCATCCGTCGCTGATGCCGAAGATCCGCGAGATCTGCGACCGCAATGGCATCCTGTTGATCGCGGATGAAATCATCACCGCCTTCGGGCGCACCGGCGCCTGGACAGGCTCGCGGCTCTGGGGCGTGCAACCGGACATGGCCTGCTTCGCCAAGGCGATCACCAATTCCTATTTCCCCTTCGGCGTGGTCATGATCGCCGAAAGGATGGTGGACGCCTTCGAGTCCTCGGACGCCAGATCCGCGAACATCGCCACGGGCTACACCTATTCCGGTCATCCGGTCGGCGCGGCCGCCGGTCTGGCCACCCTCGCCGAAACCCGGCGCCTGAACGTGCCGGTCAATGCCGCGGCGCGGGGCGCGCAGCTCTTTGAAGGCGCAAAGGCGCTGATGGCGAAACACGAGTTGATCGGCGACGTCCGGGGCGGTCACGGGCTGATGATAGGCATCGAATGCGTTTCCGACCGCGCCACCAAGACGCCGGCCACTGGCCCCGCCATGGGCATTGTCTCGGAAACCACCTATCAGAACGGCGTCATGATCCGGGTTTCCGGTCCGAACATCATCCTCTCCCCACCCCTGGTGATTTCCGGGGAGGACTGCACCGCCATCCTGGACGCGCTGGACGCGGGTTTCAGCGCCGCCGCCGCACTGGCCTAGGAAGATCACCGGTTGCGGCGGCTTCGGTCGCCCCGACCGACAGGGAGGAAACACACGATGGACAGGACAATTCTGCTCCTGGGCACCGGCGACACGAAATCGGATGAAATGCAGTTCCTCGCCGATTGCATCAAGGCGCAGGGCGGAACGGTGGTCGTGATGGATGTCGGCGTGATCGGCGATCCGACTTGCCAGGTCGATATCTCCCGCCACGACGTCGCCAGGGCCGCCAGGACCGACAATGCGGCCATCGTCGCCCTCGGCGACGAAAACAAGGCGATGACCAAGACCTCCGAAGGTGCGGCCACGCTCGCCAGGGCTTTGTGCGAGGAAGGCAGGGTTCACGGGGTGCTGATCCTGGGCGGCACCATGGGAACGGACCTTGCCCTGGATGTCTGCGAAGCCCTGCCCCTGGGCTTTCCCAAGGTCATCCTGACAACGGTCGCGTTTTCCCCGCTTCTGCCGCCGGACCGGATCAGTCCCGACGTCATGATGGTCCTCTGGGCCGGCGGTCTCTATGGGCTGAACACCGTGTGCCGCATGTCGCTGTCACAGGCCGCGGGCGCGGTTCTGGGCGCGGCGCGCGCCGCGGGCGCGGTTCTGGGCGCGGCGCGCGCCGCGGTCACGGCGGCGGTCGGGAAACCGACGATCGGCATGACGTCTCTTGGCAGCGCCTCGTTGAAATACATGAAACGCCTGAAGCCCGCCCTTGAAGCGCGTGGATTCGAACTGGCCGTGTTTCACACCACCGGCATGGGCGGACGGGCCTTTGAGACCCTGGCGGCGCGAGGGGCCTTTGCCTGCGTCATGGATTTTTCGCTGGTCGAGGTGTCCAATGATCTGCTCGGCTCGGTCGTGAGCGCGGGACGGGACCGGATGACCGCCGCCGGCGCCGCCGGAATTCCGCAGATCATCGCGCCCGGCGGTGTCAGCCTGATCGACATGCGCACATGGGCTGAGCCGCCCGCCGGACTCGGAACGCGCGAGGTTCATGCGCACAACCGGTTGATCGCATGCGCCTTGATGAACACGGACGAAAAGATCCTGGCGGCCAGGGCGATTGCGGCCAAGGCAAACGCGGCAAAGGGCGCGACACGGGTCGTGATGCCAATGGGCGGCATCGACGAATGGGACCGTCCGGGCGGCCCCTTCCACGACCCGGAGGGATTGCAGGCATTCGCGAAGACCCTCCGGGATTCCACCGCATCCGACCGGTTCGAGATCATCGAGGCGCATATCAACGATGCCGCCTTCGCGGATCGCGTGCTGGCGATACTCGATGCATGGCTCGCGGACGGCACCGTGGCCCGCCCCGGCTGATCGAACGACCCGGACCGCAGGATATCCGGTTCCGGGACCGGATGCTTCCAAAACGATGGGCGGGGCCTCGTGGCGGTCGCGGCGGGTGTCCGGCCTCCGGCGCGCTCGCGGTGCTTTGCCGCGCGCCATGCGGAGGCCGGAAGGCAAAGGTTCGGCGGCGGCGGTCAAAATACCCGCCGGAGCCGGCTGTCATTGGCGGCGGTTCAGCGTGCAGCCTCGTCTTCGGCGGTGATTTCAGCCTGAATCTGGCGTTCGCGGTCCGGCCATTGCGATTTGATCCAGGCCAGCACGTCCCGAATTTCGGCCTCGGAGTGGGTTTCGGCGAAGCCGGGCATGTCGCTCTCATAGCCGCCCCCGATCACCGCCGAGGCCCCGCGCAGGGTGATGTCCAGCAGAACCCGGTCCGGATGATGCCATGTGTGTCCCGTCCTGTCGTGAGGCGGCGCCGGCAGACGGCCATCAGGTCCCGGCGAACGCCAATCCGCCTGCCCTTCCAGGTCCGCGCCATGACAGGATGCGCAGGCCTCGGCATAGATGGCCGCCCCGCGCGCCAGGTCCGGCGCGTATGCGCCTCCCTCGGGCAGGCTGCGGGCGTCAGGCAGCAGCAGCCAGACGCCTGCCGCCGCCGCGACCAGCGCCGCGACGCCGAGAACCGCCCACGCCCTCACAGCTCCAGCCTCCGCAGCCGCAATGAATTGCCGATGACGGACACCGACGAAAGGCTCATCGCAGCGGCGGCGACCATCGGCGACAGCAGGACTCCGAAGACCGGAAACAGGATCCCGGCGGCCACCGGCACGCCGGCAGCGTTATAGACAAAGGCAAAGAACAGGTTCTGGCGGATGTTGCGCATGGTCGCATGCGCCAGCCTGCGCGCACGGACGATGGCGCGGAGATCGCCGCGCACCAGCGTCACCCCGGCGCTTTCCACCGCGACATCCGCCCCGGTGCCCATCGCGATCCCCACATCGGCCTTCGCAAGCGCGGGCGCATCGTTGACACCGTCCCCGGCCATGGCGACGGCACGCCCTTCGGCCTGGAAATCCGCGATCAGGGCGGCCTTGTCCTCTGGCGACACATTGGCGCGAATCTCGTCGATTCCCAGTTCCCGGCCGACCGCCTCTGCCGTCCGCTGGCTGTCGCCGGTGGCCATGACGATCTTCAAACCGGCCTCCTGCAGAGCGCGGATCGCGACCGCGGCAGTCTCCTTGATCTGGTCGGATACGGCGACGATCCCGATGAGCTTGCCGTCCGACGCCAAAAACATCGCGGTCTTTCCCGCATCCTGGAATTCATCGAGCCGCGCCTGCGCCGGTGCCGGATCGATCCCCAGATCGGTCATCAGGCCGGCGTTGCCCAGCGCCGTGCTTTGGCCGTCGATCACGCCGCGCACCCCCTTGCCGGTCACGGCATCGAAATCCGCCGCGGTCAGGTGCGCGACCCCGCGGGATTCGGCCGCTCCCAATATGGCTTCGGCCAGCGGATGTTCAGAGCCGCGCTCCAGAGCAGCCGCGAGGGCGAGGATATGATCCTCGTCGTGATCTTGCAGCGCGACGACATCGGTCAGGCTCGGGCGTCCCTGCGTCAGCGTGCCGGTCTTGTCGAGCACCAGCACATCGACCGCCGCGAACCGTTCGAGCGCCTCGGCGTCGCGGATCAGCACCCCCGCCTGCGCGCCCCGCCCGGTCGCCACCATGATCGACATGGGCGTCGCCAGGCCCAGCGCACAGGGACAGGCGATGATCAGCACGCTGACGGCCGCAACCACCGCATAGCCCAGCGGCGGCGGCGGTCCGAAAGCCATCCAGGCGACGAAGGCGGCGACGGCGGCAACGATCACCGCCGGCACGAAATAGCCCGCGACCTTGTCCGCGAGCGCCTGGATAGGCGCACGCGATCGCTGCGCCTGGGCGACCATGGCGACAATCCTGCTCAGCACCGTGTCGGCACCGACCGCGCCTGCCTTCATCACGAAGGACCCGGTCTTGTTCAGGGTCCCTCCGGTCACGGGATCCCCGACGGTCTTTTCCACCGGAATCGGTTCGCCGGTCAGCATGCTTTCATCGACGGAGGAACGCCCCTCCACGACGGTTCCGTCCACCGGCACCGCCTCTCCCGGTCGCACCCGAAGGCGGTCATCCCTGCGCAGGGCGTCAAGCGGCACGTCCTCTTCGCCGGTGTCGGTGACGCGCCGCGCGGTCTTTGGCGCGAGATCCATCAGCGCGCGGATCGCGTCGCCGGTTCGGTCGCGGGCGGTCAGTTCCATCACCTGCCCGACCAGAACCAGGATCAGGATCACCGCCGACGCCTCGAAATAGAGCGGCGGACCATGATCGTCTTGCAGGCTGTCGGGAAATATCCCCGGCAACAGCAACGACACAAGGCTGAACCCGTAGGCCGCGCCGGTGCCGATCGCGATCAGGGTCCACATGTTGAGGTTGCCGGTCACGATGGACGACCAGCCGCGCTTGAAGAACGGCCGCGCCACCCAGACCACGACGGGCGTCGCCAGCAGGAATTGCAGCCAGCGCACGGTGCCATGACCCAACCAGTCCGCGGTCGGAAGGCCAAGCATCCCGCCCATCTCAAGCACCATCACCGCAAGCGCCAGCGGCGCGCCGAACCAGAGCCGGCGCCGGAAATCGACCAGTTCCGGGTTCGGCCCGGATCCGGCGGAAGGCATCGTCGGTTCCAGCGCCATTCCGCAGATCGGGCATTCTCCGGGTCCATCCTGCACGATCTCGGGATGCATCGGACAGGTATAGAGCATGCCTTCGGGCATCGGCTCCGGCGCGGTCCTGTCCGCCGAATAGTCATCCGGCGCGGCCACGAACCTGTCCTGGCAACGCGCCGAACAGAAATAGATTGGCTGACCCGCATGTTTCGTCACGTGCCGTGCGGTCGCGCGGTTCACGGTCATGCCGCAGACCGGGTCCTTGGCCTCGATATAGGCGTCCGGATCCGCCCGGAACCTGGATCGGCACCCGTCATGGCAGAAATGATAGACATGCCCGTCATGCTCAAGACCGGGCTTGCCGGCCTCCGGATCGACGGTCATTCCGCAGACTGGATCGCGAATAACGGTATCGGCAATATCTGGCATGGACGGGACTCCCTCTGGGAGCGACTCTAGGGGTTCCAGTCGCTGGAAGGTCAAGCCCGTTATTGCCCGTCGATCTCGGGGGTCGCGGGTGCTCCACCCTGAAGGTCGGCGATCAGGGCTTCCATCTCGGCGATTTCCAGCCGTTGCGCCTCGATGATCTCGTCCGCCAGCCGCCGTACGCGGGGATCGGATATGCCGGCCCGCTCGCTGGTCAGGATGGCGATCGAATGGTGCGGGATCATCGCCCGCATCCAGGATACGTCCTGCACCGTGACCTGGGACCGGACGAGGGACAGCGAAACCGCAAAGATCAGGAGGCTCGCCCCGACGATGGCCAGGTTGAGCCGCCGGTTCCGATACATTTCCCGCATGAACAGCAGCATGATCACCGCCATGACCGCGCCCATGCCAACCGCCATATAGACGCGGATTTCGCTGAACCGGACATGGGAAAAAGCGTAGCTGTTCAGATACATGAGGCCAAACATCACGATCGTCGAGGTGGCGATCATGGCAAGAAATCGGGGATAGGTCATTCTTTGTCTCCTTCTTTCTGCTGCGGATCGATGGCCGGCAATGGGCGCCGGAACATTCCCAAGACTAGAATGTTCTTGACATTTCTTCAACCGGACGCCCCTAGTGAAGCAATCGGGAGATAACGTCATGAACATCAAGGATGTGGCCGCGGCCAGTGGTCTGCCCGCCAAGACCATCAGATATTACGAGGAGATCGGGCTTGTCCGCGCCGCACGGGGCGCGAACGGCTATCGTCATTTCTCGGAGAGGGACGTCCGGATGCTGTCGTTCCTGAGCCGGGCAAGATCGCTTGGGTTCAGCATCGACGACTGCCGCAGTCTCCTGTCGCTCTACGGCGACCGCGAACGCGCAAGCGCGGACGTCAAGCGGATCGCCCGCGATCACCTCGGACGGATCGCGGTCAAGATTTCGGAACTCGAAGCGATGCGCAACACCCTGGAAACCCTCGTGACCCGCTGCCACGGCGACGACCGGCCCGACTGTCCGATTCTTGAAGACCTCGCCGGGGCAGTCGAACCGGGCTGACAGAACCCGCCTGGCGTGCCCGGACCGCAATCCGTCACGGCGCGACGGTTCGCCTGGATCGGGTCCGACATGGCAGCGACAGTGCAAACCGAACCCATCGTCACATACAGTCCCGCGCGGCGTCTTCGACCAGTTTCACCAGCGTCGGGTAATGCCGGACCCTTGCCGCCGATTGGGCCGAAACCGCGGAGCCACGGATCACGCGGCCCTTGATGCCATGAAAGATCGCCGCCATCCGGAAGAAATTGAACGCGACGTAGAAGTCGTAGTTCGGGATGCAGTCCCGTCCGGTGGCGGAACAGTATTGCGCGACATAATCCGCTTCCGAAGGAATGTTCAGCCGGGCGAGGTCGGCGTCTCTCAGGCCCGCCACGATATCCGGCGGCATCCGGTACATCATCGCATGATAGGTGAAATCCCCCAGCGGACTGCCCAGCGTGGACAGTTCCCAGTCCAGCACTGCGATCACGCGCGGCTCGGTCGGGTGGAAGATCAGGTTGTCGCAGCGAAAATCGCCATGAACGATGCGCGTATCGCCGCCTTCGGGGATGGCCGCAGGCAACCATTCGATCAGACGGTCCATGCCCGGATCGCGCCCGGCATCGGAATCGGCAAGGTAGGACCGGCTCCACCGGCTGATCTGCCGTTCAAAGTAGTTTCCGTGGCGGCCATAGTCGCCCAGCCCGGCCTGATCCGGGTCGATGAGATGCAGGCGCGCCAGTGTTGCGTTCATCGCCGCGAAATAGCGCGGGCGCTCGCCGGTCGGCACATCGGGAAAGGTCGCATCCCAGAAAATGCGGCCTTCCACCATGTCCATGACATAGAAACTGCTGCCGATCACGGTCTCGTCGGCACAGAACCCATGCACCCGGGCCACCGGGAAATCCAATGCGGCAAGGGCCGTCAGCACACGGGCTTCGCGATCCACCGCATGCGCGCCCTTCGCCAGCGGCCCCGGCGGCTTTCGGCGCAACACATAGGTCTTTCGCGGGGTGACAAGCTGATAGGTCGGGTTCGACTGCCCGCCCTTGAACTGGCGCACCGACATGGGTCCGGCGAAACCGTCCACATGCGCCGCCATCCAGCGCTCCAGCGCCGGTTCATCCAGCGCGAACCCCGCGCGCACCGGTGTCGTGCCGGTGTTCGCCGCAGTGCCCGTGGGGGTCGCGGTCATGCCATGGTCTCGCGTTTCCAGTCGCGCTTGATCTTCTTGGCGAGACTCCATTTGTGAACTTCCGTCGGACCGTCATAGATCCGAAAGGCGCGGATTTCGCGAAAAACCTGCTCCACGATCGTATCCGCCGTCACCCCCTGCCCGCCCATGCATTGCACGCTCCGGTCCGCCACCCGCATCAGGGCCTCGGACACCGCGACCTTGGCCATCGAGCTTTCCGCCCCGCCCGGCGCGCCGCTGTCGAGCACATCGGCGCACCAGTAGATCATCAGTTCGGCCTGTTTCAGATCCATCAGGTTTTCGGCCAGCATGAAACCCACGCCTTCATGATCGATCAGGGGCTTGCCAAAGGCCATGCGGCGGTTGGCATAATCCGTCGCGATCTCATGCGCCCGCACACAGGCCCCCAGCCAGCGCATGCAATGGCTCAGACGCGCCGGCGCCAGGCGGACCTGCGCGTATTTGAACCCTTCACCGGACTCGCCCAGCATCTGATCCGCCGGGATGCGCAGATTGTCGATGGTGATCACCGCATGGCCGCCGGGCATGGAACTGTCGATGGTGTCCATGACCCGTTCGATCCGGATCGCAGGATCGGGCAGATCGACCAGGAACATGCAGGCCCCGTCGTCGGATTTGGCCATGACGATCCCCATGCCGGCCCCGTCCGCCCCTGTTATATAGGTCTTGCGGCCATTCACGACCCAATGATTGCCGTCTATCCGGCAAGTGGTCAGCATCATCGACGGGTCCGACCCCGCGCCGCCGTCCTCGGCCGGTTCGGTCATGAAAAAGGCGGTGCGCATGCTGCCGTCCACCATCCGCGTCAGGAAACGTTCCTTCAGTTCCGGCGACGCCACCTTGCCCAGAAGGAACATGTTGCCCTCGTCGGGGGCGCAGGTGTGACAGGCCAGCGGCCCGAGCGGCGACAGGCCCGACCGGATCAGCACGGCGGCGGTTTCGCGCTGTGTCAGGTGGCCCCCATCGTCGAGGATATGCGGTGTCATCACGCCGGCCGCGCGGGCCAGCGCCTTCAGCTCGTCGGCCAGTTCTTCGGACGGGCCATGTCCCCCGAGACGCGGATCGCGCTCATAGGGCGCGACCGTTTCGCGGACAAAGGTTTCGACCCTGTCGGCAATGTCGAGCACGCGGGCGGATATGCCTTCTCTTTGCAGCAGTTTACTCATGTCTGGTCCATCCTGATTTTGGCCGCCGGTCGCCCTGCCGGACCGGGGCGGTGAATTGAAAGGGGCCGCCGCCAGATGCCGCAGCCCGCGGGATCATAACTCCAGGAACCCCAGGTCTTCCTTGATCCGCCGCTTGAGAATCTTGCCATTGGCGTTGCGCGGCAGCGGTGTCTCGTGGACCGTATAGCTTTCAGGGCATTGGTAGTCGGCAAGCCGTGTCGCGCAATGCGCCGCCACTTCGGCCTCGCTGAAGCCTTCCGGCCTGACCGACAACACCGCATGGACCCGTTCGCCCAGGATCGGACAGGGCTTCGCGACCACGGCGGCTTCGATCACGCCGGGACAGGCGGTCAGAACGCTTTCGACCTGCGCGGTGAATACCTTGTGCCCGCCGCGGTTGATCATGTCCTTCTTGCGGTCATGGACATAGACGAACCCATCCGCATCCACCGCGCCGACATCACCCGATTTCCAGAACCCGGCGGAAAATTCGCGGGCGTCGGCCTCGGGGTCGCGCCAGTATCCGGGAACCACCATCGCGCCCCTGATCCATAGCTCCCCGGCCTCGCCCGCGGGCACTTCGCACCCGGTTTCATCCATGACGCAGATCTCCGCCCCCGGCACTGGCCGGCCGACCGACAGCCGGCGCGCCGCGGTCTGATCCGCCGGCATGATCGTGGACGGAGAGGTGGTTTCGGTGGCTCCATAGGCGTTCATCAGTCCGAGGCCCGGCAGCGCATCCGCAAGCCGTTCGATGGTCGCCGCAGGCATCGGCGCACCGCCATAGCCACCGACCCGCCAGGCCGACAGGTCGTAGTCGCCCAGGTCGGCCTGATGCAGGCAGAGGTTATACATGGCCGGCACCATCAGGGAGCATGTCATGCCTTCGCGCGCCGCGCAGTCCAGAAAATGCGGCGCCTTGAACTCGCGCATGACGACAACGCTGCCCCCTGCCCGGACCAGCGTGTGAATCCCCGCGACCAGACCGGTCACGTGGCTCATCGGGACGACCACCACGGTCGTGTCGGCCGGACCCAAGCCCATTTCCATCACGAAATTGGTCGCCGAATGAACGATGCCAAGCCCGGTCAGCATCGCCCCCTTCGGCACGCCCGTGGTGCCGGAGGTGTAGAGGATTGTCGCGACCTCCTCTTCCCCGACATCGGCGGCTTCGATCAGCGGCTCCGACCGGCGCAGGCTGTCATAGCCGGCGAATCCCGCCGCCGTCCCGACCGAGATGCGGGCCTCCAGATGCGGCGTTTCATCGGGCACCGGCACGAGGCCGGCGAACTCGGCCTCGGCGATCAGCGCGACGGCTTGCGAATTCACCAGGGCGTGGCGAATGCCAGGCATCTGGTCCCGGATGCTCAACGGGACGGTCACGGCGCCTATCCGGGCGGCGGCATAGGTGACGACCACGAAGGGCACACCATTTCCCAACAGCATCGCCACCCTGTCGCCCCGCTTCACGCCCAGGCCCGCAAGACCCGCCGCCACGCGCCCGACCTCTTCGTCAAGACGCGCATAACTCCAGCGGGTCTCGCCACAGATCAGCGCGTCACTCTGCGGATGCTGCGCGACGGCATCGGCCAGAAGCCCATGCACATTGTGCGCACGCCCGGCGTGGCAAGCCACCACCCGGTTGCCATAATGCAGCTCCCTGCGCAAAGGCGCCCTGTCGGTCATGTCACCCTTTCCTCATGCCGGTTTCCTGCCGCGCGGATCCTGACAGGCGGGCCGTCATGGCGCGCGCCCTTGTTCGGCCAGCCGGCCCGCCGCGCCTGCGATCGGCTGGTCCAGCGGCAGGCCCGCATGGATGAAGCCGCGTTTGAAATCGTCGATATGGCGTTTCATCCAGGCACGGGCGGTTCGCGGATCCTTCGCCCGGATCGCCTCGATCACGTTGTGATGCGCCACGACCTGGCGCGACATCGCCTGCGGCAGTTTCGGGATCAGCAGATCGATCCCGCGATAGAGCAGGAACCCGATGGGTTCGCGCGCCAGCTGCAACACGCGGTTCTTGCTGGCGGCGGCCACCCTGGAATGAAAGGCCGTGTCGATTTCGGCGGACGCCTGCCCCTGCCCCTCGGCGGCAAGCAGCGCCCGCTGGATATCGTCAAGGGCCGCGATGTCATCGGCATCCGCATGCAGCGCCGCCAGTTCCGCCGCGAGCGGTTCGGTCGCGATCGCCACGTTCCACAGTTCTTCGAAAGTGACTTCGAGCATGCTCAGCGCGCGGGTCTGCCGCGACGACAGTTCCGCCATGCGGGGTATGCTGACAACCATCCTGCGGGGCGAGATCCGACGCACGAAGCCTTCGCTTTCCAGCCGGCGAATGCCTTCCCGCACGGTCGACCGGTTGACGTTGAACATGCTGGCCATTTCCAGTTCGCCTGGAAGCCTGTCGCCGGGTTTCAGGGAACCGGCGAGGATCTGCGACTCGATCTCGAGAGATACCTGCTCATAAGCGTGCTGGACGCGAAGGGGTTTCGGTTTGAGCGGCATATGGTCGGTCTTTCTTCACACCCTGATCCGGTCAGCGGCGGTTCCTCTGCGATGGGGCAACGCGTTTCGCTCCTATGCCTTGCCTGCCAGAACCGGATCGATCACGTTGACCCGGATGATTTCGCCACGTTCGATGACGCATTCCCGCTGAAGCAGGTCGCTCGAATGGCTGAGTTCGGACTGCGCGATCAGCACGGACAAGCCTTCGCCCTTCAGCGAGGTGATGACGTCCGAAATCCGCCTGGCCAGCGCGGGCGCCACGCCTTCGAACGGTTCATCCAGCAGCAGCAGCTTGCGTCCGGCGATCAGGGCCCGGCCCAGAGCCGCCATCTTCTGCTGCCCCCCCGACAGAAGCAGCGCCTTGCGCGGCGCCATATTGGCCAGTTCGGGCATCAGGTCATAGACGAATTCCAGGCCTTTCCTGCCGTCGATCTCATCGTTTGCCCAGGCGGGCAGCAGCATGTTTTCCTCGACCGTCAGGTCCGGCACCAGGCGGCGATCTTCCGGCATGTAGCCGAATCCCAGGCGGGCCCGCAGGCGCGGCTGCATGTTCGAGATATCCTCGCCGTCCCACTTCACCGTCCCGGCCGCCATCTTCGCCAGCCCGGTGATGGTGCGCATGACCGTCGTCTTGCCGGCCCCGTTGCGGCCGATCAGCCCCATGCGTTCGCCCGCCCCGACATCGAGGCTGACGCCGCGCAGGATGGGCGCCGCCTGGATGCTGACCTGCACGTTTTCCAGTTTCAGCGTCATGCCGGCGTCCCCGTCACATAGCGTTGCACTTCCGGGTCGAGCAAAACCTCGTCCGGGGCGTCGTCCGCGATGATCCGTCCGTCGTAGAACGCCAGCACCCGTTCGGAATATCGGGTCACGATATCCATGTCGTGTTCGACGAAAATGACCGTGACGCCGGTGGACCGCAGCGCCTCCATCACCAGATCCATGATCGGGAACTTTTCGTCCGACGCGACCCCCGATGTCGGTTCGTCCAGCAGCATGATCTGCGTGTCGCCCGCCATGGCCATGGCGATGTCCAGCAGTTTCTTGACCCCCCCGGACAGTTCCGGCACCAGCCTGTCCCTGTGTTCGGCAATATTGAACCGCTCGAGCGTGGCCACCGCCCGGTCCCGTGCTTCCGGGTCATGGGCCCGGCGCAGGAAGGAAGGCCCGGACGCGCCATGAATCGCGCCCGCCAGCAGCATGTTTTCCTCGACCGTGAGATCGTTGCAGAGCTGCGCGATCTGGAACGACCGGTGAATGCCCATCCGCGTGATCTGGCGCGGGGCCATCCCGGCGATGTCGCGGTCGGCAAATCTGATCGAGCCGGAGTCGGGCTTGATGTACCCCGTCACCATGTTGACGAAGGTGGTCTTGCCGGCGCCGTTGGACCCGATCAGCGAAAAGACCGCGCCTTCGGGCACCGCGACCGAGATGTCTTTCGCCGCGGTCACGGCCCCAAAGGATTTCTGCACGTCTCGGACTTCGAGCACGGTCCTGGTCATGCCGCGTTTCCTTTCCGGCGGCCGACCAGCGAGCCCAGCCCGTTCGGCAAGAGCACGATCACGACGAGAAGGAAGATGCCGAGCGCCAATTGCCAGGTATTGGGAAAGTAGAGGTTCGAGAACGACCGCACCAGTTCCAGGATGATCGCCGCGACAAAGACCGCCGGGACGGACAGATAGCCCGCGAGGATCGCCACGAAAACGAACTCGCCGGAAGTGGTCCAGAAGGCAAACTCCGGGTCCACATGGCCCAGGGCCAGCGCCGCGATGGTGCCGCCGATGCCGCCCAGCACGGCGCCGAACACGTAGTTGTAGGTCATGATGTTGCGCACCGATGCTCCCAGATATTCGACCCTGAGTTCGTTGTCGCGCGTCGCCAGCGTGATCAGCCCCTGTTCGCTGTCAAAGTAGATGCGCATCAGCGTGCCCGCGATGACGACGATCGCCACGACGTAGATATACAGAGCCGTCTGCAAAGGGCGGCCTTCCGGCGCCCAGCCCAGGAAGGTCGGCGCGGCGATGTTCAGCCCGTCGGTGCCGCCGATGACGCTCATCTTCGACAGGGACCCGTAAAGCACCATCGACAGGGCCAGCGACAGCATCGCGAAGAAGATGCCGCGGTAGCTGGACAGCAGCGGCCCGAAGGCCATTCCGACCAACAGGCAGGCCAGCGCGCTCAGCAAGGTCAGCAGGAAGATGTCGGAGACCCCGAAACTGTTGGCCACGAGCGTCGCCGTGTAGGCGCCGATGCAGTAATAGAGCCCCTGCCCGAACGACACGACGCCGCCGCGCATCATGCCGACGATACCCAGGCACACCAGACCCTTGGCCAACGCCATGGCGCACAGGAACATCGCCCAGTCCGGCAGGATCACCGATCCCGCCGCCAGAACGGCAAAGGCGGCGGTTGCGCCGAGGAAAAGTTTCGACCGCATCAGATCTTCCTCACCTGGGTTTTCGCGAACAGCCCCTCGGGCCGGAACAGGAGGACGATCGCCATCACGAAGTAGATGATGAAGAGTTCGGCTTCCGGCAGCAGATGCACCGAGGCCGCCCGGCTGATCCCGACCAGCAGCGCGCCGATGGCGGCCCCCGGAACCGACCCGAGCCCGCCGATGATCACCACCGCGAAGGCCACGATGATGACATTGACGCCCAGCCCCGGCGTGACCGAAATCATCGGCGCCGTCAGCGCGCCGCCAAGCGCCGCAAGGAACGTCCCGGCCATGAAGGCCCCGAGATAGATCCGCTGCACGTTCACGCCCATCGTCTGGCTCATCTCGGAATCGTGGATGACCGCCAGAACGACCTTGCCGATGCGGGTGCGGTTGAGTGTCAGCCACACCGCCAGCCCGACGACGATCGCCGCCGCGATGACCGCGAAATCGTAGCCGACATAGAACAGCGGCCCGATCTCGACATCTCCGAGCAGCGTGTAGGGTTCATAGACGAAATAGGGATTGACGCCCCAGATCAGTTTCATCACGTCCTCGAGAATGAGGAACACCGCATAGGTCACGAGCACATTGAGCACCTCGTCGCGCCCGTAAAAGAACCGCAGCAGGCCGCGTTCCAGCAGCGGCCCCAGCACCAGCGCGACCAGCACCGCCGCAAGGATGAGCGCCACGTAGCTGCCATAGGGAAACGCCTGCCCGCCAGCCGCGAAATAGGCCCCCACAAGAGAGGCGGACGCATAGGCGCCGATGGCGTAAAGGCTGCCATGCGCGATGTTGAGAATGTTCAGCACGCCGAAGACGAGCGTCAGGCCGACAGAGACAATAAACAGCCAGCCGGCGTAAATCAGGCCATCGACAAGGATGGTTGCGACAAGATCCATGGGTCAGGTGTCCCAGCGCTGTATCATGCAAGGAAAGCCCGCCGCATCGCTGCGGCAGGCCCGTTCACTTCGCTGGCGTCAATCGCACTGCGCGCCGGGGAACCCCTGCGCCAGCCAGTCCTGCGACTTGATGCCTTCAGGCGGGTTCACGCAGCGGGCGTCGTAATATTCGACATCGACCAGTTCCATCTTGCCGGCATCGGCATTCCACTTCGTGGTGCCGATGGCGTTGGGCTGGATCGCCTGATGACCATCCGCAAGCGCCATCTCGATGTGGCCCGAAGGCGCATCCCAGGACAGCCCCTTCATGGCCGCCGCCAGTTCCTCGCTCGTCGGTTTCGTCCCGCCATTTTCCGCCATCGCCTTTTCGACCGCCGTCTTCAGGCCGAACAGCGCCTGCCACATCCGGAAAGGCGCCTGCACCGGGAAGGTGCCGTATTCCGCCTCATAGGCCTCCCACATGGTGTCGGTCAGCTCCTTCAACTCACCGCCACGGGCCTGGGCCGCCAGCCCGTTGACGCCGCGGGCGCCAAGGAAAATGCCGTCCGGCATCTTGTCCTGAAGCTGCGGGATCACGTGGTCGCCCGCCGCCAGCGCCAGCTGCGCGCGCTCGTGCAGGCCCCGCGCCGTGGCCTGGATCAGGAAACCCTGCAAGTCTCCGCCCCAGTTCGACGAATGCACCAGCGCCGGATTCTCGCGCAGGAGCGCCGAGATTTCGGTGCCATATTGTCCCGCGCCGAATTTCGGGAACAGCGCGGTCTTCACTTCGGCATCCGGGTAAAGCTGCGTCATGGCGCCTGTGAAATCGGCCCAGCTGTCCTGGCCCCATGCGTAGTCCTGGTTCAGCCCGGCAAAGCTGGGAACGTCGAAATTGCGCGACTTCAGGTAGCGCGCCAGGCTGACGTTATCCATCGTGGCGTGGGCCGCGGTGCGGAACACGTAGTCATAACTGCCGTCTTCAAAGACGCGCGGTGTGCCGCAGTCATACAGGATCGTGAAGGCCTTCAGTTCGTCCGCGACCGGCGGAACGGCGAGACAGTCGCCCGAGGACACATAGCCCACGACCGCATCCACCTCTTCGCGCTGCACGAGGTTGCGGAACTCCTGCACCTGCTTGGTGGCGCCACCGGCCTCGTCGACGACGACGACCTCGATGTTCATGCCGCCAAAACCTTGCTGGTCATAGGGTGCGGGCAGCCTGCCGCCCTCGTTCAGCATGTCCACCAGCAGTTTGCCGCCGTTCCAGGCCGGCACGCCGAAGCTTTCCGCCGCCTGGCCGGACAGGAACGTGATCACGCCGATCTTGAACGTGTCGTCCGCAGCCGCCACCGGCCCGGCCATTCCGGCGGCCAATGTCATAGCGGCCAGTGCGCCGCCTATCCTGGGTTTCATCATTTTCATGGTCTCCTCCCTGAGTCATGTCCGGACCGGTCATTCGGCGCGCTCCCTATAGCGCGGCGGGTCTCCTCCATGCGCGGGTTCGTCCGCGCACACCCGCCACAAACAGCGCCGGCTGATCGCTTAGTGTCCTATTGTTGGACACTGTGGCCCAATTGACGCTCCGTCAACCGAAATATGACGGCCGGATCGGGGAAGAGCGCAGGTCGTGGTTTCGCCGGGCGGGGAATGCCTCCCGGTTGCGGGCTTACAGCCGGGCGAGATCGACCAGGGCCGAATGCGCGCTGCACCCCTGTCCGAGCCGGGACGTGCCGATATCGGCGGTCAGCACGTTCGGGTTGCCATTCGGGTCGATGTTCCCCCCCGGATCGCCGAACCATGCGCCGGTCGGCAGGGCGACGACACCCTCGCGCACATCCTCCGATACCATGGCGCGGGCGCGGCAGGAGCCGCGGGCATTGAAAACGCGGACCAGATCGCCGGTGGCGATGTTCCGGGGCGCCGCATCCGCGGGATGCACCACGATCGTCTCGGGCCGCGCCCCTTCGACATCCGCCAATGCGCTTTCCAACTGGCTGTGCAGCTTGTCGCCCGGCTGGGGCGAGACAAGGTGCAAGGGGGCCGCGCCGGTCGCCGCGCCCAGCCACTCGGAAGGTGGCAACCAGACCGGGTGGCCCGGACAATCGTCATAGCCGAAGCCATCTATGGTCTCCGAGAAAATCTCGATCTTTCCGGAGGGTGTGGCGAGCGGACACCGCTCCGGGTCTTCGCGAAACGGGGCCAGCAAGGTCCGGTTCGGACCTTCCGTCTTCAGAGGCAGCCGGACCCAGTTGCGCGCCTTGAGGGTTTCGAAATCCGGGACTTCGACGCCTTCGCCCTCGGCCTTGCGCCGATATCCTTCATAGAGCGTGCGAATCCATTCAGCAGAGGACCGGCCCTCGGTGAACTCCGCCGCCAGCCCAAGCCGCTCCGCGAGCGCGGTCAGGATCTCGTAATCGTCGCGCGCGTCCGCCACCGGCGGAATGAGTTGCGGCATGTAAAAGAGGTAGTCGTCCATGTTCGAACGGCCGATATCCTCGCGTTCATAGGGCGTCGTGGCCGGAAAGACGATATCGGCGCGTTTGGCGGTCGCCGTCCACCAAGGTTCGTGGACGATGATCGTCTCGGGCTTCTTCCAGGCTTCGTGCAACGCGTTGAGATCCTGGTGGTGGTGGAACGGGTTGCCCCCGGCCCAGTAAACCAGCCGGATGTCGGGATAGCGCTGCCGCCGCCCGTTGAAATCGTAGAAAGCCCCCGGATGACGCAGCATGTCGCCGATCCGTGCGACCGGGATCATCGTTTGCACCGGGTTCTCGCCCTGGGAAAAGGTCATTCCAGTCAGACCCTTGAGCGATTTCCCGACGCCGCCGATCGCTCCGTAGCCATAGCCCACGCCGCCGCCCGGCAGCCCGATCTGGCCCAGCATCGCAGCCAGAACGGCGGACATCCAATAGGGCTGTTCGCCATGCTCGGCCCGTTGCAGCGACCAGGCGACGGTGATGAACGTGCGGGTAGAGGCCATGCGCCGCGCAAGAGCCCGGATCGCATCCGGGCCGACCCCGCAGAGCGGTGCGGCCCATTCCGGCGACTTGGGCGCGCCATCGCTTTCACCCAGCAGGTAGGGGCGAAAGCGCTCAAAGCCGACGGTGCAACGGGTCAGGAAGTCATGATCGGTCAACCCTTCGGTCTCGACCACATGTGCGATGGCCAGCATCAGAGCCGTATCCGAACCGGGCCGGACGGAGATCCAATCGCAACCCGCGGGCGCGTCTGTCTTCTGCGGGGCGATGTTGACGCGGCGCATGCCCTTTTCCGCGAACCTGTCGAACCAGTGCACGGTCTCGTGCCGGGTGATGCCCCCCATGCTGACCTGCGCGTTCTTCGGGTTGACGCCGCCGAACATGACCAGCGTTTCCGTGTGGTCGGCGATCGTCTCCCAGCTGTCCTGGTGTTCGTAGAGGAACGGCAGGAACGGCCCCCCCAGCACATGCGGCATGATCGCCTGCGCGCATCCGGTGGAATAGCTGCCGAACGACGCCACATAGCCGCCGATGGTGTTCAGGAACCGGTGCGCCTGGCTTTGCGCGTGATGAAACCGGCCTGCCGAACTCCAACCGTAGGAGCCTCCGAAAATCGCCTCGTTGCCGAAACGCTTGCGCACCCGGTCCAGTTCCGCCGCCGCGATGTCCAGCGCCTCGTCCCAGGGCAGATCGACGAACTCGTCGCTTCCCCGACCGCCGCGGTCCCGGCTTTCAAGCCACCCCCGGCGGATCGCAGGACGCGCCACGCGGGTCCGGTGATGCACCGCCTTGGGCAGAATGTCGGGGATGGCGCTGGGATGCGGATCTTCCGGAAAGGGCCGCGTGCCGACGATCCGCCCCCCCAAGGTGTCGACCTCGAAAGCGCCCCAATGGCTCGATGTCACATGTGTGCGAAGTTCAGGACGTTTCGCCATCACGGCCTCCCTTGAAACGGCGCCCGCGCGTCAGGATAATACCGGATCGGAGCGTTACCGCCCAAAAACCAGATCCGCACCGGAAAATCCAGCCGCTTGGTGTCCCCAAGCCGGCAATGGTGTTCTTCCCGCGCCGGCGACCCAGCCGATGGTCCGCCCGGAGCGGTTTCGTTCGTCGTCCGACGACCGGTCCCCGAACGCCCCGCACCGGTGGCCCGCGATCACGCAATCGTGGGGGCAGTTGAAGCGATTCCGCCTGTCCCGTCCTTTGGATTCGCCTTGAAACCCGCTACTCTTTTTCGGGAGGTTTCATGGTATCGTACGGAGGCCGGCGACAGCAGCCAAAGAGGAGAAAACGACATGACCGCCGCCCTTTTCCATCGCCGATTCTTCCTCGCCACCGGCGGCTCCTTGCTGGCTCTTGGCGGGGCCGGGCTCATGTCTCCGGCGCGCGCGCGGGGGTTGGCCGCGACGCCCACCATGCGCGGCGGGGCCAACAACTACCGCCCCGGCGCGCCAGTCGTGGACCGGATCGGCCATGGCGGGTTCTGGATGTCGGGCACGGTGCGACGCGCCGGGGATGGCGCTCCGCTGGCGGGACAACGCATCCAGATCTGGGCGCATACCACAGAAGGGCACGAACGCGACCCGCACAGCCATGGCGCCACCCTGACGGATGCGAACGGCGTGTTCCGGCTTGAAATGCCGCAGATCGTCCCTGCGTTCGGGCAGCCTCATGGCCATCTCGCCTATGACAGCGGCGATTTCGAAACGGTCTTTCTCCGCCCGGTGATGCGCAGCGCGAAGGAGACCAACCTGGAGGCGCATTTCGTCCTGAAACCGGTCTGACCGGCTTGGAACCGACGCTGCCGCGCCTGGCCCGAGGCGGCGTGATCTGGGCCGCTCTCGCAGTTGCCATCGCCGTCCCGATACAGGCGGCAGCGACAAGCCCCCTGCTTGCCTGGCGCGATCCGGTCTATATCGCCGCCGGGTTTGCCGGAGTCCTCGCCATGGCGCTCTTGCTGGTGCAGCCCTTGCTGGCCGCCGGGATCCTGCCGGGGCTGCGGGGAATGGCCGGGCGGCGCATCCATCGCTGGACCGGCGGCTGTATCGTCATCGCGGTGCTGATCCACGTGGCCGGGCTTTGGCTCACCAGCCCGCCGGACGTGGTCGATGCGCTGCTATTCAGGTCTCCGACGCCGTTTTCGCCCTGGGGTGTCGTTGCCATGTGGGCGCTCTTTCTGACGGCGATTCTCGCGGTGCTGCGCCGGCGGTTGCGCCGGCGCCTGCGGGCCTGGCGGCTCGGTCATATCTCGCTCGCGACCGTGATCGTCGTGGGTAGCGTGATCCACGCGCTTCTAATCGAAGGAACGATGGGCACGCTGTCCAAGACGGCGCTTTGCGTCCTTGTCCTCCTCGCGACCCTGAAAGCCGTTTCCGGCCTGCGGCCATGACCGAAGCGACCGGCCCGACACTGAAGACCGGCCGCAATTCGTCCGGACCAGCGCCGCCCACCCGGTTCAACCGGACAGCGCGCAACCGGCCTCAATGGGCAATCATGACATGACGCACGGCGGTGTAGTCTTCCAGGGCATACATCGACATGTCCTTGCCGTAGCCGGACTGTTTCAGGCCGCCATGCGGCATCTCGTTGACCAGCATGAAATGCGTGTTCACCCAGGTGCAGCCGTAGCGCATGCGGCCCGACACATCCAGCGCGCGGCCGACATCCCGCGTCCAGATCGATGATGCGAGGCCGTAGTCGCTGTCATTGGCCCATGCGACCGCTTCTTCGGTGTCGGTGAAGCGCGTCACCGAAACGACCGGGCCGAAGACTTCGCGCTGCACGATCTCGTCGGTCTGTTTCGCGCCGGCGATGACGGTCGGCTGATAGTAGTATCCGTTGCCCTGATGCAGCTTGCCGCCGGTGGTGATTTCCATGTGCTTCTGCTCGCGGGTGCGTTCCACGAAGCTGGCGACCCGGTCGCGCTGGCGGACGGAAATCAGCGGCGGAATCTCGTTCAGCGTATCGTCCGGGTTGTCATACACGATACTGGAAACGGCCGAGGACAGGTCCGCCACCAGCCTGTCATAGATCTTCGGCCCCGCGTAGATCCGGCACGCGGCGGTGCAATCCTGCCCCGCATTGTAGTATCCGAAGGCTTTCAGCCCCGTCACCACCCTGTCCAGATCCGCGTCGTCGAACACGATGACCGGCGCCTTGCCGCCCAGTTCCAGATGCGTCCGCTTGACGGTTTTCGACGCCGCCTGAAGCACCTTCTTGCCGGTGGCCACGTCCCCGGTGATCGACACCATGTCCACGTCGGGATGGCTGATCAGGGTGTTGCCGACGCTGGCGCCCTGCCCAACCACCACGTTCACCACGCCTTCCGGCAGGATATCGGCCATGAGCCTGGCCAGTTTCATTGCGGTCAGGGGGGTCTGTTCGGACGGTTTCAGGACCACCGTGTTGCCACCGGCCAGAGCGGGCGCCAGTTTCCAGGCCATCATCATCATCGGGTAATTCCAGGGCGCGATCGACGCCACGACGCCGATCGGGTCGCGGCGCACCATGGAGGTGTGCCCGGCGAGGTATTCGCCCGCGGCCGATGTGTGCATGTTGCGCACCGCGCCGGCGAAGTAGCGGAAGCAATCGGCGACGGCGGGGACTTCTTCGTTTCGCACCTCGTTGATCGGCTTGCCGCAGTTCAACGCCTCGAGCTGGGCCAGTTCCTCGAGATTGGCCTCGATGGCATCGGCGATCGCCAGCAGTTTTGCGGACCGTTCGGACGGCGTGGTCCGGGACCAGGATGCGAAGGCGGCCCTTGCCGCCGCCACCGCCCGGTCGACCTGGCCGGTGTTCGCCTCGGGCAGGTTCAGGATCACTTCGCCCGAACGCGGGTTCAGCACCTTTTCTTCCACGTCGGTTCCTGCCTCAAACGACGCGCCGATGAGCATTTTGGTTTCCATGAGGACTCTCCCAGTTGGTTACTTGCCCTGACCCGCCACCGTGTCGGTGCCGCGTGTCAGGTAATAGGCGCCGAGGATCGGCAGGAATGTGACCAGCACAACGACCATGGCGACCACGTTGGTCACGGGGCGTTCGCGCGGACGGACAAGTTCTTCGAGCATCCAGATCGGCAGGGTCTGCTGTTGCCCGGCGGTGAAAGTGGTCACGATGACCTCGTCGAAGGACAGCGCGAAGGCAAGCATCCCGCCCGCCAGCAGCGCGGTCGAAATATTGGGCAGGATGACGTATCGAAAGGTCTGGAAGCTGTTCGCGCCCAGGTCCATCGACGCCTCCACCAGCGACCCCGAAACGCGCCGGAACCGCGCCACCGCATTGTTGTAGACGACCACGACGCAGAAGGTCGCGTGCCCCAGAACGATGGTCCAGAAGCTGAACGGAATATCCGCGAGGTTGAAGGCCGAGCGCAGCGAGATGCCCGTGATGATCCCCGGCAAGGCGATCGGCAGGATCACCAGCAGGGAAATCACTTCGCGACCGAAGAACTTGGTCCGGCTCACCGCCGCGGCGCAGAGTGTTCCGAGCACCAGCGCAATTACCGTCGAGATGCTGGCGACCTTCACCGACAGCCAGAGCGCCTGCCAGACATCGGGGCGCCCCCAGGTCACGGCGAACCATTTCAGGGTCAGGCCCGGTGGCGGCCACTGGTAGGATTTGTCCTCGGTCGTGAACGCATAGACAAAGATCAGCAGGATCGGCAGGTGCATGAAGGCCAGGCCAAGACCGGCGGCGACCTTCAGGCCCAGGGGCGCGCGGTCAGAGTGCATCGAAAGCCCCCTGCCGCTTGGCGATCCATAGGTAAACCGCCATCAGAAGGATCGGCACGACGGCAAAGGCCGCGGCCAGCGGAATGTTCCCGGCGGTTCCCTGGTAGGCATAGACCGCCTGGCCGATGAACCGGCGGGACGATCCGACGATCTGCGGAATGATGTAATCCCCCAGCGTCAGCGAAAAGGTAAAGATCGACCCGGCGATCACTCCGGGCAGCGCCAGCGGAAACAGCACGTGACGAAATGTCTGCGCGGGCCGCGCCCCGAGGTCGCCCGAGGCTTCCAGCATGGAATGCGGCACCCGTTCCAGCGCCGCCTGTATCGGCAGGATCATGAACGGCAGCCAGACGTAGAGAAACACCAGGAAAGTGCCTGTCGCGCTGACCGACAGCGAATTGCCGCCGATGACCGGAATGGCCAGATACGCGTTCAGAAACCAGCCCAGGTGCAGGGTCTCGAACATCCAGTTCAGAATGCCTTCCTTGGCGAGGATCAGCTTCCAGGAATAGACCTTGACGAGGTAGCTCGACCACAAGGGCATCATCACGCCCAGATAGAAGATCGCCTTCCATTTGCCACGCGCATATCTCGCCGCGAAATAGGCCACCGGGAAACCGACCGCCGCCGCCCCCACCGTCACCGCCGCCGCCATCACCACCGTGCGCAGGATGATATCGAAGTTCGACGGCCGGAACAGTTCCGCATATGTCTTCAGGGTGAATTCATACTGGATGATGCCGGTGAATTCGTCGATCGAGAAAAAGCTCTGCGCCAACAGGGCGAAGAGCGATCCGAGATAGATGATCCCCAGCCATGCCGCGGGCGGCAGGATCAGCAGGAAGATCAGCAGCCCCGGCCTGCGCCAGAGCGTATCCGACAGCCGGCCGAACAGGCCGGCGCCACGATCGGAGACCGCCTGCATGCTCATGCGCGATCCATCACATGCAGATCTTCGGCGGCCCAGTTGACGGTCACGGTATCCCCCACTTTCGGAAAGGTGTCGGACTTGGGCAGCAGCATCGTCATCGGCACATCCCCGATCCGGATGCCGATCCGGGTGGCGGCCCCCAGGAAACTGACGCTGCGCACGGTCGCGCTATGCCCCTGTTCGGACAGATGGACCGCTTCCGGCCGAAGCGCGCCATGGGCCTTGCGCCCGGTCAGCTGCGCGACGAATTCGGGCGGCAGCACGTTCGAGGATCCGACGAAATCCGCAACGAACGGCGTTTCAGGGCGGAAATAGATCGTTTCGGGCGCGCCGATCTGCACGATCCGGCCTTCGTTGAACACCGCCACCCGGTCGGCCATGGACAGGGCCTCGCCCTGATCGTGGGTGACGAAAATGAACGTGATGCCGAGGCTGCGTTGCAGCGATTTCAGTTCTTCCTGCATCTGTTCACGCAGCTTCAGGTCCAGCGCGCCCAGCGGTTCGTCCAGCAGCAGCGCCTTGGGTTCGTTCACCAGCGCCCGCGCCAGGGCCACCCGCTGGCGCTGGCCGCCGGACAGTTCGGAGGGCTTGCGATCCCCGTAACCCGTGAGCGCCACCATCTCCAAAGCGCCATCCGCCGCCCCATGACGCTGCGCCTTGGGCTGCCCGGCGACCATCAGCCCGTATGCCACGTTGTCCCGCACGTTGAGATGCGGAAACAGGGCGTAGTCCTGAAACACCGTGTTCACGTTGCGCCTGTAGGGCGGAATGCCCTGCGCCACCTGCCCGAATATCCGGATCTCTCCGGCGGTCGGACGTTCGAACCCTGCGATCAGGCGCAGGCTCGTGGTCTTGCCGGACCCCGAAGGCCCGAGCATCGCAAAGAATTCGCCCTCGGCGATGTCCAGATCGACGTTGTCCACGGCCCTGACGTCACCATAGTGGCGCGAAACGCCGGAAAAGCGGATTGCAGATGTCATGAGTTTTCCAAACTGCGTCCCGCCACCGGCGTGGCGGGACCGGAGAGCTCCGGGGGTCAGCGGCCGCCGATGACGCCGATATAGTCCGACACCCAGCGGTAATAGGGCACGCATGTGCCCTGGCTTTCGCAGGATGACACCGGCGTCGTCCAGAACTTGATGCGTTCGAAATCGTCCATGCCGTTCGTCGTGCAGCCTTCGTCGGTCTGCATTCCGCGCCCGTCGGTGCAGGCAGCAGGAACGGCGGGGTTCGCACCGAACCAGACCGACAGGTCGGATTGCAGGTTGGACGCCAGCGAATGCTCCATCCACATATAGCTGCAATTGGGGTTTTCCGCGTCCACATGCATCATCGTGGAATCGGCCCAACCGGTCGCGCCCTCTTGCGGGATCGTCGAGGCGACCGGCGCCGAACCGGCCTTGAGCAGGTTCACCTGGAACGGCCATGTGCCCGATGCCGCCATGCCTTCGTTCTTGAAGTCGTCGATCTGGATGAAGGCGTCATGCCAGTAGCGGCTGACCAGTTTGCGCTGCTCGCGCAGCAGATCGAGCGCCGCCGCATATTGGTCCTCGTTCAGTTCGTAGGGCGACGTGATGCCCAGGTCCGGCTGATTGAACATCAGGTAGTTGGCCGCATCGGCGATATGGATCGGGCCGTCATAGGCCTGCACGCGGCCTGCGTTGGGCTGCCCGTCCGGCAGGTCCATCGGCTTGAACACCACGTCCCAGCTCGCGGGGGCCTCGGGAAAGACTTCGGTGGAATACATCAGCACGTTCGGGCCCCACATGTAGGGCACCCCATAGTGGGTTCCGTCCACATAATGCCAGGGCGCTTCCTTGAGCCGGTCATCGACCGTGGACCAGCTCGGGATCAGGTCGATGTTGATCGGTTGCACCCGCTTGCCCGCCACCATCCGCAGCGACGCATCGCCCGACGCCGTCACCAGATCAAAGCCGCCTTCGTTCATCAGCGCGACCATTTCATCGCTGGTGTTGGCGTTCTTGATGTTGACCTTGCAGCCGGTCTTTTCCTCGAAAGCCGTGATCCAGTCAAAGGCCTTGTCGGTTTCGCCGCGCTCCAGATAGCCGGGCCAGGCGACGATATTGACCTGCCCTTCGCCTTCGCCGATTTCAGAGAGCATGTTCTGCGCCGCGGCCTGACCGGCGACCGCCAACCCCAGCACCAGCGCGGTGCCCGATCTCAAAACATTCTTCATTCGCAATTCCCCTGTGGTTTGATCCGACAATTTCGCCTGGTGTTCGGGAAACAGTGCGGCATGCCCGGCGCATTCGCAAATTCAATTGACAGAAATTCCATATCGGTTTTTCCGATACCCCACGGTCACGTGTTTCCGATCATCCTGTGCGCCTGGGCGACGGCGACGAACTCCCGCGCGGCGGCGGAAAGTTTCGACCCCTTGCGCCAGACCAGACCGACCTGCACCACCGGCAAGGACCCGGAGACATCGCGCGCCTCGATCCGGTCGCCTTCCAGAGACCAGGGCCGGTAGACGAGGTCGGGCAACAGGGCGACACCGGCGCCGGTCGCGACCAGCGACCGCACCGCTTCGACCGACCGGGTCCGGAACGCCACCTTGGGCCGGGTGCCGAGAACGGACAAAAGTTTCACGGTCTCCTGTTCCATCTCGTCGATGTTCAGGATGATCAAGGGCTCTTCCTTCAGGTCGGACAGGCTGATGCTGTCCTGGCCGGTCAGCCGATGCCCCAGCGGCATCCACAGCCGGTAGGGCGAAACATCCAGCGTTTCGGCGTGCAGCGCATGGCGCTCTCCCACCCGCGATGTCATCATGACCGCCACATCCATCTCGCCGCCGATCAGCAGATGTTCCAGGTATTCGCCCGAATCCTCGATGGCGCTGATCTCGACCTTCGGGTTGGCGCGGCGATATTTCGCCAGCAGGTCGGAAATCACATAACCCGCCACCAGCGATGTCAGCCCGAGATGCAGTTTGCCCTGCGCGGACCGGCCTTCGTCGTCAAAGGCCCGCCGCGCGCCCGAGACTTCCGCCAGGATCGTCGTCGCGTGGCGCAGGAACTGGTTGCCCCGGTGCGTGATCCGCAATCCGCGTGAGTGACGGTCAAACAGCTTGACGCCCAGATCCGCCTCGAGATCCTTGACGGCCTCCGTCACGGCGCTTTGGGAAATCGACAGGGACTGGGCGGCGGCGCTGACCGATCCGTGTTCCGCCACGGCAACGAAATAATTCAATTGACGAAGCGTGAATGACACCGCCCGGCCCGTTCCCTGTGAATTGGCGAAAGACTAAGGCGCGATCCCGGCGCGGCGGCGACAAGCGCCGCACCGGGATCAATGGCCTGTCAGACCGTCCTCCGCATCGCGTCGCGCATCTTGGCGAAAAGCCCGCGATTCTTCTTCTGGACGGTCTCCCCGGCGGCGATTCCGGCAGGCTGCTTCGCCCTGTGGCCCAGCGGCTTCCGGGCAAACACACTTGCCGCGGCGAGTGTGGCCGCTCCGGCCTCCACGCCGTTTCGCGCGGTTGCGAGTTGAACCGCTTCTTCCGGATCCAGCAGGGCGCCCGTGGCGGCATCAAAGATCAACGCCGCGCTGCGCCCCTTGCCCTTGGTCGGCACGGTGGGTTCGTCCTGAGGCTGGTTCGTTTCGGGCGGCGTATCCGTAGAGACGGAGACCGACGGCTCACTGTCGATCTCGACCCGCGTCGCGGCTTCGAGCTCTTCGGCCATGATCGCGAGCTGGTCATGCTCGAACCCGAGCAGATGGCCGATCTCGTGGCGCATGACGGTCAGCAGGTCCACCCCCGACGAGATGATGTCGCCCGAGGCCGGTTCGTCACTGCTGTAGATGAACCAGCCCGAACCGGCGGCCGTGGCGTCGATCAGGATCGTGTCATCGCCGGTTGCCCGCGCCAGCGTCTTGCCTTCCAGATCCGTGACGATCAGATTGACATCCGCCAGGGCCGCCACGTCTTCTTCCGCGACCAGCCCGCTGTTTGCCCATTCATCTAGAGCGAGAGCGAAGACACGTTCGACATCGCTCTGCTCCAGGGTCGCTTCGATATAGCTGTCCTGCGCAAGCGCATCATAGCTCGCTTGCGCCAGTTTCAGCGTATCGTTGAAAGCGTCGTCATCCGTGGCCATCCGGAACCTGTCAAACGACGCTTCGCCGTCCAGCACAATCAGACCGAAGGCCCCATCGACCAACGCCGCGTTGAAGCCGAACTGGCTGACGCTCGCCCCGTTGACGGTGATCCCGAGACCGGCGCCCTGGATCGTGACCTTGAGACGATCATCCGCATTCGCATTCAGATCGAATGCAAAGGATCCGTCGATCACCTGCCCGTCTTCATCGGTGGCATGGCCGACGATGACGCGGTCATTGGCCGTATCCAGCGCGACGAACTTGTAGTTCAGGGCGTCGTAGCGGTCAAAGACGAAGCCGGCGGCGCCATCGCCTTTCACATCGACTTCCATTTCCAGAACGCTGTTGGCGCCCAGTGCCACACCAAGGTCAATGGTCTGCACCGCAGGCGCCGATCCCAGGGCAGCCCCGGTCAGCCTGCCGGACGCTTCGGTCCAGCCGCTGGATTGCGACACGCGGGGCAATTCAGCAACCGGCGGCGAGAAATCGTCGGTTTCATCCAGCGTCCATTCCGGCGGCAGGATCTGAACCTTGAAGTTGTCGAGCTTGCCGCTCGACCCGTCCATGCCGACGCCGACCATGCCGCGGTTGAGCGGTATCGGATCGCCATACACGTCCAGCTTGGGCGCATAGTCATAGGTGAACCAGTTCACGCCCGCGACGGCAAGGGTCACGTTGTTGCCGTTGACGGCGACGGTGACGTTGTGGTTCGTGTTGGGCTTGATCTGAACCGGCTTGTTGGACTGAACGGTGTAATGCCAGCCGGTTGCATCGACATATCCCATCTCGATCTTGTTCGTAGAGACGTTGATACCGGCGAACTTGAAATCGATATCGCTGACATAGTCGAAGATGACGTAGCCGTTGGCCTTATTACCACCCGTCGGTTTGTCGAGATTGAAGGTCGCCTCGACCTCGTAATAGGTCGGCAGAAAGTCATCCAGCAGGAACACGCCAGACGCCTTGCCTGTTTCCGCGTCGGCGCTGATCTGCAACTGCCCGCCAGTGGCCGCGAACTGGCCTTGATCGACGGCAAACCCGCCCATCTTCCGATCGTTGAAATCGGCGGTGCGAAGGATGTCGCGGCGCCCTCCTGGAATGTTGCCGGCCTGCGGATCGGTCGGCGGACCGGATTGATCCTGCCAGAAACCGCGGTCGCGCTGAGTCACCAGCCCGATTTCGCCGTGCGGGTTGCCCTGAAGCTGGATCACGTTGGAATACCGGGAATCCTGTTCGATGGACCCGACATCGTCGGTTCTGGTGATGTCGACACCATCGGAATAGGCCTGAGCCGCCAGGAAATCCCAAAGCTGCGGCGGAACCTGGCGGCTCACCGTCGCGATGCCGAAGGGCGCGAAGGGCACGAGGTAGCTGTTGAACTCGCCCAGGTGATCGATCAGCCGGTCGCCGCCGGTGTTGCCGATCAGGATATCCAGTCCAGCGCCGCCAAAAACCCGGTCTTCCCATGACAGGTGCGTCTCCGGCGTATCGTTCAGACCTTCGTCGGCTTCGTCCGCCGCGCCGAAGTTGCCTGTGTCATAGACCGAGATACCGGTCCCGATCACGTCGTCCGCGTTCATCAGGTCGTTGCCGAAGCCGCCATAGATCCGGTCCTGGCCGGTCCCGCCGACGATCCAGTCGTTGCCCATGTCGCCGAAGATCCGGTCGTCCCCATCGCTTTCGACCGCGACCTGATCGCCGATCGGCGTGCCATTGGGCGCGAATTCCACGTAGCTGAGAACGTCGACGCCTTCGTTGTCCGGCGCGTTCAGGAAATACTGCTTCAACCCGTCCGGCGATCCGTCCTTCCAGACTGTGCCGTCATCGTGGAACAGGATCACGCGGCGCGGGTCGTATTCGTCGTAGAGATAGAATTCACCGGTGCGTTCGCGCGTCGGTGTCGGTTCGTTCCAATGTTCGTCCCCATCGCCGAAGAGCAGGATGTTTCCCGGATTCCATGGCCGCGTGAAGTCGGTCCGCGTCAGGCCGATCGGCTGCACCGCATCCGGATTGTCGCCGCTCACATCGTCGATACCGGGGGTTTGCCCGTCGCTGAACCGCAGGATGTAGCCTTCTGCGATCGCTTCGTGCCCCCCGACCGCGTCGTCGCCGGATCCGCCATGCAGGTAATCGTTGCCCAGGCCGCCAAAGATCACATCATCGGCGAAATACGGGTTGTGCGAGGTCGGATCCGCCGAAGACACCGGCAGAATCGACGTGTCGATCACGTCGAACGGCGTGAGATCGACCGCCTTGACCAGTTCGTATTCGATGTTGATCGTCTCTTGCTGGACCCGTCCGGGCGTATAGATCTCCTCGTTCAGCACATTGCCCTGGCTGGTGCGGCGGTCCGGATCGGATGTCAGCAGCTTGAGCGTCCCGTAGAGGTCTTCCGAGAAAGCCTCGCCGAAGGTCTCGCCCGACGCCAGACCTTCGTTGCGCTGGGTGAAGATGCGGCCATCGTCGCCCAGAACGCCGTCGATGCCGGTGCCCCCGGAGATCCAGTCATTGCCCCAGCCGCCGATGATGTCGTCGTTCTCGGCATCGCCGAAGGCGATGTCGTTGCCACCGCCGAGATATACAACGTCGTCACCGATGCCGCCGTGCACCTCGTCGTTGCCGCCGATATCGCGCAGCGCCCAGAACCCGTAAGTGTGCCGCCAGGCGTCGCCATCGACCTTGTAGGCCAGATCGCTGTTGGGATTGCCGACATAATTGGGATCAGTGATGAAGTCATCGTCGATGCCGTCCGGGTTGTCCCCGAGGTAGTCGGGGCCGCCGGGGCTGTAGTCAAGCTGCGTGACGCCGCGCACGATGATCCGTTCGCCGTCCTCGGCGTTGTAGTCGTCATAGTCAAAGGCCAGGTAAAGACCTTCGCGCGAGTTGTAGAGCGCCTCGTAGATCGGTCCGAAGACGTCGGGATCGCTCAGATCGATGGACCCGTCCAGAACGTCCGTGTCATTGATGCCGACGATCCGGATGATATCCGCATTGTCGCCGGCGATCACGTCCGCATCAGCCGCGTGGCGCGACAGGGTCGTTGTCGTGCCATCGGCGTTCTCGGCGCTGTTGCGCGCGATTTCGTCTGCCGCGCCGATGCCGCCGAACAGCTTGTCGTCATGGTCGGGGCGCAGATCCGGGTTGATCAGGCTGAAGAAACTGGACGAACCGCCAACGATGTCGTCCTGCCCCAGTCCACCGAAGATGGTGTCGCAGCCGCCGCCGCCCTCGATGTAGTCGTTGCCGTCGATGCCGTTGATATCGACGCCGGCCGCCACCACTTTCAGCGGCCCGACCGGATCCTCGGGTCCCTGCGGGGACCGCCCGGCGCTGACATAGCCTGTCGGCAGCACGATACCGTCGAACGTGCCATCGCCGCGCCCGGCGACCGCGCCTTCGATCGTTCCGTCGCCCTGGATGATGTCGTTTCCAAGCTGACCGAACAGCTGGTCATGGCCGCCGCCGCCGGCGATCAGGTCATTGCCGAAGGTGCCCCCGCCGGCGAGGCCGTCGTTGATCTCGAAGGTATGGAACTCGGCGTAGTCGATGGCATATTCGTTCCACCATCCCGGCCCGTTCGGATCGCGATAGTCGCGCGCGACCGGTTCGCCGTTTTCGAGCGTCACCATCAGGACGCCGCTGCCCTCTTCCGTGATCTCGAAAATGCCGTCATTGTCGTTATCCACGCCGTATCCGGCAGACGGAAGGCGGTCGGTCCGGGCATACATCAACGTCCCCGCCAGTGTCTGGAACCGCAGGCTGGCGATGTCGTCGTAGAGATTGCCGTCGATGTCACCCATGCGGCTGAGCGTGACGTTGTCACCAAAGATCAGGTCGTCACCTTCGAGACCGTCAAGCGCATCGTTTCCGGCGCCGCCGATCAGCACATCGTCAAGCTCCGACCCCAGAATTGTGTCGTCGCCACCGGTCGCCGGAACCGTCGCCACGATCGCGATGACGGTCGACAGTTCGGTCGTCTGGATCTTCTGCGGCAGGGCGAAGGGCTGGTTCGGATCAATGACCAGCTGTTCCACCTGGCCATGATCGCCAAAGATGATGTCAGGCGTATTGTCGGAATATCCCGATCCGTTGCCGACGATGATGTCGTCCCCCGCGCCCGCGATGTTCTTCAGACCGGTGGTGTCGCCGACCCTGTCCCCGAGCGGATCACGGACCGGGCTTTCATAGGGCGCGAACGTGCCTTCGGCATGGGGCTGCCCCTTGATCAGCGTCGGTTCCGGGCTGGCGTCGATATTGGCCACGGTCAGTGCCCGCGTCAGGATGTCGACGTTGAACCCGCTGTCGCCGTAGATGTGATCGGTGCCCGCCTGGCCGATGATCGTGTCGTTGCCCGATCCGCCGGCAAGATGATCGCCGGTCTGCGAACCGATGATCAGGTCGTCGCCCATGCCGCCATAGGCGATGATCCCGACGCTCTTGTAGATGCCCTGCGCGGCGTCGTCGGCAAACAGCGCCGAGGCATCGATGATGTCATGCCCATGCATGGCGAACGGGTTGGCGACGGCAAAGATGTATTCGTCGTCCTCGTTCTGGCCATCCGGCAGATCCGGGAAGGGGTCAAACGGCTTTTCACCGAACTCCAGCCCGTAGGGATCGTTCGGATTGCCCGAATACCAGATGCCGTCCTGGCTGGTGTCGCCATAGATCACCAGCGGGCTGTCCGGCCCGGCGCCGCCGGTGACGATGAAGTGATCGCCGCCCTTGCGCTGCTCCCCGGCCGTCGTGCGGTCGTAGGTGGTGATCGTCAGCGTCGCGCGGCCGTCATCGCCGCCGCATCCGCCGAGCGCGGCATCGAGAAGAACAAGGGTCCGGTCATCCGGCAGGATGTCGGCGATGGTGAACGCACCGGCATAACCTTCGACAAAGATGACACCACCGGCGACGAAACCGAGGTCGGACCAGGTTTGCGCCGGATCGTTCAGGACGATCACGGTCTCGAGCCCCTCGGCCGAACTGCTGCCCGGCACCACGGCGATTTCCACGGTGACGTCGATTGTGACGGTCACTTCCTTCGCCTCGACCTTGCTGATCAGGAAGAGATTCTCGGGATGGGTGCTGATCGAAACCGTATCGACATCGCTGTAATCGGCGATCGTTCCGTCATTCGGTGCGCTCAGCACCATGATCGAATCCGTGCCCCAGCTGTCGAATGTCGGCGTAACGCCGTAGTCGGATGCCACCGCGTTCTCGATGGCGGTAATGGTGCGGGTGAAGGTTTCGCCTTCGAGCTGGATCAGGTCGCCGACGGCAAAACCCGCCTCGACGAAGCTGCGGCCGTCGAGCCGCGCCGCTTCGGTTTCGCCGCCTGCCGTGTTCAGGTTGAACCTGCCAAGAACATCGACGTAAAGGTTGCCGCCGCCGTGCAGGACGGTCAGACCGCCATGGCTGCCCTGCACCCAGAACGTATCGGACAGCGTGGTCAGGCCGTCCAGCCCGGCGCCTTCGACGACGATATCAGTGCCATTCTCCTTGATCTCGACGATCCGGTATTCGCGCGCGCTATCGCCGATTCCGATGTTCAGCAGGTGGCCTTGCAGGAAACCGGCCTCTTCCCAACCGGTCGCGCCGGTCGTTCCGTCGTTGGTGTTCCAGCGCAGCGTCGCGCCGGCGGCGGTCGCCGCGAGCACATCGACCGTCAACAGTTCGATCACATCGTCGTCTTCGGCGACCAGCCTGGTCGAGCCGCTGAAATCGACGCCGCCCGGCAATCCGGTAGCATCAAGGATCAGCAGCGAATTGTCCGACGGATCGCGATATGGCTCGCCGGTCTTCGGATCGATATCCGTGGGACCGTAGGCCAGCGCATCCTCGATACCGATGATGCGACCCAGTTCGACCATGGAACCATTGGTGCCTTCCGCGAACACGGTCTGGCCGACAAGGAACCCTTCGCCCTTCCAGTTGAACCCTTCCCGCGTGATGACAAGCTGGCCTTCAAAAGCGGTCCGGTCATAGAGGAACTGGTAATCGCTGTCGGACCAGCCCTCGATCGCGGTGAATTCGTTCTCGGCCGAAACGGCCGGCGCCGGGTTCAATGTCCCTTCGACTTCGACAAGGTCGTTCCCCTCGCCCAGCATGACGTTGACCACCTCGACGGTGCTCACCTGGGTGTCGTTGGTCACACCCGAGGCGCCGAAATTGACTTTCCCGAAGCTGATGCCGCCCGGGAAGCTCAGAGTCGTCCCTTCGGCGCTTTCAGCGCCTTCACCGAACAGCGGACCGGTGACATTCGGGAACACGAGATCCGGCCCCATGCCGAACCCGGTCAGGGTGGTTTCGGTCAGCACCCCGACGGTGTCAGCCTTGGACCCGTCGTTGAAGATGTTCAGCACATCGACCTGCTGGCTTTCCGGCGGCTGCGTGCCGATGGCGATCAGGAAGCTGTCTTCCTCTCCGGGCAGCTTGACGCCATTGGTCAGCGAGCGGTCGGCGCCGGACGGGCCGCCTTCGACGGCCAGCGGTCCGCGCAGATCGGTCAGGCGGTGCGCCTTGACCGGGAAGATCTTCACCCCTTCTCGGGTCGTCGGCACTTCGTAGAACGGATCTGCCGTCAGTTCGATTTCCTGAAGCTGGTAGTAATCCGTGGGCGTGAACACCGCGCTGGCGGCGATCCGCGTGACCGTCACCTGGTCATCGGCGGCATCCGTCAGCCACGCGGCGGCGGCAACATCCGCGGACGGGTCAAGGGTGAACTGGATGGTATGATCCTGGCTCGCGTTGAACCCGCGGATGATCGCGATCTTGGCTTCGATCTCGTTGGTGCCGTCGGTGATGCGCACCCACTGACCTTCGAGGAATCCTTCCCGCAACCAGCCCTGCACATCTTCGTTCGCCGCGCCGAAAGCCTCGGTGCGGATCAGCGCGGGCGCGCCGTCGACCGTGGTGTAGGACACCGTGCCGGTCCAGGTGTCGCGTTCTGCAAGCCGCGACAGGATGACATCGTCCTCCACCTCGACGGCACTGATCGCTGCGCCGCCGGGATCGAGATCGCTCTGAACCAGGGTGATCACGTCCTCCGTGACGGAAAGCACTTCGTAATCGCCGTCCGCGATGCCCGATCCGCTGATGCGGATCAGATCGCCCGGATCCCACCCTTCGGCCAGAAAACTGCCGAAGTCTTCGCCGGTGCCGCGGGTCAGCGTGGCATTCGCTCCGGTGTCGTCGAAAATGATCGATCCGACAAAGGCTTGCGCGGCGCGCAGCCCGCCGACTTCGACATAATCGTCGGGCGTGACCGCGACACCGTTGATCATGGTGACATTGGCCAGACCGTCGGTCACGACCGCCACGTTCACATCGTGGGTGGGCGCCTTGGTCAGTCGCAGACTGTAGGTATCGGAATCGGATTCGTCCGCCAAGGTCAGCGGATCGTCCGGAACCAGCACGGTATCGCGGCCGCTTTCCAGAACGACCGACCCGGCGGTGTCATTGTCGATCACCTCGATGTCCAGAAGCCCGGTGCCGGACCGCAGGTTCGGGAAGACATAGTCGCCATCGGCATCCACCGTCACGGGCCCGATAGCGGCAAGCCGCGTGACCGTGACATTTGCAAGATCGGTCGCCGCGATTCCGGTTCCATCGACATCCAGGATCAGCGTCAGCCCGGCCTTGTCAAAGCCCTTGACCGTCGCGCCGGTGATGCCCGGAACGCCGGTGATGGCGAGCGATTCACCGATCTCGAAACCGCTGGCGATCCAGCCGCCGGACGAAAGGGTCAGCGCCGCGAATTCGGTGGCGCCATCATCATCCGACCAGGCCGAAAGCTCCATGTCGGCGGTGATCCCGGCCAGGTTCCGGCCAAAGCCGATCACAGCGGTTTCCGGATCTTCGCGCGCGTCGTCGTTTTCGGCCTGGATGGTGATCAGCACACCCTGGTCCCAGTTGGTCGAATTGAACGCGATCGTGCCGGTCGCGGCATTAAAACGGCCCGTCCCGCCATCGGTCAACTCGATGGCCTTGTCGGTCAATTCGGTCAGCCCGGCATCGCCGAAGAGGCCGCCAAGATTGACCTTGACGACGATCGTATCGCCCGCTTCCGGAGCCTTCTGGAGCCGAACCAGAATCTGGTCGGTCAGTTCCGTTCCTCCGGCGGTGCCTTCCACCGTCAGGGTGCGGCCGTCTTCCACGAAGCCGGTGACGACGTTACCGGCAAACGTGGCCGAACCGTTCTCGATCTCGGTGACAAGCACGCCGGGCGTGTCGTTGTCGCGCACCTCGACTTCGACGTTGCGCACGTCGATGGCGTCGTAATCCGCGGCGTTCGAAATCACCGAATGCTGGACGACGGTCACACGGTCGCCTTCGGCGCGCAGGTCGTCGACCGCCAGCAGATCGACGGTCTGCGCCAGATGCGAGTTCGCGGCGGTGAATTTCAGCACCACCGCGCGGTTCGGCACATAGAAGGTCTGTCCGTCCAGCACGATTTCGCGCAGATAGTCCTGATCGACATCCTGGTTCGTCGGATCGAGGTAATCGACCCCGAGGATCTGGCCCTGTCCGACCGTCGCGGCGGTGGCATTGTCCGACGACAGCCAGAGGCTGTCGCCCTTGCCGCCGGGCAGGCCATCGTTCGGCATGGTGCCGTCCTGCTCTTCCTGCGGCGAACGGGCTGCGGACACCGTGACATAGACCACCTCGTCGCCGACAAGCGCGCGCGCCAGGCGCACGGTGTAGCTGTCGGTCTCGCGGAAGGCGTCGCCTTCACGCACCGCGGTCAGGCCGTCCGGGCCTTCGTCGATCACAACCAGCCCTTCGCCGTCGGTTGTCACGTTATAGTCGAGACCGTCGATGACCGATCCGTCATACAGGAAATCGTCGGAGGTGACGATATGATCCGCCGCGCCGGACACACCTTCCAGTTCGCGGGTGATGATGTCTTCCTGGACGTCGCCGGCCACGTTGATGATGTCGGACCCCAGACCGCCGATGACCCGGTAGGCCACGCCAAAGGCCGTGGAGCGGACATAGAACTTGTCATCGCCTTCAAGGCCGTCCACTTCGACGACCTCGACCGTGGAATAGCGCACGTTCAGCCCGGCGCCAAAGACGCCCTTGTCGGTGATCGCAATGTCATCGGCGAATTCCGTGCCCAGGATGACGAGCTTGTCAAAACCGGTGCCGCCTTCGACCGAAACCGGCGCGTTGATGTTGTAGCGGACTTCGTCCTGACCGCCGCCGGCACGGATGTCCGGCGCCTGCGCGACCGAGAATCCGAGTCCGATCTGCGGGCTGGCAACCCCTTTTTCGTTCAGAACGATGACATCGTCAGTCGTATTGTCGACCGTCAGATAAACATCGAGGAAATTGATGCCACCATCGCCGTTGCGATCAAACACAAGGCTTCCAATACCGCCCATCCCGTCGATAAGTCTTGCCTTGTTGACCGCGTCATACCCGTCGATCGCAGTCAGGAACGCAGCTTCGCCCTGGCTTTCGCCAAGGGTCAAGAGATCGACCCCGGCTTGCAGATCTTTCAGGTCGATGTTGCCGTCATCGTTCCAGTCGGCGTCCGTGGTCGCCGAAATCGCGAAGGCACGGACGATGAAGAGATCGTTGTCGTCGTCGCCTTCCAGCCGAAGCTCGGACTGGTTGGAGTAGACGCGGAACTCATCGTTGCCGCTGCCGCCCTGCGCCAGCATCGGCGCCGACGACCCGCGGCTCAGCCAGCCGCGCGTGGTGGGCCTGAGGTCGGGGAAGACGTCCTGCGCCAGCAGGTTGCCATCCGCCTCGTTCCGGTTCTCGCCGAACACCTGACCGATCTGGAAGACGTCGTTGCCCGCGCCGCCGTCGATGGTCGTGATGACGGTCGTGTCGTCCGAATAGAAATGATCGTTGCCGCCCTGCCCTTCGACCGTCAGACGGCCGTTGAGACCGGTGTCATAGGCGATCCGCTGGACTTCGGCGCTGTCGAACGTGTCCGGAAGCACATCCTGATACCCGGCCAGAGAACCGTGCAGCAAGGCGACATACCCGGGCCGATCCGCCGTTTCGCCCGGCAGGAAGGCCGCCGCGCGCAGAAGGAAGATGTCGTCGTTCGGGTCATCGACCCCGTTCAGGGCGCTGTCGAAACCGTAGATAAAGGCTTCGTCAACGCCGTCATCCTCTTCGCCGGTGTCCAGGATGTTGATGATGTAGTTCCGCTCGTCGCCCTGGCTGCCCAGCGTGAGCACCTCGTAGGTGTCGGAGTCGGACTGGCCGTCCAGCGTGAGCGTGTGCATGGCCAGCACGGACAGATCATAGGGCGTGCCCGTCACCGCGGTTTCCGTGTCGTAGGGGTCCGTCGCATAGGTAATCGTCTGGATTGCCGGCGAAGTCTGCGCCGCAGCATCCTGAAGATAATAGACGACGAAATGATCCTGACCGTCGTCCCGGTCGCCGGGCGCCGCATAGTCGCCGGTGACGGCATTGGCGGACCCGAAGGCGCGGGTTTCGGAACCGAGATAGATGTAGCCGTCGTCGCCCCAGCCGGTCAAGCCGGTCGATCCGCCGGCGTCGCCGAACTGGATCCGGTCGACGTCGGCGTTGCCGAAGACACGCGTGATCCCGGCAGCCGACCCGTCGGTGGCAATGTCGTTGTCGGTGCCCCAGGGGCGCCATGTGCCGATCGGCGCGCTGCGGTTCGTGTTCACGGGCGTGCTCGGTGAACCGGGCACGCGGTTGCCCAGCGTGACCATCACCGCCCCCGCGATGATCTGACCGCGCAGCACGATTCCGGTGCCGAAATCCGGGTCCGAATGGCCGAGATCGCCGGTGTCGTCGCCATAGATGTCAATGCCTTCGGCGGCCACGATCGCGCTGTTCTCATGCGTGGCGATATCGTCGCCGGCGCGCAGTTCGACATAGCCCTGTTCGGCCAGGATCAGCCCGTGCGGCAGCGGCCGCAGCGCATCGTCATGCGTGCCCGGCTGCGTATCGTCGGTTTCCGCGAACCGCGCCGCGCCGTCCTGGATCAGCAGCAGATCCTGGTTCTGGGTGGTATCGTCCGCTTCGCGCACCGTCAGGACAATGTCGCCGAGATAGCTGTGGGCGAGCGCCAGGCGCAACTCGTCCGCGACCTCGGTGACAACGATGTCGCCTTCGGCTTCCAGCCCGACATCGTCCAGATCGAGGGTCAGATTTGCGTTCGTCGGCAGATCGAAGCGGCTGTCGATTTCGAACGCGTTGGACGTGGTGCCGATCGACCCGCCGTTGGCGTCGAGGTCAATGGTTCGGGCAATGACATTCGCAACCGTGGTGTCGTCGCCATTGGCATCGATGATCGACCCCTGGGTCGTTCTCAGGCTGACGGCATCGCTGGTGCTGACGATATAGGTCCGCAGGTCTCCGGCGATCTCGTCGATGAAGATGCCATCGGTCCGCCCGACTGGCGCGGCATCATAGGCCCGGAGGACCCCGGTCGCATTGTCGGCATTGGCGACGTCGATTTCCAGGAAGTTGCCCGTTTCGCCGATCCCGCCTGCCAGACCGCTGTCAAAGACCACCGGCGTCGTCACCTGGGTGGCCACGTCGCCCGGATTCGGATTGACGAAACCGGGGGCCGCGTTGTTCAGCGAGGCGGAGGAGGACACCATGGTGATGTTCCGGCCCGACACGTCGGCCGCCGCGGTATTGTCGTCGTTGCTCGCATCGATGATCGACTTGGGCGAATAAAGAAGCACGTCCGAACCGGTCGAACGGATCTCTTCCACCCGCATGTGATCGGTGATCTCCGTGACAGCGATATAGCCGTCGGTCACGACGGTGATGTCGCCGTCGTTGTAGTTGACGCCCGGATTGTCGATTTCGGTCAGCGCCAGAACATTGATCAGCGGCTCGCCGGGCGTGGTGTTGGCGGCCTTGACGATGATGTCGCCATTTGCGCCCGATGGCGTGTAGGTGCCCGCGCCCGCCTGAAGACCCGCGAGGATGCGGTCCTTGGACGCGCGTTCAAGGCCGCGGAAATCGTAGGTCGTCACCGCAATCGGATTGCTGACCGGATCGTCGCCGAGGAAGCCTTCGATGGGACCGATATAGGCATTGCTGCCCGAATCCGGTTCAAAGAAGAATTCGAAATGGTTGGTTGGATCGGGGTTGACCGGCGCCGTCGCCGACGGGTTGTCGTCCCACTCGACGGTGATGCCAACGCGCCCGGCGGTGCTGGTCTGGTGCAGGCTTTGCTGCAACAGGATATCGACCGTGTTCCCCGCGGCGATGCGGTCCACGTTGACGATATATTCCCCTGCGAGAACACCCTCGCGCTTCAGGGCCCGCAGATCCAGGTCGATGTTGTCGTCGGCGTCGATGGTGATCGCTTCGACCGTGGTCAGCGAATGGCTGTTCGACAGGTTTCCGCTCGGAACCAGGTCGATGGCCGTGCCATCCGGCGTCAGCGACAGTTGCAGGCCGTCATCTGTGACCTGCACGTAGTAGTAGGCGTTGTTGGTCAGACCGATGGTCGGAGTGCTCGAGCTGTACTGGACCAGCTGACCATCGACGAACTTGCTGCTTTGCCCAGCGAATATCGTGTTGCTCAGCCCGCTCACCTGGCTGGTCGCAAAGGACAGGCTGTCCGGCAGGCCGGCGACGCTCACGAGATCGACGTTCAGGCGTTCGGAGTTCGATCCGACGTCGTTGGCGGCCTCGACGTTCAGGATATTCGTGATGATCAGCGCTTCCCTGCCGTCGGGCGACGTCGCGCCGCGATCCTTGCCGGACAGGATCGACCCCTTGCCGCCGCCACCGGTATTGATGATCGAGGTGGTGCCGATCGGGTTGTTGATCGTGCCGTCGATGATGACGTTGCTGTCGCCGGTGTTGATGATCTCGATCAGCGTCGGGGCGACTTCGGCATTGATCGTGAAGGTCAGCGGCGCGGTGCGGACCGGGTTCAGCCAGACAAGGGGTTTCTCGCCCGATTGCACGTCGATGTTGTTGATCTCGATGTCGCGATCGGACGCATTGGTGATCCGGACCCGCTCCAGGGTTTCGCGGAAGGTCCAGACGCCGTTGGAACCATCCATGCGGGCGGAATCGAAGGCGACATCCCCCGGACCGGGGTTGCCGATGTCATTGACGACGATCAGGTCGCTCTTGATCTGGCCGGAATCGAGCGTCGCATCCGTGCCCAGCGCGGTATCGTCAACGGTGACATTGATCGCCTTCTGGATATAACCGCGGCTATCGATGACCAGGTCGCGGATCACGTCCAGTTCCGGCGAACGGCCCGACAGGATCGTCACATCGCTGTCGAAATCGATATCTTCATCGAAATCGGATGCGGTATCTCCATGTTCGTCGGAACCGCCTGCGGCCAGCGACCGCTTCGAGTGGCGGGCGTTGTTGACGACCTCGAAATGGTTGCCGTTTGCGGTGGACACATAGAACGCCAGACGGAACTTGTTGTTGTCGAACTGGGCCAGTTCGGTGAATTCACCATCCGGGTTGGCCACGCCCGGCGTAGCCAGTTCGATGCGCGGTCCGGCAGTGACGTGGGCGTCATCGACACCTGTGACCAGACCGCGCAGATCCTGCTGAACCGTCGTGTCCGAACTGACATAGCCAAACAGGCCCGACGACCGCGAATAGGCCGAAGCCTTGGTTCTCACGTCGTCGAAGGACGTGATGAAATCGACCCCTCGGTAGCCGGTGACATCGGCATCCGCCTTCACGGTGACGACGTTGTGCGCCTGGTATTTGGCAACCGAATCCGCCGTGCCTTCGGAATAGAAACCGCCGCCGCGCGCATCGGAGTCGGCCCGGATGTTCGTGGACCAGTTCGCGTTGCTTGTCGGATCGCCGACGGTGGCGGTCAGGATCACTTCCTGGGCTTCGAGCTTGGCGTCCTCGCCGATCATCACATCGGCCCGTGCGCTGTCGGTCACGAACTCGGAATAGCCTTCGCCGTCACCGCCGAAACCGTTGCCGCGCGCTGTCGAGGTCGACTTGCCGCGCACGGCGCCAGAAGCTGCCAGCTTGGCCAGGTTGCCGACCAGGACCACCGCGTCATCACCGATCGCCGCATCGACGTTGTAATCCAGATTGATCCGGCTGTCCGCATCCGCCACGCCAACGAACCCACCGGTCTTGGAGGTCGCGGAACTGTCGGAATTCGCATCGGCGGCGGCGCTGATCCGCAGATCCCTGCCTGCGATCACCTGCGTATCGGCCCCGATCGTGGCGGCGCTGGTCAGGACCGTGTTGGTGCGGGAATCGACATTGCCGACCGCCACGAGCCCGCCCGAGCCGTTGGTGGTGCTGACGGTCTGGTGCACGTCCGCCAGGCTGTTGATCGTCACATCCAGCCCCGCGCGCACCAGATCGGCGTTGATCGCGGCGGTCGCGGTCGAGTTGGAGGTCAGGTCGGCCCGGTTCTTCTTGACGCCGATGATCGACCCGCTCGACCCCTTCGCCGTCGCCGACGAAATGCCGTCGCCGGACTGCGGCGCGAACAGGCTGAGCGGCACCCCGCCCGGCCCGAGCAGCGTTCCGCCGCTGGCAAAGCTCGTCAGGTCGATCCTGAGATCATGGGTTCCGGCCCCGGCGCTGATGTCTTCCGCGATGGCGCCAAGGCGGTGATTGGAAACCCCCGCCGCATTCGCCACGAGGTCGAGCCGCGCGCCGCCCGGTGTCAGGGACAGCCCGAACTCGGTGCTGCTGACGTAGTCGACGTAATAGGTCTGACCGTCGACCAGGTCGACAAGGCCACCATCCTGGTATTGCAGCGGCAGGTCGGCGAGCCGGATCAGCGAATGAATGTCCGAGTTGCCGGGATCGGTCGCGTTGCCCGGCTGGTCGTCGTTGCCACTGTTCAGGTCGTCGAACGGGAAGCCCTTGTTCGGCGTCAGCGAAATGATTTCCGTGTCGAACGTGTCGGAATCCGGGTTCAGCGCCTGAACGATGGCCCCGGAATGCGGACCGGCGGCCAGGCCGCCATCGGTTCGGCTCAACCGGATCGTGTCGCCGCTGATGTTGTCGATCGTCGCCGTTCCACCCAAGGGCAGGCCGAACAGTTCAATGGTCTGCCCGACGGTGAAATCGGAGACACCGGCCCAGGTTCCGCTGCCCAGCTCCAGCGTCACATAGTCTGTCGAGCTGACCGTTTCATAGCCGACCGTCATCGACTGTTCGACCCGGTTGAAATAGCTCAGATTGCCGGACAGCACGATCACATCGTCCGAAATGGTGCTGATCGTGTAGGTTCCGTTGTTCCCGTTGCTGCCGGATATGATGATATCTTCGCCGGCCTTGAACCCGTCGTCGATCCAGCTTCCGCCATCGTCGCGGATGATCCGGTCCGACGACCCGTTGTTGTCGTAATAGACGCTGACATTCTCGGCAAAGGCGCGCTTCAGCGCGATGGTGCTGTCGTTGATCTTCACCACGCGATAGAGCGTGTTGTCGTCAAGACCGCCGATCGGCGTTGCGCCCGGATCGGTGTATCCCGGCAGATCGTTGCCGTCATCGTCAATCGGATTCGTGGAATCGTCCACGAATTCAACGCGGTAAAGGACGATGTCATTGTCCTGCAAACCATGGTTGAACGGCTTGCCCTCGTTGGTCGACCCGTCGTTGATCGAGAAGCGGATATAGTCGTTATCCACCGTCGTCAGATCCAGGTAGCCGCCGGAGATCGTGCCGCTTTGATCGACATCGACCTGACGTTCGGTGAAGATCAGGGCCTCCGGCGCCTCGTAGGTCACGGCCTGATTGTCGGTGAATCCGTGGCTGAAGCCAAAGATGGTGTTGTTCTCGGTCGCGGAGGCATTGCCGATATCGTCGACGCTGGACGGAAGGAAGGATTTGTAGGCGCTTTCGGGATTGAGCGCGATGGCGAGGCTCGTGGTCAGCTTGATCGTCAGCGCGTCCACGACGATCACGTAGTACGGATCGGGATTGCTGCTGTCCAGGCCCGGCAGATCCGCGCCCGCCGAACGGTAGATGACCTTGTCACCCGAACGGAATCCGTGCTCGGACTCAAAGGTGATTTCCTCGGTCAGCGGATTGACCGTCGCCCCGTCGAATTCGGCGCCGAACGCGATGTTGTTGTCGTCGATGACGATCACCGCATATTCGCGGTTGAAATTCTCCGTAGTCGGATTGCCGTTTGAATCGAGGATATCTTCGGTCACGAAGGCATCCAGACCGCCGATGACGCCGCCGTCGTCGACATATTCGACAAGCTGCCCGCTTTCGAGCCCGTGCGCCACGACGTTGAGCGTATCGTCACCCGTGCTGATGCCATCGATCTCGAACGTGGGAACCACGCCCGTGCCCGGTGTCGCCGACGCGTCGAGCGCGACGGACCCTTCGGCATCGACAACGGCGCCGCTGTCGATAGTGGCCGAAACCACCGGTTCCAGACGTGCCACGGCGAAGGAACCGCCGACATCGACGCCCCCGCCCGAGGTGCCCTTCACGAACGCGTCGGCCTGCGGCTTGGCGCCGGCAGTGATCGAGATATCGCCGGAGCCGCCATTGTCGTCCGTCACGAGGATCGCGCTGTTGCCCGCGATATACCCGCTCGCCGCGACATAGGTGGAATCGAAGGTGAAATCGCTGTCATCGTCGCTCAGCGGATCCCAGTTGCTGCTGTTCTCCCTGGAATTGGCATAGGCCACGGCGCTGTTGGACGAGGCCGAAACCAGCCCGCCCGCCGCCGCGACTGTCTTTGCGTTGGCCGTATCGCTGGTTGTCGCGACGATGCCGATGCCGCCAACCTGGATCTTCGGCGTGGCATAGGTCATCGACGACGCCTTGATCCCGGCCTTGGACGATCCGTTCGCCTCGGCATAGGTGTCGGCCTCGCCGGCGCTGACGATGATGCCGACATTCAGGCTTTCGACATCGGAATCCGCGTTGTTGACGCCTTTCGCGGAAATGGTCAACGCCCCGTCCAGCGTCACCGTCGCATCGCCGCCCAGATAGCTGTCAAGCGTCGCCGACGCGATGGCGCGGGATTCAGTGAACTGGAATCCGAGCGCCGAAATCTTGCCGGCTTCGCTGAAGGCCTTGGACTTGCGGGCCGCCGGAACTTCGAAATTGTGCTGCGCGTTGATATCCAGCGTCGCCCCGCCGATGGTCGCGCCGCTGCCCACGAAGGCGGTCAGCGCCGGCGAAACCACGCTGGTCACTTCCATCGAACCGACGCCGGCCAATGAACCGGCCTTGGCCGATCCGGACGCATCCGCATTGCCGTCCGAGACCGCGTTGACCTTGATGTCGCCCGATACGGTCGTCGTCGCGTCGTCGCCGATCGACGCCTCGATGGTGGGGGTCACTTCGGCATAGGACACCGGGATCGTGATTTCGATCAGGCCACCACCCGCGGCTTCCGCTCTGGCCACCGCATCGGACACGGCAACGGCCTGCACGGTCACGTTCTGGCCACCCGTGATGTCGCCGTTCATGTTTGCCTTGACGCTGCCGCGCGATTTGGCGTTGGCGATGGAGGCCCCGGCCGCCACCGCGCCGATCGAGAAGGCAAAGGCCTCGGCTCCGGTGTAGAACGCGCCATGCGCATCGACCAGAACGTCGCCCGCGCCGGTGTCGATGTCGCCAAAGGTCGTATCATCCGCATCCGCCGCAACGATCGCTATGACATCGGTATTGTCCTCGGCGGTCGGCACCGACCCCTGCCCCGAGAACAATCCGCCACCGCCAGCACCGGTTTCGACAAACACGCCGCGGTTGCTGTCCTTGGTGATGCTGCCGTCATTCTGTCGCGTGTGGTTGTACAACGCGACCACGTCCAAGCCCTCGCTGTCGGATTTCAGGTTGTGGCCGACCCGCGCCCGGACGTCGGAGTTGAATATCGCCCGGCCCAGCGTGACACCCGCCGCGCCGACGCCGACAGTGACGCCGACGATATCCACATCGGCCTTGTGCGAGGCGCGCGACTGCACTTCGATCTGGCCATCCGAGTCGATGTCGACATTGTTGTCGATTTCGGCGTGAACCTTGGATTCATTGTCCACGAACACGAAGTTGAACGACCCGGCAAAGCCGCCCGCCGATCCCGCCGTCAGGTCGACATCGAAATCGATCGTGGAAAGCGCCTTGACGGATATATCGCCGACCTCGTGATCGACAATGATCGGATCCTGTCCCGGCAAGCCCGGCAGTTGAGTCGACAATCCGATATCGACATTCTTGCCGATCCGGGCATGGGTTTCGATCGTGTTCGCATTGTTGTCGTCGGCGCTGATCTTGCTGAACGCCACGCCAATCGCAGCCACGCCGACCTGGATGCCCACCGTGTTGGACTTGAAATCCTGATCCGTGACCGCGAGGACCGACAGACTCGATGCGTCACGAATGATCGAATTGTCGGAAACCTCGGCCAGCAGGGTGCTGTTGTCGTTGATCACCGTCACCGCACCGCCAAGCGCCGCGAGCCCGCCGGATCCGACAAAGGCGGTATAGTCGATATCCCGCTTGCCATAGCCGCCGACCGTAATGTCGCCCTGGGCACTGATCGTCCCGCCAAGCTTTGCCTGAACCTTGCTGGTGACGTTGAGCACGGTAACGGCTGCCCCGGCACTCGCCACCCCGACGGCGACCGCGCCGTCCAGAACCTTGACGGTGATTTCCTCGGACGCATCGACATTCACGTCATCGCCGGCATTGACCGTCACGCCGCCCTCGACAATCGCGTTGACCCCGCGCTGCGGACCCGCCGCCGCCGCCGTAAGGGCGCTGTTCATGTCAGAGCCGGAGAAACTGTTGTCATCCTCGCCCAATGTGACCGCGAGGCCGTCCAGCGACTTTGCCGCGCGATCATCGGCCGAATTCGCCTCGACGTCGGGACTGGAACTGGAATCGTCCAGGCTCGTGAGACCGGTGTTGATGTCGTCCGACGTGCCGTCGACCTCGCCCTGGGTGACGGAGGATGCGTTGTTGGAATCGCTGTCGTCCTCCAGCGCGTTCTGAGACGTGTTGGCATTGCTGCCGTCCGTGTTCTCGTTCTCGGAATTGTCATAGACCGCGCTGAAGTTCTCGCCGATCGACCAGACGTTGATCGACGCGGCGAGACCCACGACACCGCCCGCCCCGGCGATGGTGAACCCTTCGAGCTTGCGCTTGGCCAGCGCATTGACGCTGAGATCGGTCTTTGTGTTGAGAACCGTTCCGGTCCCGATCGACGCATTCACGTCATTCTTCATGGTGCCGAAGCTGACCGCGCCGGCAATCCCGGCGATACCGACGCCGACGCTGCCCGCCGCGTCGATCAGGCTGACATCGTTGGATGCGCCCACATAGACGCCCTGATCCTGGGTGTCCGCCGTCAGTGCGTTGCGGGTGTTGATCATGGCGTTCTCGCCGATGCGCGCGGTGGCATCGCTGTCGATCAGACTGACCGTCACCGCGCCGGCAACGCCGGCATAGATGCCGCCCGCGGCGGCGACGCCGATGTTCAGCAGGCTTTCGGTGCTGTCCGCCTGAACCACGAGACCGTGCGCCGTGCCGCGATTGAAACTGCCGTCATTCTGGTCCAGCCCGTCCAGAAGAACGTCATCCACGCCGTTGTCGCCGTTGCCGCCCGCGTCGATCTTGGCGTAATCGCCGATCTCGGCGGTCGTGTCCTTGTCAAACAGCATCACGCCGACACCCGCGCCGACCCCGCCTCCGCCGATGCCGACCGCCACCGCGCCCGACACCATCAGCATGGAACTGTCATCCTGCGCCTGAACGACGACATCGCCGCCGGCCTGGATGTCGGTGATATCGCTCGCCGAGCTGAAGATCTTGGCCGAGGTCACATCCGTGAGCTTGACGACGCTGACGCCGCCACCGACCGCGCCGGTGCCGCTGAGCGCGACACCGAAGGATACCACGACGAAATCCGCCTGCGACTTGGCGCGCACGACGACGTCATCGGACGCGTCGATGGTCGATCCCGCGCCGATCCAGGCCTTGGTGTTGAGATCCACGACCGACACATCGACGCCCGGCGAAGCCGCCGCGGTGCCGGCGAATGCCGCGCCGACGCCGACGCCGACATGGTTGAAATCCGACGCCGCGCCGACAATGACGGACTGTGCCCCCGTCGGCGTCCCCGCATGCTGGTTGATCGACGCCCCCGCGCCGACAAAGCTTGACGTGTCCGAATTGATGACATTCACGGCGGCCCCGACCGCGACGCCCACCGTGCCGCTGCCGGCACCGCTGATCGCGAAGGCTTCGATGTCATCCTTGGCGCTGGCCGTCACCGCGACGCCCTGGAAATTAGCGTTGGTCGCGGCACCGCTGACCCGCTTCTTCGTCAGCCCGTCGGCGCTGTTGGCGCCGGCATCGTCGGTGCCATCGCCATCGTAGTCGCTCTGTACCTGCCCCGTCACATCCGAATTCTGGCCTGTCCCGACTTCCAGATCGTCCTTTTTCGGCGCATTCGACCGCAAGGCGTCCTTGGTCGGCGCGGAGGCGGCGCTGGCCTCGAACGCAGTGCTGTCCATGGACGCGTCTTCGGTTTCGTAATGCGCTGTGTATTTGCCGGTGCGCGCCAGGAGTGCCTTGGTGCCGAGGCCGGTGACGCTGGAGTCTGCCCCGATGAAGGATTCCGTCACCTTGTTGACGACCGCGACACCGGCGGCAATGCCGACACCGGCGCTGCCGCCGATCGAGATGCCGCCGACGATCAGGTCGAGTTCCGTCTCGTCGACAGCTTCCACCCGGACCGATCCGTTCGCATGGATATCCGCCCCGGCGAGCGCGTCGTCGTAATCGTTGGGATCGTCATACAGCCGCGGGTCGTCGCCGATGAACGCCCGGGTCGTCAGGGTCAGGATGAACACATCCGCGGTCAGGTTGACCGAGGCGCTGGTGGAGGCCGACGCCGATGCCGAGACCGTGGAGATATCCTCGGTGCTCACCGCATCGACGGTGACGTTGCCGTCCACATCCGCCTCGACATCGTTGTCGATGAAGGCGGTGGTCGTCTTGGTCAGCGTGTGCACGTTCACGCCCGCCCCCACGCCCGCGCTGCCGGCCGAGGCCGCGACGGAACCGGCGATGGCCAGCATGTCCGTCACATCGGAGGCTTTCACCGCCACGTCCGGATCTTCGTCCGGATCCTGCGCCACTATGGTCGTGCCGCGGCCGATGGAGGCTTCGGTCGTCTCGGTCAGGACCGAAACGACGACGGAGCCGCCGACCGCCGCGCTGCCGGTGGATACGCCGGCCGCCGCCGCGATCAACGTGATGTCATCGCGCGACGCGGCGTTCACCTTCAGGCCGACGTTACCGCCGGTGATCAGCTTGGCATTGCCTTCGATGACAGCCCTCACGGTATCCTCGTGAACCAGCGTGGTGCTGGACACGCCCGCGCCCGCGCCGCCGAGGCTGAAGGCCACGCCGCCCGCGAGCATGAAGACATCGGCATCGCTTTCGGCAAGCACCGATACGTTGCCGCCGGCATCCAGAACAGTGTTGTTCGCGGCGAGGCTTCCGCCATTTCGCACGATGGCCTGGGTGTCGGTGAAGAACACGACGACCCCGATCGAGGCCGCCACCGCCGTCGCGCCGCCGCTGGCGCCGAAGGTCGCCGCGATTGACGTGACCGTGTCGTCGCTATCGGCCTTCACGATGATATTGCCGGACCCGGCGATCAGGTCGGCACGCGCGCCGACTTCGGCCAGCGTGTCGCGGGTGATGACGTTTACATCAAGACCGATCCCTACACCGCTGTTCCCAAGCGAAATTCCAAGTCCGCCCGCGCCGGTGAATATCTCGACCACATCAATGGCGCTGACGGTCACCGCATCTGCGGCGTCAAGCGTGGCATTGAACCCGATGGTCGCTTCCGTTTCCATCAGCACGACATTGACGTTGACCGATCCGCCCACCGCGGTGCCGCTGTTGCCCGCAGCCACGCCCGAGGCAAAGCTGGTGAATGGCAGGTTCACCGAGGTCAGCAGATCATCCGCATCCGTGCCTGAATCGCTGCCATCGTCCAGAAGCTGCAAGGTGTCCGATTTCGGAACCAGGGTCGCGTTGGAGGTGACGGACACGGACCCGCCGCCATTCGCGGTCAGGGAGGCGTTGCTCCCGATACGCGCTTTGGTGTCGAAGTTATTGAAAATATTGACAGCTATGGCCAGGCCGACGCCGGTTCCGCCCTTGAAGCTGAGTGCTGCGCCTCCGGCCAGGTTCTGCACCTCGTTGTAGGATTCCGCCTTGACGATCACGTCGCCCGAGGACCCTGTGAGCGCCGCGCCGTTGCCGACTCCCACGTCCGACTGGATATCGACATAGTTGACCGCGATACCACCCGCGATCGCGTTGTTGCCGGTGGCCGCACCCGCGAGCGCCTGCACCTGGAATGTATTCGGATCGTTGACATCCGGTGTGACCGCGCGCACTTCGACGCTGCTGCCCGACAGAACGACGCCGGTGTTCTCGATCACCACCTCGTTCTTCAAATCCGCGATGTTCACGCCGATGGCCGCCGAAACCGCGTTGGAATTGTTGGTCGCGACGGCCTTGGAATTGGCGATGGCGCGCGTGTCCACGGCCATATCCGCCGCGACCGTGACAGCGCCGGTTCCCGTCATCGAAACGCCGCTTTCGATGGTCGCCGTATTGTCGAGATCCAGGTAATTCACGACAACCGATGCCGCGACCTTCGTGCCGCCCTGGCCGCCTGTCGCCTTGCCGGACTGAGCCGTCGAGTTGCTGTCGGCCTGGTCCAGCGACCCGTCGGTGACGTTGGCGTCTCCGTTCGCGGTGGGCGTCGCCGAGCCGCCGGATTGATCCTTGGCGAAGTTCGAGTTTTCGGTGGTTTCCTGATCCGAAGTACCCCCGCTGCTGGACTGGCCTTCCGCACCCGCCAACGCCTCGGACGTCACGTTGACGTCGGACTCCGCGACGAGCATGACCGTGCCGGCGCCGGACACGTCGCGCCCCGCGAGAGCGTCCGTATCGACTTGCACGATATTCAGCGCCAGCGAAATGCCGATGCCGGTCTTGCCGCCGGACACCACCCCATCCGCCGTTGTCGTGACGGTGCCGTCATGTTCCGCCTTGACGCGAAAATCGCCGCCGCCGAGCCCGATCGCGCCATCGCCAACGGCCTGGCTACCGGTTGCGGCTTCCGTGTCGTTCTCGACATAGGCCACCGCCACTGCGCCGCCGACATTGGTCGCGGCAGAACCCTGCGAACCCGCCTTGGCGTCCGTGGTCACGGTGTCGTCGCTCTTGGCGTCGATGGCGAAGCCGTCGGTCGTTCCGGTTACCGACGCAGCGTCTTCGAAACGGGCGACCGTATCGTTCAGGGAAATCCCGAGCGCGATCGAGATGCCGGCGCTGAATCCGCCACTGGTTCCGGATTTCTTCTTGGCCTGCGACGTGCCTTCGGCCTTGGTCGTGTTCTCGGTATTGCTCGCGGCGTCCAGATCGACAGTCCCGCCGTTCAGCGTCAGGTCGGCATCGGCGCCGGCCACCATGTCCTGATCGGCGCCAAAGATCGCCTCGGTCTTCGTGTCCGCGAAACTGAGAGCGAAGGAACCGGCGACCCCCGTGCTGCCGCTGGACGCGCCGGACTTGGCCTCCGCCAGGTAGCTGTGTTTGTCGTCGCCCTGAAGCGATCGCATGGTCGAGGCCAGGGTCAGCCCGTCGGCCGTGATGATGCTGTCTTCACCGATGATTGCCCGGTTCGACATATGGGCGACGTTGACGGAAACCGCGATCCCAACGGCGGTGCCGCCGGCTTCGGACTTGGCGCTGCCGTCGGCCTTTGTGGTCGCCGTCTGGTTGGCGCTGGTCGTAACCGAAACGATGCCGGTTCCGGCATCATTCGCGTCATTGTCCGCAATGACCGTCAGCCCGTCCGCGATAGATGCAGAGGCCGTCAGATTGGCGACATTCACGCCGATGGCCGCGGCGACCGACACGGAATTTCCGTTCTTGTTGGCGCTCTTGGAACCGGTGAGGGTCTTGTCGCCCGTCGATGCGTTGGATTTGCTCTGGCCGACCGCCGTGGCGTCGTCCTTCTGCTGATCCGCCTGGGTGTTGGAGGTCTTTGTCTTGTCCGCGCCATCGGCAGAGGCAAAGACTTCCATGGTCGAAGAACCGTCCGCATCCGCATCAATCTTGACCGCGCCGTCCGCCGTGACGTTCCGCTCCAGCGACACGCTGCCCACGTCTTCGACATAAGCGACGCCGACGGTGAAACCGACCGCCGTTCCGGACCCCTGAACCCGGCTGTCCGCCTTCGCGACGCTCTTGCCCGAATGGTCGGCGGATGCGTCCAGCGTCCCGCCGATCGTCAGAGTCCCGCCGGTCCCGATGCGGGCGCGGGTCTCGCGGTTGACGACCGCGACGACAAGCGATCCCGCCCCTGTCGTGCCGCCGCCGGTCGCGCCGGATTTCGCGATGGTCTGCGTTTCGTGATCACCGAGCGCATCCAGCGTCAGATCGTTCGCGCCGGTCAGGATCGCGCCGTCGGCCAGTTCGGCCTCCGTATGCGTGTCTTCGACATTGATCGTGATCGACACTCCGACGCCCGTGGTGTTCGCGCCGCTGCTGGTCGCTCCTGCGGCGACGGCGTCGGTCACGGCATCCGCAGTATCTGCGGCGCCATCGCGCGTTGGCGCAGCGGACTTGGATTCCGCATCCAGCAGAACGTCGCCATCGCCGGTGATATCCGTGTCAGACCCCGTCTCGAGCGCTGCCCGCGTGTCCAGGTCGGTGATCGACAACGCGAAGGATCCCGCGACGCCGGTGTCGGCAGTGCCGGACACGCCCGACAGCGCCGACGCGCCCGAACCGTGGGTGGTGTCGCCGCTCACATCGCGCATCTTGGCCGACAGGGTGATCCCGTCGCCGCCAAGGTTCAGGTCGGCCCCGGTGGCGACGGTCGCCGTGTTGGTCATTGCCCCGACATTGATCGCGACCGCGATCCCGACACCGGTCCCGTTGCCCGCCGACGCGGTGCCGTCGGCGACGGCGTCGGCCTCCATGTTGTTGGTGGACTCGAGCGTCACGCCGGTCGCGTCGATGGTGACGTCTTCGACCTCGGTGACGGCCGTGGCGCTGGTGACATTCAGCGACAGCGCCGCCGCGACGCTGACGTTTCCGCCGCCGCTGCCGGTCGCCGTCGTATCCTTGCCGCCCTTCTTGCTGTTCAGATTGGTGCCGCTCTTGGTGCCGGCAAAGTTTTCCTGGTCGCCTGCCTGCGAATCCGCGTTCTTGCCGTCCTTGTCGGCCTCTTCTCCCTCGGCTGTCGCCACGGACTGGGCGACGGAAGAACCGGCATTGTCCGCCTTCAGCGTGACGGTGCCGCCGCTGTCGAGGTCGCGCCGCGCCTTGGACGTTGCCCGGTTGTCCACGAAAGCCAGGGCGATCCCCGCGCCGATCGCCGTCGCCCCGCCCGACACGTCGCCCCCTGCGAGCGTCAGGCTGCTGCCGGTATTGTCGGCAGCGGAAGAGATATTGCCCGTCGTAACCAGCTTGCCGCTGGTTCCGAGGTCGGCCGTGGTGGTGTTTTCGACGATGGCCACGGCAATCGCGCCGCCGACGGTCGTGCCGTTGCCGGACCCCGATCCGCTGGTCCCGGCCTTGGCCGTGGTCGCGTCGGTGTGGTTGCCCGTCGCCATGAGCGACAGCACCGCAAGACCCGATTCCGCGGCCCCGGCATAGTCGGCATCGTCAAGCGCATCTCCGACGATTTCCGCGCGCGTGGTGTTGACGCCCTTGTACAGAACGAAGGCCGCGCCGATCCCGAGACTGGCGGACCCGCCCATGGTGTCTTCGTTCGGTGTCGCGCTCGACGTGACGTTGGTCGTACTGCTGGCGACCAGCGACAGGTTCGCACCGTTGAACTCGATCAGGGCACCGTCCAGAACCAGCGATTCCACGTCGGTCGTGACGAAATGCAGGATCAGGGTCCCGGCGATGCTGGTCTTGCTCGGATTTCCGGCCCCGGACACTGTGGTGATGCTGTAGCCGCCGGAACCATCCAGTGTCGCGGTCGCGGTCACTCTGGACGTGTTGTAGGACGTGGTGCCGCCGAGATGGGTTGAAACATCGGCATCGACGACGCCGATCCCCACCGCAATGCCGACACCGGTCGCGGTTTCGCCGGTATTGATGCCGCTGGCCGACGCCGTGATCGTATCGGTCTGCAAAGCGGTCAGGCTGACGCTGCCCGCCCCCTGGGTGGAAATTCCACCCCCGGTATCGACCAGGACAGAGGTTTCGGGCAGATAGATCGACACGACAACGGCCCCGGCAAAGGAAATGTCGCCGCCCGAGGATTCCGCCTTGTCGGAAGTGGCGCCGTCCTTGTTGGGATCGTTCAGCCGCTTCTCGGATTCGTTGGTTCCGCCCGCGCTGGCATCCGCGCCGCCCGCAGTCGAGGTTGCCGTCGTCGCCAGCGTGCTTGTCGTTGTCGCCGCGAGCGCCACCGTCGTCGGCATGGTCGTGCCCCCGATGGAGGCGTCATCCCTGACCGCGACCGAGGTCTCCACATCGGCCGCCGTCACTGCGACCGTCGCCCCCGCGGTTCCGCCGGAACCGTCGGCAGTGGTGGTCGTATTCAGGGTCGTGGTCGCATGCATGTCGACCGTAGACGCCGCATCTACCGTGCTCGCCCCGAAAACGCCGATCGTTGAATCGGTGAACAGTGTGGTCAATGCCACCGCGGCATCGATATCGACATCCTCGTCCGGCGCTCCGTCCGCGGTGTCCTCGCCGGTCACATTCACCGTGACAGTTGTGTCCAGATCCACCGATCCGGCGGCGGTCAACACTGCGGCGGTCAACGTGTCGCCGAGCGTTCCCAAAGTGATGGCTGCCGTGGGCAGCCCGACGATGACGGATCCGCCAATCGGTCCCAGGCTGAACGAGGTCGCCGCCACATCGACAAGCGCCGTGGCCGACATCACGATATCGCCGACGGTCGAGATCACGTCGCCCAGAATATCGATGGTGGCTGCCGGAGCCGCCAGAATGAACCCGTCGACCGGCCCGGTAGGGATCAGCCCGTTGCCCTCGGCATCGGCGTTGAAACCGATCGAGCCGCCGGTGACCGACCCGGTATCCGCGACGGTGATCGTCTCGGCATTGACGGTGATCGCGCCGGTCGTGATCAGGGTGCCGTCGAAGACGACCTGATCCAGACCATCGGTGCCGCCGGCACCATCGTCGCCGTTGACCGTCAGATCCGCACCGAGCAGGTCGATGGACCCCTCGAAGGTCAGAAGGTCGCCCGCGAGGAACTGGTTCAGGTCGATGCCGGCGATTTCCGGCACATTCGGCAGAAGATCCGCAAAGACCGTCCCCTGATCGTTCTTCAGGTTGATGACGATGCTGTCGGCGGGAAGGTCAAAGGTGACTTTCTCGAAGGTCGTCGTCGCCTCGTTGTTGGCGACCTCGATCTGGCCGCCGATCTGGCGCACCACCGCGTTGTCGGAGACATCTGAAAGATCCACGACCACGTTCGGGCCGGAATTGACGAGCGTCACCGGCTCGAGTCCGGAAAAGACAAGGGCCTCGCCATCGACCACGACTTCGCCCGAGGTCGGGCCGGTCGCGATATATTCCACCGTGTCCGCGCCAAGCGTGTCCATGTGCAAGGTGTCAAAACCCCGGTCGCCGCCATCGACGCCGCCGTCCAGCCCCGAACCTGCGGCGACGTTGAACGTGTCGTCGGTGTCCGCCGCGCCTTCGAGCGTTTCGACGGCTTCAAACCGCAGCCCCTTCACATGACCCGCGTTCTGACCGTCCACATACCACTGGGTATCCTCTGCCGGTCCCGCGACGGAATCCGCCCCCAGGCCGCCGTCGAACAGGATCGACACGCCGGCCGGGAAATCGCCCGACACGTCCAGCGTCAGACGGTCCGCCCCATCCGTTCCGATGATCCGCAGGTCGGTCGTATCGGCCAGGGCCTTTTCATCGACCAGCTGCCCGGTTTCGTCGTCGTAGATCTTGAAGGCCAGCGCCGTCGCGTCGAACTCCAGCGTCCAGCTGTCGCCGCCACTGCCGTCAAGGTCGGACATCGGGATGAGATCGGCCGAAAGCAGGTAGCGCGGCTCAAGTGATTCGATCTTGACGGCCGATATCTTGACTGGCACACGCCCTTCCCGAACGTCCCGGAAGGTCCGAAGGAACCGGTGTCGTGATTCGGCCGAGAACCAGGAGCGCCGCGATCTCGCAAAGTTCACGTCGCGTTGATCGATCTTTTTTGCACCGACGGAAAACGCCTTGCTTCCAAATGGGAAAGCCATGGTCCAGACCCTTTTTCTATCACTTTCATAGCCTTGAGAACGGTTCGGCATGAAAATGAACGACAACCGGAACCCGTGACAAACGCTTGAAATCGGACGGCGCGATCACGGGCTTTTCGTATGCTGTGACGAGTAGATCACATGCGATGATTCATTTGCAGTCTTGACACGGCCATCGCAGAAAATTCTTTTTATTCTGGTTCCTTACTGGATTGCTCTGACAATCCGGCGGCGGCGCGGTTGAGGCGAGATTCGCACCCAGGCGGCGTGTCACATCGCGTCGAAAGTGAGCGTGCAACGGTGCCCGGCAGGAAGCTGACGATCCGGATTCGGTAATTCAAGAAACACCGAGAAGGTCGCGCTGGCCGCGTCGAAGACGCTGGCAATCGAGGTGACTTTCGCGGTGAAACTGCCCTGCAACGGCTCTGCCGGATGCACCGAGGCCAAGTCTCCGACCGCGATCCCGGTGTATTTCTCGACAGGCAGGAAAGCTTCGATCTTCAGCGGATCATGCTTGACGATCGTCAGAAGATGATCGTCGGTCCCGACGTATTCGCCGGGCACCAGATCACGTGAATCCACGACGCCGTCCGCCGGGCTTCGAATGGTGCGTTGTTCCAGCGCGATTTCCGCCCGCTGCAATTCCTTCTCCGCGATTTCACGGTTGAGTTCGGCCTGGAAAAGCAGACTGCGCGCCGCAATGCGTTCGGCTTCCACCTGATCGTAGGCTTCGATCGTGGTGACGCCCCTTTCGCGCAGTTGCTTGATACGCTCGAACCGTTTTTCCACCATGGCGAGCTGTTCCGCCTGGGCGTCGATCACCGCGGTGGAATTCGCGCGGGTGCGAAGCAGGTCGACAGTGCTCTGTTCGACGGCAGAGTTGAGACGCGCGACCACCTGCCCCCTGGTGACGATGTCGCCGCGGTCCACCAGCACCTCGTCGAGCAGCCCGGCGACCGCGCTTCCCAGTTCGATCACCTCCGCCGGGTCCATGAGGCAGTCGTATCCCTCGCCGGCCGATGGCGACGCGGCCAGTGCCGCAATGCAGATCGCAACTGCGCGTTTCATTCCATCCCTCCCGCGAATGACAGTAGCTGGTTCAACCGCCGGTCCTGGCGGACGAGATCCTTGCGCGCACGCGCATGCACCTTTTCGGCCCGCTTCTGCGCCCGGTCGAAAAGCCGGAGCCGCACCCAGACCGAAATATAGGGAACGCGCGCGACCGCCTTTGCCACCGGGGCCTCGATGACATCCAGCAGCGCGTCTTCCATCGACAGGACGGTCGACACCGATCCGGGTTCCCCGCGCCGCGCACAGCGCCCCGCCAACTGTCGGTCGATGCGGCCCGCATCGTGCCGTTCGGTCAGGATGACGTGAAGCCCGCCCGCCCCGACCACTTTTTCGTCAAGCGCGATATCGACGCCGCGCCCGGCCATGTTCGTGGCGACGGTGACACGGCCTGCGCCCCCGGCTTGGGCAATGATCCTCGAACTTTCAGCGACGGTTTCGGCGTTGAGCACCTCATGGGCGATACCGGCCGCTTCCAATGCGGTCGAAACCTCGCGGGACGCGGCGACTGACCGCGTTCCGATCAGAACGGGCCGCCCGAGCGCAATCTCCCGCTGCGTTTCCCGCACCACGAACCGCCATTTCCGAGCAGTGGTGCGAAAGATCCGCGTACGCCGGAACCGAAGGCGCGATTTCTTGTGCGGCGGAATTCTGACCGTGTGCAACCCGAAGACGGATTGCAGTTCGCCCGAAACCTCCCGCGCGGTTCCCGTCATACCGGCGAGCCGGAGATACCTGCGAAAGAACCGCTGGTAGGTCATTCGCGCCATCACCAGATTCTGGCCCGTGATCTCGACCTTTTCCTTGGCTTCCACCAATTGATGCAGCCCGTCGGACCAGGACCGGTCCGGTTGCAGGCGTCCGGTGTATTCGTCGATGATCTGCACCTTGCCGTCGTTGACCAGATAATGCTCGCCGTTCTTGAAGATATAGAGCACCGATAGCGCCTGGCTGGTCACTTCCTCGCGGCGGATCGGGCTTTCCCAGATGCCCGGACGTCCCGCCGCGAGTCGGCCGATGGAATCCCGGCCCGCATCGGTCAGCTTGAGCCTGCGTTCGTCGCCGATGACGATGAAATCCTTGCCGCGTTCCAGGGACCGCGCGATGTCGAGCGCCACGCTGGTCCAAGCCGCCTCCGCCTCCGGGTCGCTGCGCCGCGAAATGATCAGCGGCGTGCGTGCTTCATCGACCAGAACGCTGTCGGCTTCGTCGACGATCGCATAGGAAAGCCCGCGCATGACCGGGTTGTCCGATGCCGCAGGTTGCGTGACGCGCCGCAGCTTTGCCCGCGTGCCGCGCGGACCTTCCCGGCCGAAGGTGATCCGGTCGCGCAGGTAGTCAAAGGCGATTTCCGTGTTGGACGCATAGACGATATCCGACCGATAGACCTGGCGTCGGTCCTCCGGCGACATGTCTTCGAGGATGACGCCGGTGCGCAGGCCAAGCCGTTCATAGATCGGGCCCAGGTTCTCCGCGTCGCGTTCCGCCAGATAGTTGTTCACGGTGATGACATGGGTCGGAATCCCGGCCAATGCGGCCGTCGCCGCCGCGAGGGCGGCGGTGATCGTCTTGCCTTCGCCAGTGTCCATCTCGATCAGCGCCCCGCGAAGCATCGCGAGCGCGCCCCGGATCTGGACGTCGCGGTGGCGCAGCCCCAGTTCCCGGAACGTGGTTTCACGGGCCAGGGCAATCCCGCGCCAGAGCGACCGGGACGACAGGACGTCCCGTCGCAAGGCGACCCGCGCCCGCAGAATCTCGGCATCGAAATCCGCATCGTTCAGGTCCGTCAGATTTCGCGCCTGCCGGTGGATCCGTCTCAGGTCGAACCGGAAGCGCACCGGCGCGACGGCGGCCAGCGCGGGCTGGGCGAGCGCGCGCAAGGCGGTCTCGCCCAGTTCATCCAGCCAATGAGCATCCCTGTCCGCGCGTTCCGGATAGAACCGGACCTGCGGCGGCGCAAATCCTGCGACCATCGGCGTGGAAGACATTCCGCTCAGGTGCTTTCAGCTTCCAGCGTTTCCGCATCCGGCGTCTCGCCGCCGGCCTCGGGCGCCGCGTCTCCGGACTCCTTTCCGGCGAACTGCGCCAGCATCGCCTGGAAATGACGGGTGGAATGAAGATGCAGAAAGGTGCATTCCAGTTCGTCGGTGTCAAACATCTGGCGCAGCGTTTCATCATCGATTCCGCGCAGCTTTTCGCGATCGACCGACATGAACCCGGACAGCGACCGGCGGGCGCCGTCGGCCAGGTTGAACTGCGCCTGCATCGGCTGAAGCAGCCCCAGATCCAGGAGCCGCTTGCAATAGGCTTCGGTTCTGCGGAACTGTCCCTGGTATTCCTGCAGGAAGCGCAGGATATTCTGCAGGTAGATCGTCTGTTTTCCGTCGCTGTCAAAAAGCCGCTCGCCGCTGCCGTCGCGGTTGCAGCCCGAATAGTTCTCGTCGATGTTCAGAATGAAATTGTTGTTTGCCTTGTCGGTGGAAAAAACGAAAGGATACCGCCGCACGAACGCCGGGATGTATGTTCCGGCCTTCCACGCGCCGTCTTCGTCCACGAAGAAGTTTTCCTGATCCTTGACCCCCAGAATGACCGCCGGCATGACGCGCTCTTCGGTGCCGGCGAAAACGATCGGATAGTGACCCGCTGCGGCGGCGAATTCGATCGCGGTAAGCGGCACCGAATTCACCTTCGATGCGAAGCCGTAGCCGTCCGTGCCTCGAACGCTGAGATCGCCATGCGCGGACACCGTGACCGGGCGCGCATTCTTGTAAAAGAGCAGTTGGGTTGTCATGAATATTTCCCTTTCCTGTTTGATCGTTCTTGAAGCCTAGATGCCCGCATCCAGCGATGAGAAGTATTTCAGAAAGACGCGCACCCCGGCGCGGTAGATCTGGGCGGCAAGCGGCGTTTCCCCATGATTGAACCGCACATACGCGCGCTCGCCATACACGGCCAACTGTGGTGCGTTTTCCAGCGCCAGATCAAGCAGAAGAACGGGTTCGAGCGCCAGGATCTGATCGCGCGGCACAGCCGGGTCGAGCGCATAGCGCCCCCCCCCTTCGGTCGCCAGGGCGCGCGATGGCAAGGCATGTGTCAGGCCGGGCAGCGTGCGTGAAACCCTTGCCTGATGGATGGTGTCGGGATCCGACGACAGGCGCACGTCGAGCGCGCGGGTCGATGAGCGCACGAGATCGGCCTGCGCCTCGGCGACGGCGACGCGGACGACCGGATCCTCGAATTCGGCCACGATGGCCAGAAGCTCGCCGCGATTTGCAAAGCGGCCCGGAAGATCCGCCGCGACCGGAAGGATCACCTGCCCGTCGGCCGGAGCCCGGACGACCATCTCGTCCATCCGTTGCAGGATCAGGTCCCGATCCGCTTCGGACGCCTTGAGCTCTTCCTCCATGATCCGGACCGCTGTCTGATCGTAGAGGTCCTGCGCCGCGATCCGTCTTTCGATTTCCTTGATCCGCGAGCCGGCCAGTTTCAATTGCGCCGACACAAGCGGATCGACCAGCTGGATCAGTGGCGTGCCGGCGCGCACCCGCTGTCCTTCCGACACCAGAACCGCGTCCACGATGCCGTCTGCTTTGGCATTCGCATAGGCGTCCGACCGGGGCATGACGATGCCCTCGGCGACGGTGTTGTAGGGAACCGGAACCACCAGCAGCAGGATCGCCAGCCCGGCCAGGGCGATCCCGGTGGCGCCGATCGCCCGTCCGCGCCTGCGGCGCAGCGTCGGGCTGGTAAAGAGGAACCAGATGCCCTTGAGCACCGGAAGGACAAGCATCAGGAACAGCGCCCAGATCGCCAGCAGGATGCCGACGACGAAGAAGCGCGTCGCGACCAGCCCGATGATCGCCGCGGTTATGACAAGGCGATAGGCATAGGCGGCAATGGCGTAAAAGACGAACCACCCGCGTTCCCGCCGCGCCGTCACCGGGTTTTCCGCATAGGCGGTCCCGAAGACATAGCGCTGGACGAGATAGCCCAGATACTTGTTGGCCCTCTGGGCCAGATTGGGAATTTCGATGATGTCACAAAGCACGTAATAACCATCGAACCGCAACAGCGGGTTGCCGTTGAAGAGAAGCGTGGAAACCCCGCCGATCAGCATGACGTTGAAGGCGAAGGCGCGGATCAGACCTTCTTCGGCGCCGGCCCAGACGATCATCGCCACCGCCGCCAGGAACATCTCGACGAGGATTCCCGCAGCCCCCACCAGGGCGCGGTGCCATTTGTTCTGAAACGCGATGCTCGACGAGGCGTCGACATAGGGAACCGGCATGAACACCAGGAACATGATGCCGATCTCGTGGACTTCTCCGTCCCATCGCTTGATGGCGTAGGAATGGCCGAGTTCGTGAAACCCCTTGATCACGGGATAGGCGATCAGCAGCAGGACCAGGTTGTCCGCCGACAGGATCCGATCCGCCGCGTTTTCCATCAGCGGTTCGAAGTTCAATGCCGCGAGCACGACGGCATAGCCGGTGACACAGAAAAACATCAGCCAGCCGAACCACGAGAACAGCGGGCGCACGATCGGCATCGTGGCGGTCAGGAACCCGTCCGGATCCAGGATCGGAACACGCAGGGCGAGCGGGTTCAGGATGCTCTTGACGATCTTGCTGCGCCGCGTGCGACGCCCGCGATCCGACAGTTCGACGATGTCTGGCGGCACGTCCCCCGTCAGGACGTCGGCGGAGTAGAGCTGCCCGACCAGCCGGACGAGTTCGTCCTGCGTCACCGCGTCGATGTCCATGGTCCTGACGGCGTCTTCCCAGATGTCATCGAGCGTGCGGGTGCCGTCCATCATGGCGATCAGCCGATAGGCTTCGGGGCGGAACCGGTGAAACCGGCCCGAGGCGCGGTCCTGCAGAACATACCAGACGTCGCCCCGGTAGAGATGCCGGTGAATGCGTGCATGTGCCCGCAAACGCGGCCGGAAATCGGAGACGCGATACCAGGAGGCGCTGGTCCAGTTGCGGTTGCCGCTCATGGCTGCCATGCCCACAGCCTAAGCCGGAACCAATCGACGAGGTCATGCACCAGAACCCAGCCCAGGCGGCGCTCTTCGATCGTCGTCCGCGAAATCCCTTCCATTCCGGGCCGCAGCTTGTCGATATCCCCGAGCAGTTTCGCCTCGACCCGGAAGAAGTTCCTGCCGTCGCCCTGGCGGGCCAGCGGGGTGATCAGGTTCACCTCGTAATCCAGCGGCCGTTCGGGAAAGGCCGACAGGCGCAGCGTCCCGGTCTGGCCCGGTTCTATTGCGCGAATGTCGCCCTCGCCGATTTCCAGCACAACGCGAAAACCGTCCAGCGGCGCGATCCGGAACAGTGTCTGGCCCCGTTCGATCGACGCGCCCACGGATTGCGACAGGTCGCCTTCGACCACATAGCCCGCGAAGGGCGCGGTGATCCGGGTCCGGGCGAGCTGTTCGTCGATCAGCAGGATCTGCGCTTCGGCCTGCTCGATCTGCGCACGGATGATATTGGCCTCCGCGGGGTCCCGCCCGGCGATGGCCCGCGACAGTTCCCGGCGGCGCTGGCTCAGCGCGGTGCCAAGCCGCAAACGTTCGAGCGACAGGTCCTTTTCGTCCAGCACGGCCAGCACCTGGTCCTGGTCCACCAGATCGCCCGCCCTGGCCCGTTGCGTCGCCAGATACCCGTTGAAGGGGGCGACCACGCTGCGCTGGATCGTTCCCTCGAGCCGGGCCGGGGCGCTGACCGAATAATCGACGGTCGTGTACCACAGGGTCGCGGCAACGGCGCCGGCGACGAGGGTGGACAGCTTCAGACCGAAATGCGACGGCCCCAGAAGGGCCTTGGCATATCGCAGGCCGGTCGCCGCGATCTTGTGCGGCAGCCACCGGTCCGCAAGCCGCCGGTCTTCGATGATCGGGCCGGCGATGCTGGCGACGCCATCCGCCACTTCTATGTCGCGCGGCGAAAAGGGAAGATCTTCGCGCCGTTCGAAAGTCAGCGCGCCGATGATGTCGTCATTGGACACGAGCGGTATTGTCAGGACATGACCCACGTCGTGGGATTTCGCCAGATCGCCGTGGGCGATGGACACGCGGAATTCCCAGTCTTCCGGCGCCGGCCACAGGATGACGGCCTCCTGATCCGTGGCCTCGACCATCGCATGCGCGACTTCCCGGATCAGACTGGCCCGCCGTCCGAAACTGGCCGCGCTCGACACCGCCTGGACCTTGATGCCGCGCCGCTTCCGCAGCCCGAGACTGACCGCTTCACAGTCGAGCCTGCGGGCCAGTTCCGTCACCAGAGCAGAGGCCGCTTCTTGCAGGTGCGGCTGCTCAAGCAAGGTCGCCAACATGTCGAAAGCCACGGTGACGCGTTCACGCAAGTCGCCGTCCTTGGCCTCCTGTTCCCGACGCAGCAGGATCTCGATCCAGCTCGCGCCCCACTGGATACGCCGGAACAGGGTGGACGTGGGAACGCCCGACTTCGGCACATGGACGGCGATCGCCCCGAACAATCCATCCAGGGCGATGATCGGGCAGGCCAGGATGCGCTGGTCGGTGTCCTCGCCGAAAACGACGCTTTGCCGCGTGCGCACCGCTTCGGCCGCGGCCCTTGTCAGACTTTCATCGACGGCGAGACCGGCGGGCCAGTTGGCCACCGGCTCAAACGGCCCGGCGTCCAGGGTTTCGGTCGCGACCAGCAGTCCCGTCGCCATGCCATCGACCTGGCGCATCAACAGGCCGAGCCAGGACTCCAGGTATTCGCCGACGGACTCCGCGCCCTGAAAGCGGGACCAGATCGTCTGGTCCAGAATCGCGTAGGAAATCTCCGCCCCGTTTTCGCGTTCTTCAAGGCTGCTTGTCTGACGGATGTCACTCAATATCGGATACCCTCACCAAAGAACGTGTCCGAACCGGATGACGGCGTCCCATCGCCTGCGGATTGTTCCATGACGACCTTTCCGAGCCCGGCCCTGTTTCTCCGCCTCACCGGCGAAGAAACGGCTTGCAAAGCGCGAGACCCGCACAACACGAATCGTGAGCAGTGTTGCAGCGCCCACCCGTTTTGCCAAGCGGCACAAGAACATGATATCCGCCTGCCCGTCATTCGCCCCCTTTCACCCGGCTGGAAATCCGATCCGCAAACTCGTGCGGTGGACCCCGTCGCCATCGCGACAGTCCACGGGGTCGACAGCCCTGCATCGAATGCTTCCTTCGATGTCGCGGCAAGATCGGTCGATGGTCGTGGAAGGTTCGGTTCCACCGTCGGCCAGATCCGTCGCACGGGTCAGTCACAGCCGCCGACAGCCCGGAACCGGGTTTCGCCGCCGTTCCACGAGACCCCGCGTCTTGTTTTGATTCTGACGAAGAATGACAGCCTCTGATTGATTTTTATCAATTGGATTCGCCAGGAATGGCGTCCAATGGGCTCCCAACTTCATAGAAGATAATCCGGAGAGAACCGATGCCCAAAAAGGAAGGTAGAAGCCGGCCGATTGCACTGACCCTGGCCCTGACGGGCCGCGATCAGGACGAAAATGCGCCGAAGCTCGCCCTGCACGCGGTGACGCGCGACGGGGATATCCTGGAATCAATCGAAGTCGGCGACGGAGACGCCGTCAAGCTGTCCGAAAAGGCGATGTCGGCCGAGGCCGTCGTCGTTCTGTCTGCCGAAACCAAGCCCGACGCCCAGGCGCTGAAGGAAGGCTACAGACTGTCCCCCGCGCAACTGATGCGTGCCGCGGAAGTGTCCGGCATCCTGGCGCTCAGCCCGTCGCGCTGGCGGCCCCTGCTGCCCTTCGGCCTGTGCGTCGACGGGTCGGTGCGCAAATGCTGGTGGTGGCCGGTCTATGTCAAAGCCGCCACCGCGCAAGTGGCGACCGCGAAAGCGCTTTCGTCAAATGTCGGCCTTGCCACGACAGCCAGGCTCGGCCTGCACGTGGCAACCGCCGACCGCATTCTGCAGAACCTGCAACTGCGCCGGTGTCACCCGGTCTGTGAGGGCATCGTCGAAGTCTATGAACGCACCTGCTGTTGCTGGCCCATCGTCATTCCGCCCCTGATCTACGACATTCGGGAACGGCTGCGCCGGCTTCTGGAACGCCTGCCGGACATCAGGATACCGCCGCGCCCGCTGCCCGATCCGATCCCTTACCGGAAGGCGGGCATGTTCGTTTCGGGAACGCTGGACGAAACCGCGTTGAACGCCGCGGCGGATCTGGCCTTCCTTGAGAGCGCGCCCTTCGAAGCGGCCAGCGCCTATGTCGAGGCGCGGCCCTACCTGCTGCGGATGATCTGCTCCTGCGGACCAAAGATATATCGCGGCGCCGCGCTGATCGGTCCGGATGGACAGTTCAGCATGTGCTATCCCGGCAATCCCTTCCTGCCCGTCAATTGCCATCGCGAATATGCCTTCCGCGTGCGGCAGATCATCGATGGCGTCGACACGGTCATCTACGACGGGGCAGCGGCGGGAATCTGGTTCGACAGTGACGAAGACATCACGCTGACGACATACGATCCCGACGCCATCGAATGTCCCGGCAGCGACCTGCCGATCCCGACGGACACGCCCTTTGCAATGCTGGAACGGATCGGTGGCACCGAGGCGTGGAACCTCAAGACGCCCGAACCGACCGGATGGGACCGCGCGGCTGTCACCAGCTACAACGACGGGCTGGCATTCCCGGCCGCGTCCGTGGCCGCGGCGCGGGGCACTTATCTCGACCGCAACTGGGGCGGCGTTCTGGGGCTGCGCTATCTGTTCACCCCCTCCCTGAAAACGCAGGGAGCGAAATACTACCGGGTGCGCGTGGCGAAGGCCGATATCAACGGCAATCCGATCGGCGTGCCAAAATACATGGATGATCCGATGGCCTGGAAATACTGGGAAAACCTCGGCGGCTATCCTCCGCAGATCAAGATCCGGGTCCAGAGCCTCAATCTTCCCTCGGATCCCAGCTTTTACGAGATCCCCTACATGCAGGATCACAACTGGCTGAGCAACTACAACCACGCGCATGTCGATACGCGGAAGTTCGACGATGGCCGCCATCTCGTGACGCTGGAGCTTTACGACTCCGCTCTAAATCGGCTTGCGCCGAACAACGCCCTGGACGCGGCCGGGTCGGACACGAAGAAGCCTTTTGCCTATGAATGGTGGCATGATCCGCTGGATGCGACCGACCCGGAGAACACGACGAACGTGCCCTATGCAGGATTGACGCACATGTTCTGGTGGGACAACCGCGATTGCGTGGCCGATATCACCAAGCTGATCAACACCGGCATCGCGAGCAATGCGCAATGCCAGTTCATGTCGGGCACCGGTTCATCGACATTCGGGGCGGAATTCCGCGCCTACCATCCCTACAATCATGGCGATCCGAGCAAGGTCTCGTTCATGCATTCCTGGAGGCTGAGGTATTGGAAAGGGCTTGGCGGCGCCGAGCAATCGCTCGACACCGGCAGCGAACCGCAGGATCCGGGCCTGAGCGCGACCGAGACCTTCGCCACGATGCTGGGCGGGGACACCAAGTGCACGTTCAGCCTGGAACTCCATGTCGACACCAAGACATTTGACGGCTCCAGCATCCTCAACAGTCTGGATGAACGTGACATCGCATCCTTCGCGCTGGATATGACGCCCTGAGCCTGGCAACGTCGCGATCAGGGCCGCCCGAACGATCGGGCGGCCCGCTTGTCATGGCGTCATCGCCTATTCCAGCGCCGGGTCTGCCCCGTGGACAGCCCCCGCCGGGCGTTCATAGACCCCGCCCGCTCCGACGAAGATCCAGCGGTCTGGAGAGCCGTCCTTGCGGGTCTCGATCAGCCACATGTCGCGACCCGGCGGGCCGTCATGGACCAGCCGGGGTGCAGAAGCCTGGTCATCGTCTGTCAACGATCCGCTGGCGCGCGCGAAATTCTCCAACTCCGCGCGAGACAGCGCAAAGGTGGGCGTCGGACAGGTTTCCGGCCGTTGCGGCCTGTCGCAGGTGACGCCGATCGCGGCGATTCCGCCATCCGGCATCACCCGCACGAAGCCGACGAAACGGTCGCCCGACACAAGGCCGACGATCCAGTAGGACGGGGCACCGGTGACGTCCTGGACCAGTTTCGGGGCCGCCGCCGAAAGCAAGGGCCATTGCGAGAACAGGGGCTCGCCCCGCGCGCGTTCGGCCCGCAGCGCGCGGCCCGCGGCGTCAAGGGCCTCCTGCTCCGTGATCATGGCCTCCTCCGCGATTGCAAGGGTGGCGAGACAGACAAGCCCCGCCGCCCAGACGCTGTTTCCCGAACCTTTCACTCCGGATCCATCCCGTTCAAACCCGGCCCTGTTCCCGCCTAATGGCTCGTCGTGGCATGGCGGACATAGATGAAGTTGGTGTGGGTCACGGAATCCCAATCCTCCCAATAGACGGCGCCGCCATTGCAGATATTGGAGTTCCAGGGCCAGGGATCGTGAATGCGAAGCCATTTCTTCGGTTGGGTGCCAAACAGCCAGAAATTCTGCCGCTTCCATCCGGTGCACACCCGCGCATGGCCGGGGATGCCGCTCTTGACCGGGCGATTGGCGTCGATTTCCGCTTTCGCCTCGGCCCAGTCGGCAGACCCGTCATAGGTTGCGTCAAGGCAGCCGTTCGACAGGCTTTCGTAACCCGCGACCTGCCCCGAATTGCTGGTGCCGGAAGCGCCGGTGCCCATGGCCGCCGCGATCGCGGTCTGATCGAAATAGCGGCGGTAGAAGTCGAGGATCATCTGCCCCGTCGCCACCGCGCAATAGACGTTCGTCTGCTGCGCATAGAGTTCAAAGCAGTCATGCGGCGTGCACCTCGGTCCGTATTTCAGAACCCGCGACGAATAGAACGGGATCAGCGCGTAGCTGCTTTGCAGTGTGAATTCGACCTTCAGTTTTTGAATCTCGTCCTTGCCGAGATCCCTGTCAAACAGCCGGGGCGTCCGTTCGCGCGCCGCTTCGAGTTCCTTGTCTTCCACGTCATAGCGCGACATCCGGGCATGACCCTCTTGTGCGTCGAGGCTGTCGAGGAAAGAATAGGCCATCTGCCCTTCGATGCCCTCGTCGCCGAACTCCGTGACCTGGCTTCCGTCGGAAACATCGAAGATCACGCTGCCTTTTTCCCGTCCCTTGCTATTGTAGAGTTCCACACGGATGCCGATCTTCGGATAACAGTAGCAGACGAATTCCTTCGCCTCCGCCGTGTTGCGCGGGTAAAGTTCCTTGGCGCGATTCAGCGCCATCTTTATCGCGGTTTCGGGATCCCAGCGGCGTTCGCCCTGCTCGACCGCGACCACGCCGGTTCCGACCAGCCGCGAGGCCGCGGTCTTGATCCGGCCGATCTCGCCCCCGCGCCCCAGCACACCGAACTCGTAAAACAGGGGTTCGCCATTCAGGTCGTAGATCTCCAGCGCCTTGGGTGAAAAATCGGCTTCCCCCCAGTCCCGGAGATCTTCCGTTCCGCCTGCCCAGGATCGTCTGACGGTCATCAAGGCATGTTCAAAAGCGCGCTCCGGCTTCACGAGCGCACGCGGATCCTGTCGTCTGATCACCATTTTCTCCTCCACTCCTATGGATGGTCAAAGGGTATCAGAAGCGGGCGAAACCAAATTGATATTGATCAACTTGTGGTGGTGACCAAGATCCGCACGGCGCGCCCTCAAAACGCAATCAGGGCAACCGCCGGGAACCGCCCGCCGCGCCTTGACAGCGTCTTTCCGACCCGACTGTCACGCGATCTTCTTCAGTTCATCGAACCAGGCGTTCCTCGCCCTTTTCCTGTCCAGCCTGACCGTGTCGTTGTGTTCCCGGAGCGCGGCATTGGCCCGAACGATCGCCGTCTTCTGGTCTTCGATGAACTTGTTGAGAACCGCCGGATCGCTGGTCAGACGGCCTTCGGCCCGCCGTTTTTCCGGGGAACCATCGAACACGGTGTCCAGCTTGGCGGTGACTTCGTCCACCAGTTTCTTGTGCGCCTTGCGATCATAGTCCGGATGCGGCGGCGGCGGGGCGTCGGGATGGTTCTGCGCCCAGACGGCGTCTTCGGCGCGAATGAGAACCAGTTCCGCCATCTGGCGATGATCCAGCGCACCCACGGTTTGCGCCCGCTTTTCCAGGTCGGCCCGCTTGGCATCGCGGATGAAATCTCCGGTCGACTTCTGCACTGCGTTGCGCAGCGCCTTGCCGCTTTGGGTGCTCATCAGGGCGGTGACATTCGTCGTCATCTCGCGCAGCAGTTCCGACGAAATGTCGGCGGGCATGTCCCCGTTGCCGAACGCGCCGCTCATGGCCTTGCGCACATCCTTCTTCGCGCGGTCGAATGCCTTCTGCTTGTTAGGCGGCAGCGCAAAGCTTTCGGACTTCGTCGGCAGCGAGATATTGGCCGGCAGCTTGTTGGTGGCGTCCGGGGTCGGAATCTCGCCATGCGCCGCAGTGTATAAACGGCCAACCCGGTCGAGAATCCCATTCAGCGACGCATCTTCATGGCTGGCCGGAATGGTTTCGGCGACCGGCTTGACCGGCGGGGCGCCGACGCGCTGGATCAGCGCGGCATTGTTGACCTGATGCGCGACCTGGCTGTAGGCATCGTCCTTGGCCTTGGCGCGGCAGGCGTCGGAAAATGTGCCGGTGAAATAATCCACCAGGGCGGGGGCGGCCTTGCGCACCGGTTCGATGCCGTATTCCGCGATCAACTGGGGCACGCTGACCAGATATTCCTGAAGCAGCGCCTTGTCGCCCTTTTTCTGGTAGACGGGATCATCGAGCCGTTCGAACAGCCGCTCCCGTATCTTCGCTTCGTCCGGATTGCCCGAACAGAGCAGCGCCGAGTTCCTGGAATCCTGCATGATGGCGGCGACGTAGTCGGAATTGGCGATCGACGGGTCCATCAGCCCGTCCGCGCCGACACGCTTCGCACCTTCGGGCGCGGCGCAGGGAATGTCATCGGTTCCATAGAGCATGCGCGCGCAGGAATGCGTCAGTTCATGGATCAGCGTGCCCGGCGACGCGGGATTGCCATCCTTGTCGATCCCGCCGCCGAACATCACCACATGCGAAGTTTCCTCGTAGGCTCCGCGCGGGCTGTCGTTATGTGGCAGTTTCCGGGCATAGTCGGCATGATAAGAGTTATAGAGCAGGCCGATCTGCGCCCGCTCCGAAACAAATATCCGCAACCCCGTCGGGGTCGGCTCGGTCCCCTGCATCTGGTCCGGCGCGGAATGCTCGTTGGCCGCATCCAGTGCTGCCAGGTCCAGGACCGGGCGAAGGGCCGGGTCGGCATAGAGTTGTTCATACATCTCGCGCATCTTGGCCACATCGCCCGGATTTTCGCAGGTGGTGGCCCGCATGAGGATTTCGACCGTGCTCACGTCCTGTTCGGTCGGGGCGACAAGCGAACGGTCCTCGTTCAGCTTCGACGCTTCCTCATAAGCGCGTTCCGCCATGGGTTTCGTGGTCGCCGTCACCACGTCGATCGGGCGCCAGCCGCGCGCATCGCGCAGGTTCTCGTCCGCCCCCAGATCGATCAGGCTGGACACGGCATCCGGGTTCCCGTCTAGGCAGGCCAGGTGCAGCACCGACATGCCCATCGAATCCTGGATGTCCCTGGTCGCCGGATCGGCGGCCAGCAGTTCCAGCATCATCGCGCATTGCGCCTGTTTCTGTTCCTCCAGTTCCCGGGCGCGCAGATCGCCGTTCTTCCCGTCCGACGGCGTCTTGGGATTGACGCGCTGCGCGAAGAGTTCGTGCATCGCCGTCCCGCCGGCCTTGGTTTTCAGGGTCAGATCAGGTTTTTTCGTCAACAGGTAAGAGATCATGTCCTGATCCAGTTTACCGGCAGCGCTCTGGATCAGGGTGCGTTCGTTTTCATCCCCCGGAACGCGGCTGTTGATCAGCGTCGGGTCCTGCTTGAACAGCTCGTCAAGCGTCTTGAAATCTTTCGCCCCCATGGCCTTGTCGACCGCCAGGACATCGGTTTTGCGGTCGGTCATCTTGCCCTTCAGATGGGCGATGGTGGCCCCGACCTCGGGGGCGTTCTGAACCAGATCGCGGATATCCGCGATCGACGTGGCATTGTCGAAGCGTCCGCGCAACGCGGCTTTCAGTTCTCCAACGCCGGCGGCGATCAGATCCGCGTCCATCGGCTGTTCGGCCTGCGCGCGGGCCTTGCGGGCCTTTTCGGCCTGCAATTCCTGCTCCATGCGCTTGGCTTCGTCGGGACCGGCGGTCTTCATGTTGGTCTCGAGCATTTCGATATTCGCGTCGATCACCGTGATCAGCCCATGCAGCGGGTCTGCCAGTTCCAGCGCCGGAATCGCCGCGCGCAGCACCGCGCGATCGCTGATGGCCGTCCCCAGGCTGCCCTGAAGATCGGGAATCGTCACGGTCAGAAGCTGCAACAGTTCGGCAGACGCCGCGCCCTGCGCCCCTTTTCCGGTCCGCATGCTTTCCGTCAATTGATCGGCCCGGGCGTTGGCCGTGGCGATCCGGTCGTTCAGATCGGCGATTTCCTTTTCTTTCCCGTCGATTTCGGCCCTTTTCGCCTTGAGCGCCCGGGACGGACCGTTGGTCGCCTCTTCGACCCGGCGCGCGACTTCGGCGGCAAGCAGCGCGTCCAGCGCCGTATCACCCTTGGCATCGGGCCTCTTGGGGTCCGCCCCTGCCGCGATCAGTTCGTCGATCATGGTCTGGTTGCCGGTCTTGATGGCCGCATGCAGTTCGGTCTGGCCATTCTTGTCCAGTGGACGGTTCACGTCGGCGCCGGCGGTGAGCAACGCCGAAACCGCGTCGGGCTGGTTGTCCCGGATCGCCTGCTGCAGAAGCGTTCCGCCATCGTTCATCACGTTCACCGATGCGCCGCTGGCGGCGAGAATGCCGATGATCTCGGGGTTCCTCTTCATCGCGACTTCCATGACGGATCTGCCGGGAACCTCGTTGATCAGCGCCTTCGGATCAGGGTCCGCGCCCGCCTCGATGAGTTCGTCGAGCTGGTTCGTGATCCCGGCCCAGACAAGTTGCAGAAGCGGGGTATTGTGCTTCTTGTCGGTTCCGTTCGGGTCCGCCCCGGCATCCAGCACCGCCGTCATCGCGTCGGCGAACATCTGATCCGCATCGGCCTGGCTGACACTTGCATCACTCAGGTTTTTCTTGTGGCGGCCGATCAGTTGCAAGAAGACTTTCGCGGATTCATCCGGGTTCGCGACCGGGGCCCCGGCGGCGGCAATGTCCGCGATGACCGTGCTTTGCCCGAGCTTGACCGCTTCCACCAGCACCGAGGTCTTCGAATCGGTCTCGAAGTCATGCTTGAGAAGGTCGGGATCCTTGCGCCTGTATTCGTCCAGCTTGGCCTTGAACTCCGCGGATTTGTTTTCGGCCAGGAGCTTCTTCAGCTCGTCCTTGCGGGAGGCGCGCTCCTTGAACTTCGCTTCAGCGGAATCGAGACTTGCCTTGATCTCCTTGCTGTTCATCACGTCGGTCTTGTTGAACCCCGGCATGACCGGGTATTTTTCGACGAAGGCCTTCGCCGCGGCCCTGGCTTCCGCGAACTGGTCGCGCCAATCCGCTGTGTCATTGGGCTTGTCATCAAAGCGCCTGGTGATCTCCCGCATGCAGGCGTCCGCGATCAGGCATTCGGTCTCGCTCGGCATGCCGCGGCGGGACTTGTCCTCCTTCGCCGGTTTCAGCCGACCGGAGGAACCGACCGTCGCGCCCGGCACGCCCAGCAACTGCGCGAGACCGGGAACGCCGCCGGGGTCCGTGTTGATGTGTTCCTCGCCAACCAGCGCGACGAAACTCTGACCTCCCGACGCCTTGATCGCTTCCTTCATGATGTCCGCGGCGCTGATGTTCATCTTGGCGCAGCGTTCGACGTTGTGCATGGCCGAACTCTTTTCGACGCGTTCCACCTTTGATTCCGGTGTGTCGATCCCGACGACGCGGACACCGTTCTTCTTCGCCAGTCCGATCATCCCGGCGAAATCGAGCTGGAACGTATCCTTCACCGAACCCAGGTAAGCCTTGAGAACCGGAGACATTTCCGCTTTCTCATCCTGGAGAAAAGCATCGATGAGCGGTTGGAATTCGTAGCTCAACTCTTCGAGAAAGATCAATCCCGTGTTGTTCTTCCTGCTGATCTCGCCGGATTCCAGCGCCGCGATGATCGGGTCGCGGTGGGTATTGTCCTTGTGGTCGCCGCCGATGACGATGCCGCCCTTTTCTTGCAGGGTATCTCTGAGCGCCGCCTGACCCGGCCCGTCGAACAGGTCGTCCTGATCGGGATCGTCGGGCGGATATTTCATCTTCCGGCAGGCGCGGCGGCTCTTGACCAGTTCGGCGTCCATGGCCTTGAGATATTCGTCGGTGGTGCATTCCTCCTCGATCAGCTTCTGCAGGTCGCCGGCGCTGATGTTCTTGTTGGCATCTCCGGCCTTGGCTCTTTCCTTGGCCAGCATCGCCTCGGATATCTGGTTCTTCAGATGCCGCGGACTGACGTTGGCGGGCGGGTAGAAGAATTGCAGATCAGCATAGACGAAATCGGATTCCAGCACCGTATCGCCATCCTTGAGCGCAAGGCCGGCGAAACCCTGCCCGATCATCGAACGGACGGACTTGCGGATCTCGTCCGCATTGGTCTTTGGCAGAAGCGCCAGATCGATCCTCAGCTTTGCCATGGCGCTATTTCCTTTACGGGTTCACGGAGAGTTGCTGAAGCAGGGTCCGCAGAGGCCGGACCAGGTGACCATCGGCATCGGCCCTGTCCGCGCCGTCGAGCGGGTGGTTGGAAATATGCGCCAGCAAGGGGTTGCTTTCACAAAACGCGATGCAGGATTGCGCGGCCTGTTGCGCGGGACCGACCGCCTTGGCGCGCGCCGCCGCGTCCGGACTGTCAAGCACCGTGCGCAGGGTTTCCGACAGCCTGTCCCCATGCGTCGCGATCTCGTCCGCCAAGGCGTTCAGTTTCCGGATCTGGGCGCCGACATCCGGATCTTCGATTTCCTGTTCCATCGCGGATTGAATGTCCCTGATCTGAAGGACCACCGCGTCGCTGGCTTGCTTCCAGTCGATGGCCGACAGGGTAAGCGATACCGGCATCGCCTTTTGCAGCGATTGCAGGTCTTCCACACGGCTCGTCAGCGAACGCAGCAACAGGGTCGCATCGGTCAACTCGGCCCGCAGTTCCGCCGGATCGGCGCTGTCGTCGCAATCCGCGATGCGTTGGAAAACCGATGACAGAGAGCCGGATTCGACGGGAAACACGGCCCGGATCGCGTCGGTCTCGCCAAGCCGCCTTTCCGCCGTATCGCGCAGTTTCTTCAGGTCTGCGACCGTGGCCTCGATACCCTCCGGCTCTGGCAGGGTGACTCCCAGATGCCGGACAAGAAAATCAATCTGCGTCGCGGAGAAATCGACTCGATAACCGGCCATTCGAAACAATCCATCTTGGTCGGTTCAATTCTGACACAACGGGAATCGTTTTCACAGAAAAAGAAGATCGCACCATCCGCGAACCCGCGGTGGGTCCGCCCGGCCTTACGGGAGGCGTCGCTGCGCATGCGCGCAAGCCGGGCAAAACGCCGATCACGTCATGACATCGCTCGGGGCCGAGGGGCTGGAAACCAGGCCCCACGACCTCGCCAGGGCTGTCATGGAAGAAAGCACCTCACGGCATGCCTGATTGCTCTGACATCTCCGGAACCGGCGCTGCGATCTGCCGGCAAGGCACTGGCGCTCAGCTTTCGTGGATACCGTCACTGCAGAACGTGCCGCCCTGGTAGACCGCGTTCGGATCATTGGCTGACGGTGGCTGCATCGTGGCGTCCAGTTTGGCGCGAAACACCTCCGAAGTGTCCTGTGGTTGCCAGCCAAGATACGCAGTTTCGCGATTGTCCCACCAGCTCGCCGCATTGGCCGACGCCCCATAGATGATCGGGCAGCCAAGCCGCGGCACGGCGAAAACCCTTACGATCAGCCGGATGAGATCATCATAGCTCAACCATGTCGACAGCATCCGGTGATTGGCGGGCTCGGGAAAACAGGACCCGATGCGGATCGAGGCCGTTTCGATCCCGAACTTGTCATGATACATCGACGCAACCGCCTCGCCGAATACTTTGGACACACCGTAGAACCCATCGGGCCGCGTGCGCGAATTGGCATCCAGCCGTTCGGTCTGCTCGTGAAAACCGATCGCGTGGTTGGAAGAGGCAAAAACGATGCGTGGTGTGACCGAGGATTTCCGCGCCGCTTCATAGAGATTGACTATCCCGTCGATATTGGCGGCCCGAATGGTTTCCCACGGCGCTTCCGTTGCCTGCCCGCCCAGATGGACAATGCCGTCACACCCCTGGACCAGCTCCATTACGGCATCCTTGTCCTCGAGACCACAGTACACGATTTCCTCGCCTTCGCGCGCATCGCCCAGATCCTTGCAGTCGCTCAGCCGCAGATTGTCGGCAAGGTGCCCCAGCCGACCCCGGCAAACCGATCCCAGCCGTCCACTGGCGCCTGTGATCAGAAGTTTGCTCAATTTCTTCATCTCTCTCACCTCTTCTGTTTTGTCCTGCGCCGCGCCCGTCACCCCGCAAACCGCACCTGTGGGACACCTTTGATCCCTAGTCCCTTGATGGCAAAAAGGCTGCCGGCCTCCGGCTGATCCCGCCCCGGCGTCAATCCGAGACTGAGGGAGGTGACAAAGAGCACATCCAGATTCGCCCCGCCGAATTGCGGTTTCGTAGGTTTTTCGACCGGCATGTCGATCGTCAACAAAACCTCGCCGTCCGGCGAGATCCGGTAGATCTGCCAGCCCGAAACGCCGGCCTGCCAATAGCACCCTTCGGCATCCACCGTACCGCCATCGGGCCGGCCGGCAACCACACGGGTATCGAAGAATACGCGCGCCTCCCCCGGCTCTCCCGTTTCCATATCATAGTCGCACACCCAGATCCTGCGCACCGCCGGGTCGCTGTCCGATACATACATCCGCCGCCCGTCCGGTGAAAACGCCAGACCGTTGGCGGTATGGAACCCGCCCCGCCACGCGCTCAGGGTCAGGTCCGGATCCAGACGGTAGAATGTGCCGGCCGGCGCGGGGCCGCCCGCGTCTCGCATCGAACCGGCCCAGAAGCGGCCCTGCATATCCGTGCAGCCGTCATTGAACCGGTTGTCTGGCAGATGTGCTTCGGGATCGGCAATGTGGTCGCGCCGACCGGTCTCCGGATCGAAGAACCAGAACCCCGATTTCGCTGCCAGAACCAGCCCGCCGGCTTCGCGCCGCGCAAGGCAACCGACCGGTTCGCCGAAATCGAAACTCTCGTTCAGGCCCGATTTCGGATCGTAGCGGTGGATCAGCCCGGCGGTGATATCGACCCACCAAAGCCGCTGATCGCCCACATCCCAGACGGCGCCCTCGCCCAGCGCGCTCCGTGTTGCTGCCGCCAATTCGATCCGATAGCCCATTTGGCACCCATTTCCCGGCCAGAGCCGCTCCGGCATTCGGCCGATCTGCACTGCCATGCCTCACTCTTGGCGCCCCATGACGGCCGACGACAACCTGGGACTGGACAGCCTCAGGTAAAATACTCGGGATAGGCCGCCATGATTTCCGGCAACCGCCCGATTGTGCCCGACAGATGGGCTCGCATGGCATCGACAGCGCCGTGACGATCTCCTGCTTCGATCCTTTCGATAACCGTGGTGTGGCCTTCGATCACAGATTGAAGCTTGTGTGACCTGGGCAGGTCCAGAGTGCGCAAACGGGCCATGTGGCCCGACCTCTCGGCGGCATGGGCATGCATGGCGGATTGCCCCGCGGCGATGAACAGAGCCTGATGGAAGCTCTCGTCCAATTCGCGGAAAAGCTCGATCTGTTCGGGATCGTCGGCCAACGCTTCCTGGATTTTCAGATAACCCTTGGCTTTTTTCAGATCCGGCATCGGATCGGCGCGGCAGAGGGTATCCACCATTTCGCATTCCAGCGCCGTGCGCAGGAAGTTTTCCTGCGCCAGCCGCACCGGCGCGATACGGGTGACTTCGGTGCGGGACTGCGGGTAGGAGACCACCAGCCCCAGACCTTCCAGCCTGAGGATCGCTTCGCGCACCGGCGACTGGCTTACGGCAAAGGCTTCGGCCAGTTCGGCCCGGTTCAGGATCGTGCCCGGCGGCAGCTTCAACCCGACGATACGCGTGCGCAGTTCCTGAAACACGCGCCCTGCCGAAGAAAGGCCGGACCCCGATGCAAGCGGGTCGATATCGCCGTGATCGTTCGACGTTGCCTCCAGCGAAAGGCGATTTGGTTTCGATGCTGCCAAGCTGCGCCCCCTAGTTCATGATGGCATTCGGCAATGCCAGAGATAGCGAAGGGAAGATCAACAGTAACGTGAAAAACACCGCGATAGCGGCGAAGAACGGGATCGCGGCCTTTGCATAGGCCCCGGTCTTGACGTCGAGGATGCCGCAGACGGTGAACATGATCACGCCCACCGGCGGGGTCAGCCCGCCGAGGTTGATCAGAAGTACGATCACGATTCCCATATGCACCGGGTCGAACCCCGCGTGGATCAGCACCGGCATCACGATGGGCGTGACCAGCAGGATATTGGCCGCCCCTTCCAGGAACATGCCCGTCACCACCAGGATCGCGCAGACGATGAGCAAAAGACCCACCGGGTTATCCGTGAGCGAGGTCATGAACCGCGTGATCTCCTGCGGTGCGCGTTCGATGGTCATGGCATAGCCGAGAACGGCGGCCATCATGATCAGCAGCATGACCATGCCCAGATCGGACATGGTGGCGCGAAAGGCTTCCAGAATACGATCTATCGTCAGCTCCCGATACACCACCGTACCGATCAGGAGGGCATAGAGAACAAGGAAGACCCCCGCCTCGGTCGCGGTGAAGAAACCAAAGCGAAACCCGATGATCAGGAAGACCGGGAACATCAGCGCCCAGATGCTTTCCAGGAAACTGCGTCCCAGATCGCCCGCGCTGGGCCGCGACGGCAGGTCCGGCTCATAGCCGCGCCTGCGCGCCACGACATAGGTCGCAGCCATCAGGATCAGGGTCAGCAACACCCCCGGCAACAGCCCTCCGATGAACAGCCGCCCGATCGACACTTCGTTGATATAGCCGAACAGGATCAGCCCGATCGACGGCGGTATGGTCGCGGTGATGATCGAGCCAAAGGCCAGAACGGCGGAAATGAAGGCCGCCGAATAGCCCTGCGCACGCATGGAAGGCCCCAACAGTCGGGCCTCCATCGAGGCATCGGCCACCGCCGACCCGGAAATGCCCCCCATCAGCATCGACAGCACGATGGACACCTGCGCCAACCCGCCCGACAGCCATCCCGTCAGCAGGCGCGAGAACTTCACCAGTCGCCCGGTGATTCCCGCCTCGTTCATCAGGTTGCCAGCGAGGATGAAGAACGGCACCGCCAGCAGCGGAAAATTCTCGAGCGCCGTCACCATTTTCTGGATGGCCACGGTGGTGGGCATCGTGCCGGTCAGCACGAAAACCGGGATCGACGACAGCATCAACGCAAAGGCGACCGGCAAGCCGATGACCAGGAGAACGGTAAAGAGGGAGGCAATCAGCAGCAGCATCAGCCTGCACGCCAATGTTCGATGATCTGTATGCTCAACGTGCGCAACCACAAGACGATGCCCACGGGCATGGCCAGATGGATATAGGATTTCGGGATTTGCAGCGCGCCCAGCATGCGTTTGTGCATCAGCGGCACATTGATGACGGCGTAATAGAGCAGATAGAGCAGAAGTCCGAAAATCACGATCCGGTTCACGATCTCGATCATCCGCCCGACATGCGGCGGCACGTTGTCAAGCATGATGGACAGCCCGAAATGCCGCTTCTGCTGCATGGCGATATCGACGCAAATCACCACCAGCCAAACGAACAACGCCGTCGACACCTCCAACGACCAGATGATCGGATTACCCATCTTGCGCGACACGGCTGCAACGGCCACCAAAACGACGATCGCGGCCAGCAACACGGTCGCGAGCGAGACTTCGAAGCGTCGAAACATGGAGAGTCTATCCAGTATCCGTTGCCGTGCCGGAATTCGCGGCCCGGTCTGACACGGGCCGCGGAATATCCCGGTCAGACCTGCTTACTCGCCAAGCACCTCTTTGACCAGCGCAGCCTCCGCCGTCAGGTTCAGCATCTCATAGACAGGGGCCACGTTCCTCTTGAACGGGGCAAGGTCGACCTCGGAAATCGCGACCCCCTGATCGGCCACGAATTTCATCGCCTCCACGCCCAGTTCGTTGGTGAGTCCCGAGGCATAGCGGCCGTTTTGCACTGCGAGATCGCGCACGATGGCCTGGTTTTCTGGCAAAATCTGGTTCCACGCCTCCGCCGAGATGACGAGCGCGGTCACGAGCTGGATATGGCCGGTCAGGGTCACGTTCTTGATCACCTCGTAGAGTTTCGCCCCCTTGATGGCGGTGGGCTGCGCCTCGGCCGCATCGATCGTGCCCAGCTGCAACGCGGAATACACCTCTCCCCATGGGATCGGCGTCGGTTCGGCGCCCATGGCCCGGATCGTTTCGATCCAGATCGGCGCTCCGATCGTGCGCATCCTTACCCCCGCCAGATCCTCCGGGCCGGAGACCGGCTTTTGCGTCAGCGCGTGGCGCGCGCCCTGATACCAGTTCGACGCCAGCATCACGAGACCGGCCTTGTCGGCCAGTTCATCCCCCCAGCTCAGGTAGGCATCGGAAAGGGCGAACTTGTCGGCATCTTCATATGCATCGAAAAGGAACGGCGCCGACATGATCGCCAGCGAAGGCACAAATTCGGAAAGACGGGCCACGTCCGTCACTGTTCCAACCGCAGCGCCGGCACGGGCCTGGTCCAGCATTTCAGTCGTGTCGCCCAGTTGGCTGTTATGGAAAACCTCGACGACGACCTCTCCCCCGGTGGCCTCGGCGACTTCGGCGGCGAATTTGTCCAGCCCTTGCCCCATCGGATCGTCCGGCGCCAGAACGGTGCCGATACGCAACGTGGTTTCGGCCATCGACGCGGACCCCAGGCCGAAAACACAAGCAGCGGCCGCCGCGATAACCGCGACCTTCTTGGAAATGGACATTGCTTCCTCCCTTTGACGATGCCCTAAATTGATATATTAATTTGATTGTAATACTATTCAAACTGTGCTGGTGTCAATATCTGCACGCCGCCGTCGGAGATATGCCCGTGAAATCCTACAAAGAGCTTCGAAGCGCCCGCTTCTTTGCGGCAGATGATTTCCGGTCCTTCGGGCATCGCAGCCGTGCGATGCAGATGGGGCTCGGGCACGAGGACTGGGAAGGGCGTCCGGTCATTGCCATCATCAACACCTGGTCGGAGGCACAGCCGTGCCACATGCATTTCAAGGATCGGGCGGAATGGGTAAAACGCGGCATCCTGCAGTCCGGCGGGATGCCAATGGAGCTGCCCGCGCATTCGCTCTCGGAACAGTTCCTGAAACCGACCTCGATGCTTTATCGCAACATGGCCGCCATGGATGTCGAGGAGCAGCTGCGCGCCCATCCCGTGGACGGCGCGGTGCTGATGGGCGGTTGCGACAAATCCACACCTGCGCTGATCATGGGAGCGATTTCCTGGGGCTTCCCGTTCCTGTTCCTGCCCGCCGGCCCGATGTTGCGCGGAAATTACGCCGGCCGGGTGCTGGGATCGGGCTCGGATGCCTTCAAATACTGGGACGAACTGCGTGCGGGAACGATCGGCCCGGACGAATGGAAAGGGATCGAGGGCGGCATCGCCCGGTCGTATGGCCATTGCATGACGATGGGCACGGCATCGACCATGACGGCCATCGCCGAAGCTTTCGGCCTGACCCTGCCCGGCGCCTCGTCAATCCCGGCGGCCGATGCGGGTCATCAGCGCATGTCCGCCGCCTGCGGGCGCCGGATCGTCGACATGGTCTGGGAAGACCTGACACCGGACAAGATCCTGACCGCTGCCGCAGCGAAGAACGCCACGACGGTAGCCATGGCCACGGGCTGTTCGACCAACGCGATCATCCATCTTGTCGCGATGGCCCGGCGCGCCGGACTCGACTGGAGCCTCGACGACCTCGACCGCATCGGCCACGAGGTGCCGGTGCTGGCCAATATCCGCCCGTCCGGTTCCACCTATCTGATGGAGGATTTCTTCTATGCCGGCGGGCTGACCGCGCTGATGAAAGAATTGGGCGAAGCACTCGATCTCTCCACCCTCACCGTCAACGGCAAGACGCTGCGAGACAATGTTGCGGCCGCGGTGAACTACAACACGGATGTGATTCGCCCCATGTCGAACCCGGTCTATCACCAGGGATCGCTCGCCGTTCTGAAGGGCAATCTCGCCCCCGACGGCGCGGTCATCAAACCCGCGGCCTGCGATCCGAAATTCCACAAACACACCGGCCCTGCCCTCATCGCCGACAGCTACCCCGAGCTGAAGCGGATCGTGGACGATCCCGATTATCCGATGACGCCCGATCACGTCCTGGTGCTCCGCAATGCAGGCCCGCTCGGCGGTCCGGGAATGCCGGAATGGGGAATGCTGCCAATGCCCAAGGCCCTGCTGAAACATGGCCACCGCGACATGCTTCGCCTCAGCGATGCTCGTATGTCCGGCACGAGTTTCGGCGCCTGCATCCTGCATGCCGCGCCGGAAGCCTATGTCGGCGGGCCTCTCGCCCTTATCCGCAACGGCGATATCATCGAAGTCGATGTCGAAGCCCGCAGCCTGAACGTGCAGCTTTCGGACGACGAATTCATGGAACGCCGCACCGCCTGGGTTTCCCCGCCGCCGCGCCACGAACGCGGTTATGGCTGGATATTCGCCCGCCACGTGCAGCAGGCCAACCTGGGCTGCGATTTCGACTTTCTCACAACCGGCTTCGGCGCTCCGGTCCCCGAACCCGATATCTTCTGACCCGACCCATAGGGAACCTGCCCGCCATGCCCAACCCAAACCCCGACACCCTGGACAAGCTCTCCCATGTCAGCGTCGCCACCCTGGCGACCGCCCTTTTCAAACGCGGCCTGCGCAACCAGGTCATACAGAACGTGGACCCGGTCCGGCCCAAGGGCCGCAACATGGTCGGGCCGGCCTTTACACTGCGATACATCCCGGCCCGCGAAGACCGAAACACACTCGACGTGTTTCGCAATCCCGAACATCCGCAGCGCCATGCAGTGGAAACCTGCCCGCCCGGACATGTGCTGGTCATGGACAGTCGCAAGGACGCACGCGCGGCCTCTGCCGGCGATATTCTCGTCACCCGCCTGATGGTCCGCGGCGGCGCAGGTGTGGTCACCGATGGCGGCTTCCGCGACGCGATGGAAATCGCCAAGCTCGATGTTCCGGCCTACCACAGCCGCCCGTCCAGCCCGACCAACCTGACGCTGAACGAAGCAATCGACATCAACACCCCCATCGCCTGCGGCGATGCCCCCGTGTTTCCCGGCGATATCATCGTGGGAGACGACGACAGCGTCATCGTCATCCCCGCCCATCTGGCAGATGAGATCGCCAAGGAAGCCACGCAGATGACCTCCTACGAGGATTTCGTGAAGGAACGTGTACTGGCGGGCGAAACCATCATCGGACTTTACCCGGCCACCCGCGAAGAGAACCTGAAAATCTTTCACGACTGGCGCAAAAAGAACGGCCGATGAATCAACGAAGAAGCAAGGGTGCTGCCGGAAGCTTCAAACTTGTTCCGGGCAGGACACACCAACTGCCCTTTGTTTTGCGCCGGGTTGGGTCCTTTTCCGAGACCGCGTATTGCGACGGCTTTCGGCTGCCGGTCATCTGATCCCAGGCCATTGACGCCAGTTCGGCATGCTGCGGCGATTTCTGCGCGTAGACCTCGAACGCGGCGCGGGCCTCTTCCACCTCCACGGCGCCCGCCTGCCGCACGGACGGGACGTCGGAGAACGGATGATCGAAATTCGTCCGGCGGAACTGCGCCACCAGCGCTCTGAACGCCTGCCGCTCCGATAGGGCAAAAATATCCGGGCCTTCGTTTGCGAGATCACACTCATCCTCGAAACCGGCAACGACAGCTATCGCTTCAAAGCCAGCTCCGTGACGGCTAAGAAAAAACGAAAAAAGACGACGACATTGACCACGACGTGACCGCTAAGACATAAATGAAGAGTGGGTCAAATCTCGGTGAGGATACCGGGTCGGTTCTCAACGGAAATCAACAGGCATGCCCACAAGGGAAACACCGCACAACATGAAAGCCCCCCTTCCCTCATCGCCCGGGACCGCCAAGAAGTGGCGGATGATGCGCAGCCTGCCTGGATTGGCCGCCATCTGCGTGGTGCTTACGGCAGCCTGCGCGCCGCGTGGCGAGCTTGCCCTTGTCGATACGCCGCCCGAGGGCGCCAGGGAAGTAACGCTCCTTACCGCGACCAATCGCCGCCTCTCGCCCGGCGGGATGCCCAAGAACAGCCAGTCCGATTCTCTGGCCTATCACGAGATCGAGATCCTTCTCCCTCCCGAACGCAGGGTCGGCGAAGCGCGGTTGGGCGCCCCCGGCAAGGTCGATCCCAGCCGGCACGTCACCGCGCTCGGGTTCAATTCCCTTGAGGACACGCGCGGCTTCGAACGCAAGCTGCGCGAGGAGCTGCGAACGAACGGTGGCGCCTCGCGCGAGGTTCTCGTCTTTGTCCATGGCTACAACACCAACTTCTCGGAAGCGGCGGCGCGCTTCGCGCAAATGACGCGCGACATGCAAATCCCGGCGGTTCCGGTGCTCTTCTCCTGGCCGTCACAGGCGCGACCGCTCGGCTATGTCCATGACCGTGACAGCATCCTCCTCTCTCGCGAGCCCCTCAGGAATCTCCTGACCAGACTCCGGGCAGCCGGTGCGCAGCGCATCCTGCTGGCCGCGCACTCGATGGGCGGGCAACTCGTCATGGAAACCCTCTTGCAGGCGGATCTTGCTCATCCCGGCTCGGCTGCGCGCCTGGCCGATAGCGTGGTGCTGATTTCTCCCGATATTTCGATCGAAGTCTTCATGTCGCAGGTGGCGCAGATCAGCCGCCTGCCGAAACCCCTGGTCGTCTTCACGTCCGCCGAGGATCAGGCGCTCCGGCTCTCGACCCTGGTCGCCGGAAACAGCGCCCGGCTTGGCAAGCCCTCGGATGATCCACGTCTGAAGAACACGGGCGTGGTGTTCCTGGACGTCACCGATTTCAGCGACCGATCCCAGGACTCCCTGGGACACCTGACGCTCGGCACCTCGCCCGCCATGATTGCCATGGTGCCGCAGTTGCGCAATGTCGCTCTGGACCTCAGCTCCGGCGCCTCAAGCAACCCCGGAGTGCTGGCAGAGACGTTCCTGACACTGCGCTCGGTCGCCGGGAGCGCGCTGACGGCCCCTCAATGACGCTTGATGACGGTGCCCGTTGCGTGTCACCGCAGGTACCGACCATGGCGGGGGCTGGACACCCGCCCCGATGACCCACACGATCACCCCCGCCGTTTCCTCCTGTTGCAAATGGAAGTCACTTTTATGAGATACCTGTTCACATTCCTCCTACTGGCCGTGTTTGCCCAGCCCTCGACAACCCGGGCGCAGGCCGGCGAATGCGTCGTGCTGCTGCACGGACTCGGACGGTCCCATGCGTCGTTTGTGGTGATGGAAGAGATCCTCGGCGCAGCAGGGTATCGGGTGATCAACACCGACTATCCTTCGACGGAATCCACGATCGAAGGCGTCCTCGGCCATGTGACGGACGCGATCGGCGAATGCGGAAACGATACCGTGAACTTCGTCACGCATTCCATGGGCGGTATCGTCTTGCGGGCCTATCTTGCGGTCCACAGACCTGACAATCTCGGGCGGGTCGTGATGCTCGCCCCGCCCAACGCGGGGTCCGAGATCGCCGATCGCTTCGGCGACCTGGTCATTTTCAACGCCTTGACCGGACCAGCTGCGCAGGAGCTGAGAACAGACCCCGACTCGCTGACCAACCGTCTTGGGCCAGTGGATTTCGACCTTGGAGTGATCGCCGGGAACCGTTCGATCAACCCGTTGTTTTCCAGCCTGATTCCCGGCCCTGACGATGGAACCGTCTCGGTCGAAAGCACCAGGATCGAAGGAATGGCCGACCACATCGTTCTGCCGGTCAGCCACACGCTCCTGATGAACAACCCTCTGGTGATCGCGCAGGTCGCGCGCTTCCTGCAGACCGGGGCATTCGACAGCACGCTGGACTTTCCGGAACTCCTGCGCCGGATCGTCCGCAACTAGTTCGCGGCGCCACGCACAAGATCGACGACCTCGGTCATCCGTTCGGGGTAATCCTTCGTGAAGGTCCAGTAGCTGGTGCCGCTGACGCTCTTGCCCTCTTCCAGCCCTCTCGCCGCAGGCGCAAGGTTGAACAGGAGCGTCAGGATCGCGTCGTTGCTGACCCAAGGATCGTCATACCAGAAGGTGTGCGAGGTCGCCGGCAGGTCGGGCATGGCGTCGACATTCACCTGGACCACCTCCGCCTTTTGCGACGCCGTCGAGTCCAGCAGCCATTCCGCTGCCTCGGGTTCCAGTTCTTCAAGGTTCGGCCTGCCTGCGCGAGAGGCCCGGTTGACCGCTGCGGCGAGCCGAAGGGCGCTGTCCCCGAGATTCACCGCCGTCGTGGTGCGTCCGACCAGACCGGAATACACCGCCATGTCATCGACGAAATCGCGGAAGTCGGCATCCGGGGCTGCATGATAGACTTCCTGCACGTGAGAGGCGGCTTCGGGACGGGTCCGGGCCAGGTTCGCAAGACCGGTGCTGCCGACCATTGCCCCGGCGCTGTAGGTGAACACGTTGACATGCTCGGCCGGGGTGTGCTCGACCAGCATGGCAATCAGTTCGGACAGCTTGGGCGCGGCACTCAGGGCAGAGGTGACATCGCGCCGATACCGAAGGAAGTTCTCGGCCGTGGGCCAGGCGAAGAGAACCACCACCGAATGGCGTCCCGTGAAATGCCGCAACATCGCCGCCTGCCCAGCCGCGCGTTCGACGGTGGTGTTGGCGCCGTGGATATAGACTAGCACGTCCTTGTCCCGGCTGGCCTGCAAGGCCACGGCCACCTCCGCGAGCCATGCGTCGGCGGCTTCCGGATCGTCGCCCTGGCTGAGGGTCACGGCCTCATTCATCCGGTCCAGCCGGATGAAGGGCCGGTCTCCCTGATCGCTGGCAAAGGTCCACTCCAGCACCTGCTCAACCGTCGTCGCCTTGTCCCCGATCGTGAGGTAAGCGCGGCCCAGATGCAGCCGATGGTCCGGGATGACCGAGTAGAGTCGATCGTCACGCGGTCCGACGGGCAGACGACTGGTCGCATAGAAGACGTCGATCTCGCTGCCATCCTGGAGTGCGGGGGCGAGATCGACGATCTGGGCGCCGCCCTTCTGGAACAGCAATGGAGCCGGCATCAGGCGCATGGGAGGGTGGTAGAAGACAAAGAAGGCCGTGACGCCCCCGACCACTAGTACAAGCAGGATCATGATCCGGCGAAGCATGGCTTACCCTCTTCTTCCGCTCCTGCCGGCCAAGGCGTACAAGACAGTCGATCACCCGCCTGCGGCCTTGGAGCGGAGCATCGCACCCGAACGGTCAGGCAGCCAGGTCGGGGTCCCGATGGCCACGGACATGAACAGCAAGAGCCGTTCATGCCCTGATCCCCACGTCAGACGAGCTTGGCCCGCAGCTTGCTGTATTCGGCGTCCGTGATCTTGTTCTCGGCCTTGAGCGCCTCGAGCTTGGCGATCTCGTCTGCAACCGAGAAGCCCACGACATCGCGCAGATGCTCGCGCGCTTCACGTGCCGCTTCCAGGTCCCGCGCATGCATCGCCGATCCCTGCGTCAGCAGGTAGAAGAAGACGCCGAGGTAAGGCAGAACGAACAGGACGATGATCCAGACGACCTTGCCGAAACCGCCTACGTCCTTCCGGCGGAACAGATCTCCGAACACCCGGATCAGCAACCAGATCCACATGATGAACAGGAAAACGATAAAGGCGTCGACGAGGAAGTTCCAGAAAGTAAAGCCATTTTCCATGATCATGGTATCCTCCTTATGCGATGTGGGTCTTATGGCGCTGGACGTCTGACATCGCAAGAACAATCATCGCCGGCATCCGATGTTCGCCCTTCCGAAGCGCGGCCGCCCCTCTGTCGGGCGGCTGCCTTCCCCCGCTACACCGGGAATGTGACGGACGCACGATGACAGGACTCGGCACGGTCATCCGACCACGCGGCGCACCGGGGTGCCGCCCGATCGACGGGCATCACGCCGGAAAAAGCCCGGAATGACGCCGCTCCAGGAACGTCTCCCCGAGGCGCGCGTTGCCCCGGCTTAGGTGCTGGACGATTCACGCGGTTCCATGCCATACCTCACCCAGCGAACCCGGACCCGCTGACCGGAAGCCGCCTGACGCGGAAACCTTCTGCGCCACGAGACCAACAACAACAGCACAGGCAGACGCATGGCAAAGCTCTTTCATCGTCCCTCGATCCCGGGGCTCGTTCTTGGTGCGTTGTGCTGCGCCGCGGCGCTTACGCCCAGCATGATACCGCGCGCAGGCGCGCTGCAGGGGGTGTCGGCGGGGCTGAGCCTTGCCGTCGGCTACGGGATCGGAGTGCTGATTTCGGGGCTGTGGTCGCTGCTGGAACTGCCCCGACCCGGCATGCAGACACTTCGGCGCGCGGTCTGGGCCGCCCTTGTCTTTGCCGGTGCGGTCATCATCTGGGGACTTGCGGGCGCGGCCGGAGGGCAGCAACCACTGCATGACGCAATGGGCTTGCCGCCGGTGGAATCGGCCCGCCCCTGGACGATCGCCGCGGTTGGCGGCGTCTTGGCCGCGATCCTGATCTTCCTCGGCCGGCTCTTCGTGGCCGCGATGCAGACGATTTCCCGCCGACTTACCCCGATGTGGCCGCCACGGCTTGCGATGCTGGTTGCCTTTCTTGCCACCGTCATCATCTTCAACTTCATCGGAAACGACCTGATCCTCAACCGGATCGTCTCCGGGCTGGATCTGAGCTATGCTGGGATCGATGCGATGATCTCGGACGAGATCGACCCGCCGCAGGACCCGTTGAAAACCGGCAGTCCGGCTTCGCTCATCTCATGGGACAGCATCGGCAACCAGGGGCGCAACCGCGTGAGCGACCCGCTCGATGCCGCTGCCATCGCCGACATCACCGGGGAACCGGCGATGGAACCGATCCGGGTCTATGTGGGCCTCGGGTCGGCGGAAACGGCGGAGGATCGCGCCCGGCTGGCCCTGGACGAAGCGATCCGCGTCGGCGCCTTCGACCGCAAAACGCTGGTGATCGCGACACCGACGGGAACCGGCTGGATCGACCCCTCGGGCGCCTTTCCGCTGGAGGTTCTGACCCACGGCGATGTCGCGACGATCTCGGTCCAGTATTCCTATCTGCCAAGCTGGCTCTCTCTGCTCACCGTCCCGGAGTATGGCGCTGAAAGCGCAAGGGAGGTGTTCCTTGCGATCTATCACCACTGGCGCTCCCTGCCGCGGGACGCACGGCCCAAGCTCTATCTCTTCGGTCTCAGCTTGGGTGCGTTGAACTCGGACCTGTCGGTGGATTTCTTCGATCTTGTCGGCGACCCCTTCACGGGCGCCTTCTGGGTTGGTCCTCCGTTCGCCAGCCACAGCTGGGGCCAGATCACCGCCGATCGTGATCCGGGATCCCCTGCCTGGCTCCCGACATTCCGCGACGGGGCCGTGGTGAGGTTCCTCAACCAGTTCGAGATGCCCCAGTCCGGACAGCCCTGGGGATCGTTCCGCATCGCCTATCTGCAGTATGGGTCAGACGCCATCACGTTCTTCTCGCCCTCGATCCTGTGGCGCGAGCCTGACTGGATGAAAGCCCCCCGCGCCCCGGACGTGGTGGAAAACTTCAGATGGATACCGGTCGTGACATTCCTGCAAGTCGGATTTGACCTGCTGACGGCGACCACTACCCCCAAGGGGTTCGGTCACGATATCGCCGGCACCGACTACCTGAAGGGCTGGGTCGCGCTGCTGTCGCCCGAAGGATGGAACGACCCCGCCCTCGACCGCGTCCGGGCAGCCATGGCCGAACGCGGCCTGTAAAAATAGTTACTCACTGGCTCCGGCGCCCGTCCGCATGGAACGGGACAGCCGGGTTTGACTCATGCCGAATGCCATCCCATGTGCCCTGAGGGACGCGAGAAAGCGGTAATGCGGGGCCAGACCGAGATGAGCCATGTCGAAACGGAGTTCCGCTCGGGCTGCTGCGCCTTCAGCCGCCGGGCGTCGGACCCTTCCATGCCGCCATATTTCGACCGCCGCTTGTAGAAGGTCGCGTCGCTGATCCCCTGCTTGCGGCACAGATCCTTCGCGCCAAGACCGGCCTGATGCTCCTTCAGAATGCCAATGATCCGGTCTTCGCCGAAACGGTTTCTTTTCAACGTCTGTCTCCTTCGTCGGAGAACAGGCTGAACTCAAACAGAGGACTTTTCAGGGGAGCAGATCATCCCGCAAAGTCCGGAACGCGACCGGTCAATGCGATCACGCACGCGCCGTGCTGAACGGCGCGTGCGAGCGCGACCATCAGGTGGCCGGTAGCGGATCAGTCCAGAATGCCGTCGCCGTCCTTGTCCGCGAACCTGAACTCTTTCCTGAGTTCCGCGTCGAACTCGCTGCGGCTGATCACGCCGTCGCCATTCGTGTCCGCGCCATCAAAGACGCCACGGGTCATGGTCACCTCGGCTTCGCTCCATTCGATGCGGCCGTTGCCGTTCGCGTCGAGTGGCCCGAAGAGCTGGCCGACACCGGTCACATACTCCTCGATCGTCACGACGTTGTCGGCATTGCCATCGACGAGACCGAGCGAGCTGCCCGGCATGGACCCGGCCGTCAGGGCGGTTCCGGTTGCTGCCAGAACGGCCGATACAAGCGCAATATGTTTCATGTCGATCTCTCCCTCAGCACTCGAGCGCCGTGGCGGACGCAACGCCGCCGGCAATCGCGCCGACGCCGGTCGCAAGCGTCTGTCCGCTACCGCCGCCGAAGCGGTTGCCGATGGCGCCGCCAATGGCCATCCCCCCCATGGTTCCCGCAACGCAACCGATCTCGTGCCGCGCGGCGGCAGAGTCGGTACAGCCCGAGAGCGACACCGCCGCGACGAGCGAAGCGATGCAAAGAGTTCCAGTTACGCGCTTGATTTTCATGTTGTCTCCATCTCGGCAAGGCCGGGCATTGCCATTTCACCTGGTCCAGCCCAGACCCCATATTCTTCACGCATGACAGGCCTTGACCTGTCGGATCCCGCCATCATGCAACCTCGGTAACAGACTGACGACGCTCGATGCAATGCCAATCCGGGTTTGCCGGGCTACACTTGGCGATGGACGCCGGGCAGCGCCGGACTGGTTCGTTGAACCTCACATAGGGATCCCGCACTGACAAGCAGAAACAGCGGCTGTCGGTCAAATGAAATCTGACGCGGGCCCAGCCGCCGTCGAAGTGTTGAAGACACTCGATTCGTCCGGCCATGATTCCACTCGTTTTGCAAGAAAACTGTGGAAGACGAAACGCTGCAAGCCCCTGCGACGCAATGTTTTTCCTTGATCACAAAGGCTTGAAATGGTGGGTGATGAGAGACTCGAACTCCCGACATCTTCGGTGTAAACGAAGCGCTCTACCAACTGAGCTAATCACCCGTGCCAGATCGTTTACGAGACCTGACATCGCCCTGCAAGCCCTATGTCAGCAAGCGGCTTCGACCATCACGCAGATGGTAGACCACCCCCTGCCCTCCGCCGACCGTTCCGAAAGACTCGGCAGGCAAACCGACAAGCAGGCATCGCAGGACACGCGATGTGATGCCGTGGGTAACGATCACCGATGGCCCGTTGAGTTCCGACAGAAATGACGCCGCCCGACTTTCCAGCGCCGCAATTCCCTCTCCACCGGGCGCATGATCATACCATTCCAGCCCATCGCCGGCAAAAAGCTCCGGGAATTGCGCCGCAAGATCCTCGCGCAACTGCCCGCTCCATTCCCCAAGGCCGATCTCGCGCAGTCGCGCATCGGAAACCACCGGGAGTTCCGGCAAGGCCAGCGCCGCGGTTTCGGCGGCGCGCCCTTGAGGACTGCAATAGACCGCCCATCCCGAAATACCGACGTCCTTCAGGATCCGCCCCTGACACTGCGCCTGATCGCGGCCAGTGTCCGTGAGATGTGAATCCAATTCCCCTTGCAGTCGCCCGCTCCGGTTCCATTCGGTTTCCCCATGACGCAGGATCAAAAGCTCCGGATATGCTGTCACGTACCGATCTCTCCTGACTGGTCCCCACCGGCCTGATCGACCGGCCCCGACTTTCCGCCGATCCGGCGCCCTTGTCCAGCGCCGCGCCGTGACGGGCCGCACGCGCAGTGCCCTGCCGGATCAAAGTTCAGGTTCGAACGGGAAAACGCGCACTCCGGTCTCCACTACAGAAACCCGCCCCGGCGCTCTCTGCGTCCGGGGCGGGCATGGGAGTCGCGGCTTCCGCCGAACGCCACTCCCGGCGGCGGCGGAAGGTCAGGTTCCGGTCAGACGGCCTCAGATACCGGCATCGAGATCGTCAAGGTCGAGACCGGCAGCAAGATCGGCGCCGAACGGATCATCCAGCCCGCTTTCGCCCCCCGCTCCGGCATCCACCGCGCAGGCGTCCGTTCCGCAGGATTCGGCCTCATCAAAGCCACCGTCGGCACCGCAGACGAAACCGCCCTGTTCCGATCCGGCCGTGCCGGCAGCAGGCAGACCGCCCGGAGCGGCTTCGTCTCCTTCATTGCCTTCATCGTGCTCGTCGCCTTCGTCGCCTTCGTCGCCTTCGTCTCCCTCATCGTTTTCATTGTCCTCATTGTTCTCGTCGCCTTCGTTGTTTTCGTCCCCTTCGTCGCCTTCGTTGTTTTCGTCGCCTTCGTTGTTTTCGTTGCCCTCGTCGTTTTCGTCGCCTTCGTTGTCCTCATTGCCTTCGACACCTTCGTTGCCTTCATCCCCCTCGTCGCCTTCGTCGCCCCCATCAGGGCCTTCGTCTCCTTCATTCCCTTCGTCGCCTTCGTCGCCTTCGGTGTCCTCGTTGCCTTCGTCGCCTTCGTTGCCCTCGTCGTTTTCGTCGCCTTCATTATCCTCATTGCTTTCGTTGCCTTCATTGCCTTCGTCATTCTCGTCGTTCTCGTCGCCTTCGTTGCCTTCGTCGCCTTCGTTGCCTTCGTCGCCCTCGTCGCCTTCGTTGTCCTCGTTGCCCTCTATGCCCTCATTGCCTTCGTCGCCCTCATCGTTCTCGTTGTTCTCGTTGCCTTCGTTGCCCTGATCGCCGGTATCGCCGGCAATGAACTCATCGCCTTCGTTGCCTTCATCGCCCTCGTCGTTCTCATTGTCCTCGTCGCCTTCGTTGTTCTCGTTGAACTCGTCGCCCTCATCGCCTTCGTTGTCTTCGTCGCCTTCACCGAGACCAAAGCTGTCGTTCTCGTCGCCCTCGTCGAACTCGTCGTTCTCATCGTCCTCGTTGCCTTCATCGCCTTCGTTGCCTTCGTCGCCTTCATTGTTTTCGTCGTCCTCATTGCCCTCGTTGCCTTCGTCGCCCTCGTCGCCCTCGTCGCTTTCGTCGCCTTCATTGCCTTCGTTGCCTTCGTCGCCTTCGTCGCCTTCGTCGCCCTCGTTGTCCTCGTTGTCCTCGTCGCCTTCGTTGCCTTCGTCCCCTTCATTGTTGGAGCCGGATTCGTCGCCCTCGTCGCCTTCGTTATCCTCGTTGTTCTCGTTTCCTTCGTTGCCCTCATTGCCTTCGTTGTTTTCATTGCCTTCCTGGGTGAAGGCCGTGTCGTCTTCGTCGCCTTCATTGGCTTCGTCGCCCTCGTCGCCCTCGTCGCCCTCGTTGCCTTCATTGCCTTCGTTGTTCTCGTCGCCTTCATCGTTCTCGTTGCCTTCGTCAGCCTCGTCGCCTTCGTCGCCCTCGTCGCCCTCGTTGGATTCGTTCGCCTCGTTGCCTTCGTCGCCCTCGTTGCCTTCGTCGTCCTCGTCGCCCTCTACGCCCTCATTGCCTTCATTGTTCTCATCGCCTTCGTCTCCCTCATTGCTTTCATTCCCCTCGTCACCGCTGTCACCGGCAACCGGTTCGTTGTTCTCGTTGCCCTCATCCCCTTCGTCGCCTTCGTTGCCTTCGTTGGATTCGTTTCCTTCGTTGCCTTCGTCCCCCTCGTCGCCTTCGAAGCCCTCGTCGGCCTCGTTGCCTTCGTTGCCTTCGTCACCCTCGTCACCCTCGTTGTCCTCGTCGGCTTCGTTGCCTTCATCTCCCTCGTCGCTCTCGTTGTCCTCGTCGTCTTCGTCGCCCTCGTCACTTTCGTTGCCTTCATCGCCCTGAAAGTCGGCAATGGACTGGAGATCGCCTTCTTCGCTGCCTTCGTCGCCCTCGTTGCCTTCATTGTTCTCGTTGCCTTCGTCGTTTTCGTCCTGTTCGTTGTCCTCGTTGCCTTCGTTGCCTTCATTGCCCTCGTCGGTCTCGTCGCCCTCGTTGTCCTCGTTGGCCTCGTTGCCTTCGTCGCCCTCGTCGCCCTCGTCGTTCTCGTCGTCTTCGTCGATCTCGTCGCCTTCGTCGCCTTCATCGGCCTCGTCGCCCTCGTTGGCTTCGTTGCCTTCGTTGTTTTCGTCGCCTTCGTCGCCCTCGTCGTTTTCGTTGTGTTCGTCGTTCTCGTCCTGGTTCTCGTTTAGCTCGTCGCCCTCGTCGTTCTCGTCGTTTTCGTCATTCTCGTCGCCTTCGTCGTCCTCGTCGCCCTCGACGCCTTCGTCGCCCTCGTCGTTTTCATCCCCTTCATCACCCTCGTCGCCTTCGTCGTTCGCGACGGACTCGTTGCCTTCGTTGCCTTCGTCTTCGCCGCGTCCGATCCCCTCGTCGCCTTCGTTGCCCTCATTGCCTTCGTCGCCTTCGTCAACGCCGGCTTCGTCGCCTTCGTCATTCTCGTTTCCTTCATTCCCTTCGTCGCCCTCATCTTGCCCGGCCTCGTTGCCCTCGTCTCCTTCGTTGCCCTCGTCGCCTTCATTGCCGTCGTCAGAGCCGTCGTTGGCGGTTTCGTTGCCTTCGTTGCCCTCGTCCTGGCCGGGGCCGTTGCCCTCGTCCCCTTCATTGCCCTCGTCGCCTTCATTGCCTTCATCGACGCCGCGCTCGTTGCCTTCGTCGCCCTCGTTGCCTTCGTTGCCTTCATTGCCCTCGTCGAGCCCGGCTTCATTGCCCTCGTCGCCCTCGTTGCCCTCGTCGCCTTCGTTGCCTTCGTCACCGGGAGTGTTCTCGTTGCCTTCATCGCCCTCGTCGGCTTCGTCGCCTTCATCGCCTTCGTTGGCTTCGTTGTCCTCGTCGCCTTCGTTACCTTCGTCGCCTTCGTCGTTCTCGTCGAGCTCGTCGCCTTCGTCGCCCTCGTCGCCTATCTCGTTGCCTTCGTCAGCCTCATCTCCCTCGTCGTTCTCGTTGTTTTCGTCGCCCTCATTGTCCTCGTTGGCTTCGTCGCCCTCATCGCCCTCATCGCCCTCGTCGTGCTCGTTGTCCTCATCAGCTTCGTCGCCTTCATTGCCCTCGTTGCTCTCGTCGCCCTCGTTGTCTTCGTTGCCCTCGTCGTTCTCGTCTCCTTCGTCGCCCTCGTCTCCTTCGATATCCTCGTTACCCTCGTCGCCTTCATTGCCTTCGTCGCCGTCATTGTTCAGGCCCGTCTCGTCGCCCTCGTCGCCTTCGTTGTCCTCGTTGTTCTCGTCGCCTTCGTTGCCTTCATTTCCCTCGTCGCTTTCGTTGTTCTCGTTGCCCTCGTCGTTTTCGTCTCCTTCATCGCCCTCGTCGCCCTCGTCGTCTTCATTCAGTTCATTGCCTTCGTCGTTCTCATCGCCCTCATCGTCCTCGTCGCCTTCATTGGCTTCGTCGCCTTCGTCTCCTTCGTTGGAAGACTGGCCCGGATCCGGCACCGGCATTCCGCCCAGAATCCGCGCCGCCTCGACGCCTGTCAGTTCGACGATGTCTTCCCGGTCGGTTTCAGTTCTGCCGCTGGCAAGAGCGACATCGGCGGTTACAAAAGTCGGGATGGTAAAAAGTGTCATGATATGTGTCTCCGGAAGCAGAATGGATCGACCCCTCGGGGCCGAATTGAAACGGACCGCCTGCAATGTCAGAACGGCAAGATCGCCGGTTCACGGACCGACGAAAAAACCCTGAAAATTCAGGGCACGGTAACAACGCAGGCTGACCCGGAAAAGCCAGACGCGGTTTGCAATGAAACCGGCCCTGGTTCTGGAAACGCACTGCTGAAGGTAGAAATCTCGTTGCGCGGGAATGAAGTCCGAACGCAGTCCGGCCCGGCCGGCCTGTTCGGCGCCAGGCGCCGCCTTCAGACCTGTTCGCGGGACGGGCGCGTGCGCCGGACACCCCGCTGTCGGAACGGATCGGTTCCGCCGCATCCGGTATCTGGCCCGCTCAATCGATCGGACGCTAGACATGGCGGCGCTCCTTCTCCCTGCGTGTTCCCACATCGAAGCGATCTGAACATCTGGTGCCGGGTCATGGATCGTCCAAGCGCGTTGGCGCAGGTCGGACTCTCGGGTCAATTCCCGTTCGCTTGCGATGCTCGCCGAAAACCGGCGAAAAAATTCAGTGTTTAAAGGGGAGCACGATCAACAAACTGAAAAACCGAAAGCATGCCCCAAAAGATATGTTCAAAATCGTAGGCGCAGGTGCAACTATTATCAAGCCTTCGGTCGGCGACAAGCTTGATTTGCCCGTTTGACACAGCGTGAAAGTCCGAAAAAACACGCCCTGCGGATACTGCCGCCTCAGTCCACCCCACAAACGTGTGGCCGCCCCAACAATCGCAATACTGTCAGCCGGTTGGGATTCGCCGCCGTCGCCGGTACGTGCCTCCCGGTCCTGCACGACACCCGTCTCGCAACCATGGCGCACGATCCGGGCATCGCTCAGTGGATAGCGAACGGCTATTTCACCGCTCCGCCGTTTCATTGCGCCGGTCTGACGATCCCGCGACAAACAACGCCGTCCGATTGGTGGGCGGCGCGCTGGTGGGCGGAGTGTCGGTGAGATGCGGATACGGTGAAGGCCGTGTTAGCAGCGGAGAATCATCGTTCGGGGACGCCCTGAGAGGCCCCTAACCCGCCCCGGAAAGCACCATGGAAAGGCGTTTTGGCCTATCGGCGACTTTGCCTTAAACTTCTGTTTTGTTCAGTTTTTTTCGCAAAAGAGAATGGTGGGTGATAAGAGATTTGAACTCCTGACATCTTCGATGTGAACGAAGCGCTCTACCACTGAGCTAATCACCCGCGCCGCGCGTTTTAGCGTCACTCCGCTCTTTCTGCAAGAGCGGAGTTCGCATTCCGCCTGGCCGCAGTTTGATACAGCGAGCATACGCGCGCGAGCCCACGGAGGGAAATTGTCAGTCTGTGCAAAGAAAAGGACGGGCCGTGTTTACGGCCCGCCGGTGTTTTTAACCGCGACGGTTCAGTGCGCCGTGGCGGAGGTGCCTTCCTGCGACGTCAGCGCCGCCTTGGCCGCTGCGGCCTCTTCGGCGGCCTCGTCCCATTCGATGGGCTCGGGCGCACGCAGCAACGCATGTTTCAGAACTTCCGACACATGCTTGACCGGGATGATCTTCAGCCCTTCCTTCACGTTATCGGGGATCTCCGCGAGATCCTTTTCGTTCTCCTCGGGGATCAGCACGGTCTTGATGCCGCCTCTGAGAGCCGCCAGCAGTTTTTCCTTCAGGCCGCCGATCGGCATCGCGTTGCCCCGCAGGCTGACCTCGCCAGTCATGGCGATGTCCTTCCTGACGGGAATCTGCGTCAGCACCGACACGATCGACGTGACCATCGCCAGGCCCGCGCTCGGCCCGTCCTTCGGGGTTGCTCCGTCGGGCACGTGGACGTGGATATCCAGCGTGTCGAATTTCGGCGGCTTGACCCCGATCTGCGGGCTGATCGACCGGACATAGGAACTGGCCGCGTCGATGCTTTCCTTCATCACGTCGCCCAGCTTGCCGGTGGTCTTCATCCGGCCCTTACCCGGCAGCCGCAGCGCTTCGATCTGCAAGAGCTCGCCGCCGACGCTGGTATAGGCCAGCCCGGTCACGACCCCGATCTGGTCCTCCTGTTCGGCCAGCCCGTAACGGTACTTGGGCACACCCAGGAAATCGTTCAGGTTCTCGGGTGTCACAGTAACGCTCTCGGCCTCGCCCTTGATGATCCGGGTCAGGCTCTTGCGGCACACCTTGGCGATCTCGCGCTCGAGGTTCCGCACCCCCGCTTCGCGGGTATAGATACGGATGATATCGGTCAGCGCGGCATCCGTCAGGTCGAACTCCCTGGCCTTCAGCCCATGGTTCTTGACCTGTTTCGGGATCAGGTGCTGCTTAGCGATCTCGCGCTTCTCGTCCTCGGTATAGCCGGCCAGCGGAATGATCTCCATCCGGTCCAGCAACGGCCCAGGCATGTTGTAGGAGTTCGACGTGGTCAGGAACATCACGTTGCTCAGGTCATACTCGACCTCGAGATAGTGATCCATGAAGGTGTTGTTCTGTTCCGGGTCCAGCACCTCGAGCATCGCGCTCGCCGGATCGCCCCGGAAATCCTGGCCCATCTTGTCGATCTCGTCGAGCAGGATCAGCGGGTTCGTCGTCTTGGCCTTCTTCAGCGCCTGGATGATCTTGCCCGGCATCGACCCGATATAGGTGCGCCGGTGGCCGCGAATCTCGGATTCATCGCGCACCCCGCCCAGCGAAATGCGGATGAACTCGCGCCCGGTGGCGCGCGCCACCGACTTGCCCAGACTGGTCTTGCCCACACCCGGCGGGCCGACGAGGCACATGATCGGCCCTTTCATCTTCTTGCTGCGCTGCTGCACCGCCAGGTATTCGACGATCCGCTCCTTGACCTTCTCCAGGCCATAGTGGTCGTCGTCCAGAACCTGCTGTGCCCGGCCCAGATCCTTCTTGACGCGCGACTTCACGCCCCACGGGATCGACAGCATCCAGTCGAGATAGTTGCGCACAACGGTGGCCTCGGCGCTCATCGGGCTCATGTTCCTGAGCTTCTTGAGCTCCGCCTCGGCCTTCTCGCGCGCTTCCTTGGACAGCTTGGTCTCGGCGATCCGCGCTTCCAGTTCGGCGATTTCGCCCTCGCCTTCCTCGCCGTCGCCCAGTTCCTTCTGAATGGCCTTCATCTGCTCATTCAGATAATATTCGCGCTGGGTCTTCTCCATCTGCGACTTGACGCGGGTCTTGATCTTTTTCTCGACCTGCAGCACCGACAGTTCGCCCTGCATCAGGCCATAGACCTTCTCCAGCCGCTCGCTGATGCTCAGTGTTTCCAGCAGGTCCTGCTTCTGGCCGACCTCAATCCCCAGATGTCCGGCCACCAGATCGGCCAGCTTGGCCGGCTCGGTGCTCTCGCCCACGGCGGTCAGCGCTTCTTCGGGGATGTTCTTGCGCACCTTGGCGTAGCGTTCGAATTCATTGGCCACCGTGCGCACCAGCGCCTCGGTCGTGGTCACGTCGCCCGGCATTTCGGTCAGGTATTCGGCCTGGGCCTCGAAGAACGACTCGTTCTCGATGAACTCGGTAATCCGCACCCGCGCCTGGCCTTCGACCAGCACCTTCACGGTGCCGTCGGGCAGTTTCAGAAGCTGCAGCACATTGGCCAGGACGCCGGCCTTGTAGATGCCGCTGCTGTCCGGATCGTCCACGCTGGGATCGATCTGGCTGGACAGAAGGATCTGCTTGTCGTCCGACATCACCTCTTCCAGCGCGCGGACCGATTTTTCGCGTCCCACGAACAGCGGCACGATCATGTGGGGAAACACCACAATGTCGCGCAGCGGCAGCACGGGGTAGGACGAATTGAGGGGCTCTTGCATGCTCTATCCTTGTTGTTGGCAAGATGGCGCCGGTCCCGCTGTGCGGCAACGCCCGGCCATCTCCGTTCTCAGACCTGTAAGGTGGGGCACCGGGGGCGCCAATTCAACCTCACGGCGGTCAGGCCGAGACAGAATGACCCGCTCCGCAAACAAGGGCAAGGTGTCAAATGCCCGACAATTGCCGCAAATTCCCCTATGCTCCAAGCCTCCTGTGACACGAGAGGTTCCGGACCGGGGGGACGACAGGCTAACACTTCGGGCGGACAGCATCAGGAGCACCAGATGATTCCCCGTTTTACCGACGACAATGGCTCTTCTGCCCATCGACACGCAAAAGGGCGTCCATGTGCTCGCTCATTGGGGCGGTCTGACCGGACGGATGAGCAACCTTGCCTAACGGGACAATCTCGTCGCCTTGCTCGGGGCCTTTCGCGGCGCGGGACGCACCATCGCCTACACTCGTCACGACAGCAGCGAACCCGACAGCCCGTTGAAGTTCTCCCTACCTACCGGGGCATAGCTTGACGGGCGGGAAATCCACGACAACGAAATCGTGGTGAAAAAGGCCGTGAACAGCGGCTTCATCGGAACTTCGCTGGATGTCGAGCTGCTCCGCGCCTGAGAGCGCGCCGTCGTGTCTTGCCGCGGTCCGCGTCTACAAGGCGCGGAACGCGTCTGACAGCCGGTCCTGATCGTAGGAATCGTCGCGGCGCCAGTCGAGAACGCCGTCCTCCGGGCGGATCAGCGGATCGTAGACGATCCATTCCGAGAAACAGATCGGACGGTCTTCAGCCGCCGCCCCATCCACCGCGCCGCAGGAGGCGGTGTTGGAGAGGTCAGCCTTCACCTTGACGATCTCCTTGCCCGGCAGGGCGACCTCGAACACCGCGGCCGCGCTGTTCTCCCCGGCCCCCTTTGCCGCGAACTCGACCTTTCCCGCGCGCAGTTCGACCTGGAGGATGACCACCCGGTAGCGCTGATCGTTTGGCCGGAAGAGATCGTTGATACCGCTTTCGGTTTCCCCCGCCGCCTTGAGCTGTCTCACATACTCCGACAGCGCGGATTTCGTCAGGTCGTAACTGTAGCGAACCGTGTTGTCCGCTGTCGCGGAAATCTGCGCCCCGACCGACGACTTGACCAGACTCGCATCCCCGATCGGCAAGCCTTCAATGCCGATATTGGCCAGCCTGCTGGCCGAAACCGATGCGGGCGCGGGGCTTTGCGACGCCAACCGCAATGCGACGGTGGAAATCTCCTGAAGCCGGTTGGTCTCCGTGTTCCAGACGAAAAACGTGCCCGCCGACTGCCCCCGCGGATTGTAGATGCCCACGTTGCCAGCCTTGGAATAGGCATAGTTCACCTGCGCAAGCCCCGGTTCGATCCCGCCCGAATTGGGACCACACCCCGACAGTCCCGCCGCGACGGCACATGCCCCGATCACCATCCTCATGCCAATTCCCCCTGAAACGTCTTTAAAAAACAGACCTCTAGAGAACCAGAAAACGGCTCGAAAGTCAATTCGCGGCGGCCTCGGAAACCGGCCTTCCGCCTCGGTGCGGGAAAGGGACAACGGACGGGTTTGCCTTGCAACCGATACTTCGGGGCGCATCGCGGCCACGCAGCCCCGCTGGCACGCCCCTCCCATCCGTCCGGGTACGGCAACGGTGCCTCGCCGCAAGAGACACCGCCGGTCGCACGGGTTGGCCGCGCTCGCCAGAACATGCAGAACGATGCCGCAGGCGATCAGGACACCCCTGTCATTTCAAAGACTGCGCGACATCCTCATAGTCGCCCATGCGCATGTAGATCAGCTCCCGCACAAGCTTGATGCTCGGACGCGCCCCGAACAGGACCGACCCGATCACGAACAGCCATGTGGCCGCGTATGTGGTCGCCTCGCTGAAGAACAGCAGGCTGCCGGCCAGAAACAATGCCGCCGCGCAGAAATCCGTCACCGTATAGGCCAGTTCGAAATAGGCATAGAGCCTCAGGTGCCGCGCGCTGCGGCTGCGGTTGTCCGGACTGAAAAACATGACCACTCCTTTCAGACGTCGCGACCCGTAGGGATGTCCTGCCCCAAAGCATTCGTCAGCCCAATACGGTCACCGCAGAACAAAAGATCAACCGCCTTGACCGCGAATTTCGCCGCTATCGCACCCGCCGACGCGCCACCCCGACACGCTTTTCAATCGGATCAATCCTGTTCAGGCGCATACGCCATCAGCATCAATGGCTCATCCACCTCCGCTTCCAGCCTGTCCAGATAGTCGCGCCCATGAACCTCATGCGCAATCAGCGTCTCTGCCAGGCTCGGAACCGAAGCCATCCTGTGCCGCACTTCCGACAAGAGCAGCGACACATTGCGCGCGGCGGTGTCGTTTCCGGCAAACCGGTGCAGCAACCGGTCCTCTGGCAGATCCTGGACGATCTTCCGGTAGCTGCCGAAAAGCATCCGTGCACGTTCCGCGGCGCGTTCCTTCTCATCCAGCCAGATCAAGCCCTTGATCTGCGCGGTTCCGCACAGCGACAGGGCCGCGAACAGCTGAGTCAGGAAATCGGGATCGATGCTCTCGCGGCGTCCCACATGTCGGATCCCGATCTCGATTTCCCCGAACGCATCATGTAGCGCCCGCTCACTGTTCCGCACCTCGGTCTCGGGGTTGCGCACCAGACGCGCCTCATCGAGCCGTTGCAAATGGCCCTCCACCCTTCTCAGCGTGCGATGCAGATCCCAGTCCTCCCGCTTTGCAGTACTTTCCTCGAACTTGGCCTCGATCTGTTCAAGCGACCGGTCGATCCTGCTCAGCCGGCTCAGGATCATCGCCGTGCTTGCCGCCGTCACCCCGATCCCCGCCACCGATGTGATGAGCGTGGCCGTCTGCATCGCCTGCATCCCGCCCATCATCGTCTCGATGACCCCCAACCGCTTCTTGATCTGCTCGTTCTGGATCAGGGTCCCGATCCCGGTCAGCGACGACACCGGGTCGGGCACCACGCTGCCCACCGCGCTCAGAACCTGCCCGACGATGCTCTGCGTCACCCCGGTTTCCTGCAGATGCGCGACGATCTTCTTGCTGGCCGCATCGCGCACCAGCATGCCGATGCGTTCATACTCTCCCGCCGCAACCCTGCTCAAAATTTCATCGGGAACGCGCGCCAGAATGGGCACCGTATCGGCCAAACTCATGATCTCTCCTCCAAAGCAGCCAGTCTGCGGTCAAGAGCCAGGTCCAGACGTCCGAGAAACCGCATCCGGACGCTATTCGCTTCATCGGCGATCATCGCACGCTCTGCGCAGTCCCGGACATGCGTCTTGAACCTGTCGCGCAGGCTCGACGTGGCCCAACCAAGAATCGCGGGCGATGTATAGGAAGCGGCAAGCGCCACCGCCGCGGCCACGCTGAATACCGGCCAGGAAAAAGTCACCACCGCACCGGTCGTGAACAGCCCCAGGATGGCGGTCGCCGTCGTCGTGGTGGCTATTCCTCCCGCGGCTGCGGCGGCCCCGACCGCCCCGGCGGCCAACACACCGCCCGCCGCGAGCGCGGCCCCCTCATAGTATCCCAGCCCGTCAAACACCGCCGCCCCCTCGATCTCGGCCATCGACTCCTCCACCGAGTCGCGCAACGACCGTTCCATCCGGCGACTGAACATCGCGATATCGGATTGCAGCTTGCGCTGCACGTGCTGGCGCGCATCGGACTCATGAAGCAGGTCCCACGCGCTCAGCGCATCGATCCGCCTCATCGCGGACTGCACATAGCGATTACAGGCCGCCCGGCACTCCTGATTCACGCGAAACCGTTCGGCGTTCCACCAATCAAGCGTTTCACTTTCCAGAATCAGCGCGTTCAAAACTCGAAAACGTCCACAATTTCGATACTCCGGAAAACGCTACAAAACTTGTGAACAATCACCAAGGCAGAAATGAACGCCCATGGCGGCCGCCCGTCCGACGGGACGGCGGGCGGGGCGTCTTGGCCGCAAGGCCAACAGCGCCGCACGGCCGTCACACCGGCTCGATATCGCCTTCCGCGCGCGCGGCGTGGAACGCCGCCTGCCAGGCCGCGAAGCTCTCCGCCGCGATCGCATCTCGCATGCCTTGCATCAATTCCTGACAATAGTACAGATTATGCCAGGTCAGCAGCATCGAGCTGATGATCTCCTGGCTGCGGAACACGTGGTGCAGATAGGCGCGCGAATAGTTCCGGCAGGCCGGGCAGCCGCATTTCTCGTCCAGCGGACGCGGATCGTCCTGATGCCGGGCGTTCTTGATGTTCAGAACCCCGTGCCGGGTGAACACCTGCCCGGTGCGCCCGGACCGGCTGGGCAGCACGCAATCCATCATGTCGATGCCGCGCGCCACCGCGCCGACGATATCGTCGGGCTTGCCGACCCCCATGAGGTAGCGCGGCTTGTCCTCGGGCAGCTGCGCCGGCGCGAAATCGAGACAACCGAACATCGCCGCCTGCCCCTCGCCCACCGCCAGCCCGCCGACCGCATAGCCGTCAAAACCGATCCCGCGCAGCGCAGCGGCCGATTCAGCGCGCAGATCCTCTTCGAGCCCGCCCTGCTGGATGCCGAACAGCGCGTGTCCGGGCCGGTCCCCGAACGCCTCGCGCGACCGCTCTGCCCAGCGCATCGACAGGCGCATGGACTCTGCGATCCGCGTCCGGTCCGCGGGCAGCGCCGGACATTCGTCAAAACACATCACGATGTCGGACCCCAGCAGCCGCTGGATCTCCATGCTGCGTTCCGGCGTCAATTCGTGCCTGGAGCCGTCGATATGGCTCTTGAAGGTCACGCCGCGCTCGGTCAGCTTGCGCAGCCCGGCGAGGCTCATCACCTGGAAGCCGCCGCTATCGGTGAGAATCGGCCGGTCCCAGTTCATGAACCTGTGCAGGCCCCCGAGCCGGTCGATCCGCTCGGCTGTGGGCCGCAGCATCAGATGATAGGTATTGCCCAAGAGGATATCGGCCCCGGTGGCGCGCACGCTTTCGGGCAGCATCGCCTTGACCGTCGCCGCCGTGCCCACCGGCATGAAAGCGGGCGTGCGGATCTCGCCGCGCGGAGTCGAAATCACACCCGTGCGGGCCTTGCCATCGGTTGCGCCCAGCGCAAAGGAAAATCTGTCGCTCATGCGCCCCGGTTACCGCCCCCGGCGGGAAAAGCAAAGCCCGCGCCCGCCGTCCGGCGGCTCCGCCCGCTCCATGCCTCGCCGCCCACAACCTTGCCTTCGACCGCCCCTGCCGCATCAACGCGCTGACCACCAAGGCCCGTAACATCTGGTTCGTGCTGCTGGGCGTGCTGGTCTTCGTCGGCATCACCCTGCTGCGAGTCGAACATATCGACTTCTACGGCATCGACCGCGCCACAGCCCTGCCGCTGGTCAGTGTCGAAATGACCACCAGGTCCTTCTTCGTCGCCGCGCCGATCTGGACTTGCCCTGAAAAAGTGGAGAGCACCAACTGAGGAACCAAGAGGTGTTCTCTGGGAAACGGAAACAAACCAACGCCGGAGTTTCGGCGTGAAGCGGTGCGGATGGCTTTCGCTTTCCCGAAAATTGGCGTGATCGCTTTTGGGATAGCATGATATACGCCCCCGAAGAGTGGCACGACGTCACTCCCATCCCGCCGCCTCCCGGCTGCACGTGAGACCACCCGCCTCTCACGGCCGCCGACTGACCGGGCTTGCAACCCGCACCCGTTCGGGTCACATGAAAGGACACGCAGCAACCGGACCTGACCCATGACCGAAGACCAGATCTACACCCTGCTTTCCGACAGCGGCATCTACCTTCTCGGCGCGCTGTTCCTGATCATCATCGTGTTCAAGGGCGTGCGCATCGTGCCACAATCGGAAAAGCACGTGGTCGAACGCTTCGGGCGGCTGCATTCGGTGCTCGGCCCCGGCATCAACTTCATCGTGCCGTTTCTTGACGTGGTCGCCCACAAGATCTCGATCCTCGAACGCCAGCTCCCCACCGCCAGCCAGGACGCGATCACCAAGGACAACGTGCTGGTGCAGGTCGATACATCGGTCTTCTATCGCATCACCGAACCGGAAAAGACCGTCTACCGCATCCGCGACGTGGACGCCGCGATCTCGACCACAGTGGCCGGCATCGTGCGTGCAGAGATCGGCAAGATGGATCTCGACGAGGTGCAGTCCAACCGCGCCCAGCTCATCGCCACCATCAAGGCCAGCGTCGAGGACGCAGTGGACGACTGGGGCATCGAAGTCACCCGCGCGGAGATCCTCGACGTGAACCTCGATCAGGCCACCCGCGACGCGATGCTGCAACAGCTCAACGCCGAACGCGAACGCCGCGCCCAGGTGACACGCGCCGAAGGCGCCAAGCGCGCGGTCGAACTTAATGCGGATGCGGAACTCTACGCCGCCGAGCAGGTTGCCAAGGCCCGCCGCATCCAGGCCGATGCCGAAGCCTACGCCACCGGCGTCGTGGCGCGGGCGATCAAGGACAACGGGCTTGAAGCCGCGCAATACCAGGTCGCCCTGAAACAGGTCGAGGCGCTGAACAAGCTGGGCGACGGTGCCGGCAAGCAGACCATCGTGCTGCCCGCCAACGCCATCGAAGCCTTCGGCGATGCCTTCAAGATGCTCAGGGGCGGCTCCTGATGGCGGTGCTCTCGCTCTGGTGGGCCTGGCTGGGTGTCGCCCTGGTGCTGGGCATCGCGGAAGTGCTTCTGCCGGGCTTCATCTTCCTGGGCTTCGCCATCGGCGCGGTGGCCGTAGCCGGGCTGCTGGCGCTTGGCCTCGCCGTCTCGCTGCCGGTCCTGCTCCTGATCTTCGCGGCCCTGTCGCTGGTCGCCTGGCTCATCCTGCGCCGTTACTTCGCCCTGCCCAAAGGCCAGGTCAAACGCTTCCACGACGACATCAACGACTGACTCCGCACGCCAAAGTTGCTTTTTGACCCGAGTCCGCGCACTCTCGACGAATTGAGACAAAAGCGATTGCCCCCATGCCCGATGCCCCGGATCCCGTCGCCCGCATCGACGCCCTGACCGCCAACGCCCGCAACACATGGTTCGCGCTGCTCGGCGTCCTGGTCTTCGTCGGCATCACCCTGATGGGGGTGCAGCATATCGATTTCTACGGCGTCGACCGCGCGACTCATCTGCCGCTGGTCAATGTCGAGGTGCCGACGCGATCCTTCTTCGTTGCCGGCCCGATTCTGACCGCGGCGATCTTCGGCTATTTCCATCTTTACCTTATCCGCCTCTGGGACGCGCTCAGCGTCGCACCCGACAGGATAAACGACCGCCCTCTTGGCGACGCGATCTCCCCCTGGCTTGTCACCGACGCCGCCCTGCACCTGCGCAGCGCCTTGCGCCGATCCGCCTGCACCACGCCCCGCGCGATGGAAAGCCCGGCCATGGCTCTGAACCTGGCGCTGGCCTGGGGGTTCGGGCTTGTGGTCCTTGGCTTTCTCTGGTGGCTCTCCATGCCCGCCCGAACCTGGTGGATCACGGCCGTCGCCGGCCTGTCCCTGATCGTTTCGCTCTTCGTCGGCGCCGCCAGCCTCGCCATGATGATCCTGCGGATGCGCAAGACACACACCGGAGGTTCCCCGCGCCTCTGGTCCAACGCCCCGGCCATGGGGGCGATCCTGGTCGCGTTTCCCGCCGTTCTGGTCATCGGTCTGCAACGAACAACCGCAGGCGTCGCCGCCAACCTTGCGCCCCTGAACATGATCGGCGCTTCGGTCGTGGAACGTCCCGCAGACTGGCTGCCCCACTACATCGCCCGCCGCGAATTCCGCGCCGCGTGGTGTCGCCGCGAACAGATCGCGGACTGCACGGACCTCGGCGACCGCGCGGGAGAATTCGACGACGAATGGAACCAGCGGCGCGCCGCCGAACGGGCCGCGCTCCGGCAGCCGCACTGGAGCGTGCCCGATCCGGCCCCGATCGACCTGCGGCGGGCGAACCTCTCGGGCGCCTTTCTCGCCGGCGCCTCGCTCCGCGGCGCCCTGCTGGACAATGCGAACCTCGCCGGGTCCCAGATGGAGGCGGTCGATCTTGGCGGCGCAAGGATGGCGGGCGCGATCCTTGTCGAAATCCGGCTGGAACAGGCCGACCTGCGCGGGGCGCTGATGCAGGGGGCGAACCTTCAGGCCGCCAACCTTGTCGGCGCCACGCTCGCGGGGGCGTCGCTGGCGGGCGCAAATCTGCTCGGGGCGCGGATGCAATCCGCCGACCTGAACAATGCGGACCTGACCGATGCCGACCTGCGCGCCGTGCAGCTTCAGGGCGCGACTCTCTATGACGCCCGCCTGACCGGCGCCAACCTGATCGCCGCCGACCTCAGCGGCGCAAACCTGAACGAATCGGATCTGCGCCACGCCGCCCTCAGCGGAATCCGGCTCGATGGCGCCAGCCTGTCCGGCGCAGACCTGCGCGGGGCCGACCTGAACCGCGCCCGGCTCACCGGCGCCAACCTGGACGGTGCACAATTGCAGGGCGCATCGCTGCACCGCGCCAAGATGGACGGAACCGATGTGCGCCGCGCCACGCTCACCGGCACCGACATCTCGGGCGCGTCCCTGCGCGACGCGACGTTCGACCATTCACTCATCGCCGGAACCGGGTCGGACCAGCTTTCCACGACAGGAACCGATTTCCGCGGCAGCCGGAACAGAGGCGGCGCGCTGCGCGACGTCGACCTTTCTCTTGCGCAGTTCGACGCGGACAGCGACTGGCGCACCGTCTTCCTCGACGCCTCCGTCCATGTTCCCGACGATCTGCGCGCCCTTTTCGGAGCGCCCTGCCAATGGGCCGGGCAGCAGGGCCGCGACACCCCTCTTTCCGACGCCGAGTTCTTCGCCCGGTGGCGCGGCTGGGTCGAGGCCGATCCGAACTATGTCGAATGGTCCGGCTGGACCTTTTTCGCCCCGCCCGAATGGCACGACGTCGCCCCGGTCCCGCCGCCCGACGGATGCGCCTGGAGCGCCGGCCAGACACCCGATCGGCCACCCCATATCTGGGACTGAAACCGCGCCGGATTCACTGTGCAAGACGGAAAAACCCAACACGGCCGCATGCACAAAACGAAACAAATCCGTGGCGTCAGTGCACTGGACGCCGACGCCAATAATTCCTATATAAACCGTCAGGAACAAATCCGAGGGTCCGATGAACAACGCTTCCCAACCGCTCGAAGGCACGCCCCTGATCGCGCCGTCCTCTACAGATCATCCGTTGTATGACCAGGTGGTCGAAGCCTGCCGGTCGGTTTATGACCCGGAGATTCCGGTCAACATCTACGAACTCGGCCTGATCTATACCATTGACATAAATCCCGAAAATGAAGTCAGCATCATCATGTCCCTGACCGCGCCGGGCTGTCCGGTGGCCGGCGAGATGCCCGGTTGGGTCGCCGATGCCATCGAACCCATCCCCGGCGTCAAGCAGGTCGATGTGCAGCTCACCTGGGAACCGCCCTGGGGCATGGACATGATGAGCGACGAAGCCCGACTCGAACTCGGCTTCATGTAAATAGCCGTATGCAACGCATTCAGGAGAAAAGGTAAAATGTTCGGCATCCCCGGCAAACAGGCCGTCACCCTGACCCCGAAAGCCGCCGCCCAGATCACCAAGCTCATGGCCAGCAAGGGCCATTCCGGGTTGCGCATCGGCGTCAAGAAAGGCGGCTGTGCGGGCATGGAATACACCATGGAATACGTGCAAGCCACGGATCCGAATGACGAAATCGTGGAACAGGACGGTGCGCGCGTGTTGATTGCCCCAATGGCGCAGATGTTTCTCTTCGGCACCGAGATCGACTATGAAACCAGCCTTCTGGAATCCGGGTTCAAGTTCAACAACCCGAATGTCTCCGAAGCTTGCGGCTGCGGAGAATCCATAAAATTCAACGAGATGCCCGCAAATTCCAAGTGAGACCCTCAGCCGGCTGTCTTCAGATGCAGGTAGGTCTCATTGAATCGGCGGGACAGATGCTCTCCGGCCAGAATGATTTGACCTGATCCCGGCGGCGCGACGTTCGTGTCATAAGCCGGGTTCAGGAACAGCGGCACCGAGATCCGTTCCCAGGCACCGCCGATCACCCGATGCAGGGTCGCCTTGATCCTGCCGCCCGACCACATTTCCAGCATCTCTCCGAAATTGATCACAAAGGTGCCCGGCGCGGCAATGATCGGCTCCCAACGTCCGTCCGGCATCCGCACCTCCAATCCGGGCGCGCCGTCCATCGCCAACAACGTCAGGCATCCATAATCGGTATGCGCCGCGATTCCGAAATCCTTGTCGCCCGCCCACTCCGGCCGCGCGGAATAGAAATTGCCGCGCAAAAGGGCCATGGGCGGGTCGAAGGCGTCCGCGAAACTCGCGGATGACTGGCCCAAAGCATCGGATATCGCAGACAGGATTTCACGACCGACGGATATGGCCTCGGAATAATAGGCTTCAATCTCCGCGCGGAACCCCAAGGGTTTCTCTGGCCATTGGTTGGGCGCATAGACGCCGAGGTTGCGTTTCTCGAACGGATGGCGATCGGGCAATTCGTAACCGCAATCGAAGACTTCCTTGAAGTCCGGGTTGGCGTCGGGATCCACCTGTTCTGACTTTGGGGCACCCCACCCGCGATTGGCTCCGGTCCGGGCCATGTCGACCGCTCGCTTGTCGTCGTCCGGAAGACGAAAAAAGGCCCGGTAGGCGTCCAGCACCCGCTCTACCCGATCGGATGTCAGGTCGGTGCCGGATACGGTCAGAAATCCGACCTCCTGCACCGCCCGGGCCAGCACCGACATCTCACCGGGGTCGCGGCGCAACAGATTTCTCAGGTCAAGTTCAGGTATCACCCCGGCATCCTCTCACGACGGCCAATTGTCTGCGCTTTCCCCGGATGCTACCACGGCGCACCAAGAGGGCACAGGAGAATACGATGCGCAGGAAAATCGCGGCTGGGAACTGGAAGATGAACGGCACCGGTCTCGATCTGGCCATGCTGGCCGACCTCTGCGACCGCCACCCGGCTCCGCGGTGCGACATCCTGATCTGCCCGCCTGCCCCGCTGATCCACCGCGCCGCCCAAACCGTGCGGAACAACACCGTTGCGATTGGCGCCCAGGACTGCCATGCCGAACCTTCCGGCGCCCATACTGGAGATGTCAGCGCGGCCATGCTGGCGGATGCGGGCGCCAGCGCGGTGATCCTCGGCCATTCGGAAAGACGCCAGGACCATGGGGAAACCGACGCGAGCGTCCGCGCGAAAGCACAGGCCGTGATCGCGAACGGGCTGACCGCCATCGTCTGCGTGGGCGAGACCTTGGCGCAGCGCGATGCGGGCGACACACTGGACCTGATCACGTCTCAGCTGAATGGGTCCCTGCCCGATACGATCGCCGGGCATTCCAATGTCATCGCCTATGAACCGATCTGGGCGATCGGCACCGGGCGCGTGCCCGCCGCGGCGCAGATCGGCGAAGTGCACGCATTCATCCGGAGCACGCTGGGCCAGAGGTTCGGACCGGAAACGGCCGCCGCCATCCGCCTTCTCTACGGCGGGTCGGTCAAGGCCGCAAACGCCGCGGAGATATTTTCGGTGCCGGATGTCGACGGCGCGCTCGTCGGCGGCGCCAGCCTCTCTGTCGCGGATTTCTCGCCGATCGTAAGCGCATTGGAGGCAAGCGCCTGACCGGATGCAACAGGCACCGCCCCCGGTCCGGAGACGGCGCCTGTCCGCTTGCTTGATCTGAAATGCGCGGCAGCGCGCTATTTGACTATGATTTCCGGCCCCATGAAGGTGTTCGGAAGGAAGGTGCTGATCACGGGGACATAGGTCACGATGATCAGGAACACGAAGAGGACGGCCAGGAACGGCAGAGCCGCGCGGACCACCCGCATCATCGGCATGCCGGCCACGCCCGAGGTGACGAAGAGGTTCAGGCCAACCGGCGGCGTGATCATCCCGATTTCCATGTTCACGACCATGATGATTCCCAGGTGGATCGGGTCGATCCCCAGTTCGATGGCGATCGGGAAGACCAGCGGGGCGACGATCACGATCAGGCCCGAAGGCTCCATGAACTGACCTCCGATCAGCAGGATCACGTTGACGATGATCAGGAACACCACCGGGCCGAAACCGGCGGCGAGCATCGAGCCGGCGATCTGCTGCGGGATCTGCTCGTCGGTCAGCACGTGCTTGAGGATCAGCGCATTGGCGATGATGAACATCAGCGTCACCGTCAGCTTGCCCGCCTCGAATAGCGTATCGCGCGTGTCCCGGTGGAAAAAGGCGGTGACGAGGGCCACCGGCTTGTCCAGAAGCGTCAGGTTGCGGCCGCCGTCCTTGCCGGCGAGCGGCCCCATGTCCCGATAGACGAAGCAGGAAATCAGGAAGGCATAGACCGCGGCGACCGCCGCCGCCTCTGTCGGGGTGAAGATGCCGCCATAGATGCCGCCGAGGATGATGACGATCAGGAACAGCCCCCAGGCGGCGTCCCGGCTGGAGTCGAAGACTTCGCCCCAGCCCAGCCAGTCGCCCTTGGGCAGGTTCTTGACTTTGGCGATCAGGTAGATGGTCAGCATCAGCATGGTGCCCGCCATCAGGCCGGGAATGACCCCGGCCAGGAACATCCGCCCGACGGATACATCCGTGGCGCTGGCGTAAACGACCATCACGATGGACGGCGGGATCAGGATACCGAGCGTGCCCGCGTTGGCGATGACGCCCGCGGCGAAATCCTTGGAATACCCGACCTGCCGCATCCCGGCGATCACGATCGAACCGATGGCCACGACGGTGGCGGGCGACGACCCGGACAGGGCGGCGAAAAGCATGCAGGCGAAGACCCCCGCGATGGCCAGCCCGCCGGGAAAATGTCCGACAATGGCAATCGCGAACCGGATGATCCGCTTTGCCACGCCGCCTGTGGACATGAAACTGGAAGCCAGGATGAAGAACGGGATGGCCAGAAGCGTGTAGTGGCCCGCCATCGCCTGAAACAGCGTCTGCGCGATCGACGCCAGCGACGTGTCGCTGAGCACCAGCAGGAACACGATCGAGGACATGCCAAGGCTGATCGCGATCGGCACCCCGATCAGCATCAGGCCGATGACCATCAGGAAAAGAACAAGAACTTCCATGCGCTCAGTCTCCCGCGTTCATGTGGCGCACATCCGCGACCGCATCTTCGGCTTCATGGCTGACGATAAGCCCCTTGGCATCGCCGCGGGCGATCCTCAGCGTCGCCTGGATCAGCCGGAACAGCAGCAGCGCCATGCCGATGGGAAGGATGGCGTAGGGAATGAAACGCGGCAGTTTCTCGTAATGCTCGCCTTCGTTCATGATCGGTTCGATCCAGCGCAGCCATTCGGGAAACGGTATGTCGACCACCTCGTACCAGGCCTGATCGCGCGAATCCGCCACCCCGGTGGGAAACCACCGGCCGGTCGTCGCGTCCAGCCCCGCGAACGGCGCCCAGTAGTCCCAAGCGCCTTTCATGACGAGAACCGCGTAGAAGACGCAGACGAAAGCGGCGACAAGGGCGAACCCTTTGCGCATCGACGGTGACAGCAGATTGATCACCGCGTCGACTCCAAGATGTGCCGTGACCTTGACAGCGTAGCTGACACCGAAGAGCACCAGCCAGGCAAACAGGAACGAGGTGGCCTCCAGCCCCCAGATCAGGCCGGTATTGAAACCGTAGCGCAGCACCACGTTGATGAACGTGATGAGCGTCATCAACCCCAGGATCACGGCAATCGCGGATTCTTCGAATTCGTTCACCACGCGGCCAAGCATGGTCTGCGGCTCGTATCGAGTCGACATGAAGGGGTCCTCCTGTCCCGATGTGAGATACAACAACAAGGTCCGGCCCCATCCGGGCCGGACCTCTGCGATTGTCCGGATCAGTTCATCGCGTTGAAGGATTGTGCGGCGGCGATGTTGTCCGCACCAACGTCGCCTTCGAACTCGTCCCAAACCGGCTTCATGGCGACCAGCCACGCATTGCGCTGCTCGGGGGTGAGTTCGCGGATCACGCCGCCCGCGTCCAGAATGGCTTGACGGGCCGCGTCGTCGACCTCGCCCACGGCGGCATTCCGGCTTTCCGTCACTTCATTGACGATGGTCGCCAGCTGGTTCCGGACATCTTCGGGCAGGCTGTCCCACCAGTCGGTCGATGTCACCAGCATGTAGTCGAGCACGCCGTGATTGGTTTCGGTCGTGCCGTCCTGCACCTCAAAGAACTTCTGGCCATAGATGTTGGACCAGGTGTTTTCCTGCCCGTCCACGACGCCGGTCTGCAACGCGCCATAGACCTCGGAGAACGCCATCGGCTGCGGGCTGGCGCCCATGGCGGCCATCTGCGCCTTCAGCACGTCCGAATTCTGCACCCGGAATTTCAACCCCTTGGCATCCTCGGGCACCAGAAGCGGCTTGTTGGCCGACATCTGCTTCATGCCGTTGTGCCAGAATCCCAAACCCAGCAGCCCGCGACGGGTCATCGACTCCTTCATCGCCTGCCCGGTTTCGGAATTCTGGAACGCATCCACCGCAGCGATATCCTTGAACATGAACGGCAGGTCGAAGATCCGGAACACTTTCGTGAACTGTTCGAACTTGGACAGGGACGGGGCCGCGAACTGGACGTCGCCCTGCAACATCGCTTCCAGAACCTGGTCGTCGTTGTAAAGCGTCGAGTTCGGGAACACTTCCATGCACATCACGCCGTTCATCTCATTGTTGACGCGTTCTTGCAGCAGAGACGCCGCGATGCCCTTGGGGTGCTTGTCCGTATTGGTCACATGCGCGAACTTGACAACGATTTCACCGTCGTCACAGGCTGCAAAGCCAGCGGTCGCGGACAGTGACAAGGCCATTGCCGTGGCGGCAGCGGTCATCAGTTTCATCGGTTTCTCCTCCCGAATATATGAATTGGCGGGGTCTCATCCCCAAGTGTCGTGCCGGGCATGGCACGCTGCACGCAGTGAAGCGGAACGCGATGCGACGCTCAACTGTTTGTCGCGCCATCAAACAGGATTCATATTTGTTTTTTATTGCGCGGGACTTGTGCCGCGATCTTAATGCCATCACGGCCGGCCTTCTCCTGCGCTGTGCGGAAATCCACACGGCGGCCCAGCCGTTTGTGCGGAAATCCACACAATTCAATCGCGGAAGTCTTCCGGGCGAATCCCGTATTTTGCAAGCTTATCATAGAATGTCTTGCGGGGCAGCTTCAGCGCCTTCGCGGCCTGCGACGCGCGGCCTTGCTGCCTGCTCAGGGCGGCGATCAGCAACGATCGTTCCACCCGCGCCATCTGTTCCGCCAACCCAAGTCCGCCCGGATCGGACGCATCGTCGGCCATGCCCAGCACGAACCGCATCGCGGCGCTCATCAGAGACCGCGCATTGCCCGGCCAGTCCTGCGCCATCAGCGAAGCCATGTGATCCGGGGTGATTTCCGGCAGTTTCAGGCCCGCCTGCTCGCACGCCTGTTCCGCATAGCGCCGGAACAGGATCGGAATGTCTTCCGGGCGCTCGGCAATCGACGGGATCCGCACCGACGCGCCTTGCAGGCGATAGTGCAATTCGCTGTTCAGCCGGGCTTCGTCCAGCGCGATCGTGCTGCCGGCCATGACCCGCGCAAAGTGCCCCGCATCCAGGAATTCGGTCAGGGCGATCTGTGAATCCGCTGGCAGATCGCCGATCTCGTCCAGGAACAGCGCCCCATGGGCCGCAACCTGCATCGCGTCACGCAGGGCGGCCCGGTCAAGCCCGGCGGCGGCGCGTTTCTCAAAGGCCGCGTGGGCCCTGGCGGAACACAGGTGGATGACTTCCGCCACCTTGGACGCGCCGCTGCCCGGCGGCCCGTGAACGAGAATCGCCTCATCCGTCTGCGCCAATTTCCGCACCCGTGCACGCAATGCCCCGGCAAGGTCAGAGCAGCCGAAAATCATCCGCGACGCCGGATCGCCGGTTTCCGCCCGCGCCCGCTCGGCCCTGGCCTGAAGCACCGACCGGCGCGCCTCCAGCGCCCGCGACAGGACCGAAACCAGGTCCCCCGGCGCGCAGGGTTTCTCCAGGAAGTCAAAGGCGCCCTGTTCGATCGCGGACACGGCCATCGGGATGTCGCCTTCTCCGGTCAACAGGACCACCGGCAGTTCGTCGTCGACGTCCCGCGCATAGTTGAGCAGATGGAACCCGTCCCGTCCCGGCATCCGGATATCCGACAGGATCACGCCCGCGAAATCGCGGGTGATATGATCCTTGGCGGCGACAAAGGACCCCGCCGTCGTGGCCCGCAAGCCCGCGAGGTCCAGTGTCTGCGCCAGCGCATCGCGCACGGCGACATCGTCGTCGACAAGCAGGACGCGGGACGGCCCGCTCACGCTGCCCGCTCTTCGCGCCAGGGGTCCAGGCTCACGGTAAAGACCGCGCCGCCGTCCGGCCTGTTCTCGCCCCTGATTTCACCGCCAAAGCTCTGAACGATGCCGTAGGAAATCGAAAGACCAAGCCCCATGCCTTCCGAAGCGCCGACCACCTTGGTCGAATAAAACGGCTCGAAGATCTTTTCCGGCATCGCGAGCCCCGGCCCGCTGTCGGCGACGGCGACAAGCACCGGACCGGTCACCTGGATCTTCACCAGAATCCGTTTGCTGTCCTGCCCGTCCATCGCATCGGCCGCATTGCTCAACAGGTTGACGAAGACCTGTCCCAGCCGCACCTCTCCGCCCCGCACCCAAACCGGATGTTCGGGCGCCTCGAAATCCACCGTCACGCCTTCGCGTCGCATGCGTGTTTCGGTCAGTTCGACCGCGCTGTTCAGCACCGCGACAAGATCCACGCGGCCGGCGGCTTCGCTTTCCTGGCGCGCAAACGCCCGCAGATTCTTGATGATCCGTCCCATGCGCCGGGCCAGTTCGGATATCCTGCCCAGATTTTCCGCCGCTTTTTCTGTGTCGCCACGGTCAAGAAACTGCATCCCGTTTTCGGCGAAGGACCGGATCGCCATCAACGGCTGGTTCAGTTCATGGCTGATCCCGGCGCTCATCTGCCCCAGCGCGCTCAGCTTGCCGGCCTGAATCAGATCGCTCTGCGCCCGCTGCAACGCGGCCTCCGCCTCCTTTCGTTCCAGCACTTCGCGGCGCAGGCGAGTATTGGTGTCGGACAGTTCCTGCGTGCGTTTCGCGACACGGCTTTCCAGCACCGTGTTGGCCTGCGCCAGCGCGCGGCGCCTTTCAGTCGCAAGAAAAAGCATGGCGCCGAAAGCCAGGCAGATCGCCGCGACCGCCGCCGCCTGCAACCAGGCCAGACGCCGTGCCGGGGCCGCGTCCACCAGCACCTCTCCGGTCAGGCCAATGACCGGCAGTTCACGTTGCAGATGCAGGGCATGTTCCGGAAGATAGGGTCCCCAGCGCAAGGTCCACAGGTCATGCGATCCGGTCAATTCCGCCTGAAACGGCGGCGGATCGCCTGCCGGCGGCACCAGCCCGGCCCCGGTGTCCGGGCGACGCCAGAACAACAACTCGGAGCGGTTGGTAAAGAACACCTCGCGGTTGGTATCCGTAAAGAACACCGCCGGGGTGCTGCTCGGCCAGGAGCGTTCTATGCTTTCCACATCGGCAACGACGATCAACGCGCCGCGCACCTGTCCGTCATTGGCGAAAACAGGGGCCGCGTAGAAATAGGCGCGCCCGTCCAGCGGCGGCCGGATACCATGATCGCTGCCCAATGCCCCCTGCATCGCGCGGCGAAAATAGGGCTCGCCGGACAGGTCGCCCGCCGTCAGCCCGTTGGCGGAGGCCAGCACCTGTCCGCTGGCGTCCGCGAACAACACGTCCAATGCCGAAGTCTTGTCCGCAACCTCCAGCAACAAGGCCGCGGCGCCGTTTCTCATCGCAAGATTTTCCACGGAATCCAGTGCCGGATGATCCGACATCAGCACCGCCAGTTCCTGAAAGGCCTGCAACTGCGTGCTCAACCGGTCGCTCGCCAGTGCAAGATCCGCTTCCGCACGGCGCGCCAGCTGTTCCAGGGCCTGCAAATATCCGTATCGCCAGACCGCCCCTGCGAGCGCAAGGACGACCAGCAAAAAGGCCAGCACAATCCATCTGCGTTGAAACGGCGCGTCCCGCATGGGTCTCCTCCGACGATCCGGTCGCGATCGGGCCAGCCGTCCCGGTGGATTTGCGCACAATGCTGGCCGCGTAGCAATCCCCGCGGACCAACGGACACCGCTGCGGTCCGGTCCGAAGACGCACCGGTCAGATCGTCTCTGCGGTGTCGAAAGGCGCGGATCACGCCTCCAGCGGCAACATGGTCGTGGACTTGATTTCCTCCATCGACAGCAGGGCCGTCACATTGTGCACCCGGACCTCTGAAATCAGGGCCTGGTAGAACGCGTCATAGGCGCGGGCATTTCGCACCCGCACCTTGAGAATATAGTCGATATCCCCCGCCAGGCGGTGCGCTTCCTGCACTTCGGGACGATCGCGCAGCGCCTTGAGAAAGGCGGCCTGCCAGGCGGCTTCATGTTCGGACGTACGGATCAGCACGAAGAAACAGGCCTCGAATCCCAGCGCCTCGGCATCGAGCAGAACCGTGTGTTGGCCGATCACCCCGGCCTCGCGCAATTTGCGAATACGGTTCCAGACCGGGGTCTTGGAACTGCCGACGGCCTTGGCGATATCGTCCAGAGACTGGCCAGCGTCCTTTTGCAGTTCAGCCAGAATTTTCCGATCCGTTTCGTCGATCCGCACCGCCATTCCAAATTTCCTCCAAGCGCAAGACAACTTCACCGAATTCTTTTCAAGACTGGAACATTTGTCCTTATTTAGCAAGGCATATGGTCAAATAGCAGGACAATTTCCTATATTGCACCTCAGAAATCAGCCCTTCACAGGTCCATGCGATCATGTCGAACCCACTACGAAACAGCTTTGCACCCCTTGCGACGCGCCTTCTTGCGATCCGCGGGTGGTTTCGCGCGCGCGTGAAGCCGGCGCTGCGGACGGAAGGGAAAGTCCTGTTCGTCGGCGCCGGACCCGGCGCGGCAGATCTGTTGACCGTCCGCGCGCTGGCGGCGCTGCAAGCCGCCGATTTGGTCATTCACGACCGCCTGATCAGCGACGACATCCTGGCGGAAATCCCGGCCCGCACGCCAAGGATCGACGTCGGCAAGGAAGGCTACGGCGCGTCCACGCCTCAGGCGGACATCAACGAACTGATCCTGCGCGAGGCCCGGCGGGGCGCCTGCGTCGTGCGCCTGAAATCCGGCGATTCTTCGGTGTTCGGCCGGCTGGACGAGGAAATCGAGGCCTGCGACGCCGCCGGTGTCGCCTGGAATGTGGTTCCTGGAATCACCGCCGCCTCCGCCGCCGTCGCCGCGATCGGTCAAAGCCTGACCCGGCGCGGCCGGAACTCATCGGTCCGCTTTCTGACCGGGCATGACATGAAGGGTTTCGCGGATCACGACTGGACGTCCCTCGCCCGCCCCGGAGAGGTCGCGGCGATCTACATGGGCAGGAAATCCGCCCGCTTCATCCAGGGCCGGCTGATCATGCATGGCGCGGATCGGGATACGCCGGTGACGCTGGTGGAAAACGCGTCCCGCGCGGATGAACGCGTCGTCGCGACGACCCTGGGCGCACTGGCGCAGGATCTCGACGCCTCCGGCATCCTCGGCCCGACCCTGACGTTCATCGGCCTGCCCCCCCGCAGGAACGCCGGGGCACTGCGGCCCGGCATTTTCAAGACAAAACAACAGAAGGAACGTGCCTGATGGCTCGCGATTTTACGCCCAAAGTGGTGACCGCATCCGATCTGCTTGAGGGCGATGTCATCTACCTGAAGGCCGATGACGGCTGGAGCCGGGACCTGGCCGAAGCCGAGGTCATCACCGACGAGGCCCATGCCCAACTGCGCCTGCTGGATGCCGAGCGTCTGGCCAACAAGGTGGTGGGCGCCTACCTGGCCGATATCGCCCCGTCCGGTTCCGGTCCGCAGCCGGTCCACTTCCGCGAAGACTTCCGCCGCAGGGGACCTTCGAACTATCCGCACGGCAAACAGCAGGACCTGCCCAGGACGCCCACCCGCTGACCGCCACGCAAACCGGCCCGTCCAGACCGCTCCGGACCCGAAAGGATCATCAAAATGTATGTCTATTCCGAATTCGACAATGCCTTCCTGGCTGAACGCAACGCCCAGTTCCGCGCCCAGGTGGAACGGCGCGTTTCCGGGGCGCTGACCGAGGATGAATTCAAGCCCCTGCGCCTGATGAACGGGGTCTACCTGCAACTGCACGCCTACATGCTGCGTGTGGCGATCCCCTATGGCACGCTGAACAGCGCCCAGATGCGCAAGCTGGCGGAACTGGCGGACCGCTGGGACAAGGGCTACGGCCACTTCACGACACGCCAGAACATTCAGTACAACTGGCCGAAACTGACCGATATTCCCGACATGCTGGATTCGCTGGCCGAAGTGGGCCTGCACGCGATCCAGACCAGCGGCAACACGATCCGCAACGTGACCGCCGACCATTTCGCCGGCGCGGCGGCGGACGAAATCGCCGACCCGCGCCCGGTCGCCGAACTGATCCGCCAATGGTCCACCGACCATCCGGAGTTCCAGTTTCTCGGCCGCAAGTTCAAGATCGGCGTCACCGGCAGCGCCAATGACCGCGCGGTCATCAAGGCCCATGACATCGGGCTGCGCATCCTTGAACGGGATGGCGAGACCGGGTTCCAGGTTGTGATTGGCGGCGGCCTCGGCCGAACGCCGATGATCGGAAAGGTGCTGCGCGACTTCCTTCCCCGCGCCGACCTTCTGCCCTATCTCGAAGCCGCGCTCAGCGTCTACAACCTGCTGGGCAGACGCGACAACAAATACAAGGCCCGGATCAAGATCACCGTCCACGAGCACGGGATCGATGCCATCCGCGACCGGGTCGAAACGCTGTTCGAGCGGCTCCGCACGACCTTCGTCGGGCTGGACCAGGCGCGGCTCGACGACATCGAGGCCGCCTTCGCTCCGCCTGCCCTGCGCGGCGCATCGGTCGCTGCGTTCGAAACCGCATGCAAGACCGATCCCGTGTTCCGCAGTTGGGCGGATACCAATCTTGCCGAACACCGGGACCCGGATCATGCAATCGTATCGATCAGCCTGAAGGCGCATGGCGCGACGCCCGGCGACGCCAGTTCGGAGCAGATGCGGGTCATGGCGGATCTCGCGGAACGGTTCGGGTATAACGAACTGCGCATCAGCCACGAACAGAACGTCATCCTGCCGCATGTCCACAAATCGGACCTGCCGGCCTTGCATGCCGCGCTGAAGGCCGCCGGCCTCGCGACCGCCAATATCGGGCTGATCAGTGATATCATCGCCTGCCCCGGCATGGACTACTGCGCCCTTGCCACCGCCCGCTCCATTCCGATCGCGCAGGAAATCGCCACCCGGTTCGACGAGCTCAAGATCGAGAACGACATCGGCCCGCTCAAGATCAAGATATCGGGCTGCATCAATGCCTGCGGTCATCACCACGTGGGACATATCGGCATTCTCGGGCTGGATCGGGCCGGAGTCGAAAACTACCAGATCACACTGGGCGGCGACGCCACGCAAGACGCGGTGATCGGCGAACGCGCTGGCCCCGGATTCTCCGCGGACGAGATCGTTCCGGCCATCGAACGGCTGGTGCAGGCCTATCTCGACCTGCGCACGGAACCGGCCGAAACATTCCTGCAAACCTACCGCCGGACGGGACTCGCCCCGTTCAAATCGGCACTCTACCCCGAGGCGCGGGCCCATGCTGCATGATCCGGTCGGGCTTCCTCTTGCCCCAAATACTCCTGCCGGAGGCCCCGCCACCGGCCGGGACGTCCGACCCGATGTTGATCGGCTGAACGCGCGCTACCGCCACCACAGCGCCACGTCCGTGCTGCAGGGCGCGCTGTCGGATGCGGGCCGGATCGCGCTGGTGTCGAGCTTCGGCGCGGAATCCGTGGTGCTGCTGCACATGGTGGCCGTGATCGACCGCGCCACCCCGGTCCTGTTCATCGACACCGAGATGCTGTTCACCGAGACGCTGGTCTACCAGACAGAACTGGCGGAACGGCTGGACCTGCGGAACCTGCGGATTATCCGGGCACGGGACATCGCCGCCCGCGATCCGCACGGAACCCTGCATCGCACAGACCCCGACGCCTGCTGCGCGCTGCGCAAGACAGAACCTCTGAACGCGGCGCTCAGCACCTTTGACGGCTGGATCACCGGGCGCAAGCGGTTTCAGTCCGGCAGCCGCGCCGCGCTCGACTTCTTCGAGGTCGAAGAGGGCAGCAACCGGATAAAGGTCAATCCGCTGGCGCATTGGGCACCGGAGGACGTGCGCGCCTATATGGATGAAAACCGCCTGCCGCGGCATCCGCTGGTGGCGCGCGGCTACCCGTCCATCGGCTGCGCCCCCTGCACGTCCCCTGTTGCCCCCGGCGAGGATCCGCGTTCGGGCCGCTGGCGCGACCAGGCCAAGGACGAATGCGGCATTCACTTTGTAAACGGAAAAATCGTCCCGGCAGGAGCTGCAAGATGACAACGATCGTGACCGATGCGGGCTTTGCCGCAGATGACTGGAACCGCGGATATGCCAAACCGAACGCGGCCGCCAATGATGCGCTCGCGCTCCATCTGGAACCGGACACCGATCCCGACCAGGTGCCGCTGTCGCCCGGACTGGAAATGATCCGGGTGAATTTCCCGAGCTTTTCGGACGGGCGCGGGTTCAGCATCGCCCGGCAACTGCGGCTCAGGGGCTTCGCGGGACGGCTGCGCGCATGCGGGCACGTGCTGGCGGATCAATACGCGATGGCCCGCCGGTCGGGCTTTGACGAGGTCGAGATCGACGACGATCTGGCCGCCCGCCAGCCGGAAGACCAGTGGCTGGCCCGCGCGAACTGGCGCGATCACGACTATCAGTCGCGCCTGCGCGGCTAAGTCCCCTTTCCCTGACATACATCAAAGATTAATCAGAGGTGCCGGTTAAACAGTCCGGCGATGAAAACGATGACAGAGATGACTCCCGTGACCCAAGCCGCAACCGATGCCACGCCCGTAAAGATGCCCGCCCTGCCCGATGCCCAGACAGTGACCGGGGTGAAACACTGGACGGACCGGCTGTTTTCCTTCCGGGTGACGCGCCCGCAGACCCTGCGGTTCCGGTCCGGCGAATTCGTGATGATCGGGCTTCTCGGAGACAATGGCAAACCGCTGCTGCGCGCCTATTCCATCGCCAGCCCGGCCTGGGACGATGAATTGGAGTTCTATTCGATCAAGGTCCAGGACGGCCCGCTGACCAGCAAGTTGCAGCATATCGAACCCGGCGACCAGATCATCCTGCGCCCCAAGCCGGTCGGCACACTGGTGCATGACGCGCTGCTGCCGGGCCATCGCATCTGGTTCTTCGCGACCGGCACCGGCTTCGCGCCCTTTGCCTCGCTTCTGCGCGAACCGCAGACCTACGAGGATTACGACGAGATCATCATCACCCATACCTGCCGCGACGTGGCGGAACTCGAATATGGCCGCCAGCTGATCGAGAGCCTCAAGTCCGACGAGATGATGATCGAACTTCTGGGCCGCGAAAACCTCGACAAGATCCGCTACTATCCGACGACGACCCGCGAACAGAGCCCCAGGATGGGCCGCATCACCAACCTGCTGAAGGACGGAACGGTATTTGCCGATCTGGGCATTGACCCGATCAACCCGGCCACCGACCGGGCGATGGTCTGCGGTTCGCTCGGGTTCAACGTCGATCTGAAGGAAATCCTCGAAGGCTTCGGCCTGCGCGAAGGCGCGAATTCCGATCCGAAGGAATACGTGGTCGAAAAGGCCTTTGTCGGCTGACGAATGCATGCGTCGGGCGCAACCGGATATTGGCAGATGATTCTGGCGGGGCTTTCCGGTTAGAGTGATCCGGATTGTTTTTCCAAGGGGCCGACATGCGCCGCCTCAGCGCCATCTTGATCGCGGATATCGAAGGGTTCTCCAGCCTTGTCGAAACCGACGAGGACGCGGTCCTGAACCGTCAGCAGGGTCTGCGTGATCTTGTGATCGATCCCGCCATCTCGGATGCGGGAGGACAGGTGGTGAAATCCACCGGCGACGGTTTCCTCGCCGAATTCGCCTCGGTCCGCGCGGCCATCGAATGCGCGATCGCATTGCAGCAGGCGCTGGCCGAAACCGAGACCGCCCGGCCCGAGACAACCCGGCTGCGCTACCGCATGGGCCTGCATGCGGGCGATGTCACGCCGCAGGGCGACGACCTCATGGGCGACACGGTGAACCTGGCCGCGCGGCTGGAAAGCCTGTCGGCGGCGGGCGGTCTCTGCATCTCCGACGCGGCCTGGCAGATGCTGCCCCCCGGCCTGCAGGACGGGTTCAGCGATCTCGGCATCCAGCGGGTCCACAACCTCGCCCGCCCGGTGCGCGTCTGGCAGTGGCGCGCGGAACCGCAGCAGGCCTTCAGCCCGTTCGACGACGAAGCCCAGGCCCAGAAGATCGGGTTCTGCGCCGCCCCGGACGGGGTGATGCTGGCCCATGCGGAAATCGGCAGCGGTCCGACCGTGTTCAAGGCGCCCAACTGGATCAATCACCTGGATTACGACTGGCGCAGCCCGATCGCCGGGCCGGGGCTTGCCCGCATCGCCCGGCATCACCGGCTGGTGCGCTTCGATCAGCGCGGCAACGGCCTGTCCGACTGGGATGTGGACGAACTGTCCGAAGATTCGATGATCTCGGATATGGACGCGGTGGTGCAGGCCACCGGGCTGGCCAGCTTCGCCCTGTTCGGCCAGTCGCAGGGCTGCGCCTTTTCGATCCGCTACGCCGCCGAAAACCCGGACAAGGTGGCCTGCCTGGTGCTTCTTGGCGGCTATGCGCGCGGCGCGCTTTGCCGGGGTGCGCCGGAACAGGCGGCGCTGCACCAAGCCACGAACACCCTGATCCGCGAGGGCTGGGGCTCGGCCAACCCGGCTTACCGCAATGTCTTCACCGAATCGATGATCCCCGAGGCGTCTCCGCAGCAAAAGGCGCAATGGGACGAACGCCAGCGGGTGACCACCTCGCCGGCAAACGCCGCGCGGATCAACGACATGAACGCGCATGTGGACGTGTCCGCGCTGGCCCGCAAGGTGACCGCCCCGGCGCTGGTCTTCCATGCCGAAGGCGACCGGCGCATCCCGCTCGACGAAGGCCGGCGGATGGCTGCCCTGCTGCCAAATTCCGAGTTCATCGCCCTGCCCGGTTCCAACCACATCCTGATCGAAGGCACGGAAGCCTTCGACATCTTTCACGAACAGTTCCGTCTCTTCGTCGCCCGCCATCTCGGTTGATCCGCCCGCGCTTTCAATCGCAAACGCCACGCCCGTCCTCGCGGACCGGCGAGCCGGACGAAACCGGACAGGTCGCGCCGATCCGGGTCAGTGTCCCAAGACCGACCTGATCCGCGCCAACGCCGTCTTGAGCAGGTCCGGATCGCCGGTTTCACGGCAATCTCCCAAGCTTTTCCGGAGAAGCCGAACCGGCGCCGCGTTCTGACCCGTTCCCTGTCGCCGAAGCCGGCAATATGACGAACAGACGCCTTTGGACACCATGCATCCGATTTTATCGGCAACGAATTGCGACTTGAACAGGAACGCGGGCAAAGCTAGGTTTGCGCTTCATAAATTCCAACGATCAAAGGAACGATTCCATAGCCCGCAGACCCCACAACGCGCCGCCGACCCGCGACACCGGCCCGCGCGTCAACGACAGCATCCGCGCTCCCGAAATCCGCCTCATCGGCGCAGACGGAGAAAACGTAGGTGTCGTCACACCCGCCCGCGCCATGGTCATGGCCGAAGAAGCCGGGCTTGATCTTGTCGAGATTTCGCCCAATGCAAACCCGCCCGTTTGCAAGATAATGGACTTCGGCAAGTTCAAGTACGAAACGCAAAAGCGCGAGGCCGAAGCGCGCAAGAAACAGAAGATCATCGAGATCAAGGAAGTCAAATTCCGCCCGAACACGGACACCAACGATTACAATGTCAAGATGCGCAATGTGTTCAAGTTCCTGGAAAACGGCGACAAGGTGAAGGTGACGCTGAGATTTCGCGGACGCGAGATGGCGCATCAGAATCTGGGACGCGAGTTGCTGGAACGCGTTGCCGAAGACACAAAGGATGTCGGCCGGGTCGAAAACTTTCCCAAGATGGAAGGCCGCCAGATGATCATGCTGATCGGCCCCCTGCCGAACAAATAGGTCTGTCGCACCGCGCCGATGCCCGCTTCCGACACCCGGCCCCGCGCCGGGTGTCTTGCGTTCCGGTCCGCGTTTTCCCCGCCTTGACGGCGCCACCGCCGGGAAACGTCCATCAGGCGGGTCAAGCCTCCGGAACGGGGAAATGCCGCCTGTCCGTCCCCCCCGGCAAGGAAACCTTGACCGAATCCCGCGCCGGGCAGACCATGTGCTCGACGGCAGGCTGAAGAAACAGGCGAATTCCGGCGAGACTCCGATCGCGGCAGCGTATCGACTGGGAGGACATACCTTGAACTTGCGACCCGATCCGACATTTCACGCATCCCCGAAACTGGCCATGCAGGCGCCGGTTGAAACCATCGCCTATACCCTGCTGCTCAGCCCGGACGGAAGCCGGCCCGATGGGCTGGCTGTTGTGGATGTAAACCCGAAATCAGACAGTTACGGAAAAATTCTGCATACCGTCATGATGCCCAACAAGGGGGACGAATTTCACCACTTCGGCTGGAACGCCTGCTCGTCGGCGCTGTCCCCGCTCAGCGGCCATGCCTTTCTGGAACGGCGCTACCTGATCATCCCCGGCATCCGCTCATCCCGGATCTACGTGATCGACGTGAAGGAGCCGCTCAAAGCCTCCATCCACAAGATCATCGAGCCCGAGGAGGTCTTTGCCAAGACCGGCTATTCGCGCCCCCATACGATCCATTGCGGCCCCGAAGGCATCTATGTATCGACGCTCGGCGGCGGCGGACAGGATGGCACGGACGGACCTCCGGGCATCTTCATCATGGATTGCCAGACCTTCGACATCATCGGCCGCTATGAGATGGACCGCGGCATCCAGGACAAGCACTATGACTTCTGGTGGAACCTGCCGCGCGACTACATGGTCAGCTCCGAATGGGCCCTGCCTCCGCAATTCGAGAACGGCCTCGTGGCCGAAGACCTGCTGTCCAACAAATACGGCCACGCGATCCATTTCTGGGATCTGCGGGGCCGCAAGAACGTCCAGACGATAGACCTGGGGGAAAACCACCAGATGGCGCTCGAAATCCGTCCGGCCCATGATCCGGTCAAGGAATACGGCTTCTGCGGCGTGGTCGTGGACACCACGAATCTCCAGGGGGCGATCTTCACCTGGTGGCGCGACAAGGACGGCACCTGGCAGGCCAGGAAGACGATCACCATCGACCCGGCGCCGGCGGATCCGGAGGATCTGCCCGAACTTCTGAAAGGGTTTTCCGCGGTTCCACCGCTGGTCACGGACATCGATCTCAGTCTGGATGACAGGTATCTCTATGTCTCGTGCTGGGGCCTGGGCGAAATGCATCAGTACGATGTGTCCGACCCGATGAATCCGACCCTGGCCGGCAAGGTGAAAATCGGCGGGATCGTCGCCAGGACGCCCCATCCCAACGGCAAGCCCTTCGGCTATGGCCCGCAGATGGTCGAAATCAGCCGTGACGGAAAACGGGTCTACTGGACCAACTCCCTCTACTCGACCTGGGACGACCAGTTCTATCCGGGCGATCGGGGCGCGGCGATGGTGATGGCGCATGTCGGCGAAAACGGCGGCCTGACGCTGGCCGAAGACTTCTGGGTCGACTTTCCCGAAGGCTACCGATCGCACCAGATCCGGCTGGAAGGCGGCGACTGTTCCACCGACAGTTTCTGCTATCCTTCTGCCTGATCCTTGAGCGACCTGTTCAGCACCACGGCCGGTCTCTGGCTGGCCGTGGTCATCAGCGGTCTTTATCACGGGCTGAATCCCGGCATGGGATGGCCTCTTGCGGTGTCCTCGGCGCTGATGGAACGGCGCGGCGGCGCGCTGCTTTCCGCACTCGCCGCCCTGACAGCCGGGCATTTCCTGGCGATGATGGCCATCCTGTTGCCGGTCTCCGCCATGACGGCGCTCCTGTCCTACGAACGGCCCTTGCGGATCGCCGCCGGGCTGGTGGTGATCGGCATGGGTCTGTGGCTGCTCTTCAACCGGCGCCACCCCCGGTTCCTGGCACGGATACCGCCCACCCGGCTCGTTCTCTGGTCATTTCTGGTGGCCATCGTCCACGGGGCGGCCCTGATGCTGGTTCCGATCTATCTCGGACTTTGCGGAACCGAAGATCTGGACGCCGGACATCGCGCGGCAGCCGGCCTGATGATCCGGAACGCCGGCCTGACCCTGGGAGTGGCCGTCGTCCACACGCTGGCCATGCTCGCCGCCGGGGGCGCCCTGGCAGTCGCGGTCTACCGCTGGCTGGGTTTGCAATTCCTGGCGCGCAGCTGGTTCGATCTCGAAACCCTCTGGGGGCTGAGCCTCGTGCTTGTCGGCGCGCTCGGCCTCTGGTCCGCCATCTAATCCCTTGGCTGGCGTCCCGGAACCATGGCCGCGCCCAGTTCGATCATCCGGCCGGTCGCTTCCGTGTATTGATCGATCGCGGTCCGGATGAATTCCGCCTGAAAGCGCCGAAGCTCTTCCAGATCCCGGCAATGCAGCAACCCGTGCAGCAGCGTCGCGTCCTCTTTCATCCTTTCGGAAAGGAAATTGAACGCCTCGTCGCCAAGGCTGCGCATCCTTTCCATCCCGTCCACCCCCATCCAGGACATGGAATTGAGACCGTGCCTCTGCATCTGCACGATCGCATCGGCAATGCTGGCGGCGGCGTCCGGAGTTTGCCTGTTGGGTTTCGCCATGGGGATATCCTCAAGAAACGCGTCTGCTTCCTATGGTGCATCCGCCGCTTCCGGGCCTTGATATCGATCAACAGATAACCGCCCCGCCGGTTCGGCGGGGCGGTATCCCTGTCACCCCACGGCCCTGATGGCGCGTTTTGTCATGACGGAGACGAGGTGTGCGCGGTATTCCTTTGTGCCGTGCAGGTCCGCGATCATGTTTTCGGGGGCGATGGCGAGGCCGGTGAGGGCGTCGGCGCGGAACTCCTTGTTCAGCGCCTCCTCGGCTTCGCTCCAGCGGAACACGCCGTCCTCGGAGGCGCCGGTCACCGCCACACGCACGCCCTCGGCGAAGCGCGCCAAGAACACCCCGACCAGCGCGAACCGCGACGCCGGCTGCTCGAACTTCTGATAGCTCGCCGCCTGCGGCACCGGAAAGCGCACCGCGGTGACGATCTCGCCCTCGTGCAGCGCCGTGGTGAACATGCCCTGGAAATAATCGTCCGCCGCGATCTCGCGGCTGCTGGTCACGATGGTCGCCCCCGAAGCCAGCGCGGCCGAAGGATAGCAGGCCGCCGGATCGTTGTTGGCCAGCGACCCGCCGATGGTGCCGCGGTTGCGCACCGCCGGGTCGCCGATATTGCCCGCCAGCGCCGCCAGCGCCGGATAGGCCCCGGCCGCCTCGCGCGCCACCGTGGCATGGGGCGTGCCGCCGCCGATGGTCACGACGCCATCCACTGCGGAAACCCCCTTCATCTCGGCGATGCCCGCAAGGCTCACCAGCCGCGACGGGCTCGCCAGCCGCTGCTTCAGCGTCGGGATCAGCGTCTGGCCGCCCCCCAGCGCCATCGCCTCCTCGATCTGCAACGCCGCGACCGCCGCCTCGACGCTGCCCGGCTTGTCCACTTCAAAACTGTACATCTCTGTCTCCTCCAAGAGCCCGGGGCCGCCCCCTTCCTCTTGCTGAAAATACTCCGGGGTCCGGGGCAGAGCCCCGGTCCGGACGGTTGAAATCAGCCCTGCAGCGCCGCCCAGACCCGCGCCGGGCTCAGCGGCATGTCGATATGGGTCACGTCCCGGCCCGCCGACTGCAACGCGTCGACCACCGCGTTGACCACCGAGGGCGGCGACCCGATCGCGCCGGCCTCGCCGCAGCCCTTCACCCCGAGCGGGTTGTGGGTGCAGGGCGTGACGCAGGAATGATCCACCGTGTAGAACGGCAGGTCGTCCGCCCGCGGCATCGCGTAATCCATGTAGGACGCGCTCAGCAACTGGCCGTTCTCGTCATAGACGCAGCCTTCCAGCAGCGCCTGCCCGATCCCCTGGGCGAGCCCGCCATGCACCTGGCCCGACACGATCATCGGGTTGACGATATTGCCAAAATCGTCCGCCGCCGTCATCCGCTCGATCGTCACGCGGCCGGTCTCCGGATCCACCTCCACCTCGCAGGCATAGGCGCCCGACGGGTAGGTGAAGTTCGACGGATCGTAGAACGCCGTCTCCTCGAGACCCGGCTCGATATCCTCCAGCGGATAGTTGTGCGGCACATAGGCCGCCAGGGTGACATCGCCCCAGGCCACCGACTTGTCGGTCCCCGCGACGGAAAACTGCCCGTCCTTCAGCTCGATGTCGCTCTCGGACGCCTCCATCAGATGCGCCGCGATCCGCTTCGCCTTGTTGATGATCTTCTCGGTCGCCCGCACCATGGCGCTGCCCCCCACCGCGAGGGAACGCGACCCGTAGGTGCCCATCCCCATCGGCGTGTTCGCCGTGTCGCCATGCACGATCTCGACCATGCTCTCGTCGATCCCGATCATCTCGGCGATGACCTGCGGAAACGCCGTCTCATGCCCCTGCCCGTGGGAATGGCTGCCGGTCATCACGACGAGCCCGCCGGTGGCGTTGACCCGCACCGTGGCGCTCTCGTAAAGCCCGGCGCGCGCGCCAAGCTGCCCCACCAGGTTGGAGGGCGCGATGCCGCAGGCCTCGATATAGCAGTTCACCCCCAGCCCGCGCAGCTTGCCCTTCGCCTCGCTCGCCGCCCGGCGCGCCGCGAAACCCGCAAAATCGCCGATCTCGATCAGCTTGTCCATCGTCGCGTTGTAATCACCAGTGTCGTATTCCACCGCCACCGGGGTGGCATAGGGGAACTCGGTGATGAAGTTCTGCCGCCTGAGCGCGACCGGGTCGACCCCCAGCTCGCGCGCCGCCTTGTCGATCACCCGCTCGAGCTGGAACGTCGCCTCCGGCCGCCCGGCCCCGCGATAGGCATCCACCGGCACCGTGTTGGTGAAGACCGCCTTGACGTTCACATAGATCAGCGGCGTCTTGTAGTTCCCCGCCATCAGCGTGCCGTGCAGCCAGGTCGGAACCGAGGGCGCGAAGGTCGACAGATACGCCCCCATATTGGCATGGGTATCGGTGCGCAGCGCCACGAAATTGTTCTCCGCGTCCAGCGCCAGCTCGATCTTCGTCACGTGATCGCGCCCATGGGCGTCGGACATGAAGGCCTCGCTGCGCGAACTCGTCCACTTGACCGGCCGGTTCACCGCCTTGGCGGCAAAGGTGCAGAAAGCCTCCTCCGCATAGTGGAAGATCTTGGTGCCGAACCCGCCGCCCACGTCCGGCGCCACCACCCGCAGCTTGTGCTCGGGAATGCCCAGCACGAAGGCCCCCATCAACAGCCGGATCACATGCGGGTTCTGGGAGGTGGTATAGAGCGTGTGATCCCCGGTCGCCCGGTTGTAATCCCCGACCGCCACCCGCGGCTCCATCGGGTTGGCCACCATCCGCTGGTTCACCAGCTCCAGCGTGGTCACATGCGCCGCTTCCTTGATCGCCTTGTCCACCGCCTCGCGGTTCTCCTCGACGAACCCCCAGTCATAACAGAGGTTGCCCGCCAGGTCGTCATGCACCTTCGGCGCACCGTCCCGCAGCGCCGCCTTCATGTCGACCACGGCGGGCAGTTCCTCGATGTCGAGCTCGATGGCTTCCGCCGCGTCGCGCGCCTGTTCATAGGTGTCGGCCACCACCGCCGCGATCGGGTCGCCCACATGGCGCACCTTGCCCTGCGCCAGCACCGGGTGCCCCGGCTCGGCCATCGGCTGCCCGTGCCGGTCGGTCACCTGCCAGCCGCAGGGCAGCCCGCCGACGCCCTCGAAATCCGCGCCGGTGAAGATCCGCACGACACCGGGCATCGCCGCCGCCGCCGCCGTGTCCACCCTGTCGATCCGCCCATGCGCCACGTCCGAGCGCAGGAAATGCACATAGGCCTGGCCATTCAGGTTGATGTCGTCGGTATAATTGCCGGTCCCGCTCAGAAACCGCACGTCCTCGCGCCGCTTCGGGCTGGCCCCGATCCCGTGATCCTTCGGCATGTTCTCATTCTCCTTCCCTGGGGCGGCGGGGGGAACCCCGCCCTGCCGCTCTGAAAATCCGGGCCGCGCCCCGCCCCCTTCATCTTTGGAAAAATACTCCGGGGGGCTGCGGGGGGCTGGCCCCCCGCTGTTATTCCGCCGCGATGGCGGCCACGTCCTGACCCGACGCCGCCAGGATCGCCTTGACGATGTTGTGATAGCCGGTGCACCGGCAGAGATTGCCCTCCAGATACTCCCGGATCTCCGCCTCGCCCGGCGTCGGGTTCTCCTTCAGAAGCGCCGCCGCCGACATCACCATCCCCGGCGTGCAGAAACCGCACTGAAGCCCGTGATGATCCTGGAACGCCTGCTGGATCGCGTTCAGGGTCCCGTCCGGCGCCGCCTGCCCCTCGATCGTGTCCACCGAACGCCCGTCCGCCTCAACCGCGAACATCGTGCAGGACTTCACCGCCTGACCGTCCACATGAACCACGCAGGCCCCGCACTGGCTCGTGTCGCATCCCACATGCGTCCCCGTCAAACCCAGCCCGTCCCGCAAAAAACCCGACAACAACGTCCGACCCTCAACAACACCAAAACGCTCAACACCATTCACTACAATCCGAACTTCAGACATTACAATCTCCCCTCTTCGTTCCGTTTTCTGGCTCAGTTGGACACGAGCCGTTTCAGCCAGCCCTTTTTCGCCGGCGCTTCGCCATCGGTTTCGCCGTCCGGCGTTTCACCCGGTTCCGCCGGGCCTTCGACCGCGTTCTGGAAACTCGAAAAAAACTGTTCCGCCATCTTCTTGGCGAAACCGTCGATGATGCGGCTGCCGAGCTGCGCCAGCTTGCCGCCGACCTTCGCCTCCACGTCATAGGTCAGAATCGTGCCGGCGTCGCTGTCCGCAAGCGTCACCCTGGCCTCGCCCTTTGCGAATCCGGCGGCGCCGCCCTTGCCTTCGCCGCTCAGCGTCAGGCTTTCACCCTCGACGACATCGGATATCGTCACGCTTCCCTTGAAGGTCGCCTTGACCGGACCGACCTTCTGCACGACCGTCGCTTCAAAACCGTCGGCGGCGGAGCCGGTCATTTCCTGACAGCCCGGCACGCATTTCTTCAACACTTCGGGATCCAGCAGCGCCTGCCAGACTTGCGCACGCGGCGCGGCGATTTCTCGGGATTCGTTCATCTGCATGGGGAGATCCTCCGGCTTGATTTCGAAACGTTAGGGCCGAATCACAGACCCGGCAATGGGACCAAGGTGCCGTTACCGCAGTTCCGGCGGGCGGAAGGTGACGCCATGATCGTCAAAGATCCGTTGCATCCGGCCGTCCTGCATCGCGGCGAAAATGGCATCGTCCACCGCATAGGCCAGCGGACGATAGGCGAAATGCACCGCGACTCCGACGGTCCAACTGCCGACGGAAAAGCCCGGCAAGGGCGGGGCATGAAGGTCGAGATCCGGCGTCAGACCGAATTCCAGCTGCGCTTTCGGACCCATCGCCGCCTTGGTCGCGGCCTCTGCCAGCCCCTGCATCGCCAGTTGAACGCTCGGATACCTGGTCACGTTCTCGGCCAATTGCCCGCCCGGAAAGGCCGAGAGGTAGAAATCCGCGATGGAATCGTTTTCCACCCCGACCGTATCGAAACGGAAATAGGCGGGCACGGGAGGATCGTCCGGGTAGGCGTCCCGGCGGTACGCGATGGCAATCTCCTCCACATGGTACTGGCCGGTGAAAACGACCTGCTCGACACGGCAGGCGAATTCGCTGTCATAGGGAACATGCATCATGACATTGGCGACCTGTCCGCCCACGACCGGACCCTTCCAGACCCAGTTTCGCAGGTCGGCGTCCAGGTTCTCTCCGGCGGCGACCAGATCGAACCGCGGCTCGACCCCGATATCCTCGGCAATCAGCCGCGCGATGTCGATGTCGATCCCGGAAGGCTTGCCCCTGTCCAGGTAGGACCAGGGCGGAAAATCCTCATAGACGGCAAAGGTCATGAACCCCCTGTCCCGGATCGTGTCCAGGTCCGCGCCGACAATGTCACGGTCAGCGTTCTGCGGTTTGGGTTGGGGCACATGATCCGCGCAGCGGGCCAGCCCCGCGGTCGCGCCGGACCATCCGAGCGCCAGGGAGAGAAGAACGCCGCGGATGGATGTTTTCATGTGCCCCCCCTGTGGCCCGGCGCCCGCCGGAATTGCGACTGCGGCGCCGGGCCGGGTGTTATCCGATTACCTGCAAATGCCACCGCATCCCGGATCAGTGTGCGGCCGAGAGGCCGATTGTCAACGCTTCGGCGGCGGCCTTGAAGTCGGGCATGTCGCCCGAGATCAGGTTGGCCGCCCGGAATGCGGGGCTGTCGGCGACAGGCGCGCCGGACCCGGTTTCTATCTTTTCCGCGATCAGGACCAGTTCGGCCCGCAAAGAGTCCGCCTCGCCCCCGTCGGCCGGCATCCCGTCCAGCGCGTCCCGGATCTCCTTCAGTCGGGCGGTATAGTCGTCCAGCGCCCCATCGTCCGGGCGGGTTTCGACATAGGTGCGGATCGCCCAGGCGGCTTTCTGCCCCAGGAGTTCGCCGAAAGCCGGCATCTTCGTTATGCCGTTCTGGGTATAGCCTGTCTGAAAGCGTTCGACGAACCATTCGTCCCCGAATTCCTCGGCTTCGAGATACCTCAGGTCCGGGGCAAGCCCGCCGGACACGCCGCCCAGTCCGTGGCAGCGTGCACAGTTCTGATTGTAGCCGCTGTCGCCGATCTCGATCGCGGCGGTCCAGACATCGATACCCGCGTCGCGATACGGATTTTCGGTCAGCCACTCCTCGCCGACATCGGGCAAGACATCCGTATCCACCGGCTGCGGGGCAACGTCCCCGTGCGCCTGCGCAAGCGTCGCGCTCAAAATCAGACCCAGGGCGGCCAATGGTTTTCTCGTCAACATGTCCTACTCCCTTTCGTATCCAGTTTCGCGTTTTTACCCGCCAATGCTGCGCTGCGGTATTCGACCTTGGTTCTAGATTGCACGAATCCGCCCCGAACTTCGACCATGGTCTAATGGCAATGCGTCGGCCCGTTGCTCAGATTGACGATCAAAGAGGAGAATTACGTGTTCAGATCAACGATCCTGGGGCTCGGTCTTGCCTGGTTGTCCGGCGTGGCGGCTCTTGCCGATCTCGCGGTGTCGGTGACTTACCTGCAACAGGCGACGCCGCGCCCGCCGGTCCTGTCGAACCTCGACCCGGACCCGGAGAACCTGGGAATCGCCGGCGCGCGTCTCGGCCTGACGGAAAACGAAACGACCGGACGGTTCCTGAACCATGCCTACCATCTTGACGTCGTGGAGGTGCCGGAAGACGGCGACCTGCTGTCGGCGGCGCGCACAGCGCTCGCGACGTCCGCCTTTCTCATCCTGGACATGCCGGCAGCCGATGCGCAGCGCGTCGCCGACCTGCCGGAAGCCGCCGGAGCGCTGCTGTTCAATGCCGCGGCCGGCAACATGACGCTGCGCGACGACGGCTGCCGCGCCAACCTGTTTCACACCATCCCGTCGGACGCCATGCGGGCCGATGCCCTGATGCAGTTCGCCGTGTTCAAACGCTGGGACAAGCTGGCGATGATCGCCGGCGCGCATCCGGACGACATCGCCTTTGCCACGGCCCTGAAACGCAGCGCCGTCAAGTTCGGAATCGGAACGATCGCCGAAAAGACCTGGGACTTCGACGCCGACATGCGCCGCAATGCAGCCCAGGAGGTGCCCCTGTTCACCCAGGACTTCGGCGACTACGCCATGATGCTGGTGGCGGATGAACTGCACGATTTCGGCAGATACGTCGCCTACAACACCTGGGTGCCGCGCCCGGTGGCGGGATCGGAAGGCCTGCGTCCGGTGGCCTGGGACCGGGTCGTCGAACAATGGGGCGCCGCGCAATTGCAAAACCGGTTCGTGGAGATGACGGGGCGCGACATGGCTCCGCGCGACTATGCCGCCTGGGCCGCGATGCGCAGCCTTGGCGAAGCGATGACGCGCACCAATGCCGACGATGCCGCGACGCTGCGGGACTTCCTGCTGTCGGACGGGTTCGAACTGGCCGGGTTCAAGGGAAGGCCGCTGTCCTTCCGGACCTGGAACGGGCAGATGCGCCAGCCCATCCCGCTGGTGACGGACCGGGCTCTGGTGGCGCTTGCGCCGCTCGACGGATACCTGCATCAACGCAGTGAAATGGACACGCTCGGGCTGGACGAACCCGAAAGCAGATGTGAGGCGTTCAAATGAGGTTTTTGCATTTTCCCATCGCCATCCTGCTGGCCGCGCCAGTGTCGGCGGGCGAGGTCTGGATCACCAACGAGAAGGACGACACCATCAGCGTCATCGACGTGCAGACGCTGGAAGTCACCCGCACGATTCCCACGGGCGAACGTCCGCGCGGCATCATCTTTTCGCACGACTATTCACGGGTCTATATCTGCGCCTCCGACAGCGACACCGTGCAGGTGATGGACCCGGACACCGGCGAAATCCTGCACGACCTGCCCTCGGGCGAGGACCCGGAACAATTCGCCCTTCATCCGAACGACCGCCATCTCTACATCGCCAACGAAGACGATGCGATCACGACGGTCGTCGATACCGAAACCCGGACAATCCTGGCGCAGATCAATGTCGGCATCGAACCCGAAGGCATGGCGGTGAGCCCGGACGGGAAAATCGCGATCACCACGTCCGAAACCACCAACATGGCGCATTGGATCGACACGGAAACCCGCGAACTTTTCGCCAATACCCTGGTCGATGCGCGTCCGCGCCATGCCGAATTCGCCGCCGGCGGCAGCGAACTTTGGGTCAGTTCCGAAATCGGCGGCACCGTCACCGTGTTCGACACGGCCACCCAGGCGGAAAAGGCCAAGATCCGGTTCGAAGTGCAAGGCGTGCATCCGGACCGGGTGCAACCCGTGGGGTTCGAATTCAGCGCCGACGAAAAGACCGTTTTCGTGGCGCTCGGCCCGTCCAATCACGTGGCCGTCATCAATGCCGAAACCTTCGAGGTCGAAGACTACATCCTCGTGGGGCGCCGGGTCTGGCACATGGCGTTCTCGCCCGACGACTCGCTGCTGTTCACCACCAATGGCGTTTCGGGCGACGTGACGGTGATCGACGTTGCGAACCGCGAGGCCGTCAAGACGATCAAGGTCGGCCGTTTTCCCTGGGGCGCGGCGACGCGGCCCTGACCGGGCGGCGGTGTCGCCGCACGAAGAAGCCCGCAACAGAACGACAGGTCCGGGGGATCGTCCATTGTTCAAACCCGCTTTCGCCATCGCCTGCCTGCTGTCCGCCCCCGCCTGGTGCGGCGATACGGATGCCAATGGCGCGCTGAACCCTCCCGAAATGGGCATTGACCGGGTGTTGGACAATGCCGCGCGCGGGCAGGTCGACATGATAACCTGCGCCTCGGGATATCACCTGACCAAGAAAGGCGACCACATCGACGCCCGGTCGGTGTTCACGGCCTGTGCGGCGGCCGGATACACCGGGGCGATGACCTGGATGGGGCAACTCGACAACAACGGTCTGGGCGCGGAATACAACCCTGACGCCGCCGCCGAATGGGACCGGCGCGCGGCGCTCGCGGGCGATCCGGTCGGGCAGTTCAACTACGGGCTGGACCTGATCCGGGGTCACGGAGTCGCGCAGGACACCGGCCAGGGGCGCGCCCTGGTCGACAAGGCGGCGGCGCAGGGTCTCGATATCGCGCTCAGATTGCAGGCGGCGGGCTACGATCCCGAAGAGGTGACGCCGGACGCGGACAACTGGAAATACGCCCCGGCCTTCTGACCGAGCTTCGGAAAACCGGCCGGTCTACGACTAAAGCACAGTCCGAAAGCCGCTTTTTCTTGATCCCTGTCAATAGGAGCCGACATGCGGACCGGTTACGGTCGGACCGATCTGAACCCCGGAGGACCCCATGAAACCGATCATTCCCGCCCTGTTGCTTGCCCTGTCCGGTCTGGCCACCGGCGCTGCCGCCGAATCCACCTTTGAAAAGGTCAAGGTGGATGCGGGCGCTCAACTGTTCGCCGCGGAATGCCGCAGGTGCCACGCGACCGACGCCGATCACGAAAGCTATGGTCCGCCGCTCGAAAACATCCTGGGCCGCGCCGCCGGAAGCTATCCCGACTACGAATATTCTATCGCGCTGGAAGCCTCCGGAATCGTCTGGACCCCTGCCGCCCTGCGCGCCTGGATGGAAGACAATGACGGCTTCATGCCCGGCACCAAGATGCGCCACGTCGGCATCGACGACCGCACCGTGCAGGATTTCATCCTCGCCTATCTCGCCAGCATCACGACGCGGGACGGCAGCAAGATCGCCGACTGACCGCGCCCGGCGGCCGCCCGCGGCGGCCGGGACCGTCTCCGCGTGGATTGCTCCCCGGACGGGGTGCCGGAACCGTGCGCGGCCATCCGGACCCGGTGCGCAAGCTCCGTTTCCCGGCCGGTCCCGGAACCGGCATGACCGCCCCCTCTGTGCGCCCCTACGACCTTTGTGCAATTTCGCCTGCGGCCTTTGCCTTTGATAATACCCGCAGCCGTAAACCCTGCCTTGCCGGGTGGTCCGGCTGAGATTTTGGACACCAACGGGAGGAAACCGATGAACCGGTTTATCATCGCGGCCGCTGCGGGCATATTCGCATCAGGCGTTGCGCAGGCTCAGGTCACCGAGGAAGATCTGAACAACGACCAGACGATCACCACGCAGGTCGTCACCAATGGAATGGGGCGTCACCTTCAGCGCTACAGCCCGCTGGACATCCTGAACAAGGACAACGTGCAGAACCTGGTTCCGGCCTGGGCCTTCTCGCTGGGCGGCGAAAAGCAGCGCGGCCAGGAAACCCAGCCGCTGGTCTATGACGGCATGATGTATATCACCGGATCCTACAGCCGGATGTATGCCATCGACCTGGAGACCGGCAAGGAAGTCTGGCAGTATGACGCGCGGCTTCCCGAAGGCATCCTGCCCTGCTGCGACGTGGTGAACCGCGGCGCGGCGATCTACGGGGACAAGATCTATTTCGGCACGCTGGACGCGGTCATCGTCGCGCTGGACCGAAAGACCGGCGACGTGGCCTGGCGCAAGAAGATCGCCGACTACAAGGCCGGGTATTCCTACACCGCCGCTCCGCTGATCGTGGACGGCCTGGTCATCACCGGCAACTCCGGCGGTGAATTCGGCATCGTCGGCGAAGTGCAGGCGCGCGACGCGGAAACCGGCGACCTGGTCTGGACCCGTCCGGTTATCGAAGGCCACATGGGCACGCTGAACGGCGAGGAAAGCACCATGACCGGCACCCTGAACGCGACCTGGCCCGGCGACATGTGGAAGACCGGCGGCGGCGCGACCTGGCTCGGCGGATCCTATGATTCCGACACTGACACGCTGGTCTTCGGAACCGGCAACCCGGCGCCCTGGAACAGCCACCTGCGCAATGCCGGCACCCCGACCGAAGGCAATGCGGGCGACAACCTCTATGCCGCCAGCCGCATCGGCATCGATCCCAAGACCGGCGAGATCAAGTGGCACTACCAGACCACCCCGCGCGAAGGCTGGGACTATGACGGCGTGAACGAGGTCGTCGCCTATACCGACCGTGACGGCAACAAGCGCTACGCCACCGCCGACCGCAACGGCTTCTTCTATGTCCTGAACCGCGAGGACGGCGCATTCGTGCGCGCCGCGCCCTTCGTCAAGGACATCACCTGGGCCAGCGGCATCGACGACACCGGACGCCCGATCTTCGTCGAGGAAAACCGCCCCGGCGATCCCTCTGCGGCGGCCGATGGCAAGAAGGGCGAGGTCGTGTTCTCGGCGCCGGGCTTCCTGGGCGGCAAGAACTGGATGCCGATGGCCTTCAGCCAGAAGACCGGCAACTTCTACGTGCCATCCAACGAATGGGGCATGGACATCTGGAACGAGCCGATCACCTACAAGAAGGGCGCGGCCTATCTCGGGTCCGGCTTCACCATCAAGCCGATGTATGAGGACCACATCGGCAGCCTGAAGGCGATGGACCCGGACACCGGCGAAATCAAGTGGGAATACAAGAACGAAGCCCCGCTCTGGGCCGGCGTCATGGCGACCGCGGGCGGGCTTGTGTTCACCGGAACGCCCGAAGGCCGCTTCATCGCCTTTGACGATGAGACTGGCGACGAACTGTGGTCCTTCCAGACCGGCTCCGGCATCGTCGGCCAGCCGATCACCTGGGAACAGGACGGCGAGCAGTATGTCTCGGTCATCTCGGGCTGGGGCGGCGCGGTTCCGCTCTGGGGCGGCGAAGTCGCCAAGAAGGTCAACTATCTGAACCAGGGCGGCATGCTCTGGACCTTCAAGCTGCCCAGGCAGATGGCCGCCAACTGACCGCGGCCCGATCCCGAAAACCGGCGCGCATCCCTCGGGGTGCGCGTTTTCGGTTCTACGACCTTTCGCCAAGTGTGCCTCCGGGTTCGTTTTGCTAGACTCAATGCAATCAACACGGTAGCCGGCACATGCGCATGTCCAACAGACAGTCCCAGTCCAACTCGTTTCGGTCGGCCCTGATCGTCGACGATCATCCCCTGTTCTGCGACGCCCTGTCGATGACCCTTCAGGCGGTCGCCGGGATTCGCGACATCAGCACCGCGGCGACCCTGCAGGACGGGCTGGACTGGATCCGCGACAACGACGCGCCCGATGTCATCGTGCTCGACCTGAACCTGCCCGACGTGAACGGTCTGGACGGGCTGATCCGGCTGCACAACGCCGTCGATACCCCCATCGTCATCGTCTCGTCGATGGCCGACAACCGGGTGATCAGCTCGGTGATCCACGCCGGCGCCGCGGGATTCGTCCCCAAGCACAGCCAGCGCGACGTGTTCCGCAACGCCTTCGACACATTGCGCGAAGGCCGGACCTTTGTGCCGCCCGGCTATGTCCTGCTGGAAAACAAGGACGCCAAGAACGGCGACGATGCGGTCAGCCGCCTGGCGTCGCTGACCAACCAGCAGGCGCGGATCCTGCAACTGATCTGCGAAGGCAAGCTGAACAAGCAGATCGCCTACGACCTGTCGATCGCCGAAACCACGGTCAAGGCGCATGTCACCGCGATCATGCGGAAACTCGGGGTGCAAAGCCGCACGCAGGCGGTCCTGATCGCCAAGGAAACCAGCTTCGGAAGCGTCTTGTCAGACCGCGCCTGACCTGCGTAGCATCGACACGGGGAAACATGGGAGGAGAAGCGATGGGCCGGTCCGATGGTCTGTCCGGCGCATTGTCACGCATGACGGGAATAGTGCGCTCGGCCTATGCCCTGCACGATGCGCCCGACCCCGTCCGCGATCTGGCCGATGCGCTCGATCCCTCCGACCTGGAAGTCGTGTTCCTGTTCGTGACCCCCCAGGCCGACGCCGCCGCCATCGCGGCCAGGGCCAAGCGCCTGTTCGCCCCCGCCACCGTCGTCGGCTGCACCACGGCCGGCGAAATTTCCGGCCGCGGCTATGCCGAAGGCGAGATCCTGGCCGTCGGCCTGCCCCGCAGCCATTTCATTGCACGCACCCTTGTGGTCGAGGATCTCGGCAGCTACGTGGCGCAGGATCTGATCGACACCATGATCCACAATCGCAACGACATGGCGCGCGGCAAACCGGATTGGAATTTCGAATTCACCTTCCTGATGATCGACGGCATGTCGGTCAAGGAAGACGTGTTCATGTCGGATCTCTCGATCGGCCTGGGGCCGGTGCCGCTGTTCGGCGGTTCCGCCGGTGACGGAACCGATTTCGGCAACACCTTCATCCTGAACGACGGCCGCACGCATCTCAACGCGGCGGTGCTGACCCAGATCCGCACCCGCTGTCCGATCAAGGTGTTCAAGACCGACCACCTGGTCCCCACGGACCAGCGCATGGTCGTCACCGGCGCGGACCCGGCCCGCCGGATCGTCTACGAGATCAATGCCGAACCCGCCGCGCTGGAATACGCCCGGCTGCTGGGCAAGGACCCGCAACAGCTCACCGCCTTCACCTTCGCGGCGCACCCAGTCGTGGTCAAGATCGACGGCCAGCACCACGTGCGCGCGATCCAGCAACTGACGGCGGACGGCAATCTCAATTTCTTTTCGGCGATCGATGTCGGCCTTGTCCTGACCCTCGCCGAACCGGAAGACATGGAAATCCATCTGGAACGGGAAATCGCGAAACTGTCGGAACAGCGGGAACCCGACACGATCATCGCCTGCGATTGCCTGCTGCGCCGGCTCGAAGCACAGGAGAAACAGAAGATCGGCGCCCTGTCCGACATTCTCGCGCGCAACCGGGTGGTCGGCTTTTCCACCTATGGCGAACAGCTCAACTCCATGCATGTGAACCAGACCTTGACGGGGGTCGCGATCTACCCGCCCGAGGACGGCTGACCGATGGCCGGATCGCTCGTGAACCCCGCGGATTCGCTGGAACGGCAGAACGAGAAACTGTCGATCATCGCGGCTGCGCTCATGGGGCGGGTGGAACAGAGCACCGATGCCGCCGGCGCCGCCTATACGCAGTTCCAGCGCGCCGCCGTGCTGGAACAAGAGGTCCGCGCCCGGACCCGAGACCTGGAACGCGCGCTGGACCTGCTGAACGAAAGCAACGCCCGCCTCGCCGCCGCCAATCAGGAAACCGAGGCAGCGCGCTCCAACCTCGCCAACGCGATCGAAACCGTGCAGGAAGGGTTCGCCCTGTTCAGCCCGGACGAGGAAATGGTGATGTGCAACAGCCGGTTCGGGATGCACATGCCCGACATCCGCGACCGCCTGGTGCCGGGACTCCGTTTCGCCGACTATGTCCAACTGGTCAGCCGCAGCAGCCACCTCGCCCTGCCCGACAGGGAAACGCCGCAGCAATGGGCCAGGCGCCGGATGGACCGGCACAAGGACACCAGCGTGATCTTCAATGTCCGCATGGACAGCGACCGTTGGGTGCAGGTCGGCGAGCACCGCACGCCGGACGGCGGCACCGTCATCCTGCAAACCGACATCACCGACATCATGCGGCTGGAACGGCAGGAACGGGAACGCATCCTCGACGACCAGGCGCTGCTGATCCGCGCCACCCTGGAACATCTGAAACAGGGAGTCTGCATCTTCGACCGGATGTGCCGCCTCGTGGGATGGAACCAGCGCGTCGGGGAATTGCTGTCGATCCCGGTCGGGCGGTTCAACATCGGCAACAGTTTCCGGACGATTTTCGACCGGTTCCGCAACGAATTCCGGTTCCTCGATGAAACGACGGCGGACCTGGTCGAAGACTGGGCGAACGGCGCGCTGCGCAGCGGGGCGCTGTCGTTTGAGGTCGAACACGTTTCAAAGCGCACGCTCGCGGTGTTCATGCAAGAAATGCCCGACAACGGCTTTGTCATCAGCTTCACCGACATCTCGGCGGAACGCGCCGCGATCCGGGCGATTTCCGAAGCCAACGAAACCCTGGAACGCCGGGTGATGGAACGCACGCTCGATCTCGAGGATGCCCTGTCCGAGGCCGAACGCGCCAATGCGTCGAAATCGCGCTTTGTCGCGGCGGCAAGCCATGACCTGTTGCAACCACTCTCCGCCGCCAAGCTCTACATCGCCTCGCTGGAAAGCGACATGCTGCCGCCCCAGCCGCGCGAGATCGTGTCAAAGGCGGCCAATGCGCTGCAAAGCGTCGAAAACATCCTCGCCGCGCTACTGGACATCTCGAAACTGGATTCCGGGCAGGCCAACGTCCTTGTCTCGACGGTGTCCGTGGACGTTCTGTTGTCGCAGCTCCGCGACGAACTGGGGCCGACGGCCAGCGCCAAGGGGCTGGACCTTCGGGTCCTGCGCACCGGGGCCGACGTGCTGAGCGACGCCACCTACCTGCGCCGGATCCTTCAGAACCTGATTTCCAACGCGATCCGCTATACCGACAGCGGCCGCGTCCTCGTCGGGGCGCGGCGGCGCAAGAACGCCATCCGGATCGAAGTCTGGGATACCGGACCCGGCATCGCCGAAGCCGAGCACGACAGGATCTTCGGCGAATTCCAGCGCCTGAACGCCACCGCCAGCGCCGCCGATGGCATGGGTCTGGGGCTGGCCATCGTGGACCGCGCCTGCGCCCTGCTCAACCATCCGTTGCACCTGGCTTCCGACGTCGGGCGGGGCACGGTGTTTTCCGTCGAAGTGCCGATCGCGCCGAGGGGTCCGGTCGGCAAGCCCGCCGGCGGGCCCAGCCGCGACCGCCCGCAGAACCGGCTGCAGCACATGATCGTGCTGCTGATCGAGAATGACGACGAACTGCGCAACGCCCTGACCCTCACGATGGAAAAATGGGGCGTGGATGTTCTGCCCTGCACCTGCCAGGACGAAGCGGAACGCCTGCTGGCCGACATCGATGTGGCCCCCGATGCCATCATCGCCGACTACCAGCTTGAACAGGGGCGGCTGGGGATCGACGCGATCTCGGCCGTCACCGCAGTCCATGGCGACATCCCGGCCTGCATCATCACCGCCAACCGCAGCACCGGTCTCGACCAGTTGTGCGACCGGCTCGGGCATCTGCTGATCCACAAGCCGATCGACCCCGCTGCCCTGCGCGGTTTCCTCGCCGCGTCGCTGCGCTGACCGCTAACCCGCGAGGCTTGGCAGGAACAGGACAATCCCCGGAAACGCCACCAGCATCGCGATGGTCAGCCCGTCGGCGATGAAGAACGGCGTTACGCCCTTGAACACATCCTGCACCGTCAGGTCGTCCCGCACCCCGGCCACGACAAAACAATTGAGTCCGATGGGCGGCGTGATCAGGCAGAACTCCGCCATCTTGACCACGAGGATGCCGAACCAGATCGCGCACATGGTGCCCGACATGCCAAAGGCGCTGTCGGCGGCGGCCACGTTTTCGCCCCCGTTGAGCGCCATGACCGCCGGATAGACCACCGGCAGGGTCAGCAGCAGCATTCCGATCGCGTCCATGAACATGCCCAGCACCGCATAGGCCAGAAGAATGCAGACCAGGATCAGCATCGGCGACATCTGAAGCGAGGTGATCCAGTCGGCAAAAGCCGCGGGAAGTTCGGCGAACCCGAGGAACCGCACGTAGATCAGGACCCCCCAGATGATGGTGAAGATCATCACCGTCAGTTTCGCGGTTTCCAGCAGCGCCGCCTTGAGTTCCGACCAGCGCATGCCGCGGTAGAGCGCCATGAGGAAGACGATGAAGGCCCCGACAGCGCCGCCTTCGGTCGGCGTGCCCCAGGCTTCGCCGAAAGGGTTGTAGACGAAGAAGATGATGATCACGACCACCGCCACGATGGGCAGCGCCGGCGGCAGGGCCGAAAAGCGCTGCCGCCACGTGAAACCGCCGACCGGCGGGCCGACGGATTTGAAGATCAGCGCGATCCCGATAATCAGTGCCGCATAGACGAGGGCCGAGAACATGCCGGGAATGAACCCGGCGAGCAGCAGCTTGCCGACATCCTGTTCCACGATGATCGCATAGATCACGAGAATCGCCGACGGCGGGATCAGCGACGCCAATGTCCCGCCCGCCGCCACCACCCCGGCGGCGAACTGCTTGTTGTAGCCGATCTTCAGCATCTCGGGGATCGCGATGCGGGCAAAGACCGCCGCCGTCGCGACAGAAGCCCCGGACACAGCGGCGAACCCCGCCGTCGCGAAAACCGTCGACACCGCCAGCCCGCCCGGCACCCAGGCGATCCAGCGCTTGGCGGCCTCGAACAGCGCCGTGGTCAGGTTGGCGTAATAGGCCATGTAGCCGATCATGATGAAGACCGGGATCAGGCTGAGCACCTGCGCGCTGACCTTGGAATGGGGCACCTGCCCCGCAGTCTTGATGCCGACGGTCAGCGCCCATCCCAAGTGCTCGGCCCCGAAATCGCGTTTCGCCCAGAACACCAGCACCAGCCCGACGAGACCGGCCAGCCCCGCCGCGAAGGCGACGCGCATCCCGGCCAGCACCAGGACCAGCAGCCCGGCGCTGACCCACAATCCGATTTCAATGGGTTCCATCAGTCGTGCCCCGCGAGACTGTCAGCTTCGATCCGGGCCTGTTCGGCGACCGAAAGGTTCAGCGGCACCGCCACCGGGTTTTCCAGCCCCAGGATCAGCGCCCGGCTGTAGCCCACCGCCTGAAGGATCAGGCGCAGCGCCAAAACCGCGAAGGCGAACGGCACGACCAGCTTGCTGGGCCATGTCGGCAATCCGATGTCGATGGAACTGTCGCGGCTGCACAGCGGGCGCGAGCAGTCGAAGGACCGGTCGAAATGTTCCCACGCCCCCCAGGTCAGGGCGGCGACCAGCACCAGGATCAGCAGCACCGAAACCAGTTCGAAAAACCACAGCACCCGTCCGTGCAGCGCCCCCACCAGCATGTCCATGCGGATATGGGTGCCATCGCGCTGGACATAGGAAATCCCCATGATCGCGATGATCGGCATCGCCGCCTCGATATAGTCGATATAGCCCAGCATCGGCGCGCCGAAGAACTTTCGCCCGATCACCGACCAGGCGGCCAGGAACATCAGGGAAAAGATCGCCAGACCGCTCAGCAACGCGCAGAACCGTTCGAGCGGCAGCAGCGCCCGGTCCAATCGGCTGAGCAGGCTGGAATCTTCCAGAACCGCTGCGGAACCCGCCATATGCCTATCCCCCTTTTATGACTCGGGGCCGCGCAACGGGCGCGGCCCCGACGTGTTCCTGCGCTCAGGCCGTGACGCCTGTCAGTTGGTCGCCTTGGTTTCGGTCAGGGTTGTCTCGACCAGGTCGTACAATTCCTGTCCCGGCAGGCCCTGCGCCTCGATATCGGCGATCCAGGCCTTGCTGATCGGGTCGGCGGCCTTTTCGCGGAAGGCCGCCAGTTCCGCGTCGCTGATCTCGATCTTGGCGACGCCCTTCTCTTCGAGCACGCTGTCCCACTTCTTGAGCAGTTCGCCGTAATTGGCGAGATAATGCGCGATCGCCTCGTCGACCGAACTGTCGAGCGCCTCGCGATGCGCGTCCGGAAGCGCCTCATAGGCGTCGATGTTCACGACGACCGGGCAGTTGACGGTGCCGGGGTTCAGGTTCGCCGTCCACCATGCGGCCTGGTTGATGGTGCCAAAGGACAGGTGCGCATGCTGCGCGAAAGCGACCGTATCCACGACACCGGATTCCATCGCCTGATAGGCTTCGCTGGATGTCACCGAGGTCGGCACCGCCCCGACCGCCGCGAAGGCTTCGCCCAGACCGCCGGTGGCGCGGACGCGCATGCCTTCGAATTCGGCCAGCTCGTCGCGCGGTTCGCCGGTGCCGACGATATTGTATTGCGGCATCGGGCTGGTCATCAGCAGCCTGGCGTTCCATTGCGCCATCTCGTCCTGAACCGCGGGATGGGCATAGACCGCATGGCTGACAGCGACTTCTTCCTTCAGGTTCGACACGCCCAGGAAGGGCAGTTCGAGAACCGTGATCAGCCGGTTCTTGTCCGGGTGGTATCCCGCGCAGAACTGCGCCATCTCGAATGCGCCGATGGAAATGCCGTCCAGGTTTTCCCGGTTCTTGGACAGCCCGCCATAGCTGACATTCATGGTGAACTCGCCATTGGTCTTCTCGCTCACCAGTTCGGCCAGTTTCTCGATATGCTCGGTGAAGGCGCGGCGCTTGCCCCAGACCGAAACGTTCCATTCCGTGGCCGACGCTTCCGCGACGAACGACAAAGCTACGGTGGCCGCGACGGCCCCGGTCAACATCTTGTTCATATGATACACTCCCTTGCTGCGGGCCATTGATCGCACCGCTTGTCAGGAAAACTAGCGCGGACGCACCGCGATGCCAAGCCCCCGATCCGGACGGCCCCGCCGCCGCGCGCCGACGACTCGCGCGCGGCGCCCGGCGAGTCGCCGGCATGTCCGGAACGGCGGGTTCAGACACCCTCCGGCCTCCCGATCCGAGAAACGAAACAATATGTCACACCGATGTCAGCCGCATGATGACGCCACGGCAGCTTCCATTGACACGACGCCGACCAACCCTATAGAAATTCCGTTAACAGGCAATGCCTTATGTCAGAACAAAAAAATGTTAACAGAGAAGCAGGATTTACAAAATCAGCTCTCCTGTCGAAAAAAATTTACAAGCAAATCGTTTCATTACGGTAAGTTATTCCATTATTTTCACGTCACGTTATTATCCAAACCGAGGAGCGTCGGGGGTTCGTTTCCCCGATGCCGGTCCGGTCCGGGCCGAAAGTACACAGTCAGAGGGAGGAGCCTTTCATGAGCACCACAGCACCATCGGACAAGACGGCGTCGGACGTCTATCCCCCATCGGCCGAGATGGTCGCCAATGCCCATATCGATGCCGCCACCTATGACGAGATGTATGCCGCGTCGATCAGCGATCCCGAAGCGTTCTGGGGCGAACACGGCAAGCGCATCGACTGGATCAAGCCCTATTCCATCGTCAAGAACACCAGTTTCGAACCCGGCAACGTGTCGATCAAGTGGTTCGAAGACGGCACCATGAACGTGTCGGCCAACTGCGTCGACCGCCACCTGGCCACCCGCGGCGACCAGACCGCCATCATCTTCGAACCGGACGATCCGAACGAAGCCGCCAAGCATATCACTTACAAGGAACTGCACGCAGCCGTCTGCAAGATGGCCAACATCCTCGAAGACCTGGGTGTGCGCAAGGGCGACCGCGTCGTTCTCTATCTCCCGATGATCCCGGAAGCGGCCTATGCCATGCTCGCCTGCGCCCGGATCGGCGCGATCCATTCCATCGTCTTCGCGGGGTTCTCGCCGGACGCATTGGGCGCGCGGATCAACGGCTCCGACGCCAAGGTCGTCATCACCGCGGATTACGCGCCGCGCGGCGGACGCCAGACACCGCTGAAATCCAACGCGGACGCGGCGCTGCTGCACTGCAAGGACAGCGTCAAGTGCCTGGTCGTCAAGCGCACCGGTGGCCAGACCACCTGGGTCGAAGGGCGCGATTTCGACTACAACGAACTGTCGCTGGAAGCGGACGATTATTCCAAGCCGGTCGAAATGAACGCCGAAGACCCGCTGTTCGTTCTCTATACTTCCGGCTCCACCGGCCAGCCCAAGGGCGTGGTGCATTGCTCGGCGGGCTATCTTGTCTTCGCCTCGATGACCCATGAATACGTGTTCGACTACAAGGACGGCGACATCTTCTGGTGCACCGCGGACGTGGGCTGGGTCACGGGCCACAGCTATATCGTCTATGGACCGCTGGCCAATGGCGCGACCACCGTGATGTTCGAAGGCGTGCCGACCTACCCGGACGCCAGCCGTTTCTGGCAGGTCTGCGAAAAGCACAAGGTGAACCAGTTCTACACCGCGCCGACCGCGCTGCGGGCGCTGATGGGCCAGGGCAACCAGTTCGTCGAGAAATGCGATCTCTCCTCCCTGCGCATCCTCGGGACGGTCGGCGAGCCGATCAACCCCGAAGCCTGGAACTGGTATAACGACGTCGTCGGCAAGGGAAGATGCCCGATCGTCGATACCTGGTGGCAGACCGAGACCGGCGGCCATCTGCTGACCCCCCTGCCCGGCGCCCACGCGCTGAAGCCCGGTTCGGCGATGAAGCCGTTCTTCGGCGTACAGACCGTCGTGCTCGACCCCCATACCGGCGAGGAAATCCACGACTATCCCTGCGAGGGCGTGCTTTGCCTCAAGGACAGCTGGCCGGGCCAGATGCGCACCGTCTGGGGCGATCATGAACGGTTCGAAAAGACCTATTTCGGCGACTACAAGGGCTATTACTTCGCCGGTGACGGCTGCAAGCGGGACGCCGACGGCGATTACTGGATCACCGGCCGCGTGGACGACGTGATCAACGTCTCGGGCCACCGCATGGGCACCGCCGAAGTGGAAAGCGCGCTCGTCGCCCATGCCAAGGTCGCCGAAGCCGCCGTGGTCGGATACCCGCACGACATCAAGGGCCAGGGCATCTACTGCTACGTGACCCTGATGAACGGCGTCGAACCGACCGACGATCTGGTCAAGGAACTGCGCACCTGGGTGCGCACGGAAATCGGCCCGATCGCATCGCCCGACGTCATCCAGTGGGCCCCCGGCCTGCCCAAGACCCGGTCCGGCAAGATCATGCGCCGCATCCTGCGCAAGATTGCCGAAAACGACTATGGCAGCCTCGGCGACACCTCGACCCTGGCCGATCCGTCGGTCGTGGACGACCTGATCGCCAACCGTGCGGGGTAACGGAGCCATGACAACGGAAACCCTGACGAAACCCGCCGTCCTGATCCTGCTGGGCCCTCCGGGGGCCGGCAAAGGCACCCAGGCCCGGATGCTGGAAGAGACATTCGGGCTGGTGCAGCTTTCCACCGGCGATCTCCTGCGCGCCGCCGTCGCGGCGGGCACCGAGGCCGGCAAGGCCGCCAAGGCGGTGATGGAAGCCGGCGAACTGGTCAGCGACGACATCGTCATCGCGATCCTGCGCGACCGCCTGGCGGAACCCGACTGCGCCCGGGGCGTGATCCTCGACGGCTTCCCCCGCACCACGGTGCAGGCCGAGGCGCTCGACACGCTGCTGGCCGAAAACGGCCAGGCCATCAACGCCGCCGTCAGCCTCGAGGTCGACGACGCCGCGATGGTCACACGCATCTCCGGCCGCTTCACCTGCGGCACCTGCGGCGAAGGCTATCACGACACGTTCAAGGCGCCCGCCGTCGCCGGAACCTGCGACAAATGCGGCGGCACCGACATGAAACGGCGGGCAGACGACAACGCGGAAACCGTCGCCAGCCGGCTGGTGGCCTATCACGAACAGACCGCGCCGCTGATTGCCTATTACAAGAAGAAGGGTGTCCTGAAGTCCATCGATGCGATGGGCGATATCGACGCGATCGCGGCGGAACTGGCTGCCGTCGTGTCAAAGGCGACAGCCTGACACGCTTGCAAGACCGGGCGCCGCCCTGACCCGCTGCGCCCATCATTTTGGAGGAAGAAGGAGGACCCGCCATGGCGGACCAATCTACTCATGCCGCGGCCACCGCCCAGTCGGACAAGGACTACTGGTCGGCGAACGTGCGCATCATTCTGATCAGCCTCGTCGTATGGGCGCTGGTCTCCTTCGGGTTCGGCATCCTGCTGCGCCCGATGCTGTCCGGCATCAGCGTCGGCGGCACCGATCTCGGCTTCTGGTTCGCCCAGCAAGGCTCGATCCTGGTGTTTCTGCTGCTGATCTTCAACTACGCCTGGCGGATGAACAAACTCGACGCGCAATACGGCGTCGAAGAGGAATAAGGGCGGAGAAACATGGATCAGTTTACCATCAACCTGATGTTCGTGGGCGCGAGTTTCGCGCTCTACATCGGCATCGCGATCTGGGCCCGCGCCGGGTCCACGTCGGAATTCTACGCCGCCGGGCGCGGCGTTCACCCGGTCACAAACGGCATGGCCACCGCGGCGGACTGGATGTCGGCCGCCTCCTTCATCTCGATGGCCGGCCTCATTGCCTTTACCGGCTATGACAACTCCACCTACCTGATGGGCTGGACCGGCGGCTACGTGCTGCTGGCGCTGCTGCTCGCGCCCTACCTGCGCAAGTTCGGCAAGTTCACCGTGTCGGAATTCATCGGCGACCGCTTCTATTCGCCGACGGCACGTCTGGTGGCCGTGATCTGCCTGATCATCGCCTCGACCACCTACGTGATCGGCCAGATGACCGGCGTCGGCGTGGCCTTCGGCCGGTTCCTGGAAATCTCCAACACCGCCGGCCTGCTGATCGGCGCCGTGATCGTCTTCGCCTACGCGGTGTTCGGCGGCATGAAGGGCGTGACCTACACCCAGGTCGCGCAATACTGCGTTCTGATCCTGGCCTACACGATCCCGGCCGTGTTCATTTCGCTGCAACTGACCGGCAACCCGATCCCGGCATTGGGGCTGTTTGGCGACTATGCCGCCACGGGCGAACCGCTGCTGGCGAAACTGGATGCCCTGGTGGCCGAACTCGGGTTCAATGAGTACACGGCGCACAACGGTGACACGTTCAACATGATGCTGTTCACGCTGTCGCTGATGATCGGCACCGCCGGTCTGCCGCACGTCATCATGCGCTTCTTCACCGTGCCGCGCGTGGCGGACGCCCGCTGGTCCGCCGGCTGGGCGCTGGTCTTCATCGCGCTGCTCTACCTGACGGCCCCGGCTGTGGGCGCGATGGCGCGCCTGAACATCACCGACATGTTCTGGCCCAATGGCACCGATGCAGAGGCGGTTTCGCTCGAACAGATCGACAGCGATCCGCGGTATAACTGGATGGAAACCTGGCAGAAAACTGGGCTTCTCGGCTGGGAAGACAAGAACGGCGACGGCAAGATCCAGTACTACAACGACAAGTCCGAAGCCATGCAGACAAAGGCGGCGGAAAACGGCTGGGCCGGCAACGAGCTGACCAACTTCAACCAGGACATCCTGGTTCTGGCCAACCCGGAAATCGCCAACCTGCCCGCCTGGGTCATCGGTCTGGTGGCTGCGGGCGGTCTGGCGGCGGCGCTGTCCACCGCGGCGGGTCTGCTGCTGGCGATTTCCTCCGCCGTGTCCCACGACCTGATCAAGGGCCGGTTCGCCCCGAACATCTCGGAAAAGGGCGAACTCCTGTCGGCGCGGATCGCCATGGCCATCGCCATCGTCGTGGCCACCTACCTGGGTCTCAACCCGCCGGGCTTCGCGGCCCAGACGGTGGCCCTGGCCTTCGGCTTGGCGGCGGCGTCGATCTTCCCGGCCCTGATGATGGGCATCTTCTCCAAGAAGGTGAACAATGCGGGCGCCGTGGCGGGCATGCTGGCCGGCCTGGTCGTCACGCTGGTCTACATCTTCCTGCACAAGGGCTGGTTCTTCATCCCTGACACCAACAGCTTCAGCGATGCCGATCCGCTGCTGGGCACGATCAAGTCGACCTCGTTCGGCGCGGTCGGCGCGGCCATTAACTTCGCCGTCGCCTATGTGGTGTCGGGCATGACCAAGCCGGTTCCGCAGGACATCGTCGAACTGGTGGAAAGCGTCCGCGTGCCGCGCGGCGCAGGCGCCGCGGCAGCGGACCACTGACCCCGTCGCGGGGGGGGGGGGCCCCCCCCCCCCCCCCCCCCCCGCCCCCCCCCCCCCCCCCCCCCGGCCGGGGGGGGGGCGGGGGGGGCGGGGGGGCGGGAG